>NZ_JAACFT010000009.1 GCF_029051685.1 Bradyrhizobium sp. CSA207 | reverse complement strand
GCTTGCTTTTTGCCTTATGCGCGACGCTCAAGCGAAAGACCCCTTACGACGCGGACCATAACAGCACGAAGAACTCTGCAAACGCGTGAGCCTATTCCTTTGTTCGGCCAGGCGGCCATTCCTTCGTCCCGACCTGCCGATCGCCAGAGCGCCGCGCGCAGATGCTGTCCAGGATGCCTTCGGCACCGGCAGAGCCGGCGCGTAGCGTCCTGGACAGCGTCGAGCACGGCGCTACGATATGCTCATTCAAGGACCCTCAATCCCCCTTGACCACCGGTAGGAGGTCCTACGAAGGCTTCACCACCACCCGCAGCCCGTCCCGCGGCTTTGGGATCGGCCACATCTGCCAGTCGGGCGTGTAGCCCGGCTCCAGCGACACCTCGACGTTCTGCAGGAAGTGCCGGGCAAAGCATTTGGCCTGCATGTAGGCGAAGTGCAGGCCGAGGCACATATGTGCGCCGCCGCCGAAAGGCACCCAGGCGAAGCGGTGGCGGTTGCGCTGGGCTTCCTCGGTGAAGCGAGAGGGATCGAAGCGATCCGGCTCCGGCCAGATGTCTTTCATGTGATGCGTATAGAGCGGGTTGATGCCGATCGCCGTCCCGGCGGGAACCATAAAGCCCTTGAAGCTGAAATCGCGCATGGCGCGGCGCGGCATCGAGGGCACCGGCGGTTTGATCCGCAGCGCTTCCTTGAAGGCCATCTCCGACAGCGGCATCTTTTCGAGATCGTCGAAGCTGGTCGGCGCATCGGCGGAAAGCCCAAGCGCCAAAACCTCGTCGCGCAGCTTCTTCTGCCACTCCGGATGCGCCGCGAGCTCGCCGATGAAGGAGGTCAGCGACGAGGTCAGCGTGTCGTGCGCCGCCATCATCAGGAAGCTCATGTGGTCGATGATATCCTGCTCGGAGAGCAGCGCGCCGTCGTCATGGGTGGCACGGCAGAGCTGCGAGAACAGATCCTCGCCGCCCGCCTCGGCGCGGCGCAGCGGAATCTGCTCGCGAAAATAGGCGACGATACGCTTGCGGCCCTTCACGCCGCGCGCCATCTGCGTGCCGGGCAGGGGGCGGCGGATCGGGGTGACCGCGGCTGCGACCATGTCGACGAAGGCGCGGTTGATCTCGTCGACCTCCGGTCCGATCTCGGCGCCGAGGAAGGATGTTGCGGCCAGATCGAGCGTAAGCTGCTTCATCGCCGGATAGAGCTGCATCGCGCCCGGCTTCGCCTTCCACTGCGCGACGCGAGCGGCGATGCCGCGGTCGAGATCGCTGAGATAGGATTTCATCGGCCCGGATTTGAACGCGACGGACAGGGCCTTGCGGTGCAGCCGGTGCTCGTCGAAATCGAGCAGCATCAACCCGCGCGGAAACAACAGGCCGAGCACCTTGTTCCAGCCATGGGTCGACGAGAACAGCTTCTGCTGGTCGAACAGCACGAGTTCGTTGGCCTCGGGGCCAAGCAGCACGACATTGGTCTCGCCGAAGAAATGGGTGCGGTAGACTGGGCCGTATTTGGCGCCGTTCGCCTCGATATGACCCTTGGGATCCGCCAGCACCTGAAAGGTCTTGCCGATGATCGGCCAGCCCTCGTCGCCGGGGATGTGCGTCAGCTCGTTGCGCCTGGGCGGGCTGAAACTGAGCGCCGGCGAGGCCACATTCTGCATCGACATGACGAGTGCTCCGGTTTGGCTGACCGAACGGAAATCGCATGGCCGCGGCATTATTGCGGCCCGCGCCAGGCTGATGCGATCAGCATAGCACAGGCGCAAACGTCTGACATGTCATCGCCCAACGGAGGCGGTGACGAGGCCTACCGCTTTGCCGCTTCCTTCTGCAGATCCGGGGCGTTGACGGCGGGAATGGCGACGCGGCCGGCGCCGGTCACCTTCAGCGCCTCTGCGGCCTTTTCGTTTTCCATAATCTTCGCCATTACGGCCTGGCCTGCGCGTTCGAAGATCGCGCGGTTCTCGATCACGAATTTTTGCGACTTGCGCAAGCCGTCGATGTAGCCGTTGATCTCAGGCACGACATAGCGCGCCACCAGGTCCCAGCTCCGGCGCGTGTTCTCCGGATTGGCCCAGTCGTGCACGAAGCCGATGACGGCGCCGATTCCGCCCGACACCTGCATCACGTTCTTGATCATCTTGACGAGATCGTCGGGCGTGCCGATGACGGAGGCCGCGCCGTCGACGAAAGCGGTCTTGTCCACGGCCTCGTCGGGCGAGGCGAACGCGGTGAGGCCGGGTCGTTGCAGCGTGCCGACATTATATTCGTTGTGCCAACGCATCAGCCCGGCGCCGGCCTCGCGCCTAGCCTGCTCGCGGGTCTCGGCGAGGTGCCAGGTCAGCAGCACGCGCCAGTTCGCCCGATCGACCGTGGTGCCGTGCTTCCTGGCGGCGTCCTCGGCGAACTGCCATTGCTGCTGCAGCGACATCAGCCCCTGCGTCGTCATCGAGCCGAGCGAGATGATGCCGATGCCGTATTTGCCGGCGAGCGTCATGCCGGAGGGCGAGATCTGCGAGGCCACCACGAACGGCATCTCCTCCTGCAACGGCAGAATCTGGAGTGCGGCGTCGTTCATGGTGAACCAGTCGCTCCTGGCGGTGACGCGCTCGCCGTTGAACAGGCGGCGGATCACGCCGATCGCCTCGTCCTGGCGATCGCGCTGGGTCATCGGATCGATGCCGAGCGTGTGCGCGTCGGAGGCGAGCGCGCCGGGACCGGAGCCGAAGATGGCGCGGCCGCCGGTCATATGGTCGAGCTGCACCATGCGCTGGGCGACGTTGAAGGGATGATGATAGGGCAGCGACACCACGCCGGTGCCGAGCTTAATCCGCTTGGTGCGCTCGCCGGCCGCGGCCAGGAACATCTCCGGCGAGGCGATCATTTCCCATCCGGAGGAGTGATGTTCGCCACACCAGAACTCGTCATAGCCGAGGCTATCCAGCTGCTCGACCAGGTCGAGATCGCGCCGGAACTGAAGCATCGGATGCTCCCCGATCGGGTGATGCGGGGCAAGAAAGGCTCCGAATTTCAGGCGCGCCATGGCGTTCTCTCCGGCTTGATTTTTTGTTTGTTGAGGCCGCGAGGCTACGTGCTGGGAGGAACGAACGCAATCACACGATGTCCCGCGCAGCGGAATGCAGGCATGCGCGGAAACGAGGCGAAGGCGTCTCGTCTTCCTCTCCCCGTCCTTACCGGGCCGCGACGAGCTTCGCTCGCGCTGAGAGGATGGGGTGAGGGCTCTCTCCGCAGTCACAGCAGCAGTCGGATTCGCGGAAGCTCCGCTCACCCGATCGCTTCGCGATCGACCTCTCCCCCGCAAGCGGCAGGGCAATCGCACATGAAAAAGAAGTAGGTGTTATGGCCGATCCTTCGAGACGCCCGCTTTGGCGGGCTCCTCAGGATGAGTCTTGTTCCGCGGCGAAATCTTAGACCCTCATGGTGAGGAGCCCGCCAAGCCGGGCGTCTCGAACCATGCACGCCGCGCACTTTCATGGTCTCCCAAGTGCCATATGCGATTGCCCAGCCCCCAAGCGGGGCGAGGTGAAGGGCGCGCGATGCTTACCTCCGAGGTAATCGCGACGCCGCAATCAATCTGAGACATTCGGGCAGCGAAGTTCGAAGGAAGTCCCGTCCCGATGCATCAAACCGTCACACGACAAATCGCTTCGTCCCGGCGCTGGTGGGTGCTGGCGATCGTCGTGGCTGCCCAGTTCATGTTCGGCGTCGATGCCTTCGTGGTCAATGTCGCCATTCCCACCATCGCGGTCGATCTGCATGCGACGCCGACGCAGATCGAGTCCGTCATCGCGATCTACCTGATCGCCTATGCCACGCTGGTCGTCACCGGCGGCCGGCTCGGCGACATTCACGGCACCAAGAACGTCTTTCTGGCCGGCGTGCTCGGCTTCACCCTGACCTCGCTGTGGTGCGGGCTGGCGCAATCGGGCGTGGAGCTGATCGTCGCGCGGCTGGCGCAGGGCGCGACCGCGGCGCTGATGGTGCCGCAGGTGCTGGCGACGCTGCATCTCTTGTTCACCGATGAATCGCGCGGCCGCGCCTTCGCCATCTACGGCATCGTGCTGGGGCTTGCCGGCGCGGCGGGCTTCCTGCTCGGCGGCCTCCTGGTCACGATCGATCTCGCCGGCACCGGCTGGCGCTCGGTGTTCTTCGTCAACGTGCCCTGCGGCATCGTCATCGCGGCCGCCGCATGGCGCATCATGCCGCCGGTGCCGCGCCGGGCCGGCACAAAGCTCGATGTCAAGGGAAGCATCGTGCTGTTCGCCGGATTGCTGTGCCTGATCGGACCGCTGCTGTTCGGCCATGATGTGGGCTGGGCGCCGTTGCTGTGGGCGGTGATGGCGATCGGCGGCGCAATTCTCGCGGGCTTTTTGCGGCTCGAACGTTCCGTCGCGCGTGCCGGCGGCATGCCGCTGATCGAGCTCACCTTGCTGGCGGACGCGGCTTTTCTGCGCGGGCTCGGGGCAGCCTTGTTTTTCTTCGCCGCCAATCTGTCGTTCTATCTGGTGATGACGTTGTTCATGCAAAAAGGTCTGAAGATCGCGCCACTCGCAGCCGGTATCGCCTTCATTCCGCTTGCGCTCGCCTTCGTGGTGGCGTCACGCCACAGCGGCGCGCGGACGCGGCATCGCGGCACCCTGGTGTTGATCGAAGGCTGCGCGTTGCAGATTGCGGGCCTCGCTGCGCTGGCGCTTGTTGCAGGCTTTGTCGATGCGCCGACGCCGATTGAGCTCGCGCTGACCATGCTCATCTTCGGCTACGGTCAAGGGCTGGTCATGGCGCCACTGTCCGGCGCGGTGCTCTCGACCGTGAAGCCGGCCGCTGCAGGCTCTGCCTCCGGCATCTACGGCACCACCGCGCAGATTGGAAATGCGGCCGGAGTGGCCGCAATCGGCGCGGTGTTCTTCGTCATCGAATCGTTGCAATCGGCGCGCGCAGGATTCGTCGTCTCGCTCGCGCTGTTTGCGGCGTTAATCACGATCTGCGCCGCATTTCTGGCGTGGATGCGCCTTGCCTCTGCACGAAGTTGAGGCATTGCGGTTAATACCTGCGGATTCCAGCGGGTTTTCCCGCGATTTCGTAGCGATCGACAGCACACGGTCTTTTTATTTTGCGCCGCAGCAACTATTTGATTTGGGTGACGTTGAACGTCGCCTGCCAGGAGTTGCCGTGTCGCTCGCCAGAAATGTTGATCTCTTGAGACGCCTGTCGAAGGCGGATGGTTTGCGCTTTGCCGAGCTCGGCCGGAGCGCTGGCTTATCCAGCCCCTTGGAAGAAGTGACGAGCTTCGGCAGCAATCCCGGCAATCTGCGCATGTTCAAATTCGTGCCGGCGCAATTGCAGAAGCCACGCGCGCTTGTCGTCGTGCTGCATGGCTGCGGCCAGACGGCGGCGGGCTACGACTTCGGTGCGGGATGGTCGACGCTGGCCAGGCACTATGGCTTTGCGTTGCTGATGCCCGAGCAGCAGCGCGCCAACAACAGCAACACCTGCTTCAACTGGTTCAATCCGGAAGACACCGCGCGGGACAGTGGCGAGGCGTGTTCGATCCGCGAGATGATCGCGCACATGGCCGAGGCGCATCGCGTCGATCCGCGGCGTATCTTCGTCACCGGTCTCTCCGCCGGCGGCGGCATGACGTCGGTGATGCTTGCGACCTATCCGGAAATCTTCGCCGCCGGCGCCATCATCGCCGGGCTTCCCTACGGCATCGCGTCGAACCTGCGCGAAGCGCTGGACGGCATGTTCCATTCGCCGGCGCGTCCGGCACGCGAGCTCGGCGATCTCGTGCGTAACGCTTCGGACCATCGCGGCCCGTGGCCGAAGGTGTCGGTGTGGCACGGCAGCGCCGACCGCACCGTCAATCCCGGCAATGCCGACGAGATCGTCAAGCAATGGCTCGACCTGCACGATCTGCCGGAGATGCCGATGGCCGAGACCGACGTCGACGGTTATCCGCGCCAGGCCTGGTGGAACAAGGACGGCGAGACGCTGGTTGAGTCCTACAGCATTGCCGACATGGCACATGGCACGCCGCTCGGCATCGCCGACAACGACCAGCGCTATGGCGTGGAAGGTGCGTTCCTGATCGAGGCGGGCATCTCCTCGTCCTATCACATCGCAAAGTTCTTCGGCCTGACCGGCTGGATTCCGGATGCCAAGACGAAGCCGGAGGCAAAGCTGGCCGCCGCGTCGAAGCCGGCGCTGTCGCCCGCACCGCATCTGGCCCGCTCGATCCGCGCGGCAGTTGCCGAACAGCCGGCCGAGCCGAAGCGTGAGACAGCCCGCGGCTTCGATCTCGGCGCGGTCATCACACGGGCGCTGACGGCCGCGGGCTTGATGAAGTAGCTCCAATCCAGCTCGTCGTCCCGGACAAGCGCGCCTCAAGCACGCGCCGATCCGGGACCCATAGCCACAGGAAAAAGTTTGGCGCGAAGACGCAACTCCGAGTCCCAGTAATCACGGCTTGCTGTGATTATGGGTCCCGGATCTGCGCGCCGCTCCGCGCGCTTGTCCGGGACGACGGCGGAGTTGTTGGCGCACACTGCGTCACCCGTGAAAGCTACGCCGTCTGATCGATCATCTCGATCGGCGTCGCCGTCACCTCGCCGCCGGCGACCTGCCGCGTCATCTCCTGATAGTGCCTGAAGAAGTCGCGCGATTGCAGCGCTTTTTGCGCGGCCTCGTCGCTGACGCTGGCGAGGTGGAAATAGCGGCCGTCGTCCCGGTTCTTCATGACGCGATAGCCGATCCGCCCTTTCAGCTCCGGATCGGCGTCGATCGCCTTGATGAAGCGGCCGATCTCCTGGTGCCAGGCCTCCGTTGTGCCGTTCTTGAATTCGTACTTGATCATGAAGTGCTTCATGTGACGCTCCCTGTTGGTCCGTGCGGGATCATCTGCGCGCTTGGAGCGTTCCTGCAAGTATGGACAAAATTGATAGTATGGACTTTTTCGGCGCTGCTCCTATCCTCGGCTCGAGCCCGGCTGGCGCATGGAGGAGACGACATGGCGAAGGCGATTGCGGCGCGCACCTGTCCGGTCGCGGCCTTTCAGAAAATGATCAGCGGCAAGTACAAGCTGCGCATCGTCTGGGACCTCAAGGACGGTCCGCGCCGCTATGGCGAAATCAGGAGCGGCCTGTTGCGTGGCACGGTCGGCAGCGCCGAGATCACCCCGCGCGTGCTCAGCCGGGAATTGAAGGCGCTGACGCAAAGCGGCCTGATCGATCGCAAGGACTTTGGCGAGGTGCCGCCCAAGGTCGAGTATCGCCTGACACGCAAGGGCAAGAGCTTCGTGCCGGTCGTCGCCGCCATCCGTGCCTGGGGCGAGCGCAACCTGAGCGGACCCGTGCCGCTCGCGGACGCTGCGGAATAGAGCATGATCCGGAAAAGTGTGAAGCGGTTTTCCCTCGCGACAAACGCGGAACGCGTTTGCGCGGAGATCATGCTCAAATAGAAGCGGTCACATCTCGCCGGTGATGAACGGGTTGGTCATCCGCTCCTGGCCGATGCTCGAGCCGGCGCCGTGGCCGCAGATGAAGCCGACATCGTCGCCGAGCGGCAGTAGCTTGGTCTTGATTGAATTGATCAGCGTCGCGTGACTGCCGCCGGGCAGGTCGGTGCGTCCGACCGAGCCCGCGAACAGGACGTCACCGACATGGGCAAAGCGCAAGTCCTTGTTGAAGAACGCTACGCTGCCCGGTGAGTGGCCGGGGCAGTGCAGAATGTCGAACCGCAAGCCGCCGATCGACACGGTGTCGCCCTCCTCCAGCCAGCGGTCGGGCGCAAAATTGCGCACCCCGGTCATGCCGAAGCGCGCACCGCTCTCGACCACATTGTCGAGCAGGAACTTGTCCGCCGCATGCGGGCCTTCGATCGGCACCTTCAGCGCATCGCGTAAGTCGGCTGCGCCACCGACATGATCGATATGACCGTGGGTCAGCCAGATCTTCTCCACGGTGACGCCGGTCTGCTTGATCGCCTCCAGAATCTTCGGCACGTCCCCGCCGGGATCGATCACCACGGCCTTCTTGCCGGGCTCGTCCCAGATGATGGTGCAATTCTGCTCGAACAGCGTCACGGGAACGATGATCGCGCCGGCCTTGGCTTGCTGGGGGTCCCTGGTGTCATTTTGCTCAGTCATGGGCGTCACAATGCTGATTTTTGCCCGATCTCCAAGCAAAAGATTCGTGCTCGTTCCAGGGAACGGCGGCGGCGCCCGCCACACCGCCGTCCCAATTGGCCTGCTGGTTTGAACCGGGGCGTTCCTTCCGCGTTCTCCCGCGCGGAGCAAATCTCAGGATGGCGATTCCAACATGGCTCAGGGCGGCGAGAACTGGTGGCGCGAGGGCATCTTCTATCAGGTCTATCCGCGCTCCTTTCAGGACTCGAATGGTGACGGGGTCGGCGATCTCGCCGGCATCCTGCGGCGGCTGCCTTATGTGAAATCCCTCGGCGTCGACGCGATCTGGCTGTCGCCGATCTTTCCCTCGCCGATGGCCGATTTCGGCTACGACATCTCCGACTATGTCGGCATCGAGCCCCTGTTCGGCACGATGGCGGATTTCGACGCGCTTCTCGGCGCCGCGCATGACAACGGCTTGAAGCTGATCCTCGATCTCGTGCCCAACCACACCTCCGACCAGCATCCCTGGTTCCTCGAGAGCCGGTCCTCGCGCGACAACCCCAAACGCGATTGGTACATCTGGCGCGATCCGAAGCCTGACGGCAGCGCGCCGAACAACTGGCTGTCGGAGTTCGGCGGCAGCGGTTGGCAGTTCGACGAGACGACCGGCCAATATTACCACCACGCCTTCCTCGCCCAGCAGCCCGATCTCAACTGGCGCAATCCGGATGTCCGCGCGGCGATCTACGACGTGATGCGGTTCTGGCTGGAAAAAGGCGTCGACGGCTTTCGCGTCGACGTGATCTGGCACCTGATCAAGGATGCCGAATTCCGCGACAATCCGCCAAACCCGCATTATGTCGAAGGCCGGCCGCCGAACGAAAAGATCCTGACGCAATATTCCACCGACCAGCCGGAGGTGCATGACGTGATCGCGCAGATGCGCCGCGTCACCGATGCCTATGGTGCGCGCGTGCTGATCGGCGAAATCTATCTGCCGCTGCACCGTCTCATGGCCTATTACGGCAACGATCTCACCGGCGCGCAGATGCCGTTCAATTTCGCGCTGCTCTCGACCTTCTGGAGCGCGCGGTCGATCGAGAAGATCATCGAGGATTACGAGAAGGCGCTGCCGAAAGGCGCCTGGCCGAACTGGGTGCTCGGCAATCACGACCGTCCGCGGGTCGCAAGCCGGGTCGGGCCGGAGCAGGCCCGTGTCGCCGCCATGCTGTTGCTGACGCTGCGCGGCACGCCGACGCTCTACTACGGCGACGAGATCGGCATGCATCAGCTCGCGATCGCGCCCGAGGACGTACGCGATCCCTTCGAGAAGAACGTCCCCGGCATCGGCGTCGGCCGCGACGGCTGCCGCACGCCGATGCAGTGGGATTCGTCCAACTTCGGCGGCTTCTCGGACGTCAGGCCATGGCTGCCGCTGCCGGAGGATCACATCCATGAAAACGTCGTCAATCTCGAAGCCGACCCACGCTCGATTCTCGCGCTGTACAAGCGGCTGATCGCGTTACGAAAGGCCTGTCCGCCGCTGGTATCGGGCGACTATCACCCGATCGCGGCGCAAGGCGATCTCTTGGTCTATCGCCGCGAGGCCGAGGGCAGGGCGGCGATCGTGGTGCTCAATCTCGGCCCCGATCCGATCGCCGTGACCACCAGCGCGGTTCGCTTCGGCAGCGAGATATTGCTCTCGACGTTTTTGGATCGCGAGGGCGAGAAGCTCGAAGGCGTGCTCGATCTGCGCGGCAATGAGGGCGTGGTGGTGACGCCGCCTTCCTGACCGTCGTCCCGGCCTTCGCCGGGACGACGGCGGAGAATGGGGAGGCATCTCGTCTGTATCGAAGGTGTTCGCACCCGATGGAATCGGCTACACTCCCCCCATGGACAGCACCGTCCGCAACATCGCCCTCGTGCCGCCGCCCGACCGCCGCCAGTCAGAGACGGCGTTGGCGATCGCGCGCGGCACAGCGCGGTTGCTGCGCTCGCTCGGTTTCTCCTGCATCAGCGAATTGCCGCTGCCGTCAGGCCGGCGCGCCGATCTGGTGGCGCTGAACGAGCGCGGCGAGATCTGGATCGTCGAGATCAAATCGTCGGTGGACGATCTGCGCGCCGATCAGAAATGGCCCGAATACCGCGCCCATTGCGACCGGCTGTTCTTCGCCTTCACGCAGGATCTGCCCTGCGAGATCTTTCCGGAAGGCACCGGCCTGATCATCGCCGACGCCTACGGCGCGCATCTGCATTGCGAGGCGCCGGAGCACAAGCTGCCGGCGCCGACGCGCAAGCAGATGACCGTGCGCTTCGCGATGGCGGCAGGCTTGCGGATCAATCGGCTGGTCGATCCGCAAGGGCATGCGGAGTTCTGGGAGTAGCTGCGTACAGTAAGTAAGACCCTCATCCTGAGGAGCGCGCTCTTTGCGCGCGTCTCGAAGGATGAAGGCCGAGCTGCTACAGCGCGGCCTGCATGGTTCGAGACGGCGCTGACGCGCCTCCTCACCATGAGGAGATAGATCGAATAGCCGGAAGTGCGTTACCGCGGCGCGCGCTTGGCCAGAATCCGCTGCAACGTGCGCCGATGCATGTTCAGCCTCCGCGCCGTCTCCGAGACGTTGCGGTTGCACATCTCGTAGATGCGCTGAATGTGCTCCCAGCGCACGCGGTCGGCCGACATCGGGTTCGCCGGCAGCTCGGATTTGTCCGAGCCGGTTGAGAGCAGCGCGGCGACGACGTCGTCGGCATCCGCAGGCTTGGAGAGATAATCGATCGCGCCCATCTTCACCGCGGTCACCGCGGTGGCGATGTTGCCATAGCCGGTCAGCACGATGGCGCGGGCATCGGGCCGTTTCTTCTTCAGCGCCGAGACGACGTCGAGGCCGTTGCCGTCGCCGAGCCGCAGGTCGACCACGGCGAATGCGGGCGCCGCCTTGCCGATCTGTGCAAGACCATCCGAGACCGTGTCGCACGATGTCACGGCGAAGCCGCGTGTTTCCATCGCGCGCGACAACCGCTCCAGAAACGGCTTGTCGTCCTCCACGATGAGAAGCGAGCGGTCGGTCCGTTCGTTCAGTTCGGCGATGGCGTTCAAGGTTTTGTCCTCTCTCCAGCGCGTCCACATATGGCGTCACAATCAGGCAGTGCCAAGGCCGCCAATAGTAGATCGGCCCCGTTGTGCGACGCAAGGTCGCGGCCTATCCTATTGTTTCTTCAAGCGTCTCGATAGCCTCAAAACGCTGCCTGGGCCACGCAATCTGGACTACCGCACCATGGTCCGGGAAAGTCCGATTGCTAAACGCGACCTTGGCACCGGTTCGTTCCAGCAAGGTGCGTGCGATGAAGACACCAAGTCCAAGGCCGCCGCCTTCGTCCTGGCTGCGCCGCCGCGACAGATAGGGCTCGCCGATCCGGTTCAACAAATCGGGCGGAATGCCCGGGCCGTCGTCGGAGATCACGAGCTCGATGGTATCGTTGTTCCACCAGGCGTTCACCTCGACGGTGGTATTGGCGAAATCGACGGCGTTCTCGATGATGTTGCCGACGCCGTAGAGGATCGCCGGGTTGCGCGAGCCGACCGGTTCGGCCGCGGCGGCAATTGCGATCCGCACCTTGATGTCGATGCCGAAATCGCGGTGCGGTGCCACCACCTCCTCGATCAGCTCGGACAGCTTCATGCGGTCGAACGGCGCGCCGCTGGAGGAGAGTTGCGTGATCTTGCTCAGGATGTCGCGGCAGCGCTGCGTCTGCTCGCGCAAGGTTTTCAGGTCGGCAGCAAAGCTAGGCTCTTTCACCGTCTTTTCCAGCTCGCGCGAGATCAGGAAGATGGTCGCCAGCGGCGTGCCGAGCTCGTGCGCGGCGGCCGCAGCGAGCCCGTCGAGCTGGGTCAGATGCTGTTCACGCGTCAGCACCAGCTCCGTGGCAGCCAGCGCGTCCGTAAGCTTGCGCGCCTCCTGGGTCACCTGGAAGGAGTAGAGGCTGGTGACGCCGATCGCGAGCACGATCGAGAGCCAGACACCGACGAGATAGATCGGCGGCAGCACCAGCGGATCGTCGGAATCCCAGGGCAGCGGCAGATGGAAGAAGAACAGGATCGAGGCACAGGCCACGGCGAGGAGACCAAGGCCGAAGGTGAGCCGCGCGGGCAGCGCGGTCGCCGAGATCAGCACGGGCGCGAGGAACAGGAACGAGAACGGGTTCTGCAATCCGCCAGTGAAGAACAGCAGCCCCGCCAGTTCCACGATGTTCAGCGCAAGCAGTCCGGCCGCCTGGATCGGCTCGAGCCGCTGCATCGGATTGGCCGCGGTTTGCAGCGCCAGATTGACCGCCGCCGACAGCGCGATGATGCTGACGCAAGGAACGATTTCAACGTTGAACTCGAGCCCCTGCGCCACGATGAAGATCGCGGCGAGCTGGCCCAGCACCGCGAGCCAGCGCAGCCGCAGGATCGTGTCGAGGCGGATATGTCGCTGCACGTGGCGAAAATCGGTATCGGCGGTCTCGGTCATCTCTTCCAATCTAACGACGCATGGGGCCGATCACAAACACGCTTGGCCACACGTTCCATCGCCTTGCAAGCCTCTTACATCAAGCCTTTACAACAAGCCTTTGCGTCTAGACCTTACGTCAAGTCTTGCGCTTGATCCCGCAATGGCGGAAGAACGGCCCCAGCATGACCGGGAACGACAACGCTTCAAGTCGGCCGACTGTCGCGGATGAGATTTCGTCCGCGGCAATCGAGGTCGACCGTCTGGTCAAGGTCTACAAGCAGACCCGCGCGGTGGACGACATCTCATTTTCGCTTCCACGCGGCAGCATCACCGGCCTGCTGGGCGGCAACGGCGCCGGCAAGACCACCACCATCGCGATGATCATGGGCCTGGTGCTGCCGACCTCCGGCCGCGTACGGGTGCTCGGGCACCGGATGCCGGAGCAGAGCGCCGCGGTGCTGGGGCGGATGAATTTCGAGAGTCCCTATGTCGACATGCCGATGCGGCTCACGGTCCGCCAGAACCTCACCGTCTTCGGCAAGCTTTATGCGGTGAAGAATCTCGCCGACCGCATCGCAAAGCTGGCCGGCGACCTCGACCTCACCGAATTCATCGATCGCGCCAACGGCAAGCTCTCCGCCGGGCAGAAGACCCGTGTCGCGCTCGCCAAAGCGCTGATCAACCAGCCGGAGCTGCTGCTGCTGGACGAGCCGACCGCCTCACTCGATCCTGATACGGCCGACTGGGTGCGGGCGCATCTGGAACGCTATCGCCGCGACAACAATGCCACCATCCTGCTTGCCTCGCACAATATGCTCGAGGTCGAGCGGCTCTGCGATCGCGTCATCATCATGAAGCGCGGCCGCATCGAGGATGACGACACTCCCGAGGCCATCATGACGCGCTACAATCGCTCGACGCTGGAGGAAGTGTTCCTGGATGTCGCGCGCGGCCGGGGGAATGGCGTTCGGGAGGCCGCGCGATGAGCGAGCCCCTATGTTTCAGCCGTAGCCTGGATGGAGCGAAGCGCAATCCGGGGCCTTCGTCGCTTGTGGCACGATTCCCGGATTGCGCCACCGGGCGGCGCTTTGCGCCGACCCGTTGGCTCCATCCGGGCTACTCGGTGCAGCCATGAGCGAACTGTCCCTCCATCGCGGCATTTCCATGCAGCGCATCGGCGCGATGATCCTGCGCTACTGGTATCTCCTGATGTCGTCCTGGCCGCGGCTGCTCGAGCTGCTGTATTGGCCGGCGCTCCAGGTCATCACCTGGGGCTTCCTGCAGCTCTACATCGCTCAAAACGCCAATTTCTTCGCGCGCGCAGGCGGCACGCTGATCGGCGCCGTCATCCTCTGGGACATCCTGTTCCGCGGACAGCTCGGCTTTTCGATCTCGTTCCTAGAGGAGATGTGGGCGCGCAACATCGGCAATCTCATGATGAGCCCGTTGAGGCCGATCGAGTTTCTGCTGTCGCTGATGATCATGAGCCTGATCCGGCTCGCGATCGGCGTCATTCCGATGACGCTGCTGGCGCTGTTCCTGTTTCAGTTCAACGTCTACGGCCTCGGCCTGCCGCTGATCGCCTTCTTCTGCAATCTGATCTTCACCAGCTGGTCGGTTGGCATCTTCGTCTCGGGGCTGGTGCTGCGGAACGGATTGGGAGCCGAGAGCATCGTCTGGACCTTAATGTTCGCGATCCTGCCGCTTGCCTGCGTCTACTATCCCGCCAGCGTGCTGCCCGCCTGGCTGCAATATGTCGCCTGGGCGCTGCCGCCGACCTATGTGTTCGAGGGAATGCGCGCACTTCTGATCGAGAACACCTTCCGCACCGACCTGATGCTGGATGCGCTGGCGATCAATGCGGCGCTGCTGGTTGCATCTTTTGGGGCATTCCTCGCCCTTTTGCGCAGCGCCAAGAAAAACGGCTCGCTGCTGTCGGGCGGCGAATAGCTTCACTTTCCCGTGGATTCAGGCTGGTTTAGCCGTGTGCGGCACGTAGATCTACGGAACCAAGCATTGACGCAATATTACGCATTCGGCAGTATGCTGCGATGCGAAGAGGGATATGATCATGCCTATTGGTGAGTTCGGCGGCGCGCCGCCCCTGGCGGCTGAAGGCAGTCCGGTCCTGACGACGCCGATGTACTGGATGTACGAGATGGCGCAGGCCTCTCTCAATCCGGCACGCGCCGTCACCGATGCGACCAAGCTCCTGTTTCAGAATCCCCTGAATCCCTGGGCGCGCACCGAGGTCGGCAAATCGCTCGCCGCGGCCTGCGAATTGTTCGAGCGCACCACGCGCCGCTACGGCAAGCCGGAATGGGGCCTCAACGATACCGAGGTCAACGGCATCCGCGTCCCCGTCGAGGTCCGCTCGGTCTGGGAAAAGCCGTTCTGCCGGTTGCTCTACTTCGATCGTAAGTTCGCGCGTCCCGTGCGCAGTCCGCAGCCACGCGTGCTGATCGTCGCGCCGATGTCGGGCCACTATGCGACGCTGCTCCGCGGCACGGTCGAAGCCTTCCTGCCGGCGCATGAGGTCTACATCACCGACTGGGCCGACGCCCGCATGGTTCCGCTCAGCGACGGCCGCTTCGATCTCGACGATTACATCGACTACGTCATCGAGATGCTGCACGTCCTCGGCGGCAACACCCATGTGATGGCGGTGTGCCAGCCCTCCGTGCCTGTCGTCGCCGCCGTTTCGATCATGGAGGCGCGGCGCGATCCCTTCGTGCCGACCTCGATGACGCTGATGGGGGGCCCGATCGACACCCGGCGCAATCCGACCGGCGTGAACAATCTCGCCCAGGAGCGCGGCATCGACTGGTTCCGCAACCACGTCATTACCAAGGTGCCGTTCCCGCATCCGGGCATGATGCGCGACGTCTATCCGGGATTCCTGCAGCTGAACGGCTTCATCAGCATGAATCTCGACCGGCATATGAATGCTCACAAGCAGCTCTTCGCCAATCTGGTGAAGGGCGACGGCGACCTCGTCGACAAGCACCGCGACTTCTACGACGAATATCTTGCGGTGATGGATCTCTCCGCCGAATATTATCTGCAAACGGTCGACACCGTGTTCGTAAAGCACTCGCTGCCGAAGGGCGAGATGACCCATCGTGGAACACGCGTCGATCCCTCCAAGGTCACGCGCGTCGCGTTGATGACGGTCGAAGGCGAGAACGACGACATCTCCGGGCTCGGCCAGACCGAAGCGACGCACGGATTGTGCAGTTCGATTCCCGAGCACCGCCGTGTTCACTACGTCCAGAAGGGCGTCGGACATTACGGCGTGTTCAACGGATCGCGCTTCAAGTCGGAAATCGTGCCGCGGATACACGATTTCATGGTCTCGGCAGCGAATCCGAATTCATTGCAGGCTCTCGCAGCCGAATAGCAGCGTTTTTCGGCTTTCCCGTCAAAAATTCGAAGCCCGCCGGAGGGCTGGTTCCCGCCAGATTCGTGGTATTTAGGTAGTTTTCTAGGAGTGAGTCTTACCTCACCCCTTGGGGGTGCCGCATGCGTTCAACGGGGGCGAAAAATTGGGGTTCCAACCCCAGTCTGTAGGGTCTCCCGGACGCCTGACCCCTGTATATTGGGCAAATGATTTGTTTTTGCGCCGAGCGCTTTCCCTGGCGGCGGTTATGGCAGAATCCGGGCGCACTCCTGCCCCCCGGACTGACAGACATGGCCACTCGCGCGCTTCTCTATCGGCGGCCCCACGAGCCGAAGACCCTCGTCATCACTCATGGATCGCAATTTTTCGCGATTCGGCTGCGTCGGCACCGCCGCGCACGCCGTTACACGCTGAGAATTCATCCGAGCGATCGCGAAGCCATCCTCACCATGCCGCCGCGCGGCACGCTCGCCGAGGCGAAAGACTTCGCGCAACGTCACGGCGCCTGGATCGCGGCACGTCTCGGCCGATTGCCGAAGGCGGCACCGTTCCAGCCCGGCACACTGATACCGCTTCGCGGGGTGCCCCATCGCATCGTTCATCGCGCCAGCACGCGCGGCACGGTGTGGACCGAGGTGCGCGATTCCGGTGAACGCATTCTCTGCGTCGCCGGCGGCGTCGACCATGCCGACCGCCGCGTCCATGACTTCCTCAAGCGCGAGGCGCGCCGGGATCTTCAGCGCTCGGCGGAGGCCTATGCGGTCGAACTCGGCGTCAAGGTCAAGCGGCTCTCGATTCGCGATCAATCCAGCCGCTGGGGCTCTTGCACCTCGGCCGGCTCGCTGTCGTTCTCCTGGCGCCTGATCCTCGCGCCGCCCTTCGTGCTCGACTATCTCGCCGCCCATGAGGTCGCCCATCTCGTCGAGATGAATCACTCGGCGCGGTTCTGGCGCGTGTGCGGAAAAGTCTGCCCGTCGATGGAGCGCGCCAAGAAGTGGCTCGACACCTACGGCAACGATCTGCACCGTTATGGGGCCGAGGATTAGGACTGGGTGCGAGCATCACGGAAGCTGTCATCGCCCGCGAAGGCGGGCGATCCAGTATTCCAGAGACGGTTGTTATTAAGCCGAGACGCCGCGGCGTACTGGATTCCCCGCCTTCGCGGGGAATGACAGTCGAGAGTGAGGCGACACTAGCGCGTTTTGCGCGACTCTCGCTCCACGCCGCGGTGATTGCGTGCCACGCTTGATTTGCGTCGTCGCCTCAAAGGTTTCGCACAATCAGCCGCGCGTCGCGCCGGACATCCCCGGCTACTGTGCATGGGGTTGTTTTTCAGTTTTGGTTTTGAGGCCGCAGAGATCTCGGGCCGACGCTACCGATTTCCGCCGAACAGCCGGTCCATCAACCAGCCATCGAGTCCCGCCGCGGGTTCCGGCCGCACATTGGTGCGCGTCGGCGGCGGGCGATAGCCGCTAGTGGTGGCCGGTGCTGAAGCAGATGGTGTCGGCGGCGACACTTGCGAGGCGGCCTGCGCTAGATTCGACAGCCCCCAGCCACCTGGCGAGCTCGGCAGGTTCGCGACCGGCACGCCTTCGTGCGCGGTGCGCATGAAGCGGGACCAGACTTCCACCGGCAGGCCGCCGCCGGTCGCCTTCTTGGTCGGCGAGTTGTCATCGTTGCCGAGCCAGACGCCGGTGACGAGGTTGGCGGTGTAGCCGATGAACCAGGCGTCGCGATAATCCTGGCTGGTGCCGGTCTTGCCGGCTGCCGGCCAACCGGGGATCTCCGCCTTCTTGGCGGTGCCGGAGATCAGCGTCTCCCGCATCATCGTGTTCATCATGCCGACATAACGGGGGTCGATCACCTGGTTGTGCTCGTCGGCCTGGCGCATATAGAGCAGCTTGCCGTCGAGCGTCTTGATCCGCCGCACTACATGCGGCGCCACCGCGAAACCGCCATTGGCGAAGGGCGCATAGGCGCCGACCAGCTCGACCACCGAGACCTCGGAGGTGCCGAGCGCGATCGAGGCGTTGGGCTCGAGCTTCGAGGAGATGCCGAGCCGGTGCGCGGTGCGCACCACGTTCTTCGGCCCGACCTCGAGCCCGAGCCGGATGGCGACCGTGTTGAGCGACATTGCCAGCGCCTGCGTCAGCGTCACCGCGCCGAAATATTCATGGGTGTAGTTCTCAGGTCTCCAGCCCTTGACCTCGATCGGCGCGTCCTGGCGGATGGTGTCGGGCGTCAGCCCGGCTTCGAGCGCGGTCAGATAGACGAACGGCTTGAACGAGGAGCCCGGCTGGCGCCTTGCGGTGACCGCGCGGTTATACTGGCTCTCGGCATAGTTCCGCCCGCCGACCATGGCGCGCACGCCGCCGTCGGGCGTCATCGCCACCAGCGCGCCCTGGCTGACATTGAACTTCACGCTCTTGGCCGCGAGCTCGTCGATGATGGCGGCCTCCGCCACGCTTTGGAGCTTCGGATCGATCGTGGTCTCGACCGTGATGCTCTGGTCGATCTGTCCGACGAGGTCGTCCAGCACCTCGCCGATCCAGTCGGCGACGTAATTGACGGTGCCGGCGCCGACCGGCTTCACATTGTAGGAGGGATGGCCGATCGAAGCCTTGGCCTGCGCGTCGGTGATGAATTTGGCGTCCGCCATCGCCGTGAGCACGATTTGCGCGCGCGCTTCCGCGCCTTCCGGATTGCGGTTCGGCGCCAGCCGCGACGGCGATTTGACGAGGCCGGCCAGCATCGCGGCTTCGGCGACGGTGACGTTCTTCGCCGACTTGCCGAAATAGCGTTGCGCAGCGGCCTCGACGCCGTAGGCGCCGGAGCCGAAATAGACGCGGTTGAGATAGAGTTCGAGAATCTCGTTCTTGGAATGCTTGCGCTCCAGCCAGATCGCGAGCTCCGCCTCCTGCAGCTTGCGCGCCATGGTGCGTTCCTGGGTCAGGAACAAATTCTTGGCGAGCTGCTGCGTCAAGGTCGAGCCGCCCTGCGACACCCCCCGATGGAGCACGTTGGTGACGAGGGCGCGCAGGATCCCGACCGGGTCGATGCCGAAATGCGAATAGAAGCGGCGGTCCTCGATAGCGATGAACGCCTTCGGCAGATAGGGCGGCAGATCCTTCAGCGACACGTTGGCGCCGGCCATCTCGCCGCGCTGCGCCAGCATGCTGCCGTCGATGCCGACGATCTGGATCGTCGGCGGCCGCTTGGGGATTTCCAGCGACTGGATCGGCGGCAGATGCGCGCCCACCCAGACCACGATTCCGACCACGGCGATCGCGCCCCACAGGCCCAGCACCGCGCCCCAATAGACCAGACGGCCGAGGCTAAAACTGCCACGGGACTTCGACCGGCGCTTGGCGCCGCTGCGGCTGGCCTGCGCCTTCCGCTCGCGCGGCGGCTCGTCACCTGAATTCTCGCTCTTGCGCTTGGTAGATGATTTTGCGGATTTTTTCGGCTTATCCTCGGCGTTGGGGATGCGGTCTGCCACCGTCAGGCGCAGATCGGCGAGCGCCGCGGGCAGGCCGAATAGCGGCTCTTTCCGCCCGCCACCCTTTTTCTTTCCCCACGCCATACGCAAAACGCCCGGTCAGCCCGCCCCGCCGCACGCTAGCGGTCGCTGTTTAAGGCCCGGTTACCCAGAGCTTAACGCGCGATTAGGAGGTGCGGCATTCGCCCGCCGCAGTTCCGCTCGTCAGGCGGCGGCGCTAGGATCGACGGGATAAAAACGAGGGAAAACGCATGGGCCATATCGATCCGACCAAGGAGATCTTTGCGCAATTCCGGGACAACGACCGCCCCGGTCCGATCCACATGCTCAACCTGGTGCGGCTGCGCAAAGAGGCAGCCTATCCGGACGGCCGCAAAGTGTCCGGTGCGGAAGCATATGCGGCCTATGGCCGCGAGAGCGGCCCGGTGTTCGAGCGGCTTGGCGGCCGCGTCGTCTGGCAAGGCAAATTCGAGCTGATGCTGATCGGCCCGCAGGAGGAGCGCTGGGACCACTGTTTCATCGCCGAATACCCAAGCGTCAAAGCCTTCGTCGAGATGATCCGCGATCCCGTCTATCGCGAAGCGGTGAAGCACCGGCAGGCGGCGGTAGAGGACTCGCGCCTGATCCGCCACGCGGTGCTGCCGGTGGGAAAGAATTTTGGCGAGATACCGGAGTAGACGCCTACAAATCGGCGATCCCTCTCTCCGTCATCCTTGAGCTGCGAGCTCTTGCGAGCCTCGAAGGATGCGCGGCCCCGATTTCTCCGCACGGCCAATAGCAGGGCCGTCGCCCTTCGAGGGCCGCTGTAGAAGCGGCCACCTCAGGGTGACGGAGATGGATTGGGTGAAGCTCCAAAAAAATCGGCGGCCGGAAGGCCGCCGATCGCCTTTCAGAATTCAAACAACCACTAACCGGCCGGACCTGCATCCTCCATGATCGGACCGAACAGCTCCCAGCGCTCGCCGTTGAACTTCATCATCTGCATCTGCTTGTTGACGCGGTAGTCGTTCGACCCGGTGTTGATCTTGATGCCGGGCAGCGCGAAGCTCGGGGTGAAGTCCTTGATGTTGGCGACCTGCCTCATGACGTTCTCGCGCGTGAGGTCGTCGCCGCATTGCTTCAAGACCTGCGTCAGCAGCTCGGCCACCGAATAGGCATAGGTGTTGACGGTGTTGAGCTTGTCGCCTTCCGGGAAATACTTGTCCATGAAGGCGAAGAAGGCCTTCACGCCCGGATCGTCCTTCCACTGCGGATCGCCCGGCTCCTTGCCGTATTGGGTCGAAATGATGCCCTTGGAGATGTCGAGGCCGGCCGGCTTCAGCGTTGCCGAGATCGGGCTCGCATTGATGTCGAGGATGTGGACCGGCGTCCAGCCGAGATCGGCAAGCTTCTTGATCGCCTGTGCCGCGAATTTCGGTGTCGAGGCATCAAAGAACACGTCGACGCCCATCGACTTCAGCTTGACGACCTGAGAGTCCACGGTCGGATCGGTGACCTCGTAGGACAGCTCGCCGACGACCATGCCGGCGGCCTTGTCGCCGAGCCCGCTCTTCAGACCGGCGAGATAGTCGCGGCCCATGTCGTCGTTCTGGTAGAGCACGCCGATCTTGGCGTTGGGGTGATTGGCGAGAATGTACTTTGCGTAGATGCGCCCCTCGGACACGTAGTTCGGATTATACGCGATGGTCCAGGGATAGTTCTGCGGATCGTTGAAGCGTGCGGCGCCGGTCGAGGCCAGCAACTGCGGCACCTTCTTGCCGTTGAGATATTTTTGTACGGCGGCATTCGCCGCGGTACCTATCAGCTGGAAGGTGAACAGCACCTCGTCGCCTTCGACGAGCTTGCGCACCTGCTCGACCGTCTTCGGCGGCGAATAGGCGTCGTCATACTGGATCAGATTGATCTTGCGGCCATTGATGCCGCCCTGATCGTTGATCATCTTGAAGTAGGCGGCCTGGGTCTTGCCGATATTGGCGTAGACGGAATAGGCCCCGGAGAACGGCACGGTCTGGCCGATCTTGATCTCGGTGTCGCTCGCACCGGTATCGTATTTCTTCTGTGCCAGGGCTTGGCTGGCTGAGAACGCGAAGGCGAGCGCCGCCGTGGCAGCTATGAAGGCTCTGCGATTGTTCATGTTGGGTCGTTCCTCCTGACGGAATTTTCGATCGATGGTCTTTTTCCGTTGATTGCAACGGTCGCCATCGCTGCCGAAGATTGTGGAGGAACGTTCGCCGCCGCGCAAGGATCGCGACGCCGCGCCGGAGCGGCCAAGAGATTTAGGCCAGGAATAATGCGGCCAGCGCGATCGCGGCCGGCAGGGCCTGCACGATCAGGATGCGCGTGCTGACGGTCGCCGCACCGTAGGCGCCGGCCACGATCACGCAAAGGAGGAAGAACGCCTTGATCTGGAACGCGAACGCCGGATTGCCGTGGACGAGGCCCCAGATCAGGCCGGCGGCGAGGAAGCCGTTATAGAGCCCCTGATTGGCGGCCAGCACTTTGGTGATCTCGGCCTTCTCCGGCGTGTTGCGGAATGTCTTCAGGCCCAGCGGCTTGTCCCAAAGGAACATCTCCAGGATCAGGAAGTAACCGTGCAGCGCGGCGACCAGCGCTACCAGGACATTGGCGATCAGGATCAAGTTGAGCTCCCCCAAAGCGTCAGCTTTCGGGTGGACGTTAGCATGGCCGGCATGGCAAGTGCGACACGTGTTTGGATGCAATGGTGAAGCAATGACCGGCCGACCGACACGTTTGCCCGAGAGTTTTGGCCTCGATCGCCTGGCGACGCCGATCGGGATCGCGTTGCTCGTCACCGATGCCGAGGGCGCGTTGCGCGCGCTCGACTGGGAAGACTACGAGCACCGCATGCGCGAGCTGCTGCGCCTGCATCATGGCGCGGTGTGTCTCAGTGACCAGCCTGCGCCGGCGGCCATGCGGGCTGCGCTGTCGGGCTATTTCGAAGGTGATCTCGGCCAGCTTTCAGCCGTCGCGTGGCGCGTCACCGGCACGCCGTTCCAGCGCAAGGTCTGGACCGCGCTTGCCCAAATCCCCGCCGGCACCACGCTGAGCTATGGCGCGCTCGCCGCCAGGCTCGGCATGCCCAAAGCGGTCCGCGCCGTCGGCCATGCCAACGGCTCCAACCCGATCAGCGTCGTGCTGCCCTGTCACCGCCTGATCGGTGCCGACGGTTCCTTGGTAAAATATGGCGGCGGCCTGGAGCGCAAGCGCTGGCTGCTTCGGCACGAGGGGGTGGAGATTTAGTGAGCCTGCTCAGCGCCCCAGCCTCTTCCCTTGTCATTCCGGGGCGCGCGAAGCGCGAGCCCGGAATCCATCTGTCACCGGTTGCGAGATGGATTCCGGGTTCGCCGCTGACGCGGCGCCCCGGAATGACAGATGGAGAGAGGCTTCGCGCCGTCCCTCACGCCGCCGGCGCAACCGCCTTGTCGCCGGCCATGACATGGGTCAGCGCGCTCTTGATCGCGGCTTGGCGCGTCGGTGCGTTGATCTGCGCGCCGAGGAGGTCGGTGACGTAGAACACGTCGCGGGCGCGCTCGCCGAAGGTTGCGACATGGGCCGAGGCGATGTTGAGATTGAGCTTCGAGATCGCGGTCGTCAGCTCGTAGAGCAGGCCGGGACGGTCGAGGCCGGACACCTCGATCACGGTGTAGCGGTCGGACCATTGGTTGTTGATGGTCACTTCCGGCTCGATCACGAACGGCCGCGCCTTGCTGCGCACGGTGCGACGCGCCACCACTTCCGGCAGGCGCAGCTTGCCTTCCAGCACGTCCTCGATCATCTCGCCGATCCGGGTGGCGCGCCGTCCCTCGTCCTCGTCGCGGTCGTACTCGCGGGAGATCGAGATGGTGTCGAGTGCTCGGCCGTCGGTCGTGGTGTAGATCTGGGCGTCGACGATGTTGGCGCCGGCCGAGGCACAGGCGCCCGCGATGATCGAGAGCAGCCAGGGATGGTCGGCGGCGAAGATCGTCAGTTCCGTGACGCCGCGCACCTCGTCGAAGCCGACATTGATCGCGAGCTTGTGGCCGGCCTGTTCGCTGGAGCGGACGAAGCGGGCGTGGCGGATCTTTCGCGGCAGCTCGACCTTGAGCCAGTAGGCCGGATAATGCCGGCCGATATAGGCATCGAGCTCTTCCTTAGGCCATTCGGCGAAGGCGATGCGGAATTCGCCGTGTGCGGCTGCCAGGCGCTTGCCCCGGTCGACCTCCGAGAAGCCGCCGGTGAGCACCGGCTCGGTCTCGTAGTACAGGGAGCGAAGCAGCTGCGCCTTCCAGCCGTTCCACACGCCCGGACCGACGCCGCGAATGTCGGCGGTGGTCAGGATCGTCAGCAGCTTCATCTGCTCGACCGACTGCACCACGGCGGCGAAATTCTCGATGGTCTTGCGGTCGGACAGGTCGCGCGACTGCGCAACCGTCGACATGGTCAGATGCTCCTCGATCAGCCAGGCCACGAGCTCGGTGTCGGCCGGGCTGAAGCCGAGCCGCGGGCACAGCCGGCGCGCCACCTTGGCGCCGGCGATTGAGTGATCCTCGGGCCGGCCCTTGGCAACGTCGTGCAGCAGTGTCGCGATGTAGATCACGGACCGGTGCTCCGGCCGGGTCTTGCGCATGAGGTCGCTGGCGAGCGTGAACTCCTCGCTGCCGCCGCGCTCGATGTCCTGGAGGAAGCCGATGCAGCGGATCAGATGCTCATCGACGGTGTAGTGATGATACATATTGAACTGCATCATCGAGACGATCTTGCCGAAGGCGCGGATGAAGTGGCCGAGCACGCCAGTCTCGTTCATGCGTCGCAGCACGATCTCGGCGTTGTCGGAGGTCAGGATCTCCATGAACAGCCGGTTGGCTTCGGGGTTCTCGCGAAGCTGCGCGTTGATCAGGCCGAGCGAGCGCGTCACGTCGCGCATCGCATCCGGATGGAAGGCGAGGTTGTTCTTCTGCGCCAGGCGGAAGATGCGGATCAGATTGACCGGGTCGTGCTTGAACACGTCGGGCGCGGCGACGTTGATGCGGTTGTTGTCGACGATGAAGTCGTCGCTGTCGGGCACGCGCCGCTTCACGGCGGTGGGCCGCAGCCGCGCCATCATCCGGCTCAGTACCGGCGCGGGCTTGGCCTGCTGGTCCTCGAGCTTGGCGCAGAGGATGGCGGTGAGGTTGCCGACTTCCTTGGCGACCAGGAAGTAGTGCTTCATGAAGCGTTCGACGTCCTGCATGCCGGGATGCGAGGTGTAGCCGAGCCGGACCGCGATCTCGCGCTGGAGATCGAACGACAGCCGCTCTTCAGCCCGTCCGGAGTGGAAGTGCAGGTTGCAGCGCACCGACCAGAGGAAGTCTGCGCAGCGGCGGAAGGTGCGGTATTCCTGCGCGTCGAACACGCCGCGCTCGACCAGCTCGTCAGTGTCGCGGACGCGGTAGACATACTTCGCGATCCAGAACAGCGTGTGCAGGTCGCGCAAGGCCCCCTTGCCGTCCTTGACGTTGGGCTCCACCAGATAGCGCGACTGACCGCCGCGACGGTGCCGTTCCTCGCGCTCGGCAAGCTTTGCGGTGACGAATTCCGATGCGGTGCCTTGCACCACTTCCTTGTCGAAGCGTGCAACCAGCTCCTCATAGAGCGGCTTGTCGCCGGTGAGGAAGCGCGTCTCCAGGATCGCGGTGCGGATCGTCATGTCGCCGCGCGCCTGCCGGATCGATTCATCCACCGAGCGCGTGGCGTGACCGACCTTCAACCCCATGTCCCACAGGCAATAGAGAATTGCTTCCGCCACCTGCTCGCCCCAGGCGGTCTGCTTGTAGGGCAGGATGAAGAGCAGATCGATGTCGGACTCGGGTGCCATCAGGCCGCGGCCATAGCCGCCGGTCGCCACCACCGCCATGCGCTCGGCCCCGCTCGGAATCGGCGAGCGATAGAAATGACGGGTGGCCGCCGAATACAGGATGCGGATGATCTCGTCCTGCACGTGGCACAGCCGCTCGGCGCAGCGGCGGCCGTGGCGATCCTTCAGCAGGATCGCTTGCGCCGCGGCGCGCGCCGCGATCAGTTCGGCCTTGAGCAGTTGCGCAACTGCGGTGCGGAACGTGTCCTCGCGTCCCTGGTGCTTTTCGGCAAGCGCGTCGACCGCGGCGGTGATCCGCGCGCTGTCAAAACGATCATCCACCTCGGCCCTGTGCTCAGTCGCGACGCTGTCCATGCCTCACCGGATATAAGAGGCGACAGGCGCTGTCACCCGCCATTCTCTGGCAATAGTCGTTCCACGCTTGGAAAGGCGTGCTCGTGCAGATTCGTATTCCGCGAGCCTGCCTTGAAGATGTGGGTTCTCGGCTCAAATCTAAGGTTAACTAATTGAAAAACAATAAAATTACAGTGACCGCAGAGGCGATCCCGTCTTGCGGCCGGCCGGCATCGTCGACAATCCCGCCTCAAGCCGGTATTCGAGGGGCGATTTTTCCGGGAGAGAACAAGATGGACGCCGCAGAGCTGCGCCAGATGCAGGCCCCGATCAAGGAGCGCTACAAGACCGACCCCAAGGCCGCGCTGATCACGCTGAAGGCCAAGGGCTCCACCGACAGCGACGGCATTGCCTGCAAGGTCGAGACCGGCCGTGCCATCGCGATGGCCGGCCTGCATCCGGCCACCGGCGGCTCCGGCCTCGAGCTCTGCTCCGGCGACATGCTGCTCGAAGCCCTGGTCGCCTGCGCCGGCGTCACGATGAAATCGGTCGCGACCGCGATCGAGGTGCCGTTGAAGACCGGCAACGTCTACGCCGAGGGCGATCTCGATTTCCGCGGCACGCTCGGCGTCGACAAGGAGACGCCGGTCGGCTTCGCCGAGATCCGCCTGCGCTTCGAAGTCGACACCGACGCTCCGCAGGACAAGCTCGATCTTCTGCTCAAGCTCACCGAGCGTTATTGCGTGGTCTATCAGACCATCAAGAACGGCCCGAAGGTCTCGGTGTCGATGCAGCGGATGTAAGGCTCTTACCCTCCCCTGGAGGGGGAGGGTCGATCGCGCGCAGCGCGAGCGGGGTGGGGTGATCTCTCCGCGTCGCACAGTGCCCGTGTTGAGAGATCACCCCACCCCGTCTCGCATCGCTGACGCGCCGCGAGCCGACCCTCCCCTCCAGGGGAGGGTGTTCACAGCACCCATGCACATCGAACTCCACTTCATCTTCATCCTCATCCTTCTCCTGCGCATGGCGATCGCGGCGGCGTTTGTCGTGTCGGCGTCGATCATCACGGAGCGCTCCGGCCCGGTGATCGGCGCGCTGGTCGCGACCTTGCCGGTGTCGGCCGGTCCGTCCTACGTCTTCCTCGCGCTCGACCATGACGCCGCCTTCATCGCGCAAGGCGCGCTGTCGAGCCTTCCGGTCAATGCTGCGACGATCTTCATGTGTCTCGCCTATGTCGTGCTGGCGCAGCGGCGTAGCCTTGCCGTGAGTTGCGGAAGCGCTGTCGCGATCTGGATCGTGCTTGCCTCGATCATCCGCCAGTTCGATTGGCCGCTCACCGCAGGGCTCGCCGTCAATCTGGTTGCGTTCGGCATCTGCATTCCGCTGCTCGCGCGCTATCGCCACGTGAAGATGCCGCTGGTGACCCGCCGCTGGTACGACATTCCGATGCGGGCTACGCTGGTCGCGACGCTTGTCGCCATCGTTGTCTCGACATCGGGCTGGGTCGGTCCCCGGATCAGCGGCATCATCGCGCTGTACCCGGTCGTGTTCACCAGCATCATGGTGATCCTGCATCCGCGCATTGGCGGTCCGCCGACGGCGGCCGTGCTCGCCAACTCCGCCTGGGGCCTGCTCGGATTTGGTATGGCGATCGCGGTGATGCACGTCGCGGTGGCTTCGTGCGGCTCTGCCATTGGTTTGTGTCTCGCGCTCGGCACCTGCGTGGCCTGGAATCTGACGCTATGGGGACTCGGGCGGCGTGCAATGCACAAGGCGTGGCAAGCACCGTGACACTACGGACATGCGTGATATCGAGTCGCGAACGGTATCTCCGGCGAAACCTGCTTGCCCCAACAGCGCGTGCATCTCCGCAACTCGTTGAATTACAAATCTCATTTCAGGTCACGCGATGGCCGCTGCCGAGTGCGAGCGAGCGTTCGTGCAGCGCTAAGTTGCTCTTTCGCCTGCCAATTTCCAAAAATCCGTTAGAACTTTATTCGAATTCTTCCGGTAGGAATTATCTTGCGTACCCGCCTCGGTTTTCGCCAATGCGAATTTTGCCCGCGGGAGTTGTCGATTGGAATTCGGCACCCGTTGCCGCGCTGTCACATCCCACTGGTCCCCGATGAGCATGTGCCATCGGCGCAATTTCAAACTTGGAGATTGATTGATGTTTGGTCGTAAGCCCACGTTCGATGCTCTCACTCTTCTGGCAGCCAAGGTGGTTGACGCGAACATTATGGTGGCGGACGAAAATCTGCACATCGTCTATCTGAACGATGCCGTGAAAAGCCTGCTTCGAGAAGCCGAGGCCGATCTCAAGAGGCAACTCCCCCAGTTCAGCGTCGATCGGCTGATCGGCTGCAATATCGACGTATTCCATAAGAATCCCAGCCATCAACGCCAGCTGCTCGAGGCTCTGAATTCCAAGCATCGTGCGACCATCAAGATCGGGAGCTGGACTTTCGACCTCATTGCAACCCCGTTCAAGTATCCCGATGGCAAGCGCGCCGGCATCGTGGTCGAATGGTCCGATGCGTCGA
The DNA here is from genome assembly GCF_029051685.1 of Bradyrhizobium sp. CSA207. GTDB lineage: Bacteria > Pseudomonadota > Alphaproteobacteria > Rhizobiales > Xanthobacteraceae > Bradyrhizobium. The sequence goes on along the minus strand of NZ_JAACFT010000009.1, from coordinate 210,020 downwards.
TCCGCCTGCAAAATCTAAATTATGCGGCACAGGCCGCCGCCATCAGCCGCGCGCAGGCGGTCATCGAATTCAACCTCGACGGCACCGTTGTCACCGCCAACGAGAATTTCCTGAACACGTTGGGATATTCCCTGGATGAAATTCAGGGCAAGCATCACAGCCTGTTCATGCCGCCGGACGAGCGCGCTGCGGCCGCCTACCGCGAATTCTGGGCCGCACTCAACCGCGGCGAGCTTCAGGCCGGCGAATTCAAGCGCATCGGCAAGGGCGGTCGGGACGTCTGGATCCTGGCATCCTACAATCCGGTGCTGGACGAGAGGGGCAAGCCGTTCAAGGTCGTCAAGTTCGCCACCGACATCACTGCGGAGAAGCTGAAGAATGCCGATCTCGCCGGGCAGATCGCGGCGATCGACAAGGCGCAGGCGGTGATCGAGTTCGACATGGACGGCACGATCATCACCGCAAACGCGAACTTCCTCGGCGCGCTCGGCTATTCGCTGGCCGAGATCAAGGGCAAGCATCACAGCATGTTCGTTGAGCCGTCGGAGCGCGAGGGCGCTGCCTATCGCGAGTTCTGGGCCGCGCTCAACCGCGGCCAGTATCAGGCGGCCGAATACAGGCGTATCGGCAAGGGCGGCAAGGAGATCTACATCCAGGCCTCCTACAACCCGATTCTCGACCTCAACGGCAAGCCGTTCAAGGTCGTGAAATATGCGACCGACACCACGAAACAGGTGCTGGTCCGCATGGGCAACGAGCGTGTTCGCGGCATGATGGAGTCGGTCGCCGCGGGCTCGGAGGAACTGAACGCCTCGGTGCGGGAGATTTCCGAGGCCATGACCAAATCGCGCGAGACCGCGATGAGCGCGGTGGATCAGGTCGCATCCGCCGACGCGCAGGCCCAGCGCCTCACCGAGGCCGCACAGTCGATGAGCGGCATCGTCGAGATGATCAACAGCATCACCGGCCAGATCAACCTGCTGGCGCTGAACGCCACGATCGAATCCGCTCGCGCCGGCGAAGCCGGCCGCGGCTTCGCCGTGGTCGCCTCCGAAGTGAAGAGCCTCGCCAACCAGGCCAAGCAGGCGACCGACAAGATCGGCCAGGAGATCGGGAATCTCAACGGCATCTCCGGCGACGTCGTCGGCGCGCTCGGCTCGATCAAGCAGGCGATCAACAACGTCAGCGAATACGTGACCTCGACCGCGGCCGCCATCGAAGAGCAGAGCACGGTGACGGCCGAGATGTCGACCAGCATGCAGCGCGCTGCTGCGGAAGCAGCGGCGATCGCGGCGAGGGCGTAGCCAGCGGCGCATTCATCGCAGGTGGTGAGGCTATGGACGCCGGATGGGCGTCGAACTTTACCACCCGCGACCCGCGGGCTTCGCCTCTCCGGCTCGCAGGGCGCATCACGCGCTGCTCATTACCTGCCTGGCGGGAGTGGTGACCGAACGATCAGAATTCGGCGTCGATGTCGACGACGTCGATCAACTTGTGATTGACGAACTCCTTGATGCCCAAACCGAGCAGTTCGCGGCCGTAGCCGGAGCGGCGGATGCCGCCGAACGGCAGGTCGGCCTTGACCATCGTCGGATGGTTGACGAACACCATACCGGTCGAGATTTTCCTGGCCACGTCTGCCCCATGTTTGGGATCCGAAGTGAAGACCGAACCACCCAGACCGAACGGAGAATCGTTGGCGATGCGTACCGCGTCACTTTCATCCCTGGCGCGGAACAGCATCGAGACCGGCCCGAAAAACTCCCAATAGCGGGCGGGATTGTCTTCGGCGACGTCAGTCAAAATCGTCGGTTGCACGAACGCGCCTCTGTTGGGAACGCTGGGCCCGACTTCAGTCGCCTTGGCGCCGTAGCTGACCGCCTGCCGGATCTTCTCCTTGATCTCGTCGGCCGCGCCCTGCGACGACAGTGGCGCCAAGGTGGTTTCCGGAGCGAATGGATCGCCCGCGCGCAGGCCAGCTACGCCTTCGATATAGCGCTCGAGGAACTGGTCGTAGACTGTATCCACGACGATCATTCGCTTTGAGGATACACAGACCTGTCCGCCGTTCCAGTGACGACCGAAGACCGCCCATTTGATCGTCTTCTCCAAATCGGCATCAGCCAACACCACAAACGCGTCCGCGCCACCGAGCTCCATCGTGGATTTCTTCAAGGCCTTGCCAGCCTGGGCCGCGATCTGGGCGCCGGCAACCTCGGATCCAGTAAGCGCAACACCATGGACGCGCGGATCGTTCAGGATGAGCTCGATCTGCGAGCGCGTGGCGTAGAGATTCCTGAAGGCGCCCTTCGGCAGACCGGCTTCCCACATCAGCTTCTCGAAGGCCGCCGCGCTTTGAGGGACATTGGAGGCATGCTTGAGCAACATCGTGTTGCCGGCGGACAGTTGGGGCGCAATGATCCGCGCAATTTGGTAGTAGGGAAAATTCCAGGGTTCGATCGCCAGCAGTACGCCAAGCGGATCGTGCACAATCATCGCCTCCCCTTCCGAAGACTTGGCCACCGGCAGCTTCTGCGGCGCAAGCAGAGCCTCGGCATTCCGGACGTAGTACTCGAAGATCTCAGCGCATAGCTCCACTTCCGCCTTGGCCTCGGAAAAAAGTTTGCCCATCTCAAGGGTAAGAAGCTTGGCGTAAGAATCGATGCCCTTGCGCAGTATGTTCGCTGCCGCCTGCATCACTTCGGCGCGCTCGGCGAACGAGGTCTCCTTCCAGGACAGAAACGCAGTGTGTGCGTCATCGATGGCCTGCCTGACCTCATCATCGGCGGCATCCGGAAATGTCTTCTGCAATTCACCGGTATAGGGGTTTGTGGTGGCATAAGTCATGACGATCTCTTCTCTGCACATTGCGCCGGATCACGCATCTGGAGCCCGCCGCGCTGATTTTCAGGTTGTCATCCGGCGGCGCATCGAGCGTTGATCCGTGTCAAGCTGAGCACCGCGAACACGCCGGTGGTACTTCCTCAGCTTGGGAAACCGACGGAGGAATTGACGGCGACGGCGAGCACGATGAACGCGGTGGTCCTGCGGTTCGTGGGATCCGGCAACCAACGATCTCAACAAAAGCTCATGGCGGAGGGGGGCCGAAGGCGCAACCCACCGCTCCCCGCGCGGCGACAAAAGGGTGGATTGCGCTTCCCTAACCTCACCCTACCGCAGCGTCATTGCTTCGGAAGCTTCCCCTTCAGCGCGTAGAGCGCATCCAGCGCCTCGCGCGGGGTCATCTCGTCCGGGTGCAGCGCCTTGACCGCTTCCATCAACAGTTCGGCCTCGCTCGGCGCAGCAGCTTCGGCGGCGGCGCGCGAGGGCACGGCGAACAGCGGCAAATCGTCGACCAGCGCGCGCGCGGTCTGGCCGCGGTCCTGGGCTTCGAGTTTTGCCAACACGGATTTTGCGCGCGTGATCACGGCCGGTGGCAGGCCTGCGAGCTTGGCCACCTGGATGCCGTAGGAACGGTCGGCGGAGCCAGGCAGGACCTCGTGCAGGAACACGACATTGCCCTGCCATTCCTTCACTCGCACCGTCGCATTGAACATCCGCGGCAGCTTGGTCGAGAGCGCGGTCAGCTCATGATAATGCGTGGCGAACAGCGTTCGGCAGCGATTGCTCTCGTGCAGATGCTCGATCGCGGCCCAGGCGATCGAGAGACCGTCGAAGGTTGCGGTGCCGCGACCGATCTCGTCGAGGATGACGAGCGCGCGTTCGCCGGCCTGGTTCAGGATCGCCGCGGTCTCGACCATCTCCACCATGAACGTGGAGCGGCCGCGGGCGAGATCGTCGGCGGCACCGACGCGCGAGAACAGCCGGTCGATGATGCCGATGCGCGCGCGCGAGGCCGGAACGAAGCTGCCGATCTGGGCGAGCAGGGCAATCAGCGCATTCTGGCGCAGGAAGGTCGATTTACCCGCCATGTTGGGACCGGTGAGCAGCCAGAGCTGGCCGGATTTTTGCGCAGGTCCAGGCGAAAGATTGCAGGCATTGGCAATGAACGGCTCGCCGTTGCGCTTGAGCGCCTGCTCCACCACGGGGTGGCGGCCGGCCTCGATGGCAAAACCGAGCGAGGAGTCCACCTCGGGCCGAACGTAATTCTCCTCGACCGCGAGCTTGGCGAGCGAAGTTGCAACATCGAGCAGCGCAAAGCCATGCGCGGCAGCGCGCAAATCGTCGCTGATCGCCAGCGCCCTGGCGCTGAGCCGCTCGAAGATCTCGAGCTCGAGTCCGAGCGCGCGATCGCCGGCGTTGGCAATCTTGGCCTCGATCTCCCCGAGCTCGGAGGTGGTGAACCGCACCTGGCCTGCCAGCGTCTGGCGATGGATGAAGGCCGCATTCAGCGGTGGCGACATCAGCTTGTCGCCATGCTGCGCCGTGACCTCGACGAAATAGCCGAGCACGTTGTTGTGCCGGATCTTGAGGCCCTTGACGCCGGTGCTGTCGGCGTAGCGCGCCTGCATTGAGGCAACGACCAGGCGCGAGGCGTCGCGCAGGTTTCGCGTCTCGTCGAGCGCCGGCTCGTAGCCCTGGCGCACGAAGCCGCCATCGCGCTTGATCAGGGGTAGCTGCTCGTCGAGCGCGCTGGCAAATTCTGCCGCGAGCTCGCGCGACGGCCGCTGCAGCGCCGCCATCACCGCTGCGATCTCCTGCGGCGGCTGGTCGATCTCGGCGAGCCGCGCCAGCGCCTGGTCGGCGGCCATGATGCCATCGCGCAGGCCTGCGAGGTCGCGCGGACCGCCGCGGCCGACCGAGAGACGGGCCAGCGCCCGTGACATGTCGGGCGCACCGCGCAGGATGCTGCGGATGTCCTCGCGCGCTGCCGAATCCGCAACGAAGCTGCTGACGGCATCGAGCCGCCGTGCGATTCCCGTCGCATCGGTCAAGGGCGCAGCCAGCCGCTGCGCCAGCAGGCGGGAGCCGGCCGAGGTCACCGTGCAGTCGATGGCATCGAGCAGAGAGCCGCGTCGCTCGCCCGCCAAGGTTCGCGTCAGTTCGAGATTGGCGCGGGTGGCCGGATCGATCGCCATGGTGGCGCCCGAGCTTTCGCGCGCGGGCGGCGACAGCGGCGGGTGCTTGCCGACCTGGGTGCGGTCGACATAGGTGACGGCGGCGGCCGCTGCCGTGGCTTCCAGCCGTGTCAGCTGCGCCAGCCCGTCCATGGTTGCGACCGCAAAGTAATCGCACAGACGCTTCTCGGCCGTGGCGCCGTCGAAGACGTCGCGGGTCAGCGGCGTTACCGCCGGCAGCTCGCGCAAGGTCGGCCCGAGCTCGCTGTCGTTATAGAGCGCGTCGGCAACGATGGCTTCGTTCGGGTTGATGCGCGCCAGCGTCGCGGTGAGCTCGCTCCCTGCGCATTCCGTCACCATGAATTCGGCGGTCGAGATGTCGATCCAGGCGAGGCCGAAGCGGTCGCCGCCGGCGGAGGAGCGGGCGCGCGCGATCGCCAGCAGATAATTGTTGGCGCGCGCGTCGAGCAGCGTATCCTCGGTCAGCGTGCCCGGAGTGACCAGCCGCACCACGCCGCGGCGCACCACGCTCTTGTTGCCGCGCGCCTTGGCGGCGGCGGGATCCTCGGTCTGCTCGCACACCGCGACCCGGTGCCCGGCAGTGATCAGGCGGTGCAGATAATCCTCGGAGCGCTCGACCGGCACGCCGCACATCGGGATATCCGCGCCCTGATGCTTGCCGCGCTTGGTCAGCACAATGCCGAGCGTCCTGGAGGCGATCTCGGCGTCCTCGAAGAACAGCTCGTAAAAATCGCCCATCCGGTAGAACAGCAGCAGGCCCGGATGGGCCGCCTTGATCTCCAGATATTGTTCCATCATCGGGGTGACGCGTGCAGCGGCTTCCGCTTGCGGTGCGGGCGTCGGGTCGGGCTCCGGCGCGGGGATGGGTTGTTGTAATGTCATGGGCGGCGCAACCTACAAAATTTCGCCGCTCGCTCCTATCGCTTTGGCTGGGGAGGGGAGGTTTTCCACGTTGTCCGCACGACGGGATACGTACGAGTGTCACACCCTCAGTCGTCATTCCGGGATGCGCCGCCGGGCGCAGGCCCGGAATCCATTCATCAGCGGTCTCTGCGGCCCTATGGATTCCGGGCTCGCCCCATCGGGCCGCGCTTCGCTGACCCGGTGGGGAGCCCCGGAATGACGGCTGAGGTTTCACATGCATCGCCCGCGAAACCGTCAATTGACCTGCCGCGGGCGCGCTCCTAAAACTCCGCCGTCATTGAAGAATTCTGGCCGAACCGCGGCATTTTGGGAGAACAGCGATGCGTGACGTCTTTATCTGCGATGCCGTGCGGACCCCGATCGGCCGCTTCGGCGGCGCCCTCGCCAAGGTGCGCGCCGATGATCTGGCCGCAGCTCCTATCAAGGCGCTGATGGCCAAGCACCCCAATCTCGACTGGTCGCAGGTCGATGAAGTCTTCTTCGGCTGCGCCAACCAGGCCGGCGAGGACAATCGCAACGTCGCGCGCATGGCGCTGCTGCTTGCCGGTCTGCCGGATTCGGTTCCCGGCCAGACACTCAATCGCCTCTGTGCCTCCGGGCTCGACGCCGTCGGCGCTGCCGGCCGCGCCATCCGCTCCGGCGAGGTTGAACTGGCGATCGCCGGCGGCGTCGAATCCATGACACGGGCGCCGTTCGTGATGGGTAAGGCACAGGAAGCGTTCTCGCGCTCCGCCGAGATATTCGACACCACCATCGGCTGGCGCTTCATCAATCCGCTGCTGAAGGCGCAGTATGGCGTCGACGCCATGCCGGAGACCGGCGAGAACGTCGCCGAAGAATTCCAGGTCTCGCGCGCCGATCAGGACGCCTTCGCGATCCGCTCGCAGCAGCGCGCGGGCGCCGCGATCGCCGCAGGTTACTTTGCCGAAGAGATCACCCCGATCACCATTCCCGGCGGCAAGGCCGGCCCGATCACCGTCGACAAGGACGAGCATCCGCGTCCCGAGACCACGCTCGAAGCCCTCACGAAACTGAAGCCGATCGTGCGCAATCCGGGCACGGTCACCGCCGGCAATGCCTCCGGCGTCAATGACGGCGCCGCCGCGATGATCCTGGCGTCTGAAGCCGCCGTGAAGAAGCACGGCCTGACGCCGCGCGCGCGCATCCTTGGCCTTGCCTCGGCCGGCGTGCCACCGCGCATCATGGGCATCGGCCCGGTGCCGGCGACCCGCAAGCTGATGGAGCGTCTCGGCAAGAAGATCAGCGATTTCGACCTGATCGAGCTCAACGAAGCCTTCGCCTCGCAGGGCATTGCTTGCATGCGCCAGCTCGGCGTTGCCGACGATGCCGATTTCGTCAATCCGCATGGCGGCGCCATCGCGCTCGGCCATCCGCTGGGCATGAGCGGCGCCCGCCTCGTGCTTACCGCCGTGCACGGCATGGAAAAGCGCGGCGGCAAGCTCGCCCTCGCCACCATGTGCGTCGGCGTCGGTCAGGGCGTCGCGGTTGCGATCGAGAAGTTGAACTGACGGGACGCTTAGCGTCCCGTCATCCCGGGGCCGCCCGCAGGGCGGAATCCGGGATCTCGAGATTCCGGGTTCAGTCCCACTCGGGCTGCCCGGAATGACAGAGTCGGATAAAGGAAGGAATCCTCAAACCCGCTTCCCCCAATTAGTTATATCCTATAATGATTGGCGGAAGCGTTGACCGGCTGGACCGAAATGGCCGGGGAGGAGTTCGCCGATGACATTCATCTATCCCGTCGACAGCAACAAGGCGCATCCGCTGCCGTTGTCGCCCGAGTACAAAAGCTCGATCAAGCGCGCGCCGAACAAGCCCTTGATCCCGATGCGCCACACCCTGTCGGAGCTGACCGGACCGGTCTATGGCCACGAGACCGTGCGTGAAGGCGACAACGATCTCACCCGCCAGCATGCGGGCGATCCGCTCGGCGAGCGCATCATCGTGCACGGCCATGTGCGCGACGAGGACGGCCGCGGCGTGCCGAACTCGCTGGTCGAGATCTGGCAGGCCAATTCCTGTGGCCGCTATGTCCATGTCCGCGACCAGCATCCGGCGCCGCTCGATCCGAATTTCACGGGCGCCGGCCGCGCGCAAAGCGATGCTTCCGGATACTACCGCTTCGTCACCATCAAGCCGGGCGCGTACCCCTGGGGCAATCATCACAATGCCTGGCGGCCGGCCCACATCCATCTCTCGGTGTTCGGCCATTCCTTCGTCACGCGCCTGGTGACGCAGATGTATTTCCCGAACGATCCGCTGTTCCCGTTCGACCCGATCTTCAACTCGGTGCCGGACGAGAAGGCGAGGGCGCGGATGGTCTCCTCGTTCGATCTCGAGAACACCCAGCCCGAATGGGCGCTGTGCTACCGCTTTGACATCGTGCTGCGCGGCAAGAACGCGACCCCAATGGAGACCAAGTAACGTGCAGGACAACGAGAAGGATAACGGGATCACGCCATCGCAGACGGTCGGTCCGTTCTTCAAATACGGCCTGACGCCGAACGGCGAGTACGCCTGGAACGACGCCTTCACCAACTCCACCCTCACGCCCGACGTCTCCGGCGACCGCGTCCGCATCGAGGGCCGTGTGTTCGACGGCGACGGCGTCGCCGTGCCGGATTGCATGCTGGAAATCTGGCAGGCCGACGCGCAGGGGCGCTTTGCCGATCCGCAGGACAAGCGCGCGCTGCCGAATGCAAGCTTCCGCGGCTTCGCCCGCTGCGGCACCGACAAGGACGGCAATTATTCCTTCGAGACCATCAAGCCGGGCGCGGTCCCGGATCCGGACGGCAAGCCACAGGCGCCGCATATCCTGCTTGCGGTGTTCGGCCGGGGCATGCTGCGGCATCTCTACACCCGCATCTATTTCAGCGACGAGGCCGGCAACGCCGCCGATCCCGTGCTGGCGGTGGTGCCTGCTGAGCGCCGCGCCACGCTGATCGCCGTGCGCGAGGCCGGCAAGCCGGTCTATCGCCTCGACCTGCGGCTCCAGGGCGGCGACGAGACGGTATTCTTCGACGTATGATGCAGCGCGTGCCGGCGATATCGGGTCGCCGGCACGGGTTTCTCATTCAGCGCAACTGCGCCCGTGGCTGCCTGCTTCAGGCCCGAATGATCCTGTTTCGCGTTTGTGTGTCAGCCACACTGACTTAAAATCGACCGTTTGGCGCTCTGTTCCCGTAGTCTAGCGGTGTTTGCGCGCTACAATTTCCGCGCGTGGCAAGTCCGTGTTTACCGTAATGATTTAGGGTCACCGCAAATCTGACGCGGGGCCCGGATCTCTCCATGAAAATTCGCCTGTCGTTGTCCTCCGCGATCATCGCGTTCGGGATCGTTCTCGCCATTGGCTTCACCGCCGTGGTTTCGACCAGCCTCTACGCCTTGAAGGAGCTGAAGGTCGGCGGCCCGCTCTATTCCGACATCAAGCTGGGCAACGATCTGATCGCCGACATCCTGCCGCCGCCGGAATACGTGATCGAGGCCTACCTCGAGGCGACGCTGGCGATGCGCGAGCCGGACCAACTGGCGGCCCATGGCGAACGCCTGGTCCAGCTCCGCAAGGACTATGACGAGCGCAAGGCATTCTGGGTCGCCTCCAGCCTCTCGGCCGATCTGAAGACGGCGCTGGTGTCGAAATCCGATACCGAGGTGCAGAAGTTCTGGAAGCTCCTATCCGACCAGCTCCTGCCGGCCGTCAAGGCCAAGGACACCGCCGCTTCCGAGCGCGCCTATGCGCAGCTCAAGGACGCCTACACCGCGCATCGCGCGGTCATCGACAGCATCGTCGAGAACGCCAACAAGCAGAATGCCGACATGGAGAAGCTGGCCGCGGACCGCGACAGCTCCATGCTCTACATCCTTCTCGGCGTGTCCGCTGCGGTCCTGGCCTTCATTGCCACCGGTCTGCTCGGCGTCGCGCTCGGCGTGGTGCGCCCGATCGTGCGCATGACGGATACGATGCAGAAGCTTGCGACCGGTGACCTCGCCGCCGACATCCCCTTCGCGCACCGTCAGGACGAGGTCGGATCGATGGCGGGCGCCCTGCTCGTGTTCAAGCAGGCGGCGGTCGACAATGCCCGGCTGCGCGAAGAACAGCAGCAGAAGGAGCAGGAGGCGGCGCTCGCCAAGCGCGGTGCCCTGCACCAGATGGCCGAGACCGTGGAGCGGGAAACCGGCCGCTCGGTCGATACCGCGAGCGCTGCGACCCAGGGCGTTGAACGGGCCGCCTCCAGCCTCTCCGAGATTGCCCGGTCGTTGTCCACGGAGTCGCAGGCGGTGGCTTCGGCGTCCACCCAGGCCCTGAGCAGTTCGCAAACCGTCTCGGCCGCGGCCGAGGAGCTGAGCGCCTCGATCCGGGAGATCGCGACGCAGGTCGCACGGACCAGCACCGTCACCAAATCGGCGGTCTCCGGCCGCGAGCAGGCGCGCTCGACCATTCAGGCGCTGGCCGGATCGGTGAAGAAGATCGCCGAGGTCACCGATCTGATTGGCGGCATCGCCGGCCAGACCAACCTCCTCGCGCTCAACGCCACGATCGAGGCGGCGCGCGCCGGCGACGCCGGACGTGGCTTTGCGGTGGTCGCAGCCGAAGTGAAATCCCTGTCCGACCAGACCGCCAAATCGACCGAGGAGATCGCGCGCCTGATCGCCGAGATCCAGGCCTCGACGCAGGCTGCGGTCGACGCTGTCGAAACCATGGGAGGCCACATCGCCGAAATTGACGGCGTTGCGACGTCGGTTGCCGCGGCGATGCAGGAGCAGGACGCGGCGACACGGGAGATCGCGCGGTCGATTTCCGAATCGGCCTCCGCCGCGAAGGAAGTCTCGGCCAAGATCGCCAATGTCAGCCGCGATGCCGGTTCGGTGAACGAGCGCGCCGCGGAGGTCAGGCAGGCCATCGCCGGCATGGTGGCCAATCTCGAAGCGCTGCGGTCGGTCGTGGTCCGGACGGTGCGGGACTCGACGGCGGCGGCCTAGCCGGCTGTTAAGGCCGCTGGCGCCCGCCAGAGCGGTATGCAGAATGGAGCAACGCGACGGGGGTCGGGCGCTCATGACAGATTCACGATTGCCGGAGGTGGCGGACGCAGCACGCCTCACCGCGGCGCTGCGCAAGGCCGGCGCGCTGGACGCCGGCGCCGTGCGCGAGGTGAAGGTGCTGCATGAGCGCGACACCGTCGTGTCGCACATCACCCGGCTCGGCCTGCGCTATGTCGGGGAATCCGCAGGCGCCCCGCAGTCTCTGATTTTCAAGACGCCGCATGCCGCATTCGCCAAGCCGCTGGCGAACGCTGGTCGCCACGAGGTGGCCTACTACACACAGATTGCACCGAGAATGCCGGCGCTGCTGATGCCGCGCTGCTTCGACGGGAATTTCGACGAGGAGAGCCTCGCCTGGCATCTGCTGCTGGAGGATCTCACCGACAGCCACGAGATCGCAACCGCCTGGCCGCTGCCGCCATCGCGCGGTCAGGCGACGGCCATCGTCACCGCGCTCGCGCGCTGGCATGCGGCGTGGTGGGACCATGCCGGTCTCGGCGAGACCGTCGGGGCCTGGGCGAGCATTGCCGATACAGCCGGAGATATGGAGACGTTCGCCTCCCACTACGACCGGTTCGCCGATCAGCTCGGCGACCGCCTCAACGAAGAGCGCCGCACGCTCTACCGCCGCTTCATCGATCGGTCGGACCGGCTGTTGCAGCGCTACCATTCGCACCGCCACGTCACCATCACCCATGGCGATGCCCATATCTGGAATTTCCTGCTGCCGCGTGCCGGCGTGGCTGACACCGTCCGCATCTTCGATTCCGACCAGTGGCGCATCGGCGTGCCGACCCGCGATCTCGCCTACATGATGGCGATGCACTGGTATCCGGAGCGCCGGCAGGCGCTCGAACGCCTTCTGCTCAACCATTACCACGACACGCTGATCGCGCACGGTGTCAGCGGCTATACGCGCGGCGCGCTCGATCAGGACTATCGCTGGTCGGTGCTCTGGCACATCACCAAGCCGGTCTGGCAATGGAGCATCAACATCCCGCCGGTGATCTGGTGGAATAATCTGGAGCGGGTGATGATGGCGGTGGAGGATCTCTGCTGCGAGGAGTTGTTATAGCGCGCTCGTGCAGCAAGCCGTCATTGCGAGGTGCACTTGCGACGAAGCAATCCAGGCTGCCGCCGCGGATACAGTCTGGATTGCTTCGCTGCGCTCGCAATGACGGTGTGAAGCGCTAACGTCCGAATGATCACTCCATCACCGCGTGTTCCGGCCCGGCCGCCTGCTTGCGCAGCGTGGCCTTGGTCGAGCCGATCAAGAGGGCGAGCGGGATGGTGCAGAGGATGAAGATCATCACCAGCTGGTAGTCATGCGAGAACGAAATGATCTGCGCCTGCACGCTGACCATTCTGTCGGCCATGGCGCGGCCGGCGTCGGTGGACAGATTGATCATGCCGCTGACGTCGGGCATCTGCAGTGCGTGGTTGAACGGGTTGATCCGCTCGGAGAGGATCGCATAGGTCCTCCGCGTGCCCTGCGTCAGCTGGGCGATGACGACGGAAATGCCGACCGAGCTCGCGACGTTGCGCATCAGGGTCAGCATCGCGGTGCCGTCGGTGCGCAGCTCGTTCGACAGGGTCAGGAACGCCACGGTCGAGAGCGGCACGAAAACCAGCCCGAAGCCAAAGCCCTGGATAACGCTGACGGTCACGATCTCCGGCACCTGGGTCAGGTCGGTCCAGCCGGTCATCTGGAATAGCGAGCCCGCGGTCAGCGTCAGGCCGATGATGATCAGCGTGCGCGCCTCGAAATAGCGCATCATGCGGCCGACCAGCATCATGGCGAAGAAGGTGCCGAAGCCGCGGCTCGCCAGCAGCAGGCCGGCGGTGATGATGGGATAACCGATCACGTTCTGCATGTAGGGCGAGGCCAGCGCCATGGTCGAGAACAGCACGAGCCCCATCACGATCATGAACATGCAGCCGGTGACGAAGTTGCGATCGCGAAACAGCGCGAAACGGATGAACGGCGTCGAGGTCGTGAAGGAGTGCGCCACGAAGAAATAGAAGGCGACCGCCGAGACGATGAATTCCGCGATGATCTCGTTCGATTCGAGCCAGCCCAATTGCTCGCCGCGGTCGAGCGCGAGCTGGAGCGCGCCGATCGCGATCGCCAGCGCCGCGAAGCCGAACCAGTCGAATTTGAGGCTCAGGTCCTTCCTGGTCTCGTCCATGAAAATGATCAGTCCGAGCACGGTGATGGCGCCGAACGGCAGATTGACGAAGAACACCCAGTGCCAGGAATATGTCTCTGTCAGCCAGGCGCCGAGCGAGGGGCCCATGATCGGCCCCATCATCACGCCCATACCCCAGATCGACATCGCCTTGGCGCGCTCCTGGAGCGTGTAATAGTCGAGCATCACCGACTGCGACAGCGGCACCAGGGCGGCACCGAACACGCCTTGCAGCAGGCGGAACAGCACCATCTGGTTGATGTCCTGCGCGAGCCCGCACAGCACGGAGGCGAAGGTGAACCCAGCCGAGCAGATGATGAAGATGCGCTTGCGGCCGAAGCGGTTGGAGATCCAGCCCACCGGTGCCGTCATGATCGCGGCGGCGACGATGTAGGAGGTCAGCACCCAGTTGATCTGGTCCTGCGACGCCGACAGCGTGCCCTGCATATAGGGCAGGGCGACGTTGGCGATGGTGGTGTCAAGCGCCTGCATGATGGTCGCGGTCATGGCGCAGATCGTCACCATGTTCCGGCGCAGGCCGGGGACCATCAGGTGGGCATTGGGGCCGGACACGGGATCAGTCCTTGTCCTGGTTCGCCGCGGCGGCCAGGCCGAAGAGGCCGGCCAGCGAGCGCTGATGGCCGGTGTCGATGGTGGCATAGACGCTCATGCCGGCCTTCAGCTTCCGCACGTATTTGTCGGTTTCGTCGAAATAGATCCGGATCGGCACGCGCTGCACCACCTTGACGAAGTTGCCGGTGGCGTTCTGCGGCGGCAGGATCGCGAATTGCGCGCCGGTGCCGGGCGAGAGCGAGCCGATCTTGCCCTTGAAGGCATGATTTGGGAACGCGTCGACCTCGAGCGTAACGGGTTGTCCTTCGGTGACGTAGGTGAGGTCGCTCTCCTTCGGATTGGCATCGACCCAGGGATGGGCAACGTCGATGATGGAGAACACTGGCGTGCCGGCGGTGACGTAGCGGCCGAGCTGGATCTGTTCGACCTGCGTCGCAACGCCGCCCATCGGCGCGCGCAGCACGGCGTGGTCGAGATTGCGCTCTGCGTTGTCGAGCTTGGACTTGGCCTGGGCATAAGGCGGGAATTTTTCCAGCGGCAAGTCGGTGTCGCCAAGCAGTTGCGTCTTGGCCGTCGAAATCTGCTGCTTGACATATTGCGCGATCGAGCCGGATGTCACCAGCGCGTTCGCGGCGTTGTCGAGGTCGAGCTGCGAGCCATAGCTGTTTTTCACCAGTGCCTGCTTGCGTTCGACGTCGCGCTGTTTCAGGTCGACGCCCCGCTGGGCGAGATCGAGCATGTCGCCGTAGATCTTTATGTTGGCGCGCAGGTTGTCATAGCTCGTCTGAGCCTGCGCGAGCTGCGCCTTGGCCTCGTCCACCGCGAGTCGGAACGGCACGGGGTCGATCTCGAACAGCTCGTCGCCCTGCTTGACGAGCTGGCCTTCCTTCACGACGACCTTCTCGATCTTGCCGGAGATATCGGGCGTCACCAAAACCTTTTGCGCGCCGACATAGGCGTCGTCGGTGCCGACGTAGCGGCCGCCATTGAGGTAGAAGGTGAAGCCGGCGACGGCGACGGCGATCGGCAGCACGACCAGGAGCAGGACGCGACGATAGCGGCGCAAGCCGGCCATCAGGCGGCGGCGCGGGTTGGTGCCGGCTTTCTTGGTGGGCTTGCCGCTGTCGATCTTCTGCTCGGGCTGGAATTTGAGAACCTGATCAGCCATAGCGTTGCTCCTTACGCGCTTGTTCCGCTCCGCTGGTCTGGATCGCGTTACGCACGTTTTCCTTGATTGTTTCGAGTTGGGTGAGGAGACGGTGCGCGTCAGCCGGACTGATGCCGTCGAGCGCATTGGCGGTGATTTCGGAGCGCAGCCCGCCCATTCGGCCGAGCAGCGTCCGACCCGCCTTTTTCAGGTACAGGCGTTTGACGCGACGGTCCGAGGCGTCATTGCGGCGCTCGAGCCAGTCATTGTCGCAGAGCTTGTCGATCAGGCGCGTCAGCGTGATCGGCTGCACCTCGAGGAGTTCGGCGAGTTCCGACTGCTTCATGCCCTCGCTGCGCTCGACCTTGGCCAGCACCGCCCATTGCGCGCGGGTGATGCCGAAACGGGATGCCTCCTTGTCGGCATAGACCCGCAGCAGGCGGTAGAGCTCGGAGAGCGTAAACAGGAAGTTCTGGTCCACGGGCCCGCGGCTCATGAGCTTGGTCTCCAATAAGCTTGAAATACTATAAGCAAGCTTATGATTATTTCATGGCGGCTTGGCGCGCCGCTGCCCCGCCGGAAAAGCATGGCTGACAGCCGCACCCGGCCCGGCCTTTGGGTTCCACGGCCAAAATGCTAGAACGCGGGTCACATGACCCTCGCAAAGCCGGCATTTCCTGCGCCCGACCACGATCACGACCGCTGCACCGCGGACGCGCTGGCGCATGCCGAAGAGGTCTGCGAGCAGCGCGCGCAGAAGTTCACACCGATTCGCCGCCAGGTGCTTCAGGCATTGCTCTCCAGCCATCGGCCGCTCGGCGCCTATGAGGTGATCGACGAGCTCGCCAAGGCAATGCCTCGGCCGGCGCCGATCACTGTCTACCGTGCTCTCGATTTCCTGATGACCAACGGCCTCGCGCACCGCATCGAAAGCCGCAACGCCTATCTCGCCTGCGCCGCGCACGACCACGACGCGACCTCCGCAGTGGCGTTCCTGATCTGCGAGCACTGCGGCCTGGTCGGCGAAATCCCGTCGGCGTCCTTTGCCAAGGACCTTAACGCTGCCGCGCGCGTCTCGGGCTTTGCGCCGAGATTATCCGTGGTCGAGATCACCGGCACCTGCACCCATTGTCAGAAAACATCTTGAGGATGGGAGTCTCAGGTCAAGCCGCGCTGAAGGTGTCCACCTCTCCCATGGGGAGAGGTCGGCGCGAGGCGCCGGGTGAGGGGGTCCGCTCTCTCGTGGGACCTGTACCCCTCACCCGATTTGCTGCGCAAATCGACCTCTCCCCGTCGGGGAGAGGTGAAGAGCGCGCCGATATCCGATACATCGAAAAACAACGGCAATAAGCCGGTCCGGGAAGAAATGTCCTCACCTCAAGCAATATCGTCCGCCGGGCGCCCCCTCAGCGCCGGCGCCATCGCCCTGATGCTCATGCTGTGCTTGACGTGGGGATTCAATCAGATCGCGGTGAAGCTGGTGCTGCCGGATATCCCGCCGATGATGCAGGCGATGATCCGCTCGATGGGCGCGCTGCCGGTGCTGTTCATCGTCGGCAGCTTGCGCGGCGTCAGATTCTTCGAGCGTGACGGCACCTGGAAGGCGGGCCTGATTGCAGGATTGATGTTCGGCATCGAGTTCGTGCTGATCTTCCAGGGCCTGCGCCTCACCTACGCCTCGCGCGCGGTGGTGTTCCTCTACACCGCGCCGTTCTTCGTCGCGCTCGGCTCCTACCAGGTGCTCGGCGAGCGGCTCGGTAGCGCGCAATGGCTGGGGCTCGCGATCAGCTTTGCCGGTGTCGCGCTCGCGATCGGTGTGCCGCAGCCCAATGTCGATTCACACATTTTGCTTGGCGATCTCATGATCGTGGGCGGCGCGGCGCTGTGGGCCGCGACCACGCTGGTCGCCAAGGGCACGCGGCTGCGCTTCGCTGCGCCGGAGAAGGCGCTGGGCTATCAGGTCGCCACCTCGATCCCGATCCTGGGGCTGGCGGCCTGGCTGTTCGGCGAATCCATCACCCATACGCCGGCGCCGCTGTCCCTGGCCTTGATGGCCTTCCAGGCGATCTGGGTGGTCGGAACCACGTTCACGCTTTGGTTCGCGCTGGTGAAGACCTATTCGGCCAGCAAATTGTCGGCTTTTACCTTCATCACCCCTTTGTTTGGCGTGGTCGGTAGCTATTTCATCATGCATGACAGCCTGAGCCTGGCTTTCGGGGCCGCCGCGGTCCTTGTAATTGCTGGGCTTTTTCTGGTTAACCGTCCGAGCTCAACGGCTGCGGCGCCGCGCGATGCATTGCTGAATGTCACCAAAACCTGATATTTGGACCCCATGAACAAGCTCGAAAACACCATCGATTCCGACATCGCGGGCCCTGCGCCGCGTCATCACACCACCCAGGTCAAGGTCGGCGACGTCCTCGTCGGCGGCGGCGCGCCGATCGTGGTGCAGTCGATGACCAACACCGACACTGCCGATATCGACGGCACCATCGCCCAGGTCGCAGCGCTCGCGCGCGCCGGCTCCGAAATGGTACGCATCACCGTCGACCGCGAGGAGGCCGCTGCCGCCGTTCCGCACATCCGCGACGGCCTGCTCAAGCGCGGCATCACCACGCCGCTGATCGGCGACTTCCACTATATCGGCCACAAGCTGCTCGCGGCCTATCCGGCCTGCGCCGAAGCGCTTGCCAAGTACCGCATCAATCCCGGCAATGTCGGTTTCAAGGACAAGCGCGACACCCAGTTCGCCGACATCATCGAGATCGCCAACAAGAACAGCAAGCCGGTGCGCATCGGCGCCAATTGGGGCTCGCTCGACCAGGAGCTGCTGACCAAGCTGATGGACGAGAACGCCGCCTCGGCCAATCCGCGCGACGTGCGCGCGGTGACGCGCGAGGCCATGGTGCAGTCGGCGCTGCTGTCGGCCGCGCGCGCCGAAGAACTCGGCATGCCGAAGGACCGCATCATCCTGTCGGCGAAGGTTTCGGCCGTGCAGGATCTGATTGCGGTCTATCAGGATCTCGCCTCTCGTTCCGATTACGCCATCCATCTCGGCCTCACCGAGGCCGGCATGGGTACCAAGGGCATCGTTGCTTCCTCCGCCGCGCTCGGCATCCTGCTTCAGCAGGGCATCGGCGACACCATCCGCATCTCGCTGACGCCCGAGCCCGGCGGCGACCGCACCCGCGAGGTGCAGGTCGGCCAGGAACTGCTCCAGACCATGGGCTTCCGCACTTTCGTGCCGCTCGTTGCGGCCTGCCCCGGCTGCGGCCGCACCACCTCGACCACCTTCCAGGAGCTGGCGCGCTCGATCCAGGATTTCATCCGCGACGAGATGCCGAACTGGAAGACCAAATATCCTGGCGTCGAAGAGCTCAACGTCGCTGTGATGGGCTGCATCGTCAACGGACCCGGCGAATCCAAGCACGCCAATATCGGCATCTCCTTGCCCGGCACCGGCGAAGCTCCGGCCGCTCCCGTCTTCGTCGACGGCAAGAAGTTCCGCACACTGCGCGGCCCGACCATCTCGGCCGACTTCAAGGCGCTGGTGATCGACTACATCGACCAGCGCTACGGCGAGGGTGCCAAGGCGCCGGTGACCGCGGCGGAGTAGTTTCGCTCCGCTATTTGTGACGCGCGCGTGGCCCGGATGGAGCGGAGCGAAATCCGGGGCTCTCTCAAGCTAATAAACCGTTCCCGGATTGCGCTCCGCTCCATCCGGGCTACGATGTCCTCAATCAAGAATGATTGGGAGACACGCCATGAGCTCGCTGTCCGGCAAGCAGGGCCCGCGCTATCGCCACATGGCGGACGACGGCGCGCCGTATGAGACCATCGCCGTTGAAAAGCTCACCCCGATCATCGGCGCGGAGATCTCCGGCGTCGACATCGGCAAGCTGGTCTCGGATGACGCCCGCTCCAACCCGCAGATGGACGAGATCCATCGCGCGCTTGCCGAAAACCTCGTAATCTTCTTCCGCGACCAGCATATCACGCCACAGCAGCATCTTGCCTTCGGCCGCAAGTTCGGCGAGCTGCATTTTCATCCCGCCGCCCCGCACGAGGACGAAGACCCGGCGCTGATGAAGATCTACGCCGACTCGAACTCGCCGCGCGCCAATGGCGAGGGCTGGCATTCCGACGTGTCCTGCGATCTCGAGCCGCCGATGGGTTCGATCCTCTACATCAAGCAGTGCCCGCCGCGCGGCGGCGACACGCTGTTCGCCAACATGTACGCGGCCTATGAGGCGCTGTCGGACCGCATGAAGGCCTATCTTGACGGGCTGACCGCGCTGCATGACGGCGAGCCGATCTATCGCGGGCTCTACGCCAATTACGGCGTTGCCGACCGCCCCGCTTATCCGCATGCCGAGCACCCGGTGGTGCGCACGCATCCGGTCACGGGCAAGAAGGCGCTCTACGTCAACCGCGGCTTCACCCGCCACATCAACGGCGTCCCCCGCGACGAGAGCGACGCGATGCTGGCCTATCTCTACCAGCACGCCGAGAACCCGCTGTTCCAGTGCCGCTTCCGCTGGACCGAGAACGCCATCGCGTTCTGGGACAACCGCTGCACCCAGCACCGCGCGATGTGGGACTACTGGCCGCATACGCGGTCGGGGACGCGGGTGACGGTAAAGGGAGAGCGGCCGGTTTAACGTGGGTAGGGTGGATTAGCGAAGCGTAACCCACCACTTGTGCTTCCGCGGAGATAGACAGTGGTGGGTTACGCGTAGAGGACTGCGCTTCGCGCGTCCGCTACGCTAACCCACCCTACCAATCCTCCCGTGTGGCGCCTACGCCCCCTGGTCGAACGCCTTGCGCAAGGCGACATAGCCCTGTTGCTGCTGGGTCCAGTTGCGGCCGCCGGTGATGGCGCCGTCGACAACGAGGTCGTGGCCGTTGATGAAGCTGGATTCGTCGCTGGCCAGAAACACCGCGGCATGCGCGATGTCGTCGGGAAGACCCGCGCGCGGGATCGGCTGCGCGGTCTTGTAGACCTCGCGCATCACAGCCGGCGTCTTCTCGGCCGCATCGGTCGAGAGCCCCAGCGCCTTGCCGAAAATTCCGGTGGCGATGGCGCCTGGCGAGATCGAGTTGACGCGCACGTTGGATTCGCCGAGCTCCATGGCCACGCATTTGGTGAGATGGATCACGGCGGCCTTGGCCGCGCCATAGACCATTGAGGACGAGTAGCCGGCGAGGCGGCCGGCGATGCTGCCGTTGTTGATGATGCTGCCCGACCCCTGCTGCTTCATGTGGGGCGCGGCGTGCTTCATGCCGAGCATGACGCTGCGCACCAGCGTCGCCATCGCCGCGTCGAACCGCTCGGCCTCGAGGCCCTCGATGCCGCCGGTCTGCGCCGGACCGCCGGCATTGTTGAACAGGCAATCGATCCTGCCGAACTTTTCGACCGCGAGCGCGATCAGCGCGCGCATCTGCTCTTCGACCGTCACGTCCGTCTGGCGGAAGATGCAGTCGGCGCCGAGCTGCTTGGCCAGCGCCTCGCCTTCCGGTCTGCGCCGGCCTGCGATCACAATTTTGGCACCTTCAGCAACGAAGACTTCCGCGGTCCGCAATCCGATCCCGCTCGTCGCGCCCGTAATCACCGCAACCTTGCCGTCCAGCCTGCCCATGGAGTGTTCCTGTTTCCGAACCGTTTAATGCCAAATTGCGGGCGCAGATCGATGACGGCGCCGCGACAATCACTATTCCTGCCTGCTCCGGACAAGGCAAGCTATGCTTGTGCGGGCGACATGCATAACATTCCCGCCCAGAGCTCGATTTTCAGACGCAGATCGCAACCGGGCAGCGCATGGGGAAGCTGATCGACGAATTCCGCAACAGCTGGCAGGGCGTGGCCCCGCCATCGATCGGCCTGACCATCGCCTTCGCAGTGGCCTGCCTGCTGGTGGCGACCCTGGCGCGCTGGGGCCTCGCGCATGTGCGCCCGGACGTCTACTTCACGCCGTACTTCCCGGCGGTGTTCTTTGCCGCCGCGTTCGGAGGCTTGCGGATCGGCGTCGTGACGGCACTGGTCGGCGGCGTGCTCGGCGTCGTGCTGAATTTCGGCGATGCCTTTGCCGATCGCGCCCGGTTCGCCCTGCTGGCGCTGTATTGGGGGGTCAGTGCGCTCACCATCTGGGGCGTCGAGCATTATCGCTCGCTGCTGATCGAGCAGAGGCGGATTTCCAAGCGCCTGATCGAGGAAGAGGACTACCGCAAGCTGCTGGTCGACGAGCTCCAGCACCGGCTGAAGAACAAACTGTCGACGGTGCATGCCGTGCTGCATCAGGTGCTGCACGACCAGCCGCAGATCTGGGCCCGGATCGATCCGCGGCTGCGGTCGCTGGCCGCGACCGACGACCTGATTTCGCGGATCGACAGGGCCGGCTGCGACATCCGCGACCTCCTGATCTCGGAGCTCGGCCCATACGGCCATGTCCGCTTCACGCTCAACGGCGACCGGCTGTTCCTGCCGCCGAAGCTCGCGGTGACGCTGTCGCTGATGTTTCACGAGCTCGCCACCAACGCAGGCAAATATGGCGCGTTCTCCGCGCCGCGCGGATTGCTGCAGGTGTCATGGACCGTCAGCGATGACCGCCTGTCCATCACCTGGGACGAAACCGAGGGACCGAGCATCGACACGGTATCCGAAGCCGGCTTCGGCACCCAGCTGCTGAAGTCGGCGCTGTCAGCCTTCGACGGCAAGACCGAGATCTCGTACTTGAAGACCGGGCTGCATTGCACCATGCAATGCCGCATTCCCCGCAGCGAATAGCCGCTGCAAACGAAAGCGGATCGCGGGCTTCGCTGGCGCTTTCGCAAGCGGCGTTGACCCCCTGTTAATGACGATCGGCTGCCCGCGCCAGAACGCCGCAAGTTTCTCGCAAAACACCCCCGTATTTCTCCCGACCCCTTAACCAAACCTAAGAGGGAACCGCGCAAGATCGCGCTCATTGCAAAAGGCGCGCTGAAACAACAAGATTCATGAATTCTATGAACGACAACAGATACTCCGGCGCGACCGAAGCCGAGCTCGGTTTTCTCAAGGAAATCGTTAGAATGCTTCCGGCCGGCGTGATCGTGCAGGACGCCGGCGGCGAACTTCTTCTGGTCAACGATGCCGCGGCCACCCAGCTCGGCATGGACGGCAGCCGTCCTGCGCCGGATCTCGCGCAGCGCCGGGAGGCCTGCCGCCGGGCGCTGAGCGCCGGCCAGGCCGTCGTCACCGAGGAAGCGCTCGAGGACGGAGCTGCACGCCAGGTGCTGCTCACCACCCATCGTCCGGTCCACCTCGCCGGACGCGAGCTCCTGATCTCAGCCTCCGCCGACATTACCGAGCAGAAGAATTTCGAGGACCAGCTATTCCGCTCGGCCTATTTCGACGAGCTGACCGGGCTGCCTTCGCGGCGTGTGATCGAGCACCGCGCCACCGGCCTGCTGGCGCGGGACGACGAGCGCTTTGCGCTTGCCTTTCTCGACGTCGACAATTTCAAGCACATCAACGACTATTACGGCCATACGGTCGGCGATGCGCTACTGGTCGAGCTCGCGAAGCGGCTCGGGCGGGACCTGCGCGACTCCGACATGCTGTCGCGCATCTCCGGCGACGAATTCCTGCTGCTGCTGTCGCCGATCCAGAGCCAGGAGGAAGTCGCCGAGTTCATGCAGTCGACGCTGGAACTCCTGACCGCGCCGTTCTTCATCGACAATTCGGAGGTGTTCGCCTCCACCTCCGTCGGCGTCAGCCTCTACCCCGATCACGGCCGCAGCTTCGCGACGCTGCGCCAGAACGCCGACATCGCGATGTACCGCATCAAGAACAATGGCAAGGGTTCGGCGGCCTTCTTCGATTCCGGCATGGAGCGCGAGGCGCTGGCGCGAATGAAGATCGAGCAATCGCTGCGGCTCGCCATTCTCGAAAAGCGGTTCTGCTGCGCCTTTCAATCCAAGGTCGACATCAGGACGCAGGCGGTGGAGGGCATCGAGGCCCTGGTACGCCTGCGCGACGACGAAGGCATCATTCAGGCACCCGGCTCTTTCATCAACCTTGCGACCGAACTGGGGCTGATCGACGAGCTGACCCACCTCGTGCTCGCCGAGATCGTCAAATCGATCGACCTGATCAACGACACATTCGGCGCAGACGTGAATATCAGCATCAACGTCGCCGCCAAACAGGCCGGCAACCCCGAATTCATGCGCAGCTTTGCGCAGGCGCTGGACGACACCGGCTTTCCCCAACGCTTCATGATCGAGGTGACGGAAGACGCCTTCGTCGCCAAGAATCATTTCCAGGCCGAGATCCTGCCGATGTTCCGCAAGCTCGGTGTCGGCATCTCGATCGACGATTTCGGTAGCGGCTATTCCTCGCTCTCCGCGCTCGCCGACATCACCGCCGACGAGATCAAGATCGACCGCTCCTTCATCACCGACATCCATAAGCGTCCGCGTAACCAGGGCATCTTGCGCGCGATCGAATCCCTGAGCGAGGCGCTCGGCATGGTCGTCATCGCCGAAGGCGTCGAATCCTACGAGGAACTGGCGTATCTGCAGGCCGCAACCCGGATCCGCTATGCGCAGGGCTATTATTTCGCCCGCCCGATCTTCCTCGAGGAGCTGACGCTGGCAACGCCCATCTCCAGCGAGGCGCGCGCCAGCGTGGCAAGCCGCCCGACGCAGCCGAACCGGCAGGGCTATTCGCGAGCGAGCGGGTACCGGCGGTAGGGGCGCGAGGCCCATCCCTGGCGTCGTCCTGGCGAAAAGCCAGGACCCATTACCCCAGCGAGCAGTTGTGGGACGAGATGGCCGTTGGCAGTCTTCGCCAAACCACCTCTTGGGGTAATGGGTCCTGGATCTGCGCTCCGCTTGTCCAGGACGACGGCTATGGTGCGGCCAGTTCCGCAAACCCCCGTTTTCGCCCTTTGAAATTGCTGCCCTTTTGGTAATAAGCAGACCGGCTTCCCGCGAGGCATGCCATGTCCACTCTCTCTTCCGCCGTCAGCGATCCCGCCTATGTCCGCGCGCGGGCGATGGTGACGCTGTTCGAGCGGCTGGAGCATCTCTGCGAGGGCGCGATTGCGATCGACCGCGGCGGGCGGGTCGTCTACGTCAACGAGAAATACCTCGCCGCGCTTGGCCTCAAGCATATTGCGGAAGCGATCGGACGGCCGATCGAGGAGATCATCCCGAACAGCCTGATGCGGAAGGTGGCCGAAACCGGCGAACCAATCCTGCTCGACATCATGGAGCTCGGCGGCGAGCAGCTCGTGGTTACGCGGATGCCGATCGAGGACGAGAACCGGAAGGTCATTGGCGCGATCGGCTTCGTGCTCTATGACCATCTGGAGAGCCTCAAGCCGCTATTGGCCCGCGTCAGCCAGCTCGAGAGCGACCTGCGTCTGGCGCGGCGGCAATTGTCCAACGCCCGCGCGGCGCGCTTCACGTTCGCGGACTTCGTCGGCGTGACACCCGGAATCGCGCAGGCCAAGGAGCTTGCAGGGCGCGCCGCGCGGCAGAGCGTCACGGTGCTGCTTACCGGCGAGACCGGGACCGGCAAGGAAATGCTGGCGCAGGCGATCCACAACGCTTCATCGCGCGCGGACAAGCCGTTCGTCAGCGTCAATGTCGCTGCTATTCCCGACACGCTGATCGAATCCGAGTTTTTCGGTACCGTGCCCGGCGCCTATACCGGCGCGGACCGCAAGGGCCGCGAGGGAAAATTCCGGATCGCCGACGGCGGCACGCTGTTTCTCGACGAGATCGGCGAGATGCCGCTGCAATTACAGGCCAAGCTCTTGCGCGTGTTGCAGGAGCGCGAGATCGAGCCGCTCGGATCGGACAAGGTCTCGAAGGTCGACGTGCGCGTGGTCGCCGCCACCAATGTCGATTTGCGCAAGCGCGTCAGCGACGGCGCGTTCCGCGCCGACCTCTATTACAGGCTGAACGTGCTCTCGATCGATCTGCCGCCGCTGCGCGACTGCCTTGGTGATCTTCCCGAGATCAGCGCCCGGTTGCTCGAGGACATCAGCGCGTCCGGCGATTACGTCAGCGCCAAGATCACGCCGAGCGCGCTCGCCGCGCTTGCCTGTTACGACTGGCCGGGCAACGTTCGGGAACTTCGCAACATCCTGGAGCGCGCACTGATCCTCAGCGATTCCGGGCGGCTGACCGGCGACGATTTCGTGCGCATCCTTCCTGTCGGCACGCAGACCAGGCTCGCCGTGCCGATGCGCGCGGCCGGCCTCGTGGTGCCCTATGCCGAGGCCGAGGCGGAATTCGAGAAGCACACGCTCGAACAGGCGCTCGCCGCCAGCAACGGCCAGATCTCCGAAGCCGCCAAGATGCTGCGCATCTCGCGCGCTACCTTCTACAAGAAGCTCGCCAAGTTCGGCCTCGCCGCGGGACCGGCCGCCGTCTGAGTTTCGAGACACGGCGCGTCCGGAGTCTCGGATTCCTGACAGCGCGCTTTTGCCGCTCTGTCCCGGAGCCAGCGCTGAAACTGCTGGATTTTCAGCCATTTTGTGCAAACGAACGGCATCTGGCGCGGAGCTTGCTCTTCGCTTTGCACAATGACGCATGCTGCACATGCGCATTCGCAAACAGGGAGGAAGCCAGATGAGTGAAGCGATCTCAGTCCATCAGCTTCAGGCGAAACAGCCGTCGCACGTGACGGTCGCCACCGCGAGCCTGATCGGCACCGCCATCGAGTGGTACGATTTCTTTCTCTACGGCACCGCCGCGGCGCTGATCTTCAACAAGCTGTTTTTTCCGACCTTCGATCCGGCGGTCGGCACGCTGCTGGCATTCGCGACCTACGCGCTCGGCTTCATCGCGCGTCCGCTCGGCGGCGTCGTGTTCGGCCATTACGGCGACAAGATCGGCCGCAAGACCATGCTCTATCTCACGCTCCTGATCATGGGCGCCGCGACCGCGGCGATCGGCTTCCTGCCGACCTACGAGACCGCCGGCATCTGGGCTGCGATCCTGCTCGTCACCTGCCGCCTGATCCAGGGCTTTGGCCTCGGCGGCGAATGGGGCGGCGCCGTGCTGATGGCAGTCGAGCACGCACCGGAGGACAAGAAAGGCTTTTACGGCAGCTGGCCGCAGCTCGGCGCCCCGCTCGGCCTGGTGCTCGGCACGCTGGTGTTCTCGGTGGTGTCCTCGATGCTGACCGACGCCCAGCTCTACGCCTGGGGCTGGCGCATCCCCTTCCTGTTCTCGATCGCACTGGTGCTGGTCGGCCTGTGGATCCGTTTTACTATCGCGGAATCGCCGGAGTTCCAGAAGGTCAAGGACAGCAAGCAGGAGGTGAAGATGCCGATCGTCGACGCGATCCGCATGTATCCCAAGAACATCCTGCTGGCGATGGGCGCGCGATTCGCGGAGAATGGCTTCTTCTACATCTACGCCACTTTCGTGCTCGCCTACGCGACGCAATCGCTCGGCATGAACAAGCAGGACATGCTCAATGGCGTGCTGATTGGAGCTGCGATCGAGACCTTCACCATTCCCGCCTTCGGCGCGCTGTCCGATCGCGTCGGGCGGCGGCCGATCTACATCTTCGGTGCGGTGTTCTCGGCGCTGATGTCGTTCCCGCTGTTCATGCTGCTGGCGACCAAGAATCCGCAACTCGCCTGGATCGCGATCGTGCTGGGTCTGGCCATCGGTCATGCCGCGATGTACGGCCCGCAGGCGAGCTTCCTGTCGGAGTTGTTCGGCACCAAGGTGCGCTACAGCGGCGTCTCGCTCGGCTACAACCTCGCCTCGATCTTCGCCGGCGCACTGTCGCCGCTGATCGCCACCGGCCTGATGACGGCCTACGCGCCCGCCACCTGGCCGATCTCGGCCTACATGATCGCGCTTGCGCTCGTCACCATCGTCTCGGTCTACTTCGCAACCGAAACACGCAAGATAGTGCAGCGCTGAACGGCCTGATCCCATTCAATCGCGCGGAGCGGCCTGTTCCAGAACCTCTCCGCGCGATAGGATGGCTGCAAAGCAAGAACAAGCGCATGCGATCCAGATAGCGGGAGGAACGCCGTGAGCCAGCACCCAGTGTTGCCTTACCTGCGCAATTCGGAGAAGGGCAAGGTCGTCACGGCGGCAGACGCCGTCATGCTGATCCGTGACGGCGACACGGTGGCAACCGGCGGCTTCGTCGGCATCGGCTTTGCCGAGGAGATCGCGCTGGCACTGGAGGAGCTCTATCTCTCGAACGAGGGCGATGCGCCATACACGCAAGGCAAGCCGCGCAACCTGACGCTGGTCTATGCCGCAGGTCAGGGCGACGGCGAGCATCGGGGACTGAACCATTTCGCCCATGAAGGCCTGGTGCGCCGCGTGATCGGCGGCCACTGGGGCCTCGCGCCAAAACTCCAGCAGCTCGCGATCGCCAACCAGATCGAGGCCTACAACCTGCCACAGGGCGTGATCACGCATCTGTTCCGCGATATTGCCGCACACCGGCCGGGCCACATCACCCACGTCGGCATGGGCACCTTCGTCGATCCGCGCCATGGCGGCGGCAAGCTCAATGCCCGCACCACCGAGGACATGGTGGAGCTGATCACGCTTCGCGGTGAAGAGTGCCTGCTCTACAAGACCTTCCCGATCCATGTTGGCATCATCCGCGCCACCACCGGCGACCCCGACGGCAACCTCACCATGGAGAAGGAGGCGCTGACGCTGGAAGCGCTCGCCATCGCCATGGCCGCGCACAATTCCGGCGGCATCGTCATCGCCCAGGTCGAACGTGTCGCGGAGAGCGGCAGCCTCAATCCGCGCCAGGTCAAGGTCCCCGGCATCCTCGTCGATTGTGTCGTGGTGGCGAAGCCCGAACACCACTGGCAGACGTTTGGCACCCAATACAATCCGGCGTTCAGCAGCGAGATCCGGGTCCGCACGACCTCGCTGCCGGTGATGCCGATGAGCGAACGCAAGATCATCGCGCGGCGGGCCGCCTTCGAGCTCAAGGCCAACAGCGTCGTCAATCTCGGCATCGGCATGCCCGAGGGGATCGCCTCCGTCGCCAATGAGGAGCGGATCATCGACCTCATCACGCTGACCGCCGAGCCCGGCGTGATCGGCGGCATCCCGGCAAGCGGCATCGATTTTGGCGCGGCGATCAACACCCAGGCCGTGATCGACCAGCCCTATCAGTTCGACTTCTATGACGGCGGCGGCCTCGATGCCGCCTTCCTCGGGCTCGCCCAGGTCGACCGCGCCGGCAATCTCAATGTCAGCAGGTTCGGGCCGAAACTCGCTGGCGCCGGCGGCTTCATCAACATCAGCCAGAATGCCAAAGAGGTCGTATTCGTCGGCACGTTCGGCGCCGGCAAGCAGCGCATTGCGGTGAACGACGGCAGGCTTTCGATCCTGGACGAGGCGACGGCACGCAAATTCGTCGACAAGGTCGAGCACGTTACTTTCAGCGGCGCCTTCGCCGCCGCGCGCAAGCAGCGCGTGCTCTATGTCACCGAACGCTGCGTTTTCGAGCTGCGGCCCGACGGGCTCGAGCTCACGGAGGTCGCGCCCGGCATCGACATCGAACGCGACATCCTGCGCCTGATGGATTTCAAGCCTCGGATCCCGCGCGATCCCGCAACCATGGATGCGCGCATCTTCCGCGACGGGCCGATGGACCTGCGCGAGCGGCTGCTCGCCATCCCGCTCGACCAGCGCTTTACGCTGGACGAGCGGCAGAACCTGTTCTTCGTCAATCTGGAGCGCTATCCCCTGCGCAGCAAGGCCGACATCGATGCGATCGCGCGGATGGTCGAGGCCAGGCTCACCCCGCTCGGCCACAAGGTCTACGCCATCGTCAACTATGACCACTTCTCGGTGCTGCCCGAGCTGCTGGACGATTACTCGGCCATGGTCCGCAGCCTCGTCGACCGCTTCTATACCGGCGTGTCGCGCTACACGACCTCCGGCTTCTTGCGCATCAAGCTCGGCGAAGCCCTGGAGAGGCGCGGCGTCGCGCCGCATATCTTCGAGAGCGCGGAAGAGGCCCAATCGGATTGGCGCCAGCTCGTGGGAGTTGCGCCCGATCACGGCGGGCAGCGCGCGGCGCGGCACGCCTGGAAATGATGCATGTCTTACGCCAGCCGCTCAGCCGGAAGGTTTAATTGCAATGTTCGCAACGTTATGCAAATCGCTATGGCCGAGAAACTTTGAATCAGGAGGGACCATCGTGCGTCGATCACTCATCATAACAACAACCATTCTCGCTCTGGCCGCGAGCACCTCCGTGAAGGCCGACGACCTAAAGGTCGCGCTGATCTACGGCAAGACCGGGCCGCTGGAGGCCTATGCCAAGCAGACCGAAACCGGCCTGCAGATGGGATTCGAATACGCCACCAAGGGCACCATGACGCTCGACGGTCGCAAGATCGTCATCATCACCAAGGATGACCAGGGCAAGCCGGACCTCTCCAAGGCCGCGCTCGCCGAAGCCTATCAGGACGACAAGGCTGACATCGCGATCGGCACGACCTCCTCGGCCGCGGCGCTGGCCATTCTGCCCGTCGCCGAAGAGAACAAGAAGATCCTGATCGTCGAGCCGGCGGTCGCGGACCAGATTACCGGCGAGAAGTGGAATCGCTACATCTTCCGCA
Source organism: Bradyrhizobium sp. CSA207 (assembly GCF_029051685.1). Lineage (GTDB taxonomy): Bacteria > Pseudomonadota > Alphaproteobacteria > Rhizobiales > Xanthobacteraceae > Bradyrhizobium. The sequence continues at coordinate 180,463 of NZ_JAACFT010000009.1, read as the reverse complement.
CCGCGCGCAACTCCTCGCAGGACGCGATCTCCAACGCGGTCGCGATCGGCAAGCAGGGCGTCACCGTGGCGACGCTGGCCCAGGACTACGCCTTTGGCCGCGACGGCGTCGCCGCCTTCAAGGAGGCGCTCGCCAAGACCGGCGCGACGCTCGCCGCGGAAGAATATGCGCCGACCTCGACCACCGACTTCACCGCGGTCGGCCAGCGCCTGTTCGACGCGCTGAAGGACAAGCCCGGCCGCAAGGTGATCTGGGTGATCTGGGCCGGCGCCGGCAATCCGCTGGCAAAGCTCCAGGACATGGATCCGAAGCGCTACGGCATCGAGTTGTCGACCGGCGGCAACATCCTGCCGGCGCTCGCCGCCTACAAGGGTCTGCCCGGCATGGAAGGCGCGACCTATTATTTCTACGCGATCCCGAAGAACCCGGTGAACGACTGGCTGGTCGCCGAGCACCAGAAGCGCTTCAACGCACCGCCGGACTTCTTCACCGCAGGCGGCTTTGCCGCCGCGATGTCCGTCGTCGCCGCCGTCACCAAGGCGAAGTCGACCGACACCGAGAAGCTGATATCAGCCATGGAAGGCCTGGAGTTCGACACGCCGAAGGGCAAGATGATGTTCCGCAAAGAAGACCATCAGGCGCTGCAGAGCATGTATCACTTCAAGGTCAAGGTCGATTCGAACGTCGCCTGGGCCGTGCTCGAGCCGGTGCGCGAGCTAAAGATCGAGGACATGGACGTTCCGGTCCGCAACAAGCGCTGAGCGCTTCACCTCTCCCGCTTGCGGGAGAGGTCGGCGCGAAGCGCCGGGTGAGGGTTCTCTCCTCGTGGGGGTTCTCGCCTGCGGAAGCACCCTCTCCCCAGCCCTCCCCCGCAAGCGGGGGAGGGAGCGCGGTGTGATTGTGGATACATCTTCGTCTCACGCTTCCCGGAATCTAAATGACGCTGACTCTCGAAACCCGCGACCTGACGATCCGCTTCGGCGGCCATGTCGCGGTCAACAACGTCACCTGTACGTTCCGTCCGGGCGAGCTCACCGCCATCGTCGGGCCGAACGGCGCCGGCAAGACCACCTATTTCAACCTGATTTCGGGCCAGTTGCGTGCGTCCAGCGGCAGCATCCTGTTCGACGGCACCGACATCACCCAGCACTCCGCGCCCTTACGCACGCGCGCAGGCTTGGGCCGCGCCTTCCAGCTCACAAACCTGTTCCCGAACCTGACGGTCGAAGAAAACGTCCGCCTCGCCGTGCAGGCCGCGAGCGGGACCCATTACGACATGTTGCGACCCTGGATGGTGCGGCGCGACCTGATCGCCCGCGCCGACGCCATCCTCGACCAGGTCGCGCTCGGCACCCGCCGCGGCGTCACCGCGACCGCACTGTCGCATGGCGATCAGCGCAAGCTCGAGGTAGCGCTGATGATCGCGCTGCAGCCGAAGGTGTTCATGTTCGACGAGCCCACCGCCGGCATGAGCATCGACGAGGTGCCTGTGGTGCTGAACCTGATCGCGCAGCTCAAGCAGGACAGGAGCAAGATCATCCTCTTGGTCGAGCACAAGATGGACGTGGTGCGCTCGCTCGCCGACCGGATCATCGTGCTGCATAACGGGCAACTTGTTGCAGATGGTCCGCCGGCCGAGGTGATCGCCTCGCCGATCGTGCAGGAAGCCTATCTCGGCGTTGCCCCCAAGCGCGCGACGTCAGGGAGTGCGGCATGACAGACCTGCTCAAGCTCTCCGGCGTGCACACCCATATCGGCCGCTATCACATTCTCCAGGGCATCGATCTTTCGGTCGCGCAGGGGCAGACCACCATGCTGCTCGGCCGCAACGGCGCCGGCAAGACCACGACGCTGCGCACGATCATGGGTCTCTGGCAGGCCTCCAGGGGTGAGATCAGCCTCGCAGGCGAGCGCATCGAGAGCCGCACAACGCCCGATATCGCGCGGCTTGGCGTCGGCTATGTGCCGGAGAGCATGGCAGTGTTCTCCGACCTCACGGTCAAGGAAAACCTGGTGCTGGCGGCCCGCGACGGCCCGCTCGACGACAGCCAGCTCGAGTGGATTTTTGGCTTCTTTCCGGCGCTGCGCCGGTTCTGGTTGTCGCGCGCGGGAAGTCTCTCGGGCGGACAAAAGCAAATGTTGTCCATCGCGCGCGCCATCATCGAGCCGCGCAAGCTCTTGCTGATCGACGAGCCGACCAAGGGGCTGGCACCCGCGATCGTGGTGGCGCTGATCGAGTGCCTCAAGGAGATCAAGCGCAAGGGCGCCACCATTCTCCTGGTCGAGCAGAATTTCTTCGCCGCCCGCGAGCTTGGCGACAATGTGCTGGTCATGGACAATGGCACCATCGTCCATCGCGGCGACATGGCAGCCCTGGCCTCCGACGTGCCGCTCCAGGAGCGGCTGTTGGGCCTGAGCCTGGAGACGCATCAGTGACCGAGCTTGCTGCAACCGATCCGCTGCCGAAGCCCAAGCGCGACATCGCACCGATCCTGCTGCCGGTCGCGCTGGCGGTGGTGACGATCCCGCTGATCGGCTCGCCCAGCACCTGGCTGACACTGACGGCCGCGAGCCTCGCCATGGGCATGATGATCTTCATCATGGCCTCGGGGCTGACGCTGGTGTTCGGCTTGATGGACGTGCTCAATTTCGGCCATGGGGCGTTCATCGCGGTCGGCGCCTATGTCGCGACCCTGGTGCTGGCGCCGTTCGCAGCCTCGGTGCAGGCGGATTCGCTATGGGTGAACCTTGCCGTGCTGGCGCCGGCGGCGCTGCTGTCGATGGCGGTGTCCGGCGCGCTCGGCCTGATCGTCGAGCGCGTGCTGATCCTCCCCGTCTACGGTCAGCACCTGAAGCAGATCCTGATGACGACCGGCGGGCTGATCGTCGCGGAGCAGACACTCTATGCGCTGTGGGGACCGCAGATCATCCCGACGCCGCTGCCGACCTCGCTGCGCGGCTCCTTCATCATCGGCGACGTCGCGATAGCGAAGTACCGCGTGCTGGCGACGCTGATCGGCCTCGCCGTCTTCATCGCGATCCAGCTCGTGCTCAACCGCACCAAGCTCGGGCTTCTGATCCGCGCCGGCGTCGAGAACCGCGAGATGGTCGAGGCGCTCGGCTATCGCATCCGCCGGCTGTTCCTGGGCGTATTCATGACGGGATCGGCGCTCGCCGGTCTCGGCGGCGTGATGTGGGCGCTCTATCGCGAGCAGGTCCACGCCTCCATGAGCGACGACCTCACCGTGCTGATCTTCATCGTCGTCATCATCGGCGGGCTCGGCTCGATCGGCGGCTGCTTCATCGGCGCCATCCTGGTCGCGATGGTCGCCAACTACGGCGGCTTCCTGGTGCCGAAGCTCGCGCTCGTCTCCAACATCCTGCTGATGGTCGCCATTCTGATGTGGCGGCCGCGCGGCCTCTATGCGGTGACCAGCCGATGATGATCCTGTCAGGCGATCCGCCGAAGAGCCGCGTCCTCACCCTCGTTCTCATCGTCATCATCCTGGCGCTGGCGGCGACACCGTTCCTGTTCCCGGGCGCCAAGGCGCTCAACGTCGCGGCCAAGATCTGCGTCTTCGCGGCCCTTGTTGCGTCCTACGACCTGCTGCTCGGCTATACCGGCTCGGTGTCGTTCGCCCACACCATGTTCTACGGCATCGGCAGCTACGCGATCGCGATCGCGCTGTATGGGATGGGCCCGAATTGGGCCGCGATCGCAACCGGCATCGTGGCCGGCCTGCCGCTCGCCGCCCTGCTCGCGCTCGCCATCGGCCTGTTCTCGCTGCGGGTCGCGGCGATCTTCTTCGCCATGATCACGCTCGCGGTCGCCTCCGCCTTCCAGGTACTGGCTTCCCAGCTCTCCTGGCTGACCGGCGGCGAGGACGGACGCAGCTTTCAACTGCCGGAATTGCTCAGGCCCGGCACGATCCTGATCTCCAAAAGCCTCTTCGGTTTCGAGGTCAACGGCCGGATCCTCACCTACTATCTGGTATTCGCCACCTCGGCCGTGATGATCCTCGCTTTGTTGCGGGTGGTGAACTCGCCGTTCGGGCGGGTGTTGCAGGCAATCCGCGAGAACCGTTTTCGCGCCGAAGCGCTCGGCTTCCGCACCGTCTTCCACCTGACCTATGCCAACTGCCTCGCCGCGCTGGTGGCCGCCGGCGCCGGCATCCTCAACGCGCTGTGGCTGCGCTATGCCGGCCCCGACACCTCGCTCAGCTTCTCGATCATGCTGGACATTCTCCTGATGGTGGTGATCGGCGGCATGGGCACGATCTATGGCGCAATCATCGGCGCCGCAATCTTCATCCTCGCCCAGAACTACCTCCAGTCGCTGATGGGCGTCGCCTCAAAGGCGGCATCGGAAGCCGGCCTGCCGCTGCTGCCTGGACTGCTGCATCCCGACCGCTGGCTGCTGTGGCTCGGGCTGCTCTTCATCGCCAGCGTCTATTTCTTCCCGACCGGTGTGGTCGGACGGCTGCGTAATGCGGGTGCCAAGAAGGCGGGAGGCGTCTCGCATTAAGTCGACATTAACAGTGCGGCCGTCCTCATGGCATTTGCGCAAGGCACAATCTGAAGACGATCCAACGCGGTTCCTCGCTCGCCGCATCGGGCTAAGGCATTGCCGCTATTAAACCTTTGAGTAACCGGCTTTCCTAAGCTTTGTGCCACTTGTCGAGGGTATGCATATCCCTCGGAGGGTGGGGGAATGCGTCAGATCGTTTCCACGATTGCAGCGAGCATAGGCTTGGCCGCCAGATCCGGCTGGGCGACTCTTTCGCGGCGCGGCCCCGTGCTGTGGCTGACCTTGAGCGGCGCGCTGCTCGTCGCCGGCATCTTTATCGCAACCATCCTGACCGTGGGCGAGTTTCGCGAGCGGGCGCTGGTCAATAGCGAGCGCGAGCTGGAAAACACCGTCCTGCTGCTGACCCGCCATTTCGATCAGCAGTTTGAGGATTCCGAGATCGTCGCGGCCGACTTGATCGCGCAGATGAACCTGTCGGATATCGCCTCGCCCGAGATGTTCAACGAGCGCATGTCGAGCGCAGAAGCGCGTCGCATGCTCACGAACAAGATCAGCGCCGTGAACTATCTCGGAGACATCGCGATCTACGACATAAACGGCGACATCATCAACTGGTCCCGCAACGAGCCGCTGCCGAAGATCAATATCTCCTCCCGCGCTTACTTCCAGACCTTCAAGTCCAACCCGCAGTCCGAGCCGGTGCTGCTCGAGACCGTGCACAGCTTTCTGATCGGCAAATGGACGACGGTGGTCGCACGCCGGCTGACAAATCCAACGGGCGAACTGCTCGGCATCATGGTGCGCCGGATCGACCCCGAGAGCTACCAGAAGTTCTTCTCGTCGGTTGCGCTTGGAAGGGGCGCAGCGATCGCGCTGCTCGACCGCGGCGGCACAATGCTGGCGCGTCACCCACACGCCGAGGCGTTGATCGGCAAGAGTTACGCCAGTGGCCCCTTACTGCAGAAGATCGTCGCCAACGGCGGCCGGCAGACAGTGCGGATCGAGAAGAGCCCGATCGACGGCGTTGGACGGCTGGGTGCGGGTGCGCAGCTGGCGCATTTTCCCATTCTGATCATGGCAACCAATACGATGGATTCGGCGCTGGCGGATTGGCGCGAGCAAACCAGGCTTATGGTGACCGCGGCCACGGTCTCGGCCACGATCATCGCACTCATTCTCTATCTCATCATTCGCCAGATCAACCGGCAGAACCGCGAGACGCAGGAGCGGATCGAATCGGAGCGGCGGCGGCTCGACACCGCCCTGAACAACATGTCGCAGGGGCTGATCCTGTATGACGCTGCCGGATACATCGTCACCTGCAACCGCCGCTATGCCGACATGTTCGGCCTGTCCCACGACGTCATCAAGCCTGGCTGCCACATCCATGAGGCCATGTACCATCGCAGGGAACGCGGAGCATTCAATGGCGACGTCGAGGCGTTTTGCGCCGACGTCATGAGGGTTGTCGCCGAAGGCACGGTCTCCACCAGGGTCCATGAGCTGTCCGGCGGCCGCGCCTTCCAGGTCATCAACACCCCGCTCGCGCAGGGCGGATGGGTCGCCACGATCGAGGAGGTCACCGAACGGCGCAATCTGGAGCAGGAGCGCGACCGCAACTACACTTTCCTGCGCGAGATCATCGACCATATCCCATCGCAGATCACGGTGAAGGACGCTCGCACGCGGCGCTATTTGCTGATCAACGGCGTCGCCGAGCAACAGTTTGGCCAGTCGCGTCAAGAGGTCGTCGGCAAGACGGCGTTCGAAATCTTTCCCAAGCGGTCGGCGACGCTGGTGACCGAGGATGATAGCAAGGCTTTGCAATCGCCCAAGGGGCTGTTCAAAGACGAGCACCCCTGGCAGACCCAGGCCATGGGGCTGCGCTACATCACCTCGACCCGGATCGGCATTCGCGACGACGCCGGCGAGCCGCGCTACCTCATCCATGTCGTCGATGACGTCACCGAACGGCGGCGCGCCGACGAGAAGATCGCGCACATGGCGCACTATGATGCGCTGACCGACCTGCCCAACCGCGCGCTGTTCCGCGAGCAGATCGAGCGCGAGTTGGAAAAGGTCGCCTGCGGCGATCAGTTCGCGCTGCTTTATATCGATGTCGACGAGTTCAAGGGCATCAACGATTCGCTGGGCCATCACGTCGGCGACGAGCTATTGAAGGCGATCGCGGGCCGCATCCGCGGCTGCCTCGGCGCGGGCGACCTGATCGCCCGGCTTGGCGGCGACGAATTCGCGGTGATCCAGACCGGAATCGAGTCGCCTGCGGACGTGCTATCATTCGTGACACGGATCTATGAGGCAATCCGCCGCCCCTATCACTGCTTCGGTCATCAACTCTCCACCGACGCCAGCATCGGCATCGCGCTGGCGCCGCAGGACGGCACCGATCTCGACCAGCTCATCAAGAATGCCGACCTCGCGATGTACGGCGCCAAGGCGGAGGGACGCCGCACCCATCGCTTCTTCGAGCCGGCGATGGATGCGAGCGCCAAGGCGCGCCTGACCATGGAGCAGGATTTGCGTCAGGCCCTGGTGAACGGCAGCTTCGAGATGCACTACCAGCCGCTGGTCGATCTGCGCACGAACGAGGTCTCCGGCTGCGAGGCGCTGCTGCGCTGGCGGCATCCCGAACGCGGCATGGTATCGCCGGCGGAATTCATTCCGGTCGCCGAGGATACCGGGTTGATCAACGAACTTGGCGACTGGGTGCTGCGCACGGCCTGCAACGAGGCCGCGACCTGGCCCGCGCATGTGCGGCTCGCCGTCAACGTCTCGCCCGTGCAGCTCAAATGCGACACGCTCGCCCTCAAGATCGCCGGCGCGCTCGCCGCCTCCGGACTCGATCCGCGCCGGCTCGAGCTCGAAATCACCGAGGCCGTGCTGATCCGCGACGACGAGGCGGCGCTCTCCATCCTGCATCAGCTCCGATCGATCGGCGTGCGCATCGCGCTCGACGATTTCGGCACCGGCTACTCCTCGCTGAGCTATCTGAAGCGCTTCCCGTTCGACAAGATCAAGATCGACCGTTGCTTCGTCGCCGATATGGCGGAGGCAAGCGGCGCGCCGGTCATCGTACAGGCGGTGGTGAACATCGCCGCGGCCAGCAACATGACCACGGTCGCCGAAGGCGTCGAGACCGAGGCCCAGCGCGAGATGCTGCGCGCGCTCGGCTGCACCGAGATGCAGGGCTATCTGTTCAGCGCCGCCAAGCCGGCCGCCGAAGTGCGCAGACTGTTCGGCGCCGACGCCACCCCCGTGGCGGCGGTGGCCTGACGTGGCGAAGCCGGACAAAACCATCGACGTCGCAGATTCCTACGCCGTGCGGCCGATGCAGCATCTCGTCGTGCCGACCTTTCGTGATCGACCCGAAGCGCCGCGTCGTGATCTGGAACTGGGCCTGTGAGCGACTGACCGGCGTCGCGGCCTCGGAAGTCATCGGCACGACGAAGCACTGGCAGGCCTTTTACGAGACCAAGCGACATTGCCTCGCCGATCTGGTCTCACTCGACCGGCCGGAGCAGCTGCCGGAGCTCTCCGCCCGCTCGACCTCGCCAGCTGCTATGGCGGCGAGGAGTTCGCGCTGATCCTGCCGGACCTGAATTGCGATGCCGCCTGTGCCGTCGCCGACGAGCATGGCCATGCGGATCGCCCATGGCACCACGGGGGCTGGCGACCACGTCACCCTCAGCGTCGGGGTGGCGAGCCACATCCCGGGCGAGAGCGACGGCGGGCCAGACCGACTGTTAGCTGCGGCCGACCAAGCGCTCTACGCGGCAAAACGGCTCGGCCCCAATCGCGTCATCTGCGCCGAACGCCTGCTCGCCGAGTTCGCCGGCCTCGGCCGCGACCCGGTTCCGGCGCCCGGGCGGCGCAAATCGGCCTAGCCCGCCGCGGCGAGAAGCGGTTGCCCGCCCCTCGCCAATCGGCTACATGAGGCCTCGTTGCGCCCGTAGCTCAGCTGGATAGAGCGTTGCCCTCCGAAGGCAAAGGTCACACGTTCGAATCGTGTCGGGCGCGCCACTTTGGTACAAAACCGGGCACTCCAAAACCTGCCGTTTTTGCGCTCGAAGCGGCGACGAGCGTGCACAGAAGCACGCTTTTCGATCCCATGATGCGAATCTCTTTCGAGTCTACTTCGACGCGCTGGGCCAGCGCACGGAGGTGGTCGCGGCGGTAGCCGCCCGATTCGGTCCGCATGCGCCTGCGGGCCTGGCTGGCGAAGGTTTTCAGCGCCTGCGGTGTGACGCTCGGCCCAGCCCGATCGAGCGCGCCCTCGGCTCGCTCCGCGTCAGCGCGGGCCTGATCGCGGATGGCTTTCAGCTCGATCACGCGCTCCTTGAGCAGCGGATCGGAGATGTCGGCGATCCCGTTTTCGATGGCGTCGTAAAGGCGCTTGAGTTTGGCTTCGGCTTCGGCCGCGCGCTTGCGCAATTCGGCAATATGCGCCGTTCGACGCTCGGTGCGCTCTTTCCGGCGATGAAGTACGGCCGATAAGATTCGCTCGAGACGCTTGGGGCTGCAAAAGCCGCTGCTCGATGTGTTCGGCCACGAGGCCGTCCTGCGCGTCTTGAGCAGCGTCTGCACCGCCTCAAACTCGGCGGCCTCGATGATCGGCGGCACGGCCATCTCGACCACCTCAGCCTCCGGTTTGCGCTCGCGCGTCTTCCAATGCTTGGTGTTGAAGCGGTGGCGGCCGATGTACGTCGTTCGGGTGAGCACCTTGTGCACGGCATCGACCCCCCAGCGTCCGCCGTCGCGGGTGCGGATGCCGGTTTCATTCAGATGTTTGGCAATCGACTTGACGCCCATCGGCCCGGAGGAGCCGTTTCCTTCGCGCGCCAGCCGGTCGAGAAGGCCGCACCGTTGTGGTCTGGGAAAAGTGGAATCGCCGATCCAGTGAATGGCTCCAGCCAGAAGCCGCGAACACCTACGCACACTTTGGGCGGGGTCGTGAGGCATATGCCGCCATTCAGTCTCGCCGAAGTGGTCGGGTTGCGTGCCTTCAGCTGCCTCGCCCTACAGCTTGTCGATAACGAGCTTCCAAGACCGCGGCAGCCGCCTGTAACGAAATTTCTTTGGACCAGATTGACGCGGTCTCACGGTAGTCAGCGGCTCTCATTCTTCGGGCAATCCGGCCTTCCTAAGTCCTTCGACGATCCGCTGATACTGGGCGACAAAGACCGGATTGTCCGAATAACCTTCATTCGCCCATTTTTTTACTGTGTAATTTGGTACTAGCTTATTCAGCTCGGCTATTGCGGCCTGCGCGTTATCCTTCTGCCCCTTCCAGCCATAGGCAGAGATCAGGTCAATATAGACATACCAAAGCGGATTAGTGGCGATCGACTTGCTACACCAGTCGATCGCTTCGTCGTCGTGACCGAGATGTGTATGTGCGTGACAGATCCAGTATAGCCAAACGCTCAGGAGCGGGTCGCGCGGACTCAGCCGGATAGCGGTTTCGACTGGCGTGAACAACTGCTCCGCGCGCCCTGCAAAGAGCTTGGTAAGGCCACTCGCACCATAGGCGTTCGCGAGATTGCGGTCGAGATTGATAGCCGTCTCGTACTCAGCAATCGACTGCTCAAACTGTTTTCGCGCCCGCAAAATGTGGCCCTTAGTATCGTGTGCCAGCGCATCGTCGGGCCAGCTCCGGAGGACCCGCCCCACCGCTTCATCGGCGCGCATAAGGTCATCAGCCGGCGCGTTGCTAAAGCGGCTTGTTACCGCCCAGGCAAGCGTGCGCGCCAGACCGTGCAGTGCCTGCGGAGATTGAGGATTGATACGTAATGCTCGCTCGAACAGCATCCGCGCCTCGGCCAACTGCTGAGCGGACAGCGGTCGGTAATAGGCGGCCCAGCCCCGCATGGCGAGATCGACCGCGTCGGGATTGTCCGCATGCTCGCGCTCTGCGCGCTGGCTTTCCGCCCTGATCAGTTCCAGGTTCAAAGTCCCGGCAATGCGAGCGGTGACCTCGTTCTGCACTTTGAAGATATCTGCCCGATCTTTGTCGAACCGATCAGCCCAAACGTGTGCGCCGGTTTCGGCGTTAATGAGCTGCGTATTTACTCGGACTTGGTCTCCGTCCCGCCGTACGCTGCCCTCCAAGACATACCGCACATTCAACTCGCGGCCGACCTGTTTGATGTCCACCGGCTTCCCCTTGAAGGTAAACGCAGTGTTGCGGGCGATCACGAAGCTATCCGAGATGCGTGACAAGTCGGTCGTCAGATCATCGGTAATGCCGTCCGCGAAGTATTCCTGATCCGGATCGCTGCTCGTGTTCGCGAAGGGCAACACGACAATCGAGAAGCGTGGTGGGGAGCTTGCGTGAGAAATCGCAGCAATGCTTTTGGTGGCGGCGTTGTTCGTAGCAACAGACGCCGATGAGGCGGTGTTAGAAGACGGTCGAAACCACCAAGCGGCCGCTACTGTGACGCCGATGACAAGCACCAAGGCAATCGCGGCCATAGCCCAAAGAGATCCGCGTGGCCGCGACCTCACGGGTGCAGGATTCACGGACGGTGCCGAAAGACCAGCCAGAGCATCGGGCTGCAAGGCAAAAACGCGCACAGGTCGGGCGATGTTCTTGACAGAATGCTCACCCAGATCGGCGAACTCAACCCGGATCTTGTCTCTGATTTGATCGTAGGCAGCAGAGGAGATGCAGATGCCGCCAGGTTCGGCGATACCCTCAAGCCGCGCCGCGATGTTGACGCCATCTCCAAAAATATCATGCGGCTCAACTATGACGTCGCCGATATTGACGCCCACGCGGAAAGCAATACGCCTGTCCTCAACCTCGCCAATTGTAAGCTCCTTGATGCGGGTTTGGAATTCTGTCGCAGCTCGAACCGCCTCGACCGCGCTTGGAAACTCCACCAAGAACCCGTCACCGGTGTTCTTCACGAGGTGCCCGCCGTGCTCGGCGATTGCCGGGTAGACGGCGTCGGTCAGGAGTGCGGTTAGCCTGGCGTGTGTAGCTTCTTCGTCGCGATGCATGAGCCGCGAATAGCCCGCCACATCGGCAGCCAATATCGCCGACAACCTACGCTCGACCCGGACTGGCCGCTCTTGCACCATGGCCCGCAATCCAACTCGGCACATTTGTACGACGGATCACGCCGCAGCGCCAAGGCGCTTTGACGGGGGTGCCTCCCAGGGCGCATGCCGGTCGTTGCCGTTAGCTTGAAATGTCAGCCGCACTGACCGATGCCTGCCTGGATAGGTGAACAAACATTGGGAAGACGTGCTGCTGATGTCGCCGAATGGCTCATCGTGAATCCACGATTTGATGGAAAAAGGCCCGCTATCAAGGGTAGCCGGACTACCTGCGATATCGGGAAGTCGGGCGGCCCCCAATAGGCTAGTGCAAGATCGCAGTCCGTCGCGGTTTTGCCGATTGGAGCGCCCAGCGGGCCACGGCATCATAGCGCCACGGCGAAAGAATAGTGCCCGTCTTCATCGGCCGCCGCGCGCCAATCTACGCAAAAGCGCGATAGGGTGCCCTATCGACGCCCCGCCGCCTCCTGCGGCGCTCCGCACGCGGCGCTTAGCCTGCGTTCTTGATCGCGGCCTCGAAGCTCTTTGCATCGAAGGCCGGCATACTTTGGATCCGCCCCAGACCCTGAGTGGAGTACCAGACAGAGAACGCGAGCATCGCTTCCGGATTCGGGGCATCAACGATATCGACGAAATCGTAGTAGCCCTGCGTGTAGTGGATCGACTCGATCTTGATGCCCAGATTGTCGAGCTTCGCCTTGGCTTTGCCGACCCGTTCCGATTGCTTGCTCGCCCACTCTGGGGCCAGATTACCAAGCAGCACATATTTCATGGCCACCTCCACGTCATGTTGATCATTTTGCGCGAGGGACCCGATAATTGTACGCCTCCCCGCAGCCCGCGTACATCCCCTTGGGCAGCGGAGACGGTTATGGAAGCCGGGCCTGGGAGAAGATTGCCCGACGACGCGTAGTGCAGAATCGAAGGCTAGCCGTGCGCTGGTAACCGGACCGGGTTCCCGGCCACAACATCATAGCGCCACGGCGAAGCAATAGTGCCCATCTTCATCGGCCGTGGCGCGCCATTTCCTTCCAACTCCGTCTGGCGGCGTGGCAGCACTCAGTGCTTCATTTGCTCGAACACCACGATCACACCGGTCGGCTCGGGCTCATGCGCCGTCAGGCGCGTCAGGTCCGAATCGGCCCAGTTGGCGAGGCTGACAACTTCGCCGCTCTGACGGTCCGTCGCGGGTTGGTGCGGTGGCCGCGCTGCTCGGCGGCTTCCACGATGCGGTAGCCGATCGGGGGCAGCGCGCCATTCCAGAAGCCTTGGCGGGCATTCTCCTTCATGGCGCGCAGCGTATGCTTGGCGTTCTCCTTGGACTGGTATTCGTCGAATAGCGCCATGATCTGGCGGATCATGTTGCTCATTGGGTCGTCGCCGAGCTCCTGCGTGATCGACACCGGGCGCACGCCGTTCTTGGCAAGCCGGCGAACATAGAACTCAAGCTGGAACTGGTTGCGGAAGAAGCGGCTGAAGCTGTGGACCACGATCACGTCGAATGCCGTCGGCTTGACCGTCGCCGCGTCGATCATGCACTGGAACTCCGGCCGCCGATCGTCGGTCGCAGACGCGCCCGGCTCGACATAGTCGGAGGCAATCTCCCACCCACGCGATGCGCAATAGCCCTTCGCCTGGCGGCGCTGATCCGGGATGGAGAGATCGTTATCGGCTTGCCGTCCCGTCGAGACCCGCAGGTAGAGAGCAGCCCGAACCGTTGCAGCCATGGTGATGTCCCCTCAGTCCTTTCCAAACAACTCGTCGAACAGATCACCGAACCAGGCTTCGAAGACATCGATCTCCGTTTCGGTCACTGACACGTCCTTCGGCCAGTCGTCCGTCACCGCCCATGTCACCGAAGCGCGCTTCGCTCGTCGTCGACCAGGACGCGCGGGCGCACGCGCATAGTCGTAGAGATCGTCAAGTGGGGTGCGGTCCGGCGGACGCCGTAGCTGCGATTTGTGAGGAAGAGCCATGGCGCCACTGTGGCAAGCCTGGCCGATCCGCAGAACGGCCGATGTCTACGCCAAGTCACGCTGCAGCCCTGCGAACTCGCACTTTCTCTGCAGCATGAGCGCGATCGCGCAGTGCAGGCCATGAACGCATGGAAGCAAAAGAGCCGGGCCAGCGGAGCGCCGTCAAGGCCGCGAGCCGGCGGAGCCGGTCGCGCGCAGCGCGAGCCTTGGCGGTGCACCGTTGGTCCGGCAGTGGCCTCCCATGCGGTCATGGCAATATCGACGCTCTTGACCCAAATCGGACGGCGAAGAGGCGGTTCAGAGGCCCCGATCTGAAGGGGTTTACCCGTATCGTCGACGATGAGTCTCACGCCACCGATCTCACCGCGAGCGTGGTACCTTAGCCCCAGCATTTTTGATACCTAGCGCCCCCTCCGCAACTAGGCTACGCTCCCTCAGAACAGACAAAGGGAGGCCCTCGATGCGTGCGGTCGCTCTCATGTCGTTTGTTGCCGGGTTGCTTGTGAGCGGAGCGGCACTGGCGGAATGCCCGACGGCCGAGGCAATCCAGATCTTCATTAAGGACTGGCAAGCGAAGCGTCCGACGAAGGCGCTGCCCGTTTCCGACATGAGGGATGCCGTATGCGCTCGCGACAAGCTCGTCGAGGCCTTGACCGACTCGCAAGGCAAGGTCGTTGGGTACAAGGCCGGGCTGACAGCTAAAGCGGTTCAGGAGCGCTTCAACTGGAACGCGCCTGTTGCGGGCCTTGTGCTCGAAAAGATGGTGTTGAACGATGGCGCCACCGTGCCGGCGACGTTCGGGGCGCGCCCCGTATGGGAGTCCGATATGCTCCTCGTCGTAAAGGATGACGGTGTAAATCAGGCAAAAACCCCGGAGGAGGCCCTGCGACATATATCAGGGATGCGGCCCTACATCGAGCTGAACGACATCGCGCTCGGCCCCAACGAGAAGATCGACGGCCTTCAGCTAATCGCGATCAACGTTGCCGCTCGTCTCGGAGTCGCGGGCCCTGAAGTCCCGTTAGAGAACACGCCGGAAACTCTGAAGCGTCTCGCTGAAACGAAGATCGTCGCGACCGACGAGAGCGGCGCTATGCTGGCCGAAGGGGTCGGTGCGGCGACACTCGGGAATCCGCTAAGCGTGGTCGTGTGGCTTGCGGAAGACCTCGCGAAGAGCGGCCGCAAGCTGAAGGCTGGCGACCTGATCAGCGTCGGGGCGTTCTCGCCGTTAACCCCGCCGAAGCCCGGTCAGACGGTCACCGTCCGATATGAAGGACTGCCGAGCATTCCGAGGGTGTCAGTGAGATTTGAGTAGACCATTTCGTTTCGGAGTCGATGGATCCGGGCCGAGCCGGCGCATCGCATCAGGACCTGCTCTGTTGTAAAGCGCGGGCGCAAGTGTTCGGAACCTCGCGTGAGGGCTATGCGATGGTACTGGAGACACGGTATGCCAAAAGCGGAGAGGTTCGGATCGCTTATCAGGTGGTCGGGAACGGGCCGCTTGATTTGATCCTTGTGCCAGGCTTCATCTCCAATCTCGATCACCAGTGGGACAACCCGGCGCTGGCGCATTTCCTGTCGCGGCTTGCGAGCTTCAGCCGTCTCATCCTGTTCGACAAGCGCGGCACCGGGCTTTCGGACAGGACCGGAAGCATCCCGACCCTGGAAGAGCGCATGGATGATGTGCGCGCGGTGATGGATGCCGTTGGCAGCGAACGCTCCGCCGTCTTCGGCACCTCGGAGGGCGGTGCGATGAGCATGCTGTTTGCGGCGAGCTATCCCGAGCGGTGCCAGGCCCTCGTGCTCTATGGAGCCTACGCCCACTTCTTCACGTGGGTCCTGCCGCCGGATAAGTTCGAAGGCTTCCTCGACAAGGTCGAGCAGTCGTGGGGAACAGGGGCGAGCATCACTGCGTTCGCGCCGACGTGGGCGCCGGACGAGCGATTCAGGCAATGGTGGGCACGCTCCGAGCGATTGGGAGCGAGCCCCTCGGCCGTCCTTGCGCTCCTGCGCATGAACAGCGAGATCGACGTTCGGCACATTCTCCCGACCATTCACACGCCGACGCTCGTGCTGCACCGGACCGGCGACACCAGGGTCAACGTAGAAGCTGGCCGCTACCTGGCGCAAACCATTCCGGGAGCGAAATACGTTGAGCTGTCTGGACAGGATCATTTTATCTCGGCAGGCGACCACGACAGTGTCGCTTGCGAGATAGACGAATTCCTCACGGGCTCACGAGCCCACGTCGAGCGGGATCGCATCCTCGCAACGGTAATGCTCACCGACATCGTCGACTCGACGAAGCGCGCATCGGAACTCGGTGATACGCGCTGGAGCGCGCTGCTTGACCAGCACGACCGCATTGCACGGCTGGAGATTGAACGCTTCAAGGGACGGGAAGTGAAGACAACAGGCGATGGGTTCTTGGCAACTTTCGACGGTCCTGCTCGCGCAATTCGGTGCGCTGCCGCCATCTCCGAGGGCGTGCGCTCGTTGGATCTCCAGGTCCGAGGCGGAGTGCATACGGGGGAGATAGAGGTAAAGCCGGACGACATTAGCGGAATAGCTGTGCACATCGCAGCTCGCATCTGCGACTTGGCCGGAGCTGGGGAGGTGCTCGTGTCCAACACCGTTCGTGATCTGGTCGCCGGCGCAAACCTTCGCTTCGGAGATTACGGTTTTCATGCCTTGAAGGGACTTGATGAAGCCGTGCACCTGTATCGGGCCGAGACTGAAGAGCATGTGCGGGCCGCCTCGGCGAGGTGACTCCAACGCTTGGGCTGCGCTGTCGTTTTCATTTCTTGGCGTCCCGAAGCAGAGCCCGCGTAGGCGCGTGTGATTCTTATTATCTCGATATTCAGGGCCGCAGCACAAAGGCAGCGTGGCTGCCGTCCCTTGAGCGCCGGAACAACTTCTCAGGCGAAGATGCAAGGTCGGTTCCTGGCCCATCGCGCCGTTCCCGGGATTGATCGAAATGGCCGCAGCCGAAGGGTAACCGGACCACCGGCGAAATCGGGCGGACAGCGCCCATGAGGCGTAGCGCAAGATCGCAGGCCATCGCTGGTCATCCGGCCGGATCGCTTAAGCGGCCGTTGCATCATAGCGCCACGGCGAAACAATAGTGCCCATCTCCATCGGGCCGTGGTGCGCCATTCTGAACGATGGCTTGGGTTGGCCGGCCCCGATTTGTGGCCTGTGCGCGTCATGAACCGTGGCGCAGCCATTCAGGTGGCAACCTTTTCGGCTTATCTTCCTTGTTTGGCGGCGTTGCCGGGCACCACGTGCGTCCTAATGCTATCGATACGGGTCTTGGCGCTCTTCAAGCACTCATCACTTCGATAGTTCGCGTACCCGTAAGCGATCGTCCAGCCGATCATCAGGATACCAACCGCACCCATAAAGAGGCCGTACCTCATGTTGTTTGGAGCTGCGTCCGCGATATTGCTCATCCCTATTTCCCTGTCCCCCGAATCGTGGCGTCGAGGGCCTCCAATTCGATCTGCTGGAATCGGCACGCGTCGAGCGATTGGTATTTGCGATACAAATTGTAGAACATGCAAGGCAGCAGCAGGATCCAAAAGACGACACTGAGCATCCTGAGCTTTGAAGCGTCTACGCGCATCTGGCCGCCTTCAATCTTGAAGCAATCGTTCGAAAGATATCGTCGAGAGGTCAGTAAGGAACTTCGCCGGGCGGGAGCCGCGACCCCGGTCGCCACCCGGGGGGATTGGGCTTGCAACCCGTTGCCGTATGATGCCAGCCGCGATTGCAGCTGGTCTTATTTGCCTGGATACAACGATTTCTATCGCAGTCCGAACGACAGCTTAAGATCGCCGCGCCGGTGTAATGTCGGTCACAAACCATGTAACAAAATACGCAATCTCCGCCGGATCTTCCCTGAGCCGCGGCTGGCAATATTGGTGCAACTGAACAACCGACAAGCAACACGAAAGCCTTGTTCTGGCTCAATGCATACATCTCAAAAGCTCCGGATTGACCAGTGATCCACCCAGCGCATTCAGAGTGGTGCGTTCATATGCGGCTTTAGGCTTGTTCGATGCGGCCAATGGCGTTTTGACGCATTGGTCGCATGATAGTTGACATGGCGATCACCCAACCAAGCTTGCCCAGCCCAGGACAAGCTCGCGCCGAGCCCAAGACGGGTGATGGGATATGCCTATTCGCGCCCATCCGCTACTTCGTTGCCGAAGCTCGAGAAATACGAGGCCGCAGAAAGATGATTGCAGGACGGTTCAACTTCGTTCGATGCCGCAGACCCCCTGATGCCGGCCACAAGCTATTAGTCGCAATCCCACGGTAACAGTTCATTCGATCCAGCCCATTTCGTGGCTGATCTCATTTGTCGGCGAGTCTGCAGTGTTTCGGCGCTCCGAGGTGAGCGCCAAACCGGCTCAGCCCAGAGCCTCACGTCGTGATCATCGTTCAGCAACTCAACGGCGCTTGCCGGCCTGACTGAGGTTGCAGGAACACCATCATAAACGCAATGAGCGGCTCTTCGTGAATGATCTTCTGTCTAGACCCGGTGAAGGGTCTGCCGGGGCTGGCCGCTTCGCCAAGATATCGGGTGCTGAGTTGCCACCTCGTTACTCGTACCCATACTGCCGGTTGCAGTAGTGCCGGCCACGCTCCTGAGCGGCAGCTTCCTGGGCCTTGCCTTGGGGGTGTCCGTTGTTCCATCCAGCGAGGAAGGTCGTTGTCTTGAGACATTCCACGTATGGCTGATTGGAAAGCCAATCCAAATTCAGCCCTCCGGCGTTGGCGGCCGAGTCATACGCAGAGCCAATCACCGAACTAAGGCCCACGAGGGCGGCGAGGGCCGCGAAGCGAACGGTTCTCATTGTCCAGTCTCCCGTTTACGAGGCGTAAGGATCATCCCCCGTCCCGACGGTGTAAGAACTAGATTGTCGCGCGGAGACTCGCTGTGATGTCCATCACGTTGATTTCAGCGCTGACGTTTTGAGCCCGCTTGGCTTTGCCCGCAATGGCGGCTGGTCTTTGTCGGTTACCCGCGTTCAACCGACGTTTGCAGTGGCCCTCGAAATCCGGATCGCACCATGGAGGTGCACATCGTCAGCCACGCATCTGATGCGGACCTTCAGAACCATCGCAATGATTCCCCGGCGCGCATTGCGCGCGCCGGGTGGCTGAAAAAAGCTCCGCGCCATTGGCTGGCGAGCGTCTCTCAATGGCCGCCGATCTTGCGAAGGTGCTTAGCCCGGAGGTCCTTTGGCCGATTTTACCACGACTGACCGCCAGCTTTACACGCCCTGGTGGCGTCAGTGCTTCATTTGCTCGAACACCACGATCACACCGGTCGGCTCGGGCTCATGCGCCGTCAGGCGCGTCAGGTCCGAATCGGCCCAGTTGGCGAGACTGACAACTTCGCCGCTCTGACGGTCCGTCGCGGGCGATGGGGTGGGTTCGACAACCTTGAGTCCTGACTCATCGACAAAGAACGTGTGCTCGCCGAACATGCTGCTGAGCTGGGGCATGGCGGGATGCTCGTCGGGCAGCACCTGAGCGCCGAGTTGATTGACGGTCTGCTTGACCTGCGTGGATGTTAGCTTCATGGGCTGCTCCGTTTTTGTGATTTTCGGGTTTCGTTGGCTTGGGCCAGAGCAGGCGTTCCCTGCGCTTGTGTTCGCCTGGCTCAAACTCCCGAACGGATGCTGCGCACAAATGTTCCGCCGAAATGCATTTCGTGATGACGAATCGCGCCTGCCGCAGCTTCGGCGCGAGGTCGCCACACCATGCACATCATTTTGGCGCTCCGGCGCCAGCGCGCTAGAGATCGAAATTGGTCGGCAGCATGACGACATCGCGAATCGTCATGCTGCGCGGCCGCGTCAGCATGAACATCACGACGTCGGCGACCTCGCCGGCTTCCAGCAGGCTGCCCGAGTCCCGGGCCTCCTTGAGCTTCTCAGGCGGCCAGTCCGCGAGCAGCGCGGTGATGACGGGACCGGGCGACACCGACCCGACGCGGATGCCGTGCTTGCAGACCTGACGCCGCACGGTCTGGACGAAGCAATTGATCGCCCATTTGGACGACGCATAGACCGGCTCCCACGGCGTTGGAAAATGGGCCGCCAGCGAGCTCGTGACGATGACGTCGCCGGTCCGGCGTTCGATCATGTGGGGCAGCACGTCGCGCACATTCTTCATCACGACATTGATGTTCAGGTTCAGCATCCGGTCGATCGCAGTGCCGTCGGCATCGACGAGGTCGCCGCCGACATAGGCGCCCGCATTGGCGTGCAGGATGTCGAGCCGGCCGGCGGTCTCCAAGACTCTCGGCAGCAGCGTGGCGCAATCCGTGGGATCAAGGAGGTCGATGACGAGCGGGATCACGGCATCGCCGTGCTTGCCGTGGAGTGCCTTCAATGCCGCACCGTCGCGGTCGACCGTCGCCACGCGCGCGCCGGCGGCCAGCATCGCCTCGGTGCTGGCCAGTCCAATGCCCGACGCAGCCCCCGTGACGACGGCAACCTTGCCTTCCAATTCACCTGCCATGAGCGTCACTCCGTTACTCTCCTCGCTATTCTTCCCGGTTCTCGCCAACCGACAGCGCGCAGATGCGCGACAAATGCGTGTAGGGCAGTCCGGTCTCCTCGGCCCAGGCGTTGAACTGCGCCTGCACCCTGGCGAGATCGCCCTTCGATTTGACCTCCTCGGCGATGTCGAGGCCGGCCTCGCGCAGGCAAGCGACGACGTCCTTCGACGTGACGAAGCCGTCCCAGCCGACGAAGCGCAGCAGCATCTGGCCCGTGTTGCCCCCGAGCCGGCTGCCACGCTTGGCCAGAAGGTCGAGCAGGCCGATTTCGTCGGACGACGGCCACTTCGCCAGAAACCTGCCGAAGCTGCCGTGCTCCTTTGCGATGTCCTGGACAAAGGCGGCGTTGTCGCGCACCGACATGATCTTGGCGCCGTTGCGCACGATGCGCGCGTCGCGCAGCAGGCCTTCCCAATAATCCTCGGGCTGGAAGCTGAGCCTGGCCGGCTCAAAGCGCAGGAAGGCGCCCTCGAAACCGTCCCATTTTGCGTCGATTACGCTCCAGGCAAATCCCGCGCAAAACACCCGCCTGGTCATCTCGGCCAGGATGCGATCGTCGCCGAGCCTGGCCAGCCGCTTCAAATCGGGCTTTGCCGGCATCAGCTTTTCGAGTGCCTTGGGCCCGCCCTTGCGCTTCTCGGCGCGGGTGCGAACGGTCTTGAAGGAGATCATGCGATCACCGCGTTGGGGATGGACCACGACATCAGAATTCGATGACCCGGTCCAGCCCTGCGGCGTCAGGCACTTGCGCGTGGGAGCGCGCAGGAGCATGCTTGCCCGATCGGATTGCCAAGGGGCGGGCATGCTGGTCTGCTCCTTGCTTAGAACATTTTGCAATTCCCAAACATTTTCAATCTCTCGCTCACGGATTTTTCCATGCGCTGCCTGGTCGTCGCCGACCTGCATTACTCACTGCCGCAGTTCGACTGGCTGGTCAGCGCGGCGCCGCAATTCGACCTCGTGATCTTCGCCGGCGATGCGCTCGACATCGGCTCGATGGTGGATTTTCGCGCCCAGATCGTGGTGGTGAAAAAGTACCTTGCGCTGCTCGCCGCCCGGACGCGGGTCATCCTCTGCTCCGGCAATCACGATCTCGACGAGCGCAATACGGAAGGCGAGAAAGTCTCGCGCTGGATCTCGGAGGTGCGGGAGCTCGGGATCGCCTGCGACGGCGACAGCTGCACCATCGGCGATACGCTGTTCACAGTGTGCCCCTGGTGGGACGGTCCGCTGGTCAAGCAGCGTCTCACCGACCAGCTTCGCGATGCCTCGATCAACCGGCCGCAGCGATGGATCTGGGCGCATCACGCGCCGCCGGCGGATTCGCCGACGAGCTGGGGCGGCAAGCGCTTCTTCGGCGATGTCGAGCTGGTGCAGTGGATCATGCAGTATCAGCCATCGCTGGTGATCTCGGGCCATGTCCATCAATCGCCCTTCATCAAGGACGGCTCCTGGTTCGACCGGCTCGGCCCGACCTGGGTCGTCAATGCCGGCCTGCAACCCGGCCGGCCGCCGACCCATATCGTACTGGATCTCGAGGCGGACCAAGCGTTCTGGCTGGCGGCGGGCGAAGCGCAGTGGATCGATCTCAGCGCGCCCCTGAAGCGGCCCGCTTTGCCGGTCGCGGCTGCGCCGGACTGGCTTACATTCTTGGATCGGATTCCCGATCCGAGCCTGGCGAGACCTCAAGCGGCGGCAGGTTGATCATGCTCTGGAGCACCTCGCCGACCATCGCCAGATGCGTGCCGTGGCCGGCATATTGCCGCTTGAGATCGGCGAGATAGGTGTTGGCGACGTTGAGCCGCTGCGCCAGCAGGCGCGCGATCAGCAGCGCAACCTCAGGCTCGCGCTTGAGGACCGAGGCGGCATCCTCGAATTCGTAGACGATCGAGTCGGAGCAGGCCCGCACCGTCGCCGTGTGCGGCTGTCCCAACAACACCGACATCTCACCGAGCACCGCGCCGGGCTCCGTGACAATTGCGACCACCATCTCGCCCTTGAGCACTTCGAGCTTGCCTTGCATCAACACATAGAGGTGACCGGTGGTACCACCCTCGGTGATGATGAGCGTGCCGGCCGTGACCTGCCGTTCCGTTCCGCCGGTGCAATAGTCCAGAACTGCGCGCATCTTGCGAAAAGCTCCCGTCGCGAAAGGCCACTAGAGCATGATCCGCGGGAACGTGCAGCGGTTTTCGGGCACGCCATACGCCTGCTCAAGTTTTCGGCACACCGACGCCGAGCATCACACTCGTGAGAGCGACGGCACCTCCTCCGGCATGATCGCCTGCAGGCCGCCGAAACGACGCTCGCGGCCATGAAATGATGCGAGCGCCTCGGCGAGGTCGACCGCCTCGAATTCGGGCCACATCCGCTCGGTGAAGTGCAGCTCGGCATAGGCGCCTTCCCACAACAGGAAGTCCGACAGCCGTTTCTCGCCGCTGGTGCGGATGATGAGGTCGACGTCGCGCAAGCCGGCCTCGCCGGTGACGAGCTGCGAAAAGGCCTCGCGGGTCAGGTTGGTCAGCGCCGCCGCCTTCGCCGCCGCCTTGAGGATGGCATCGCGCGCGGAATAGTCGACGGCGATGCGCAGATGCAGCGTGCTGCCGTGAGCGGTGGCGGCTTCGGCACGCGCGATGGCGGCGGCGATGCCGTCAGGCAGCCGGTCGCGGCGGCCGATCACCGTCAGGCGCACGCAGTTCTTCACCAGGCTCTGCACCTCGTTGGCGAGATAGAACCGCAACAGCGTCATCAGCGCGGCGACCTCGGCCTTGGGCCGGCGCCAATTGTCGGTGGAGAAGGCGTAGAGCGTCAGCGTGCCGATGCCCTGCTTGGGTGCGATCTCGACGACGCGGCGGATCGCCTCGACGCCGGCCTCGTGGCCGCGTGCGCGCGACAGGCCGCGGCGTGTCGCCCATCGGCCGTTGCCGTCCATGATGATACCGACATGAAGCTTCTGGTTCTGGGACGTGACGTCACTTTGCATTGCAAAGTCTCCGGTCAAAAAGGGGGGCGATCAGGTCGAGAGCATGCCGAGCCGGCCGAGCGGCGGCGCCTCGCGGCCGGCGGCCTTGGCGGCGTCGCGGACCAGGCGCTCGAGCACGGCGAGATAGTCGAGGAAGCGGCGGCGGCCGGCCTTGGTCAGGCGGCAGGTGGTGTGCGGACGGTTGCCCTCATAGCCCTTGGTCACCTCGACGAGGCCGGCGTCCTGGAGGACGGCGAGATGCCGGCTGAGATTGCCGTCGGTGAGGCCGCAAAGCTGCTTGAGATCGGCGAACGCCAGCCCTTTCGGATGCGCCATCAGCGAGGTCAGAAGCCCGAGCCTCGCCTTCTCGTGAATGACGCGGTCGAGCCCCTGATAGGAAAACGGCGCGCTGTCAGTCTTCGACATCGTTGTCTCCGGACGCGAAATACAAAATGGCCGCCATCACCGACTGGCCGATCACGAAGGGCAGGCCCATGGTCCATGGCGACAGCGTATGGGTCGCGCTTGCCAGCACCACCACGGCAAAGCCCGAAATGAAATACCAGGCGCCGGCAAGCGCGACCGTGCGCGGCAGCGAGCGGACGGAGGCGAAAATGCCGAGCGAAACCAGGATCTGCCACAGGCCAGGCAGCAGCCATAGAGTCTCGGCCGCGAACTTCCACATCACCACCGCGAGCAGGACGCCGGCGACGCCGGCGGGGAGGAACTGCTCGACCGCCTGGTGGATCATCGCATCGGCGAGACCGGAATGATGGCGGCGCGAACGCGCGCGCATCTCGATCCCGATGATCAGGCCGGAAAGTGCGGCGGCGATGAACCAGCCGAAAAAGAAGCCGAGCGGCTCGCTGGTGGGATCGCCGAGCAGCCAGAATTGCAGCACCGCGGTAACGAGCGCGACCGCGCCGGTTGCAGCCATCGTCGCCGGGCCGTAGCCGCGGAACGCGGTGCCGGCCGCGATCTGGCTTCGGATCGCTACGATGTCGGCCAGTGCCTTGTCGAGATCACGCATTGGCAACGCCAAGCCCCGCTCCGCCCATGCTTTCGAGATCGCCTATCCCGTCACTTTGTATTGCAAAGTATATAGGATTGCAAAGTAAAGACAAGGTCGAAGGTGCGGTAAGGAGACGTTGCCAGGGGCAAACAACTGCCGGTTGCGCAACCTGTCTTGCCCTGGATAAGATAGCATCAAAACATTCCCGGGGGCTCGTATGTGGCTTAAGTCAATTGTGGTTGCGTTTGTTTTCCAGGCGGTGCTCGCCGGGCTCGTCCATGCGGCGGGGCCTTTCGGCACCATCCATGTCGGCAACTGGAACGGTGGCGCGTATACTAATGATTCGACCGGCGCGTTCTCCCATTGCGCCGCGAGCACGCCCTACGCCAACGGCGTAACTTTGCTTGTAGGCCAGGATTCAAACAATGCGTGGCTGCTGGGCTTTGCCAATCCAGCGTTTCGTTTCAAGAAGGGCGAGAATCTGACGATCGACGTGACCTTCGATGGTCAGGCCGAGGCAAGGCTCTTCGCGACGGCGTTTTCCGAGGTCATGGTCTCAGCGGTTCTGCCTACGACCGTCGCTCGTGCGTTTCAGAAGGCGAGCCTGATGGTGGCGGTGGCAAGAGGCACGCCATTTCAATTCAGTCTGACATCGACTGCACCTTTGGTCGCCGCGGTCACCAATTGCGTGGCTCGAGTCAAGGCCGACGGGCTGGACAAAGCCGGCGATTTTACGAAAGTTGCCGCCAAGCCGCAGGCTGCTCCGGACAAACAGGCGCCGCCGGCTGCCAGCAAACCTGGCAGGGGGAAGAGCGGCACCGGTTTCGTGGTAAGTGCCAACGGGCACGTCGTCACCAACAACCATGTGATCGACGGCTGTGTTGGCGACATCAAGGGTAACCTCACCGGCGAGGCCGCGATGGTGCTGCGCGTCGTGTCGAGCGATGCCAACAACGACCTCGCTCTGTTGCAGGCGCCGTCGACCACCACGTTCAAGGACTTTGCCCGGATCCGCGACCGTTCGATCCGCTCCGGCGATTCCGTCATCGCGATCGGCTTTCCCTTCCACGGCCTGCTAACCTCGGATTTCACCGTGACCACCGGCATCGTCAGCTCGCTCAGCGGCATGCGCAACGATTCGCGTTTCCTGCAAATCAGCGCGCCGGTGCAGCCCGGCAACAGCGGCGGCCCGCTGTTCGACACCACCGGTCAGATCGTGGGCGTGGTCACCGCAAAGATCCCCGTACTGCGCATCGCCGCTGCGACCGGCAACATTCCGGAGAACATCAACTTCGCCATCAAGACCGGCGCGCTGCGCGACTTCCTCGACAATTCCGTGGTGCCGTACCAGACCGCGGAGCCGAAGGGCGGCTCAAGACCACCGACATCGCCGGCAACGCGCGGCCCTACACGATGTTGATCTCGTGCAACGGCACCGAGCAGGCCGATGCGAAGCGGTAAGGCAGGCTGCAGATTACGCCGCCGCGTCAACTACCCCTGTCATTCCCCGCGAAGGCGGGGAATCCAGTACGCCGCGGCCTTTCCGTATCATAGCGCGGCCTCTGGAATACTGGATCGCCCGATCAAGTCGGGCGATGACGCTGTTGGTGTGGACCTAGCGGGCCCGACAACTCACCCGTGGCAGCACGAACCCTTTGCCGCCTGCGGTTCGTATTGGTCGCGCAGGCGGACCCAATCCATCGGGTAGGGCAGACCCTCTTCATGGCGGCCGAGCGGCGTCAGGTCGAGGTATTGATAGGCGGCGTTCATCATGTCGAGGCCGCGGGCGAAGCATGAGTAGGTGTGGAAGACCTCGCCAGCCTCATTGCGGTAGAATACGCTGATGCCGGGAAGCTCGGGGCCATAGATGCGCGTGGTGCCGAAATTGTACATCGGCTTGCCGGTGGCGATCTGCTCAGGCGAGAACGTCACGCCGTAATCCTGATTGAAACTGCTGCTCCCTGAGGAGACCCAGTCGAAGCTCCAGCCCATCCGCTTCTTGAAGGCTTCGAGCTTTGCGACCGGCGCCAGCGAGACCGCGACCACGCTGGTATCGCGCGCGGCCAGATGCGGCACCATGCGCTCATAACCATCGGCCCAGAACGAGCAGCTCTTGCAGGCAGCGTCCCAATCGGACGCAAACATCACATGCTGAACGACGAGCTGAGGGCGCCCCTTGAAGAGATCGCCGAACTCCACCTTGCCGTTCGGCCCGTCGAAGACGTAGCTCTTGTCCACCTTGACCCATGGCAATGCGCGGCGCTCTTCGGCGAGCCGCTCGCGCGCTTGTGTCAACTCCTTCTCATGGGCCAGATGGGCCTTGCGGGCTGCAATCCATTGCTCACGCGAGACGATCTGATGCTGTTGCATGATATCCTCCTTTGCAGGGATCAGGCGATGAAGGCGTCGAGCTTGTCGAAGGACGAACTCCAGCCGAGTTGATGGTTGTCGCGTGCGGTCTCGTCGAAGAACTGGGCGTGATGGAACACCATCAGCGTGCCGGCGCTGTCGGGCTTGAGCGAGATCGTCACCAGCGACTCGCGTTCCGGCGTCGAATGCCAGGCCCAGGTGAAGACCAGCCGTTCGTTCGGCACCACCTCGCGATAGCTCCCACGAGCTTCAAAATACTCGCCATCATCGCGCGTGAAGCTGATCCGGAAGTGGCCACCAGTGCGGACGTCCAGTTCGGCATCGAGCGTGGCTGGCTTCATGTTCGGCGGGCCGAACCATTGCATCAGTTGCTCGGCCTGCGTCCAGGCGGCGTAGACTTTTTCCGGGCGCGCACGGAGCCGGCGCGTGAGCGTGAGGCTTGGACGCTCGGTTGGACGTTCGTTGGCGCGGGGGTCGGCGTTGACGGCGGCGGCGGCCATGGGTCTTCCTCCACAAAAGCGGCAAGGCGATCGAGATTGTCGGACCAGAACTGCGCGTAGCGATTGAGCCAGTTCATCGCCTGCTCCATCGGCTGCGCGGTAAGCCGGCAGGAGACCGTACGCCCGGTCTTCTCCCGCACGACCAGGCCTGCATCGGTGAGCACGTCGAGATGCTTCATGATCGCCGGCAGCGAAATCGAGAACGGCGCGGCCAGTTCGCTCACGGACAGGCTGTCCCCTCCGCCGAGGCGCGCGAGCAGCGCGCGTCTGGTCGGATCGGATAGCGCCGCAAAAGTCCGATCCAGGATCTCGTCTTGATACTTAACCATGTGGTTTAGTATAGGCCCGAGCGGAAGCGCGTCAAGCCTCTCAAGAAAAAAGCCCTGCCATACGGCAGGGCTCCATCCCAACGATCACAAGATCGCTACTCGACCTTGAGGCCGGCGAAGTCGACGACCTTCTTCCACTTCTCGGTCTCGGCCTTGATCTCCTCGCCGAACGCCTCGGGCGTCTGCACCCGCGGCTCGCCGCCGAGTTCGACCAGGCGCTTGGTCATGTCCGGCTCCTTCATGAGCGTGTTGATCTCATTGTTGAGCTTGGCGATGATCTCCTTCGGCGTGTTCTTCGGCGCGCTCATGCCGAACAGCGCGCTGGCCTCGTAGCCCTTCACGGTCTCGTCGACCGTCGGCACGTCGGGCAGTTGCGCCGAGCGCTGCGTGGTGGTGACAGCGAGCGCGCGCAGACTGCCGGAACGGATGTGCTGGATGATCGAGGGCATGTTGTCGAAGATCACCTGCACCTGGCCGCCGAGCATGTCGGTGATCGCGGGCGCGGCACCGCGATAGGGCACGTGCTGCATCTTGCAGCCGGTCATCGCCATGAACATCTCGCCGGACAGATGCACCGAGGTGCCGTTGCCGGACGAGGCCATGTTCACCTTGCCGGGATTGGACTTCACGTACTCGATGAACTCGGCGACGTTCTTGGCAGGCACGTCCTTGTTCACGGTCATCACGTTCGGCACGCGCTGGAACGAGGCCACCGGCGCGATGTCGCGCACGAAGTTGAACTTGAGGTTGGTGTAGAGCGAAGCGTTGATGTAGTTGGCCGGATTGACCAGCTGCAGCGTGTAGCCGTCTGGCTCGGCATTGATGACGGATTCGGTGGCAATATTGTTGCCGGCGCCGGGCTTGTTCTCGATGATGAATTGCTGGCCGAGCCGTTCCGACAGCCGCTGGCCGATCAACCGCGCCAGGATGTCGGTGGCCCCACCCGGCGGATAGCCGACCACCCATTTCACCGGCCGGGCCGGGTAATCGGCGGCAAAGGCCTTCGACAGCGGAGTGGCTGCAAGCGGACTGGCAGCGAGCAGGCCCAGCGCGGTACGGCGAGTGATCATCTCAAGGGTTCTCCCACGTGTTGTTCTTCAAAGCCGGATGTCTTGAAAGTGGCGTGAGCGGCGTTGTAACAAAGCCCGGAGCACGCGGAAAGTGCGCAACGCACATGGCGACGAAAGGATTAAGGCATGCCGGTCAAGGTCCAGGCCCTCGATCACCTCGTCATCAACGTCGCCGATGTTGCAGCTACGGCCGAGTGGTATCGCAGGATCCTCGGCATGGAAGTCAAGGTGTTCGACCCCGGCGGCGGCAAAGCGCCGCGGACTTCGCTGCAATTCGGTAACCAGAAGATCAACGTCCGGCCGCGCGATGCCGACAAGGTTGAATGGTTCACCGCGGACCATCCGGCCGCCGGCAGCGAGGATCTGTGCTTCCTCACCTCCGCGACACCCGAAGAGGTCGTGGCGCATTTGCAGGCCAACGGGGTTGCGATCGAAGAGGGTCCCGGACCGAGGCAAGGCGCTCGCGGCACGTTGCGCTCGGTCTACTGCCGGGATCCCGACGGCAGCCTGATCGAGATTTCGTCGTACGAGGATTAGAGGCCAGGCAGCCCGCCGTTGGCGCCAGCGCCGCTAGATCAGCTACAGCGACTTGTTCAGAACGATCCCAGCGCCACCGGGCGGAATGCCTGCAACAGCTGCTGATCGAGCTTGCCGCCCATGCCTTCCATCATCGTGAAGGCGCGGGAGTGGGTGAAGGGCATGCGGTAGGCGCGCTTCTCCACCAATGCGGCGTAGATGTCGACGATGGTGGTGAGGCGGACGATATCGCTGATCTGGTTCGAGGACAGGCCGTTGGGATAGCCGCTGCCGTCGAGGAATTCGTGGTGGTGCAGCACCACATCTAACATCTCCGGCGGGAAGCCGCCTTGCGCTGCAAGCGCGTCATAGCCGCGGCGCGGATGCTGGCGGACCTCGTCCATCTCCTCGTCGGTGAGCTTGCCCGGCTTGTCCAGGAGCGCGGACGGAACGAAGGCCTTGCCAACGTCATGCAGCAGGGCGGCGCGGGTCAGGCGGCGCTGATCGTCCTCGCGCATGCCGAGATGCTGCGCGAAGGAGACCGCAAAACCGGTGACGAACAGGCAGTGCCGATAGCTGCCGACATGATGGCAACCGACGGTGGTGAGCCACTCGCGCAGCGAGGAGTGCTTGATCGCCTTCAGGATCTTGCTCTCGGCGGCGATGATATCGTCGAAGGTCAGGGGCACGCCGAGCGGCAGCTTCTCGAACATCTTCCTCAGCACCGCATGCGCCGCCTCGACGCCGCGGTTGAGCGTCTTGCCGCGATCGGTCGCGTCATAGCTGGCGGTGTCGGGAAAGGCGGCGCGGATGCGCTGCAAAATCGCCTCTGGCTGAAGCGGCCGCGAGATCGTGTCGGTGGCGCCGAGCGCCCAGGCCTGCATGGTGCCGTGATGCAGCGCGTCGGCGAGCACGAACAGCCGCGGCATCGCACGATAGGCGTCGCCGCGCAATTTGTTGCGCACCCGCTGCACGCTCTCAGGCGAGCGCAGGTTGATGTCGACCACGAGGCCGGAGAGACCGCGCGCCGGCTGCTCGGGGATCGCCTCGGTCGTCACCGTCGCGACGTCGCCCACCGCCTTCAGAATGCTGGCGAGTTCGCTGCTCTCGTCGCTCCGGTCGGAGGCGAGCAGAAGCCGGCGTTTGGCGGCAGGTTTGGCTGAGGCGTTCATGGCTTCCCCAAGAGCAACTGAAGTGCACGGGACTGTGTTGGGCATCAGCCTAAGCCCGATCGGGTTCTCCGGCCCTTAAGAGGCGTGCTCAATGGAGGCCTGAGGAATTGCACGCAATTTTACGGACTTCGGTTGCCGGAGGGTCCAAATCAAAACAGCGAAAACAACCCCATGCACAGTAGACGGACCGTTGATGATAAAGGGGGTTTTGGGGCGCGTCAGTCCCACCCCCGCCGTCATCGCCCGGCCTCGACCGGGCGATCCAGTACTCCGAGACGGCGCGGCTAGAACCGAGAAGCCGCGGCGTACTGGATGCCCCGCCCCAGTGCGCAAGCGCGCACAAGGCGGGGCATGACAGTGAGATTGTGGAGGCCGTTCTCCCAAAAAGAAATCCGCCGGTGGTTGCCCTCCGGCGGATCGGGTCAGATAGATCGAACCCCGCTTACGCCTTCATCGCGCCCTTCCCCGCTTCAGCCGCGATCGGCAAGGCGTGCACGCGGCGCTTGCCGCGCGCGGGATGCTGACCCAGCGCGATGCGCGCGTGATGGAGCTGTTGCCGGATATCAAGGTGCCGTCGCTGATCGTGGTCGGTGCCGACGACACGCCGTTCCTGGCGGCGTCTGACTACGTGGCGGCCAAAATCCCCAGCGCGCAAAAAATCGTGATCCCCGCGGGCGGGCACGCCGTCAACATCGATCAGCCGCAGGCTTTTGTTGACGCGGTGGTGGCTTTCCTGAAGAACTTGCCGGCATAGGCCGGTCAGACGGGAACGCAGACGATGAAGCAGGCGATGTTGGCCGCGATCATGGCGGCGGGATTGCTCTCGGCGCCGGTGCGCGCCGAACCGTTCGGTGCACCGCCGCCGCGCCTGCCATTCGTCGCGACATTGTCAAACACTACGCCGCTGGCGTTCGGCATGGACGCCGGGCAGACCGCGCGTGCCCTGGGCCGGCCGCTGCAATACGTCCGCGGGGGTCCAAGCAACGAGATCTATCTCGCCCTGCGCAACATCGGCGGCAGCGGATTGATCCCCTCTCGCCACCGCCTGTTCCTGCAATTCCGACATGGACGGCTGGCAGGATGGAAGGAGGACTACGGCGAGAACTGGATGTGGGAGTGACGCATAACTCCCACCCCTCATGGTGAGGAGGCGCGCAAGCGCCGTCTCCGGACGATGCTTGCATCGCCGGGCGAACCATGAAGGCCCGGCGGCCACCCCTCATCCTGAGGAGCTTGCGAAGCAAGCGTCTCGAAGGATGAAGGCCCGGCTGAGGCGGCACCGGCCTCTATCCTTCGAGACGCCCGCTTAGGGCGGGCTCCTCAGGATGAGGGGATAGGATGGAATTTCGGATTGGCAACAAGATCAACAAGCAAGAAGGACAACCCGCGTGGGACAAGACATCAAACTGACGGCCGCCGACGATTTCCAGTTCGGCGCCTATCGGGCTGATCCGGCAGGGAGCCCGAAGGGCGCGGTGGTGGTGATCCAGGAGATCTTTGGGGTCAATCACCACATCCGCTCGGTCTGCGACCGCCTCGCCGAAGAGGGCTATGTTGCGATCGCGCCGTCGATCTTCGACCGGACCGTGCCCAACTTCCAGTCGGGCTACTCGCCCGATGAGATTGCCGAGGCCCGCAAATTCGTGGCCAATCCAGATTGGGCTGCGATGCTGCGCGACACTCAGGCCGCGATCGACGCCGTGGCGAATGTCGGTGCCGTCGGCATCATCGGCTTTTGCCTCGGCGGCAGCGTCGCCTTTGTTGCGGCGACGCGGTTGTCGGGCTTGAAGGCGGCGATCGGGTATTACGGCGGCGCGGTCGTGCGCTTTGCGGATGAGACGCCGAAGGTGCCGACGCAACTGCATTTCGGCGAGAAGGACGCCGGCATTTCCCTGACCGACGTCGAGACCATCAAGGTGAAGCGACCTGAAGTCGAAGTCTTCATCTATCCCGGCGCCCAGCACGGCTTTCATTGCGACGAGCGTGCGAGCTACGACAAGACCAGCGCCGACATCGCCTGGCCGCGCAGCATGGGGTTTTTTGCCAAGCATTTGAGGAAGTAGCGCGCGGCCAACTTTAAGTCTCCGTCGTTCCGGGATGCGCCGACAGGCGCAGGCCCGGAATCCATCGTGCGTCAGTGTTTGTGGGCCGATGGATTCCGGGTTCGCGCTTCGCGCGCCCCGGAATGACGAGGGAGGGAGAGTTGCGCCACTCCTAAGCAGAAATCGGGTGGGCACCGCCTGGCGCGCGGCAGTAGAGCTGGCCAATCAAGCCAGCTCACGCCGGAGAACAACATGCAGCAGGCCGTCACGCACCTCGTCATCCGCAATCCCTTTGGAACCATGGACGTTCCCGAGCCCGGCGATTCCGAGGTCATGGACTATGCCGCGACCGCCACGCTTGCCGGCAATGCGGCCGACGACAATGTGGCACAGTGGGCGTCCTTTCCCGTGCCCGATCCGCTCGACGGCACCTGGGCGAGCCGCTGGAATGGCGGCGCCGATCCGACTATCGCCGGCGACACCCCTGAGACATGGAAACAGGGCCGCGCCGAGATCCGCGCCGTCGGCGAGCGTATCTATCTGCGCTTTGACTGGGACAACGGCCGCCGGCACGGACTGATCGATGCCGCACGCGACGGCGCGCATCGGCTGGTGGGCAAGTACATCAACCTGACCACGCCGGCGATCAGACGGCCATGGGTCGGGCTCGTGGTCGATGCCACGCGCATTGACGGCCGCTTTCCGAACGGACGGCTGGATTTTCGGCGATGAGGCGCGGGATCGCCGACATCACCTCTGCTGTCATTCCGGGATGCGCCGCGAAGCGGTGCAGGCCCGGAATCCATCGGGCGACAGAGTTGGTGGAGGAATGGATTCTCTGATGCGCAATTGCGCATCGTAGCTCGCGACTTTGTCGCGCCCCGGAATGACGAGGGGAGATTTGGAACGAACTTAAAACCAGCGCTCGCCGACGAACACGGTGTCGCCGGGGCTGAGGGGGGTACCGAGCGGCACCATGGCGCGCATGGCGCCGCCGGCTTCGGTGTGCGTGATGGTGACCACGTCGCGCTTGGCGCGCGGCGAAAAACCGCCGGCGATGGCGACCGCGCTCTCGACCGTCATGTTCGGCACGTAGGGATATTGGCCGGGCGCGGACACTTCGCCGAGAATGAAGAACGGGCGATAGGCCTCGATCTCGACCGCCACCGAGGGCTCGCGGATATAGCCGTTGCGCAGGCGCGCGCCGATTTCACCGGCGAGTCCCGCCGTGGTGCGGCCGCGCGCCGGCACGGCGCCGATCAAGGGCATGGTGATCGAGCCGCCGGCATCGATCGCATAGCTGTTGGTGAGACCTTCCTGGCCATAGACCACGACGCGCAGCTTGTCGCCGGCGTCGAGATGGTAGGAGGCGTCGTAGCGGACCGGTGCAGCCATCGGCGCGGCATAGCCGACCGGCATGGGTGCAGGAGCCGACGCAAAGGAATTGCGCAACGCGCCGATGGCACCGCCGGTGTCGGCGACGACAACCGGCTGCGGGGCGCTGTAGGGCTGGCCATAAACCATCGAGTCGAGATCGGCGCGCGGCTGCGCGATCGCGACCGGACCGGCGGTCTGCATGCAGCCGCCGAGGGCAAGCGCGGCGGACACTGCCAAGATCGACAATCGAAACGCGCGCACAACCCGCACCAGAGCCATCCCTCGAAACGAGACAGCGTTAGTGATGCACCGGGTATGGTTAATAAAGCGTTGAGGGGTGTGGCTGTGACGGTCGCACCCTCCCCTGGAGGGGGAGGGCAATCGCATATGGGTGCACGATGCGGCGACATCGGCAGTGGGCCCCCTCGCCCGCTTGCGGGAGAGGGTTGGGGTGAGGGTGTCTCGGCGACCGAGAATCCCCTGGAGGAAAGAACCCTCAC
Organism: Bradyrhizobium sp. CSA207; assembly: GCF_029051685.1. GTDB lineage: Bacteria > Pseudomonadota > Alphaproteobacteria > Rhizobiales > Xanthobacteraceae > Bradyrhizobium. Next base: position 146,449 of record NZ_JAACFT010000009.1, on the reverse strand, counting down.
CCGCCGCGCTCGGGACGATGCTTCGCATCGCCCGGGGCGCGTCGACCTCTCCTGCAAGCGGGAGAGGTGCACCGAGTTCGTCGCTAGCTTACGCGCTCACGCCGGCGCCGATCGGGCAGGACACGCCGGTGCCCCCTAAACCGCAATAGCCGGAGGGATTTTTTGCCAGATATTGCTGGTGGTAGTCCTCGGCGAAGTAGAACTCGCCGGCAGGCGCGATCTCGGTGGTGATGGCGCCGAGGCCCTTGGCGGCGAGTGCCTTCTGATAGAGCGCCTTCGACTCGTCGGCAGCCTTCTGTTGCGCATCCGAGTAAGTGTAGATCGCGCTGCGGTACTGCGTGCCGACATCGTTGCCCTGGCGCATGCCCTGCGTCGGGTTGTGGCTCTCCCAGAACGTCTTCAGGAGCTTGTCGTAAGAAACCTTCTTCGGATCGAACACGACCAGCACCACTTCGGTGTGGCCGGTGCGTCCCGAGCAGGTCTCTTCATAGGTCGGGTTCGGCGTGTGCCCGCCGGCATAGCCGACCGCAGTCGTGTAAATGCCGTCGCCGAGCTCCCAGAACTTGCGCTCGGCACCCCAGAAGCAGCCGAGTCCGAACACGGCCTGCTCGAGACCGGCGGGATAAGGCGGCTTCAGCTTCGCGCCGTTGACGAAATGGGTGGTGGCGGTCGGTAGAGGCTGCGCGCGGCCCGGCAGCGCTTCGGCTGCGCTCGGCAGTGCGGTGGTCTTGCGCATGAACAGCATGGTCGGATCTCCGAGACGAGCCGCGTGTCGCCCAAGGTGTATTCAAGTCAATCTCCTGAGCCAAAGCGCTCAGGCGGCGAGCTCGCGATAGAGTGGGAATATAGGCATTTTCGCAGCGATAGGCAGCTCTGTTACGCCGCAGCGTCGCGCGAAAGCTCAATCCCGGGAATAACCGATCAAAGGCCTGCGCGGCCGGAACAGGATCATCAAGAGGATGCCGAGAATGCCGAGCACGGCGAAAACCGGCTGATCCAGCACGAGGCGGATCACGGAGGTCCAGAGCCACGGCGCCTTGGCCTCGACCCAGGTCCGGAACGCCGACTGGCTGGCCTGATGGATGTCGTTCCAGAATTGGCCGAACCGGGTGAACCGCAGGGTCTGGTCGGCCACCCAGCGGGCGCCGTCATAGACCATGAAAATGAAACCGCCGGCGAGCAGCAACAGTCCAATCAGTCGGAAAAAGCCGCGGATCATGCCTCACCTTCATATGGTCGTCCGATCGAACGACCTTCGAGACGCTGCCAGCCAATAGCCGCAAGACGGCAGAAATTCAACCTCATCAGTGCGTTAAGGCCATAGCTGGAGCGCCAAAGGGCCGGTTTTCCGGGCCTGGAAAGCGTTGACGGTGCCGCAGACCCCCTCTATAAGGGCGCCAACTGGCGGCGGGCGCAATCCTGCCGCCGCTGTTCTTTGAGCAATTGCAGGCTCCTCGAGCCTCAGAGATCGCCGCAAGGTTGTCGCTCATGTTCCGGGAACGGCCTTGAACCGAACACCCTAAATCCGAGCGTCGATTTCGCGGTCAAGCAGCCGGCGCCACCCGATCAAGACGCGACCGGTACCCGCAGAGGACATTTGAGACCATGGCCAATACCACTTCCGCCAAGAAGGCGACGCGCAAGATTGCCCGCCGCACCGCCGTCAACAAGTCGCGCCGCACCCAGATGCGCGGCGCCGTGCGCACTGTCGAGGAAGCCATCAAGACCGGCGATCGCGCCGCCGCCGTGACGGCGCTGGCGAATGCTGAGCCCGCTCTGATGCGCGCCGCGCAGCGCAACATCATTCACAAGAACAATGCCAGCCGCAAAGTCTCGCGGCTCACCGCGCAGATCGCCAGGCTCGCTAAGTAAACGACAACCGAGCTGACGAATCCGTCGATCGATCCGATCGATGATCGCAACCATCAATCAGCCCGGCATCTCGCCGGGCTTTTTTTGTTGCCCGTCATATTGACGCATGCGTTCGGCGACTGGCTCCTGGCTGAAAGATCTGTCTCGTTGCCCGCGAGCTGCACTCCGTAATTTTACCGCCGATGATCTGGAAACGACGAGTGCGCTGCGCAAAAAACCTTGCGGGGCCGGCTCAACTTGAAATCGTGCGTGCGCGAGCTTTGCATACCGTAGTTTACCGGAACGCGCATCGCGGTGGAGTTACCCTCCGAAACGAGACTCAAAAAACGATGCTTCGATAATCACTTATCCACATAGTGACGACAAGCATTTGGAAAATGAGCCGGCGCGGCACTCGCGTGAAGGTTTTGTAAAATATTTTTGGTCGGCGTTCGAGAAATGTCACACATCGCGTTTCGTCTTCGATTCTGTGCGCTGATTCAAAACGTTGCTCTCAAGCCTGTGAACAACTCGCGCGCGGCGTTAACGCAGATCAAGTTTTTTGACGCCTCAAGTCTGAATCAATTTCGTTGCGAGTCTTTCCGCATAGTGTATTCCTTAAGTCGTCGCGGCGCCCACGATCTTGAGACCAGCGCGGTTTTGGAAAACGGGGCGAGCGTGCAAATCGGCGGCGGTGTGCACGTTGGCGGCGCTTAATCAAGCGATGGTCGGTTCGAAACCCATAGCAATATGGGAACGGTATGTTTTGTCTGAACGTTTCCAAGCGGGATCTTAAGTGGTCTCGTTCGCGCCAAGCGCAAATGAGAGACGGTTGAAGCTACCCGACACGCAAGATGGCGAAGCCAGGCGAACGACTAGTACAGAGGGCAGGACAGTCGCGGCTTTTGGCGCGGTTGTCTTCAAGACACGCAGGACCTTGCCGTGAGCAATCACGGCAGGACGGGGAGGTATCATGTCTTACGGACTCAACGCGGTATTGAAACAGGTTTCCCATTGCAGCGATGCCGTCCTAGATCCGTCCGATCTCCAGCCTCCCGCGTGTAACGGAGCGCCGAGTACGCGCTGACCTCGCGACCCATCCATCTCTGACATCATCGATCGGACGCGGCGTTCTCGCCGAACGGTTGAGCCATGCCTGAAGATGGAATCGCTTGAGGTCCTCGCCATTCTAGGGTCTTGGCAGGAACCCTGCATGGCGCCATCACCACGCAACCTTATCTCTCAAGAAAAGTTTTCAAACGATGACAACACCGGAACAGGATCGCTGGTCACGCGTGAAGGGTCGGCTGCGCTCGAGCGTTGGCGAAGACGTCTATACGAGCTGGTTTGCGCGCATGGATTTGGAAGGTGTGCAGGAAGAGAGCGTGCGGCTCTCGGTTCCGACCCGCTTCCTGAAGAGCTGGATCCAGGCCCATTACGCCGAGCGCGTGTTGTCGTGCTGGCAGGCCGAAATGCCGGAAGTGCATCGCATCGACCTCACCGTGCGCACCGCGGTGCGACCCATCGCGCCGCCGAAGGAAGCGCCCGCGCCGGTCGAGATGCGCCGCGCGCCGGCATCCGAGCTGCGCTCGACCGCGACCGCGCCGGTCTCCGCCAATCATGATGCGCTCGGCGGCTCGCCGCTTGATCCGCGCCTGACCTTCGCAAGCTTCGTCGTCGGCCGCTCCAACACGCTGGCGCATGCGGCCGCGCGCCAGGTCGCGGAAGGTCGCAGAGGCGATCCGGTGATGTTCAACCCGCTCTACATCCATGCCGGCGTTGGGCTGGGCAAGACGCATCTGCTCCAGGCGGTGACCTGGGCCGGCAATTCCGGCAACGAGCGCAAGGTGCTGTATCTGACCGCGGAAAAATTCATGTACGGCTTCGTCGCCGCGCTGAAGACGCAGACGGCGCTCGCCTTCAAGGAGGCGCTGCGCGGCATCGACGTGCTGGTGATCGACGATCTCCAGTTCCTGCAGGGCAAGTCGACCCAGGCCGAATTCTGTCACACGCTGAACGCGCTGATCGATGCCGGCCGCCAGGTCGTGATCGCGGCCGACCGTCCGCCGTCCGATCTCGAAAGCCTCGATGACCGCGTGCGCTCGCGGCTGGCCGGCGGCCTCGTGGTCGAGATGGGCTCGCTCGGCGAGGAGCTGCGGCACGGCATTCTCAAGTCGCGCGTCGCGGCAGCCCGCGCCCATCACGCGACGTTCGAGGTGCCCGAGGAGGTGCTGACCTATCTGGCCCGCGCCATCACCCACAACGGCAGGGATCTCGAAGGCGCGATCAACCGTCTGCTTGCGCACTCGAAACTGAATAACCGGCCGGTGACGCTGGAGATGGCGGAGCACGAGGTGCGCGATCTGATCCGGCCGCAGGAGCCGAAGCGGATCAAGATCGAGGACATCCAGCGCGTGGTGGCGCGGCAATATAATGTCAGCCGCTCCGACCTGTTGTCCTCGCGCCGGACCGCCAACGTGGTCCGCCCGCGCCAGGTGGCGATGTACCTCGCCAAGACGCTGACCCTGCGCTCGCTGCCGGAAATCGGCCGCCGCTTCGGCGGACGCGACCACACCACGGTGCTGCACGCCGTGCGCAAGATCGAGGCCCTGGTCAGCAAGGACACGGCGCTGTCGGAAGAGGTCGAATCGCTCAAGCGCCAGCTTCAGGAATAAACGCCTATTTCTTTCTGCGCAGGTGTGACTCCATCCCAACTGCATCGGAGATCGTCATGCCCGGGCTTGTCCCGGGCATCCACGTTCTTCGGACGGCAAACCAAGACGTGGATGGCCGGGACAAGCCCGGCCATGACGGGTGGGGAGACGTCCGTGCCCGGCGAGGCGTTAAGCGCGTCGCGGAAACATAGGTAAATCGTGGGGAACCGGCCCCGCAATCCCTTGAATCGGATGGCTTTCCGCGCCAACTTGGGCGACCTGGTGGCTTTTGGTCATATCGGCTGGATGATCCGGCTTTCCGGGGTCTTCGGTGCCGTGGCGCGCGTCCCGCCGCCCGGCTTTTCCATCGTTGTGTTTCCTTGGGGATCGGGCGAGTAGTGCAATGAAGGTTACGGTCGAACGCGCGCAACTCCTGAAATCGCTGGGCCATGTCCACCGCGTGGTCGAGCGCCGCAACACGATTCCGATCCTCGGCAACGTCCTGGTCCGCGCCGAGAACGCAAAACTGTCGCTGAAGGCGACCGACCTCGATCTCGAGGTGACGGAAACGCTCGCCGCCGAGACTGCGACCGCCGGCTCCACCACCGTGCCGGCGCACATGTTCTACGACATCGTGCGCAAGCTGCCGGACGGCTCGCAGATCGTGCTGGAGGCCGACGGCGACCGCGCCGTGCTGGCGATCCGCGCCGGCCGCTCGCGCTTCACGCTGCAGACCCTGCCGGAGAATGATTTTCCGGATCTGGCCGCCGGCGACATGTCGCATTCCTTCTCGCTCGCCGCCAAGGACGTCAAGCGGCTGATCGACCGCACCCAGTTCGCGATCTCGACCGAGGAGACGCGCTACTATCTCAACGGCATCTATCTGCACGCCGCCGGCACCGCGAAGGCCGCGACCTTGCGCGGTGTCGCCACCGACGGCCACCGCCTCGCCCAGCTCGACCTGGTCCAGCCCAAGGGCGCCGACGGCATGCCGGGTGTGATCGTGCCGCGCAAGACCGTCGGCGAGGTGCAGCGGCTGATCGAGGACAACGAGGCCGAGGTCACGATCGAGCTGTCGCAGGCAAAAATCCGCTTCACCATCGGCAATGTGGTGCTGACCTCGAAGCTGATCGACGGCACCTTCCCCGATTATGGCCGCGTCATTCCGCAGAACAACGACAAGGAACTGGTGGTCGACAAGAAGGACTTCGAGAACGCGGTCGACCGCGTCTCGACCATCTCCAGCGAGCGCGGCCGCGCCGTGAAGCTCTCGCTGTCGCCGGGCAAGCTGGTGCTGTCGGTGACCAATCCGGATTCCGGCAGCGCGACCGAGGAGATCGAGGTCGAATACGCCTCCGACGCGCTCGATATCGGCTTCAACTCGCGCTATCTGCTCGACATCGCTTCCCAGATCGAAGGCGAGGTCGCAACGCTGAGGCTCGCCGACCCCGGCTCGCCGACCCTGGTGCAAGACCGCGACGACAAGAGCGCCCTGTACGTGCTGATGCCGATGCGGGTGTGAGGGCTATGGCCCGCCTCCACGAGGCATCATTTGGTGAACCAGGCGCGCTGCGAATGACTGCGCCCTCTCCCTTGTGGGAGAGGGCAGCTCCGCCATCAGCCATGACCTCATTTGGGTGAGGGGTTAGTGACGCAAGAGCCGTCCCATCGGCCAGTCCCCAAACATCTGCGCGAGTTTGCGAGGAATATGCGGCGCGAGCCGACCGATGCGGAGGCTGCAATGTGGCGACTGCTCAGGGAGCGACGGTTATCTGCCTACAAGTTTCGCCGGCAAGTCCCATTCAAGAACTACATTCTCGATTTCGTCTGCTTCGAGAAGCGCTTGGTGATCGAGATCGACGGAAGTCAGCACGCGGAATCGCAACGCGACGCGGCCCGTGCAACAGCATTGGCATCTGAAGGATTTCAGACAGCGCGGTACTGGAACAACCACGTGTTGCAGCAACCGATGGCCGTGCAAGAGGACATCCTTGCAAAGCTCGTCTCGCGGTAACATACCCCTCACCCGTCGCCTCACTTCGTGAGGCGCCACCCTCTCCCACAAGGGGAGAGGGTAAGCAGAGCGTGCCGCAGTTCCAACATGACCCCCTCCCGCATACATCGCCTGACGCTGACGCATTTTCGCAATTATCGGGCGGCGGGGCTCGAGACGGCGGCTGACATGGTGGCGCTGGTCGGGCCCAATGGCGCGGGCAAGACCAATTGCATCGAGGCGATCTCGTTCCTGTCGCCGGGCCGCGGCTTGCGCCGCGCGACGCTGGACGACGTCGCCGACAACCAGGGCGACGGCTCCTGGGCGGTGTCGGCGCAGGTCGAGGGCGCGCTCGGCCTTGCCACGCTTGGCACCGGCATCGACGCGCCGCTGCCCGACAGCGCGGTCAGCCGGCGCTGCCGCATCGACCGCGAGCCCGTCAATTCGGCCAGCGCCTTCGGCGACCACATCCGCATGGTCTGGCTGACGCCGGCGATGGACGGGCTGTTCATGGGTGCGGCGTCCGAGCGGCGGCGCTTCTTCGACCGCCTGGTGCTCGCCATCGACAGCGACCATTCCAGCCGCATCTCCGCGCTCGAACGTTCCTTGCGCTCGCGCAACCGCCTGCTCGAGACGCGCAACTATGACGACCATTGGTGTGACGCGATCGAGCGCGAAACCGCCGAGCTTGCGGTCGCAGTGGCGGCCACGCGCGGCCAGACCGCCGCACGGCTGACCGGCATGCTGAACATGCGCGCGCAGGCCTCCGCCTTCCCGTCGGCTCAAATCGCGCTCGACGGCTGGATGGAGAACGCGCTGCTCACGGAGACCGCGACCGCGGTCGAGGACCGCTACCGCCAAATCCTGCGCGACAACCGCCCGCGCGACGCCATTGCCGGCCGCACCACCGACGGCCCGCATCTCACCGACCTGCAGGTGATCTATGCGCCGAAAAGCATGCCGGCGCGCGATGCCTCGACCGGCGAGCAGAAGGCGCTGCTGATCGGCCTCGTGCTGGCGCATGCGAGCCTGGTGGCCGAGATGACCAACATCGTGCCGCTGCTTTTGCTCGACGAAGTCGTCGCCCATCTCGATCCGAGCCGGCGTACCGCGCTGTTCGAGGAGCTGCGCAAGCTCGGCGCGCAGGTGTGGCTGACCGGCGCGGACCCCGCTGCCTTCGCCGAGATCAGCGCCGGCGGCGAGGTTTTCGACGTCGAGAACGGACGGGTGTCGGCCCGGCGCTAGCTGCCCCTGTTGAACCTCTCCGGTTCCTGCCGCGACTAGTTGTCTGAGGCCGCGCCGACGGTATCGCAGCCTGCAGCCGCGCGTGGAATGAAGACCGGCGCGAAAATCCAGGAGTTTTGGCGATGTCGATGATCATGCGCGGGACCCGGGTCCCGGCACGCTGGCGGCTGCTTGCCTGCAGCCTTCTGTTCATGGCGAGCGCTTCGCTTCCCGCGCGCGCCGACGATGGCATCGTCGACGTTCACGCCCTGCCGCAGCTCGCGGGCGCGGTCGAGGACACATCGCACCCGGATCGCTACCGCGTGGAATATCGCGTGCCGACGCCACAGGTGGTGACATTGCCCGCGGTGCGGAAGCTCCTGAGCGCCGACGGCTGGGTGCCCTATGTGATGCCGCTGGAGGAAAAAAGCACCACGCTGAAATTCAAGAAGGGGCGGCAGGGACTTTCGGTTCATTTCACCCAAGCACTCGGCCGGCCCGACCAGTCCGTGGTCTATTACACGACCGACCGGATCTATTCGAACGTGCCGTTCCCCGAAGGCGCAAGCGACATCGTGTTCGATGGCACCCGGCCCTATCTCGGCTGCGTCGCGCCGACCGCGCTCGATGCGACATCGGATTTCTACACGAGCCAGATGGCGGCGATCGGCTGGCGGAAGCTGACGCCCGAGACGGCCGCACCCTGGACGACGACCGGTCTGGACGAGACCGTTCCGAATGGCCAGCGCGCGTTCTTCGACCATCCCGACGGCGACGTCACCGGCTTCTACAAGCAGAAGCCGGTCATGCTGACGCTGACGCGCCGCGACGACGGCAGGACCAATGTCGACATCAGGATCGCGCCCTTCGCTCTCCCCGCCGATCTCAAGGCAGACAGCGACCTCGCCGGCCTGCCGCGGCCGAGTCCAACCAAGACGGCCATGGGTAAGGGCAGCGCCAGCTCCGACAAGCGCGAGATGTCGGCCGCCGTGATGGCCGAGCTGCCCGCGGTGCTCGCCTTCTATCGTCGCGAGCTCGCTGCGCGCGGATGGCAGGAGAATGGCAACGCGACGGTTGCCACGGACGACGAAATGGCGATCAAGGTCTCCTCGGCCGAGGAAAGCGGCGTGCTGCGGCTCAGCCGCAAATATGATTTCACCATTGTCAGCCTGGCCACGCAGTTGACGGAAGCGGCGCTGGCGGTGCGGATCAAGGCGAAAAAGGAAGCCGACGAGAGATTCTTCAAGGATGCGGAAACGGCCGCCAAGCAGGCCATCGCCGCCGACGAAGTCCGCCGCAAGGCGCAGGCCGCAACACTGTCCGACGCGCCGCTGAACGCGCTCGCTGACAGCAAAACGCCCGTGCCGCTCCCCGAAACGGCCGAGGGGGTGAAGTTTGCCGGCGACGACGGCCAGCTCGAATTCTCGTCCGGCTCAAGCGTGAAAGCGCTCACCGCCTTCTATCGCGCCTCGATGAAGACCTCAGGCTGGAAGGAGCAACCATCGGTCATCAACCAGCCCAACATGGCTGTGATGGAGTTCTCGAAAGGCGGCAAGGCGATCTCGATGACCGTGATGCAGATGGGCCCGAAGGTGAATGTCCGCGCCGACGGCTCCGGCCTCATGATGGCCGCGGCCAAGCCTGCGGCCAGCGTTGAGGCGCAGGCCAAATCCGCGGAGCCGCTCACGCCCGATTCCGAATCCCAACTGCCGGTACCGACGCAGCGTTCATCGACCTCGCTCGCGACCACAAAGCTGCCGGGCAGCGAGGCCCCGTTCCGCCGCGAGCTCGAAGCCAGCATCCCTGCCCCGCTTGGCGACGTCCTGGCCTTCTACCGAACCGAACTTGGGAAGCTCGGCTGGCAGGAAAAGGCCGACAATTCATCCGTGTCCACAGAACGTGCGCAAATCGACTTCGCCTCGCCGCAAGGGCCTGCCGTGCTCAAACTCGGCCGCGCCAGGGGCGAGACCACGGTCAATCTGGCGCAGAAGAATCCGGACGCTGCGACCAAGGCCGACATCATGCCGAAGCCCGGACAGGCCAGGCTGATGCTCGGCAATGTGGGGCCAAAGGAAGCTGCGCTGACGATCAACAAGCAGACTATCAAGATCGCAGCCGGTGCTGGCGGCCCGCAATCGCCAAAAGGCCCGATGCTCGATCTGCCGCCCGGCAAGTACCAATATGCGCTGCGCGTGGCGGGGCGTCCCGCCCGCAACGAGACCCTCACCGTGGCCGCCGGCGATGCCTGGGGCCTCATGGTGGGGCCGAGCGGCGATGTCCTGCCGCTCCAGATGTACTGAGCGCGGGTCGTTCCGGGGCGCGCAAGGCGCCTCGGAACCACGCTTCCCATATCCGCAAAATCCACGCCTTCCGGGACTGAAAACCAGGGACCGAATCGGGCTTTTCGCAGTGCTCCAAATCAGCTTTCAAACGCCTTGAAAACCGGGCGAAAATCCCTATCTGCTCAAAGGGTTGCGGGAGGATACTTTGCGCTAGGCGCAATCCTCCTTTCATGGCACAAATAGCTGCAATCAGCGCCTTTTTGCGCCGCTGATTCGACGACATCCTCGAAGGCCTCTCAATGACAGAACCTGCCCGGCAGACCACCGCCGAAACCGAGTCCACTCCCGCGAACGAATACGGTGCGGAATCGATCCGGGTGCTCAAGGGTCTCGATGCGGTCCGCAAGCGTCCGGGCATGTATATCGGCGACACCGACGACGGTAGCGGCCTGCACCACATGGTCTACGAGGTCGTCGACAACGCCATCGACGAGGCGCTCGCCGGCCACGCCACGCGCGTTGACGTGATCCTTAATGCCGACGGTTCCGTTACCGTGCGCGACGACGGCCGCGGCATTCCCGTCGACATCCACAAGGGCGAAGGCATCTCGGCGGCCGAGGTCATCATGACCCAGCTCCACGCCGGCGGAAAGTTCGACCAGAACTCCTACAAGGTCTCCGGCGGCCTGCACGGCGTCGGCGTCTCCGTGGTCAACGCGCTGTCCAGCAAGCTGGGCTTGCGGATCTGGCGCGACAACAAGGAGCACTACGTCGAATTCGCCCATGGCGATGCCGTCGCACCGCTCAAGGTGGTCGGCGACGCGCCGGGCAGGCGCGGCACCGAGGTGACCTTCCTCGCCTCGCCCGACACCTTCAAGAACATCGAATATGATTTCGCGACGCTCGAGCACCGGCTGCGCGAACTCGCCTTCCTCAACTCCGGCGTCAACATCGCCCTCTCCGACATGCGTCACGCGGTCGAGAAGCGCGAGGAGATGTACTATTCCGGCGGCGTCGAGGAATTCGTCAAATATCTCGACCGCAACAAGAAGGCGATCGTGCCGGCGCCGATCATGGTGCGCGCGGACGCCAACGGCATCGGCGTCGAGGCCGCGCTGTGGTGGAACGACAGCTACCATGAGAACGTGCTGTGCTTCACCAACAACATCCCGCAGCGTGACGGCGGTACTCATCTCGCCGGTTTCCGCGGCGCGCTGACGCGTCAGGTCAACGGCTATGCCGAGAACAATGCGAAGAAGGAAAAGATCGCGCTGACCGGCGACGACTGCCGCGAAGGCCTCACCGCGGTGCTGTCGGTGAAGGTGCCCGATCCAAAGTTCTCGTCGCAGACCAAGGACAAGCTGGTGTCCTCGGAAGTGCGTCCCGTGGTCGAAAACGTCCTCAACGAGGCGCTGCAGGCCTGGTTCGAGGAGCACCCCAGCGAAGCCAAGATGATCGTCGGCAAGGTGATCCAGGCAGCTGCCGCCCGCGAAGCCGCGCGAAAGGCGCGCGAGCTGACGCGCAAGAGCCCGCTCTCGGTCTCCTCGCTGCCCGGCAAGCTCGCCGACTGCCAGGAGAAGGACCCGGCGAAGTCCGAGTTGTTCATCGTCGAGGGCGATTCGGCAGGCGGCAGCGCCAAGCAGGGCCGCAACCGCGAATTCCAGGCGGTGCTGCCGCTGCGCGGCAAGATCCTCAACGTGGAACGCGTGCGTCCTGACAAGATGCTGGGCAGTGAGCAGATCGGCACCTTGATCACCGCGCTCGGCACCGGCATCAGCGACGAGTTTTCGATCGAGAAGCTGCGCTACCACAAGATCATCGTGATGACGGACGCTGACGTCGACGGCGCCCACATCCGCACGCTGCTGCTCACCTTCTTCTACCGGCAGATGCCCGCCATTATCGACGGCGGCTATCTCTATATCGCCCAGCCACCGCTCTATAAGGTCAACCGCGGCAAGTCCGAACAGTACCTGAAGGACGAGCGGGCGCTGGAGGATTATCTGATCGATACCGGGCTCGACGACTGCGTTTACATTCCCGGCACCGGCGGCGATCGCACCGGCCGCGATCTGCGCTCGCTGGTCGACGATGCCCGCACCGTCCGCGGCGTCCTGCGCAGCCTGCACAGCCGCTACAATCGCAAGGTAATCGAGCAGGCCGCCATCACCGGCGTGCTCAACAAGACGATCTACGGCGATCCGGAGAAGGCCGCCGCAGCCGCCCAATACATTGCCGCCCGCCTGGACACTCTGGCCGAGGAGGTCGAGCGCGGCTGGATCGGTCAATACGTGGAAGGCCAGGGTTTCAAGTTCGAGCGCACGGTGCGCGGTGTCAAGGAAGCCGCCGTCATCGACGACGCCTTTCTGGGATCGGTCGAAGCCCGCAAGCTCGACGAACACACGGAGAAGCTCCAGGAGGTTTACGCCCGCCCCGGCAAGCTGCGCCGCAAGGATGTCGAGCACATGGTCTACGGCCCGGTCGACCTGTTCGAAGCGGTCACCGACGCCGGCCGCAAGGGCGTCACGCTGCAACGCTACAAAGGTCTCGGCGAGATGAACCCCGAGCAGCTCTGGGAGACGACGCTCAACACCGACGCGCGCTCGCTGCTCCAGGTCAAGGTCAAGGAGGTCGACGAGGCCGACGACATCTTCACCAAGCTGATGGGCGACGTCGTCGAGCCACGCCGCGACTTCATCCAGGAACATTCCCTGAGCGCCACGATCGATATCTAGGCGGAATGGCTTCGTTACTCTCTGCCAGCCAAGCACTCGCTGCACCTCTCCCGCTTGCGGGAGAGGTCGACGCGCCCCGGGCGATGCGAAGCATCGTCCCGAGCGCGGCGGGTGAGGGCTCTGTCCACTCAGGGACGATCTCGATCGTGGAGACACCCTCTCCCCAGCCCTCCCCCGCAAGCGGGGGAGGGAGCGCACCTTCTTCGTGGCTGCGAAGCGACCCAATCCGCGACAAGTGCAGAATTGCTACCTCGCTCAATTCTCGGTAGTTTCCGCCTCCAAACCGGCTCCGCCTCACCCACACGACAACGAGAGACCCAAGTGGCGCCCATCCAATATATCGTCGAGGGCGGTCACCGGCTCTCGGGTTCAATCGAGCCGTCCGGCAACAAGAATTCGGCGCTGCCGATCATCGCGGCCGCGCTGCTCACCGAGCATCCGGTGACGCTGGAGAACGTGCCGCGGATCCGCGACACCGAAACGCTGGTCGAGCTGATCCGCTCGGTCGGCGCGTCGGCCGAATGGACCGCCCGCAATACGCTTGTTATTCACGCCAAGAGCATCCGCGCCGCCGATCTCGATCCCGAGCTCTGCGTCCGCATCCGCGCCTCGATCCTGCTCGCAGGTCCCCTGCTCGCCCGCTGCGGCGAGGTGATGCTGCCGCCGCCCGGCGGCGACGTCATCGGCCGGCGCCGGCTGGACACGCACATGCTGGCGCTGGAGCAGCTCGGGGCCAAGGTGACCGCGACCGACCGGCTTGAATTTCGCGCTTCGAAGCTCACCGGTGCCGACGTGTTCCTGGACGAGCCCAGCGTCACCGCGACCGAGAACGCGCTGGTCGCGGCCGTGGCCGCCGACGGCATCACGTATTTGCGCAACGCCGCCTCCGAGCCGCATGTGCAGGACCTCGCCAACTTCCTGGTCGCGCTCGGCGCGAAGATCGAAGGCATCGGCACCAACACCATGATCGTGCACGGGCCGGCAACGCTGCGTTCAGCGACCTACAGGATCCAGCCCGACCATATCGAGGTCGGCTCGCTGATCGGACTTGGCGCCGTGACCCGCTCGCCCTTGCGCATCGTGCGCGCCGGCGTCGAGCATCTGCGCTCGATCCGCATGGGGTTCGAACGGCTCGGCATCGTCTGCCGCGTCGAGGGTGACGACCTGATCGTGCCCTCCAACCAGACGCTGAAGATCCAGGACGATTTCGGCGGCCACGTGCCGAAGCTGGAGGACCAGCCCTGGCCGGCCTTCCCCGCCGACCTGATGTCGATCGCAATCGTCACCGCCACGCAATGCGAAGGCGTGATCCTGATGTTCGAAAAGATGTTCGAGTCGCGGATGTTCTTCGTCGACAAGCTGATCGCGATGGGCGCGCGCATCGTGCTGTGCGACCCGCACCGCGCCATCATTGCCGGACCAAGCCGCCTGCGCGGCGCACCGATGACCTCACCGGACATCCGCGCCGGCATGGCGATGCTGCTTGCGGCGGTCTGCGCCGAGGGCACATCGACGATCAACAACGCCGACCAGATCGAGCGCGGCTACGAGCGCATCGAGGAACGGCTGAACGCGCTCGGCGCCAGGATCAAGCGCGTGCCCGAGCGCAAGGGCTGAGGCCTCCTTCCCTTCTCCCCTTGTGGGAGAAGGTGGCATAGGCAGCCTTCGGCTGCCGTTCTTAAGAACGCCGAAGCGAAGCTTCGGCTATGGCGCCGGATGAGGGGTTGCCTCCGCGAATCCATTGCAAGAGATTTACGCGCGGAGAGAGACCCCTCACCCGTCTCGCCGCTAAGCTGCGAGCCACCCTCTCCCACAAGGGGAGAGGGAAAAAGCCGGGCCATGCTTTCGACGTGTGGCTGTGTTATTGACCGGCCATGCTCGACACCGTCAAGCCTCGTTCGCAGCCGCAAGGCGTGCAGGCCAACCGTCTCGCCGATGAATTCGCCGAGACGCTGCGGCTGGCCGTGCCGATGATGCTGACGCAGCTCGGACAGATCGCGATGATGACGACCGATCTCGCGCTGATCGGCCGGCTCGGCGAGGACGCGGTGGCGGCCGCCGCGCTGGCGCATACGGTTTATTTCGTCAGCTTCACGTTCGGGCTCGGGCTCGTGGTGGCTGTGTCGCCGCTGGCGGCGCAGGCGTTTGGGGCCGGCGACGTCAAGCGGCTTCGACACGCCTTGCGGGCCGGCTTGTGGGTCGCGCTGCTGATCTCGCTGCCGATGATGGCCTCGCCGCTTTATGGCGAGCAGATCCTGCTGGCGCTCGGACAGGCGCCACATTCCGCAAGCCTTGCCCAACACTATCTGAACGGGCTGGCCTGGGGCATCGCGCCGGCGCTGGGCTTCGTCGCACTGCGCAGCATGATGAGCGCGGTGAACCGGCCGCTGGCGCCGCTGTGGATCACGCTCGCGGCGATCCCCGCCAATGCCGCGCTGGTTTATGTCCTGATCCACGGACTGTTCGGCCTTCCGGAGCTCGGCCTGCTCGGCGCCGGCGTTGCAACCACGCTGGTCAATGCCGGCACCTTCGCTGCCGCGATCACCATTGTCGGCTTGCGAAAGCCGTTCGCCGATTATCGTCCGCTTGCCCATCTCTGGCGGATCGACTGGCCGTTGATGCGCGAGCTCGTCATGATCGGCGCCCCGATCTCGCTGTCCCTGCTGATGGAGTATGGCCTGTTCTCGTCGGCTGCGCTGCTGATGGGGCTGATCTCGACTACCGCGCTGGCAGCGCACCAGATCGCGCTCCAGGTCACGGCCGTACTATTCATGGTTCCGCTCGGCATCGGCATGGCCGCGACCGTGCGGGTCGGCCACGCCTTCGGCAGCGGCGACCCGCTCGCGGTGAAGCGCGCGGGTCTCGTCGCCGCCGTGCTCGGGATCGCGCTGGTGTCCGCTCTCACGATCGCAATCGTGCTCGGCCGCTACGCGCTGGGCCGGCTGTTCTTCGGCAGCGGCGAATCCAGCGCGGCTACCGTCGAGCTGACGGCAATGCTGCTCCTGGTCGGCGCGACCTTCTTCATCGCCGACGGGCTCCAGACCATCATGGGCGGCGCGCTGCGCGGCATCAATGACACGCGGATGACGCTGGTGTTTGCCGCCATCGGCTATTGGTGCATCGCGTTCCCGATTGCCTGGGTGCTGGCCTTTCACGCCGGACTTGGTGCCGTCGGCGTCTGGATCGGGCTGTCGATCGGGACGTTTATCTATGCCGGGCTGCTGATCTTGCGGTTTCGGATGTTGGCGCGCAAACTGGGCGGATGAGCTCCGTCCACGAAGTTACCCCAAATGTCGACGCGAATGCTGTGCTCGCTGGCGCGCAGTTCATCGACGCCTTTCGCGTCGAGATCGGCACCGCCAGCCTCGATGCGCGGCAGGCCTGCACCCGCATGGTGCTGCACGGACCGCGCTGGGTCGATGTGCTGGTGCGCCTGCGCAATCTTATGGTGACGCCGTTCGGGCTGAAGACCTCGGGCGAAGCTACCTCACGCTGATCATGCCCTTCCACAAGCTCGTGGTGCGCGGCATGATGGGACGCATCGTGGAGCCGGCCCGATAATCAATCGGCAACCCGCGCGGGCTTGTCGGCGGCGGCCTCCGACCATTCGCCGACGACCCGATCGAGATCGCAGAGATTCTGGTGCATCTGCTCCAGCGAGAATCCGATCGCAAAAAAGCGTTCGGCGGTATCGCTGGGCTGGCCGCGGATCAGGCCGTCCTGGCGCACGGCGGCGACTGCTTCGGCGTAATGCTGGAGCGCGACATGCACGGGATGGATCGGCGGCGCGCCGGCTCCGGCCCGAAGCGCTTCCGCTCCCGACCGCAGGAAGCGCGTAATCGCCGCGCTGACCTCTGCCAGCGGCGCGGCGAGCCTGATCTGCACGTCGGCCGGCAGCGGCACCACGGTGGCGCGGCCGATCATCACGACATCATGGCGCAGCCGCAAAATCGTTCGCAGCAGCGGGCCGGTGTCGGGGCCGCTCGACAGACGCGCTGCGCGCTCGCGTTCGGCCTCGGCGCCGATAGCGTTGAGGCCGACCATCGCTGTGCCGATGCCGTCCTGGATCCCGTGCAGCGCGTCGTTGTCGCGCCCGCGCGTGAGCCCTGCGAGCAGTTCGGTGAAGGCCTCCGCGATCAGTTCGAGCAGCTTGGCCGCGCTGGCGCGGATCTGCCGCACCGCGCGCGACGGCAGCACCACGAAGGAGACCAGCAATCCCGTGATGGCGCCGACCCCGACCTCGCTGACGCGATCGATCGCCGAGGTCATGGGATCGGAATGATGCATGGTCGGAACCAGCAGCACGATCACGGCCGTCACGGTGGCAGCGCTGAGGCTCGGATTGATCGCGGCGATGAAGGCGAGCGGAGCGACCGAGAGCACCAGCAGGCCCAGCAACCCGACCTCGCTGGAATAGGGGATCAGGATCGCGATGGCGCCGCCATAGATGGCGCCGCCGATGGTGCCGAGCATGTAATCGCGCGTCGCCTTCAGCGAGCGCCCGACGCTCATCTGGGTCACGATCAGCGAGGTCAGCACCGCCCACAGCGGCAGCAACAGATGCAGCGCAGTGGCAATCGCGTAGGCCGCGGTCGCCGCCACCGTGACGCGGATCGCCAGTCCCAGCTGCGTTCGCCGCGACCGGATCCGGTCGAACAGCTGTCTTGCGAGGGTCATCACCAAATGTCCCGGTCGCCGGTCCCGTCCATGCCGGCAGCATAGCTGATGCCCGCGACCGCAAGGCCGCTTGAAAGGCCAAATCAGCCCGCCTAACTTGCGCGCCAAAACGAGGAAACACGATGGCCCACGAAACCGCAACGCTCGCCGCCTATGTCGCCAGCCTGAAATATCAGGATATTCCGGCAGAAGTGCTGGATCGCGCCAAGGTGCTGACGCTGGATTTCCTCGGCAGCGCGATCCGGGCGAGGCGGGAGGCGGAATCCACCCCGTCGCTGCTGAAAATGCTGGAGGCGCTGGCGCTCGACACCAAGGGCGAGTCCACCGTGTTCGGCGATGCTAAGACCTGGACGCCGGCGGTCGCGGCGCTGCTCAACGGCGCGCTCGGCCACTCCCTCGATTTCGACGATACCCACGCCGATTCCTCGCTGCATCCGAGCGCGCCGGTCGTTCCCGCCACCTTCGCCCTCGGCGAGATGGTCGGCGCTTCCGGCCGCGACGTGCTGACCGCGATCGTCGCTGGTTACGAGGTCTGCTGCCGCCTCGGCAATGCGCTCGACCCGACTTCACACTATGCCCGCGGCTTCCATCCGACCGCGACCGCAGGCACCTACGGCGCGGCGGCGGCAGCGGCCAAGCTGTTCGGCCTCTCCGAGAAGCAGATCATCGCCGCCTTCGGCGTTGCCGGCAGCCAGGCGGCAGGCTCGCTGCAATTTCTGGTGAACGGCGCCTGGAACAAGCGCTACCAGGTCGGCGCCGCCGCGATGAACGGCGTGATCGCCGCGACACTGGCGCGCAACGATTTCGTCGGCGCGACGGAATCGGTCGAAGGCAAGCACGGTCTGCTCGCGGGCTATACCGACGACGCACATCCGGACAAGGCCGTCGCCGGGCTCGGCAAGACCTATGAGACCATGAAGATCGGCGTCAAGCCGTATCCGAGCTGCCGCTACACCCATGCCGCGATCGATGCGCTGATCGCGATGCGGCGTGAGCACAATCTGACCCCCGACCAGGTCAAGCGCGTCGAGATCGGCCTGCATCGCAACGGCATCACGCTGACCGGCGACGCCGCGACCAAACGCCATCCCACCTCGATCGTCGGCGGCCAGTTCTCGATGTTCTTCACCGGCGCGCTCGCGCTCGATCAGGGCAGCTTCGGCTGGGACGATTATGACCGGCTCGGCGATGCCGCGATCGACGCACTCGCCGACAAGTTCGACGTGGTGCAGGACGACCGGCTCGAGATCGGCCGCCCCCATCCGTTCGGCGCGCGCGTCAGCATCACCACCGATGACGGCGTGCACGAGCGCCTCTACGCCGATCCCTCCGGCGAGCCGACCTCCTTCCCGGATGCGCAAGCGATGCAGCAGAAGTTTTTGACCTTGGCACGGCCGGTGCTGAATGCACGGGCGGAGAAGTTCGCGGATGCGATCATGTCGCTCGAGCGGTTCGACCGCGTGGCGAAGGCGACGGAGCTGGGGAGGCAGTAGCGCGGCATCGGCACTGCACCCTCGCCCCCTGTGGGAGAGGGTGGATCGCCGCGAAGCGGCGAGCCGGGTGAGGGGTCTCTCTCCGCGAATGAATCTCTAGCGATTGAATCGGTGGATAGAGACCCCTCATCCGGCGCTTCGCGCCACCTTCTCCCACAAGGGGAGAAGGGAAAGAACGCCGCTAATCCGTCCCCGCCATCTTCCCCTTCTCGCTCGTTGCTGCCACCACATCCCGCACGAGCTGAAACACGCCATCCGCTTCCGGCGGCCAGTTGGGCGAACGGCCCAGGCGGACGATGACCAGGCGCTCCGATGGAATCACGATCGCATATTGCCCGATCGTTCCCTTGGCAAAGAACGCATCGCGCGGCCAGCCGTGCTCGATGCGATAGGTTGCGCCAAAGCCGTCGCCTTGGTTGGTCCAGAAGCCGGCGCCGATGCCGACCCATGCGTGCGGCGTTGCCGAGGCCGAGTAACGCACCCATCCCTCCGGCAGGATGCGCTTGCCGCCGGCCATGCCGTCATTGAGATAGAGCTGGGCGAAGCGTGCCCAGTCGCGCGCGGAGGCCAGCATCTCGCTCGATCCTTCCACGGTGCCGGCACCGTCAAGCTGAAGCGTGACGTGGCGCATGCCGAGCGGCGCGAAAAGTTCGCGGCGCGCGAAGGCAAGTACGTCGGCCGGATTGCCACCGGTCGCGTTGCGGATCAGATGCGAGAGGATGATGGGGTTGCCGTCGTGATAATTCCACGCGGTGCCCGGCGCGGTCTCGAGCGGCATGCTTTCGGCATAGGCGGCCATGTCGCCTTTCATGAACTTCATGCGATTGACCGGCTCGAAGGCGGAGCCGAGCGAGGCCTGCAGCGAACTGCCGAGGGCAAGGCCAGCGGTGTGACGCAGCAGCTGATCGACGGTGATGGCATGGCGCGGATCATCCGGGTCCTTCCAGGCGGCGACCGGCGCGGGCCCATTGAGCTTCAGCTTGCCTTGGCGCACCAGCACGCCGATCAGCGCCGAGGTCACCGATTTCGTCATGGAGAAGCCGAGCAGCGGCGTTTCCAGTCCAATGCCATCCGCATAGCGCTCAGCGATGACGCGGCCAGCTTTCATGACGACGACGGCGCGGGTGCGGCGGAAGGGCGGCTGCGCGGGTTCAGTGAAGGCGCGGTCGAGCCCGGCGGCCAGTTGCGGAGTTTGCGGCGACACGATCGACGGGCCGGCGATCTCCGGCAGCAGCGCCGGCTGCCTGTCATCCGCGGGCAGTGTCACGTCGGCGAGCGCCGCGCCATGATCGAGCGTGCAGCCGAGCCCCTCGCGGTAGACGGCATGGCTGCGGCCGATGCCGAACAATGTCACGGTGACGTCCTTGCGCGCACGGTCGACCCAGTAGTCCATCGCCCAGGTGATCAGGCCGGTGCCGGGCATCGCATCGGCGGTCTCGCTGAAATTGCGCCGGGGGTCGAGGTTTGAGACGAACGTCTCGGCGCAGAGGATGTCGGCGACGAAGCCGGTAGCGACCTTCGGCACGTCGCGGGCGCGCGCCGCGCCGAGCGCGAGGCCGGCACAGGCGATGGCGGTGGTGAGGAGGACGATCTTGCGGCGGCGGATCACGGGCTTTCTCCGGCTTGGGCGAGGTGTGCCGGGGATGAAGCGGGATGCGTGCGAGATCTGCTCGCCGGATTTGGAAAACGACCTCGCCGAAGCTTCGCAAAGGCTTGCCGATTCCAAAATTATCCAATTATTCCAGCGGCTTAGAGATCAGATCGCATTCACCTTGAGCCGCCGATACTCCGTCGGCGTCACGCCTGTGACCGCCTTGAAGGCGCGGTTGAAAGGGCCGAGCGACTGGAAGCCGGCGTCCATGGCGATGGTGATGACGGGCACCGCGGCCTGGGCGGGATCGGCGAGTGCGGCCTTGACCTCCTCGATCCGGTGGTTGTTCAGGAAGACGTTGAAGTTGCGGTAGCCGAGCCGCTGGTTGATCAGCCGGCGCAGCCGGTATTCCGGAATTTTCAGCCGGCCCGCCAGCACGCCGATGGTGATGTTCTCGTGGCGATAGATCCGCTCGTCCGCCATCAAACGCATCAAGGCATCGATCAGCTTTTGGTCGGCAGCATCCTCGGCCGCAGCGGGCGGACTCGGCTCGATCGCCGGAGCGGCCTCCGCGGCGACTGGAAACAGGTCGGCGCCGTCGACCCGCAGCATGGCGTAAGCGATGGCCGCGACGATGCAGGCGAGCACGCCGGCATTGATCGTGTCGGCGAGACCGCCGACATCACGGCCGGCAACAAAGATCTGGAGCAGCGCGTTCAACCCGCCATAGAGCGCAGCGGCGCAGACGGTGAAGACGCGGACATTGCGGCGGCTCTCGACCAGATCGGCCGGCCACGAGGCGATCGTCTGCACGACGGCAAGCGCGATGAAGCCGAGCACGATCAGATCGACCATAGTGACGGAGAAACGGACGTTCCCGCCCGGTGCAATCCAGAGGCACCCGATGAAGCTGAAGGCGGTCACCAGCCCCCAGATCAATCCATGCCACCAGCGCAGGCAGAAATCGTCGTCAAACAGCGCGCGCGTGAACAGCCAGAACACCACGATATTGCCGGTCGACAGCGCGATCGGCGGCGCATGCCAGGCCGGGACCAGAGACGATACGCCAACGGAATAGCTTGCCGCATGCGCGGCCGACCCGAGCGCGAAGGCGGCGCCGAGCCGGGCCGCCAGCACGTTGCGAAAATCCGCGAGCAATGACGCAGCCAACATCAGTAGCAGCGCGACGGCGGCTGAGCGGAACGCGAGTTCAAGGGCGGCGAGGGTCATATCGAATATTGCGCAACGGCCTGCGAAGAGAAGCCGAACATCCTCCGTCGCACTGACATTTTCAAGGACCATCCGAACCGAGCGGAGAGCGGCGCCTCATCAGGCACACCCTCAACTTGTCATCCACAACTGTCGTCGCCCGGCTTGACCGGGCGATCCAGTACTCCGAGAGGCTAATGAGCAAGCCGAGAGGCCGCGGCGTACTGGATGCCCCGCCTTCGCGGCTGACACCGGAGCGAGACGATGACAGCGGAGCGTGTGGAGCTATTGCCACCCGAAAGCGGGCTTTGCCGCGACGGCGATGCCAAATCCTGCTAGGGTCGTGCCCAAGAAGTTCAGAAGGAGTTTTACCATGAGCTGGCAACCCTCCAACGATCCGGTGCTCGGCGATCCCATGTCCTGCGATGCGCTCGACCTCGTCATCGTGCCGCGCACCCGCGATCTCGGCGACGGATTTCAGGTGCGGCGCGCGCTGCCGCATGGCAAGCGGCAGATGGTCGGTCCCTTCATCTTCTTCGACCATTTCGGCCCGGTCCAGTTCATGTCCGGCAAAGGCATGGACGTGCGGCCGCATCCGCATATCGGGCTTGCCACCGTCACCTATCTGTTCGACGGCGCGATCATGCATCGCGACAGCGAGGGCAACGTCCGGGAGATCCAGCCCGGCGCCATGAACCTGATGACGGCAGGCCGCGGCATCGCGCATTCCGAACGCACGCCGGATGCGCAGCGCGCCTCGGGCCAGAAGATGCTGGGACTGCAAAGCTGGATCGCGCTGCCGGCCGGCTCGGAAGAGATCGCGCCGTCGTTCCAGCATTACGGCGCGGGCGATTTGCCGATGATCTCGGAGCGCGACTTCACCGCGCGGGTGATCGCGGGCTCCGCGTTCGGCATCGCCTCGCCGGTCGCGATGGTGTCGCCCTGGTTCTACACCGAGGTCACGGCTGTTGCGGGCGCAAGCGTGCCGCTCGATCCTGATCACGAGGAGCGCGCCATTTACGTCGTCGACGGCGAGGTCGAGATCGCGGGCGAGCGCTATGAGGGGCCACGGCTGCTGATCTTCCGGCCCGGCGACCGCATCACGGTGAAGGCGCTGAAGGCCACGCGGATGATGTTTCTCGGCGGCGATGCGCTGGAAGGGCCGCGCCACATCTGGTGGAATTTCGTCTCCTCCAGCAAAGAGCGGATCGAGCAGGCCAAGCAGGACTGGAAAACCGGCCGCTTTGCGGCGGTTCCGCAGGAACATGAGTTCATTCCGCTGCCGGAATAGGCTAATCCGGTTTCCGGTCGCGCTGTCCGGCGCGGCTGGATTTTCCGCGCGAAAGCCTGCCTGCGAAAGTTTTTCCGATGACCACCATGCTCACCAGCGACCTGCCCCTGCCCAAGATCGGGCGCGGCAAGGTCCGCGATATCTACGCCGTCGACGACGACCGCCTGCTGCTCGTCACCACCGACCGCATCAGCGCCTTCGACGTCGTGATGGGCGAGACCATCCCGATGAAGGGCGCGGTGCTGACGCAAGTGAGCGCGTTCTGGTTTGGCGAGCTCGAAGGCGTGGTGCCGCATCACATGATCAGCGCCGACACCGACGCGATCATCGCAGCCGTGCCGGCCTTGAAGCCGCATCGCGCCGAGATTCTCGGCCGCGCCATGCTCTGCCGCCGCACCACCGTGTTTCCGATCGAATGCGTGATCCGCGGCTATCTCTCCGGATCGGCCTGGAAGGAATATGCGGCAAACGGCACGCTCGCGGGCGAGAAGCTGAAGGCTGGGCTGGTCGAGAGCGAGAAGCTGAACCCGGCGATCTTCAGTCCAGCGACCAAGGCCGAGACCGGCCATGACGAGAACATCACCATCGCGCGGATGCGCGAGGTCGTCGGCGACGAGACTGCCTATACGCTCGAGAGCATGACGCGCGCGGTCTATACGCTGGGCGAGGAGCTGGCGCGCGAACAGGGCATCATCATCGCGGACACCAAGTTCGAATTCGGCCGCGACAAGGACGGACGCATCATCCTGATCGACGAGGTGATGACGCCGGACTCATCGCGATTCTGGGCGGTCGACGCCTACAGGCCCGGCCAGCCACAGGCGAGCTTCGACAAGCAGCCGCTGCGCGACTATCTCGATGTCGAGCGCCGCGCCGGCCGCTGGAACGGCGACGCCCCGCCGCCGCCATTGCCCGCAAGCGTGGTGGAGGCGACCAGCAAGAGGTATCTGGAAGCGTATCGGCGGGTGACGGGGAAAGAGCTGAAGATTTAGGCTTGCCTCTCGCCTCACTTCGTCATTGCGAGCGCAGCGAAGCAGTCCAGACTGTCTCCGCGGCGGGATCCTGGATTGCTTCGCTCCGCTCGCAATGACGTGGGGAGGTCCGGCCCTCTAGATCGCTGCCGAGGTCGCCCCGAAAACTATCGGCAATTTCACACTTGAAAGAATCCTGTTTGCGCTAGGCTCGCAGTCCTCTACCTCTGGGACGGCAATTTTCATGAGCGAGTGTCAGGACGTGACAGATCCAGCAATTGACTTCGGTCCGGTTACCGGGGTCAATCCGTCGCTCAAGCGTGCGCTGAATGATATTTTGGGCGGAGGGGCCGCCAGCGTCCTGACCGTCACCTTCGGGCTGTCCTATGCGCTGCTGATCTTCGCCGGCCCGCTGTCGCCTTTTCTGTCCTACGGCATTGCCGCGACCTTCATCAGCTCCGCGGTGCTTGCGGCGACCATCGGACTTGGCAGCTCCCTGCCCTTTGCAGTCGCCGGCCCCGACAGCTCGACCGCCGCGGTGACGGGCATCATGGCCGCCTCGCTGGTCGAACGCATCGAAGCGGCGCATTTACCCCTGCTCCCGCCCGTCCTGATCACGCTTGGCCTGTCGACCGTGCTGACCGGGGTAGTGCTGTGCGGATTGGGACTGACACGGATGGGCCGCGCCATCCGCTACGTGCCATATCCGGTGATCGGCGGCTTCCTCGGCGCCACCGGGCTTTTGATTGTGCTGGGTGCGATCCGGGTGATCACCGATCATCCCGTGCAGCTGGCCACGCTGCTGCACTTGACCAACGGCGTCACGCTTTCGGAACTGGGCGCCGCCTGCGTGATGGCGCTGGTGCTGTACCTGACCTGGCACCGTTCGCGCAGCCCGTTCGGACTGCCGATCATCCTGATCGGGGGCATGCTCACGGCACATCTGGCGTTCTGGATCACAGGCATCTCGCCGGAGGAGGCGCGCGCCATGGGCTGGACCTTCCAGCCCCCGCCGCCGGCGGCGTTCATGCTGCCCTGGCACACCGAGGATCTTGCCCGCTATCCCTGGTCCGCAGTACCGGACCTGCTCGGCAATCTGGTCGCCGTCATCTTCGTCACAGCCTCCAGCACGCTGTTCAATACCACGGGAATCGAAGTCGCCGTGCATCGCGAGGCCAATCTGGAGCGCGAGCTGAACGTCACCGGCGCCGCCAACATTCTGACCGGCGCCCTCGCCGGCTATGCCGGCTGTGTCTCGGTCAGCCGCTCGATCCTCAATTTCTCCAGCGGCGGCCGCGGGCGCCTGTCCGGACTCACGGTTGCAGCCATGTCGCTGCTGATGCTCGCCGTCGCACCGGAGCTACTCGGCTTCATGCCGAAATTCGTGCTCGGCGGGCTGCTGCTCTATCTCGGCGCCGACCAGCTGCACAAATGGCTGATCGAGTCGCGCAAGCGGCTCTCGAAGCTCGAATATCTGTCGCTGGTCGCCATCATCGCGATCATCGTCGCCTGGGGCTTCGTGCCCGGCATCCTGATCGGCGTCGTCATCGGCTGCGCGACCTTCGCGTTCAGCGCGGCGCGGGTCGAATCGATCAAATACAGCTTTGACGGTTCCGAATATCGCTCTTCGCTCGACCGCTCGCGCGACGACCAGCAGGTGCTGCTGGCCCATGGCGGCAAGATCCAGGGCCTCAATCTCCAGAGCTACCTGTTCTTCGGCTCCGCCAACCGGCTCTTCCAGCACGTCAAGCTGCTGCTCCAGCAGCGCCCGGAGTGCCGCTATCTGCTGTTCGACTTCAAGCTCGTCACCGGCGTCGATTCCTCGGCCGCCTACAGTTTCGCCCAGATCAAACGCAGCGCGGGTGATCT
The DNA here is from genome assembly GCF_029051685.1 of Bradyrhizobium sp. CSA207. Classification (GTDB taxonomy): domain Bacteria; phylum Pseudomonadota; class Alphaproteobacteria; order Rhizobiales; family Xanthobacteraceae; genus Bradyrhizobium. The sequence continues at coordinate 120,609 of NZ_JAACFT010000009.1, read as the reverse complement.
CGGCGTCGAGCTGATCCTGGTGCACCTGTCAGCCGCGGCCGAGAAGGTGCTGCGCTCCAGCGATTTCATCGGCGCAGGCGTCACCGTCATTCCCGAGCTCGATCGTGCGCTGGAGTGGTGCGAGAACGAACTCATCGCGCAGCACCAGGAGCTGGCACGGGAGGAAGCGAGCCTGCGCGACTGGTTCACGGGGATGCTCGACAGCGAGGACGACGCCGACGAGCTGATCCGCCGCTGCCAGCGCCTCGAGGTCGAGGCCGGCGAGATCATCGTGCAGGCCGGCGATCCCGCCGATTCCATGCACTTCATCCTCGACGGCCGCGTCGGCATCATGATCCCGGCCGACGACGACCGCACCACCCGCGTGCGCAGCCTCGGCCGCTACACCACGATCGGCGAGATGGGGCTGGTGTCACAGACCCCGCGCAGCGCCACCATCCAGGCCGAAGTCGACAGCGTGCTCTATGTGCTGAACATGCACCAGTTCGACGCGATCAAGAGCGAGGATCCCGCGCTCAGCCACAAGCTGCTGACGTATTTCGTCTCGGTGATGGCCGAGCGGCTGACATTTGCAAACCGCACGATCTCGGTGCTGCGGCGCTGATGGTGACGTAGCCCGGATGGAGCGAAGCGCAATCCGGGATTTTGCCACGAGCCGCGGAGGCCCCGGATTACGCTTTCGCTCCATCCGGGCTACGAGACTACGGCCCTACACCCCCGCCATCATCACGTATTTGATCTCGACATACTCTTCCATGCCGTGATGCGAGCCTTCGCGCCCCAGGCCGCTTTCCTTGACGCCACCGAAGGGCGCGACTTCGGTGGTGATCAGGCCGGTGTTGACGCCGACCATGCCGGATTCCAGCGCTTCGGCGACGCGCCAGACGCGGCCGAGATCGCGGGCGTAGAAGTAGGAGGCGAGGCCGAACGGCGAGGCGTTGCACATCGCAATGACGTCGGCTTCGTCCTTGAAGCGGATCACCGGCGCGAGCGGGCCAAACGTTTCCTCCTGCGCCACCAGCGAATCCGGCTTGACCTCGGCGAGCACGGTCGGCTCGAAGAAGGAGCGCCCGAGCTCGCTGCGCTTGCCGCCGGTGACGATTTTGGCGCCGCGCTTCACCGCATCGGCGATGTGGCGTTCGACCTTGTCGATCGCTTTCATGTTGATCAGCGGACCCTGGGTGACGCCGCTCTCGGTGCCGTCGCCGATCTTCATCATGGCAACTTTCTTCGACAGCTTCTGCACGAACTCGTCGTAAATCTTGTCCTGGGCGTAGAGGCGGTTGGCGCAGACGCAGGTCTGGCCCATGTTGCGGTATTTCGAGACGATCGCGCCTTCGACTGCCGCATCGATGTCGGCGTCGTCGAACACCACGAACGGCGCATTGCCGCCGAGCTCGAGGCCGAGCCGCTTCACGCCGACGGAGGCCTGCTGGTAGAGAATCTTGCCGACGGCGGTCGAGCCGGTGAAGCCGACGAAGCGCACCGCCGGATGCTCGCACAGCACCTTGCCGATCGGCGGCGCATCACCGGTGATGATGTTGAACACGCCCTTGGGCACGCCGGCCTTCTCCGCCAGCACCGCAAGCGCCAGCGCCGACAACGGCGTTTCGTTGGCGGGCTTGAGCACCACGGTGCAGCCGGCCGCGAGCGCCGGCGAGACTTTTCGCGTGATCATCGAGTTCGGGAAATTCCACGGCGTGATCGCGCCGCAGACGCCGATCGGCTGCTTGATCGCGAGCAGGCGCGCATCGGGGCGTTGGGTCGGAATGGTCTCGCCATAGACGCGGCGCGCTTCCTCCGCGAAGAATTCGACATAGGCGCCGCCGATGTCGACCTCGCCGAGCGCCTCGCTGAGCGGCTTGCCCTGCTCGGAGGTGAGGATCAGCGCGAGGTCCTCGCGGTTGGCGATAATCAGCTCAAACCATTTGCGCAGGATGTTGGAGCGCTGCTTGGCGGTCTGCTTGGCCCAGGCCGGGAACGCGCGCTCGGCGGCCTCCACGGCCCTGGTGGCATCATCGGCCGAAAGCTGCGGCACCTTTGCGAGCTCGACGCCGGTCGCCGGATTGTTCACGGCAAACGTCGGCGAACCGACCCAGGCGCCATCAATGTAGCAGGCCTCCTTCAGCAGCGACGGGTCCTTCAACCGGCCGCGCAGGGCGGCGGTGGTGTGCTGAGCGCGTGCGGCGGCGGTCGGGGTCATGGCGTTACTCCCTAGGACGATCGGATCGGCCGGAATATAGGGACAAGCGGCGCGCAATGCACCGTCCCGCAACGCGCATCTGCCTATGAGGAAATTTGGGAGCCCGGCGTCAGGCCGCGCCGCTCATATAGGTCTCGCGCCGGCCGATCATGCGTTCTGCGGCCACCTTGGCGTCGGCCTTCGAGGAGGTTGCGCAGGTGCGGTATTCGAGATCGGGCGCGTCGGACGTGTCGCGGCGGCCGAACCAAGATTTCGCGCCAACCGGCAGCAGTGCCAGCGCCTGTGCCAGATTGTCGACGGCGCCGAAGGAATAGAGTGCGCCGGTGCCGGTGATGCGGACCTCGTAGATGCCGGGCGCGATCGGCGCCTCGAGGTTCTCGCCCCGTCCGGGACGGGGATAGCGCTTCCATTCGCTCCAGGTCGAAATCATCAAGGGTCCCCTCGCGGCCTATGACCGCCAAATTTGCATCAAGTCTTAACGTCGGCCGCGCGATTGGGCCGGGTGCTGAACGCCGCAACGCACAATATGTTTCAAGTGCTCGAAAGCGCTCGAAACATATCGCCTCGGCCTATCCCGGGTCACCGCGAAGTGCGGCCATCCACCGCAGATTGTGACGAAGTGTTGCAGTCCAGTCGCCTTGTCGTCGTGCGTCAGGCACGGACCGTCAAGTCACGACATCGCGACCGGCGCAGGTACGTGGATGTGCTTGCCGCGAGGAGCATGCGGGAGGACAATCGATCACTTCCAACAATAATAAAACCGGAGGAAACGCGTATGCAAAACCAAGCAGAGATCGACGAAGTCCTGCGCAAGAAGAGTGACGCAAAAGAGATTCCCGGCGTTGTGGCGATTGCCGCCAGCGGCAGCGAAGTGCTCTACCAGGGCGCGTTCGGCAAGCGCGATTTGTCCAAGCCCGATGCGATGACCACGGACAGCGTGTTCTGGATCGCATCGATGACGAAGGCGGTGACGACCACAGGCGCGATGCAACTGGTCGAACAAGGCAAGCTGTCGCTGGATGCGCCGATCGGATCGGTGCTGCCCGATCTCGCCTCGCCGCAGGTGCTCGAAGGCTTCGACGCCAATGGCGAGCCGAAGCTGCGGCCGGCCAAGTGGCCGATCACGCTGCGCCAGCTCATGACCCACACCGCCGGCTTTGCTTACAACGTATGGAACGGCGACTGCGCGCAATATCTGGAGAAGACTGGAACCCCGAACATCTTCTCCTGCCAGAACGTCGCGTTGAAGACGCCGATCATGTCTGATCCCGGCACCCGCTGGGAATATGGCATCAACATCGATTTCGTCGGCAAGGCGGTGGAAGCCGTGAGTGGTCAGCGGCTCGACGCTTATCTGCGCGACCACGTGTTCACGCCGCTGGGCATGAATGACACCGGCTTCAAGATCACCGACAACATGCGCCAGCGGCTGGTCGCCACGCATGCACGCGGCGAGGATGGATCGCTGGCGCCGATCCCGTTCGAGATCGAACAGAGTCCGGAATTCCATATGGGCGGCGGCGGCCTTTACGGCACTGCCGGCGACTACATCAAGTTCACCCAGATGATCCTGAACAAGGGCCGCGGCAACGGCAATCAGGTGCTGAAGCCCGAGACGGTCGCTCTGATGGGCCAGAACCACATCGGCGATCTCACCATTGGCAAGATGACGACGGTGGCACCCATGTACACGAACGACGTCGATCTCTTTCCCGACATCGTGAAGAAGTGGGGGCTCTCCTTCCTGATCAACACCGCCAAGACGGCGGAAGGCCGCAGCGCCGGCAGCCTCGCCTGGGCTGGTCTCGCCAACACCTATTTCTGGATCGATCCGGCGCGCGATGTTTCCGGCGTGATCCTGATGCAGGTGTTGCCGTTCGTCGACGCCAAGTGCCTGGAGACGTTCGCTGGGTTCGAGCGCGGGGTGTATGCCGGGCTCGATGCGGGGAGCGGGCAGAAGGCGGCGTGAGGGCCCCGTCTTTCACCACACAAAGACTGTCATTCCCCGCGAAAGCGGGGAATCCAGTACGCCGCGGGTTCTCCGTATTCCTCTGCCGTCTCGGATTACTGGATCGCCCGGTCAAGCCGGGCGATGACAGCGGAGAGTGAGGCGCGCACCCGCCTCCACATCGTCATTGCGAGCGGAGCGAAGCAATCCAGTCTGTCTCCGCGGAAAGACTCTGGATTGCTTCGCTTCGCTCGCAATGACGGGAGAGAGACGAGACTACCCCGTCAGCCCGCGCTGCTCGGCGAGCTCCTTCAGCGACACTTGCGGGCGCGCGCCGATGTGCTGGATCACTTCGGCAGCCGCCAGCGCACCGAGCTCACCGCACTGCTTGTACGCAAGGTTACGTGCGAGGCCGAACAGGAAGCCGGCGGCGAAGAGGTCGCCGGCGCCGGTGGTGTCGACCAGCTGGGCAATCGGGAACGCGGGCGCGGCGACCGCGTCTTCCGACGACACCACCATGCAGCCCTTCTCGCTGCGGGTGACCACGCCGAGATTGACGTCGTTGCGCAGCTGCTTGAGCGCGGTATCGAAGTCCGAAGTGGTGTAGAGCGAGTGCAGCTCGGATTCGTTGGCGAAGACGATGTCGACGGTGCCGTTGCGCATCAGCGCCAGAAACTCGTCGCGGTAGCGATCGACGCAGAACGAATCCGACAGCGTCAGCGCCACCTTGCGCTTTGCGTCATGGGCGATCTTGGCGGCCTTGACGAAAGCGTCCTTGGCATTCTTGGGGTCCCAGAGATAGCCCTCGAGATAGACGATGCCGGCGCCGGCGATTTCGGCCGGGTCGATGTCGGCGGGCGACAAATCTTGCGCGGCGCCGAGATAGGTGTTCATGGTCCGCTCGCCGTCCGCGGTGACCAGGATGTAGGAGCAGCCGGTGGCGGCGCCGTCCTTGGCGGCGGGCGTGTTGAAGGCGACGCCGGCGGCGCGGATGTCATGGACGTAGAGCTTGCCGATCTGGTCGTCCTTGACCTTGCCGACATAGGCCGCGCGGGCACCGAGACTACCAATGCCGACAATGGTGTTGGCAGCCGAGCCGCCAGAGACTTCAGTGGCCGGACCCATGTCCTTGTAGATGGCGGCGGCGCGGGCCTCGTCGATCAGGGACATGCTGCCCTTGGTCATGCCGTGCCGGGCGAGAAAGGCCTCGTCGGTCCGGACCAGCACGTCGAACAGCGCGTTGCCGATGCCGAGAACGTCATATTTCACGTCAGCCATTCACTTTGATCCCGTTGCCCGATTGCGATCTCGCGGAAAATCCGCTTCCTGTCGGCCTGAAAATGTAGCCCGCGGCCTATCACGACCGGCCGTGCCCGAGCAAGCAACGGTATTATTACGCCAGATGATCCGCTCCTTCCTGACGGTATCTACGGGAACACTGGCCTCGCGGCTACTGGGTTTTGCGCGCGATTCCATGATTGCCGCATTGCTGGGCACCGGCGCTGTGGCGGATGCGTTTCTGGCGGCGTTTCAGCTCGTCAACGTGGTGCGGCGTCTGCTCAGCGAGGGAGCGCTGAACGCGGCGCTGATCCCAGCCTGGCTGCGCATCCGCGAGCGCGGTGGCGAGAAGGCCGCAGCGGCATTCGCAGGACGCGTGCTCGGCACGGTCAGTGCGGCCCTGATCGGAATCTCGATCGTCATTGCGCTCCTGATGCCGCTGATCATCACGGTCATTGCGCCCGGATTTCTTGGTAGCGGCACGCTCGATCTCGCCGTTCAGAATGCGCGGCTGATGCTGCCCTATCTCGCCTTCGCCGGCCCGGTCACCGTGCTGATGGGACTGCTCAACGCGCAGGGGCGCTTTGCGCTCACGGCGTTCTCGCCGCTGCTGTTCAACATCGCGCTGATCGCCGCGATCGCGGCACTGCTGTTCGGCCACGCCGACGCTGTCTTCGCCGCGTGGATGCTGGCTACCACCGTCGGCCTCGCCGGCCTGCTGCAACTCCTGATGCTGCTGTCGCAGCGGAGTGCGCGACTGGCAACGCCGCTGCGCGCGACGTTCGACAAGGAGATGCGCGGCTTTTTCGCCAAGGCCGTTCCCGGCATGATCGCGAGCTCGGGTCCGCAATGGCTGATGGTGGCCGGCGCGATCATCGCCTCGGCCACGCCGTCCGCGGTCTCATGGCTCTATTTCGCCAACCGCCTGATCGAGCTGCCGCTCGGCATCGTCGGTGTCGCCATGGGTACCGTGCTGGTGCCGGAGCTGACGCGTGCGGTGGCTAGCTGCGACCGCAACGCGGTGGCGCATGCGGAATCGCGTGCGCTGGAGCTTGCAACCGGGCTGGCGCTGCCCGCCACGCTCGGCCTGATCGTGCTGGCCGAGCCGATCGTGCGGCTGTTGTTCGAACATGGCGCCTTCGGTGCCGGTGACAGCGCAGCCACCGCGCATGCGCTGAAATGGCTGGCGCTGGGCCTGCCGGCTCATGTGCTAATCAAGGCGCTGTCGCCGGCCTTCTACGCCCGCAGCGATACGATGACGCCGCTGCTTGCAACCGCCAAGGGATTTGTGATCGCCGTCGCGCTCGCGGTCTTGCTCGGCCATTTTTTCGGCGCAACCGGGATCGCCGCGAGCATCGCCGCGGGCGCCTGGAGCAGCGCGCTCGCCCTGCTGCGAAAGGGCACCACCGAGTTCGGCTTCTCGGTCGACGCAGCCGCCCGCAAAAGGCTGCCGCGGATCGTACTCGCCGCAGCCGTCATGGGCGCCCTGCTCTGGCTGACCGCGGGCTTCATCCCTGCCGGCAGCTACGGCGTCATCCGCTTTATCGCGCTAGGCCTGCAGATCGCGGCGGGAATCGCCGTCTACGGCCTGCTCCTCCATATCCTCAGCGTCGCCTCCTGGCGCGAGGCGGTTAGCGCCCTGAAGCGTCCGAGGCATTAGAGTAGCTCGTCGAGGGACCCTTCACCTCTCCCATCGGGAGAGGTCGATTTGCACAGCAAATCGGGTGAGGGACCCGGTCTCTCGTTGTAGCCTAACCCCTCACCCGCGCCTTCGGCGCGACCTCTCCCTATGGGAGAGGTGGAATTACACTTGACGACGCTGCGCCGCTGTTGGAAACGACGGCCGATTACCTCCAGGAAAGCTTGCCAGGAAAGCTTAACATGCCATTCGTTGAACGGGTCTTTTCGGGCGTCCAGCCGACGGGCAATCTGCATCTCGGCAATTATCTCGGCGCGATCGTCAACTTCGTGAAGCTGCAGGAAACCCACAACTGCATCTATTGCGTCGTCGACATGCATGCGATCACGCAAGGGCTGGACGTCTGGGGCGGACCGGCCGAGCTCGCGCGCAACACCCGCGAGGTGACCGCGGCGTTCATCGCCAGCGGCATCGATCCGAACAAGCAGATCGTGTTCAACCAGAGCCAGGTCTCGGGACATGCCGAGCTCGCCTGGATCTTCAACTGCGTCGCGCGCATGGGCTGGCTCAACCGCATGACCCAGTTCAAGGAGAAGGCCGGCAAAGACCGCGAGAACGCCTCGGTCGGGCTGTACGACTATCCCGTGCTGATGGCCGCCGACATCCTGCTTTACCGCGCCACCCACGTGCCAGTCGGCGAGGACCAGAAGCAGCATCTCGAGCTCTCGCGCGACATCGCGCAGAAGTTCAACAATGATTTCGGCGACTCGATCCGCGGCCACGGCGCCAATGACGGCCTGTTCTTCCCGCTGCCGGAGCCCTTGATCACGGGACCCGCGACGCGCGTGATGAGCCTGCGCGACGGCACCAAGAAGATGTCGAAGTCGGACGCATCGGACAATTCGCGCATCAATCTGACCGACGACGCCGACACCATCGCGCAGAAGGTGCGCAAGGCGAAGACCGATCCGGAACCGCTGCCGATCGAAGAGAAGGGTCTGGAAGCGCGTCCCGAGGCCGACAATCTCGTCGGCATTTTCGCCGCGCTCTCCGGCCGCTCCAAGGCCGAGGTGCTGCGCGATTTCGGCGGCGGCCAGTTCTCCAGCTTCAAGAACGCGCTGGTGGAGCTGTGCGTCACCAAGCTTTCGCCGATCGCCGGCGAGATGAAGCGCCTCGTCGCCGACCCCGGCCATATCGACGCGATCCTGAACGGCGGCGCCGACCGGGCCCGCGCGATCGCCGACGAGACCATGAAGCTCTCCAAGGACATCGTCGGCTTCATCCGCCCGCGCTGATTGTTGCGTTCGCGACCCCCGGGCGCCGGCCGACCTTCCCTCTCCCAAAGCATGATGGAGTGTGGCAGCATGCCAGCCGTGCTCACGCCGGGACATGCATGACCAGCAAGCGACAGTGCTTCGAGCCGGGTCACAAGCCCAAATGCCTTGTCATCGTCGACGACACTGCCGAATGGGATCGCGCGGTCTATTACGCCAGCCGCTGGGCGATCCGGGCCGGCGGCGGCGTGGTGATGCTGCGCATCATCGAGATCGAGGACCAGAACCAGCAATGGCTGGGGGTCGCCGACATCATGCGCGCCGAGGCGCATGAGGAGGCCAACGCCGCGCTCGACCGCGCCACCGGCCGCGCCAACGGCATTGCCGCGATTACGCCGGAACGGGTGATCCGCGAAGGCGCGCCGATGGAACAGCTGCTCGCGGTGATCGACGAGGATCCCGACATCGCCATGCTGGTGTTGGCCGCCAATCCCGGCGCCGAGGGCCCGGGGCCGCTGGTCACACTGCTCGCACATGCGCTCGGCACGTTCCCCGTTCCCGTGACGATTATTTCCGGCGCCCTGAGCGACCAAAGCGTGGATTCACTGTCGTAGCTTGCTCTTTACCCTCCCCTGGAGGGGGAGGGTCGGCTCATGTTGAGCGAAGCGAGACATGAGACGGGGTGGGGTGAAGGTCTCTCCACCTCTCACGCTGCCCGTGGGGAGAGATCACCCCACCCCGCTCGCGCTTCGCGCGATCGACCCTCCCCCTCCAGGGGAGGGTAAGAGGAGCCTAACCCGCTGAAAGTGATGGGTGAATTTCCCGCCACCCCTTGACCGTGCGTTCCCCGTCGCCATCTGCTAGTGGATAGCCTGCGCGCCGGCCTTGAACCGGCGACGTCCGGAGAAAGCCATGTTCATTCAGACCGAAGCCACCCCCAATCCCGCCACGCTCAAGTTCATTCCCGGCCGCGTCGTGACCGACGGCGGCCCGATGGAGTTTTCGAGCCGCGAAGCCGCCACGCGCTCGCCGCTCGCCGAAAAGCTGTTCGAGGTGCCCGGCGTCACCGGCGTATTCTATGGCTCCGACTTCATCACCGTGACCAAGGCGGGCGGTGAATGGCAGCAGCTCAAGCCAGCGATTCTCGGCGCCATCATGGAGCACTACATGTCCGGCGCGCCGCTGCTCGCCGACGGCGCGGCGCCAAGCGATAGCGACCTCGACTACGCGGACGAGTTCTTCGACGAGGCCGATGCCGAGACGGTCGACATGATCAAGGACCTGATCGAGACCCGCGTGCGGCCGGCGGTCGCCAATGACGGCGGCGACATCACCTTCCGCGGCTTCAAGGACGGCATTGTCTATCTCAACATGAAGGGCGCCTGCTCGGGCTGCCCGTCATCGACCGCAACGCTCCAGCACGGCATCCAGAACCTGCTCAAGCATTTCGTGCCCGACGTGGTCGAAGTCCGGCCGATGTGATTGCGCGTTCGACGATCGAGTTGAACACCGTCATGCCCGGGCAAAAGCGCGAAGCGCGTTCTTCGCGCTAGATGTCCCGGGCATCCACGTTCTTGGGACTCAAAGTCGTGGATGGCCGGGTCAAGCCCGGCCATGACGACGGGATGATGCTATGATCGTTCCATGCTGATCCTCGCCATCGATACTGCGCTCGAAGCATGCGCGGCCGCCGTGCTCGATACCGAGGCCAGCGAACTCCTTGCGCAGGAGCAGCTTCTGATGAAGCGCGGCCACGCCGAGGCGCTGATGCCGATGATCGCGCGCGTCATGCTATCAGCCAATCTGGCCTTCACCTCGCTCGACCGCATCGCCGTCACCGTCGGTCCCGGCAGTTTCACCGGCTTGCGCGTCGGCATTTCGGCGGCACGCGGCCTTGCGCTCGCGGCCAAACGGCCGGCCGTCGGGCTGACGACATTGTCGGCCTACGCTGCCGCCATCGTCGGCCAGAGCGGAACGACGCCCGTGATCTCGGCGATCGATGCGCGGCACGACCACGTCTATTTCCAGATCGTCGCCGGCGACGGCAGCCAGCTGGTGCGGCCGAACGTGGCCAGCATCGACGAGGCGATTGCGGCCTCGCAATTCGGCGCGCCGCATTTGGTCGGCAATGCCGCAAATATCCTCGCCGAGCGCTGGCCAAAGGACGCACCGCAACCGGTTGCGGTCGACGCGCAGCCTGCGCCCGACGTCGGCTGGGTCGCATGGCTCGGCGCGGCCGCCGATCCCGAAACAACGCCGGCGCGACCGTTTTATCTGCGCGCGCCCGATGCAAAGCCGGCAGCACAGCCGCCACGCGCAGCGCAAGCCGCGACCCCATGATGAGATGGTTGTCGCAATGGTGGCGCGGCGGCACTGCCGCCGTCGAGCCGGCTGCTGCGCGCGACGCCGCGCGGCTGGCGCAGCTTCACGGCGAATCCTTCGCGCGCGGCTGGGGCGAAGGTGAGTTCGAGACCATGATCGGCGAGCGCAACACGCTGGTGCATCGGTTGCGCCTGGGCCGCAAGACGGTCGGCTTTGCAGTGTCGCGGATCGGCGCGGATGAAGCCGAAATCCTCTCCATTGCCGTCGACCCGGCCCTTCGCGGCCGCGGCCTGTCCCGCACGCTGCTGATGACCCATCTCGGCCACCTTGCAGGGCGCGGCGTACGCACGATATTTCTGGAAGTCGAGGAAAACAACCAGCCGGCGCGACGGCTCTACGACCGGGCCGGATTCATGGTGGTCGGGCGCCGCGAACGCTACTATAAGCAGCCGAACGGGGAACAATTGAACGCACTTCTGATGCGACGTGACTTGTCGTAACATTGTTGGCACAAAGCGCCCCCGTCAGGCAGACAATTATGACCGCACTGAAACCTTCCTCGGCAGCCCCCACATCCAGCGCGTCCGGCATCGAGGCACGCTGCGCCGCCACCGGCATGCGCATGACCGAGCAGCGGCGTGTCATCGCCCGCGTGCTTGCGGAGGCGGTCGATCATCCCGACGTCGAGGAATTGTACCGGCGCTGCGTCGCCGTCGACGACAAGATCTCGATCTCGACGGTCTATCGCACCGTCAAGCTGTTCGAGGATGCCGGCATCATCGAACGTCACGATTTTCGCGAAGGCCGCGCCCGCTACGAGCAGATGCGCGACAGCCATCACGACCACCTCATCAATCTGCGCGACGGCAAGGTGATCGAGTTCACCTCGGAAGAGATCGAGAAGCTGCAGGCCGAAATCGCCCGCAGGCTCGGCTACAAGCTGGTCGACCATCGCCTCGAGCTCTATTGCGTCCCGCTCGACGACGACAAGTCGACGTCTTGAGCACGCTTTTTCGGATCATGCGCTAGTGCCCGTCGATCTCATCATCTTCGATTGCGACGGCGTGCTGGTCGACAGCGAGGTGATCTCCTGCCGCGCGCACGCGGATGTGCTGACCCGGCACGGCTATCCGATCACGTCGGAGCAGGTGTTCGAGCGTTTCCTCGGACGATCGACACGGCAGGCCAATATCGAGATCGAGTCCGAACTCGGGCGCAAGCTGCCCGAGGCCTATCACGGCGACTTGCAGGACGAGCTGTTCCGCGCGTTCGAAGCCGATCTCGAAGCGATCCGCGGTATTCATGACGTTCTCGATACCGTCACCCAGCACGTCTGCGTCGCTTCCAGCGGATCGCATCAACGTATGCAAGTGAGTCTCGGAAGCACGGGCCTCTATGAGCGCCTCGCGCCGAACATCTTCTCGGCCTCGCAGGTGAAACACGGCAAGCCGGCACCGGACCTGTTCCTGTTCGCGGCCTCCGAAATGGGCGTGCCGCCGCATCGCTGTGTCGTGATCGAAGACAGCCTTGCCGGCATTGCCGGGGCGCGAGCGGCCGGCATGACTGTGTTCGGCTTCCACGGCGGCAGCCATTGCGACGACGGCCATGCCGAGACGTTGCGCCAGGCGGGCGCCGACCTGACCTTCGACGACATGCGGCAATTGCCGGAATTGGTCCGGCGGGTCGAGGCGGACGCTTTGGCCGGCTGATTCCGCCCCATCACCGTCATTCCTGGGCACGCGCAGCGCGCGTGAAGGCCGGAATCCAGGGCTTTTGGGTCGAGATTCCGACTTTGCTCGCTCCACAAGCGACCGGAATGCCCCCGTGGGGTCCATTCGCTGGATTTTCGCCGCTCCAGCCTATATCTGAGGGCCTTCCTCCACCTCAATTTCGGGTTCCATGACGCCGCCGCGCAAGCTGCACATCAAATCATACGGCTGCCAGATGAACGTCTACGATGCCCAGCGCATGGTGGACACGCTGGCCCCGGAAGGATTCGTGGAGACGGCCAGCGCCGAGGACGCCGACCTCGTCATCCTCAACACCTGCCACATCCGCGAGAAGGCATCCGAAAAGGTCTATTCCGAGCTCGGCCGGCTGCGCGTCGCCAAGGACGAGGCCGCACGCGGAGGCCGCGCGATGCAGATCGCAGTCGCGGGCTGCGTGGCGCAGGCCGAGGGCGAAGAGATTGTGCGCCGCGCTCCTGTCGTCGACGTCGTGGTCGGCCCACAGAGCTACCATCATCTGCCGGAGCTGTTGAAGCGCGCCGGCACCGAAGGCCGCGCGATCGAGACCGAATTTCCGGCCGCCGACAAGTTCGGCTTCCTGGCCCAGCCAAGACCCGAGGCGATCCGCGCACGCGGCATTTCCGCCTTCGTCACGGTGCAGGAAGGCTGCGACAAGTTCTGCACCTTCTGCGTCGTGCCGTACACGCGCGGCGCCGAAGTCTCGCGTCCGGTGACGAAGATCATCGACGACGCGACGCGGCTTGCCGACAACGGCGTGCGCGAACTGACGCTGATCGGGCAGAACGTCAACGCCTATCACGGCGACGGACCCGACGGAAAAAGCTGGCCGCTCGGCAAATTGCTCGAGCGCCTGGCGCGGATTCCCGGCATCGCGCGGCTGCGCTATTCGACCAGCCATCCCTGCGACGTCGACGACAGCCTGATTGCGGCCCACCGCGATCTCGAGGCGCTGATGCCGTTCGTGCACCTGCCGGTGCAGTCGGGCTCGGACCGGATTCTGGCGGCCATGAACAGGAAACATACCGCCGATAATTATCGGCGCGTCATCGACCGTTTCCGGGCCGCGCGCCAAGACATTGCTTTTTCATCAGATTTTATCGTCGGCTTCCCCGGCGAGAGCGAGCAAGATTTTCTCGCGACCCTCGCACTTGTCACGCAAATCGGCTACGCTGCGGCTTATTCGTTCAAATACTCCGCCCGGCCGGGAACGCCGGCCGCGGACATGCAGGAGACGGTGTCCCCCGCCGAGATGGACCAGCGATTGGAGCGGCTCCAGGAACTGATCGACAGCCAGCAATCGGCCTTCAACAAGGCCGCGATTGGCACAACGGTCGACGTGCTGTTCGGACGCCCGGCACGCAAGGACGGCCAGATCGTCGGCCGAACCGCCTTCCTGCAGCCTGCCCACGTGATGGCGCCGCCCGATATCATCGGAACGATCCTGCCGGTCCGGATCGACAGCCTCGAGCGCTACAGCTTCCTCGGTGAGCTCGTGACGCCGCGCACTGGGCGCGAGCCCGCTTTATCCCCCATTGCCACTGGAGCCTGAACCCTTGCCAAAAAGCGCATCGGATTCGCCTTCCTTCGCTCCCAGCCGCAAATTTGACCGCGACATGCAGGTACCGCCGGAAACCCAGGTCGTCATCGATTTCGACGACAACCGCGCCGCGTCCGCACTCGTCGGCCCCTACGGCCAGAACCTCGCGCAGATCGAGCGGCGGCTCGGCGTGGTCGTGGATTCCAAGGGCAACCACATCACCATCGGCGGCACGCGCGACGGCTGCGATGCCGCCCGCCGCGTGCTGGAAATGCTCTACGCCCAGGCGGTGAAGGGACAGGATCTCGACCAGGGCGAGGTCGAAGGCGCGATTCGCTCCGTGATCGCGCAGGGATCGCTGTTCGAGTTCGATGCCAAATCGGCCAAGTCGACCTTCGAGAGCATTAATTTGCGCAAGCGCCCGGTGCGGGCGCGCACCGCCGCGCAGGACTCCTACATCCGCGCGCTGAAACGCCACGAACTGGTGTTCGGCGTCGGCCCCGCCGGCACCGGCAAGACCTGGCTCGCAGTTGCGCATGCCGCGCAGCTGTTCGAGCGCAAGGAGGTCGACAAGATCATCCTGTCGCGCCCCGCGGTCGAGGCCGGCGAGCGGCTCGGCTTCCTGCCCGGCGACCTTCGCGAGAAGGTCGATCCCTATCTGCGCCCGATCTACGACGCGCTCTATGACCTCATGGACGCGCGCATCGTCGAACGCGCGCTCCAGACCGGCGAGATCGAGATTGCGCCGCTCGCCTTCATGCGCGGCCGCACGCTCACCAATGCCGCCATCATCCTGGACGAGGCACAGAACACCACGTCGATGCAGATGAAGATGTTCCTGACACGTCTCGGCGAAAACAGCCGCATGATCGTGACCGGCGACCCCTCGCAGATCGACCTGCCCAACGGCCAGACCTCGGGCCTTGCGGAAGCGACCCGGCTGCTGAGCGGCGTTGAGGGCATTGCGCAAGTTCATTTCACCGCCGAGGACGTGATTCGCCATGAGCTCGTGGCGCGGATCGTCTCGGCCTACGAAGGGCAGCCGCAGCGGCCGTCCATCGGCAACAGATCCTGACGGGACAACAGCCGGATCATGCGGGCGCGCATACAGCGCCCTTCGTTCCGAACAAAGCGATGTCACATCCCAACCTTCCCATGACCGAGGTCCTCGTCGTCGCCGATTGCTGGCAGAGCGAGCCCGACGCCGAGACCGTGATCCAGCGCGCGGTCGCAGCCGCCGCCGAGTCGGTCGACGAAGACGTCGCCGAGGCCGAAGTGGCCGTCATGCTGACCGACGATGCCGGCATCCGCACGCTCAACAGCAACTGGCGCGGCCTCGACAAGCCGACCAACGTGCTGTCGTTTCCGGCGCTCCAGCCGGAGGGCGCGTGGAAGCCGGGCGATGCGCCGCGCATGCTCGGCGACATCGCCATCGCCTACGAGACCATGCGGCGCGAGGCGGACGAGGAGCAGAAGCCGTTCGACCACCATTTGAGCCATCTGGCCGTGCATGGATTCCTGCATCTGGTCGGCTACGACCACGAGAATGACGACGACGCGGAGGAGATGGAAGCGCTCGAAACCCAGATCCTGGCTCATCTCGGCATCCCCGACCCCTATGCCGACCGCTGACGGATGGATTGAGATGCCGGATTCCGACCCGACCCACGACAATCCGCGCAACACGCGCAACCTGCCCGTCGTCGTCACGCCCGGCGAGGTGATGCGCCCGACCGCGGAAAGCTGGCTGCTGCGCGCCATCCGCACGCTGTTCGGCTGGAAGGCGGGATCGGTGCGCGACGATCTGCAAGTCGTGCTCAACGCCACGACGCCTGACGACACCGGTTTCTCCACCGTCGAGCGCACCATGCTGCGCAACATCCTCAGCCTGCATGAGCGCCGCATCGCCGACGTCATGGTGCATCGCGCCGACATCATCGCGGTAAAGCGCGACATCCCGCTCGGCGAATTGATGGATCGTTTCGAGAGCGCCGGCCATTCGCGCCTCGTGGTCTACAACGAGACGCTCGACGATCCCGTCGGCATCGTCCATATCCGCGACCTGCTCGCCTTCATGACGGCGCGAGCGCGCGTGCCGCCAGTCACCAAGGCCAAGCGCAAGAAGCCGCTGCCGGCCGGGCTCGACCTGCGCGCCGTCGATCTCGCGCTGCCGCTCGAGGATGCGCGTATCATCCGCAAGCTGCTTTATGTGCCGCCGTCGATGCGGGCGATCGACCTGCTCGCGCAGATGCAGGCCACGCGCATTCACCTGGCGCTGGTGGTCGATGAATATGGCGGCAGCGACGGACTGGTTTCGCTCGAGGACATCGTCGAGCAGATCGTCGGCGAGATCGACGACGAGCATGACAGCGACGAGCCGCCCTCGATCGTGCGCCTGCCCGACAACGCCTTCATCGCAGACGCCCGCGCCAGCCTCAACGACGTCCGTACGGTGATCGGGGAGGACTTCGTCACCGGCGAGGCCGGCGAGGAAGTCGAGACGCTGGGCGGCTATCTCGTCAGCTTCGTCGGCCGCCTGCCGGTGCGCGGCGAAGTGATCTCGGGTCCGGGCAATTACGAGGTCGAGGTACTCGATGCCGATCCGCGCCGCGTCAAGCGGCTGCGCATCTCGACGCGGAAGGAGCGTCCCGCGCCGCGCACCCAGCGCGAGAGCCGCCGACGCGAGTCGGCGCCCGAGAGCGGACAAACGCCTTCCGGTGACACGCCCACTCCGCCGCCTGCCGACGGGGCCGGTTCCCAGTGAGCCCCTTCCAGCGGCTTCGTCAGATCGCCCTCGCCATCATCCTGACTTGGGGATGGAAGCGCGCCATCGTCGCAATGTCGGCCGGCGCGCTGTCGGTTCTTGCGCTGGCGCCGTTCAACGCCTGGCCGGTGCTGTTCGTCACCTTCCCGGTGCTGGTCTGGCTGATCGACGGCGCCGGCGCCGGCCGGCTCGGCGGCGTCCCCGCGGCGGCGCTGACCGGCTACTGGTTCGGGCTCGGCTATTTCGTGCCCGGCCTCTACTGGATCGGCTATGCCTTCTTCGTCGAGGCCGACGTCTTTGCCTGGCTGACACCGTTCGCCGTGCTCGGCCTGCCGGCCTATCTTGCCGTCTTCACGGCGATCGGGTTTGCCACGGCCCGCCTGCTCTGGAGCAAGGACGCCACGCGCGTGCTTGCGCTCGCGGCAAGCCTAACCATCAGCGAATGGCTGCGCGGCCACGCGCTGAGCGGCTTTCCCTGGAACGCTTTCGGGTATGCACTATCTGAGCCGCTGCCGCTGGCGCAGACGGCGTCGCTGATCGGCCTGTGGGGCATGACCTTCCTCACCGTCGCGGTCTTCGCGAGCCCAGCGGTGCTGATCGACCGCACGCGCGATCGCCGCCTGTCGTGGCATGCGCCGGCCGCTGCGGTCGCGCTGCTGATTGTCATGGGCATCTTCGGCGCGATCCGCCTGTCGCTGCATCCGACCACGATGGTCGCGGGCGCCAAGCTGCGTCTGATGCAACCGAACCTCCAGCAGGACGCAAAATTCAACTACGCCGCCAAAGCGGAGGTGATGAGGAAATACCTCGCGCTGTCGGACCGCGCTTCCGGACCGCAATCGACCGGCGTGCGCGACGCCACCATCCTGATCTGGCCGGAATCCGCGTTTCCGTTCTTTCTGACCCGCGAAGCCGACGCGATGGCGCAAATCACCGAGCTGGTGCCGAAGGGCACGGTGCTGATCACCGGATCGGTCCGCGCCCCTGACCTGCCGCCGGGCAAGCCGATCACGCGTGCCTATAATTCGATCTACGTGATCGACCACGACGGCAGCGTGCTCGCCATCTACGACAAGCTGCATTTGGTGCCGTTCGGAGAATATCTTCCTTTCCAGAGCGTGATGGAGAAGCTCGGCTTCGAGCAACTCACGCGGGTACGCGGCGGCTTCATTCCGGGCACCGTGCGGCATGCGTTGCCGGTGCCGGGTGCGCCGCCAGCGCTGCCGCTGATCTGCTACGAGGCGATTTTTCCCGGCGAAGTCGCAGCGCGCAACGAGCGCCCGGGCTGGATCGTGAACCTCACCAATGATGGCTGGTTCGGCATCTCGACCGGCCCTTACCAGCACATGGAGCAAGCGCGAATGCGCGCGATCGAGCTCGGCTTGCCGTTGGTCCGCTCCGCCAATACCGGCGTCTCGGCGGTGATCGATCCGGCGGGGCGAACCATCGCCAGCCTCGGCCTCGGAATCGAAGGCATTTTGGATGCAAACCTGCCCGCCGCAATCCCGCCGACCATCTATGCAAGGGTTGGCGACGCGCCCGCGGCCGTGCTCGTTGCGTTGGCTGTGATTCTGGCGGTACGGCGACGTGTTGCCAAACCGTACCCCTGATCACGCCATCACTGCCGACGCGTCCGGAAACCTTTGACAACCGTAGTCCCACGGTTGACAGACTGCAGCCGGGCTCCTCATTCTGCATCGGCTGCGCAAGACAGCGGTACATTGCTAAATTTCTCCGCAATGTTTCCCCAATCAGAGTGGAGTTTTGATGTCGCTGTCACCTGAGGCAATACTTCCCATTGCGCCGAGGGTGGTGTTTGGAGGGCTGAGGAAATGTCGAAAGCGCCCAACCCTGTTGACAAATATGTCGGCAGTCGCGTGCGTATGCGCCGCATCATGTTGGGCATGAGCCAGGAAAAGCTCGGCGATGCTTTGGGCCTGACTTTCCAGCAGGTTCAGAAGTACGAGAAGGGCACCAATCGCGTCGGCGCGAGCCGCATCCAGCAGATCGCCGAAATTCTCCAGGTGCCGGTGTCGTTCCTGTTCGAGGGCGGCCCGAGCGGCGTGGCCGGCCCGGACGGCTTCGCGGAAGGCGCCTCGCCCTCCTACGTCTCCGACTTTCTCGCGACTTCCGAAGGGCTCGCTCTGACCAAGGCGTTCACCCGAATCACCGATTCGAAGCTGCGCCGCTCCATCGTCGATCTCGTCGAACAGATCGCCGCCCGCGAGGGCCCCGACAAGCGCTGACACGTCAGCTCAATTCGGTTTGAGGCGGCGTCAAATCTGGCCTATGTCGTCATTTGCGGGCACGCCCTGGTATGCGTCCTCTCAGATGATCCGATTCAAAGGCCTAGATGCTTCCATGGCGAGCTCCAATTTGTTCGACTATCAAACTATTCTCGATGGCATCCGCCGCTGGGTGGAGATCGAGACGCCGACGGAAGTGCCTGAACAAGTCAACAAGCTAATCTCGATGGTCGCGGATCAATATCGCGATCTGCCCGTCGCGCTCGAACGCGTCGCCGGCGTCGATGGCTGCGGCGATCATCTCGTGGCACGCTCGACCTGGGGCCAGGACCGGCCGGGCATCCTGGTGCTGAGCCACCTCGATACCGTCCATCCCATGGGATTCATCGAACGCCTTCCTTTCAAGGTCGAAGGCAACAGCGCGTTCGGTCCCGGCATCTACGACATGAAGGGCGGCGCCTACATCGCCTATCACGCCTTTCGCGCGCTTTGCGCCACGGCCGACAGTTCGCCACTCGGCATCACGCATGTATTCACGTCCGACGAAGAGATCGGCAGCCCCACCTCGCGCGCGCTCATCGAGACGGAAGGACGCAAGGCCAAATACGTGCTGGTCACGGAGCCGGCGCGCGACGGCGGCAAGATCGTCACCGGACGCAAGGGCGTCGGACGATTCCAGGCGTTCATCAAGGGCGTGCCCGCTCATGCCGGGACGCGGCCCGAGGACGGCCGCAGCGCCGTCCGCGAGCTCGCCAATGTCATCCAGGCGCTGGAGGGCATGAACGATCTGAAACGCGGCGTCACCGTCAATGTCGGCGTGGTGCGCGGCGGCACGCGGCCCAACGTCACGCCGGAGGAGGCCTATGCCGAGATCGATCTGCGCGTACCGAGCCTCAAGGACGCGGAAGAGCTCGTCGGCAGGATCCTTGGATTGAAATCGAAAACCGAAGGCGTCAGCGTCAAGGTCACGGGCGAGCTCAATCGTCCGCCCTATGAGAAGAGCAATTCCGGCGCAGCGCTGTACGAGCATGCAAGGACGCTGGCCGCGGAGATCGGCTTCGACCTGGTCGACACCCACACCGGCGGCGGCTCGGACGGCAATTTCACTGCGGCCAACACCGGCACGCTCGACGGGCTCGGCGTCGACGGCAAGGGCGCGCACACCCATTACGAGCAGCTTTATGTTTCCTCGCTCGAACCGCGCGCGCGGCTGCTCTATCGCCTGTATCAGACGCTGCAATGACCGAGCGCAAATCAGATCCCGAGCGCGACGACAGCGAGCGCGCGTTCTTCGGACGCCGCAAGGGCCACAAGCTCAGGCAGCACCAGGCCGAGCTGATCGACCATCTACTGCCGCGTCTCGCACTCGACATCGCAGGTGAAGCGCCGGCGAATGCCGGCGAGATATTCGCTCCCGCAACGGATGATGTGCGACTCGAGATCGGCTTCGGCGGCGGCGAGCATCTTGCGGCGGAGGCGCAAAACTTTCCTGCGACCGGCTTCATCGGCTGCGAGCCCTATGTCAACGGCATGGCGAAGATCCTCGCGCAGATCGAGGCCGGCAACATCGGCAATATCCGCCTGTTCGCCGGCGATGCCGCCGAGCTGCTGGCCTGGCTGCCGCAAGCCTCGCTGTCGCGGATCGACCTGATCCATCCCGATCCCTGGCCGAAGCGGAGGCACTGGAAGCGGCGCTTCGTTCAGGACAGGACGATCGCGGCAATGGCGCGCGTGCTGAAGGCGGGCGGCGAATTCCGCTTCGTCTGCGACATCGACGATTACTGCGCCTGGACACTGTCGCATCTTTCACGCTCGCCGGAGTTTCAGTGGCTCGCCGAGCGCGCCGATGATTTCCGGCGCCCCTGGGACGGCTACACCATGACGCGTTACGGCCGCAAAGCCGCGCGCGAGGGACGCAAGGCCGCGTATCTGCGGTTTCGCAGGGTCTAGATCGTCTGCCGGTTGCGCCAGAAATTGACGACGCGCTCGGCCGTCGCCGGCATCAGGCGCGTGAAATTCATGCGCGCCGCCTCGATATCGGCATCGGCGGGCGTGCGATGCGGCCCGTACCACAACAGGATGAGCGCGCGCACCGTGGGCCAGCCCAGGTTCAACATCCGCCCCACGATCAGAATCGGATCGTAGCGGTCGCCCGTGATCAGACGGTCGAGGATCGAGATCCTGACGCCCGACATCGCCGAGAGCGAGGCGATCGCCTCCTCGTATTTGTGCGCCTTGGCGAATCCGAGCAGCGCGCTTTCGCCGAGATGACCGCCGCGATGCAGGCCGAGCACCGTGCGCTGCGCCGCCGAATAATCGCGCCGCGGCCCGGGCGGCTGCGTGGCTTCCTCGATTGAAGCCATCGCGCGCTTGATTTCGACCTGGCGCACCGGGTTGACCACGATGGAGAGGCGGCGGCGGATGACGTCGAGCGTGCCGTTCAGCAGCTCCTTCAGATGCTCGCCGGATAGATCCTCGCGCTGGCCGATCTTGAGCGTCAGCACGCCGTCCTGCGCCGCGCGCTTGATCAATTCCGAATAGCCGCCGGACGAGAACGCCGCGCCGGCATTGCCGGCGGCACGGCGCACCACGTCGCGATCGCCGCGCTCGACCAGCACGTCGGTGATGTCGGCCGACAATGTCGGACGCTCGGTCATGGCCAGCAGATGGCCCTGGCCCTTCAGCCGCGCAATCTCGACCAGTGCGGCATCATCGAGCACGGGCGAGCGGCGCAGCACGGGCCCCGCCACCATGATCTCGTTTTCGCGCGCGAGCTGGCGCACGAGGTGCGGCGGCGCATTGTTCAGGTGCGAGAAGCGCTCGGCGAGATCGACGCGCGAGGCAAGCTCGGCATGCGGGACGAGATCGATGAGGAGATTGTCGAAGAGATCGACGAGGTCGGGACGGAGGTTTGCAGCGTCGTGGAAGAACAATTCGGAGATGGCGCGCGCGACCTCGCCGCGGCGTCTCGGATCGCCGCGTTTGACGATATCGTCCAGTCCTGGAATAAGCGACGTGGCACCGGTCATGGAACGCTACTCGAATCTGGCACGCCGTGGGCGCGCCATAGGCTCAAGCCGCCCCACAATCGGAGAATTTAGGTCCCCTTGATGAAGGAAGCGTTGCGCGAGCGGCCGCAGACCGGGTCGCAAAAGGCCCGCCGCAAGCTGCAATGGGCCTTGTCCGGGTGGGTGGAAAGCGCTATATCGACCCCAACTTCATCTTCTCATGCGATCCGCGTAGTGAGAGTGGGCCCGAAAGGACCCGCTCTTTTTTATTACCTGAAGGTGGCTTGGCAGAAGATGCGCCGCCGACCACCTGTTGGGACAGAGAGTTCCGAAGCGGGCCCTGAAATCGTAACCAAGCCTTAACCATCGAGCGCCTTGACCCTGGATATGACCGAGCCGAACCCTGGTTCCACGGATGCCGAATTGCTGGCCGAGCCGCGGCTCGTGGTCGAGCCGGGCGTGGCGGCGCGGGTGTCTGCGGTCGCCGGTCCCGTGCTCGAGGGCATGGGCTACCGGCTGGTGCGGATTCGCATTTCAGGCGAGGCCGGCTGCACCGTGCAGATCATGGCCGAGCGGCCGGACGGCACGATGCAGATCGAGGATTGCGAGGCGATCTCACGGGCGCTGTCGCCGGTGCTCGACGTCGCCGACCCTATCGAGCGCGCCTACCGGCTGGAGATTTCCTCGCCGGGAATCGACCGGCCGCTGGTGCGTCGCTCCGATTTCGAGCGCTATACGGGTCACCTGGTCAAGGTCGAGATGGCAACCGCCCATGAGGGGCGGAAGCGATTCCACGGCACGCTCGCAGGCGTCGAGGGCGACCGCGTGCGGCTGAAGCGCGACGACGTCAAGGGTGACGACGATGCCGAGGTCCTCCTGGTGATGGAGGATATCGGCGAGGCGCGGCTGGTGCTGACCGACGAGCTGATCGCGGAATCCATGCGCCGTGGCAAGGCTGCGGCGCGCGAAATGCGACGTAATCTCGGCTTGGAGCCGCCGGCTGCACCGCACGCCAGCATCAGCGAGAAGACGACCAAGAACACCGGGCCGGAGAAGAAGAAGCCGGCCCCGACCAATACAAAGAAACATCGCCTTGCTGCCGAACGTGCGCGGCGCGGCGAGATCGAGCCTGACGAAGGAGACTAGCCATGGCAGTCAGTGCCAATCGACTTGAACTGCTCCAGATCGCCGACGCCGTTGCGCGCGAGAAATCGATCGACCGCGGCATCGTGATCGCGGCGATGGAGGATGCCATCGCCAAGGCGGCGCGGGCTCGTTACGGCAGCGAAACTGACGTTCATGCCGAGATCGACCCGAAGAAGGGCGAGCTGCGGCTGTCGCGCCACATGCTGGTGGTCGACAAGGTCGAAAACCATTCCAACCAGATCTCGCTGTCGGACGCGCAGCGCGCCAATCCCGGCGCCCAGGTCGGCGACACCATCGCCGACACCCTGCCGCCGCTGGAATATGGCCGCATCGCCGCGCAATCGGCCAAGCAGGTCATCGTGCAGAAGGTGCGCGAGGCCGAGCGTGACCGGCAATATCAGGAGTTCAAGGACCGCATCGGCGACATCGTCAACGGCGTCGTCAAACGCGTCGAATATGGCAGCGTGATCGTCGATCTCGGCCGCGGCGAAGCCATCATCCGCCGCGACGAGATGCTGCCGCGCGAGGTGTTCCGCAACGGTGATCGCGTCCGCGCCTATATCTTCGACGTCCGCCGCGAGACCCGCGGCCCGCAGATCTTCCTCTCCCGCACCCATCCGCAGTTCATGGCCAAGCTGTTCGCGCAGGAAGTGCCGGAAATCTACGACGGCATCGTCGAGATCAAGGCGGTCGCCCGCGATCCCGGCTCGCGCGCGAAAATCGGCGTGATTTCCCGCGATTCCTCGGTCGATCCGGTCGGCGCCTGCGTCGGCATGCGCGGCTCGCGCGTGCAGGCGGTGGTGAACGAATTGCAGGGCGAGAAGATCGACATCATTCCCTGGTCGCCCGACATCGCGACCTTCGTGGTCAACGCGCTGGCGCCGGCCGAAGTCTCCAAGGTCGTCATCGACGAGGACCGCGAACGCATCGAGGTCGTGGTGCCCGACACCAACAACCAGCTTTCGCTGGCGATCGGCCGCCGCGGCCAGAACGTCCGCCTCGCCTCGCAGCTCACCGGCTGGGACATCGACATCCTGACCGAGCAGGAGGAATCGGAGCGCCGTCAGGCCGACTTCGAGAATTCCACCCGCGTCTTCATGGAATCGCTCAACGTCGACGAGGTTGTCGGCCAGCTGCTGGCATCCGAAGGCTTCACCTCGGTCGAGGAACTCGCCATGGTGGACATTAAGGAGCTTGCCGGCATCGAGGGCTTCGACGAGGAGACCGCACAGGAGCTCCAGAATCGCGCCCGCGAATATCTTGATCAGCAGGAAGCCGAGCTCGAGGCCCGGCGCAAGGAACTCGGCGTCGATGATGCCGTCAAGGACGTGCCCGGCGTGACCTCGAAGATGCTGGTGAAGTTCGGCGAGAACGACATCAAGACCGTCGACGACCTCGCCGGCTGCGCCACCGACGACCTGGTCGGCTGGACCGAGCGCAAGGAAGGCGGCGAGCAGACCAAGTACGCTGGCGCGCTCGAAGGCCTCGACGTCTCCCGCGACGATGCGGAAGCCATGATCATGCAGGCCCGCGTCAAGGCCGGCTGGATCACCGAAGCCGACTTGGCCAAGCCGGCCGAAGAGGCCGAGGCGACCGAAGATCAGCCGGCTTAAGGGCGGCAGGAGATGTCGACCGGATGCTCGCGGATAATGACCACGATCTCGACAATGGCCCGCGGACCGAAAGGTCCGCGACCATGCGGATGTGCGCGGTCAGCCGCGAGGTCAAGCCGATCGACGAGCTGATCCGCTTCGTTGTCTCGCCGGAAGGGCAGATAGTTCCCGATCTCAAGCGCAAGCTGCCCGGGCGCGGCATGTGGATATCGGCCTCGCGACAGACGGTTGCGGAAGCCGTGCGTCGTCACCAATTTAGCAAGGCCTTCAAGCGCGAGCTTCGCGCGCCTCAGACGCTTCCCGCCGACATCGAGGCGCTCCTGGTTCGGAGCGTGATGGAAGCCCTTGGAATCGCCGCCAAGGCGGGCCAGATCGTAGCCGGCTTCGGCAAGGTCGAGAGCGCCGTGCGGGAAGGCACGGTCGAGGTCCTGATCCACGCCAGCGACGGGGCCGCGGACGGAATTCGCAAATTGGACACGCTGGCGCGTCAAAATGCCGGAAATCGCGGTGCCAAGCCGCAGATTCCCGTCATCACCGCGCTGAAATCGATAGAATTGGATTTGGCACTTACCCGGTCAAATGTGATACATGCTGCGCTGCTCGCGGGCCCGGCGAGCCGGTCATTCCTGTCACGTAGCCAGATGCTGGTCCGATACCGGATGGCGGACGATGACAAGACGGCCGAAAAGCGCGGCCAGGATTTCTGAGAGACAACGACCACCCGATAGGACGGTGCGGCAACGCACAACGTTAACAAAGATCAGGATTAGGACTGCTGAATGGTTGATACCAAGACCCCTGGCGACAAGAAGCTGAGCGTTCCGAGCAAGACGCTATCGCTCAAGCCGCGCGTCGAAACGGGCACCGTGCGCCAGAGCTTCAGCCACGGCCGCAGCAAGCAGGTCGTGGTCGAAAAGCGCGGCAAGCGCCGGATCGGCGACGGCCCGGAGCCGCAGGCAGCTGAGGTTGCGAAGCCGGCGCCGGCCGCGCCCGCTGTGGCGCCGCGTCCCGTGCCGAAAGCTGCTCCGCCGCGCAACGCCGGTTCCGGCGTGGTGCTGCGGACCCTGACCGAGGACGAGCGTTCGGCGCGTGCCAGCGCGCTCGCCGATGCCAAGGTGCGTGAGGTCGAGGAACGTCGCCAGGCCGAAGAGGAAGCCCAGCGCCGCGCCATCCGCGAAAGCGCCGAGCGCGTCGAGCGCGACGCCGCTGAAGCCCGCCGCAAGGCCGAGGAAGAACGTCACCGCCACGAAGAGGAGGCCAAGCGCAAGGCCGAGACCGAGGCCAAGAAGCGTTTTGGCGAGGGTGAGCCGTCTCCGTCTGCCGCGCGCGCTGCGACAGCCGCGCCGGCCACCAGCGCACCGCGCTCCACACCGACCACGTCGCGACCGGCGACGACCACAGCCCGACCGGCCACGACGACTGCACAGCGGCCGGCCGGTGCGCCGGGTCGCGCCCCCGGCGTTGCAGCCGGGCCGGACGAGGATGATGGTCCGCGCCAGATCCGTCGCGGTCCCGGCGGCGCCATGCGTCCCGTGGCAGCCCCGAAGACCACCCACAAGCCGGGTCCGCAGAAGGAACGCGGCCGCCTGACGCTCGTCACCGCGCTCAGCGCCGGCGACGTGCGCGAGCGCTCGATCGCGTCGTTCCGCCGCCGCACCCAGCGCCTGAAGGGTCATGTCTCGAACGAGCCGAAGGAAAAGCTGATCCGCGAGGTGGTCATTCCGGAAGCGATCGCCATCCAGGAACTCGCCAACCGCATGTCCGAGCGCGCGGTCGACGTCATCCGCATGCTGATGAAGCAGGGCGCGATGCACAAGATCACCGACGTGATCGATGCCGACACCGCGCAGCTCATCGCCGAGGAACTCGGCCACACGGTCAAGCGCGTGGCGGCCTCCGACGTCGAAGAAGGCCTGTTCGACGCCATCGACGATTCCAACGACACCGAGCCGCGCTCGCCGGTCGTGACCGTGATGGGCCACGTCGACCACGGCAAGACCTCGCTGCTCGACGCGCTCCGTCATGCCAATGTTGTCTCCGGCGAAGCCGGCGGCATCACCCAGCATATCGGCGCCTATCAGGTGCTGTCGCCGGAAAGCGGAAAGAAGATCACCTTCATCGACACGCCCGGCCACGCCGCGTTCACCGCGATGCGCGCTCGCGGCGCCAAGGTGACCGACATCGTCGTGCTGGTGGTTGCGGCCGATGACGGCGTGATGCCGCAGACGGTCGAAGCCATCAACCACGCCAAGGCGGCGCGGGTGCCGATCATCGTTGCCATCAACAAGATCGACAAGCCCGATGCGAAGGCCGAGCGCGTGCGCACCGAGCTACTCCAGCACGAGGTTCAGGTCGAATCCTTCGGCGGCGATGTCGTCGACGTCGAGGTGTCGGCCAAGAACAAGACCAATCTCGACAAGCTGCTCGAAATGATCGCGCTCCAGGCCGACATTCTCGACCTGAAGACCAATTCGGAGCGCCCGGCCGAAGGCACCGTGATCGAGGCCAAGCTCGACCGCGGCCGCGGCCCCGTCGCGACCGTGCTGGTCCAGCGCGGCACGCTTCGTGTCGGCGACATCATCGTCGCCGGCGCCGAGATGGGCCGTGTCCGCGCGCTGATCTCGGATCAGGGCGAGACGGTGCAGGAAGCGGGTCCGTCGGTGCCGGTCGAGGTGCTCGGCTTCAACGGTCCGCCGGAAGCCGGCGATCGTCTCGCAGTGGTCGAGAACGAAGCCCGTGCCCGCCAGGTCACCAGCTACCGCGCGCACCAGAAGCGCGAAAACGCGGCTGCCTCGATCTCCGGCATGCGCGGCTCGCTCGAGCAGATGATGTCGCAGTTGAAGACGGCGGGCCGCAAGGAATTCCCGCTGATCATCAAGGCCGACGTGCAGGGCTCGCTGGAAGCCATCCTCGGCTCGCTGGAGAAGCTCGGCACCGACGAAGTCGCCGCCCGCATCCTGCATGCCGGCGTCGGCGGCATCTCGGAATCCGACGTGACGCTCGCGGAAGGCTTCAACGCCGCGATCATCGGCTTCTCGGTCCGTGCCAACAAGGAGGCCGCTGCCGCCGCCAAGCGCAACGGCATCGAGATCCGCTACTACAACATCATCTACGACCTCGTGGACGACGTGA
The DNA here is from genome assembly GCF_029051685.1 of Bradyrhizobium sp. CSA207. Classification (GTDB taxonomy): domain Bacteria; phylum Pseudomonadota; class Alphaproteobacteria; order Rhizobiales; family Xanthobacteraceae; genus Bradyrhizobium. Next base: position 92,751 of record NZ_JAACFT010000009.1, on the reverse strand, counting down.
AGAAGGCGATGAGCGGCCTGCTCGCGCCGACCTTGCGCGAAACCATGCTCGGCAATGCTTCCATCCTGGAGATCTTCAACATCTCCAAGGTCGGCAAGGTCGCCGGCTGCCGCGTCACCGACGGCACCGTGGAACGCGGCGCCAATGTGCGCCTGATCCGCGACAACGTCGTCGTGCACGAGGGCAAGCTGTCGACGCTGAAGCGCTTCAAGGACGAAGTGAAGGAAGTCCAGTCCGGCCAGGAATGCGGCATGGCCTTCGAGAACTACCACGACATGCGCGCCGGTGACGTGATCGAGTGTTACCGCGTGGAGACGATCCAGCGCTCCCTGTAAGTCCAAATCTTACCGAAGCGCCCGGATCTTTTTGAACTGAAATTGCGAGAACGCGATGGCCGGATTTATTCCGGCCATCCGCGCCTCATTCGTTTCAACCGGACAAATGACAATGCCCGTGCCGCAAACGCGGACATGACGAGGTGATTTTCGAACAATGCCCCGCCACCATCAGAAGAAAAGTTCCGCGCCAGGCGGAGGCTCGCAGCGTCAGTTGCGCGTCGGCGAGCAGGTTCGCCACGCGATAGCCGATATTCTGGCGCAAGGCAGCGTGCATGATGCGGACCTCGAAGGCCACATCATCACCGTGCCGGAGGTGCGGATGTCGCCCGACCTGAAGCTCGCAACGGTCTACGTGATGCCGCTCGGTGGCCGCGACGCCGGCATCGTCATCGCTGCGCTCGAACGCAACAAGAAGTTCCTGCGCGGCGAGGTCGCGCGGCGCGTTAACCTGAAATTTGCACCTGACCTTCGCTTCCGCGTCGACGAACGATTCGACGAAGCGGAACGGATCGAGAAGCTTTTGCGAACGCCTGCGGTGCAGAAGGACCTGGAACAGGATCCGGACTCGGATCGGGAAGAAGAACGATGATGATGGACCCGGCTCACGGCACGATCGGCGGCGAAGAGCCCGATACGCGCGACGTGCAGAAAAATAATTTCGCGGACGTGGGCGACGATACCCAGCCGCATCAGGAGCCGCGCCGCGTCAACAATGATCCTCGCGCGGGCAAGCAGAAGGGCAATCAGCCGCGCCGCGATCGGCGCGATGTCCACGGCTGGGTCGTGCTGGACAAGCCGATCGGCATGACCTCGACGCAGGCCGTCGCCGTGCTCAAGCGCCTGTTCCAGGCCAAGCGCGCCGGCCATGCCGGCACACTTGATCCGCTGGCCTCCGGCGGCCTGCCGATCGCGCTCGGGGAAGCCACCAAGACAGTTCCCTTCGTCATGGACGGCCGCAAGCGCTATCGCTTCACCGTATGCTGGGGCGAGGAGCGCGACACCGACGACATCGAGGGCCGGGTCACCCACACCTCGGACCAGCGCCCGACCCGGGAGGCCATCGAGGCCCTCCTGCCCCGCTTCACCGGGGTGATCGAGCAGGTCCCGCCGCGTTATTCCGCGATCAAGATCCAGGGCGAGCGCGCCTATGACCTCGCCCGCGACGGCGAGATCGTCGAGCTGGCGCCCCGCCCGGTCGAGATTCACCATTTATCCCTTGTGGATCAACCTGATAACGACCGGTCGACGTTCGAGGCCGAGTGCGGCAAGGGCACCTATGTCCGCGCGCTGGCCCGCGATATGGGCCGGATTCTCGGCACTTATGGCCATATCTGCGCGCTGCGGCGGACCCTGGTCGGTCCATTCGGCGAGAACGACATGATTCCACTGGATCAGTTGGAGGCTTTGTGCGATAGAGCCGCGTCCGGCGAGGGTAGCCTCGCCGACGCGCTTATGCCCGTTGAGACCGCGCTGGACGACATCCCGGCACTGGCCGTCACTCGGGCTGATGCGGCAAGGCTCCATCGGGGCCAGGCCGTTTTGTTGCGCGGACGGGATGCGCCCAATTGTAGCGGCACAGTCTATGTCACGGTGGCAGGCCGGCTTCTCGCGCTTGCTGAAGTTGGCAATGGCGAAATCATCCCCAAGCGTGTGTTCAACCTGACCGGCCTGACTGCCAGCTCCGGTCGCAACGAGAGAAATTGACGATGTCGATTGCCGCAGAACGCAAAGCGGAAGTCATCAAGACGAATGCCACCAAGGCCGGCGATACCGGCTCGCCCGAGGTTCAGGTCGCGATCCTTTCGGAACGCATCAACAACCTCACGAGCCATTTCAAGACCCACGTGAAGGACAACCATTCGCGTCGCGGCCTCTTGAAGCTGGTCTCGACCCGCCGCTCGCTCCTCGACTATGTGAAGAAGCGGGACGAGGCGCGCTACAAGGCGCTGCTCGAGAAGCACAACATTCGCCGTTAAGTGTTGCTGCGCGCGCCAAATGGCGCGCGTTTTCGCGCGTGGTTTCGAACGAAAGCGCTTGTTTAAAGGTTTTTGATCGAGGCTGCGTGCGCGTCGGGTGCGAGCCAATGATGATTCGCATCCGGGGCATGATCGGCGAAGACCGCGGTTCGGTATTCGCGTTCGTGCCGACTGACAGTCCAGCAGCAATCCGGCGGCTGGGCACAACGGGCAAGGCGCCCGTATGACCCGAAAGGATGGACGCCATCCGAATTCCAAAAACCATGGCAGGATCGCAGGACGCTGATCGCCCGCTCCGATCAGCGTCCCGCAATCTTGCGCATGGTTTTTGTTTTTCGAGCCGTCCTTCTTTCGAGAACCCATGAAAGAAGACCTCTATGTTCAATAAGCATTCAGTCGAGATCGACTGGGGCGGACGCCCTCTCAAGCTCGAAACCGGCAAGATCGCACGCCAGGCCGACGGCGCCGTCGTCGCCACCTATGGCGAGACCGTGGTGCTCGCCACCGTCGTCGCGGCGAAGTCGCCGCGCGAAGGCGTCGACTTCCTGCCGCTGACCGTCGACTACCAGGAAAAGACCTACGCTGCGGGTCGCATTCCCGGCGGCTATTTCAAGCGCGAGGGCCGTCCGACCGAGAAGGAGACGCTGGTCTCCCGCCTGATCGACCGTCCGATCCGCCCGCTGTTCGTCGACGGCTGGCGCAACGAGACCCAGGTGATCGTCACCGTGCTGTCGCACGACATGGAGAACGATCCCGATATCGTGGCGCTGGTGGCATCGTCGGCGGCGCTGACCCTGTCCGGCGCCCCCTTCAAGGGCCCGATCGGCGCAGCGCGCGTCGGCTTCGTTAATGACGAATACGTGCTCAACCCGACCCTCGACGAGATGGTCGACACCCAGCTCGACCTGGTCGTCGCCGGCACTGCCGACGCGGTGCTGATGGTGGAATCGGAAGCCAAGGAGCTGAACGAAGACATCATGCTCGGCGCGGTGATGTTCGGTCACCGCCACTTCCAGCCGGTGATCAACGCGATCATCGATCTCGCCGAGAAGGCCGCGAAGGAGCCGCGCGAGGTCACCACGATCGACAATTCGGCGCTCGAAAAGGAAATGCTCGGCCTCGTCGAGCAGGAACTGCGCGCCGCCTACGCCATTCCGGTCAAGCAGGATCGCTACGCTGCGGTCGGCAAGGTCAAGGAAAAGGTGATCGCCCATTATTTCCCTGAAGGGCAGGAGCCGAAATACGACAAGCTGCGCATCGGCGGCGTGTTCAAGGAGCTCGAAGCCAAGATCGTTCGCTGGAACATCCTCGACACCGGCAAGCGCATCGACGGCCGTGACTCCAAGACGGTGCGCAACATCGTCGCCGAAGTCGGCGTGCTGCCCCGCGCCCACGGCTCGGCGCTGTTCACCCGCGGCGAGACCCAGGCGATGGTCGTGACCACGCTCGGCACCGGCGAGGACGAGCAGTACATCGACGCGCTGTCGGGAACGTACAAAGAGACGTTCCTGCTGCACTACAACTTCCCTCCCTACTCGGTCGGCGAGACCGGTCGCCTCGGCGGCACCAAGCGCCGCGAGATCGGCCATGGCAAGCTCGCCTGGCGCGCGATCCACCCGGTGCTGCCGCCGCATCACGAGTTCCCCTACACGATCCGCGTGGTCTCCGAGATCACCGAATCCAACGGCTCCTCGTCGATGGCTTCGGTCTGCGGCGCTTCGCTTGCGCTGATGGACGCCGGCGTGCCGTTGAAGCGGCCGACCGCGGGCATCGCGATGGGCCTGATCCTCGAAGACAAGCGCTTCGCGGTTCTCTCGGACATCCTCGGTGACGAGGACCATCTCGGCGACATGGACTTCAAGGTCGCCGGCACCGAGCAGGGCATCACCTCGCTCCAGATGGACATCAAGATCGAGGGCATCACCGAGGAGATCATGAAGGTCGCGCTCGGCCAGGCCAAGGATGGGCGTATCCACATCCTCGGCGAAATGTCGAAGGCGCTCACCAACGCGCGCGCCGAGCTCGGCGAATATGCGCCGCGCATCGAGACCTTCAAGATTCCGACCGACAAGATCCGCGAAGTGATCGGCACCGGCGGCAAGGTGATCCGCGAGATCGTCGAGAAGACCGGCGCCAAGGTCAACATCGAGGACGACGGCACCGTGAAGGTCGCCTCCAGCGACGGCGAAGCGATGAAGGCCGCGATCAAGTGGATCAAGTCGATCGCGTCCGAGCCGGAAGTCGGCCAGATCTACGAAGGCACCGTCGTCAAGGTGATGGAGTTCGGCGCCTTCGTGAACTTCTTCGGCTCCAAGGACGGCCTCGTTCACATCAGCCAGCTCGCTTCGGCGCGCGTGCAGAAGACCTCCGACGTCGTCAAGGAAGGCGACAAGGTCAAGGTCAAGCTGCTCGGCTTCGACGACCGCGGCAAGACCCGGCTGTCGATGAAGGTGGTCGACCAGACCACCGGCGAAGACCTCGAGGCCAAGGAAAAGGCCGCCGAGGGTCAGCAGCCTCCGCGCGAAGCGGCGGGCGAGTAAGCCTCGCGGCCGACATCGGAAACACGAAGGGCGGCCTCACGGCCGCCCTTTTTGTTTGGGTTCTCCCCCGAGCCATATGCGCTCCCTCTCCCGCTTGCGGGAGAGGGCTGGGGAGAGGGTATCTCCGCAGAGAGAGTCCCAACGAGGACAGAGCCCTCACCCGCCGCGTGCGGGACGATGCTTCGCATCGCCCGGAGCGCGTCGACCTCTCCCGCAAGCGGGAGAGGTGAAGCAAGACCTCAGGCGGCGAGATCGAACCGGTCGAGATTCATCACCTTGGTCCAGGCCTTGGCGAAGTCCTTTACGAACTGCTCCTTGGAGTCCGAGGTGGCATAGACCTCGGCATAGGCACGAAGTTGCGAGTGCGAGCCGAAGATCAGGTCGACGCGCGTGCCGGTCCACTTGACCGCGTTGGTCTTGCGGTCGCGTGCCTCGTAGGTGCCGTCAGTGCCGGCCGGAGTCCATTGCGTGCTCATGTCGAGCAGGTTGACGAAGAAGTCGTTGCTCAGCGTTCCCACCTTCGAGGTGAAGACGCCGTGCTTCGAACCGTCCGTATTGGCACCGAGCACGCGCAGACCGCCGACGAGCACGGTCAGCTGGGGCCCGGTGAGCCTCAGCAGCTGCGCGCGATCGATCAGGGCCTCTTCGGGCATCATGAACTGCTGCCGCTTGCCGATGTAGTTGCGGAAACCATCGGCGCGCGGCTCCAGCGGCGCAAAGGAAGCTGCGTCGGTCTGCTCCTGCGAGGCATCCATGCGGCCAGGCGTGAACGCGACCTGCACCTCGACGCCGGCGTCCTTCGCGGCCTTCTCGACCGCGGCGGTGCCGCCGAGGACGATCAGGTCGGCAAGCGAGATCTTCTTCGCGCCGGCCGAACCGTTGAACTCCTTCTGGATCGCTTCGAGCTTGCCCAGAACCTTCGAGAGCTGAGCCGGCTGGTTCACCTCCCAGTCTTTCTGCGGTGCAAGCCGGATACGCGCGCCATTGGCGCCGCCGCGCTTGTCGGAGCCGCGGAACGTCGACGCCGACGCCCACGCTGTCGACACCAGTTCCGGCACCGAGAGGCCCGAGGCCAGGATCTTCGTCTTCAGCGCGGCGATGTCCTGATCGCTGGTCAGCTCGTGATTCACGGCCGGAATCGGATCCTGCCAGATCAGCGTCTCCTTCGGCACCAGCGGGCCGAGATAGCGCGCGATCGGGCCCATGTCGCGGTGGGTGAGCTTGAACCAGGCGCGGGCGAACGCGTCCGCAAGCTGATCGGGATGCTCGAGGAAGCGCCGCGAGATCTTCTCGTACGCCGGATCGAAGCGCAGCGAGAGATCGGTGGTCAGCATGGTCGGCCGATGCTTCTTGGACTTGTCGAAGGCATCCGGAATGATTGCCTCGGCGCCCTTGGCCGTCCACTGGTGCGCACCCCCCGGGCTCTTGGTCAGCTCCCATTCGTACTTGAACAGGTTCTCGAGGAAGTTGTTGCTCCACTTCGTTGGCGTCGTCGTCCACGTCACTTCGATGCCACTGGTGATGGCGTCACCTGCCAGGCCCGAAGCGTGCTTGCTCTTCCAGCCGAGGCCCTGATCCTCGAGCGCGCCCGCTTCCGGCTCCGGTCCGACCAGCGACGGATCGCCCGCGCCATGGGTCTTGCCGAAGCTGTGGCCGCCTGCGATCAGCGCGACGGTTTCCTCGTCGTTCATCGCCATGCGGAAGAAGGTCTCGCGGATGTCCTTTGCCGCCGCGATCGGATCCGGCTTGCCGTTCGGGCCTTCCGGATTGACGTAGATCAGGCCCATCTGCACGGCGCCCAAGGGCTCTGCGAGCTGGCGCTCGCCGCTGTAGCGCTCATCGCCCAGCCACGTGCCTTCGGGACCCCAATAAAGCTCTTCCGGCTCCCACACATCGGCGCGGCCGCCGGCGAAGCCGAAGGTCTTGAAGCCCATCGATTCCAGCGCAACGTTGCCGGCGAGGACCATCAGGTCGGCCCAGGAGAGCTTGCGGCCATATTTCTGTTTGATCGGCCACAGCAGCCGGCGCGCCTTGTCGAGGTTGGCGTTGTCGGGCCAGCTGTTGAGCGGCGCGAAGCGCTGCTGACCAGCACCGGCGCCGCCGCGGCCGTCGGTGATGCGATAGGTGCCTGCGCTGTGCCAGGCCATGCGGATCATCAGACCGCCGTAATGGCCGAAATCGGCCGGCCACCACTCCTGTGAGTCCGTCATCAGGGCGGTCAGGTCCTTGATGACCGCGTTCAGGTCGAGGGTCTTGAATTCCTTGGCATAGTCGAATTCCTTGCCCATTGGATCCGACAGGCCGGAATTCCTATGCAGCACGTCGATGCTGAGCTGGGTTGGCCACCAGTCGCTGTTCGTCCGCGCGGGTTTTCCGCCCGAAAACGGGCATTTTGAAGTGTCGTCCATGAATACCTCCTCTGGTGGCGTCGAGCTCGCGCCTTTGACCAGGTAGAACCACTCTAAGCTCCCCATTCCATCAGGGGAAGTTGACTTTAATGATCGCTGCGATAGGATTTTCTGATGGTCAACGTGACGATGCGCCAGCTCCGGTATTTCGATGCGCTGGCGCGCCACAGCCATTTCGGCCGCGCGGCGGAGGCCTGCTCCATCTCGCAGCCGGCCCTGTCGATGCAGATCAAGGAGCTGGAGGAGGCGCTCGGCGGCCTGCTGCTGGAGCGTAGCGCCCGGCAGGTCGCGCTGACCCGGTTCGGCGAAGAGCTCGCGCCGCGCGTCCGCGACATTCTGCGCTCGGTCGATGAACTCGGCGACTTCGCGCGCGCCTCGCAGGACCGGTTCGCGGGCCGCCTGCGCATCGGCATGATCCCGACGATCGCACCCTATCTCCTGCCCAAGATCACCAAGAATCTGACGCGGCTGCATCCCGAGCTCGATATCCGCGTGCGCGAGACGATGACGCCGCGGCTGATCCAGGAACTGGTGGAAGGCCGGCTCGACACCGCCATCGTTGCGCTGCCAGTGTCCGAGCCCTCTCTCACCGAAGTCGCGCTGTTTGACGAGAAGTTCCTGCTGGTCCGTCCGGGCGTGGACGAGGGAACGCCGGTGCCCTCTCGCGAGATGATGCGCGAGATGCGGCTGTTGCTGCTCGAGGAAGGGCACTGCTTCCGCGATCAGGCGCTCTCGTTCTGCAATATGCAATCGGCGCCGCCACGGGAGATGCTGGATGCGAATTCACTGTCGACGCTGGTGCAGATGGTCAGCGCCGGCATCGGCGTTACGCTGATTCCGGAGATGGCTGTGCCGGTGGAGACGCGATCGGCCTCGGTCTCGCTGGCGCGCTTCCACGACCCGCAGCCCTCGCGCACCATCGGCATGGTGTGGCGCAAGACCAGCCCGCTGGCGCGACAGCTCCTGCAAATCTCCGAGGTGGTGTGCCTCTCGGCCGGCAAGGCGCGTCCACGGCAAACCCTACGCAGCCAGAGGGTTTGAGCTCCCGATGTCACGTCCCGTGATCCGCCTCGCCCGCGCGGACGAATATGACGAGGTCGCCCGCGTCTGGATGGAGAGCTGGGTCTCGACCGGGCTCGCTGAAGCGAGCGACTTCCTGCTCGCGAATCTGCGCGCGCGCATCCGTCGCGAGATCGAGGACGGCTGGAGCCTGTTCGTCGCCGACGACGACGGCGCGATCGCCGCCATGCTGGCGCTGCATCTGCCAAAGCTCTATCTCGACATGCTTTTCGTCGCGCCCGCCTATCAGGGTCAATCGCTCGGCCGGCAATTGCTCGCCTTCACGCGCACGCAACTGCCCGACGAGATGCACCTGCGCTGCGTGCGCGAGAACGAAAAGGCCTGGCGCTGGTACGAGCGCGAGGGCTTTGTGTTCGAGCAGGAAGAGATCGAACCCTCGAACGGGTTTGTGATGAAGTATTATCGGTGGAAGCGGCAGCGGCCAACCGGATAGACAGCGATTCCGGCTGCAGCTTGCGGTTGTCACGATCCCAACCTAGTGTGGCGTGTCCGATGACCTCTTGCCTCTGATCCCTGGAATCCATGATTCGATCTGCTGCCTCGGCGCTCGTCCTGCTGTCCTTTCTCACTCCGGCAGCCGCGCAAACTCCTTCCTCGACCGCCCCGCCATCCGCTCAAGCTGCACCGGCGAAACCGGTTGCCAAGAAGTCGGCGCCGAAGGCCAAACCGGTTGCGAAGCAACCGGTCGCGGCGGAGAGCGGCCCTTGCCGGCTTGGCGTGATCTCGGTGATCGGAGACCATTACTCGGTACAGAAATTTGGTCTTACGATCTTCGAGAATGAGGCAAGCGAGGTTCCAGTCGACTGGGGCCTCGATGACCTCGTCTTTGCGCGGGTGCGCGTGGCAACGAACAACGATCCCGCAGTGCGCAGGATCGCCTATCCCAAGGGCGTCTTCGAGCCCTTCTATAATCCGAAAACGATCCTCATCCGAGATCCCGGAGAGCGTCTGCCGGTGATCGTGCGCAGCTTCACCGCGAATGCGAATTGCGATCGCTATCTTGTTGCAACCACGTTCAAGGCGGAGTTGCCGAACACGCATATGACGCTGAATGGCATCGGCACCTACAATCAGGGGCTCGGCGGCCTGCTCCGGCACTCCCACCTTTTCGCCAATGTTGCGATCACGCTGATTGACGGCCGGAGCTACGAGGAGATCAAGCGCCCCTTTGTGAATTTCGGCGCGAACTTCGCCGCAAGCATGCGACTGACCGAAGACCCGCTGACCAAGCTCGACAACTCTCTATTCCCCGACCCGCCCGCGGCGGCTTCGGCCAACACGGCGCTCCGCGACAGGACACGAGCACTCGTCGCAGACAGGCTCGACCGGGGCCTGCCGGGCTATCTTAGGGAAGACTGAGCTGGAGCATTGATTCCGGACGAGGCCGCCGAAGAAGCTCGGATCATCTGGACCCTAGACGTAGTGCGTTGCGGATTCGAAGGAGACGCGCGATGAATGGACCCGTGTTCGCCTCCCGTCGATGAAAGGTTCGCTCGCCATGATCAAGCTGTATTGGTCGCCCCGCTCGCGCTCGTTCACCACGCTTTGGCTGATGGAAGAAAGCGGCCTGCCCTATGAGCGTGTGCTGACCGACATTTCGACCGGCGCGCAGAAGGCGCCGGATTTCCTCAAGGTCAATCCGATGGGCAAGGTGCCGGCGCTCAGCGATGGCGACGCCGCGCTTGGCGAGGCTGCGGCGATCTGCGCCTACATTGCCGACCGTTATCCCGAGACCAGGCTCGCCCCTGCTGTGACCGACCCGCGTCGCGCGCGCTATCTGCAATGGCTGTTCTTCTCGCCGGGCTGCATCGAGCCCGCCATCATCCAGCTCTTCACCAAGATCGAAGTGCCGACCTCGACCGCGGCCTGGGGCAGCGCGACGCAGGTCTTCGACGTGCTGGAAGCTGCGCTTGAAAAAGGGCCGTGGATTCTCGGCGAGGAGTTTTCCGCGGCCGACATCACCATCGGCTCGGGCCTCAACTTCGCGGTGCGCCTGTTCAAGATGGTGCCGTCGCGTCCGGCCTTCGATGCCTATCTCGCCCGCTGCATGGCGCGGCCGGCATTTCAGCGCGCGGAGAGGATCGCGGCCGGGTGAGGCGGCCGGCTCAGAGCTTGACCTTGAAGACGGCCAGGGCGGACTGCTGGAGCAGACCGGAGGATGTAGCCGCAAGGCCATAGCGGAGGCCGAGATCAAAGTGGTTGTTGTCGGCCGCCACGAGTCCGAGCGCAGTCGAATAGATCCATGGCGAAAGCGCAAGGCCGTTGGTGACGAAGGCGTCGCCACCTCCGGCAAACGCTGCCTTGATCTGAACTCCCTGATTCAGCGCATTGTAGCCGACGCCGAAATCGCCGGTGAGATAAACTTGCCGCGCGATCCTGTAGGCGCCCTTCAACCCTGCCGTCAGCGTCAATTCGCGATAGGCTTGCGAATCCACATTGAGGCTGAATCCTCCAGCGCCACTCTCCTGGTAGGCGGGTGACCGGACCTGCCCATAATCCAGCCGCAGCGACGGCGAGATCGCCAAGCCCGATTCGATCGGGATCAGCTTGCGGATGCCGGCACCCGCGTGCCCGCTATAGGACCGATAGCCGGCCGCGGCGGTGCCGTTGATGAACGTCAGCGAACGGCTTTCGCCATTGTCGTTCAACGCACCATCGAGCTGGGCATCGATCTGGATGCCGTTGCCGAGCGCATATGCGCCATAGAGCCCCGCCTGATATGAATCGATGACGAGCCGGTTGGGAACCGCATCCTCGCTGCCGGTGATGGCCTGATGGGAATAGGCGAACACGCCGCCAAGCATCCCGCGCGAGGCGACCGGCGTGTCCGCGCCCACGGCAATGCCGCCCCCGGAGGCGTTGTATCCGGAAACGCCATCGACGCCTCCCTGCCGAACGCTGCCGCCGAGCGGCTTCATCCAAAAATTCCGCTCGGGCAGAGCGCCGGCGTTCAGACCGAGCACATCGTCCAGCCGCCCCGCCACCGCCTGTTGGAACGCGCGCTGCGTGGCATAAGTCGCCTGCGATGCCGCGCCGGTGACAACGGGCAGGGTCTGGTTGACAGCGTTGACTAGACCAGGGCCGCTCAAATTATCAAGCGCGACGAAGCCGGGCGCCATGGTGCCGGACCAGCCAAGCGACGTCGTGGACAAGCGATAGAGAGTATCGGCTGCAGCGAGCCCCGCGCGGCTGTTCTGGGCTTGCAGGATTTCTGCATAGGGTCGCACCAGGGATAGATAAGCGACGCCTCCGGTCGGGTTGCCCGCCGAGTCATAGGTGCTGACGAGCATCTGCGCGCCCGATGCGTCGCCGCTCGCCGCCCCGTAGAGGCTGGCAAGAGTGCCGCGCGAAAGCGTGTTGAAGAGAACGTTGCCCTCCGGCGTGACCGAGCCCAGGAGCGTGAAATTGGGAGCGCCGCCGCCTGGGGGCGCGACGCCGGCGCCCCAGAAATAGCCGTTCTGATAATTCGTGATGACAAAGCGCCCGGGAGCCGCGGTGCCGAACAGAGCGGGGCTGACGATCCGCCACGGCGTGCCGGCCGTCCATGCCCATTGCGGCACTGAATTGGCCGGAACAGGTTGCGAGGCCGGCGGCGTGTACGCCGCGGGATCGTAGGGCAGCATGTAGGCCCAATGCGTCACGAGCAAGCTGTCTCCCGTGATCATCTGCATTTCCATCCCGGTCACGCCGTTGATGGTTCGCATGTGGCCAAGGCCGATGGTCGCCGAACCGCCCGAGGTCGGCGTGAACAGCATCGTGATCTGGCCTGTGCTCGTGACAAAGCCCTGGATCGTCGAGGTGTCGGTCAGATGCGCAGGTCCGATCGCAAGCTGCGCCACGCTCGTTCCGGTGAACGAGCCATTGGTCGCGGCCGCGAGCGACCACAGCGTCTGGTCGCCGATCGAAATCGGATTTGAAAAGCCGGTCTTCGGCGCAGCGTAGGCGAGCAGTTGCGCCGTCGGTACGTACCAGTGCGTGTTGGATAGGACCGAGTCCCAGACCGTCGACTGGGCCAGGACAGGGAAAGTCCCACAGGTCAGCACGGTGCCGACAACGGATGCCAGCGCACCAGCGCGCCACATCGCTTGCATCATCGGCAAGATCGTTCCTCCCGAACCGCGTGACGCGCTATTCGCGCAGCACAATCAGGCACAGCAAACATGATCCTGCTGCCCGGTCAGCCCCATGATCGTGGGGGTTCCGCCAACCGTCGCGACCTCAGGCCTGCGGACAAGTCATTCCGTCTTCAGATCGTCCGGCCTCGGCATCAGCACGGTGTTGTAGCCGGAATCGACATAGTGGATCTCGCCGGTGACGCCGCCGGAGAGGTCCGACAACAGATACAGCGCCGAACCGCCGAGCTCGTCGAGCGTGACACCGCGGCGGAGCGGCGAATGTTTTTGCATGAACGCGAACATCGCGCGCGCCTCGCCGATACCCGAGCCGGCGAGCGTCCGGATGGGGCCTGCGGAGATCGCGTTGACGCGGATGCCGCGCGGCCCGAAATCGGAGGCGAGATAGCGCACGGAGGCTTCCAGCGCCGCCTTGGCCACGCCCATCACGTTGTAATTCGGCATCGCCCGCTCCGAGGCGCCGAAGGTCAGCGTGACCATGCTGCCGCCCTCCGTCATCAGCTCGGCGGCGCGTTTTGCAACCTCCGTGAAGGAGAAGCAGGAGATCACCATGGTGCGCGAAAAATTCTCGCGGCTGGTGTCGGCGTAGCGGCCCTTCAGCTCGTTCTTGTCGGCAAAGCCGATGGCGTGGATCACGAAATCGAGCCGGCCCCATTTCTCGCGGAGCACATCGAATGTGGCGTCGACACTGGCGATGTCCTCGACGTCGCAGGGCAGCACCAATTCCACACCAAGCGATTCCGCCAGCGGCTTGACGCGCTTGCCGAGGGCTTCGCCCTGGAAGGTAAAGGCAAGCTCGGCGCCATGGGCATGCAGCGTCTTCGCCATGCCCCAGGCGATCGAATGATCATTGGCGATGCCCATGATCACACCGCGCTTGCCTTTCATTAATTCCTGCATTGCAGCCGTCGCTCCCATTTTCGACGTCATCGCCCGCGCAGGCGGGCGATCCAGTATTCCAGAGACGATCGTGATAGATCGAAAAGCCGCGGCGTACTGGATGCCCCGCCTTCGCGGGGCATGACAAAGTGCCGCGTCACACGTCCAACCGGCTGAAAACCAGCGTGGCGTTGGTGCCGCCGAAGCCGAAGGAGTTCGACAGCACGGTGCCGATTTTGACGTTGTCGATGCGCTTGCGCACGATCGGCATGTCGGCGAACACGGGATCGAGCTCCTGGATGTGCGCGCTTTCGCAGATGAAACCGTTGTTCATCATCAACAGCGAGTAGATCGCCTCCTGGACGCCGGTGGCGCCCAGCGAATGGCCGGTCAGCGCCTTGGTCGCCGAGATCGGCGGGCACTTCTCGCCGACGCCGAACACCTTGCGGAGCGCCTCGATCTCCGGCGGATCGCCGGCCGGGGTCGAGGTGGCGTGCGGATTGATGTAGTCGACCTTGGTCTTTACCGTCGACATCGCCATGCGCATGCAGCGCTCGGCGCCTTCGCCTGATGGAGCCACCATGTCGTAGCCGTCGGATGTCGCGCCGTAGCCGACGATCTCGCCGTAGATGCGCGCGCCGCGCGCCTTGGCATGCTCGAGCTCTTCCAGCACCAGCGTGCCCGCGCCGCCGGCGATGACGAAGCCGTCGCGGTTGATGTCGTAGGGGCGCGAGGCGGTGGCGGGCGTGTCGTTGTATTTCGACGACATCGCGCCCATCGCGTCGAACAGCACCGATAGCGACCAGTCGAGCTCCTCGCAGCCGCCGGCGAAGATGATGTCCTGCTTGCCGATCTGGATCGTCTCATAGGCGTTGCCGACGCAATGGTTCGACGTCGCGCAGGCCGAGGAGATCGAATAGTTCACGCCCTTGATCTTGAACCAGGTCGCGAGAGTCGCCGACGCCGTCGACGACATCGCCTTCGGCACCGCAAACGGTCCGATCCGCTTCGGCCCCTTGGTGCGGGTGATGTCGGCGGCTTCGACGATGGTGCGGGCCGACGGACCACCGGAGCCCATGATGATGCCGGTGCGGACGTTGGAGACTTCGTCGGGTCCGAGACCGGAATCCTGGATCGCCTGCTCCATCGCGATGTGATTCCACGCCGCACCCTGGCCGAGGAAGCGCATCGCGCGCCGGTCGATCACCGTCGAAGGATCGAGCGTCGGTTCACCCTGAACCTGGGAGCGGAAGCCGAGTTCGGCATATTTCTCAGCCCGCGAGATGCCTGACTTCGCCTCGTGAAGGCTCGCAAGCACTTCCTGGGTGTTGTTTCCGATGGAAGAGACAATGCCCATCCCGGTGACCACAACCCGTCTCATGACAGCCTCGCCTTAATCGTTGTCTTCTTGGTGATGCGCTCAGCCCAGGCTCGTGCCCTGCTTGAACAAGCCGACTTTCAGATCCTTCGCGCGATAAATAATCTGGTCGTCGACCGAAAGCCATCCGTCGGCGATCCCGAGCACCAGCTTTGAACGCATCACCCGCTTGATATCGACATTGTACACAACCTTGCGGGCCTCGGGCAGCACTTGGCCGCCGAACTTCAGCTCGTTCAGGCCAAGCGCGCGGCCGCGACCTTCGCCGCCGATCCAGCCCAAGTAAAAGCCGACCATTTGCCACAGCGCATCGAGGCCAAGGCAGCCGGGCATCACCGGATCGTTCTTGAAGTGGCAGCCGAAGAACCAGAGATCGGGCTTCACGTCGAGCTCGGCGCGCACCAGCCCCTTGCCGAATTCGCCGCCGGTCTCGTTAATGTCCGTGATGCGGTCGAACATGAGCATCGGCGGCAGGGGCAATTGTGCATTGCCCGGACCGAACATCTCGCCGCGGCCACATGCCAGCAAATCTTCATATTCGTAACCGTTGCGCCTGTTCAACATGCGGAAGCCTCTGTGTTCTAACCCCGATTGAGCGGCGTTTCTGGCGAAAATCGGCCCCGTCTTGTTCGGAAAGCAACGCCAATTGCCGTCGTCAGGCGCGAATGCCGAGAGCCCGGATGGACCTGCGGGCCGGGCCTCAATGCCTGGCTGCGCCAAAATCGGCTAAGCGGAACCGCGCGCTCTCTAACACAGGCCTTTTCGGGTGGCAAAGCGGTCTCGTGAAGGTAAAATGACGACGGCCCCGCCCGGTTCCTTGCTCATTAGAACCACTCTAGTTGCGAGAAACTTGCATCTGCATCTATCTCTCAATATATTGCAGACAGATAGTGTTCACGCGTGCCCGAATTTGGAAATGAACGAAAACAACGCGCCCCATCGCGACGACGACGCCCAGGCGGCGGCCCTTCTGTCCGGCCGCCAGCCGGCCCTGACCGGCTGCCCCTGGCATGACGTCAACGAAATGCTCCAGTCCGCCGGCCTTCGTCCGACGCGGCAAAGGATGGCGCTCGGCTGGCTGCTGTTCGGCAAGGGTGCACGCCATCTCACGGCTGAAATGCTCTACGAGGAAGCGACGCTGGCCAAGGTCCCGGTCTCGCTTGCGACGGTCTACAACACGCTGAACCAGCTCACCGATGCAGGCCTGCTGCGTCAGGTCAGCGTCGACGGCACCAAGACTTATTTCGATACCAACGTCACCACGCACCACCACTATTACCTCGAGAACAGCCACGAGCTGGTCGACATCGAGGACCCGCACCTTGAGCTGTCCAAGATGCCGGAGGTGCCCGCAGGCTACGAGATCGCGCGCATCGACATGGTCGTGCGCCTGCGCAAGAAGCGCTGAGGTCAATCCTAAACTGTCGATTTCGTCGTCATGGCCGGGCGTAGCCGTCCGAAAGACGGCGTCGCTTCGCTCGCCTATGTCCCGGCCATCCACGTTTTTGGGCTAGGTGCAAAGTCCGTGGATGCCCGGGACAAGCCCGGGCACGACGACGAGGCGCCAGATTGCCCCTAAACTCAGTTCACCGGCTCGTCGGCGTAGACGCCCCAGAGCCGTTCCTGCTGGATCCAGCCGTCGAAGCCGTTGCCGGTGACGCGGCACCAGTTTGCGCTGCACTTCTTCACCTGCGTGACGACGCCGGCCTGGAGCCTTGCTGAAATCGCGCTATCGGGATCGGCGCGGTCGTAGATCGGCGCGAGCTCGTCCTTCTGCTTCATGGTCACAACCGCGGTGCGGCGGCCCGACAGCAGGGAATGATAGACCCAGCCTTCGGAGCCTTCGGAGTCGCGCACCCGGCGCCAGTTCTCGAACTCGGCGGTGATTTCGACCGGCAGGCCGGCGCGGGTATAGACCCAGGCCACGTCATTGTCTTTGGTCGGGCCGGCACGGACGTTGACGTGATCCGACTTGAGGCTGACATAACGCGGCACCGGCAGGCCGCTGGCAGTCTGCGGCGTGTTGTCCTTGGCTGAATGCCCGGGGCTGACCGAGGCGCCCAACCAGCCGCAAACGAGCGCCATCA
The DNA here is from genome assembly GCF_029051685.1 of Bradyrhizobium sp. CSA207. Classification (GTDB taxonomy): domain Bacteria; phylum Pseudomonadota; class Alphaproteobacteria; order Rhizobiales; family Xanthobacteraceae; genus Bradyrhizobium. The sequence continues at coordinate 75,932 of NZ_JAACFT010000009.1, read as the reverse complement.
CCGCGCAAAAACGCCCCAACGCCATCAACCCGTCTCCTGTCGAGGACCGGCCAAGCCGGATCCTCACCCCAAGTCCAAACCCTGCCGCGCACCCCTTCGTCCTGCCCCACGCGGGTGTTCCCGAAGCCCGGCCCGTGGTTCTTGTCTTGGCCCGGTCTTCTGCTAGAGAGGACGGACGCTTGAACAACCAGTTTGCCCCGATTTTTCGGCCGGAAACGTCGGGGAGCTTGAAGGAAACGCCGGGGACGACGCGGCAAGGGCAGTGTCGAACAACCGGGTTAATGAGGCCTGAACGGCCGGCCTTTGGCGACAGAGGCGGCTTGCGACGCCTGATGAGAGCAGGACATGTCGGTGAAGAAAAAGCCCCTCGTCGTCGTGACGCGCAAGTTGCCGGATTCGATCGAGACCCGGATGCGCGAGCTGTTCGACGCGCGGATCAATCTCGACGACACGCCGATGTCGGCCGAGCAGATCGCCGAAGCCGCGCGCGTCGCTGACGTGCTGGTTCCGACGGTCACCGACCACATCACCGCCGACATCGTCAATCAGCCCGACTGCAAGCTGCGCCTGATCGCGAATTTCGGCAACGGCGTCGATAACATCGACGTCGAGGCCGCGCACGCGCGCGGCATCACCGTCACCAACACGCCGAAAGTTTTGACCGAAGACACCGCCGACATGACCATGGCGCTGATCCTGGCCGTGCCGCGCCGCCTGATCGAAGGCGCTTCTGTTCTCACTGAGGGCAAACCCTGGGCCGGCTGGTCGCCGACCTGGATGCTCGGCCATCGCATCGGGGGCAAGCGCCTCGGCATCATCGGCATGGGCCGCATCGGCCAGGCGGTCGCGCGCCGCGCCCGCGCCTTCGGCCTGCAGATCCACTATCACAACCGCCGGCCCGTTGCTCCGAAGATCGCCGAAGAGCTGGGCGCGACCTATTGGGAAAGCCTCGACCAGATGCTGGCGCGGATGGACATCATCTCGGTGAACTGTCCGCACACGCCGGCGACCTATCACCTGCTCTCGGCGCGACGGCTGAAGCTGATCCGGAAAGACGCCTACATCGTCAACACCGCGCGCGGCGAGGTCACCGACGAGGACACGCTGATCAAGCTGATCGAAGCCGGTGAAATCGGCGGCGCCGGCCTCGACGTCTACGAGCACGAGCCCGCGGTCAACCCGAAGCTGGTGCGGCTCGCCAGGGCCGGCAAGGTGGCGCTGCTGCCGCATATGGGCTCGGCCACGATCGAGGGCCGCGTCGAGATGGGCGAGAAGGTGATCATCAATATCCGCACCTTCCTCGACGCGCACAAACCGCCGGATCGCGTGCTGCCGAGCATGCTCTGAGTTTCCAATCAACTGCGTGACAAGCTTTCCGTCCTCATCCTGAGGAGACCGCGCAGCGGTCGTCTCGAAGGACGGCGCGGGCGAGAATCGGGTCTGCATGGTTCGAGACGGCGCTTCGCGTCTCCTCACCATGAGGGTCTAAGGCCGAGGCGCGCTTCGCTTGCGCTAGCTCGCGACGAAATCGATGAAGGCGCGCAGCGCCGGCGGCACCTGTCAGCGGCTCGGATAGTACAGGAACGGTCCCGGAAACGGCTCGCATCAGTCTTCGAACGCGCTCCGCGTAGCATCTGCAATCAATTGCGATGGGCGCTGAGGTCGGTCACGACCGGCCCATCGCCATTGAGCGGATTGGCCGGATCGCGCGTGTAGCGCAAGGTCTCGAAGCGCATCGCGCGCGCATCGATCATCAGGAGGCGGCCGACCAGGCCGTCGCCAAAACCGACGATCTCGCGGATCGCCTCCAGCGCCATCATCGAGCCCATCACGCCCGCGAGCGCGCCCATGACGCCGGCCTCCGCGCAGGCCGGCACCGTGCCCGGCGGCGGCGCCTCCGGAAACAGGCAGCGGTAGGTCGGGTTGAACACACCCTCGTCGTTCTTTTCATGCGCGCGGATGGTCGTCAGCGAACCATCGAAGGTGCCGAGCGCGGCCGTGATGAGGGGCCGCTTCGCGAAGAAGCAGGCGTCGGAGGCCAGATAACGCGTAGAGAAATTGTCGGAGCCGTCGAGCACAAGATCGTAGTCGCTGATCAGCGAGAGCGCGTTGTCGGCGTTGAGCCAGGTGGCGTGGCCGACAAAACGCACATGCGGATTGAGCGCGGTGATCCGTTCGGCGGCGCTCTCGACCTTGTGTCGGCCGATGTCGGGCGTCGTATGGATGACCTGGCGCTGAAGGTTGGATAGCGACACCACGTCGTCATCGACCACGCCGAGGGTGCCGACGCCGGCAGCGGCCAGATACATCAGCGCCGGCGCGCCGAGCCCGCCGGCGCCGATCACCAGCACGGACGCCCGCTTCAGCGCGGCCTGACCGGGACCGCCGACATCGCGCAGCACGATATGGCGGGCATAGCGTTCGAGTTCGTCCGGGCTCAGCATCGTCGCACGTCCTCCTACCAAGCCCTTCGTCGTTGACCCTCATGGTGAGGAGCGCGGTACGCGCGTCTCGAACCATGCAGGCCCGGATCTCGCCTAAAGCCATCCTTCGAGACGCGGCCTTCAGGCCGCTCCTCAGGATGAGGACCTGAGTTGGTGGCCGCTATCGCCACCTGAACCGCCCCGAGATTGTTCGCGACCAACGAGATGTGCTTCAATGGCAGCACGTTCAATGGGCTGGCTGGATTTGTCATGAGATCGATGCTTGCGGCAACAGTGTTGTTGGCGACCGCCGCAGGCGCGAACGCCCAGATGACGACGCCACAGGTCTCCGGCACCAGGCCGAAGACGGTCCAGACCGTTCCGATCCGCCCGCCCGCCTTGCAGACGCCGTCGGAGACCGCCGATGCCATGGCGCAGGCGGAACGCCTGTCGCTGCAATCCGACCTCGCCTGGGTCGGCCAATATAACGGCGCCATCACCGGCGACGTCAGTGCGCGCATGGTCGAGGCGATCAAGGAATACCAGAAGGTTAAGGGCGGCAAGCCGACCGGCGTGCTCAATCCGCAGGAGCGCGCCGCGCTCGCCGAGACGGCGCGCCGAAAGCAGGACAGCGTCGGCTGGAAGATCGTGATGGAGCCGACCAGCGGCGCCCGGCTCGGTATCCCCGGCAAGCTGGTGCCGCAGCAGGCGACCGACGCCAACGGCTCGAAATGGACCTCACCAACTGGAACGGTGCAAGTGCTGCTCAGCCGCCGCAAGGAGGCTAACCCGACCACAGCCAAGCTCGCGGACGCGGAGAAGAAGGAGCCGGCCGGGCGCAAGGTCGACTACACCGTGGTGAAGCCGGACTTCTTCGTGCTGTCGGGCCTCCAGGGCCTGAAGAAGTTTTACGTGCGCGGCACCTTTAAAGGCGACGAGGTCCGCATCATGACCATCCTCTACGACCAGGCGACCGAGAACACAGTCGAGCCGGTCGTGATCGCGATGTCGAGCGCATTCAACGCATTTCCGGCAGGACCGCAGGCCGGGCCAGCGCCGCGCAAGAGCGTCGAATACGGCACCGGCATCGTCGTCAGCGACGACGGCGCGATTGTCACTGACCGCCTTGTCACCGACAGCTGCCTCGCGATCACGGTCGCCGGCTATGGCAATGCCGACCGGCTCGCCGAAGACAAGGAGCACGATCTCGCGCTGCTGCACATCTACGGCGCGCGCGGTCTGAAGCCGCTCGGCCTCGCCGGCGGCGTGGCCAAAACGAACGTCGATGTCATCGGCATCGCGGATCCGCAAAGCCAGGGCGGCGCGGCCGGCGTCTCAAGTGTCAAGTCCGCGCTGGCGCTGGCGCCGGTGACGAGCAACGATTCGGCGCTGTCCCCGCCACCGGCCGTCGGATTTTCCGGCAGCCCGGCGATCGACAGCGACGGCAGGTTTGCCGGCGTCGCGCTGCTGAAGCCAGCGATAGTCGCGGGCTCCGCGACATCGGTGCCGGCGTCACAAGCGGTGATGGTGTCCGCGGAAGCGGTGCGCGATTTTCTGAAGGCGAACGATGTCATGGCGAACGGCACGTCGACCGATGCAAGGGCCGCCGTGGTGCGAGTGATCTGCGTGCGCAAGTAGGCCAAGGGGCAGCATCCTTATTCCCGCAGCCTTGGGTGGTAACGAGCGCCCCCACGTACGACTACGGGTCCAGTAATGGTACGGATTCGCTGGCATTCCCTATTCCGCCATCATCGTTAGCGTTGATTCGGACATCCGCGGTCCCCTTTGGACTGGGCAGGGCACGTCCTGAGCGAGAAGAGCTCAGCATCGAAAAGCGATGCACGTTCGCGTGGCGTTACCCAGAGACCCAAGCACCCAAAGGATTCGTCTTCCATGCACACGATCGTACTGGCCACCCAAAAGGGTGGCAGTGGCAAGAGCACGCTCGCCATCGGCCTCGCGCTAGCAGCCAAGCAGGCCGGCTTCACCGTTCGCCTGATCGAGACCGACCCGCAGGGTACCCTGTCCAACTGGCGGCGCCGCCGTACCGCGGATGATCTCGTCGTCGAGCCGATTTATCATGCCGTCGACATCGAACCGCGTCTGAAGATGCTGGCCGACAGCGGTCTGCAGCTCGCCATCGTCGACACCGCGGCAGGCCTCAGCGCCGCCACTGCCGCCGCGATCCGTCATTCCGACCTCTGCCTGATTCCGGCCCGGCCGAGCGTCGCCGACATCGAGGCGACCGCTTCGACGCTCAGCGTCGCGCGCGCCTGGAAGCGGCCCTATAGCTTCGTGCTGAACCAGACGCCGATCCGCGGCCAGCGCATCGACAACGCGGCCAACACGCTCGCCGAGGAGGCGGCGCTCGATCTCACTGAGGTGCTCGCGCGCCCGCTGATCGTGATGCGCAACGATCACCAGGACTCGCTGGCAGCCGGCCTCGCCGTCAGCGAATTCGCACCGAACGGCAAGTCGGCGGACGAAGTCCGCGGCCTCTGGCAATGGATCGAGACCCGTCTCGAACTCGCCGCCACGACCAATGTCCTGATCGACGAGGTCATCACGGCCGCGGACGGCATGCTGCACGCCGCCGAGCTGTCGTCGGACGAGACCACGACACTGGCGTCCTGAGCGGGGCAATCGCTCAGACGACGGCCGGGCTCTTCACCATCCGGTCAAAGAGCCCAAACGACGAAGCAATCCGGCCGCCAGCCCGGCCGGATTGCTTCGCTTCGCGCCTTTCGGAGGCTCCATCCATCTCGTCATTGCGAGCGCAGCGAAGCAATCCAGAATCTTTCCGCGGAGGGATCCTGGATTGCTTCGTCGCAGGGGCTCCTCGCAATGACGGTTGTGGTCAGCTTGTCGTCCTTCGAAGCTCAGTGCTTCTCGGCCCGCTCGCCAGCTCTCACTTCTGACATTTCGCACACCAGAAGGTCGATCGCCCATTCTGGGTGAAACGCTTGATCGTGCCGTTACAGCCCGGCGTCTTGCAGATCTCGCCCTCGCGGTCGTAGACCTTGAACGCGTGCTGGAAATAGCCGAGCTCGCCTGAGGTCTGGCGATGGTCGCGAAGTGAGGAGCCGCCGGCTTTGATGGCGTCGTTCAGCACGGTGTGAATCGCGCCAACCAATCTCGTCGCATGGTCGGTCGGCTCGCCCTTCTTGGTCGACAGCGTCGCGGCGATCCGGCGCGGCGACAGATGCGAGCGGTGCAGGGCTTCGCAGACATAGATGTTGCCGAGCCCGGCCACCACACGCTGGTCGAGCAACGCTGCTTTCAGGCTCGTGGTCTTTCCGGCGCACGCCCCCGCCAGCATGCAAGCGTCGAACGCGTTGCCGAGCGGCTCGGGACCGAGCCCGCGCAGCAGCGGCTCCTCGTCGAGCGCGTTGCGCGCGATCACTTTCATGTAACCGAAGCGGCGCGGATCGTTGAAGACGATGTCGGCGCCCGAGGACATCCGAAACAGCACGTGGTCGTGCGTGGAGTCCTTGGCCCGTGGATAGTGAAACTCGCCGGGCGCCGCATCGTTGTCCGGCTTGATGACGCGGAACGAGCCTGACATGCCCAGATGCATCAACAGCACGTCGCCTGAAGCGAGATCGGCCATGAGATATTTTGCACGGCGGCCGAGCCCGGTGACGAGCTGCCCCTGGAGCCGGGCTACGAAGTCCGGCTGAAAGGGAAAGCGCAGATCCGGCCGCCGGGCCTCCGCGACGAGGATCTTTGCACCCTCCATGACGGGCTGAAGGCCGCGGCGGACGGTCTCGACTTCGGGCAATTCAGGCATGGTCAGGCATTCACCTTATGAGGGCGGTGTGATAGCGCCATTGCGGCGGGCGCGCTATGGTCCGCCTCGTGGAGTAGAGTAATGGATCGGCCGGGCGAAACCACGCATTTTGGCTTCAGGGACGTTCCCTTGGGGGACAAGCAGACGCTGGTGAACGATGTGTTTCACAGCGTGGCTTCGCGCTATGACATGATGAACGACCTGATGTCCGGTGGCCTGCACCGGGTCTGGAAGGACATCATGATCAACGCGCTCGATCCGCCCAGAAGCGAGCGGCCGTTCGCGCTGCTCGATGTCGCCGGCGGCACCGGCGACATCTCGTTCCGGGCCGCCAAGGCGGCCGGCTCCGGCTTCCATGCCACCGTTTGCGACATCAATTCCGGGATGCTGGCCGTAGGCCGCGAGCGCGCCGCCAAGCAGCATCTCGAGACCCAGGTCGATTTCGTCGAGGGCAATGCCGAAGCGCTCGCCTTCGCCGATCGCAGCTTCGACGCATATACGATCGCTTTCGGCATCCGCAACGTGCCGCAGATCGACCTTGCGCTGCGCGAGGCCTATCGCGTGCTGAAGCCCGGCAGCCGATTCCTGTGCCTGGAGTTCTCCACCGTCGAGATGCCCGGCCTCGATAAGCTCTACGATCTGTTCTCGTTCAAGGTGATCCCGCCGCTCGGCCGCTTGGTGACGGGCGACGCCGAGTCCTATCAGTATCTCGTCGAGTCAATCCGCAAGTTTCCAAAACCCAACGCCTTCGCCGACATGATCCGCAATGCCGGTTTCGCCCGCGTGAGCTGGCAGACACTGACCGGCGGCATCGTTGCACTGCATTCGGGCTGGCGTTTGTGATCTCTGCAATTACCCACACTGCGCGCCTGATGCGCGCTGCGTTCGTATTCGCGCGCGAAGGCGTGTTCGGCTCCGTCGATCCGAGCCTGGTGCCGCCGCCAGGGCAACTCGCGCTGAAGCTTGCGCGTCTGATCGAACGGCGCGGTCCCAAGCATGGACCGCGGCTGTCGCGCGCACTGACCCGGATGGGTCCGGCCTATCTCAAGCTCGGGCAATTCCTGGCGACACGTCCAGACGTGGTCGGCGTCATCATGGCGCGCGACCTCGAAAGCCTTCAGGATCGCCTGCCGCCATTCCCGCAAGCCGACGCGGAAGCCGCCATCGCGGCTTCGCTGGAGCGTCCGCTGACGGACGCATTCGCGAGCCTCGGCCCGCCGGTCGCGGCCGCCTCGATCGCGCAGGTGCATCGCGCCGAAGTCTGGCGCGACGGCGTGCGCAAGCCGGTCGCGGTGAAAGTGCTGCGCCCCAACGTGGCCTCGCGCTTCCGGCGGGATCTCTCCGATTTCTTCTTCGTCGCACACAAGGCCGAATCTTACTCGGCGGAAGCGCGGCGCCTGCGCCTCATCGAGGTCATCAACACCATGTCGCGCTCGGTCGCGATGGAGATGGACCTGCGGCTCGAGGCCGCCGCGCTGTCGGAGATGGCGGAGAACACCCGCGACGATCCGGACTTCCGCATACCGACCGTCGACTGGGACCGCACCACGCACAACGTGCTGACGATGGAGTGGATCGACGGCATCGCGCTGAACGATCACAAGCGTCTGGCAGAGGCGCAGGTCGACCTGCCCGATCTCGGCCGCAAGATCATCCAGAGCTTTCTGCGGCACGCGTTGCGCGACGGCTTCTTCCACGCCGACATGCATCCGGGCAATCTGTTCCTGGATGATACGGGCCGGCTCGTCGCGGTCGATTTCGGCATCATGGGCCGGCTCGGCATGAAGGAGCGGCGCTTTCTTGCGGAAATCCTGCTCGGCTTCATCACCCGTGACTATCGCCGCGTCGCTGAAGTGCATTTCGAGGCGGGCTACGTGCCCGCTCATCATTCGGTCGAGAATTTCGCGCAAGCCATCCGCGCTATCGGCGAGCCGATCCACAATCGCACCGCCGAAGAGATCTCGATGGCGCGGCTGCTGACGCTGCTGCTCGAGGTCACCGGCCTGTTCGACATGACCACAAGGCCCGAGCTGATCCTGCTGCAGAAGACCATGGTGGTGGTCGAGGGCGTGGCGCGCGGCTTCGATCCCAAGCTCGATATCTGGAAGATCGCCGACCCGGTGGTGCGCGAATGGATCGAGCGCAATCTCGGACCGCTTGGCCGGGTCCAGGGTGCGATTTCCGGCACCGGCGACCTTGCGCGCGTGCTGATGCGGCTTCCCGACATCGCGCAGCGTTCGGTCGTGGTGCTCGAGCAACTGGAGACCATGACGCGGGAGGGCCTGCGGCTGTCGCCGGAGAGCATCGCGGCCATGGGGCGCAGCGAGGGCCGCAAGAACCGCTGGCGCACCGTGGCGCTCTGGATCATCGCCGCGACCTTCATCGGCATCCTGATCGCCGTCCGGAATCTATGATTGCACTGCAATCACAGGAGTGATAGCATCGCTGTCACTTCTGTGCTGGAGGGCGTCATGGCGAGCCTGACCATCCGCAAGCTCGACGAGACCGTCAAAACCTATCTGCGCCTGCGTTCGGCCAAGAACCGCAGGTCGGTCGAGGAAGAGGTTCGGGTCATCCTGCGGGAGCTGATCGAGGGCCGTGAGGAGCCGCTGACGCCGTTTGCGGTCCGTCCCGCGCCATCCCCCGCCCCCACATCCCAGCGCACCGGAGCCCTGCCCGAGGCCAGCGTCACCCTGATCATCGGCGGCGGGATCGCGGCCTATAAGTCGCTCGACCTGATCCGCCGGCTCAAGGAGCGCCGCATCGAGGTCCGCTGCGTCCTGACCAAGGCGGCGCAAGAATTCGTCACGTCTTTGGCGGCGAGCGCGCTCTCTCATGAGCGCGTCTATACCGACCTGTTCGACCCCCAGAGCGAGTTCGACGCCGGCCACATCCGGCTGGCGCGCGACTGCGACCTGATCGTGGTGGCGCCCGCGACCGCCGACCTGATGGCGAAGATGGCCGGCGGCCATGCCGACGATCTCGCCAGCGCGATCCTGCTCGCCACCAATCGAAAAATCCTGCTGGCCCCGGCGATGAATCCGCTGATGTGGAATAACGCCGCGACGCGCCGCAACGTCAGCTTGCTTCAACGCGACGGCGTGGTGCTGATCGGCCCAAATTCCGGCGAGATGGCCGAAGCCGGAGAAGCCGGCACCGGCCGCATGTCCGAGGCGGTGGAGATCGCGGCCGCCGCCGAGCGGCTGCTGCGGCCGCCGGTGCCGCGCCCGCTCGCCGGCAAGCGCGTGCTGATCACCGCAGGCCCGACGCACGAGCCGATCGATCCGGTGCGCTACATCGCCAATCGCTCGTCCGGCAAGCAGGGCTTTGCCATTGCCGCGGCCGCGCAAGCCGCCGGCGCCGAGGTGATCCTGGTCAGCGGCCCGGTCGATCTTAGCGATCCCCAGGGCGTGACGGTGAAGCATGTGGAATCGGCGCGGCAGATGCTGGAGCAGGTTCAAGCTTCGCTCCCGGTCGACATCGCCATCTTCGCCGCCGCGGTCGCCGACTGGCGGGTCGCCAGTGAAGGCGAGCAGAAGCTGAAGAAGACGTCGGCCGGCATGCCGCCGCTTCAGCTCGTCGAGAACCCCGACATCCTCGCCACGATCTCGAAGCTGACGGACCAACGCCCGCCGCTGGTGATCGGCTTTGCCGCCGAAACCGAGCATCTCATCGACAACGCCAAGTCCAAGCTTGACCGTAAGGGCTGCGACTGGATCGTCGCCAACGACGTTTCACCCGCAACCGGCGTGATGGGCGGGGACCGCAACACCGTTCATCTCATCAGCCGCAAGAATGGCGAGAGCACCGGCGAGATCGCGGTTGATTCCTGGCCGGCGATGACCAAGGAACAGGTCGCCACCGAACTGGTCGCGCGCCTCGTCAAGAGCGTGACCGGCAAATCCCTGGAGCCCGCATCTTGAGCACGAAAGTCACGGTCGAACTGCAACGCATGGCCCATGCCGAAGGCCTGCCGCTGCCGGCCTATCAGACCACTGAAGCCGCCGGCCTCGACCTGATGGCCGCGGTTCCAGACGGCGAATCTGTGACGCTCGCGCCGGGCCAGTATGCGCTGGTGCCGACCGGCCTTGCGATTGCATTGCCGCCCGGGCACGAGGCGCAGGTGCGGCCGCGCTCGGGGCTCGCCGCCAAGCACGGCGTCACCGTGCTGAACTCGCCGGGCACGATCGACGCGGACTATCGCGGCGAGATCAAGGTGATCCTGATCAATCACGGCGCGGTGCCCTTCGTGGTCAAGCGCGGCGAGCGCATCGCGCAGATGGTGATCGCGCCCGTGGTGCAGGCCGCGCTGGTTCCTGTGGTCGAATTGTCGGCAACCGACCGCGGTGCTGGCGGCTTCGGCTCGACCGGCCGCTAACACACAGCAATTCCAACCGAATCACCCGAACAATGACGGGGTTGGAACAACGCGGCCGGCATTTTTGTGGGACCGGCTTTGCGTTCACGATCTGGACTCTTACCGGTCGAGTCACGATGAGGATATTGTCGTTTGATTCGCGCGCGACGGGGGTCGCCGCGCGCAAATCCGTGCGATCTTGGGGCAACTATGTCAGGCGTGATCGTGTCGATGCGTCGGACGCTGCTGTCTTGCACATCGTTGGTGCGCGACGGTCTTGTTGGAAGCGCTCTGGCGGCGCTGTTGCCGGCTGGCCCGGCGCAGGCCGCCGACCTCGTCGACACCCTCTCCACATTGCTGGACTTCAACCGGCAGGAACTCGCGGTGCTGGCGACGGCGCTGGCTCTGCTCGGCTTCTCGGTCATGGCCGCGATCCTGCTGATGCGCACGCGCGTGCGCACGGCGAAGAACGAGGCGGGGCTGCGTGCGCGGATCAGGGAGCTGCAGCTTCAGACCGACCGCTTCGGCGCGCTGCTGTTCGCCGAGCCGCAGATCCTGATCTCGTGGCCGGCCGGCGACAACCGCGCGCAGATTTCCGGTGACCTCTCGATGGTGCTGCCGCGCGACTCGTCGCCGCAGCGCGTGCTTGCGTTCGGAACCTGGCTGCCGCCGGAACCGGCGCTCCGGATCGACCACGCGGTCGAAGCGCTGCGTGACCGCGGCGACGGGTTCCAGCTGACGCTGACCACCGCCAACGGCCGCACGCTGGAAGCCATCGGCCGCGCCATCGGCGGTCAGGCCATCGTCCGGATTCGCGAACTCTCGGGTCTGCGCCGTGAACTGGCCGAGACCAATCTGCGCCACAAGGCGCTGTCCGACGAGACCGAGATGCTGCGCGGCTTTGCCGCGACGGCGCCATGGCCGATCTGGGCCAAGGGCGAGAACGGCGCTCTGACCTACGCCAATCCGGCCTATGTGCGTGCGACCGAGGCGACCAGCGTCAGCGATGCCCAGGAGCGCAAGCTCGAGCTGCTCGACAGCGACGATCGTACCGCCATGGAGCGCGGCCTGAAGGAGGCCGCCAACTTCACCTCGCGGCTGCCGATCGTGATCGGCGGCGAGCGGCGCATCTATGACGTGCGCGCCGTCAATGTCGGCAGCGGCAGCGTCGGCGTCGCCATCGATGCCAGCGAGGCCGATGCGCTGAGCTCGGCCCTGGTGCGAATGGCCGAAGCGCATCGCCGCACGCTCGACCAGCTCTCCTCGGGGGTCGCCCTGTTCGACGGCCAGCGACGGCTCGCCTTCTACAACGATTCCTATCGGCGGCTGTGGGACCTCGACCGCAGCTTCCTCGACACCAGTCCCGACGATTCCAGCGTGCTCGACCAGCTCCGCGCCGCGCGCAAACTGCCGGAGCAGCCGGACTTCCGCGCCTGGAAAGCCAAGCTGCACGAGGCCTATCGCGCGGTCGAGACCGCCAAGGACACCTGGTTCCTGCCCGATGGCCGCGCGCTCTCCGTCGTCACCACGCCGAACCCGGAAGGCGGCGTCACCTATCTGTTCGACGACGTCACCGAGAGCCTCGACCTCGCCCGCCGCTTCGACGGCCTGATCCGGGTCCAGCGCGAGACGCTGGACAGCCTCGCCGAGGGCGTCGCCGTGTTCGGCAGCAACGGCAAGGCGCAGTTGTTCAATCCGGCCTTCGTCCGGATGTGGAAGCTGTCGAGCGACGCCATGCGCGACGAGCCGCATATCCAGACCGTCGAAGGCTGGTGCCATCAGCTGTTCGATGATCCAGTTGTCTGGCGGCAGATCCGCGAGGCCCTCACCTCGATCGAGAACCGTGCCGACGTCCCGCTGAAGCTGGAGCGCAAGGACGGCAGCGTGCTCGACGGCATGATCCGGCCGCTGCCCGACGGCGCCACCATGCTGACGTTCCAGGACATCACCGACACTGAGAATGTCGAGCGCGCGCTGCGCGAGCGCAACGAAGCGCTGGAAGCCGCCGACCAGATGAAGGTGGATTTCGTCCACCATGTCTCCTACGAGCTGCGCTCGCCGCTGACCACCATCATCGGCTTCGCGCATTTCCTTAGCGATCCCTCCACCGGGCCGCTAACGCCGAAGCAGGCCGAATATCTCGACTACGTCACCAAATCGACCAACGCGCTGCTCGCGCTCACCAACAACATCCTCGATCTCGCCACCATCGATGCCGGCGCAATGAAGCTGGAGCTCGGCCCGGTCGATGTCGTCAAAGCCATCGAGCTCGCCGCCGAGGGCATCCAGGACCGGCTCGCGACCGACCGCATCCGCCTCAAGGTCGAGATCGCGCCGGACGTCGGCAGCTTCATCGGCGACGAGAAGCGCGTGGTGCAGGTGCTCTATAACCTGCTGGCCAACGCCGTCGGGTTCTCGCCGCAGGATTCCTCGGTCGGCATCAGCGCGCGCCGAACCGACCGCAATGTGGTCTTCACCGTGACAGATTCTGGGCCTGGAATACCGGCCGACATGAAGGACAAGGTGTTCAACTGGTTCGAAAGCCGCTCGCAGGGCTCGCGTCACCGCGGCGCCGGGCTCGGGCTGTCGCTGGTGCGCTCCTTTGTCGAGCTGCATGGCGGCAAGGTGCGGGTGGATTCGAGCGCGGGCAAGGGCACGGTCGTGATCTGCGACTTCCCGACCGACCAGGCGGCGCATCGCGACGCCGCCGAATGACCGCGCCCAAGAACACGTCAACGACCTTCTCCGTGGCGCTCGTCAACGAGACGGCCACAGCAGAGCTGATGGCCGATCTGGCGCTGCTGGTCGGGCCCGGCGACGTCATCACGCTCACCGGTGATCTCGGCGCCGGCAAGACCGCGGCCGCGCGCGCCATGATCCGCTATCTCGCCGGCGACGAGACGTTGGAGGTGCCGAGCCCGACATTTACGCTGGTGCAGGGCTATGAGCTGCCGCCCTTTCCGGTACAGCATGCCGATCTCTACCGCGTCGAGGACGAGAGCGAGCTCGAGGAGATCGGGCTGTCGCCGCTGCCGGAAGCCACGCTCATCCTGATCGAATGGCCTGAGCGTGCGCCGTCGGCAATGCCGGAGGACCGCATCGACATCGCGCTGACGCATCGGCCGGCGCTGGGTTCGACCGCGCGCGCCGCCGAAATCACCGGTTACGGCAAGAGAGCCGCGCAGGTCGCGCGGCTGAAGGCGCTGCGGGAATTCCTCGATGCATCCGGCTACATCGACGCGGCGCGCCGACGCATGGACGGCGACGCCTCGAGCCGTTCCTATGCGCGGCTGGTCCGCGACGATGGCGTCGTCATCCTCATGAACTTCCCTCAGCGCCCCGACGGCGCTGCGATGTACAACGGGAAATCCTACAGCGCCGCGGTGCATCTTGCCGAAAACGTCAAGCCCTTCGTCGCCATCGACCAAGGCCTGCGCGCGGCAGGACTCTCCGCGCCGGCGATCTACCATTCCGATCTCGACCACGGCTTCCTGATCACCGAAGATTTCGGCAGCGAAGGCGTGATCGAAGGCGATCCGCCGCGCCCGATCGTCGAGCGCTACGAGGCTGCGACCGACGTCCTCGCCGTCCTGCACGGAAAGACGCTGCCGGACACGCTGCCGCTAGGGGATCAGAGCTACGCCATTCCCGTGTTCGACGCCGAGGCGCTGCTGATCGAGATCGGATTGATGCCGGAATGGTATCTGCCCGACCGCAACGCTCCCCTGAGCGAGGCGGCCCGCGCGGACTTTTTCGCGATGTGGCGCGAGTTGTTGCGGAAGCCGCTGGCGGCGCCGAGGACGTGGATCATCCGCGACTATCACTCGCCCAATCTGATCTGGCTCGCCGACCGTGCCGGCATCGCGCGCGTCGGCGTGATCGACTTCCAGGACACCGTGCTCGGACCGCAATCCTACGACGTGGTCTCGCTGCTCCAGGACGCCCGCATCGACGTGCCTGAAAGCCTCGAGCTGACGCTGCTGTCACGCTACATCAAGACGCGCCGCGCGGAAGATGCGACCTTCGATCCGGCCGGCTTCGCCGAGCTCTACGCCATCATGTCGGCGCAGCGGAATACGCGCCTGCTCGGCACCTTCGCCCGCCTCAACCGCCGCGACGGCAAGCCGCATTATCTGCGCCACCAGCCGCGGATCTGGACCTACCTTCAGCGCTCGCTGGCGCACCCTGCGCTTGGCCATTTGCACGATTGGTACCTCGCCCACGTCCCGCCGCCCCAATCCTGATTCGGGGCCGATTTACCGGCTGTTAGCCAAGGCGCCGGTATTCTGGCTGCGAGGCAGCCGGATCGTTACGGGGCTGGAGCAGAGCAGATGGCGGTGAAGACGGACCAGCGCGGCAACAGCCGGGTTGTTTTCGAGCGCGGGATTGCAGCCCAGATGATGGGGATCGACGGCACCTGGCGGCGCGACTGCACCATGGAGGACGTCTCCGAGAGCGGCGCCAAGCTGACCATCGACGGCTCGGTCGAAGGCCTGCATCTGAAGGAATTCTTCCTGCTGCTGTCGTCTACCGGACTCGCTTACCGCCGCTGCGAGCTCGCCTGGGTCAATGGCGACCAGATCGGCGTCAATTTCCTCAAGCTGGGCGACAAGAAGAAAAAAGCGCGTTCCACAGTCATCGGAGCGTAAGTGCAACACCCGTCGTACAACCGTCACGCCGGGTCATTAAGGCGATTGGGACGCGGTGCGGCTGACCGGGGCCCGTGCTAGGATTGCTGGGCACGCTCACAAGGACCGAGAAAGCGAAGGATGTCCGTCAAACCGACCAAAGCCATGGTGCTCGCCGCAGGGTTTGGCCTGCGCATGCGTCCGTTGACGGAGAAGATGCCGAAGCCGCTGGTGCCGGTGGCCGGCCAGCCGCTGCTCGACCATGTGCTCGACAAGCTCGACCAGGCCGGCGTGAGCGAGGCGGTCGTCAACGTGCACTATTTGCCGGACCAGATCATCAACCACGTGGCGCCCCGCCAGCATCCGCGCGTGATCATCTCGGACGAGCGCGACGAGGTGCTCGGCACGGGCGGCGGCGTGGTGAAGGCGTTGCCGCTGCTTGGCGATGCGCCGTTCTTCCATGTCAATTCCGACACGCTGTGGATCGACGGCGTCCGCTCCAACCTGGCCCGGCTCGCGGAAAACTTCGATCCCGCCCGGATGGATATCCTGCTCTTGATGGCGCCGACCGCGACCAGCATCGGCTATAGCGGCCGTGGCGATTACGGCATGATGGCCGACGGCGCCCTGCGCAAGCGTCGGGAAAACCAGGTCGTGCCGTTCGTCTATGCGGGCGCCGCGATCATGTCGCCGTCGATCTTCGCCGGCGCGCCAAAGGGCGAATTCTCGCTGACGAAAATGTTCGACCGGGCCAATGAGCAGGAGCGGCTGTTCGGCCTGCGGCTCGACGGTGTCTGGATGCACGTCGGCACGCCTGATGCCGTGCATGCGGCTGAAGAGGCGTTTCTGGAGAGCGTGGCTTAGCTCCCGTGTCCCGGACGCGGTGCAGCGCGCAGTGGTGCACCGCTGAGCCGGGACCCAACAATCGACAAATGTGATGGTCAGCCTGGGCCCCGGCTCAGCAGCGCGTCATTTCATGCCGCGCTTTGTCCGGGGCACGAAGCACTAGGTGCTGTACTCAAACTGTCAATCGGCGTTGGACTGGGACCCCCGATCGGCGTCCAAAGGGGACCCCTTTGATCGGCGAGTCTTGATGGCAGCGCTCGCGGCGTCGGAGCTGGCCGGGGTTGCGGAGACGGCGCGAGCACGGGTCGTTTGATCGTCGTCGCGGCTTTTAAAGCGCCAGCTGTCGTTACCGGTCTCGACGATCTCGTCGTGGTGACGATGGCGGATGCATAGGCCGGGACATTGAACTGCAGGGAACGGCCTGATTAAGCGGCGGCCCTATCAGGACCGTCCCGTCCGCTACGCCTACCAGTCACCGACAAGGCACGGGAACTCGACGGGATCATGCTAACGCTCAGGCTGTGGGGGATGCGGCACCGCGGGTTCAATCCCGAGGCCGAAAGCGCTGTTACCATAACACATCGCCGGACAGGCGCGATCGTCGATGCCGACTGGCGGCCGCAACAGGAGGACCTGCCATTCAGCTTCGCCGAGGTCGAGAGCCGGATAAATCCCGGCTGGGAAGCGGAACGCGCCGCGTCGCCGACACTCGGCCTGACCAGATGACCTCGCATTCGGATCGCCACATCTTCGCGGGCATCCTCTCTGTGGAGAGACGGCGGCAGGAGTTTGTGGCAAAACCTGTCGGTTATCGCATCGGGCTATAATTCCTGCCCAGGCGACGCCGGCGAGAAGGAGATCAGTCCATGCAGCGGAAAAGTTGGGCCTCGGAAGAGTGCCCCATGGCCCGCTCCGTTGACGTCATTGGCGACTGGGGCAGTTTGATGATCCTGCGACAAGCCTTTGGGGGCACGACCCGATTCGACGATTTCCAGAAGGAGCTGGAGATGTCGCGAAACCTGCTGACCGCGCGACTGAAGAAACTCGTCGACTGTGGCATTCTCGAACGCCGGCCCATCGCCGAGGAAGCGCGGCGGCACGAGTACGTTCTGACCGAAATGGGCGAGGATCTCTTTGCGACTATCATCGCACTCCGCCAATGGGGCGACCGATGGCTGTTCCGGCCCGATCCGCCCCCTATTCGAATGCTTGACGGCATCGACGGCAGCGAACTGGAGCCGATAAAGGTCCGCTCCTCCCTTGGGCGCGAGATCACGCTTGCCGATTTTCGCTTGCGCCGGCGCGCCGCGGGCAAGCCGAAGGCTCGGGCCGGCAACCTCTAGTTCACGCCGGCACCGTGAAGGGGCTTGTCAACATTCATTCATTCATGCGCCTAAAAGTTCAATATTGAGACTAACAGGTCAGACGACCTAACGCGAGGAGACTGAAATGCGGGCAGCGTACATCACCGGCTATGGCGACAATTCGGTGGTCACCTACGGGGAGGTCAGCGACCCCGTCCCGGGCTCCGACGAGGCGCTGCTCGAGGTCCGCGCCGCCGGTGCGAATCCCGTCGAGGTCGCCATGCGCCAGGGTCTGTTCCATGCCGCCTTTCCATTCACCTTTCCGCAGGTGTTGGGCTACGACGTCGCGGGCGTTGTTGTCTCGGCGCCCTCGGGCGCGGCGTTCAAGGCAGGTGACGAGGTTTACGCCCGCCTGCCTAACCGGCGTCCCGGCGCCTATGCCGAGCGCGCAGCCGTTCCACTCAGTCTCCTGGCCCACAAGCCGCGCACCCTTTCCTTCGCGGAGGCGGCGAGCCTACCGACGGTCGCCTTGACCACCTGGC
Organism: Bradyrhizobium sp. CSA207; assembly: GCF_029051685.1. Lineage (GTDB taxonomy): Bacteria > Pseudomonadota > Alphaproteobacteria > Rhizobiales > Xanthobacteraceae > Bradyrhizobium. The sequence continues at coordinate 58,042 of NZ_JAACFT010000009.1, read as the reverse complement.
AGGCATTTGTGGAGCGCGCGCGGCTCAAGGCCGGCGAAAGCATCTTGATCCAGGCAGGGGCGGGCGGCGTCGGCGCCTTCGCCATCCAGCTCGCTAAGCACCTAGGGGCCTACGTCGTTGCGACGGGCGGACCGGGCAGCCAGACGTTCATGGCTGGGCTCGGAGCGGACCGCACGATCGACTACACAACCGAAACCTTCGAGGCTGCCGGCCCGTTCGACGTGGTCTATGACGGTGTGTGCGGTCCGCTGACCGAGCGTGGCATCGACACCCTGCGCGAAGGCGGCCGCTATGTCGGCCTCGTGCGCACCGCCGACGCCCAGAGCTATCGCGAAATCGGCTTCCCGCCTCCCGTGGCCGAGCAAGCTTCGGCGGCCGTTCGACCGTTCATCGAGCGCGCCGCCGCCCGCAAGGCGGAGTTCCATGGCCCCCTCACCCGACCGGACGGCGCTCAACTGGCGGAGATCGCGGCCCTGATCGACACCGGCGCCATCCGCGCCTCCGTGAGCGCGGCCTATGGCCTCGATCAGCTCGCTGCCGCCTACGAGATTCTAGCCGGCGGACATACGCGCGGGAAGCTCGTCATCGTCCCCTGATGCAAGGCTCAGGCTCATTCAGCAAGTCCACGGAACGGAGGCAACCATGAGCGACACTCCCACTAGGATCAGCATCGACAAGTCCACGCCGGGGTATTGGCGCGTGACCTTCAACAACCCGCCGATCAACGCGATCGACGATCGCACCTACGACGAGTTCTACGACCTGGTGGAGGAGATCGACGCGGACGATGCGCTGAAGGTCGTGACCTTCGAGAGCGCCAACCCGGACTTCTTCATCGCTCACTACAGCACGGCCGGGCCCCGCAGCCGGTTCGGCGCGCCACGCTGGATCGAACCGGCCACCAAGCTGGCTCATAGTAACGTCCTCAGCATTGCAGTGATCCGCGGCCGGGCGCGCGGCGGTGGAAGCGAGTTTACCCTGGCCTGCGACATTCGCTTCGCCAGCAAGGAAAAGGCGATCTTTGGCCAGCCAGAAGTCGGAACCGGCCTCATCCCAGGCGGCGGGGCGCTTCAACGCCTGCCTATCCTGGTGGGCCGCTCTCGCGCCATGGAGATCATCCTCGGTAGCGACGATTTCGATGCCGAGACCGCCGAACGATACGGCTGGATCAACCGCGCCATCCCCGAGGCCCACCTTGATGAGTTCGTCGCGAATTTCGTGCGGCGCATCCTGTCGTTCGACAAACAGGCGCTGAGCACCTGCAAAGCGACGATCAACCAGCACGGGCTGCCGGACCCCGCTCAGCTGCAGGCGACGCAGGACACCTTCTTCACGACGTTCGGCTGGCCAGGCGCAGCAGAGCGCATGCCGAAGCTGCGCGCGCGAGGCATTGGAACCGCTGGCGAGTTTGAGCTGAACCTCGGCCGCGAAGTCGGGAATCTTTAGGCGACATGGCTGACCTTCCCGCAGCCACTCGAGGCGCCTGTCTTGTGGTGGGCGCGGGACCCGACGTCGGGGCCGCGGTCGCGCGCGCCTTTGCGCGCGGTTGCCTGCCTGACCCGGCGACCGCGAAACCTCGGAGAGCTGACGCCGATCGTGGAACAGATCGAAGCCGAAGGCGGCCACGCCCGCGCCTCCGGCGTCGACGCGCGAGAGGAAGCCGACATGGGCACCCTGATCGACCGGATCGAAGCCGAGGTCGGGCCGCTGGAAGTGCTGGTCTTCAACATCGGCGCGAACGTCTGGTTTCCGATCGTTGAGACCACGACCCGCGTCTACACCAAGGTCTGGGAACTGGCGGCCCGTCGGGATTCATTTCCGGGCGCGAGGCCGCGCGCGTGATGACCCCGCGTGGGCGGGGCACCATCCTCTTCACCGGCGCTCAAACCCCTTGTCGCCGATGAACCGGAATGATTCAAGGCTTCCAAAGAGAGGCTTTGATGGCACGCTTCGATTTGACGGACGCGGAATGGACGATCATCGCACCGTTATTGCCGGGAGCTGAAGGCCGGAAGAACGGCCGGCCTCGGCCGGATGATCGCAAGGTTATCAACGGCATCTTCTTCGTGTTGCGCACCGGCACTCCCTGGCGAGACCTGCCGGAGCGTTATGGGCCCTACACGACCGTGCCCCAACTTTGATCGAAGGGCTCAAGCCGGGTCGCGACCTCGTCGCTGATCGCGGCTACGACGCCCGTGCTATCATCGATCTGGTCGAGGCTCGCGGCGGACAGGCGCACATCCCGACCTCCCGCGACCGCAAGGTCCAACGCTCAGTCGACCACTTCATCTATCGCCAACGCAACCTGATCGAGCGCTTCTTCAACAAACTGAAGCATTTTCGTCGCGTCGCAACCCGCTACGACAAAACCGCCCGAAACTTCCTCTCAGCTGTTCTACTTGCCGCCACTCGCCTATGGGCTAGGTTTGAGTCCACGACCTAGACCAGCAAACAGCGGGGAAGACTCCGCCTGCGTGCATGACCATTCGAGTCCGCCTCCCTATATTGGCGCCTGACTCCGAATCAGGCAGCTCATGCGCGTTTTCAGCGTTCCCGTCTCAGTTCCGTTCCTGCGCACGGTCGTATCAAGCCTGCTCGACGGCCGGCTGGTCGATGGTTTCGAGGCGCGTAGCGAGCCGGCGCGGCTTGCGGATGCCACGCTCTATTTGCCGACGCGGCGCGCCATGCGCGTCGTCCGCGAGATCTTCCTCGACGAGATGCAGGCGGACGCGGCGGTGCTGCCGCGCATCGTCGCGCTCGGCGACATCGACGAGGACGAACTCGCCTTCACGGGCGAGGCCGAACAGTTTTCCGGCGCGACGCAACTCGACGTTCCGCCGCGGCTGGGCGAGCTGGAACGGCGGCTGACGCTGGCGCGCCTGGTCGCGGCCTGGGCCAAGGGCCCGGTGCTGGCGCCGCTGGTGGTTGGCGGTCCTGCCTCGACGCTGGCCCTGGCCTCCGATCTCGCACGCCTGATCGACGACATGGTCACGCGCGGCGTCGACTGGAGCGCGCTCGATGGCCTCGTGCCGGACCAGCTCGATCAATACTGGCAGCACTCGCTCGAATTCCTGCGTATCGCCCGCATCGCCTGGCCCGGTCACCTCGCCGAGATCAACCGGATCGAGCCTGCTGCGCGGCGCGATCTTCTGATCGCGGCCGAAGCGAAACGGTTGACGGCGCACCCCGGCGGTCCCGTGATCGCAGCTGGCTCGACCGGCTCGATGCCGGCCACCGCGAGATTCCTCCAGGCGGTCGCCTCGCTGCCGCATGGCGCAGTGGTGCTGCCGGGGCTCGATACCGATCTCGACGAGGACGCCTGGCGGACCATTGGCGGCGTGCGCGATGCGCTGGGCAAATTCGTTGAGCATCCGGAGTCGAACCATCCGCAATACGCCATGCACGCGTTGCTAGAGCGCTTTGGCATCAAGCGCGGCGATGTCGACATCCTCCAGCCACCAGCGAAAGGCGGCCGCGATCTGCTGGCCTCCGAATCGATGCGGCCGTCCGCCAAGACGGAGATCTGGCACGACCGCCTGAAGCAACCGGACGTGGCTGCGAAGATCACCGGCGGCATGGCCAATCTCGCAGTGGTCGAAGCCCAAAATCCCGAGATGGAAGCGCTCGCGATCGCGATCGCGATGCGCGAGGCGCGTCATCTCGACAAGTCGGCGGCGCTGGTGACGCCGGACCGCGCGTTGGCGCGGCGGGTGATGGCCGCGCTCACGCGATGGAACCTCGCTTTCGATGATTCCGGCGGCGACGTGCTGATGGAAACCTCCGCCGGCAATTTCGCGCGCCTCGCGGCGGAGGCAGCGACCAAGGGGTTGGAGCCGCCGACGCTGCTGGCGATGCTGAAACATCCGCTGTGCCGGCTCGGCCGGCCATCTGGCGCGTGGAAGGCGGCGGTCGAGGGTCTGGAGCTTGCCGTCTTGCGCGGCACGCGACCGCCCGCGGGGACCGCAGGCCTGTTGCGTGAATTCAACCGTTTTCGCGAGGAACTCGCAAAGCTGTGGCGCAGCGAAGTTTCTGCGCTGCATCGCGCAGAGCCGCGCGCGCGTCTCAAGACGGAGGATCTCGATCGCATCCAGGCGCTGATCGATGTCCTGCAAAAGGCTGTGGCGCCGATCGAGACCCTGGCATCATCGAAACCGTATGATTTCGCCGAGCTCGCGCACCGGCATCGCGAGATCCTGATCGAGCTGTCGCGCGACGAGCAGGGCGTTCCGCTGGCCTTCGAGCAGCGCGAAGGCCTCGCGCTCGCCGCCGCCTTTGACGATCTCTTGCGCAGCGGTACGACCAGCGGATTGATGGTGCCGCTGCCGGATTATCCGGACGTCTTCCAGACCGCGTTCAGCGATCGCGCGGTGCGGCGGCCGGACAGACCGGGCGCACGGCTTCACATCTACGGTCCGCTCGAATCGCGCTTGATGCAGGCCGACCGCGTCATCGTCGGCGGCCTGATCGAGGGCGTCTGGCCGCCGGCGCCGCGCATCGATCCCTGGTTGAGCCGGCCGATGCGGCACGAGCTCGGCCTCGATCTGCCGGAGCGGCGCATCGGCCTCTCCGCCCACGATTTTGCCCAGCTGCTCGGCGCCGACGAGGTGATTCTCACCCATTCCGCCAAGGCCGGTGGTGCACCGGCGGTGGCCTCGCGTTTCCTGCACCGGCTTGAAGCGGTCGCGGGCGATGCGCACTGGAAGGCCGCGAAACAGGCCGGCGAGATATATGTGCAGTTCGCCGGCGCGCTGGACCAGCCCGCCGAAGTCACGCCGATCAAGCAACCGGAGCCGCGGCCGCCGCGCGCGACGCGGCCGCTCAGACTTTCGGTCACCGCGATCGAGGACTGGCTGCGCGATCCCTACACGATCTATGCAAAACATATTCTACGGCTCGACACGCTCGATCCGGTCGACATGCCGCTGTCGGCTGCCGACCGCGGCTCGGCAATCCACGATGCGCTGGGCGAATTCACCGAAACCTATGCAACCCAGCTACCCGAGGATCCCGCCCGCGTGCTGCGTGCGATCGGCGAAAAGTATTTTGCGCCGCTGATGGAGCGCCCCGAGGCGCGGGCGCTGTGGTGGCCACGCTTCCAGCGCATCGCGCGCTGGTTCGGCGAATGGGAGACCGCGCGCCGCGACGCGATCGAGACAATCGTCGCGGAGACAAGCGGCGAGATCTCGATCCCGCTCGACCATGAGCGCAGCTTCCGCCTCTCCGCGCGCGCCGACCGCATCGAGCGGCGCCAAGGCGGCGGCTATGCCATCCTCGACTACAAGACCGGCCAGCCGCCGACCGGCAAGCAGGTCCGCATGGGCCTGTCGCCGCAGCTCACCCTGGAAGCAGCGATCCTGCGCGAGGGTGGTTTTCCCGAGATCGACGCCGGCTCGTCGGTGAGCCAGCTCGTCTATGTGCGCCTGAGCGGCAACAATCCGCCGGGCGAGGAGCGCATCCTCGACCTCAAGATCAAACAGGGCGACGAGCCGCAGCCACCGGACACCGCGGCCGCTGAGGCGCGGGCCAAGCTTGAGGCGCTGATCCGCGCCTTCGAGGATGAGAACCAGGCCTACACCTCGCTGAACCTGCCGATGTGGACCAACCGCTACGGCGCCTATGACGACCTCGCCCGCATCAAGGAATGGTCCGCGGCGGGCGGACTGGGGATCGAGGAATGGTGAAGGCGCCCCGCCCCATCCCGGATGAGGTGCGCGCGCGGCAGGCGCGCGCCTCCGATCCGACCGCATCCGCCTTCGTGTCCGCCAATGCCGGCTCGGGCAAGACCCATGTGCTGGTGCAGCGCGTGATCCGCCTGCTGCTTTCGGGCGTGCCGCCGGAAAAAATCCTCTGCATCACCTTCACCAAGGCCGCCGCCGCCAACATGGCCGAGCGCGTGTTCACCACGCTCGGTCATTGGGTGACGCTGGACGATGCCGCGCTTGATGCGGCGATCCGCGCGGTCGGCATCCCCCACCCCAACCCGAAGCTGCGGCGCGAGGCGCGAAAACTGTTCGCCTGCGCGCTGGAGACGCCGGGCGGCTTGAAGGTGCAGACCATCCACGCGCTATGCACGCGCCTGCTCCAGCAGTTTCCGTTCGAGGCCAACGTGCCGGCGCGCTTCGCCGTGATCGACGAGCGCGACCAGACCGACATGATGGAACGCGCCAACCTGAAGGTGCTGCTGGAGGCTGCGCGCGATCCCGAGAGCGTCACCGGCCGCGCGCTGCTGACGGCGATGGCGAATGCCGCCGACGTCACCTTCAAGGAGGTCGTGCGCGAGGCTTGCCTCAGCCGCGACCATTTCATGGCCTGGACCGACGAAGCCGGCAGCGCCGAAGCCGCTGCCGCGGAGATGGCGGCGGTGCTGGGCGTCGATGTGAGCGACCGCATGGAGGATATCGAGAGCGAGATCCTCGATGGTCCGTTCCTGCCCCGATCGCGCTGGGACGAGATCGCCTTTGCGCTGGAGGATGGCAGCAAATCCGACAACGACCAGGCCGGCCGTCTGCGCGAGGCAAAAGCCTTTTCAGGAAGTGCGCAGGTCGATGCCTATCTCGGCGTCTTCCTCACCGACGAGAAGCTGCCGCGCAAGGCGGTGCTGACCAAGAAGTTCTGCGATCAAAATCCGTCCGTCGCCCGCCTGTTCGAGGCCGAGGTGCAGCGTATTATTGGGCTGATCGAAAAGCGCCGGGCGATAGCCGTGCGCGATCGCACCGCAGCTCTGCTGCATATCGCGACGGCCGCTGCCGCAAATTACCGGCGTGAGAAGCGGGAGCGCGGCCTGCTCGACTACGACGACCTGATCGACAAGACGCTGGCGATGCTCAACCGCGTTTCTTCGGGCTGGGTGCATTACAAGCTCGACCGCGGCGTCGATCATGTCCTGATCGACGAAGCCCAGGATACCAGCCCGCGGCAATGGGACATCGTCGCGCATATCATCTCGGAATTCACCGCCGGCGAAGGCGCGCGCGAGGGGCTGAACCGCACGGTTTTCGCCGTCGGCGACGAGAAGCAGTCGATCTTCTCGTTCCAGGGGGCAGCGCCGCACGAATTCGACGCGCGCCGGCGCGAACTGCATCGCAAGTTCACCGCCGCCGGGCTGAAATTCGACCCGGTCGCCTTCACCTACTCGTTCCGCTCGGGCGCGACGATCCTGCACTCGGTCGACCACGTGTTCCGCGAGCCGGAGATCTACAAGAGCATCCATTCGGCCGCGATCGGCCATCCCCTGCACAATGCGCTCGGCGATGCCGGTCCAAGCACAATCGAGCTGTGGGACCTCGCCGAAGCCGATGACCGGCAGGACATCGAGGGCTGGCGCGCGCCGTTCGATGGCGTCGCAGTCACCAGCCCCGAGGTGAAGCTCGCCCGCCGTATCCAGACCGAGATCAAGCGGCTGGTGGAGAGCGGCACGCTGACGGGACACGAGGGCGAGCGGCGCCCGCTGCGCTACGGCGACATGCTGGTCCTGGTGCGCCGTCGCGGCAATGCGTTCGACGCCGTGATCCAGGCATTGAAGCACGCCAATGTTCCGGTCGCCGGCGCCGACCGGCTGAAACTCACCGAGCACATCGCGATCATCGATCTGATGAACCTCGCCGATGCGCTGCTGCTGCCGCGGGACGACCTCGCGCTCGCGGTCGCGCTGAAAAGCCCGCTGTTCGGGCTCGATGACGACGATCTGTTCAGGCTTGCCTGGGACCGCAAGGGATCGCTGCGCCGCGCGCTTGCTGAGCACGCGTCCGAAAGCGACAAGTTCGCCGCGGCGCTGAGGCGCCTGCAGGCTTGCGAGACACGCTCGCGCGACGAGACACCGTTCGCCTTCTATGCCTGGCTGCTGGGCGGCGACGGCGGACGCGCGCGCATCCTGCGCCGCCTCGGCTTTGAGGCCAACGACGCGCTCGACGAGTTTCTGGAGCTCGCACTGAACTACGAGCGCAAGGCGCCGGCTTCGCTGCAAGGCTTCATGGCGTGGCTGCGCTCGGCCGACACCGAGGTGAAGCGCGACATGGAGATCTCGCGCGACGAGGTGCGGGTGATGACCGTGCACGGCGCCAAGGGCCTGGAGGCCTCCGTCGTGTTCATGGTCGACACCACGTCTTCGCCCGCGGACACGCAACGCCTGCGGCTGATCCAAGTGCCGCGCGGCGATGGCGGCGAGATCGTGGTATGGGCCGGCCGCAAGGCGGACGATCCAATGCCCGTCGTCGAGGCGCGCAAAGCCATGCTCGAACAGACGGAGGACGAATACCGCCGCCTGCTCTATGTCGCGATGACGCGCGCGGCCGATCGCCTGGTCGTCGGCGGCTGCATGCCCGGCAACATGAAGACGGTCCGCAAGCTCAGCTGGTACGACCTGATCGACAAGGGCCTCGCCGGATCGGACCTAGAGAAGCAGGTGGTCGAGACGCCGCTCGGCAAGGTGACGCGCTTTGCCCGGCCGGAGGACGTGGCGGCGAGCGGCACCCCCGCGACTGCGGTGGACCAGACGATCGCATTGCCGGCCTGGCTGCGGGCGGCGGCGGCGCGCGAGACCATCGACGAGGATCCGGTGCGTCCTTCCGGTCAGGCCGCCGAGGAGGGCCGCCCAGTCCGGACCAGCGAATCGGTCCAGACCCGCGCGCTTGCGCTGCAACGCGGCACGCTGGTGCACCGGCTGCTGCAATCGCTGCCGGACATCGCCATCGCGCGCCGGCGCGACGCAGCGCTCGGCTTCATGGCGCGCAACGCCTCCGATTGGACGGAGGCTGACCGCGCCGCGCTCGCCGACAAGGTGCTCGCGCTGATCGCCGAGCCGCGATTCGCGCCCGTCTTTGCCGCCGGCAGCCGGGCAGAGGTCGCCATCGTCGGCCGGCTGGAGCGGCCGGGCCGGTCGCCGGCGCTGGTGTCGGGGCAGATCGACCGGCTGGTGGTCACGTCGGACGAGGTCCTGATCGTCGATTTCAAGACCAACCAGAGCCCGCCCAGGAGCGCCGCCGAGGCGCCCGCGACCTATATCCGGCAGCTTGCGCTGTACCGGGCGGTGCTTGCCCGGCTTTATCCCCAAAAGCCGATCCGCGCCGTGCTGCTCTGGACCGAGGCCCTTGAATACGTGGAGATTTCCGCGCCCGCGCTGGACGCGGCGCTGGCATCTCTTCATCTCAGTGTGAGCGTCCTTGACCCGGCAAGGACCCATTCATAGGTTGACGCCATGATCTCAGGCGCGATTCTCGTCGCGCCCTTCTCTCAGGTACGAGGTATCTCCATGGCCGTTGGTAAGGTTTCCGATTCCGATTTCGAAGCCGAGGTGCTCAAGGCGAACGGCCCGGTGGTCGTGGATTTCTGGGCCGAATGGTGCGGCCCCTGCCGCATGATCGCCCCCGCGCTCGACGAGATCGCCGGCGCGATGGGCGACAAGATCAAGATCGTCAAGCTCAACGTCGACGAGAGCCCGAAGACCGCGTCGAAGTATGGCGTGATGTCGATTCCGACCCTGATGATCTTCAAGGGCGGTGAGATGGCTTCCCGCCAGGTCGGCGCAGCGCCGAAGGCGAAGCTTCAGCAGTGGATCACCTCCGCGGTCTGATCCGCTCCGCGGCAACGATTATTTTTCGACAACGGCCGGCGAAATGCCGGCCGTTTGCGTTGAAGGGGCATGTCCTGCGTATCATGAGACGCTTTTGACGAGCCTTGTCCTTGCCCGCCCCTCCCCGAAAGCGCACGCGCAAATCGACCTCGCTCGTTGCGATGGAAGCGCGGTCGGTCGATGCGATCCCGCGCGGCGCGGAGTGGCAGTACGAACCGAAATGGGATGGCTTTCGCTGCCTGCTCTCGCGCGATGGCGACCACGTCGATCTGCGCTCGAAATCCGGCGAGGATCTGGCGCGCTATTTTCCTGAAGTCGTTGCTGCGGCCCTGAAGCTGAAAGCAGATCGTTTCACGCTGGACGGCGAGATCGTCGTGCCGCACGGCAAGGGCTTCTCCTTCGACGCGCTGTTGCAGCGGATCCATCCCGCCGAGAGCCGCGTGAAGAAGCTCTCTCAGGAAACGCCGGCGCTTTATCTCGTCTTCAGCCGGTGGTCGACCGAGCGTTCGGCAAAGTGGTGCCCGCTCAAGCCGAAGCTCGTGGTCGAAGTCTGCTACGACCATTTCACTGGCCAGCGCTTTCGGCACGGCACTTCGATCCTGCGCTGGCGCCCCGACAAGGCGCCGCGGCAATGCACCTTCGAGCAGTTGAAGCAGAAGGCGGCCGATCCGATGAAGCTGCTGCCGCAGCCGTAGGTCGAATCGACCCGCCGAACCGTGCTTGGGACGAGCGCCCCCATAGGGCTGCCGCACGCTCGGCAAACCTTGGTGGGCCCTGTTTTCATGCCGATCCTGTTTCAGCAATCTTGGCGAGGGCTGCAAGAACCTCCGGAAAATCGGACGCGACCGCGGGACCGACCTCGGCAGCGCCGGGCCCGTTCGCTTGGGTCGCATAAACGATGCGGGTGCGCCCCGCGCCAAGGGATTCGATGCGATGCTCGACCGTAATCGTAAGCGATCCGACGCGGGTCTCATCCACGAAGCATTCGTTCTCGCGAACTTCGATCAGCCTTGATCGAAGCGCATCCTGCCCGGGAGGCTTCATCGTGAACCACGTTCCTGTCGCGAACGGCCCATCGATCTCGATGTGTTCGATGCCGGCGTTCCAGGTCTTCCATCCAGGCACGTCGTGGAAGATGCTCCAGACCACGTTCGGGGTCGCCGATGTTTCGATCCCGTATTCTGCGCGCCAGGTCTCTTCGTGGTTCATTGCGAAGTCTCCCATGACTAACGCGCATTCTACATGCGCGCTTGTCACATGTGTCAATCGGTAGAGTGCGGACGCCTTGTCGCAAAGGCAGCCGGCTTATCCGATCCAGCCCGTGGCCAAGGCGGACGCGAGCGTAGGCTGGCCGTTTTTGCGCGCCAGCTCCGCCATCGAATCGTGATCGTAGGGTACCTGGCGGAACATCACGCACCAGCCTTCGTGGACAAGCTCCAGGATCGCGTAGCGCGCGTGCGGCGTGCCGGCTTCGACGACATGGGGAAACGGATGCACGTCGCGATAGCCGGGGCTGCCCACGCTGCCGGGATTGACGATCAGCCGACCGTCACGCAGCCGCACGCTACGGGCGAGATGCGTGTGGGCGCAAAGGATCAGGGACTGCGTGACGCCTTGCGCGAATTGTTCGATGCGATCCAGCGGCGACATCGCGACCGTGCCGTCAGGATGCACGGTGTCGAGCCAATAGATCTCGTCATTGTCCGGCGTCGCGTGGCAAAGGAAGACCCGGTCGCGAAATACGTGTGTCATGGGCTGGGCGCGCAGCCAGCCGAGATGCGCAGCATCGAGCTGCGCATGCGCAGGGCGGTCCCACGAACCCATCTTCTCCGGGGGACGGTCGAGCAGATAGCGGTCGTGATTGCCGAGCACGTGCACGGCCTCGAGTGTCATCAGAATGTCGATGGTCCGCCGCGCATCGAGCGGCCCGCTCAGCATGTCGCCGAGATTGACGATGTCGGCAATGCCCTGTGCCCGGATGTCGGCAAGCACGGCTTCCAGCGCGAGGTAGTTTCCATGGATGTCGGCAATCGCGGCAAAGCGCATTGGCATTCTCACTCGTGCCCCGGAGACGATATCGTAGCCCGGATGGAGCGAAGCATAATCCGGGGCCTCCATTGCTTCCGGCACAACCACGGATTTCGCTTCGCTCCATCCGGGCTACGCAATCCCTATGCAGGAGGCGTGCCGTTGATGGCGAGCACGTGGCCGGCGAGATAGAGCGAGCCGGTGATCAGGATGCGCGGCGGCACCTCGTAGGCGAGCTTCGCCAAGGCGCGCAGCGCGGCCTCGACGCCGGGGGCGATCTCGACGCGCATGCCGAGGCTGCGCGCGGCATCCGTGACGCGGTCCACCGGCATCGCATTCTCGGTGTCGGGAATCGGCACCGCGATGATGTGGCGGGTAAGGCCGGCGAAATTGGCGAGAAACGCTTTCGCGTCCTTATTGGCCATCATGCCTGATATCACGACCAGCGGCCGCGACACCCGCTCCTCGAGATCGCCGAGCGCCGCCGCCGCGACGCGGCCGCCCTCGGCATTGTGGCCGCCGTCGAGCCAGATCTCCGATCCCTGGGGTCCCCAGGCGAGCAGCTCGCCCGACGTGATGCGCTGCATCCGCGCCGGCCATTCGGCACCGACGATGCCGGCCTCGAACGCCGCTTGATTGACCTTGAAAACGTTGGTGGCGCGCAACGTCGCGATCGCAAGCCCGGCATTGTCGAACTGGTGACGGCCGAACAGCCGCGGCGCGGCGAGATCCATCAGGCCGCGTTCGTCGGAATAGACCAGCCGTCCGTGCTCGACGTTGACATGCCAGGCTTCGCCGGCGGCAAACAGCGGCGCGCGCATGCGCCGGGCCTGCGCCTCGATCACGGCCATCGCTTCCGACGGCTGCTCGGCCGAGACCACCGGCACGGCGCGCTTGATGATCGCGGCCTTCTCGCCGGCGATCGAGGCGAGGGTATCGCCGAGAAAATCCATGTGATCCATGCTGACCGGCGTGATTACACAAGCGGCCGGCGTCTCGATCACGTTGGTCGAGTCGAGGCGTCCGCCGAGGCCGACCTCGAGCAGCACCGCATCGGCCGGATTCTGCGCGAACAGAAGAAAGGCGGCCGCGGTCTTGAGCTCGAATACGGTGGCGGCCTCGCCGGCGTTGACGCGCTCGACTTCTAGCAGGGCCGCACGCAATTCGTCGTCGCTGACCAGCACGCCGCCTCCGGCACGGCCGAGCCGGAAACATTCGTTGATCCGCACCAGATAGGGCGAGGTATAGGCGTGGACGCGCAGGCCCGCGGCTTCCAGCGTTGCACGCAGATAGGCGAGCGTCGAACCCTTGCCATTGGTGCCGGCGATATGAATTACCGGTGGCAGCTTGCGCTCGGGATGGCCGAGCCGTTCGAGCAGGCGGTGCATCCGCTCCAGCCCGAGATCGATGCGCTTCTGGTGCAGGGCCGACAACCGCCCGATCAATTCACCGAGCGATGGCTTTGCGCTGTCCGCGGAGCCGTTCACGCGTGCGGCGCGGCCGGCGCCACGTCGGCGGCCGACACGATCTGGGCCGGGCTGGCGACCGGCTGCGCCGATTTCGACACGGTCTCGAGCGCCGGCGATCTGGTCAACAGACGGCAGAGCCGCGCCAGCGTCGGACGCAAATCATGGCGGTGCACGACCATGTCGACCATGCCGTGCTCTTTCAGATATTCGGCGCGCTGGAAGCCCTCGGGGAGCTTTTCCCGAATCGTCTGCTCGATCACGCGCGCCCCGGCAAAGCCGATCAGCGCACCCGGCTCGGCGATCTGCACGTCGCCGAGCATCGCGTAGGATGCGGTGACGCCGCCGGTGGTCGGATTGGTCAGCACGACGATGTAAGGCAGCTTCGCCTCACGCAGCATCTGGATCGCGACGGTGGTGCGCGGCATCTGCATCAGCGACAAGATGCCTTCCTGCATGCGCGCGCCGCCCGACGCCGCGAACACGATGAACGGCGACTTCTTCTCGACCGCGAGCTCGAGCCCGCGCACGATGGCCTCGCCCGCGGCCATGCCGAGCGAGCCGCCCATGAAATCGAAATCCTGCACCGCGACGACGACGGCGGCGCCCTCGAGCCTGCCATAGCCGACCTTGATCGCATCGTTCAAATTGGTCCGGGCGCGCGCATCCTTGATGCGGTCGACATATTTCTTCTCGTCACGGAACTTGAGCGGATCGGGGGTGACGTCGGGCAATGCGACGTCGAACCACGTCTCGTTGTCGAAGATCGACTTCAGCCGCGCCACCGCGCCCATGCGCATGTGGTAGTTCGAGCCGGGAATGACGAACTGGTTGGCCTCGACGTCCTTGTAGAACACGAGCTGTCCGGAATCCGGGCATTTGATCCACAAATTCTCCGGCGTCTCCCGCCGCAGGATGTTGCGAATTTTCGGCCGAACCACATTGGTGAGCCAGTTCATGGTTTGCTCCGATGTGCGATTCCGCTTCGGGATCGCCTGAAGGGATATATGGCCGCGGGACCCTGCCCCGGCAAGCCGCCGTGTCGCCCGCCCTGAGAGCGGAATTGTGGCCTATTCCGCCGCCGCTCGCGCGCCCCTGACGCCCTCCGCCAGAGACGCGGTCAATTCAGCGACGGCGCTAACGGTTTTGCCGGTTGCCCGGCCGTCGGCATCGAGGCTGCTCCTGAGCGAATCGACCAGCGCGGTGCCGACCACGGCGCCGTTGGCATGCGAGGCGATGGAGCGGGCGGTCTCCGGCGTGCGGATGCCGAAGCCGACGCAGACCGGCAATTTGGTGTGCCGCTTGATCCGGGCAACCGCCTCGCTGACGGCGGTGGAGTCGGCAGCCGCCGCACCGGTGATGCCGGTGATCGAGACATAGTAGACGAAGCCCGAGGTGTTCGCGAGCACCGCGGGCAGGCGCTTGTCGTCGGTCGTCGGCGTCGCCAGGCGAATGAAGTTGAGGCCGGCCTTCATCGCAGGCAGGCAGAGCTCGTCATCTTCCTCGGGCGGCAGGTCGACGATGATGAGGCCGTCGACGCCGGCGGTCTTTGCGTCTGCGAGAAACTTGTCGACGCCGTAGATGTAGATCGGATTGTAGTAGCCCATCAGCACGATCGGCGTGGCGTGGTCGTCCTTGCGGAAGCCGTGCACCAGCTCCAGCGTCTTCTTCAGCGTCATGCCGGCCTTGAGCGCGCGCAGGCCCGCGGCCTGGATCGACGGACCGTCGGCCATCGGATCGGTGAAGGGCATGCCGATCTCGATCACATCGGCGCCCGCCTTCGGCAGCGCCTTGATGATCTCCAGCGACGTCGCCGGATCGGGATCGCCGGCCATCAGGAAAGTGACAAAGGCCGAGCGTCCCTGCTGCTTCAGCTCGGCAAAACGGGTGTCGATACGCGTGGTCATGGTTTCGCGGCCACTGTGCTATACCTCTCCCCTCCGGGGAGAGGTCGGCTGCGGAGCAGCCGGGTGAGGGGGATGGAAAGATTCAAGTCGAGGGCGCGAAGGCTCCGCGAGTCGCAGACGAGCGCCGAAGCAAAGCTTTGGCAGGCGCTGCGCAACAGGCAGCTCGCCCGCTGGAAATTTCGTCGCCAGCATCCGGTCGACCGGTATGTCGTCGACTTCGTGACGCTGGACGGAAAGCTGATCGTGGAGGTCGATGGCGTCACGCACTCCGGCCCCTCGGAGATCGAGCGCGACAAGGTTCGGACCGAGGTGCTTGAAGCCTGCGGCTTCCTCGTGCTTCGCGTGTCCAACACGGATGTGTACGAAAACCTTGAAGGCGTGGTTGAGCTCATTGAAACATCGCTAAGGTTCGAGTGAGTGGAAAGACCCCTCACCCGGCTGCTGCGCAGCCGACCTCTCCCCTGCGGGGAGAGGTGAAGAAAGCGCGACACGCTCCTCACTTGGCCCTGCCTCTCAGGATTTCGCCGACCTGCGGCACGTCCTTGTCGCCGCGGCCGGAGAGATTGACGACCATCAGGTGATCCCTGGGCCGTTTCGGCGCGAGCTCCATCACCTTGGCGATGGCATGCGCCGGCTCGAGCGCGGGGATGATGCCTTCGAGCCGCGACAGCAGCTGGAATGCGGCCAGCGCCTCATCGTCGGTCGCCGAGAGATATGTCACGCGCCCGGTCTCGTGCAGCCAGGAATGCTCCGGGCCGATGCCGGGATAGTCGAGACCGGCCGAGATCGAATGCGCGTCCTGGATCTGGCCGTCTGCGTCCATCAAGAGATAGGTGCGGTTGCCGTGCAGCACGCCGGGGCGGCCGCCCGCAATCGACGCCGCATGCAATTGCGTGAGCCCGTGGCCCGCGGCCTCGACACCGAAGATTTCGACCGAGGGATCGTCGAGGAACGGGTGGAACAGGCCCATTGCGTTGGAGCCGCCGCCGATGCAGGCGACCAGCGAATCCGGCAGGCGGCCTTCCATTTCCTGCATCTGCACTCTGGTTTCGTTGCCGATGATCGACTGGAAGTCGCGCACCAGCGTCGGATAGGGATGCGGACCCGCCACCGTGCCGATGCAGTAGAAGGTGTTGTGCACGTTGGTGACCCAGTCGCGCAGCGCCTCGTTCATGGCGTCCTTGAGCGTGCGCGTGCCGGACTGCACCGGCATCACCTTGGCGCCCAGCATCTCCATGCGGATGACGTTGGGCTGCTGCCGCTCGACGTCGACGGCGCCCATATAGACCACGCATTCGAGACCGAAGCGCGCGCACAGCGTCGCGGTGGCGACGCCGTGCTGGCCGGCGCCGGTCTCGGCTATGATGCGCTTCTTGCCCATGCGCCGCGCCAGCATGATCTGGCCGAGCACGTTGTTCACCTTGTGCGAGCCGGTGTGGTTGAGCTCCTCGCGCTTCAGATAGATCTTTGCGCCGCCGAGATGCTCGGTCAGGCGCTCGGCGAAATACAGCGGCGAGGGCCGGCCGACATAGTGCTTGAGATAGCCGTTCATCTCGGTTTGGAAGGCCGGGTCGGCCTTGGCGTCGGTGTAGGCCTTTTCCAGGTCGAGGATCAGCGGCATCAGGGTTTCGGCGACGAAGCGGCCGCCGAAGATGCCGAAATGGCCGCGCTCGTCGGGGCCGCTGCGATAGGAGTTCGGTTTGGCGATATTCATCGGACGCTCAACTCTTGCGTGGCGCGCGCGGCGCGAATGAAGGCTTTGATCAGCTCAGGGTCCTTCACGCCCGGGGCGCTCTCGACACCGGAGGACACGTCGACGCCGCCGGCGCCGGTGACGCGAACGGCCTCGGGGAGGTTCTGCGCATGCAGGCCGCCGGAGACCATGTAGGGCAGGCTCAGCTGAAGGTTTTCGAGCAGGCGCCAGTCGAAGGGCGCACCGAGGCCGCCGGGCCGGGTCGCGTCTTTCGGCGCGCGCGCGTCGAACAGGATGCGGTCGGCAATTGCGGCATAGCCGGGCAGCACGGCGAGATCGGCAGCGGTTGCGACCGGCACGACTTTCATCACCGGGCGACCGAACCGCTGCTTGATGTCGCGCAGCCGCGCCACGCTTTCCTTGCCGTGAAGCTGGAGGATATCGGGTGACAGCGCGTCCATGATGTTGTCCAGCGTCGCGTCGTCGGCATCGACGGTGAGCGCGACCCTGAGCGCACGCGCGTTGACCTGGCGGCTGAGCTCACGCCCCAGCTCCAGCGATAGATGCCGCGGCGACGGCGGAAAGAACACGAACCCCACCATATCCGCGCCCGCGTCGAGCGCCGCTTCGAGCGTCTCGCGCGTGGACAGGCCGCAGATTTTGACGAGCAGGGACATGGTCTCAAAGCAAATGGCGGCCGCGGGCCGCGGCTGGAGAACCGGGTTTTCGGTTGCGGCCGCTTCTACAACGTCGCGCGCTGCTTGTCTCGCCCGATGGGCCCGTAAAGGCCCATCCCGGAGGGGGCTGGAAGGCGCTGCGGATCCGGCCGCGCCGGGGCCGTCGAGGCCCGCAAATCGGCGAGCTCGGCCCTGGCGGTGCGCGCATCCGCCTCATGCCGTCGCGCCGCCCGCCGCCAGTGCCGCTGGCCGAACCAGACCGCAGAGCCGCCGGCCAGGACACCCAGCGCCGCCACCAGGATCAGGAGCAGGAACAGCGGCAGCGTGATCGACAACGACGGATCGTTCGAAATGAAGGGATCGAACGAGACGGTGACGAAATGCCGGTTGGCGACGGCGAAAACCACCAGGAGCAGGCCCAGCGGAATCACGATCAGCGCGGTCAGGAACTTTCGCATCTGGCTTCGCTCGCCTTGAATCAAGCGTCCGGTCGCATCGCAGCGACCCTGGGAAATCCTGACGCCGGCCTCAGTCGGGCGCGCCCGGATCCGGATGGTCGCGATTCAGCCGCTCGCGCATTTCCTTGCCGGTCTTGAAGAACGGAACGCTCTTCTGATCGACAGGGACATGGGCGCCGGTGCGTGGATTGCGCCCGGCGCGCGCGGGGCGATGCTTGACCGAAAAGGCACCGAAGCCGCGCAGCTCGACGCGGTCACCGCGTGCGAGGGCCGCTACGATCTCTTCGAGAATCGCATTCACAATGTTCTCGACATCCCGCTGGTACAGATGCGGGTTGTGCTCGGCGATACGCTGAACAAGTTCGGATTTGATCATCGAGAGATAGGACCCGGGAGCGTGCGGATGACCATTTCCGTGAAAATACCTTGATCTGTCAAGACGCTAAATCAAGGTTGAGCGTCGTGAAAATGCGTGACAAATGCCAAAAAAGCAGGCTGGCCGGCCACCCGCAGCGCGGGAATAAGCTCCGCCGCTCGCGCGGTTCCAGTCAATTCGACGCCGCCGGCTGCCACAAGGCCAGCATTCCATCCATTCCGAAGCGGTCGACCGCCTGCACGACGCCGGTTTGCCCGATCTGGTGCGCAATCGGGCCTAAACCCAGCGCTTCCAGCGTGACGGCGGCGGCCGTCTTGAGGAACGGCAGATCGCTGAAGCGCGGCTGAAGCTTGTAGTCGCGCACGTTAAGCCCCTTCTTGACGCCCTTCTGCTCGACCAGCCAGCTCACCGCCGTCTTCTCGTCGCCGATCTGGTCGATCAGCTTGAGATCGATCGCCTGGCGCCCGGTGAAGACGCGGCCATCGGCAACTTTTTCGAGCTGCGTGTCATCCATGCCACGCCGCTCCTTCACCAATCCCTTGAACCAGGCGAAGGAATCCTTCACCAGCGCGTCGAGCGCGGCGCGCGCTTCGGGACTGGTCGGCTCGAAGCCGTTGGGCGCGGCCTTCAGCGGCGAGGACTTCACCTCCTCGACCTTGACGCCGATCGTCTTCAGGAGCTCGGTGACATTGGGATACTGGAACAGCACGCCGATCGAGCCGACCAGCGAGCTCTGCTGGGCGATGATGTGATCGCTGGCAATCGCTGTGATGTAGCCGCCGGAAGCGGCGAGACCTTCGACCACGACGACCAGCGGCTTCTTCGCCTTGAGCCGCACCAGCGAGTCGTAGAGCTGCTCGGAGCCGGCGGTGGTACCGCCCGGCGAGTTGATGTGGATGATGACGGCGGCGGCCTGCGAGTTTTCGAGCCGCTCTAGCGCCTGGGTGCGGTCGGAATCGCTGCGGATCAGGCCATCGATCTGCACACGCGCGATCGAGCCTGCGGACACGAAGGTGCCGCGTGCACCAGGCGTCGCGATCAGCGCAAAGCCTGCAATCGCCGCGATCGCGATCAGCGCGGCGAAGACTCGCCAGAAGGTCAGCTTGCGGCGGATCCTGCGACGATCGACGATGATGTCCGAATCGAGCGACATCGGAATATCTCCAAATGAAAGGCCAGGCGCGTTGTGCCGTCACAGCGTGACCATTAGCCTATCTGGATACATCAATTGCGGCGCAATTTGAAGAAGACAAGGTTGGTAGCCGCGTAGCCTGGATGGAGCGCAGCGTAATCCGGGACGCCTTCAATCGCGGAAACACCCGGATTTCGCTGCACTCCATCCGGGCTACCGTCGCAACAAAAAAGCCCCGGCTCGCGCCGGGGCTTTGATGCTCGCGAAACAGGCGTTTCGCTTACTTGTCGCGGTTCTTGAGCGCGGTGCCGAGGATGTCGCCGAGCGTCGCCCCCGAATCGGAGGAGCCGTACTGCGCGATGGCTTCCTTCTCTTCGGCAACTTCGAGCGCCTTGATCGACACCTGGACCTTGCGGGCCTTCTTGTCGAACTGGATCACCCTGGCATCGACCTTCTCGCCGACGGCAAAGCGTTCGGCGCGCTGGTCGTTGCGATCACGGGCAAGCTCCGAGCGCTTGATGAAGGTCGAGAAGTCGGTACCGGTGATCTTCACCTCGATGCCGCTCTCCTTCACTTCGAGCACTTCGCAGGTCACGACCGCGCCCTTCTTGACATCGCCCGGCTCGGCGAAGGGGTCGCCTTCGAGCTGCTTGATGCCGAGCGAGATACGCTCCTTCTCGACGTCCACATCGAGCACCACGGCTTTCACCACGTCGCCCTTCTTGTAGTTGTCGATCACCTGCTCGCCCGGAAGCTTCCAGTCGAGGTCGGAGAGATGGACCATGCCGTCGACGTCGCCTTCGAGACCCAGGAACAGGCCGAACTCGGTCTTGTTCTTGACCTCGCCCTCGACCGTCGAACCGGTCGGATGACCTTCGACGAAGACCTCCCACGGGTTGCGCATGGTCTGCTTGAGCCCGAGCGAGATGCGGCGCTTGACGGAATCGACTTCCAGCACCTGCACTTCGACTTCCTGCGAGGTCGAGACGATCTTGCCGGGGTGCATGTTCTTCTTGGTCCACGACATCTCGGAGACGTGGATCAGGCCTTCGATGCCCGGCTCGAGCTCGACGAACGCGCCGTAGTCGGTGATGTTGGTGACGCGGCCGGTGAAGCGTGCACCCAGCGGATACTTGGCTTCGATGCCCTGCCACGGATCATCCAGCAGCTGCTTCATGCCCAGCGAGATGCGGTGCGTCTCGTGGTTGATCTTGATGATCTTGACCTTCACGGTCTGGCCGATCGACAGCACCTCGGTCGGGTGGTTGACGCGACGCCAGGCGATGTCGGTGACGTGCAGCAGGCCGTCGATGCCGCCGAGATCAACGAACGCACCGTAATCGGTGATGTTCTTGACCACGCCGTCGATGACCTGACCCTCTTCGAGGTTCTGCACCAGCTCCTGACGCTGCTCGGCGCGGGTCTCTTCCAGCACCGTGCGGCGGGAGACGACGATGTTGCCGCGGCGGCGGTCCATCTTGAGGATCTGGAACGGCTGCGCGTTGTTCATCAGCGGCGCAACGTCGCGGATCGGACGGATGTCGACCTGCGAGCGCGGCAGGAAGGCCACGGCGCCGTCGAGGTCGACGGTGAAGCCGCCCTTGACCTGGTTGAAGATGACGCCGGTGACCTTTTCGTTGTTCTGGAACGCCTTCTCGAGCTTGCCCCAGCTTTCTTCGCGGCGCGCCTTGTCGCGCGACAGCACGGCTTCGCCGAGGGCGTTCTCGATCCGATCGAGGAACACTTCCACCTCGTCGCCGACCTTGAGCTCGCTGTCACGGCCGGGGCCCGAAAATTCGCGCAGCGCGACGCGGCCCTCGGTCTTCAGGCCGACGTCGATGACGGCCATGTCCTTTTCAATTGCAACTACCTTGCCCTTGATGACGGAGCTTTCCTGCAGGTTGCCACCGGCGAAGGACTCGTCGAGCATCGCGGCGAAATCGTCGCGCGAGGGGCTGTAGGTATCAGCAGAAATCGAAGCCATTTGTTCTCCAGTTGCGGATGTCTTGCCGGCCGTTGGGTTCATGGGCGTATCGGGCGCGCAGTGTCGGAAGGTCCGCAGAACCTTCGAGCGACCGCTCGCTGCTCCGGCTGGCACCGGAACCGCGGAAGCGGGCCGGCTGAGGCCCGCGCGTTCGAAACGTGGAATCTTTTGTCCGGAGCCTGGATCGCGCCGGTCCCAAACAGGGACCGAGGTATCGACCTCAAAGAGCGGGAGCGGGCGCTTCCTCCAATGACGACCGCGGCTTAACCCCGCGGACGGCCCGCTCGAACGGCCTCGATAATGTCGATGGCGGCTCGGACGCCGCCTTCTATATCCAGTTGGGAGTTATCTAGCAAGTAAGCATCGAGGGCGGGCTTCAGGGGGGCGATCGGGCGATTCTTGTCCCGCTCGTCGCGCTGGATGATGTCGGCAAGCACGGCCGCCTCGTCCGCCTCCTCGCCCCTCGCCTTGGCCTCCATGGTCCGGCGGCGCGCTCGCACCCGGGGGTCTGCGACAACGAAAATCTTCACGTCGGCATGAGGGCAGATCACGGTTCCAATGTCCCGGCCGTCCAGTACTGCCCCTGGCGGGTCGGCGGCGAACTGCCGCTGGAAATTGACCAAGGCTTCGCGAACCTTGGGGATTGCCGAGACGATCGAGGCGCCCTCGCCGACCTTCTGGGTCTTCAGGGCGGGATCACCGAACTTTTCGGGATCGAGTTCCAGCGCCGCCGCGACCGCTGCCGCTTCGTCCCGCAGATCATGCCCGGACTGCATCAGCGCGTAGGCGACCGCGCGATAGATCACGCCGGTATCGAGGTGACGATAGCCGTAATGGTGGGCCAGCCGCTTGCCGAGCGTCCCCTTGCCCGACGCCGCAGGCCCGTCGATGGCGATGATCATGTCACTCAAACCTTGGCTGTGTGGGGCCCGCGGGCGCGTCGCAATGGCCGCTCTTCGGTAAAGATGTTGCGAGACGCGAATTCAGCGGGACTCGCATAGGTGAGATATTCGCGCATCGCATCGGACGGAGACGACGCGGTGAACCACGGCTCGGCAAGGCGCCGCGCCGGATCGCATACCCATGCCGGCACCTGCCCGAGGCGGCGCTGTTTTGCCAGATATTCGGCGATCGCGCCGACCAGGGCGTCGAGCCGATCGTTCCGCGTCAGGACTGGCTCGTCTTCGATCGTCTCGTATTGAGCGCGGCTCGTCCCGGCCAGATCGAACGCGTCGAGGAATTCAGCCAACGTGGCGTCCTGGGGCGCGCCGGCGCAAATGCGATCGACGGCTTCAGCGAGGGTATTCGGGCGCATCCGCTCCTCCCTCCAGATCCATGTTCTTCAGCAGGAAGCGCTGCTTTTCCGGGGACGCCGCGCTCACTGGAAAATACCGGCCCAGCAACGCGATGGCTTCCTCTGCTCCCGAGATTCCAACCACTTTCATCAAATTCAAGATATCCAGCCGCTCGGTCTCGCCGCGAACGGGATCAGTGACCCGAAATGCCTTCAATTTCAACGCCAGCAGATATGCGGCGGACGGCACCGAGACCTCAAGTCCCGGCGTCGTTCCGTCGCGCGGGAAGGTCCCAAATTCCAGATGGTCGGCAGCATGGTCAGCGAGCGGGCTAAGGTGAAAGGCGACCTGATCGTTGAACCAGTTGGGGTCCCAACCATTTCTTGCAGCGATTTCTGCTGTCGCGTGATCGAGCCAATCCGGCAGCGGGTACTCGAGTTTCGAGACGTCAACATCCTCGGTCGCAAAGCGGAAATTGCTGGCGAGCATGAGAGCGGAGCCGCCATAGACTGCGATCTGAAGCTTGGCTCCCGCGCCGGCCGCAGCCCGACCGATGGAATCGAAGGCGTCGAGCAAGGCATCGCGGTCGAAGGCTGCGCTCATGGCGGCGGCCTCATGAAAACTCGGCCCCTAGCGAACGCATCATCGGAATGAAATCCGGAAAGCTGGTGGCGATGAAGGCGGTGTCGTCGACGGTGACCGGCTGATCGGACGCGCAACCCATCACCAGCGCCGACATGGCGATACGGTGGTCCATGTGGGTGGCGACGAGGCCGCCGCCAGGGACGTGACCGCGGCCCTCGACGATCAGATCATCGCCGGAGACCTCGACCTTCACGCCGTTGACGCGCAGCATCTCGGCGGTGGCTTCGAGCCGGTCGGATTCCTTGACCCGCAGCTCCTGCAGGCCGCGCATGATCGTGGTGCCTTCGGCGAAAGAGGCCGCCACCGCCAGCACCAGATATTCGTCGATCATTGAGGGCGCGCGCTCCGGCGGCACCTCGACGCCGCGCAGTTTCGAGGCGCGCACCCGCAACTGCGCCATCGGCTCGCCGGCATCGCCGCGAACTTCGCCTTCCTCGATCGAGGCGCCCATTTCACGCAGCGTGGTGAACAGGCCGGTCCGCAGCGGATTGGTCATGACGTCGGACAGGGTGACGTCGGAGCCTTCGACGATCAGGGCGGCGACGACCGGAAACGCCGCCGAGGACGGATCGGCCGGCACCACGACGACGGCGCCATGCAGTTCAGGCTGTCCCACCAGTGCAACGCGACGGCCGTGCCGGCCCTCCTGCGTCGAGGTGATGTCGGCACCAAAATGCTTCAACATCAGCTCGGTGTGGTCGCGGCTGGCTTCGGTCTCGATGACGGTGGTCGTGCCCGGCGCGGCCAGGCCCGCGAGCAGCACGGCCGATTTGATCTGGGCCGAGGCCACCGGGGTTTTGTATGTGATCGGCAGGGGATCGCGCGCGCCCTGGACGGTCAGCGGCAGACGGCCGCCCTCGCCGCCGGAAACGACCTTGGCACCCATCTTTTCGAGCGGGTCCAGGATCCGGCGCATCGGACGGGTGCGGAGCGAGGCGTCGCCATCGAACACCGCCGAAATCGGGCAGCCGGCAACGGCGCCCATGACCAGCCGGCAACCCGTGCCGGAGTTGCCGAAATCGAGCGCCGCCTTGGGCTGGGCAAAGCCGGCCACGCCCACGCCGTTCACCTTCCAGGCAAAATCGCCGGTGCGTTCGACCCTGGCGCCCAAGGCCTGCATGGATTTCGCGGTATTGAGGACGTCCTCGCCCTCGAGCAGGCCGGAAATCCGGGTCTCGCCGACCGCCAGCGCGCCCAGGATGAGGGCGCGATGGGAGATCGACTTGTCCCCGGGCACCCGTACTTTCCCGGTCAGGGGACCGCTGGTGCGAGACTTGAGCGGCCTCGGTTGGTCGGAATGGGTCAAGATTGTGTCCTTGGATCTGCCCTCAAGCGGCGGGAGCGCAGGTACCACATGGTCCGTGCTCCGTCACGGCATGTCGTTCTCCCGTAATGCGCTATTGACAGCGGGCCGCCAACTAGCCAAGTGAAACACCGCTTTTCAGACATTCCAGGATTTCTCTGCCGTGGCCAAGTCCGAACTCGGAACTAAACGTATTTGCCCGACCACGGGCAAAAAGTTCTATGACCTCAACAAGAGTCCGGTGATCTCGCCGTACACGGGCGAAGTCGTGCCGATCGCCCCGCTGGCGCCGGCCCGTGCGACCCGCGGGGCAGAAGCGAGGCATGCTCCAGCCGCCGACACCACGCCCGAGCCGGCGGAGGCCGAAGAGTTGGTCTCGCTCGAGGAAGCCGACGCCGAGGAGAACACCGGCAAGGTCAAGGCCGTCGTGCCCGAATCCGAGGACGACATCGAAGCCGACGAGACCATCGAGGACGATGACGACGATGATTCGACCTTCATCCCCGACGACGAAGAGGGTGATGAGGACGTGACCGACATCATTGGTGATGTCGGCGGTGACGAAGAGACTTGAGATAATTCCAGAACTGTGGTTCTGGGTCTTTCCCGACGCGTCGCCCAAGGCGCGTCGGACGGTTAAGGGGCCATAGCTCAGCTGGGAGAGCGCTTGCATGGCATGCAAGAGGTCGGCGGTTCGATCCCGCCTGGCTCCACCACGCTTCGCCCTTCGGGCTACGCGTGGCGCAGCCGCGCAGAGCCCGAAGGGTGAAGCGTGGTGTCCGGCCAAGCCCGAAGGGCGAAGACGGACTGGTGACACACCCACCTAGCGACTACCCAGGCGATAGCCGTCAATGTGGTAGGTCTACATCCTCCGCAGCATCGAATTTCCCGAGCAGGAATACATCGGGGCCACGGAAGATTTGAAGCGGCGGGTGCCGGAACACAATGCCGGGAAATCCAGCCATACTGCCAAGTTCAAGCCTTGGAAGTTGATTTGGTACTGCGCTTTCGCCGACAAATACAAAGCACTTGCGTTTGAAAGATATTTGAAATCTCACTCGGGCCAAGCCTTCACGAAGAATCGGCTTCTTTGACGAACCTCCCTACTCCCCGATCACGGCGTTGAGCCTGTCGCGCAACGCGACGATTTCGTCCTTCATCGTCACCAGTTCCGATACCGAGCAGTCCGATGCCGCCAGGATCGACTGCGGCACGGCGCGTGCTTTTTCCTTCAGCGCATGGCCCTGCGGTGTCAGCGCGATCAGCACCAGGCGCTCGTCCTCGCTGGAGCGCGTGCGCCTGACCAGATGAGCGGCCTCCAGACGCTTCAGCAGTGGGGTCAGTGTCCCTGAATCGAGAAACAGGCGTTCGCCGATGTCCTTGACCGGCACATCGTCGCGCTCCCACAGCACCAGCATCACCAGATATTGCGGATAGGTCAGGCCGAGCCGGTCGAGCAGCGGCTTGTAGACGCGGTTAAAGGCGTGCGCGGCCGAATAGACCGCAAAGCAGATCTGGTTATCGAGCCGCAGCGGCGCGTCCGCCGCCGATTGTTTGCGAGCCATGTTCGATCTCTCGAGATTCGTTCCGCCATTCTGGGACCTGGCGGCCGCGTATTCAATTGCGAACAATTAAGTGTGAGGCATTTCAATTTCAATTGCGTGCAATCTAATTGTCTGCGATATAGATCGCTGCGACCCCGGAAAACCACAGGGAGACGACAATGTCCGTGAATGTTCTCTACAAGACCAGCGCCAAGGCCACCGGCGGCCGCGACGGCCATGCCGCAACGCTCGACGGCGCGCTCGACGTCAAGCTCACCACGCCGAAGGAGCTCGGCGGCGGCGGCGGTGCCGGCAACAATCCCGAGCAGCTGTTTGCCGCCGGCTATGCCGCCTGCTTCATCGGCGCGATGAAGTTCGTGGCCTCCCAGGGCGGACCGAAGGTCCCGGCCGACGCCGCCGTCACCTCGACCGTCGGCATCGGCCCGCGTTCGGCAGGCGGGTTCGGCCTCGACATCGATCTTTCCGTCTCGCTGCCGGGGCTCGCCCGTGCGGAAGCCGAGGCGCTGGTCGAGAAGGCTCACCAGGTGTGCCCCTATTCCAACGCCACCCGCGGCAATGTCGACGTCCGCCTGACGGTCGTCTGATCGGAACGGCGGATCGGCTGGCCCGAGATCCCCCTCGGGCTGGCCATTCCGATCGATTTGCCGATCGATTTGCCACGCCGCGGGATTGATGTGCGGCGGCGCATGCGGCCCCACGCCCGGGGCCATTGCCGGCGTGCACGAACCTCGCTAGGCCTGTGATCAATGATCGACACAGGGGAAGCGAAGGCATGAGTTCTGAAGTCGCGGGTTCTGAAACCGCTATGGGCGCGATGAGCGGACTGCGCGTCATCGATCTCACGCGGGTGCTCGGTGGCCCCTACTGCACCCAGATCCTCGCCGACCACGGCGCCGACGTGATCAAGGTCGAGCCGCCCGCCGGCGACGAGGTGCGCGACTGGGGCCCTCCCTTCCACGAGGAAGACGCGGCCTATTTCGTCGGCATCAACCGCAACAAGCGCTCGATCGGCCTCGACCTCGCCTCCGAGGGCGGCCGTATCGTGCTGCTCAAGATGCTGGAGACGGCCGACGTCCTGATCGAGAATTTCAAGCCGGGCACGCTGGAGAAATGGGGCATCGGCAACGAGGTGCTGCGCAAGAAATTCCCGCGCCTCGTGCATTGCCGGATCTGCGGCTTCGGTGCCGACGGCCCGCGCGGCGGCAATCCCGGCTATGACGCCATCATCCAGGCCATGACCGGCATGATCGCAGCGACCGGCTCGCCCGAGAGCGGGCCGATGCGTATCGGCGTGCCGCTGGTCGACATCACCACCGGGCTCTATGCGGCGATCGGCATCCTGATGGCGCTGTCGGAGCGGCAGCGTTCCAGCCAGGGCCAGTTCCTGGAGACCACGCTGTACGAGACCGGGCTCGCCATCATGCATCCGCACACCGCGAACTATTTCATGCATGGCAAGCCCCCCGGCCTGACCGGCAACGAGCATCCCAACCTCGTGCCTTACGCGATCTTCCCGACCAAGACCGACGACATCTTCATCGGCGTCGGCAATGACGGCACCTTCCGCAAGCTTGCCAAGGAGATCGGCAAGCCCGAGCTCGGCACCGATCCGCGCTTTGCCCGCAACAAGGACCGCATCGCCAATCGCGAGGCGCTGCGCGCCGAGCTCGCCGCCGTGTTCAGCCAGCACGAGGCCGAGCCGCTGTGCAATCGCCTGCTCGCCGCAGGCCTGCCCGCAGGTCCCGTGCAGAAGATCGACCAGGCATTGACCAACCCGCACACGATCCACCGCGGCGATGTCATCGAGAAGGATTGGTACAAGGGCGTCGCCTCGCCGATCCGGCTCGATCGCAGCAAGCCGAGCCTGCGCCGCCTGCCGCCGAAATTCAGCCAGCATGCGGCGGAGGTGCTGGGCGAGTTCGGCTACTCCAGGGCCGAGATCGACGCGATGGTCGAGAAGGGCACCGTCTGCGGACCCGAGCGCAAGCGGTAGGGGCTTCATGGACTAGGCTTCAGCATTGCCGCAGAGGCAGTGCGCTCCCTCTCCCGCTTGCGGGAGAGGGTCGGGGAAGGGTCGGGGAGAGGGTGTCTCCGCAGTGAGACTCCCCAAGAGGAGAGAGCCCTCACCCGGCGCTATGCGCCGACCTCTCCCGCAGGCGGGAGAGGTTAAGGCAGACCGGGGCCGCATCGGTTTTACCCAACGCCATTCCGCACTGGCGGCGCTCGCCTTCCGCATCAACCGATGCCATGCTGCGGCGCGGGCGCGAGTGTGCACCGCGAACAGCTGCCGCTGACCACGGCACCTTCGCCTAATTGACCGCTTCCCTTTTGCAGCGCTTGCCGCTTTCGTTTCGGCCGCTTACACAGTCATGTGAACGTCATATGGCGCTGCTAGCGCAAGCGATCAATTTTGACGGCCCTAGGGAGGTTTTCTTGATGGCTCTTCGACACTTTGGTGCGGCTGCCGCTGTTGCAGTCACGTTTGGCTTGGGCGCCTCGCCGGCCTTGGCCGTGACCGAAATCCAGTGGTGGCACGCGATGACCGGCGCCAACAACGAGGTTATCGTCAAGCTCGCCACCGACTTCAACGCGTCGCAGAGCGACTACAAGGTCATTCCGACCTACAAGGGCAACTACCCCGACACGATGAACGCCGGGATCGCGGCGTTCCGCGCCGGCAACGCGCCGCATATCATGCAGGTGTTCGAAGTCGGCACCGCGACCATGATGGCCGCGACCGGCGCGGTGAAGCCCGTCTACAAGCTGATGGCCGAGGCCGGCGAGAAGTTCGATCCCAAGATCTACCTGCCCGCCATCACCGGCTACTATTCGACCTCGAAGGGCGAGATGCTGTCGTTCCCCTTCAACTCGTCCTCGACCGTGATGTGGGTCAACCTCGACGAGCTGAAGAAGGCGAATGTCGAGATCCCGAAGACCTGGCCTGAAACGTTCGAGGCCGCCAAGAAGCTGAAGGCTGCCGGTCACGACACCTGCGGCTTCTCCGGCTCCTGGATCACCTGGGTCAATCTCGAGCAGCTCTCCGCCTGGCACAACGTGCCGCTCGCCAGCAAGGCCAATGGCCTTGACGGCTTCGACACCGTGCTGGAGTTCAACGGACCGCTCCAGGTCAAGCACCTCGAAACCCTGGTCGAGCTCCAGAAGACCAAGACCTATGACTATGCCGGCCGCACCAATACCGGTGAAGGCCGCTTCACCTCCGGCGAATGCCCGATCTACCTGACATCGTCGGCATTCTTCGGCAACGTCAAGGCGCAGGCCAAGTTCAACTTCACCGCGGTGCCGATGCCCTATTATCCGGACGTCAAGGGCGCGCCGCAGAACTCGATCATCGGCGGCGCCTCGCTGTGGGTGATGGGCGGCAAGTCGGCCGAGGAATACAAGGGCGTCGCGAAATTCCTGACGTTCCTCTCCGACACCGATCGCCAGGTGTACATCCACAAGGCCTCGGGCTATCTGCCGATCACCAAGGCGGCCTATGAGAAGGCCAAGGCAGAAGGCTTCTACAAGGATCAGCCCTATCTCGAGACCCCGCTGCTCGAGCTGACCAACAAGGAGCCGACCGAGAACTCGCGTGGTCTGCGCCTCGGCAACATGGTTCAGCTCCGTGACGTCTGGTCGGAAGAGATCGAGCAGGCGCTGGCCGGCAAGAAAACCGCCAAGCAGGCGCTCGACGCCGCCGTCGAGCGCGGCAACACGATGCTGCGGCAGTTCGAAAAGACCGCCGTCAAGTGAGGCGATGAGCGGCAGGCCACGCATTCGCGGCCTGCCGCTCTGCTGACATCATGCAAAAGCAAGCCATTTTCCAGACTAAGGTATTGCCCTATGCGCTGGTCGCGCCGCAGCTCGCGATCGTCCTGATTTTCTTCTATTGGCCGGCCTTGCAGGCGGTGATCCAATCCTTCCTGCTCCAGGACGCCTTCGGCCTGTCGACGACCTTCGTCTGGTTCGAGAATTATCTCGAGCTGTTCAGGGATCCCGCCTATTTCGCGGCGATCGTCCGGACCTTCTTCTTCTCGTTCGCTATCGCCGTCTCGTCGCTGTCCTTTGCGCTGCTGCTCGCGGTGATGGCGGACAAGCCGCTGCGTGGCTCGATGCTCTACCGCACGCTGCTGATCTGGCCCTATGCGGTGGCCCCGCCCGTGGTCGGTGTGCTCTGGATCTTCATGCTGCATCCCTCGCTCGGCGTGCTCTCGCGCTATCTGCGTGCGATAGGCGTCGATTGGAATCCGCTGCTCGACGGCGACCAGGCCGCGGCGCTGATCATCCTCGCCGCCGCGTGGAAGCAGATCTCCTATAATTTCCTGTTCTTCCTCGCTGGCCTGCAGGCGATCCCCAAGAGCGTGCTCGAGGCCGCCGCGATCGACGGCGCGCGCCCGATGCGGCGGTTCTGGACCGTGACCTTCCCGCTGCTGTCGCCGACCATCTTCTTCCTCCTGGTCGTCAACATCGTCTATGCCTTCTTCGACACCTTCGGCATCATCGACACCATGACCCGCGGCGGCCCCGGAACGTCGACGGTGACGCTGGTCTACAAGGTCTATTCCGACGGCCTGCTCGGCGGCAATCTCGGCAGCTCCGCGGCGCAATCGGTCATCCTGATGGTCATGGTCATCGTGCTGACGGGAATTCAGTTCCGCTTCGTCGAACGCAAGGTGACCTACTGATGGTCGAGGAAGAGGGCTTCAGGCGCTACGTCGCCCACATCATCCTGTGGATCGGGATCGCGATCGTCGCCTTCCCGGTCTACATCGCGATCATCGCCTCCACTCAAGACAACGCGCTGATCGCCAACGGGCAGATGTCGCTGTTGCCGGGCGGCCATTTCTTCGAGGTCTATTACCAGACCATCTTCGTCGGCACGAGCGGCTCGACCCGCGAGCCCGTCGGCAACATGATGCTGAACTCGCTGGTGATGGCGCTGGCGATCGCAATCGGCAAGATCGCGATCTCGATCATCTCGGCCTATGCGATCGTCTATTTCCGCTTTCCGTTCCGGATGCCGATCTTTTGGATCATCTTCATCACCCTGATGCTGCCGGTCGAGGTCCGCATCTATCCGACCTACAAGATCGTCGCCGACCTACACATGCTCGACAGCTATGCCGGCCTGTCGCTGCCGCTGATTGCCTCGGCCACCGCGACGCTGCTATTCCGGCAGTTCTTCATGACCGTGCCGGACGAGCTGCTGGAAGCCTCGCGCATCGACGGCGCCGGCCCGGTCCGCTTCTTCTGGGATACGCTGCTGCCGCTGTCGCGCACCAACATGGCGGCGCTGTTCGTGATCCTCTTCATCCTCGGCTGGAATCAATATCTCTGGCCGCTCTTGATCACCACGCGCGACGACATGCAGACCATCCAGGTCGGCATCCGCAAGATGATCACCACCACCGATGCGCTGACCGAATGGCCGATCGTGATGGCGACCGCCGTGCTGGCGATGCTGCCGCCGGTGTTCGTCGTGGTCGTCATGCAGAAATTGTTCGTGCGCGGATTGGTCGAGACGGAAAAGTAGGTTTTTGGAAGTGAGTTTTTATGGCTAACGTCACCCTGCGCAACGTGCGCAAGACCTATCCCGGCGGCTTCGAGGCCATCAAGGGCGTCGACGTCGATGTCGGCGACGGGCAGTTCTGCGTGCTGGTCGGCCCCTCCGGCTGCGGCAAGTCGACCCTGCTGCGCATGGTCGCCGGGCTGGAAACGGTGACCGGCGGCGAGATCGACATCGGCGGCCGCGTGGTCAACCAGGTCGAGCCCGCCGATCGTGACATCGCGATGGTGTTCCAGAACTACGCGCTCTATCCGCATATGAGCGTCTACAACAACATGGCCTACGGCCTGCGCAACCGCGGCATGGCGGAGGCCGAGATCAAGACCCGCGTCGAGGAAGCCGCGCGCGTGCTCGAGCTGACCTCGATGCTGGAGCGCAAGCCGCGCCAGCTCTCCGGCGGCCAGCGCCAGCGCGTCGCCATGGGCCGCGCCATCGTGCGCCAGCCAAAGGTGTTTCTGTTCGACGAGCCGCTGTCCAATCTCGATGCAAAACTGCGCATCGCGATGCGGGTCGAGATCCGCAAATTGCAGCGCCGACTGAACACGACGTCGATCTACGTCACCCACGACCAGCTCGAGGCGATGACGCTCGCCGACATTCTCGTCGTGATGAATGGCGGCCAGGTCGAGCAGGTCGGCAATCCGCTGGCGATCTACGAGAAGCCGGCGACAACGTTCGTCGCCTCATTCATCGGGGCACCACCGATGAATCTGATGTCGATCCACCAGGACGAGATCAAGTCGCAGCTCGGCGATGGCCGCGCGAGCGAGGCCGGCATCCTTGGCATCCGCCCGGAAGATTTCGTCATCACCGACCAGACGCCGGCCGGCGGGATCGCGCTGCCGCTGACCGTGGAGGCGATCGAGCGCGTCGGCGCCGAAACCTTCATCTACGGCGCGCGGGCGCATGACGAGCAGCGTATCGCCGCCAATCCCGGCGAGCTGCCGCCGGGCGAAATCATCGTCCGGATTCCCGGAACCGAGGCCCCGGCCATTGGCGAGAAAATCCGCGTCGCAGCGGTGCGGGCGAAGCTGCATCTGTTCAGCGGCGACGGGCGGACGCGGGTCGAGGCCTGACCGGTTCCGAACGACCGGTAAACAAAAGGCGCGAAACAACCCCATGCACAGTAGCCGGGGGTCTGTTTTTGTTGGGAAAAATCGCCGGGCAGATTCGCCGTTCTCGGGCTTGTCCCGGGCATCCATGTTTTAGCGCACGAGAAGGTCGTGGATGGCCGGGACAAGCCCGGCCATGACGATCCGGCAGCATTTGCGCGACGACGGGCCGGGTCGCTGGCGCGAGATGACCCATCCACAGCCCCTCGGCTACCTGCTTGAACCCACACGGGGATATGCCCATATTGCTGACCAAGGGGTGCCTCTACGGGCCCTGAAACGCCAAAGTCGCTTCGAGAGGACTTTGTAAACTATGTCTCGTGTTCCCACGCTTTCCAGTCCGTTCCTTCTGGGCTTCGACGAGATTGAGCGCGTGCTCGATCGCGTCGTCAAAGGCGCCGACGGTTACCCTCCCTACAATATCGAGAGGTGCGACCGATCGGAGGGCCAGCCCGAGCGGTTGCGCATCACGCTGGCGGTCGCCGGATTCACCCGCGATCAACTCGATGTAACCATTGAGGAAAACCAGCTTGTGATTCGCGGGCGGCAGCAGGACGACAAGACCCGGCAATACATCCATCGCGGCATCGCCGCGCGCCACTTCCAGCGCACTTTCGTGCTGGCGGAGGGGATGCTGGTGTTGGGTGCCGATCTGAAGAACGGATTGCTGGCGATCGATCTTGCCCGGCCGGAACCGGAGAGGATCGTTAAGACAATCGCTATCAATGAGCACGAATAATGGAACGAGTAGCGGACTCGACCGCTTAGTTTCGAGAGAGGAGTCGAGACCATGAGTGAAGGTCATGTTGCGTTCGAATATGAAGCCCAGAATGTCTCTCCGGAGACGCTGGCGACCCTCGGCGAAGGCCATATCGCCTACGTGAAGCAGATCCGCTCCGAGGATGTGCCGGGCCTGTTTCCGGAAGCGCCGAAAATCGCGCCGGGCCTCAAGCTCTTCGCGCTCCATTCCGCGGACGGCACGCCGATCATGCTGACCGACAGCCGCGAAGCCGCAATCGCCAATGCCTGGAGCAACGAGCTGCAAGCGGTGAGCGTGCACTGAGCACGCGCACGCCGGACGAATAGAGTTTCAAGCGGGCATGCCTTCGCACGAAGGCGTGCCCGCTTTGTTTTGTCCGTATGCTCCCTTAGTTCTGCCGCGCCAAACCCACTCCTCTGCTCATCCTGAGGAGCGCGGAACGCGCGTCTCGAAGGAAGGCCTCGGCGAGATCCGGGCCTTCATGGTTCGAGACGCGCTTCGCGCTCCTCACCATGAGGGTTTCGTGACGCAGCAGATCAGTCGACGATCCCCCGCTCATCGACCGCAGGAGACAGTCCCGCCAGAAGCGGCGCGTACGCTGCGAGCCGACGCGACATGAATTCCATAAACAGCCGCACCCGCTTGGTCTTGCGCGACTCGCCTTGCGTGAGCAGCCAAAGCGTTCCGAGCATGCGCAGGGTCGTCCCCGGCACCCGCACCAGCGACGGATCGGCATCTCCGATAAAACAAGACAAGGACGCCATCCCGAGCCCCTGTCGCACGGCAAGGATTTGCGCTGAGGCGTCCGTGACTCTGAACGGAACGTCCGAGGCAGGAACCTCACCCTTGCGCGCCCACTCCGAGACCGGATCCTTGCTCCTGACGATCCAGCGGATGCGATCAGGCGCTCCCGCACGCCACGCCGCAAGCAGGTCGCGGGACATGTAGACGCCGCCGAACAACTCCGGCGCCTTCACGCCGTGAAGATTGAGCGGGAGCGCGTTACGGTCATAGACGACGCGGATCGCGACGTCAGCCTGACGGTTGGTCAGATTGATCGGCTCGTTGATGGACAGTATTTCCATCTCGATCTCGGGGTGAAGACGCCCGAACTCGGCCAGGTCCGGCATCAGCAAGTGCGTGGCGAGGGTCGACGGCAGCGTCACCCGCAGAAGCCCGCGCACACTCTGGTCGCGGCCAAAGACGCGCGTCTGCAATTGAGCCGACGAAGCTTCCATCTGCTCCGCAAATGCGAGAGTCTCCTCTCCGGCCTCCGTCAGGCGATAACCTGACGGCAGCTTCTCGAACATCCGCGTCCCGAGGCGCTCCTCCAGCTGGGAGATGCGTCGCAATATCGTCGAGTGGTTCACTTTGATGCGCTCGGCGGCAGCCCGGACCGAACCCTCGCGGGCGACGGCAAGAAAGTAGCGAACGTCATCCCAATCGATCATCCCGCGCAATCCTTAGCCCGGGATTGCGCTTCGAATCCCGCGTTCCTTCATCGAAAATCGTCATCTATGTAGATGGTGGCGCGGGTAAACCCAATTCGGAAGCCGGCCGAAAACGCACTGCGGGGGCAAATTTTGCGATTGGGGTGTCGACGCGGGCGAACTCAACATCAGTTGCGCGGCCGGATCGTTTGCGCACCACGCTGGTGCAAACTTCCGGACTGACCGCCTGACGCCGGCGGGCCTACCTCAGGGTTTCCCGGACGTGCCGGGAAGGCAAACTGAGGAAAATGTTATGTCACGATTGAAAGGCAAGGTCGCGGTTGTCAGCGGCGGCAACAGCGGCATCGGGCTTGCCATCGCCCAGCGGTTCGTCAGGGAGGGCGCCCATGTCTTCATCTTCGGCCGGCGCCAGGAAGCGCTCGACAAGGCGGTAAAGCTCATTGGCAGCGGCGTCACGGCCATTCAGGCGGACGCGTCCAGGCTTGCGGATCTCGGCCGCGTTGCCGACGCGGTCCGGAGTGCCAAGGGCAAGGTCGACGTGGTCGTGTCCAACGCCGGCTTCACCGAGCAGGTGCCATTGCGCGACATCACGGAGGACCACTTCGACCGCACATTTGACCTGATGGCCAAGGGGCCGCTGTTCCTGGTGCAGAAGATGCTGCCGATGATGAGTGGCGGCGGATCGATCATCCTGGTGTCCTCGGCCATGCACTACATGGGCCTGGCGAACCACTCGACCTACACGGCGACCAAGGCGGCCGTGCGTTCGTACGTCCGGACCTGGGCGGCCGAATTCAAGGACAGCGGCATCCGTGCGAACCTCCTC
This sequence comes from Bradyrhizobium sp. CSA207, assembly GCF_029051685.1. Classification (GTDB taxonomy): domain Bacteria; phylum Pseudomonadota; class Alphaproteobacteria; order Rhizobiales; family Xanthobacteraceae; genus Bradyrhizobium. The sequence continues at coordinate 22,230 of NZ_JAACFT010000009.1, read as the reverse complement.
AGCCCGGGCCCGGTCGACACGCCGATCATGGACTCCCAGGCGACCAGCCCCGAGGAGGCCGTCGCGCTTCGCAAGATGTATGCGAACTACACGCCCATGCTGAGAATCGGACGTCCCGACGAACTGGCGGCAGCGGCCCTCTTCCTCGCCTCGGATGAGAGCTCGTTCATGACGGGCTCCGACATGGTCGTCGACGGCGGCGTCTGCAACGTCTGATCAGGACCATCCACGTAGAGGATGCTGCGATTGGTGAGGGCACGCCGATCATGCTGACCGACAGCCGCGAAGCCGCAGTCGCCAACGCCTGAAGCAACGAGCCGCAAGCGGTGAGCGTGCACTGAGCGAGCGAGCGTCGTAAGAATAGAGTTGGAAGCGGGCATGCCTTCGCACGAAGGCGTACCCGCTTTGCTTTATCCGCATACTGCGAGCTGAGCTATCAGCCGGAAGGCGATGACGGGATGCTCAAATCCGGGTCGTGCTCTAGATTTGCCTGATAATCGATATCACCATACAAAATAGCATGACGGCTCCCCACCCAAGTGCCATCCAGTAGAAACACACGCAGGCGCCGAAGACTGTCTCGTTGCTTGTACGGGTTACATAGCCGTTACGGCTCCAAACTTTTCCCTTGGTACTCGCAAGCCGCAATTGCCAAACCACGCTGGCCAACCATCCAAACATGCCGGCCAGTACGAGGAATGTAATCAAGAGAAGATCCTCTGGCGAGGCGTACCGCTTAGTCGTGGAAAGCAGGGACTTCTTATTGGATCGATGCTTGCGAGAGAAGGCGTGCCCGTTTCCATTTTGAGAGATGACGTTTCCGCGTCGTCATTGCGAGCGCAGCGAAGCAATCCAGAATCTTTCCGCGGACGGACTCTGGATTGCTTCGTCGCAAGAGCTCCTCGCAATGACGGTGTTGAGAGAGCTTCGCTCGCAATAACGGATTAAGCCGCCGTGGCCGGCGGCAGCGCCAGCACCGAATAGATCGCTTGCGCATCGCGCGAGGCGCGGAGCTTTTTCGCGATGTCCTGGTCGCGCAGCAGGCGGGCGATGCGCGCCAGCGCCTTGAGATGGTCGGCGCCGGCGCCTTCCGGCGCAAGCAACAGGAACACGAGATCGACCGGCTGGCCGTCCATCGATTCGAAATCGATCGGACGATCGAGCCGCGCGAACAGGCCGAAGATCTTTTCCAGCTTGGGCAGCTTGCCGTGGGGAATGGCGACGCCGTAACCGACCGCGGTGGTACCGAGCTTTTCCCGCTGCAGCAGCACCTCGAACACCGCGCGTTCGTTCTGACCGGTCAGCTCGGCGGCCTTGGCCGCGAGTTCCTGAAGCGCCTGCTTCTTGCTGTTGACCTTCAATGCCGGGAGAATCGCCTCGGGCGCGACCAGATCGGTAATCGGCATGGAAGACTTCCGAGGTGAATGAAAACGTCAGGTTCCGAATTGGCCAACCTGGACAGAGAACCGAGGCGGGCCGGCGTCAAGAAGGTGAAGCAGGAGGCGGACTTAACCCTTGGCTGATGTGGGGGGCTTCTACTCCAACGCAATCCCGGTGCCAACTGCCGCGTGCGGCTTTGTCCCGGTCATTGTTAAGGGGTGGTGGGGGCACGGTTGGTGCCCCCTCAGGCCTTGCCTTCCGGCTTGCCTGCGGGCGGGTCGATCCAGCCGACATTGCCGTCCGCCCGGCGGTAAATGATGTTCACCCGGCCGCTCGAGCCATGCTGGAATACCAGGCAGGGAGCCCCGCTGAGGTCGAGTTCCATGACCGCTTCGCTGACCGACAGCTGTCTGAGCGAGGTGGTTGCCTCCGCGATGATGACGGGGCTGTAGCCGGTGACCTCGTCCTCGGACGGCGCCTCCAGAACGTAGCTCGTGGCATCGAGCGCGGCGAGTGCCGCGGCAGCGTGGGACTTGCGGCCGGAGCGGTCCTTGAGCCGGCTCTTGTAGCGGCGCAACCGTTTCTCGATCATCAGAAGCGCCTGGTCGGCACTGGCATAGGCGTCCGGGGCGTTCGAATCGGCCTCCAGCGTAATTCCCGAATCAAGGTGCAGCGAGCAATCGGTGCGGAAGCCGAAGCCGTCCTTGCTCAGCGTGATGTGGCCGGAATAATTGCCGTCAAAAAACTTGCGCAGGACCTCATCGGTTCGCTCGGCAACGCGGCCGCGCAAGGCCTCGCCGACGCTGATGCTTTTTCCCGAAATCCGGAGAGTCATGTGATGCCTCGCTGGTTGAAGGCCTAGCTTGGATCGGTCGCGATGGGGGGTTGAGAGTAGCGCGATTTGGCGCCAGCGCAATCAGGCCGGCTCGGTGTTGCGGGAGCGATCGGACATTGCGGTGGAGAGGACGTTACCAAGAGCGCTCTGCTTGTCGCGGCGGCGTTGCACCGAGGAGGGAATGCGCATGGCTTCGCGGTACTTCGCGACCGTGCGGCGGGCAATATCAATGCCCGAGGCGCGCAACCGTTCCACGATGGTGTCGTCGGAAAGAATTGCGGCAGGTGCTTCCGAATCGATCAACTGCTTGATGTGGTGACGCACGGCTTCGGCGGAATGCGCCTCGCCGCCATCGGCCGACGCGATCGAAGCCGTGAAGAAATATTTCAGCTCGAAGGTGCCGCGATTGGTCGCCATGTATTTGTTGGCAGTAACGCGCGACACCGTGGATTCATGCATCTGGATGGCATCGGCCACGGCCTTCAGATTGAGCGGCCGCAGATGCGCCACGCCATGGGTGAAGAAGCCGTCCTGCTGGCGCACGATCTCGGTCGCAACCTTCAGGATGGTGCGGGCGCGCTGATCGAGCGCGCGCACCAGCCAGGTTGCGTTCTGCAGCGCGTCGGTGAAATACGATTTGTCGCCGTCCTTGCCGATCTTCTTCGACAGTTGCGAATAGTAGGTCTGGTTGACCAGCACGCGCGGCAAGGTGTCGCTGTTGAGCTCGACATGCCAGCCGCCGTCGGGACCCGGGCGGACATAGACGTCCGGCACCATGGTCTGTAGACGCGCCGAGCCGAACTTCATGCCGGGCTTGGGATTGAGCCGGCGGATCTCGCCGATCATGTCCGCGATGTCCTCGTCGTCGACGCCGCAGACCTTGCGCAGGCCCGCAATGTCGCGCTTGGCGAGCAGATCGAGATGCTCGACCAGCGCCTGCATCGCCGGGTCGTAGCGATCGAGCTCGCGCAGCTGGATCGCCAGGCATTCGCTCAAGTTGCGCGCGCAGACACCGGGCGGATCGAATTTGTGCAGCACGGCAAGAACGTGGTCGACATCTTGCTGCGACGCGCCGAGCCGCTCGGCGGCCTGGCCAAGGTCCGCCGGCAGATAGCCGGCCTCGTCGACGAGATCGATCAGATACTGCCCGATGATGCGCTGTGCGGGACCGGTGAAGGCGACCGAGAGCTGCTCGGCCAGATGGTCGCGGAGCGTGATCTCCGCCGCGACGAAGGCCTCGAGATTGTAGTCCTCGTCGCTAGAAGCGCCGCCGCCCCATTCGGTATAGGTGGTCGGCGCGACATCCTGGGCGTTGCGCGCAGCCGTCTCGGCCGGCTCTTCGGAGAAGACGTTGTCCAGCCCGGTGTCCAAGGTCTGCTCGATCTCGGCGCGGGTGCCGAGATCCTTGCTCATCCATTCTTCCTGGCCGGGCTCGAAGGCCTCGCCCGGGCCGCCGCCCGGTTCGTCGTTGTGGCCGCCGTCGCTGTCGTTGAACTGGCCGACCTCGGCCGGGGCTTCGCCGGCCGGCGCCTCGTCGTTGGCCCGTTCCAGCAGCGGATTACGCTCGAGTTCCTCTTCCACGAAGGTCGTGAGATCGAGATTGGACAATTGCAGCAGCTTGATCGCCTGCATCAGCTGCGGCGTCATGACCAGCGACTGCGATTGCCGGAACTCTAATCTCTGCGTGAGCGCCATGAAGCAAGAACCGTTCCCAAAAAATTGGTCCGATTTTTGCTTATCCTAGTCTTAGCCCGATGTACACGTCTTGACGTAACGCAAAAACAGGCTAGAGGCGGAATTCCTCGCCAAGGTAAAGGCGGCGAACGTCCGGATCGTTGACGATCTCATCCGGGCTGCCCTCGGTCAAGATTTCACCGGCATAGACGATATAGGCGCGATCGGTGAGCCCGAGCGTCTCACGGACATTGTGGTCGGTGATGAGCACGCCGATGCCGCGATTGGTGAGATGGCGCACGAGGTCCTGAATGTCGCCGACCGCGATCGGATCGATGCCGGCGAAGGGCTCGTCCAGCAGCATGTAGTTCGGGCGCGTCGCCAGCGCGCGCGCGATCTCGACGCGGCGCCGCTCGCCGCCGGACAGCGCGATCGAAGGCGATTTGCGCAGGCGCGTGATGTTGAACTCGTCGAGCAGGGCGTCGAGCTGCTGCTCGCGCTGCTTGCGCGACGGCTCGACCACTTCGAGCACGGCGCGGATATTCTGCTCGACGGTGAGGCCGCGGAAGATCGAGGCTTCCTGCGGCAGATAGCCGATGCCGAGCCGCGCGCGCTGATACATCGGCAGCTTGGTGACGTCGTGGCCGTCGAGCTCGATCGCGCCGCGATCGGGCTTGATCAGGCCGGTGATCATGTAGAACACGGTGGTCTTGCCGGCGCCGTTCGGCCCCAGCAGGCCGACCGCTTCGCCGCGGCGCACATAGATGCTGACACCGCGCACCACCTGGCGGCTGCCAAAACTCTTTTCCACGCTATGCACAGCCAGGAAGCCCGGCCGCTTCAGAAGCTGCGGGCCGCCTGAGCCGTTGGACTTGGCAGTGGCCTTGGCATTGGCTTTGGCAGCGGCTCTGGCCGGTTGAGCCGGCGGCTGGCGCGGCCGCGGCGGCTCGGCGCGGAACTGGTCCGGCTCACGGGCAATGGGGGGCGCGTCCCGCACGGGACTCGTCACCAGACCGCCGACGCTGTCGCCGAGCGAGGTGATGTCCTGACGCGCAAATCCTGGCCGGCCGCGCTTGGCGGGGCGCCGACGGAACATGCTGAATAGATCGACCATCCCCGCTGTCTCAAGCCTTTCACGGTAATTCCGCACGGTGATCCCGCACGGTGATCCCGCGACCTGCCGCGCCGGCCCACGATTCGCCGGTGCAGCATGAGTGAAAGGATGTCTCATGCCCAGAGAAACACCCCCGAATAAGCGGATCCCGCTTCGAAGCCCGTTGCGCTAGATACAGTCTTGCCGGCCCGGCTTCAACCTCGGATCACCGTCGCCTAGCTCAAGTAATTGAATTTACTTCTGTTTACTTGCTTTGTTTACTTCCGCCCGGCAATTGCAGCGGCGCGCCCGGGCCGGGCTTGCCCCCTTGGCCAGCTTGGCCACCTTGGCCGCAATCATTGCCGCCACCCTGCGGCAGCAGGGCCTGCACCCGGCCGCTGTCGGATTCCACGCGGGACACCCCGGTCGTCATGTCGACCATTAGCCGGTCGCCGCGCAGCACGTTCTTGCACTGTGTCAGGACCACGCCGCCGAGCATGGTGATGAGATTTGTCTTGGTGTCGAACACGGCGGTCTCGCCGGTCACCACCTGGTCCTTCTGGGTGACGACGACATTGCCGCGCGCCTCCAGCCGCTTGATCGAGGAGGCGCCGCCCGGGCCGGGCGTTGCCGACTGCATCGGCGCCGACTTGGCGCCCTTTGCAGCTGCAGCTGGCGCAGCCGCCGGCTGCGGCGGCTTGTCGCCACCGGATTCGTAGAACACCACCAGCGTCTTCGAGGTCATGGTGGTGTCGCCCTGCACGACCTTCACATTGCCGGCGAAGGTCGCCTCCTTCTTCTTGTCGCGCATCTCGAGCGAGGCGGCTTCGATCTGGATCGGCTGATCGCGGTTCTGCGAAAAGCCCTGCATCGCATTGGGCACGCCCTGCATCGTGCTCTGCGCGAGCGCCGCACCGGCTGCGATCAGCACGATGCCGAAGACGGACGCAATGGCGCCGGCGCTCAGGCCCGCGCTGCGCGTACCGCCCGGAAAAAACTTCGTCATGAAAATCATCTTGAGTTGGCAGGCTTGTTCTGGGGCGCACGCGTCTTTGCCGGCGGTGCGGGCTCGACGGGCGCGGGCTGAGCGGCGGCGGGATCGTCCAGCTTGTCCAGATGCATCACGACGTTGCCCTCGAAGCGGATGACGTCGCCGCCTTCGGTGATTCGCAGCCGATCCGACGTCAGCGTGCCGTTGGTCAGCTTGACGTCGACATGCTCATCCGACGAGACGGTGCCCTTGGCCATGTCGACGAAGGCCGAGTTCAAACGCGCCTCATAGCCGGTCGAGGTGCGCAGGAAGATGTCCTTGTGCAGGTCGAGCTGCTGCTGCTTGTTGTCGAACCGGCCGGTGCGGGCATCGAGGAACAGGTTCGATTGATCTTCCATCAGCACTTTCGCGCGCAGATCCGACAGATCGACATGGTCGGGGTCGGTGATGTCCTGTGTCGCGGTCTTGGCCCAGAGCTCGTAGGGCCGCTGGTCCGGGGTGAAGCCGGCCATATGCGGCGATTCCATCGTGATCTTGGTGCCTGTCACCACGAGGTTTCCGGAGTCGAGTTTCAAGGGGATCTGGAAGGGGTTCAGAAAGGTCGAGACCGCGACGATCGAGGCCATGGCCACCACCACAGTCACCGGCACCGCGACGCGCAGAATCCGCACCAGACGGCTATGGCGCGCCGCGCGGGCAAACCGCGCCGCAAGCGCAGCGTCATAGGTGGGATACTGGGCCGAGTTCACCGCTGCTCCAGAGCGTCGCTAGCCTTTTCCAGATGAAGGCTCCCATCGAAGGTGCCTCATTGTACCCGGCACCGGCGGAATATGCAGCCCGCGACAGGCCGTTACGACTGTGTCCGAAACGGGGCGGCAGGCCTCCGCCCCAAGCGGCCGAAAGCTTCAGGAATGCGCGAAAATGTCCTCCTCGGCCCAGCCCTGGAGGTCGAGCAGGGCGCGAGTCGGCAGGAAGTCGAAACAGGCCTTGGCCAGCGCCGTGCGGCCCTCCCGCACCAGCATCGCATCCAGCCGCTCGCGCAAGCCGTGCAGATGCAGCACGTCGGAGGCGGCGTAGGCGAGTTGCGGCTCGGTCAGGCTGTCGGAGCCCCAATCGCTGGATTGCTGCTGCTTGGAGAGATCGATATTGAGCACCTCGCGCACGAGGTCCTTGAGGCCGTGCCGATCGGTATAGGTGCGGGTCAGGCGGGAGGCGATCTTGGTGCAATAGATCGGCCCGGTCATGATTCCGAAGGTCTGGTACAGCACCGCGACGTCGAACCGTGCGAAGTGAAAGATCTTGGTGATCGCAGGATCGGCCAGCAGTGCCTTCAGGTTCGGCGCGTCGGTGTGGCCCTTGGGGATCTGCACCACGTCGGCGCTGCCGTCACCGGGCGAGAGCTGCACCACGCAGAGCCGGTCGCGGTGCGGGTTCAGCCCCATGGTCTCGGTGTCGATCGCCACCGCTCCGGTGTAGCGGGACAGGTCGGGCAGGTCGCCGCGGTGCAGGCGTACGGTCATGGCGTGTCAAAACCTCGGGTCGAATCGGTGCGTCGGCATCATAGGCTAATCGGATCGATCGCGATGTATCCACTGGCGGCGGGCCACGCAAGCGCCGGCTCGGCCCTCAAGGCCGTCAGATCGCCGCCAGCATGATGCAGATCATCGCCGCCACGGTGATGCGGCTGGCGCCGTCGCGGAAGGTGTAGAGAATCGGATCGTCCGGCATCTCGCGGCGATGCGCCATCATCAGGGCGCGGCCGAACCAGTATAGCAGCAGCGGGTTGAGCAGCCACAGCATCCAGGGACGGCTGTACAGCGGCGTCACCGCCGACGAGGACACATAGAGCGAGAACACAGTCACCGCGTTCATGGCGCTCGCGGCCGCCATGGCGGCGATGATGTGCAGGTCGGTGATCCTGTAGTCGCGGTTGGAGGGATCGGACAGGCCCGCATCCTCGCGCATGCTGAGCTCGCTGAAGCGCTTGATCAGCGCCAGCGAGGTGAACACGAACAGCGAGAAGATCAGCAGCCATTCCGACAGCACCACGCCGACGCCGACGGCGCCGGCGATGATGCGCAGGCTGTAGAGGCCTGAGAGCGTGACGACATCGACCAGCATCTTGCGCTTGAGCACGAGCGAATAGGCGATGGTGGTGGCGAGATAGGCGCAGAGCACGCCGAGGAAGAGCGCGGAGATGCAGAGGCTGGCCGCGAGCGCGAACAACCACAGCGCAGGGATCGCGAGCAGCGCCGACGAGATCGGCAGATCGCCGGCCGCGAGCGCGCGATGGCGCTTGGTCGGATGCTGGCGGTCGGCGGCAAGATCGAGCAGATCGTTCATCAGATAGGCGCCCGACGCGCAGGCCGAGAACGCCAGGAACGCCAGCAGCGCAGAGCCGAGCGTTGCAAAATTGAGCTGATGCGCGGTGATCGCCGGCACGAACACCAGCGTGTTCTTGGCGTATTGATAGATGCGCAGCGCGTTCGCCCAGGTCTTTACGCTAGATGTCTTTACGCTCGGACGGCTGCCGCTTCCTTCGCTGATGCGCGCGATCGAGGCGCGATCGAACGGCAGCTTGTCGCCCGCGACGAGATCGGCCGGCGCAACGACGCCATCGAAGCCGAGATGCGCGGCGATGCCAGCGGCATGTTGGCCGAAGCGGCCGGCGACCAGATAAATCTTCTCGCCCCGCGCCCGCGCCGCCAGCGCCTGGTTCAGCACGCCGGAATCATAGGGCAGATGGGCGTAGTCGATCCTGGCGTCCGCCAGAATATCCGTGAGCGCCGCCATGCCCGGCCGTCCGCCAGCGCCGAAGCGGGCCAGCATGCGGCCGGGTGCACTGAACAGTGCCTCCATCACCAGCTCGGAGCGCAGCAGCGCACCTTCGAGATCGATGAGCAGCGTCCGCGCAGGCGCCGGCATCGCCGACGGCTCAGGCGCGCCGCGATCATACTGCCAGGCAGGCTGCTCCATCCGAAAACGCTCTATTGGCCGCGACACGACCGGCCCAAAGGCTGGGGAGGCCGGGAGCAGGGAAATGGACGCGGAGAGCCTAGGCGAGCATTCGCTAAGGGCGGCTTAATCGGCCGCGACGGGGTAACTCCCGCTTGATTCACGGGCAATGCAATAATAGTTATTGATCAGGAACTGGCGGAGAAGGCAGCATGGCAGTCAGTGCGGATCTCGGCGAAGCCCTTGAAAACTTTGTGACAAAACTCGTCGCGTCGGGCCGCTACCATTCCAAGAGCGAGGTGCTGCGGGAGGGCGTGCGGCTGATTCAGGAGCGCGAAGCGCGGCTAGCCGCATTGGACGCTGCGATCGCACGCGGGCTTGATGACGCTGATGCCGGTCGGGCGAAATCAAGCTCCGACGTCTTTGACCGGCTCGAGGCAAGATTGGCCGGCAAGACGGACCGCACGTGATCGTCGTCATCACTGCGGAAGCCGAAGCCGACCTCGAGGACATCGCGTCATATGTCGCCGAGCAAAGCCCGCGCAGCGCGCTGGCGCTCATTCACGGGCTGCGGGAAACATGCGAATCCCTTGCCGCCGCGCCCCGCGGCTATCCTCTGGTCCCTCGATACGAACACAAGGGCGTTCGTCGGCGCCCGTTCGGGCACTACCTGATTTTCTATCGGGTCGGCAGCGATGCGATCGAGGTCATCCACGTACTGCATGGCGCCCGCGACTACGAACCGCTGCTCTTTCCCGAGACCTAGAATTGGGGGGCGATCGTTGAGTGCGGTTGCATGAGCTTAGTGTGGTGCCCAGGAAAGGACTCGAACCTTCACGGCTGTTAAGCCACTGGCACCTGAAGCCAGCGCGTCTACCAATTCCACCACCTGGGCATGCCGGTTGGGGCACGGAGGCGGTTACTACGGATCGGTGACGCGGTTGTCAATTCATGCTTGAATCGTGCCTGACGGATCCTTGGGGCTGCGGATTGCGCATCGCAAAATGGCCCGATACAAGCCTCCCCAACACGCTCTCTCCGTCAGGAATGGACCCCCATGGCATCGAATCTGGAAACTCTCGTCACGGTTTTCGGCGGATCGGGGTTTTTGGGCCGGAATGTCATCCGCGCGCTGTGCAAGCGCGATTACCGGATCCGGGTCGCGGTGCGGCGGCCGGAACTGGCCGGCTTCCTGCAGCCCTCCGGCAAGGTCGGACAGGTCCACGCCGTGCAGGCCAATTTGCGCTACCCGGCCTCGGTCGAGGCGGCGATGCGGGATTCGCACGTCGCGATCAACCTTGTCGGCATCCTCACTGAGGGCGGGGCGCAGAGCTTTGACGCCGTCCAGGCCAAGGGCGCCGAGACCGTCGCCAGGGCCGCCGCAGCCGCCGGCGCCCGGATGGTGCATGTCTCGGCGATCGGTGCCGACCCGCAATCGCCCTCGCGCTACGCCCGGGCCAAGGCGGCCGGCGAGCAGGCGGTGCTGGCGGCGGTGCCGTCGGCCACGATCTTCCGCCCGTCCGTGATGTTCGGGCCCGAGGATCAGTTCACCAACCGCTTCGCCGCGCTGGCGCGGATCTCGCCGGTCCTGCCGCTGATCGGCGGGGAGACGAAGATGCAGCCGGCCTATGTCGGCGACGTCGCCACCGCGATTGCGGACGCGGTCGACGGCAAGGCCAAGCTAGGCGCCACCTACGAGCTCGGCGGGCCGGAAGTGCTGACGATGCGCGAGATCATCGAAGCGATTTTGGCCATCACCGACCGCAAGCGGCCGCTGATCCCGCTGCCGTTCGGCCTTGCCCGCTTCAAGGCCAACTTCCTGCAGTTCGCGCCGGGCGCGCTGAAGCTGACGCCGGACCAGGTCACGCTGCTCGAGCGCGACAATGTCGTCTCGGATGCGGCGAAGGCGGCAGGGCTGACGCTGGAAGGCCTCGGCATCACCCCCGATTCGCTGGAGGCGATCGCCCCGCAATATCTCTGGCGTTTTCGCAGCGCCGGCCAGTTCCAGCGCAAGAGCGCTTAGTCCCGCGTCGACGGCGGTCTCTCTAATCTCTCCCGCTTGCGGGAGTGGTCGATCGCGCAGCGATCGGGTGAGGGCTTTCTCCGCGTCGGGAGTCTCTCTGCGGTGACACCCTCTCCCGTAGCCGATGCTTTGCATCGGCGTCCTTTTTTAAGAACGGCGGCCTTGGGCCGCGTATGCCTCTCCCGCAAGCGGGCGAGGGAGCGCACCTTCAGCGCAGCAGCGGCGTCAAAACCTCAGCTTCTTGAACACCGCTTCCGGCAGCGTCTTGATGATCAGCATCACGAGGCGCCATTTGCCGCTGACATAGACGACGTCGGTCTTCTTCTCGACGGCCTTGAGGATCGCATCGCCGACCACGTCCGCTTCGACGGTGAGCGGGCCGATCAGCTTCATGCCTTCCGTCATTTTGGTGCGGACGAAGCCGGGCTTCACGGTGACGACGTGGACGCCGCTGCGGCTGGCGCGGGCGCGCAGGCCGGACAGGAACGCCGAGAAGCCGGCCTTGGCCGAGCCGTAGACATAGTTCGAGGCGCGTCCGCGATCGCCCGCGACCGAGGATACGCCGACCAGGGTGCCATTGCCGCGGCCCAGGAATTTTTCCGCGAACAGGCCGAGGATGAGGGACGGGCCTTCGTAGTTGGAGCGCATGATGGTCGTGGCGTGCGCAAGATCGCTTTGCGCCCTCTCCTGCGCGCCCAGCAAGCCGACGATCGAGATGACGACATCGGGCAACGCCGGAAGGCCGCCGGCAAAGCCCTCGAACGAGGCAGTGTCGAGCACGTCGAACTTGAAGACGCCGACATCGACATTGTAGCGCGCGCGCATGTCGGCGGCGTCCGGCTTCAGCGCCGCGACGTCGCGCCCTGCGAGGGCGACATCGTAACCCGCCTTGGCAAAGGCGCGCGCGGCGGTGCGGCCGATATCGGAGGAGCCGCCCAGTACCAAAACGGACTTGCGCGGAGTCATGGCTTAAACCTCATCAAACAAACGCTGTGAAAGTTTCGAACGGATATTGCCCGCAGGATCGAGCGACTTTCGAATCGCGTTGAAGCGCTGCAGGGCCGGATAGCCGGCCTCGAACGTCGCGCGCGACTGGCGCGCATCCTTGGCGAGATAGAGCCGGCCGCCGGCCGCGACGACGAGGCGGTCGATCTCGTCGAGGAAATTCAGGATGTCGCCCCTCAGCGGGAAATCCAGCGCGAGCGTGTAGCCGGGCAACGGAAACGACAAAATGCCGTCGCCGTACCCGAGCTTCTTCAGCACCGCGAGGAAGGAAGCGTCGCCGCGCTTCGAAACGCGAGCGAGGATCTCGCCGAGCACGTCGCGCGCGCTCTGCTCCGGGATCACGCATTGATGCTGGAGAAATCCGCGTTTTCCGTAGATGCGATTCCACCCACCGATACTGTCGAGCGGGAAGAAATATGGGAAGAGCGAGACCACATGACTGCCGCCGGCCCGCCTGGCGCCCATGCGGTAGTAGAGCTCGTTGAAGGCGCGGATGCTGTAGCGGTTCAGCGTCATCGACGGAAGATCGATGGGCATGGCGAGCCCGGGATCCTTGCCGACCGGAAAGCGCTCGGCGCCGCCGGCAACCTCGTCCGCGCCGGCGTGCTCGCCGAGATAGATCAGCGAGCGGCCGAGATTGCCGCCGGCTGCCGCGCAATCGATCCACGCCACCGAATAGGTCGCGGAATCGCCGGCGTCGAGCGCCCGCATCGCGGCATCGAGATCGACCGCGGAGATCACCCGCTCGCGGATCCATCCCGTCTCGACCGGCCGCAGCCGGATCGTGGCTTCGAGAATGACGCCGGTGAGGCCCATGCCGCCGATGGTCGCGAAGAAGGCATCGGCATTCTCTGCGCGCGAGGCCTCGATGGTCTCGCCCTGACCGGTGCGCAGCAGGATACTTCCGACATAGCGGCCGAAACCGCCTTCGCAATGATGGTTCTTACCGTGCACGTCGGCGGCAATGGCGCCGCCAACCGACACGAAGCGCGTACCCGGAACCACGAAAGGCAGGAAGCCGCGGGGGCCGAATGTGTCGATCAGGTCCGACAGCAACATGCCGGCTTCGAGACGGATATAGCCCGTGGCCGGATCGAACGACCTGACGCGGTCAAAGCCGGTCATCGCAATCGTCCTGCGGGCGCCGATGCCAGCGTCGCCATAGGCGCGGCCGTTACCCCTCGCCACGGAGCCGCTCGCCGCAGCGACGGCTTCACCGACGGCATCGAACGACCGCGGCCTCAGCACATCGCTATCGACGACCGGGAAACGCCCCCAGCCGCTAACGAGGGTCATGGTTCAGCTCCTGTGCAGGGCGTGCCGCGCCTTGCGTTGGAAACTGCCTATCGATCAAAAGCTTATATTAGGTTGAAGCGCGTCTAGAGTTTTCGGAAGTTGCGGGCGCAACAAGCCTAAGCCGGAGGCTCCGCCCTTCCTCTCCCCGTCGGGGAGAGGTGTGTCACGCCCCGGCCAGCAGCGACTAAATCAGAAATTCGTCACACGTTACCGGCCGAGCGCCAGCGCGATCAGGCCGAGCGTGCCGACGACGACGCGCCACCAGGCGAACACCGCAAAGCCATGGCGGGTGACGTATTCCAGGAACGTCTTCACCACGATGATCGCGGTGATGAACGACACCACGAAGCCGATCGCGACGATGCCGATGTGGTCCACGTTCATCTCGGAACGGTTCTTGTAGAAGTCGTAGGCGAACGCGCCGATCATAGTGGGGATGGCGAGGAAGAACGAAAACTCCGCCGCGGCGCGCTTGTCGGCCCCCAAGAACATCGCGGCGACGATGCTGGCGCCGGAGCGCGACACGCCCGGGATCATCGCGACGCACTGGGCGATGCCGATATAGAGATACATCAGCAGCGGAAAGCGGGTGGCGTCATGCTCGCGCGGCTTGAGATCGATCCGATCGACCCACAACAGGATGGCGCCGCCGACGATCAGCGAGAAGCACACCACCCACGGATTGAACAGCAAGATCTTGATGTATTTTCCGGCGACGAGGCCGACGACGACCGCGGGCAGGAACGCCACCAGCACGCCGATCACGAAGCGGCGTGCATAGACGTCGCCCGTGAACATGCCAATCGCGACGTCCCACAATTTCTTGAAGTACAATACGACGATCGCAAGGATCGCACCGAGCTGTATCAGGACCGTGAACGAATCCCAGAAGGCGCCTTCGCCGAGATCGAAGAAGCGCTCCGCAACCAGCAGGTGGCCGGTCGAGGACACGGGAAGGAACTCGGTCACACCCTCGATGATGCCGAGGATCACTGCCCGTATTGCATCTGACATATTTACGGTCCATTTCCGCTGGAAAAGCGGGGCTCTTCTCGCCTATTCGCCCCCGTGCCGCAATCGCAAAATGCGCCATCGCGCCCTTGCTTCGCGGTTTTGAGGGACTAGTGTGGCGCCGCACAAACATTGATGGATTCTTAAGCACCATCACATAACCAAAGGCTTCATGTTTACGCTGTTCCATCATCCGTTCTGTCCGCATTCGCGTTTCATCCGCCTGATCGCGGGGGAATACGGGCTCGACCTGAAGCTGGTCGAAGAGCGCAGCTGGGAACGGCGCGAGGCATTTCTGCTGCTCAATGCGGCGGGCACGACGCCTGTCCTGGTGGACGAGGAGCAGCCGATTCCGGGCGCGGCCATCATCGCGGAGTATATCGACGAGGCCTATGGCGCCGAGATAGGGCCCAAGCGCCTGATGCCGGAGACGGTCGCCGAGCGCGTCGAGGTGCGCCGGCTGATGGCCTGGTTCAACGAAAAATTTTTCGAGGAGGTCTCGCATCCTCTCGTCACCGAGCGCATCTACAAGCGCTTCATGAGCGAGGAGAACGGCGGCGGCGCACCCTCGGCCGACGTGATGCGTGCGGCAAAAGCCAATGTGCGCTATCATCTGGCCTATATCGGCTGGCTGGCGCAGACGCGTAACTTCCTCGCCGGCGACCGGCTCACCTACGCGGATCTCGCCGCCGCGGCGCACCTTTCGGCGATCGATTATCTGGGCGACGTGCCATGGAGCGAGGACGACGCAGCAAAGGCGTGGTACGCGCGGGTGAAATCCCGCCCGTCGTTCCGTCCGCTGCTGAGCGAATGGCTGGCCGGCGTGCCGGCGTCGCGGACCTATGTGGACCTGGATTTCTGAACTCCAATCCGACTGAACTGAAGACGGCGCTTGCGCGCGAAGCCAAGGCGCTCGGCTTCGACTGCATCGGCATCACCGAGCCCGGCACGATCGAAGATGCCGGAAAGCATTTTCTCGAATTCATCGCCTCCGGCGGCCACGGCAACATGGACTGGCTCGCGGCAAGTGCTGAGCGCCGCGTCGATCCGCGCGGGCTGTGGCGGGACGTGCGCAGCGTGATCATGCTCGGCGTCAATTACGGTCCCGACCAGGATCCGCTCGCGATCCTCGAGCAGCGCACGCGCGCGGCGATCTCGGTTTATGCGCAGGGCGACGACTATCACGACCTGATCAAGAAGCGGCTGAAGGCGCTGGCACGCTGGCTGGTCGCGGCTGCGCCGTGTGAGGTGAAGCCTTGCGAGGTCAAGGTGTTCGTCGACACCGCGGCGGTGATGGAGAAGCCGTTGGCACAGGCTGCGCATGTTGGCTGGCAGGGCAAGCACACCAATCTGGTGTCGCGCGGATTCGGTTCATGGCTGTTTCTCGGCGCGATCTACACCACGCTCGAGCTGCCGCGTGACGACGCGGAGATCGATCATTGCGGCTCCTGCCGGGCGTGTCTCGACATCTGCCCGACCGCGGCATTCCCCGCGCCCTACAAGCTCGATGCGCGGCGCTGCATCTCCTACCTCACCATCGAAAACAAGGGGCCGATCCCGCGCGAGTTTCGCAAAGCCATCGGCAACCGCATCTATGGCTGCGACGACTGCCTCGCGGCCTGCCCCTGGAACAAGTTTGCGCAACAGGGGCGCGAAGCCAGGCTCAGCGCACGCGACGCGCTGCGTGCACCAACGCTGGTTGAACTGGCGCGTCTCGACGATGCTGCCTTTCGCGCGCTGTTCACGAAGTCCCCGGTCAAGCGCATCGGCCGCGACCGTTTTTTGCGCAACGTGCTGATCGCGATCGGCAACTCCGGTGATGTGGCGTTAGCGCAGGAGGCGCGGCGATTGCTGGCGGATGAGAGCGCGCTGGTGCGCGGGGCGGCGGTGTGGGCGCTCGGGCAGTTAGTGCCGCGAGAAGAGTTTGCAGTGGCGAAGGCGGCTGCAATCGCGAACGAGCCCGATGAGAGCGTTCGTGAGGAGTGGCAAGCGGCTTCCTAACCCTCCACTGTCATGCCCCGCGACCCGGCTACGCCAAGGCTTCGCCGGGGTTGAGGCCCAGGGGCGTCGAAGCTTTAGCGTAGGCGGCAGGCGGGGCGGGGCATCCAGTACGCCGCGGCCTCGCGATTCAATCACAGCCGTCTCTAGAATACTGGATCGCCCGATCAAGTCGGGCGATGACAGCGGGGAATGATGAAAGAGCGCACGGCTCCTCACTGTGAGGGCTGAGCAGCTTGATTTCCCCGCGCGATCCTTCAAGGTCGCACGTCATGACCAACACGCCTTTCTTCACCGTCGCAATTGCGCATCATAGTTCGCGCTACGCGCGCCCCGGAATGACGATGTGGGGACAGTCAGGCCAAATGTCTTCGCATCTCTGGCCTCGCCTTCAACTCCGCGCCTTGCTTGGCGGCGATCTTCGCAATCCGTTCAGGCGCAAAGTTTAGGTCAACGAAAGCCGGCGCGGTGTTGGCGACCTCGTGGTAGCTCGCTATCTTGCCGTCGCGGAGCGTCATGATCGCCACGCCCTCGAACATCGCCCGCGCGCCGTTCGCCTCGGGCAAGGTCGAACGATAGCTGAAGGTGTAGCGCGCGTAGAGCGTGGTGCGGTCGGACACGGGGTCGTGCATGTCCCAGCGGAAATCGCTCGCCGTGCGATAGAACCAGTCGTCGATCATGTCTGCGATTTTGGTGCGGCCGGCGAAGGCGCCGTAGAACACGTCGTGATAGACCCCGTCCTCGGTGAAGAGGTCCGCAAAGGCTTTGCCGTTGCGCTGCTCGACCGCGTCGCAGAAGGCGCGCAGCATGGCGGTGGTGGTCATCGGCGTTTCTCCCGCGTTCTTTTCTTCCCCTCTCCCCTTGTGGGAGAGGGTGGATCAATCGCGCGCAGCGCGATTGAGACGGGTGAGGGGTTACCTCTGCGAGTCCAACTCTCATTCGAATGCGTGGAGGCAACCCCTCATCCGGCGCCATAGCCGAAGCTTCGCTTCGGCGCTTTAAGAACGGCGGCCGAAGGCCGCCTATGCCACCTTCTCCCACAAGGGGAGAAGGAAGAAAAACCTTCACTCGATCTCCGCCACCGCGGCAACAATGCGCGCGATGTCCTGCGGGCGGGAGAGGCGATGATCGCCGTCCTGGATCATGGTCAGCACGACATCGTCGGCCGGCAGGCGATGCGTCAGCGCGAATGCGTGCTGCCACGGCACGTCGGGATCCTGGGCGCCTTGCAGGATGCGGACGGGGCAGCCGAGATCGATGGCGCTGCCGAGCACGAGGTGATTGCGGCCCTCTTCGATCAGGTTGCGCGTGATCGGATAGGGCGAGCCGTCGTCATATTCCGACGGCCTCAGCCACATGCCCTTGGTCTCGATCTCCTGCTTCACCTCGCGCGAAAATTTTTTCCACATCAGCTCCTCGGTGAAGTCGGGCGCCGGCGCGATCAGCACCAGGCCCGCTAGCGACGGCATAGTTTCCTTGATGGCTTGCTGGCTCTCTTGCCGCTTCCGGATCTCGCGCGCGAGCAGCAGCGCCATCCAGCCGCCCATGGAGGAGCCGATCACGACCTGCGGGCCGTCGCAGAAACGCTCGAACACCGCCACGCTGTCCTCGAGCCAGCGCCCGATGGTTCCGTCGGCGAAATCGCCGCCGGATTCGCCATGGCCGGAATAGTCGAAACGGACCGAAGCACGGCCGTGTTCGCTGGCCCAATTGTCCAGCGCCACGGCCTTGGTGCCCTGCATGTCCGACTTGAAGCCGCCGAGCCAGAACAGGCCGGGACCCGCTCCGGCGCGGCTGCGCACCGCGATTCTGCGTACTGAGGCACCCTCGCCGACTTCGATGAAGTCGAGCACGGCATCGGAAAGTGCGTTGGTCATGGAACGTTTACTCTGGCTGTGCGGTTTGAGCTGTCCCGGCTGGGCCGGCGTAATACGGTGTCAACGCTGACCTTTTGGGGCGCTTGCAGAACAGGGGCAAGGTGTCTATGTCGAGCACCGTGCCGATGGGCGTGACCAAAATGCCGCGCATTTGAGGGTTTTTCGATCGCGGCACGGGCGACTTGCTTGCCGGCAACCGCATCTTCCTTCAAAATAGCCGCTTCCTTCACAACTTTGGAGAACAACCCATTCGCCGTCCCAACAGAGCCCCGGCCCCTGCCGCCAAAGACGGGCCGCGCATCAATGATGATATCCGCAACGCGCAAATCCAGCTGATCGATCAGACCGGCGACAACAAGGGTACGGTCGAGACCGTCCTTGCGATCCGCATGGCCCAGGAGGCCGGCATGGATCTGGTCGAGATCTCGCCAAATGTCAGCCCTCCCGTCTGCAAGATCATGGACTACGGGAAGTACAAGTATTCCGCCCAGAAGAAAGCCGCCGAGGCCCGCAAGCGGCAGAAGACGGTCGAGATCAAGGAGATCAAGCTCCGCCCCATGATCGACGACCACGACTACGACGTGAAGATGCGCGCGATGCTCCGGTTCTTCGAAGAAGGCGACAAGGTCAAGATCACACTGCGTTACCGCGGCCGCGAGATGGCGCACCAGGAGATCGGCACCAAGCTTCTGGACAAGATCAAGACGGACGTCGCCGAGCTCGCCAAGGTCGAGCAGGACGCGAGGTTCGAAGGCCGCCAGGTCGTGATGGTGCTGGCGCCGCGCTGACGCCGGCCATTTGAGGCCCTGACAGTTCAACGGCCCGTCCGGATCTCCGGCGGGCCGTTTTGTTGGTCGGACACGCGGGCCGCGGACTCGGTGCACCTCTCCCGCTTGCGGGAGAGGTCGGCGCGAAGCGCCGGGTGAGGGCGTCCTCCTCTTGGGGTTTCTCGCCCGCAATCTCGGAAAAGTCGGCGGGCCGGTTCGAGCGGTTCACCGTTGCCATTTGGCTCGCGCTCTGCCATAAGCCCAGCCTTCATCGCCCGGCTGATTTAAGGGCTGCCGTGGCGGTGTTTCGTGCGGGTTTCGCGCCAGTTCGCAAAAACCTGAGCACAATCAACGCTCTAACGAGCATTTTAGACGGCCAGCCGCCTTCACGGGCGGCATTCTGTTGTGGCCATAGGAGAGCAAAATGCCCAAGCTGAAGACCAAGTCGGGCGCTAAAAAGCGCTTCAAGGTGACTGCCACCGGCAAAGTGATGCACGCCCAGCGCGGCAAGCGTCACGGCATGATCAAGCGGACGAAGAAGCAGATCCGTCAGCTCCGCGGCACCCGCGTGCTGTTCAAGACCGACGGCGACAACGTCAAGAAGTACTTCTTGCCGAACGCCTGATCGCGTCCTCGATCACTGCCACCTGCGCCGCGATTTGACGCGGCGATCCGAAAACCAAGTCATCTCTGAAGGATTTTGTCATGTCTCGCGTCAAACGCGGTGTGACCGCCCACGCCAAGCACAAGAAAGTCTACAAGGCCGCCAAAGGCTTCCGCGGCCGCCGCAAGAACACCATCCGCGCCGCCAAGCCGGCGGTCGAGAAGGCGCAGCAATATGCGTTCCGCGATCGCAAGCGCAAGAAGCGGACCTTCCGCGCGCTCTGGATCCAGCGCCTCAACGCCGCCGTCCGTCCGTTCGGCATGACCTACAGCCGATTTATCGACGGCTTGGCCAAGTCGGGCATCAGCGTGGACCGCAAGGTGCTGTCGGATCTCGCGATCAACGAGCCCGCCTCGTTCCAGGCGATCGCCGAGAAGGCCAAAGCTGCTCTCGCTGCCTGAGCAAGCTTGCGCTAACGGCCGGCTCCGCCGGCCTTCAGCGCGCGTCGCGAGTAACGCTGGGCGACCTCCGCCCGGCAGAACGCCGTGAAAGACAGGTACATGGTGCCGGACTTATTCCGGTACTTCCCGTCGCAGATCCGCAACTCGCGCCGATAGGCCTGTTTCTGCGTGGCCTTGAGGCCGGGCATGAAATCCGCCTCGCATTTCTTCTCGACGGCGGCGCCGAGCTGGACGTCGCCGCTCGCGGTCAACTGGCAATCCCTGAACACCTTCATCGCGCTTTCGCAGCCGTTCTGGGCACTGATGGTGTCGACGACCTCGTCCAGCGTCATGGATTTCTCCATGCAAACCATCGCGCGCGCCGGGGTGAAGGTGACCGATACAACGACGGCCAGAACCGCCAGGCAGGTTCTCAAGAACATCGCGTCATTCCTCGTAATCCTCTTGGTGCAGTGTAGCGGCGCAGGGTTCAACACAGCCAATCGTGACCCCGAAACGACCGGCTTTTTGCTTGACGTTACGGCCTTCGGGCGGCGACAACCCAGCCGAATTTAGCAGCAGGGATTTGACAGTGTCCGACCTCGCAACGCTCGAAACATCCATCCTCGACCAGATCGCCGCCGCCGGCGACGAGGCCGCGCTCGAAGCGGTGCGTGTCGCCTCGCTCGGCAAGAAAGGCTCGATCTCCGCGCTGCTTGCGACCCTCGGCAAGATGTCGCCGGAGGAGCGCAAGACGCAAGGCGCGGCGATCAACCTCGCCAAGGACAAGGTCACCCTGGCGCTTGCCGCGCGGCGCGACGTGCTGAAGTCGGCAGCGCTCGATGCGCGGCTCGCCTCCGAGACCATCGACGTCACCCTGCCGCTGCGCGATGCGCCGGCCGAGGCCGGACGCATCCATCCGCTGAGCCAGGTCTGGGACGAGCTGACCACGATCTTCGCCGACATGGGATTCTCGGTCGCCGAAGGGCCCGATATCGAGACCGACGACTACAATTTCACCAAGCTGAACTTCCCCGAGGGCCATCCCGCGCGCGAGATGCACGACACCTTCTTCTTCCATCCGAAGGAGGACGGCTCGCGCATGCTGCTGCGGACCCACACCTCGCCGGTGCAGGTGCGCACCATGCTGAGCCAGAAGCCGCCGATCCGCGTGATCTGCCCGGGCCGCACCTACCGCATCGATTCGGACGCGACCCACACGCCGCAATTCCACCAGGTCGAAGGCCTCGTCGTCGATAAGCACTCGCATCTCGGTCACCTCAAGTGGATCCTGCACGAGTTCTGCAAGGCATTCTTCGAGGTCGACCACATCAACATGCGGTTCCGGCCGTCGTTCTTCCCATTCACCGAGCCGTCGATGGAAGTCGACATCCAGTGCCGCCGCGACAAGGGCGAGATCCGCTTCGGCGAGGGCGAGGACTGGCTCGAGATTTTGGGCTGCGGCATGGTGCACCCGAACGTGCTGCGCGCCTGCGGCATCGATCCCGATGAATACCAGGGCTTTGCCTGGGGCATGGGCATCGACCGCATCGCCATGCTGAAATACGGCATGAGCGATCTGCGCCAGCTGTTCGACAGCGACATCCGCTGGCTGTCCCACTACGGCTTCAAGCCGCTGGAGGTGCCGACGCTGGCAGGAGGGCTGAGCTCGTGATGGTTGAGCTTGGGCATGTGAAGACTCGCGACAATCTCTTCGCGGAGAGAACCCTCTCCCTGCCCCTCCCCCGCAGGCGGGGGAGGGAATGGATAGAGCGAGTGCGCGGCGGCTGTCTCATGGATACTTATTCCCTGTCCGCTCGACGGGTCGAACTCCCTCCCCCGCCTGCGGGGGAGGGTTGGGGTGAGGGTGTCTCCTCGATGGGGTTGCCAATGGTCGATCCTAAGCATCCGAATTGGAAAGTATCGACCAGGCTCCGAGCCAATGCGCGCTCGCTCAGACGCACTTCGACCGACGCAGAGCGTATCCTCTGGTCGGAGCTGCGCGCCGGCCGGTTGAACGGTTTGATTTTTCGCCGCCAGGTGCCGATCGAGAACTACATCGCCGATTTTATCTGCCACGCAGCAAAGCTCGTCATCGAGCTCGATGGCGGCCAACACTTCTCAGACAAAGGTGAGCGCGCGGATGCGCATCGCTCCGCCTTCCTCGAAGCGAGAGGCTTCAATGTCCTCCGCTTCGGCAATCACGATGTGATGACAAATCGCGTCGGCGTTCTCGAAACAATCGCCACTGCCGTTGCGGAGAGAGCCCCCACCCCAACCC
>NZ_JAACFT010000099.1 GCF_029051685.1 Bradyrhizobium sp. CSA207 | reverse complement strand
AAAAAGCTGAGCGAATGGGTGATGACAAGGCTAGGACCTGACGTGCCCTTGCATTTCACCGCCTTCCACCCTGACTACAAGATGCTGGATCTGCCCCGTACGCCCGCCTTCACGCTGACGACGGCTCGCGATATCGCGCGCAAGGTCGGGCTGCATTTCGTCTACACCGGCAATGTCCACGACGAGACGGGCCAAAGCACGTACTGCCCGGGCTGTGGTGAGCGGATCATCGGCCGAGATTGGTATGACATCACCACTTGGCGGCTCACAGCGGACGGCCGCTGCGGTATTTGCTCCACCGCAATCCCTGGCTCGTTCGAGGCGCACCCGGGCAACTGGGGGCAGCGGCGCGTCCCGATCCGGATCGGCAGACTGGAACGCTCTTGAATAAGGATGATTGCCGACAGTGAGGCGCCTCGCTGCTGCGTGTTGGAGCGGGAGCCTGATTAGGAGGTCACGATGAAGATTGACAGCACCATCTTTGGCGCGATTACGATTGATGGAAAGACCTATCAGCACGACGTGGTCGTTCGTCTTTCCGGCGAAGTTGTGAAGCGGAAAAAGAAGCTATCAAAGAAGCTGTATGGTACCTCGCACGTGCTTTCAAAAGACGAGGCAAAGTTTCTCTTCGAGAAGGGGTGCGATCAGGTCGTCATTGGCTCGGGTCAGATGGGCCACGTGCACCTGTCACCGGAAGCTGAAGCCTATTTCGAAAAAAAGGGCTGCGAGGTCGTGTTGAAGCCGACTCCCGAGGCAATCCGGACGTTCAACCGGTCGCGCACAAAGAGGATCGGACTCTTTCATGTGACCTGTTGAAAGAAATGCCTGGTGAAGCTGTGTATCCACGTTGGATCAGCCGGATCGGCGCTCCGCTCATTGCTTTTATTTTGACCGTTGCGCCGTCGGTTTCGACGGTGCACGCCGTTGAGGATGCTCGCGAGGTGAGCGTGGTGTCCTTCGGCCTTTTCGGCGATCAAGGCGTGTTTGGAAGCGAGGCGACCGGCGCAGCACGGGTCGTAGCGGGCCGGTTCGGGGGCGCCCCGATCAACGTGCAATACAATTCGAAGAAAGGCGGAGGTGCAACGATTGAAGGCCTGGCCACGTCCTTGCAAGCGGCGGCCAACGGGATGGACGCCAACGACGACATTCTGTTTTTGATTCTCACCTCGCACGGCTCCCGCGCCGGCCTTGCAGTCAAAGCGGGGCGGCTTACGCAAACGATCACGCCGTCTAATCTCGCCTACATGCTGGCGCGGACCGGCATGCGATACAAGGTGGTGGTCATCTCGGCCTGCTATTCCGGGGTCTTCATCCCTCGTCTCGCGAACCCCGATACGCTGATATTCACCGCGGCCGATGCCGACCATCCATCGTTCGGTTGCCGGGACAAAGCCAAATGGACCTATTTCGGCAATGCCTTTTTCAATGTCGCACTCCGGCAAGCTAAGAGCCTGAAGGACGCCTTTGTTGTTGCGCGCTCGCTCGTCAAAAAGCGAGAAGTGCGCGAGCGCTTCGAGCCGTCGAATCCGCTGATGGCAGGCGGCGAGAACGTGCAGCCGTTGCTGATTGCGCGCCCTTGAGCGACCGGCCGCCTTTGCGGCCGACGCCTGCGTGCCGAAAACTCGCCCGTATTGATCTGCTGACCGAATCGCGCCGCATGTCTGCGTCTGCGCACTTGGCTTCCATTAGCACTTTGGCGATGGTCCGCTCTGCGCCA
>NZ_JAACFT010000098.1 GCF_029051685.1 Bradyrhizobium sp. CSA207 | reverse complement strand
GATGGGCCATGACCGGAAGTCGCCGGGTTACTCGACCACCTCACGCGCCTCGCGGCTAAAACGCCGCAATGCATTACTCGGAAGATACACCTTTCTGTCGCAGTCCTTCTTCGGTCTGGCTCGTCATCACTGCCCGCAAGACCGCAAAAATGACAGCGGTCGACCAACCAAATAACAGCACGCCGTTCATCGCCGTCATTGGCCCAAGCAACTGCCAGCGCTCAATCGGAGTTACGTCGCCGTAACCGAGCGTTGTGTAGTTTACAAAGGCAAAATAGACGAGATCAGCGCCAGGAGGTGCAATACCGACCATCATGTAAGCAAATGACCAAACGACCACTTCGGCAATATGCGCGGCCATCAAGACCGATACGGTCGCAATCATGACGGCGATCAGTCGAAGCGATGGACGCGACGTTGCACGCTCGTCCGCGATGCGCGCCGCCCACAATACGGCCGCCATAACGATTGCATGGATCGCGATGTTGCAAGCACTGACCGCAACGCTTACGAGAAGCTGGCGCAACATGGGGATCGCTCCGGCGCGGTGGCGCCACGTGATGTGAACTTGACCTCATCATATGCGCGATGGGTGGAGCGTTCGGTTGTCTTTCGTGGCACTGTGTCTTCGTTGTTTGATCTGGGCGGCAACAGGTAAAGCGTCACGGCGAAAATCAGGTACACCATCAGTACCAGCACTCCGACAAACCACGCCGAGCGACCGCTGTTGGTCACCAGAGAGGCCGTCATGGTGGCGATCAGCATCATCACCACCGCGCCCGGCCAGAATTGCAGATTCATCGGAGCCGGGCCGATGACGTAGCTGAGCAGCACCAGCACCGGAGCGACGAACAGCGCGATTTGGGTTGCGCTCCCCAGCGCGATGCCCACGCTCAAGTCCAGCCGGTTTTTGCGCGCGCCGGAAAACGCCGAGGCCATTTCCGCCGCGCCGCCCACCAACGCCACCACGATGAAACCAACGAACGCGGGAGTCATTCCGAAGGCCACCGCGGCTTGCTGCACCGACTCGACGAACACTTCGCTCACCAGCGCGACCAGTACAGTGACGCCGGCCAGCGTGGCCAGGGCGAGGCCCAACGGCCACGGCGCTTCGTCTGCCTCTGCATGTTCCGCACCACCGAAAAACTCACGATGCGTCTTGAGCGAGAACAGCAGGCCCAACCCGTAGACGACGATTAGCAGCACAGACAGACTGACGCTCAACGTGTCGGTAAACGCCGACCCCGCCACGGAATCGGCTTCGGTGACGGCCGACGGAATCAAGATCGCGACCGTGGCCAGAAAGAGCAGGCCCGCTTGCAGGCGGGCGCTGGCCCTGTTGTATTCCTGCGCGTGGTGCTTGAGTCCGCCGAGCAGAAACGACGCTCCCAACATGAACAACGTGTTGGTGACGATCGCCCCGGCGATGGATGCCTTCACCAGGGTATATTGCCCGGCGTGCAACGCGGTCAGCGCGATGACAAGTTCGGTCAGGTTTCCGAGCGTGGCGTTGAGCAGGCCACCGACCGTATCACCCGTCTTGGCCGCCACGGATTCGGTGGCGTGACTGAGCAGCGCGGCCAGCGGGACGATGGCCAGCACCGACACCACAAAAAGCAGCGTGTGCGCTTCAGGCTTGAGCTTTTGGGCGACGAACAGCACGGGCACGAAGGCCAGCAACCAGAGCAGGGGATTGTGACGGATCTCTCTAAGCAAGGGATTCATGGGGAGCCCCGGAGCGGACTGTTCGCATTCCATTTGCTCGGCCCGAAGAACTTCTGTCAAGCAAGGGTTCTTGTTCAGAGGTCGCGTTGCGGATGTCCGTTGTGGGTCAAAA
>NZ_JAACFT010000097.1 GCF_029051685.1 Bradyrhizobium sp. CSA207 | reverse complement strand
GAGCCGTCGTCAGCGTGAAGGCGGGCGTACGGGGCAGATCCAGCATCTTGTAGTCAGGGTGGAAGGCGGTGAAATGCAAGGGCACGTCAGGTCCTAGCCTTGTCATCACCCATTCGCTCAGCTTTTTTACCTCCTCCGGGCTGTCATTGTGACCCGGGATCAGCAGCGTTGTGATCTCGACCCAGACCTTCGTCTTGTGTTTCAAATACTCGAGCGTCTCGAGGACGGCGCCGAGATGGCCGGTGCACAGCTGCTTGTAGAACGCCTCGGTGAACGCCTTGAGGTCGACATTGGCGGCGTCCATGAAGGTGTAAAGCTCCTCCCGCGCCGCCACGTCAATGTAGCCCGCTGTGACCGCCACGTTCTTGATCCCGCGCCGGCGCGCCACCTTTGCAACATCCACGGCATATTCCAGGAAGATGACCGGGTCATTATAGGTGTAGGCGATGGAGCGCGAGCCCGTGGCAATCGCGGCCTCGACAATATCTTCCGGCGAGGCTGCGTCCTGGAGCCGGTCGAGCTCTCGCGCTTTGGAGATGTCCCAGTTCTGGCAGAATTTGCAGGTCAGGTTGCACCCGGCGGTACCGAACGACAACACGGGAGTTCCGGGCAGATAGTGGTTCAGTGGCTTCTTCTCTATTGGATCGACACAGAACCCCGAGGAGCGGCCGTAGGTCGTGAGCAGGATCCGGTCGTCCTGCCGGCCACGCACGAAGCACAGGCCGCGCTGGCCTTCGTTCAGCCTGCAATAGCGCGGGCAGACATCGCACTGGATACGCCCGTCTTCGAGCCGGTGCCAGTAGCGGCCAGGAACGCCTTCCAAACGCTCGGGTTCGGTCATCGAATTCGTCGTGTGGATCGCTGGGCAGACCTCAGTTTGTTGCCAACGGGCGTGACGGAGAGTTGCCACGATATCGAGTCGGGCCCGTCTAGGGGCACGAACGCCCGTGGACGTCGGCTCATCTTATTCCTGATGGGCGGAGATGGTAAGCCGAACCGTCGACACTCTCGGCCGCTGAGGTCCAAGAGTGCTCCCGGCGCTGCAGCATTATTGTTCCCCGCGCGGAGCTGCACCTAATCTTCGGGGCTCGACAGGCGAAAAGTCCTGCGGGAAGTAGCCTCGTGATGGCAGGATCACTATCGTGGTCTGGCATGTCCTGACCTCAATGACCGCCCTCCTTTCGCCAACGGAGCGCGAGCATTCGGTAACGAGCCGGCATCGCATGGCTGGCGAATGCGCCCGGCAGGCGCTTCGCCGCGGGATCAGACGATGAAAGAGGCTATCGATACATCGCCTTCGCGTCGCCAAGTGTTGCGACTGGCAGCCACGGTTACGGCATCTGCCGTGGCCGCGAAGGCCGCGAACGCCGCGGAGCCTCTAAGGGGAGAGACCAACAACGCCTACGTTTCCGCGGATGGCGTCTCTACCTTCGAGAGCGTTTGGCAGACCGTGCGTGATCGCTTTTACGATCCCCGTCACAACGGACTAGACTGGCTGGCGGTTCGGGAGAGATATCTTCCAGACGTTCAGCGGGCAACTTCCCAGAACTCTCTGGCGCGCGTCATCAATACCATGTTGTCTGAGTTGCACGCCTCGCACACGCGTTTCTATACGCCGGATGAGCCGGAATATTATCAGCTTGCAGACATCTTTGTCGGCGCACTGCGACGCCGGGGACTGCAGCGTGCGTTTCCAGATGGCCGCATTTCGTACCCTGGCATAGGTATCATTTCAGGTTTCGTGGCGACTGGTCGTAACACGATCACCGGAGTCATAGATGGAACGCCAGCCCAGCAGGCGGGCCTCGGTGCCGGTGACGAAATAATTGCGGCTGACGGGACCGCATTTGAGCCGATCGAGTCATTCCGTGGAAAGGTGGGCAAATCGGTTGTCTTGGAGGTACGCCGGGGCGCCTCGGTGGTGCAAATCCCGGTCATGCCGGTCGACC
>NZ_JAACFT010000096.1 GCF_029051685.1 Bradyrhizobium sp. CSA207 | reverse complement strand
ATGACGAGCCAGACCGAAGAAGGACTGCGACAGAAAGGTGTATCTTCCGAGTAATGCATTGCGGCGTTTTAGCCGCGAGGCGCGTGAGGTGGTCGAGTAACCCGGCGACTTCCGGTCATGGCCCATCGGCGAAGTGGCGGCACCTCTCCACAAGGTCCGCTCACTGAGCAATAGCAGACGAGATTTGCTCAGGTTGAGTTATTCGCGTTTTGACCCGTTGCAGACCTCAGAATGCTGGCCGATGATGGGGAATGATAAACGGTCTTCTACCGGCGCACATCTTGGTCTTTCGCGACCGTTTTATTTCGGGATAGTCCAGATGGATAGCCGCAAACTCGAGGTCCGCTATTTAGCTCTGAGTTGGTTCGGGTACTTGGCCTTCAGTCTCGGGCTGCTGATGCGCTTTGTTGCTGTCGAGACGCGCGCCCACGGCTGGTTCAAGTTCCTCATATACGTTGGCTCTGCCCTGCTTATAGTCATCGCGCTTTCGGCATTGTATCCGTTCGTGACAGCGATCACCTGCAAGGTGATCATATCGATTGATGCGACGGGCTTTAAGGATGCACGATTGGCATCCGCAGTCATTCCGTGGAGCGCAATTCGATCAGTATCGTCATTTATGACTTCTAGACAAAGCGTGCCCTGGCTGAGACTGGAGATCGATCCGAACTTGAAGCGGACCCTCAAGGTGACCCGAGGTGCCAGGGTTGGCGATTGGCTTTGGCTTAACCTGAACACGCCGGTTATCGTTCTGGGTGCAGTAGGCTTGGACGTGGAAGCTGATGAAATTGCGCGGATCGCGAACACCTTCCTCGCCGAGAACCCGGCTTGAAGAGGATGTTCGTTATCCGCAATTCGCCTGCCGGGCAACGCCCGACGAAGCCGATTGGGTGTCCGCTGTTGTGCACTTGGCCCTAAGGCGAAGATAGCCATCGTGTCCGGCTCGTCGGCAGTCGAGGTCAGACCGGACATCGGGAGGAAGCGGGAAAGTCGGCGCTAATGACCCATTGCGGACTAAGAGAATGGCCGGTTCCGAAATCTGCCGGCTTGGAAGCTTTGAGCTATCGCCGCAACTCAAGTTAAACCAGGTTTGTAAGCGAGAAATTCACTCACATTATCTACCTAGGGTGGCGCGAACGCTGGGAGGGTCTACGTGGGCTGGAAGCTTTTTGCACTCTTCAACATTTTGGTCACGTGTCATGGTATCACCGATCCGGATACTTACAGCTTGGTGCGAACCCCCGAGCTTGTCATTGAGGTAGTTTCGACCATCGGTCTTGTGCTGATGGCTTTCGAATTTAACTTCCTTCCTTGCAATTTTTGGCGGGGGTTCGCTGGCGCCTATTTCGCGTATTCTTTTATCATGCTTCCCGGGTTGTTCATTGGTACGCTCCTCTATGAGCGATACGCGATGGACGGCGAAACATTCCTCGCATGCGCCCTCTTTCATTTCGCTGTCAGCTACGGGCTCTGGTTATATGGCTCAAAGCGCGATCGGCAGGGGGACGTGCGTCAGCTCACCGCCTAAAGATTTTCGCAGGATGCGGCCAAGTTGGTCCTCAACGCCGTCTTCTGCGAGGAGACTTATTGGTCAATGAAGCAGAAAATAGCTCTCACGTGCATGGTCATCGTAATCGCGGTCGGAGCGTACTTTCTGTACGACGACTACGCGAAATGTCAGCAGGAATACCATCGCGGCTGTACCCCAGCGGTCGGTAGTGGGCCGGTCTCAAAATGAGGTATGCTGCGGGGAGCGTATTTGAGAAGATTAAGGCCGCCTCAGTTGGCGGGCCTCTTGCATCCGGCGCCGACAATTCCGCTTGTGGCCCTAATGCGAAGCGTTGGACGGGCCGAGCTTGTCCGATGACAAGAGTAGACCGGAAGTGACCGTCAAGACGCCGCTTTTGACCCCAAAGCGAAAATCGATGTCTTGCGTGGAAAGCAAGGCTA
>NZ_JAACFT010000095.1 GCF_029051685.1 Bradyrhizobium sp. CSA207 | reverse complement strand
GCACGATCCGATCGAAGGGCTGTCTATCCAACAAGACGGCGCTCGCGATGGTCTTCAAACTGGTCGAGGGCGCGCAGAGAACCTGGCGTCGTCTCGACGGTCATAACCAGTTGCCAAAACTCGTTCTCGGTGTGACATTCAACGACGGGATCGAGGTCATCGCCAAGCCGAATGATCGTCAGCCCATAACCGCCGCCGCCTGACCGGCCCCGGACGTCACCAAAATTTGGCGATAGCTCGCCTGAGTTGCAGTGGAACCTGTGCGGGCTTTTCTTCTATCTGAAAGCGACCGCACCTGGCGTCTAGGCCCGCAATGCTGTTTGGAGCGCAATATTGCATCTCAAACAACGTTTTGGTCGCGCGAGCACTGCTATGTACAGAGTCTGCCTCTCGGCAACTCACTTGCTAATGCCGATACGAGCTTCTTCACCAGAATAGGTAGTGTGGCGCTTACTCCTAATGGCATACCATCACTTAGCCCATACGATTGCAGGAAGTGCGCAATGACAAGATTGCTGGATCAGTTGCAAGTCTCTCGCGTCATTCAATTGCATGACGATGCCGCTGCTCAAAATGGCATCAAGCTCTTGTTAGGATTCGATTTCCATGAGTATATCTCGATCACGCGTGTCACTCCAACGAAGGCCCCGACGTTCCCAAATTTCCGGCCAGATCGCTCGCCGATTAAATCAGGCCAAGGCTACTGGATCATAGGTGTCGACAAAGACGATGAAATTGCGCTTTCAGACGCTGCTCGGCTGTATGATCTTTCATGCACGAATTTTGCAGAACACCTTCAATCCCTGAACGCATTTTATGCTCAGCCAGCCTTACATGCACATCCTCAGGATCGTTGTACATGCATCGCACCAAGTGCTAGAAACATGACCGGTAAAGTAGCTTATAACGGCGATCTTTGGGTGCGCGGAGACTTTAGAGGAACAGGCTTGGCCCAGATCATAACACAAATAGCACACCGCGTGTCGTTCGCGATGTGGGCTCCTGACTTCTTGTGCGCGCTCGTGGCGCGCTGGCGAGTAGTAAATGGCATTCCGCAATACTGTCACCAGGAGCCGGGTGGGGCGATATTGCAGCTGGTGGAAGAGGATGTTGCAGAGGACGATTGGCTTGTTTGGCTGACCGGCGAGGAGTTGAGAAATCAACGTCACCATGACGAAAGCAAGTCGCTTCTAGCGCCTCCATTGTGCCGGTGACCACTCCGACCACCGCTGTGAGAGTTCGGCCGTGATCGGGGCGAGAGCTGTTGCCACCTTTGGTTAGGCAATCCATGATCCGCGGCGCGTTCTCAAATCAACCATGATCGCGTCGAAGCGAATGCTCGCTCCTGGCCTGGCGACCATCGCCAATTGATCCTATGCTGAGCTATTGCTCACGTGCTCGAGGTGTGCCTCCAGCTCGTCGCCACGGACGCGCACCGAGCGCTTGCCGAAGATCATCTCCTTGAGCGTCTGCATTGCTACGCGCAGCTTCTCGTTCTCAACGTCAAGCGCGAGCACCATCTCGGTCAGAGCCGCCGGATCGGTCGGGAGAGCGTCGGGACGAATCGCCATGATCAGACGATACATCCGCGCGACCCGTGCTCCAGCGAAATCCTCACCCCTCAGCCGACAACGGTCGGCTGCTTCACAGGCTTGGGCGACACACGCGTCCATTCGAACCCGTCGAGTAGCATCGCAAGCTGCGTCGCACTGAGATGCACAACGCCGTCGTGGATCGGCGGCTGCCAAGTGAAACGCCCCTGGTGCAACCACTTGGTTACCAACACCATGCCGCTGCCGTCCCACGCCAGAAGCTTCACTCTGTCCATGCGCTTGCTGCGGAACACGAAGACGTCGCCGCAATACGGGTTCGCGCTCAGTGCTTCGCTCACCAGCGCCGACAGCGTATGCACCGACTTACGAAAGTCGACCGGCTGGGCCGCCAGCACCACCTTGAGGTCTGAAGTGGACCCCGGAAATAGGACCAAACGTTAAGGTGTGAAGCGTCCTGCTCTGTCTCAACCGATGGAGCACGGATATGACGAAGTCACGCAAGAAGTTCGATGCCGCGTTCAAAGCCAAGATTGCCCTGGAGGCCCTGCGCGAGGTAGCGACGGTGCCGGAGCTGGC
>NZ_JAACFT010000094.1 GCF_029051685.1 Bradyrhizobium sp. CSA207 | reverse complement strand
TATCCTCTTTCCGGCAAGATTGAATGCGTCTGCGCAACCGTGACACCAACTGCCGGGCGCTATGTCCCTTTGGCAAAGCCAATGCGTCCGTTTTCGGGAAGTTCCGCTAATGTCTGCCTATGGCCCATCAGCGAAGTAGCAGCGCACCTCGTTCAGGTCCGCCAAGCGAGGCATAGCGGACCAGATTTGGTCAGGTCGACTTCTTCGCATTTTGACCCAAACCGGAAGTCGACCCTAGCCCGGTCGCCGCCCAATATGCTTTGATACCCGTGGAACCGAGATCACCAAAAAGGGGCGTTCCGTGTCTGAGGAACGGGTTGCGAGGCGTTTGGCGGCGGTGCTGGCGGCGGATGTCGCAGGGTATAGCCGCCTTATGGGTGCCGACGAGGAAGGCACGCTGGCCCGGCTCAAGGCGGTCAGAAAGTCCCTTGTCGATCCCACCATTGCCTCCAATCGTGGGCGCATCGTCAAGACAACCGGTGACGGAATGTTGGTCGAGTTTGCCAGCGCCGTTGATGCCGCGCGTAGTGCAGTTGCAGTTCAGCGGGCCATGGCGGAACAAAACGCCGATGTGCCTCAGGATGCGCGGATCGAGTTCCGCATCGGCATCCACGTCGGGGACATCATCATCGATGAACATGATATTTTTGGTGATGGGGTGAATATCGCCGCGCGGCTGGAGGGAATTGCCCAGCCGGGTGGCGTAAGCATTTCGGACGACGCTTACCGGCAAATTCGCGGGAAGGTCGATATCGCCTTCGAAGATATGGGTTCGCAGTCGCTAAAGAATATTGCTGAGGCTGTCCAGGTGTGGCGGGTTCGGCTAATCGGTCAAACCCCTTCGGCGGCAAGATCAGGTTCGGCTGTGAACAAAACTCAGGCGGTCTCACTTCCGGACAAACCCTCCATTGCGGTTCTGCCATTTCAGAACATGAGCGGCGACCCCGAGCAGGAATATTTTGCTGACGGGATAGTGGAAGAGATAATCACTGCTTTATCGCGGTTTAAGTCTCTATTCGTGATCGCCCGAAATTCGTCCTTTACGTACCAGGGCAAGGCTGTTGACGTTAAGCAGGTTGGACGCGAGCTGGGCGTCCGCTATGTGCTCGAAGGTAGCGTACGGAAAGCAGCAAGTATGGTACGTATTACAGCTCAGTTAATTGACACCTCAACGGGAGCACATCTCTGGGCGGATCGGTTCGACGGTGCTACCGAAAAAGTTTTCGAGCTGCAGGACCAAGTTACGACAAGCGTTGTTGGGGCTATTACGCCGACACTGGAGCAGGCCGAAATTGGGCGCGCTGTGCTTAAGCCAACCGACAGTCTCGAAGCGTATGATCATTACATGCGAGGAATTGCCAGTGTATATCGGTGGACCAACGAATCTACCAGCGAGGCTCTGCGACACTACTACAAAGCCATCGAAATTGATCCTAAATTTGCATTGGCCCACGCGTTAGCGGCAATTTGCTTCAGTACGCGGAAAATGAATGGATGGCTTACGGAAACTGCAAGTGAGATTGCAGAAACAAGGCGGTTAGCCGAGCGGGCGGTCCAATTGGATCACCATGATGCGCAAGTGTTATGTTGGAGTGGCGCGGCGCTCGCGTTTGTCAGCGACGACGTTGATGCAGGGTATGCTCTTGTCGAACGCGCACTTCGGCTTAATCCAAATCTAATGGACGCGTGGCTTTCGAGCGGATTGATTAGGCTTATGTTGCGTGACTGGAGTCTGGCAATAGAAGATTTCGCGCGTGCAATGCGCCTCAGCCCGTTTGATCCGTTGTTATTTATGATGCAGCATGGAACTGCAATGGGATACTTCTTCACCGATAACTACGATCAAGCAGCGGCATGGTCGGCAAAATCCATCGGGGAAAACCCGAACCATTCGCCAGCATGGCGAATCACAGCGGCGAGCAACGCCTTCTTAGGTCGACCGGAGCAAGCACAGAAAGCCGTTCTGCGTCTTCAGAAGATCGAACCCGGAGTCCGAATTGCGACAATCAATTACCCCGTCCCTCTCCGCCCGTCAGAACTTGCGAGAATGGAAGAGGGGCTGCGGAAAGCGGGCCTGCCGGAGTGATCGGGGCTTCATTCCCTTGGCCCTTCCCCGAACAGGCGAGTGGACGACCTGAAAAGCCCCCACGGTGTCCATGTCGGCTCATGGCCCAGGCCGTGTGAAAACGTTCTGTTTCCGGTGATTCGCGCGATAGGATTCCCTGCACTTGCGGGGACGTCCAATGAAGCGCTTTGTTGAAGGGGTGGATCGCGGGCAGAGCATGCTGTTTCCGGCATCGCTCGATGACTATGTGACCGTGGATAATCCAGTGCGAGCGG
>NZ_JAACFT010000093.1 GCF_029051685.1 Bradyrhizobium sp. CSA207 | reverse complement strand
CCCTAGCCCTCCCCCACAAGGGGGGAGGGAACGCACCTCAGTTTGGGGCTCGTCGAGTCTCATCTCATCATCGTCTAGATCTTATTGTTCTCCGGCGCGATCCCGACCCGCCGGACGATTTCAGTGGCCACGGCGCGCGCCTCAGCCCTTGAGCCGATGCGGGGACTGCGAAATCTTTGCCCGGACTGCAATCTGATCACGACGATGCAGTGCTCGTCCTCGGACCGGCCGCGGCGCTCCACAGTGATCGCCTTCACGTCGCGCCCCTCGATATGGTCCGCGCGCGGCGTGCCGTCGCCCCATAAACGTTCGACGCGGATATCCCGCTGCCGGATGATCCAGAAGGCGCCGGTCACGAGGTTGGCGTAGCGGTAGACGGCGAACGCGGCTATCGCGCCAATCGGCAGCAGCATGATGTCGATCGGGCCGGGCGGCAGACCACGCCAGAGCTTGTAGGCGTAGGGAACGGCAGACAGTGCGACGGCGATCAGTGCAACGATTCGGACGTCCCTTGCGGAAAACGGCTCGAGGGGTTCGCCGAGCTGCATCTCGGGATTGCTGGCGTCGAGCGGATTGCTTGGCGCTTCGACGTTGGGAACGTCGAATTGCGCGGCGATCCGGGCCACCGTCTGGCGAACATGGGTGACGTCGGTGATCGGCGGAGACGTCAGGCGTTCACCGGAGGCAAGCGTGAAGGCGAGCTGGAAACGGGCTTTTGCAGCCTTGCTTCCGGGGACCTGCAATCCCTTGATGTCGTCTTTTCCGACGACCCTGGTTCGGAGCTTGCCGAAGGGACGCTGCTGCCCGATCAGGATTTCATTGGGCGTGATGATCCACACCACGGCCGGAGCGAGCATGACGGCGCCGACGAACGCTGCTCCCACCAGGAGCGCGCACACGGAGATGATCACTTCCAGGGTATCGTGCGTGAACAGGCCCGGCGTGAAGCAGAGCGCAACTGCTGCCGCAAAGCCGGCCATGACCAGCCGCTGCGCGATCGAGGCGCCTTCACGAAGGCGGATGTCGTTGCTGGGGTTCGGGTCGTCCATTTCGGGCGGCTGAATTCCATCGGTTGCGAAACTCCACGGCCGGGTCCGTGGAGTCAAGCGACAACGTAATCCGCCGCAGGCGACATCAGCTGTTGGCATTCAGCAGCCGCGCCACGGTGCGGTCGATCTGGTCGTAGCTGCCTTCGCCTGCGTGCTGGAACACGATCTTGCCGTTCTGGTCGATGATGTACTGCGCCGGCCAATACTGGTTACTGTAGGCGTTCCAGGTCTTCGAATCATTGTCCTGCGCCACCGGATAGGTGATGCCGTGACGCTTCAGCGCGGCCTGCACATTGGAGGCGGAGCGCTCGAACGGGAATTCCGGCGTGTGCACGCCGACCACGACGAGGCCCCTGTCCTTGTACTTGGCGTAGAGCTCGGTGACATGCGGTAGCGTGTTGACGCAGTTGACGCAGCCATAGGTCCAGAAATCCACCAGCACGACCTTGCCGCGGAGCTCGGCGATGCTTAGCGGTTTCGAGTTGAACCAGTTGGTGATGCCGGCGAAGTCGGGCGCGGTCTCCTGCGCGGCGGCAGCGGTCACCATCGGCGCCGCGCGCACGGCCTCGTCGCAGATACCGGGAATGACGGCGCCGGTCACGGCGATGCCGATCAGCGCGGCGGATACCGCGAGCAGTTTGAAAGTCATGGAAGCTTCCTCCGTTGCGATGGGATGATCACAGGCCGATCTGGCCGGTGGGATAGAATCCGGTGAGCCACGCCACGATCAGCGTGTCGTATTGAAAGTAGGCGGCGAGGGCGAAGGCGATCACGACGACGCCAAAACCCTGCTGCAGCCGCGGCGAGATCCGCGCCAGGCTGCGCACGCGTGTGGTCGCGGCCTGTCCGCCATAGGCGATCGCCAGCATCGGAATCGCCGCGCCGATGGCGTAGGCGAGCAGCAGCGTGCCGGCCCAGGCGAGGTTCTTCGAGCTCGCCACCAGTGTCAGGATCGAGCCGAGCACCGGGCCGGCGCAGGGTGTCCAGACCAGGCCGAGCGTGGTGCCGAGCATGAGCCCGCCGAGCGCGCCGTCGCGCTGAGTGGCGCCGGAGTTGCCGAGATCGAGCCAGCCATTGAGCCGGACCGACAGCCATTCGAACGGCGCCGGCCACAGCATCAACAGGCCGAAGCCGAGCAGCAGGAGCGACGCCGCCTCGCGCAGCACGTTCGGATCGAAGTCGAACAGCCGCGTGATTGCGCCGAGCAGCAGCGCGGTCGCCGAGAACGAAAGCACGAAGCCGAGCGCGATCATCGCGGGCCGCAGGCGGCCGGCGTGGCCGATCGAGGCGCCGAGCAGGATCGGCAGCATCGGCAGCGTGCAGGGCGCGGCGATGGTGAGGACGCCGGCAAGAAGTGCGAAGAGAAGTTCGAGCATCGGGTACTCGTGAATGGGGTCACGAGAGGCTGTTCGGGATGGATGCGCGGATCGTTACGCAGCGTCACACGTTCGTGACGGGACGACTGTTTCGGCGGCGCACGCAGCCATCGCCGTGCGGACGGTGCGTTCCCTCCCCCCTTGTGGGGGAGGGCTAGGGA
>NZ_JAACFT010000092.1 GCF_029051685.1 Bradyrhizobium sp. CSA207 | reverse complement strand
GTAAGCGCGAATTTCTCCGCACCTTTTGCGGTTGAGTGCTGTGATGCATGAGGTGTCCACCAAATTAGGTGGACACCTTGTGATGGCAGACGATGATCAGAAACTGCGAGTCAGGCTTGTTGGCCGGAATGGGCGCCGGCGATACGACCCCACGTCGAAGGACCGTCTTGTCGCGGCCTGCCTTGAACCTGGGGTTTCGGTATCGAGGCTTGCGCTCGAACATGGGGTCAACGCGAACCTTCTTCGGAAGTGGATCAAGAAGTGGACGGCGACCAGGTCGCTGCCGCCGTCTTCACCACCGGCGTTCATCCCGGTTCAGCTTGAGAGGACTGCCGATCGGGCCCTGTCGCGGCAGAGCAGCGTGGCGACGGTGGATTTGCCGGCGACTTGCGATGAAGTGCGTGATTCGGAATCCAAAAGGACTGCAGCTTTTTGCTCTCCGGCCAAAGTGAGCGCGTCCCTGCCGAACGGCGTGAAGCTCGCGCTGGAATGCGGCGATGTAGATGCATTGACGGCGATCATCGGAGCACTGAGCCATGTTCAGACTGGGCGGTGACCTGCAAGTCTATCTGCACCGTGAGCCGATCGACTTCCGGGCTGGCATCAACAGCCTTGCGGTCCTGGTCCAGGAGACGATGGCGCTCGATCCATTCACTCCGGCGGTTTTTGCGTTCTGCAATCGCCGTTGCGACCGGATGAAGTTGCTGTTCTTCGACCGGTCCGGCTTTGTGCTGGTCCTGAAGCGGCTGACCGAAGACAAGTTCCGATGGCCGCGCCGCCAGGAGGCGGTCGTCCGGCTTACGACCGAGCAATTGCACTGGATCCTTGACGGCATCGATATCGACGCGATGGTCCGCCATCCGGTGCGGCAATATCAGGTTGCCGGCTGAACTCTCGAGTTGAGCGGTTGACGCGTCGGTACGGTTCAGATTCAAGAATCCGATGAATCGAACCGGCGATCCGAGTGTTGAAGTGCTGTTGGCGCGCATTGCTGCGCTGCAGGCGGAGAACCGCCAACTCGCCGACCGCGTCGTCAAACTCGAGGAAGAACTGGCGCTGGCACGCCTGCATCGTTTTGCGCCACGCAGTGAAAAGCACGTCGATCGTCTCTTCAATGAAGCTGAGCAGGCCGCCGATGAGGATGACGCCGACAGTGAAAAGAACAATATCGCCGAACTTCCGGACACGGGCTTGCCACCCGTCGAAA
This sequence comes from Bradyrhizobium sp. CSA207, assembly GCF_029051685.1. Lineage (GTDB taxonomy): Bacteria > Pseudomonadota > Alphaproteobacteria > Rhizobiales > Xanthobacteraceae > Bradyrhizobium. Next base: position 1,386 of record NZ_JAACFT010000092.1, on the reverse strand, counting down.
ACACAACGGGAAAGAAGCGCGGCCGCAGGCCGCTGCCAGCGAACCTGCCGCGTGAGCGCGTCGAGTATGACCTGCCCGACGATCAGAAGGCGTGTCCTTGCTGCCGTGGCCAGATGCATCGCATGGGCGAGGCTGTCACCGAGCAACTTCATATCGAGGTGAAGGCGAAGGTTTTACAGAACGTACGCTTCAAATATGCGTGCCGCCATTGCGATCGCACCGGGATCAACGCCCCTGTCGTGACCGCGCCGATGCCGACGCAGCCGCTGCCGGGCAGCGTTGCCACGGCCTCAACGCTGGCGTTCGCGCTGGTTCATAAATATGTCGATGGCACGCCGCTCTACCGCCTGGCGCAGGCCTTCGAACGCGCCGGCGTTCCGGTCAGCCGCGGCGCTCTGGGCCACTGGGTGATCGGCTCAAGCGAGAAGCATCTCTCCCGCATCTATGACGCCCTGAAGCTGCGGCTCAGATCGCAGCCCCTCATCCATGGCGACGAGACGACGGTTCAGGTCCTCAAGGAAAAGGACAGAGAGGCCACCAGCACATCGTATATGTGGGCCTATCGCAGCGGCGAGGACAGCGACCAGCCCATCGTGCTTCTCGATTATCAGCCGGGCCGCGGCCAAATCCACCCGCAGGCCTTTCTCGGCGATTACCGTGGCATCGTGATGAGTGACGGCTATACCGCCTGGCGCACGCTGGAAGGGGCAACCCACATTGGATGCATGGCCCACTCCAGGCGACGCTTTGTCGATGCCCTCAAGGCGAGGAAGAAAGGCGGCGGTCCGCCCGAGCAGGCGCTGCGGTTCTTCGAACAGCTTTACCGGGTTGAAAGGCAGGCGCGGGACGAAAAACCAGACAGAGGCGAAACGCCAGATCAATGCATTCGCCGCTTCCGCCAGCAACACAGCATTCCCGTCCTGAACGCCCTCAAGGAATGGCTCGATCAAATCGCCCCGAAGGTCTTGCCGGACAGCAAGCTTGGCGACGCCATATCCTACACCCGAAACCAATGGGAATATCTGACGCGCTACGCCGAGGACGGCAGGATGCCGATCGACAACAATCTCCTGGAGCGTGATATCAGAATCTTTGCCACTGGCAGAAAGAGCTGGCTGTTCAGCGACACCGTCGAGGGCGCCAGGGCCAGCGCCGTCGTCTACAGCCTGATGCTGACCTGCCGCGCCTCACGCGTCGAGCCGTTAGCCTGGTTGCGCCACGTCCTCACCGAATTGCCTCAGCGCGCGGGCGACGCCGATATCACCGACCTGCTGCCCTTCAACTTCCCCAAAACCGCCACTGCCTGAACAGGCCAGACGCCGCCCCCGATACGAAGGCCATCCGTCAAAAGCGCAGGCGTCAACGTGCGGGGAAAATCGCGCTTAC
>NZ_JAACFT010000091.1 GCF_029051685.1 Bradyrhizobium sp. CSA207 | reverse complement strand
CGCCAAGGAGACAAAGCCCGCCAAGGACAAGCCCGCGGCCAAGAAGTCGATGGCGGACGAGGTGGCCGCCGAGGGCGACCGCATCGCCAACCAGTCGATCCGCGTCAACGTGGATACGCTGGAGCATCTGATGACCATGGTCTCCGAGCTGGTCTTGACCCGCAACCAGCTGTTGGAGATCTCCCGCCGCAACGAGGACACCGAGTTCAAGGTGCCGCTGCAGCGGCTCTCCAACGTCACCGCCGAGCTGCAGGAAGGCGTCATGAAGACGCGGATGCAGCCGATCGGCAACGCCTGGCAGAAGCTGCCCCGCATCGTCCGCGACCTCTCCAGCGAACTCGGCAAGCAGATCGAGCTGGAGATGCACGGCGCCGACACCGAGCTCGACCGCCAAGTGCTCGACCTGATCAAGGACCCGCTCACCCACATGGTGCGCAACTCCGCCGACCATGGCCTGGAGACCCCGGCCGAGCGGCTCGCTGCCGGCAAGGGCGAGCAGGGCACCATCCGGCTGTCCGCCTATCACGAGGGCGGCCACATCATCATCTGCATCGCCGACAACGGAAGAGGCCTCAACACCGACAGGATCAAGGCCAAGGCGATCTCCTCCGGTCTCGTCACCGAGGCCGAGCTCGAGAAGATGAGCGAAGCCCAGATCCACAAGTTCATCTTCGCGCCCGGCTTCTCCACCGCGGCCGCCGTCACCTCGGTGTCGGGGCGCGGCGTCGGCATGGACGTGGTGCGCACCAATATCGACCAGATCGGCGGCACCATCGACATCAAGAGCGTCGCCGGTGAAGGCTCCTCCGTCACCATCAAGATCCCGCTGACGCTGGCGATCGTCTCGGCCCTGATCGTGGAGGCCGCCGGCGACCGGTTTGCCATTCCGCAGCTCTCGGTCGTGGAATTGGTCCGCGCCCGCGCCAACAGCGAACACCGCATCGAGCGCATCAAGGACACCGCGGTCTTGAGGTTGCGCAACAAGCTGCTGCCGCTGATCCACCTCAAGAAGCTGCTCAAGATCGACGACGGCGCAGCCAGCGATCCCGAGAACGGCTTTATCGTGGTCACCCAGGTCGGCAGCCAGACCTTCGGCATCGTGGTTGACGGCGTGTTCCACACCGAAGAGATCGTGGTCAAGCCGATGTCGACGAAACTGCGCCACATCGACATGTTCTCCGGCAACACCATCCTGGGCGATGGCGCCGTGATCATGATCATCGACCCCAACGGCATTGCCAAGGCGCTCGGCGCCGCCGGCTCCTCGGCCCACGACATGGGCGACGAAGCCGCCGGCCATCATTCCTCCTCCGCCGAGCAGACCACCTCGCTGCTGGTGTTCCGCGCCGGCTCCAGCCAGCCCAAGGCGGTCCCGCTCGGGCTCGTCACCCGCCTCGAAGAGCTGCCGGCCGACAAGATCGAGTTCAGCAACGGCCGCTACATGGTGCAGTACCGCGAGCAGCTGATGCCGCTGGTGGCGATGGAGAGCGTCACCATTGCGAGCCAGGGCGCCCAGCCAATCCTGGTGTTCTCCGATGACGGCCGCTCGATGGGCCTGGTCGTCGACGAGATCATCGACATCGTCGAGGAACGGCTCAACATCGAGGTCGGCGGCTCCTCCAGCGGCATTCTCGGCTCGGCCGTGATCAAGGGCCAGGCCACCGAGGTGATCGACGTCGGCCACTTCCTGCCGATGGCGTTCGCCGACTGGTTCACCCGCAAGGAGATGAAGCCGTCGATGCACTCGCAGTCGGTGCTCTTGGTCGACGACAGCGCCTTCTTCCGCAACATGCTGGCACCGGTGCTGAAAGCGGCCGGCTACCGCGTCCGCACCGCCCCGAACGCGCAGGAGGCGCTGGCCACGATGCGCTCCGGCCAGAGCTTCGACGTGGTGCTGACCGACATCGAGATGCCCGACATGAACGGGTTCGAGTTCGCCGAAGTGATCCGCTCCGACAACAACCTGGCCGCGACGCCGATCATCGGCCTCTCCGCGCTGGTGTCGCCGGCGGCGATCGAGCGCGGCCGGCAGGCCGGCTTCCACGACTATGTCGCCAAGTTCGACCGTCCCGGCCTGATCGCGGCGCTGAAGGAGCAGACCGCAGGTGCCGCCGGCGCCTCCGAGCTGAGCCGGGCCGCGGCGTAAAGCGGACAGGGAGATACATCATGAGCAACACCAAGACCCACTCGAGCGAAGGCACCATGGTCGAATACGTCACCGCGATGATCGGCGGCCAACTGTTTGGCCTGCCGATCTCCCGGGTCCAGGACGTGTTCATGCCCGAGCGCGTCACCCGCGTTCCCCTGTCCTCGCGCGAGATCGCCGGCGTGTTGAACCTGCGCGGCCGCATCGTCACCGTGGTCGACATGCGCGCCCGGCTCGGCCTGCCCAAGTCCGAGGACGGCAAGGTGCCGATGGCGGTCGGCGTCGACCTGCGCGGCGAATCCTACGGCCTCCTGATCGACCAGATCGGCGAGGTGCTGCGCCTGTCCGAGGACGGCAAGGAAGACAACCCCGTCAACCTCGATCCCCGCATGGCCAAGCTCGCCGGCGGCGTCCACCGCCTCGACGGACAGCTCATGGTCGTCCTCGACGTCGATCGCGTCCTCGAGCTC
>NZ_JAACFT010000090.1 GCF_029051685.1 Bradyrhizobium sp. CSA207 | reverse complement strand
GCACAGCACGCCCTCGGATCTTGCCAGCTTTTCGCCGAGCGGTTCCCGGGACTGGCCGGTGGTGGTGCCGTCGGGGACGCTGCCGCGCAGCCGATCGGACGGCGTGCAGTCGGTGGCGTGTTGCGGGGACGGCGGCGCGGTCTGTTGCGGCGGCGTCGCAGGGGCGGGCGGAGCCTGCGCGATCGCTCCGCCAGAGGCGGCGATCAGGAGGCTCGCCAGGATGATGTTTGATGTCGTGCGCATGGAGGGGAAACGCGCGGGGCGTCCGGCCTGTTCCCTGCCAAAGCGCGAAGTGATCGGGCTTTGGATCATTACGAATTTGGATTCGATGACCGCCGCGAACTCCGCTTACCTCTCCCGCTTGCGGGAGAGGTCGACACACTCGCAAGAGCGTGGCGGTGAGGGCTTTATCCGCTCGCGAGATATCGCTGGTGGAGAAAGCCCTCTCCCCTACCCTCTCCCGCACGCGGGAGAGGGCGCGCACCGCCGGCTTGGCCGCCAGCAAATCTCATGAACGCCAAGCGCGTCCCGTCACGATTTGCGGTAGCGGATCAGCGAGAAGTGGCCCATCGGCGGCATCGGGCGGCGCTCGGCCAAGGTGATGCCGCCGTGCCTTTCGGCCCAGTCGACCAGGCGCTGCCACGGGAATTCCGGGCGCCAGCCGAGGCGGCGGGCTACGGGGGCGAATGCCAGCTCGAACAGCTTTCGCGCACCCGCCTCAGCGCCGATGTGATTGACCAGGATCAACTCGCCGCCGTGCTTGAGCACGCGCACGAACTCGTCGAGCGTGCCTTCGGGATCGGGCACGGCGGTGATGACGTATTGCGCGACCACCGCGTCGAAGAAGTTTTCGGGGAACGCGAGATTCTTCGCGTCCATCACCGAGAGGACCTCGACATTGGACAGCCGCAGCGCCCGCACCCGCGCCTGCGCCTTGCGCAGCATCGGCTCGGAGATGTCGACGCCGCAGATTTTTGTGGTGCGCGCATAGTCGGAGAGCGACAGCCCGGTGCCGACGCCGACGTCGAGGATGCGGCCGCCAATGCGGTCGGCCTCGGCGATGGTCGACTGCCGTCCGGCGTCGAACACCTTGCCGAACACGAGATCATAGACCGGCGCCCAGCGGCCATAGGCCTTCTCGACCCCGGCCCGCGAGATGTCTGCTGCCATGCCCCCCTGCCCCGGAAATCTTTTAGAGTGTGATGACGATTGGTGGAATCAAATGTCGCTGCGCACTCGCTGCACCTCTCCCGCTTGCGGGAGAGGTCGACGCGCTCGCAAGAGCGCGGCGGGTGAGGGCTTTATCCTCTCGCGAGATGTCGCGCGTGGAGAGAGCCCTCTCCCCAACCCTCTCCCGCAGGCGGGAGAGGGGGCGCACCGTCGTTGCGGTGGCAGTCGGGCCTGATCTCATCGGAATTAGCCGCGCACGGCTTCTGCGAGCGGCCGCGTCGCGTTGCTCGCGACCTTGGCTGCGGCGCTCTGGATGAAGCCGCCGCCGAGCACGCGGGCCTGGCCGGAGGGCGCGTCGTAGAACACGCAGGCTTGTCCGGGCGAGACGCCCTCTTCGCCGGCGACGAGCTCGACCTCGTAGTGACCGTTGCCGCCGCGCAGCCACGCCGGCTGGGGGCTGCGGGTCGAGCGCACGCGGACGAACATCTCGAGGCCTGACCCGACGGCGCGGTCGATATCGCCATCGCCGATCCAGTTGACGTCGCGCAGCACGATGCGGTGCATCTTCAACGCATCGCGCGGGCCGACGACGACGCGGCGGCTCGCAGCATCCAGCCGCACCACGAACAGCGGCGCGCTGGAGGCGATGCCGAGGCCGCGGCGCTGGCCGACGGTGAAATTGGCGATGCCGCTGTGGCGGCCGAGCACGCGGCCGTCGAGATCGACGATGTCGCCGGGATCCATCGCGTTCGGCCGCAGACGGGTGATGATGTCGGTGTAGCGGCCCGTGGGCACGAAGCAGATGTCCTGGCTGTCGTGCTTGTCGGCGACGGAAAGGCCGAAGCGGCGGGCGAGCTCGCGGGTCTCCGGCTTGGTCATGTCGCCGAGCGGAAAGCGCAGATAGTCGAGCTGGTCGCGCGTGGTGGCGAACAGGAAATAGCTCTGGTCGCGATCAGCGTCGGCCGCGCAGACCAGCGCGCGCGAGCCATCGGCGAGGCGGCGCGAGGCAACATAATGACCGGTGGCGAGCGCGGTGGCCCCAAGCTCGCGCGCGGTCTTCAGGAGGTCGCGAAACTTGACCGAGCGGTTGCACTCGATGCACGGCACCGGCGTCTCGCCGAGCGCGTAACTATCGGCGAAATTGTCGATGACGGACTCGCGGAAGCGGTCCTCGTAGTCGAGCACGTAATGGGGAATGCCGAGCTTGGCGGCAACATCGCGGGCGTCGTGGATGTCCTGGCCGGCGCAGCAGGCGCCCTTGCGATGGGTCGCCGCGCCGTGGTCGTAGAGCTGCAGCGTGATGCCGACGACGTCATAGCCCTCCGCCTTGAGCAGCGCAGCCGTCGTCGAGGAATCGACGCCGCCCGACATGGCGACGACGACCCTGGTGTCCTGCGGACGGCCTTCGAGATCGAGACTGTTGAGCATGGGCTTAAAGTGTTGACGGAGGCGTTGGGCGATCCGCGATTTCGGTGCCTTTGACCGGGGCATCATTGGCCCTGCGGAACTTTGGTTCCCGCAGGGCTGGCTGGCCCGGTCGAAAGCGGCTGAGAGCACTCCTTTAATATAGGCCGCATCCCGGTGAAGCAATCGCAGGGGTCGTCAGCTTAGGGCAATTCTTGCCGGGGAGGCAGAAATGGCGGGGTCGCGGGGGCATTGGG
>NZ_JAACFT010000008.1 GCF_029051685.1 Bradyrhizobium sp. CSA207 | reverse complement strand
TCCCCAACCCTTCCCCACAGGGGGGAAGGGAGCCCGAACACTTGGGCCCGCCTCACACGATGCCGTCGCGACCGCTTTGCAGAGTAACGACCTTCAATGACCCACCCCGGCGAACAGTTTTATCCCGAGGGCGTGCGCTGGGACGACAGCATCGTCCAGGGCACGCTCTCCGACCTGCTGTCGAAAGCCGCCGCCGACTACGGCCCGCGCACCGCGCTCGAATTCCGCGACCGTCCGATCAGCTACAGCGAGCTTGCCGCGATGGTCGAGCGCGCGGCCGCGGCGTTTCTCCGTGCCGGCTACGCCAAGAACGCCTCCGTCGCGCTGTTCCTCGGCAATACGCCCGACCACCCCGTCAATTTCTTCGGCGCGCTCAAGGCCGGCGCCCGCGTCGCGCATCTCTCCCCGCTCGACGGCGAGATCGCGCTGACCCACAAGATCTCCGACTCCGGCTCGCGGGTGCTGGTCACGTCGAACCTCGCCGCATTGCTGCCGACGGCACTGAAGTTTCTCGAAAAGGGTCTGATCGACCGTCTCGTCGTCTGCGAGGACGACAATTGGGGCAAGGTCGGCACCCCGCAGGCGGCGATCCCTGATGATCCCCGCATCGTCACCTTCAAGACCTTCGTCGAGGGCGCCGCCCCGCCGGCGCAATGGCCGAAAGTGACGGCGGACGACGTCGCGCTGCTGCAATATACCGGCGGCACCACCGGCCTGCCCAAGGGCGCCATGCTCACGCATGGCAATCTCACCTCGGCGGTGTCGATCTACGACGTCTGGGGCAAGCCGTCGCGCGCGGCGCGCGGCGATGTCGTCGAGCGCGTGATCTGCGTGCTGCCGCTATTCCACATCTATGCGCTCACCGTTGTGCTGCTATCTTCGCTCAGGCGGGGCAACCTGATCTCGCTGCATCAGCGCTTCGACGTCGAGGCCGTGATGCGCGACATCGGGGTCAAGCGCGCGACTTACTTTCCGGGCGTGCCGACGATGTGGATCGCGATCGCGGCGCTGCCCGATCTCGACAAGCGCGACTTCTCCTCGCTCGCCGTCATCGGCTCCGGCGGCGCGCCGCTGCCGGTGGAGATCGCGAACTTCTTCGAGCGCAAGATCGGCAAGAAGCTGAAGAGCGGCTGGGGCATGACCGAGACCTGCTCGCCCGGCACCGGCCATCCGCCTGTCGGCCCCGACAAGCCCGGCTCGATCGGCCTGATGCTGCCCGGCATCGAGCTCGACGTCGTCGCGCTGGATGACCCGACCAAGGTGCTGCCGGCGGGCGACGTCGGCGAGATCCGCATCAAGGGCCCGAACGTCACCAGGGGCTACTGGAACAAGCCGGAAGGATCCGCGGAGGCCTTCGTCGACGGTCGCTTCCTGACCGGCGACATCGGCTACATGGATACGGACGGCTATTTCTTCCTGGTCGACCGCAAGAAGGACATGATCATCTCCGGCGGCTTCAACGTCTACCCGCAGATGATCGAGCAGGCGATCTACACCATTGCCGGCGTGCACGAGGTCATTGTGCTCGGCATTCCCGACGCCTATCGCGGCGAAGCCGCAAAGGCCTTCATCAAGCTCAGGCCCGGGGCAAAGCCGTTCTCGCTCGACGAGCTGCGCGCGCAGCTTGCCGGCAAGCTCGGCAAGCACGAAATGCCGGCCGAAGTCGAGTTCGTCGACGATCTGCCGCGCACGCCGGTCGGCAAGCTGTCGCGCCACGAGTTGCGCCAGCAGCAAAAGCAATCGTTATCATCAGTCCAACAGCAGGCCACAAACTAGGAATAAACGCTCACAGGAGGATCCGATGGATCTCGCATTCACGAAAGAAGAGCAGGCGTTTCGCGAGGAAGTGCGATCATTCTTCCGCGACAAGGTGCCGCCGGACACGCGGCGCAAGCTGGTCGAGGGTCGCCACCTCTCCAAGGACGAGATGGTGACGTGGTGGCGCATCCTCAACAAGAAGGGCTGGGGCGTCAGCCACTGGCCCAAGCAATATGGCGGCACCGGCTGGACATCCGTGCAGCACTACATCTTCAACGAGGAGCTGCAGTCCTATCCGGCGCCGCAGCCGCTCGCCTTCGGCGTCAGCATGGTCGGCCCGGTCATCTACACCTTCGGCAACGAAGAGCAGAAGAAGCAGTATCTGCCGCGCATCGCCAATGTCGACGACTGGTGGTGCCAGGGTTTTTCGGAGCCCGGCTCCGGCTCTGACCTTGCCTCGCTGAAGACGAAAGCCGAGCGCAAGGGCGACAAGTGGATCATCAACGGCCAGAAGACCTGGACCACGCTGGCCCAGCACGCCGACATGATCTTCTGCCTCTGCCGCACCGATCCGGCTGCCAAGAAGCAGATGGGCATCTCCTTCATCGTCTTCAGCATGAAGTCCAAGGGCGTCACCGTGCGTCCGATCCAGACCATCGATGGCGGCGCCGAGGTCAACGAAGTGTTCTTCGACGACGTCGAGGTGCCCATCGAGAACCTGATCGGCGAGGAGAACAAGGGCTGGGATTACGCGAAATTCCTGCTCGGCAATGAGCGCACCGGCATCGCCCGGGTCGGCGTCTCCAAGGAGCGGCTGCGCCGCATCCGCGATCTCGCCGGCAAGGTCGAATCCGCTGGCCGCCCGATCATCCAGGATGCCGCGTTCCGCGAGAAGCTCGCCGCCTGCGAGATCGAGCTGAAGGCGCTGGAGCTCACCCAGCTCCGCGTCGTCGCCGACGAAGGCAAGCACGGCAAGGGCAAGCCCAATCCGGCCTCGTCGGTGCTGAAGATCAAGGGCTCCGAGATCCAGCAGACCACCACCGAGCTCCTGATGGAAGTGATCGGCCCGTTCGCCGCGCCCTACGACGTGCACGGCGACGACGGCTCGAACGAAGCCATGGACTGGACCGCCCAGATCGCGCCGAGCTACTTCAACAACCGCAAGGTCTCGATCTACGGCGGCTCCAACGAGATCCAGCGCAACATCATCGCCAAGGCGGTGCTGGGGCTGTGATGATCTGAACAGAAGGACGCTGTCGTCCCCCGCGCAGGCGGGGGGACCCAGTACGCCGCGGCGGTCGTGAGTATGGCAGGCGGCTGCGTTTACTGGATCCCCGCCCCAGTGCGCAATTGCGCACAAGGCGGGGATGACGTCTGAGGGGTAAAGCGGCGGCGAGGGCAATGATCCACCGTCGATTTTGGAGAGCAACATGGATTTTGATTTGTCCGAGGAGCAGCGGCTTCTCAAGGAAAGCATCGACGGCCTGCTGACCGATTCCTACGATTTCGAGAGCCGCAAGAAATACATGAAGGAGAAGGGCGGCTGGAGCAAAGCCGTCTGGCTCAAGCTCGCCGATCAAGGCCTGCTCGGTCTGCCCTTCGCGGAGGCCGATGGCGGCTTCGGCGGCGGCGGTGTCGAGACCATGATCGTGATGGAGGCGCTCGGCAAGGCGCTGGTGCTCGAGCCTTATCTCGCCACGGTCGTGATCGGCGGCGGTTTCCTCCGCCACGCCGGCACCGATGCGCAGAAGGCGGCCCACGTGCCCGGCATCGTCGACGGCAGCAAGACGCTGGCGTTTGCCCAGCTCGAGAAGAACTCGCGCTACGATCTGTTCGACGTCACCACGACGGCGAAGAAGAAGGGCGAGGCTTACGTGATCGACGGCGAGAAGTTCGTCGTGCTCAACGGCGAGAACGCCGACACACTGATCGTCACCGCGCGCACCGGGGGCGATCGCCGCGACAAGACCGGCATCGGCGTGTTCCTGGTGCCGGCGAATGCCAAGGGCATGGCGAAGAAGTCATACCCGACGCAGGACGGCCTGCATGCCGCCGACATCAGCTTCACCGGCGTCGAGGTCGGCGCCGATGCCGTGCTCGGCAATCCCGACGACTCGCTGGCGCTGATCGAGCGCGTCGTCGACGAGGCCCGCATCGCGCTCTGCGCCGAGGCGGTCGGCCTGATGGACGAGTCGCTCAAGACCACGGTCGAGTACATCAAGACGCGCAAGCAGTTTGGTGTGCCGATCGGCTCGTTCCAGTCACTGCAGCACCGCGCCTCCGACATGTTCGTCGCCGCCGAGCAGGCGAGATCGATGTCGATGTTCGCGACCATGGCGGGTGATTTCGAGGACGCAGGCGAGCGCGCCGTTGCGATCGCCGCGGCCAAGGTGCAGATCGGCAAGTCGCTGAAGTTCGTCGGCCAGCAGGCGATCCAGCTTCACGGCGGCATCGGCATGACCATGGAGGCAAAGATCGGCCACTACTTCAAGCGCCTCACCATGATCGAGAACAGCTTCGGCGATACCGACTACCACCAGCGCCGTGTGGCTGATTCGGGCGGGTTGATCTGACCACGGCCGTCATCCCAGGGCGTGCGCAACGATGAGCCCGGGATCTCGCCACATCGTCATTGCGAGGAGCTCGCGACAAAATTGCGTAGCAATTTTGCGCTGATGCGACGAAGCAATCCAGACTTTCTCCGCGGAAAGATTCTGGATTGCTTCGCTGTGCTCGCAATGACGGAGTAAATGGAAGCAGCGGAACCCAACACCAATGAAAAACACCCCGTTCGATCTCACAGGAAAAGTGGCAATCGTCACCGGCTCCAGCCGCGGCATCGGCAGACCATCGTCATCGACGGCGGCGTGACGACGCCGGCCGTGTAGCCTCGTACGCCTTGTGATTGTGCTAAGGTCGCGCTTCGCTTACCCTCCCCTGGAGGGGTCCGAGACGAGCGTAGCTCGCTCGTGGGTCGCTCGCGCAAAGCGCGAGCGGGGTGGGGTGAAGCCCAAGAATGGTCTCGACATCAATCCGACGCGCCGCCGCGAGAAAGTTGCGAGCCAATACCACGCCGTACGAACGGCTGCTGTGGCGTGCCCTCAAAGAGCTTCCGGTTGAGGGGACGCATTTCCGCCGACAAGCGCCGATCGGTCCCTACGTCGTCGACTTCTTCTGTCCGGCCAAGCGCCTGATCATTGAACTCGACGGCGGACATCACAACGAAGACGACACGGCCGAGAAAGACCGCGAACGGCAACGCTGGCTCGAGCGCGAAGGATACCAAGTCATCCGGTTCTGGAATTCGGAGATCGCGGCCGATCTCACCGCTGTGCTCGAACGCATCTATGTCGAGCTATACGGATCGCGCGAGGCGGAGGCCACGCGGCTCGAACATCTGCGACGTCGGAGAACCTCGACCTGACGGACGGGCTGCGTACTTCTTACCCTCCCCTGGAGGGGGAGGCTCGCTACGCATGCAGCGCAGCGAAATGCGTAGCGGGGTGGGGTGACGGTCTCTCCACGTCGAAAGCTGCCCGTGTGGAGAGATCACCCCACCCCGTCTCACATTTCGCTTCGCTCAATGTGAGCCGACCCTCCCCCTCCAGGGGAGGGTAAGGACCGCATCGCCGAGCTACCTTGACCTTCTCGCCCTAATCCGCTCCCTTTGGCGCGACACAATGAACCCTCCACAGGGAATAACGCCAAGGTCCGCCGCCATGTCTTTCGTCCTCGCCATCGATCAGGGCACCACCTCCTCGCGCGCCATCGTGTTTCGCAGCGACATCTCGATCGCCGCCCGCGCGCAGGCCGAGTTCCCGCAGCATTTTCCGGCCTCGGGCTGGGTCGAGCACGAGCCGGAGGACATCTGGACCTCGACCATCATGGTGTGCCGCGACGCGATCAAGCAGGCCGGCATCACCGCGAAGGACATCGCCGCGATCGGCATCACCAACCAGCGCGAGACCACCGTAGTGTGGGACCGCGCCACCGGTCAGGCGGTGCACCGCGCCATCGTCTGGCAGGACCGCCGCACCGCCGACATCTGTGCCAAGCTCAAGGCCGACGGTCGCGAGCCCGTCATCTCAGAGAAGACCGGCCTGATCATCGATCCCTATTTCTCCGGCACCAAGGTCGCCTGGATTCTCGATCACGTCCCCGGCGCGCGGGCGCGGGCCGCGCGCGGCGAGCTGATGTTCGGCACCGTCGACTGCTACCTCTTGTGGCGCCTCACCGGCGGCAAGGTGCACGCCACCGATGCCACCAACGCCTCACGCACGCTGCTGTTCAACATCCACACCGGGCAATGGGACGACGAGCTGCTGGAGATCATCGGCGTGCCGCGCTCGATGCTGCCCGAGGTGAAGGATTCCTCCGCCCGCTTCGGCGAGAGCACGCCGGATCTGTTCGGCGGCGCGATTCTCATCTCCGGCATCGCCGGCGACCAGCAGGCCGCGACCATCGGCCAGGCCTGCTTCCGCCCCGGCATGATGAAGTCGACCTATGGCACCGGCTGCTTCGCGCTGCTCAACACCGGCACCACGCCGGTGGTCTCGAAAAACAAGCTGCTCACCACCATCGCCTATCAGCTCGGCGGAAAACGCACCTACGCGCTGGAAGGCTCGATCTTCGTTGCGGGCTCGGCTGTGCAATGGCTGCGCGATGGGCTGGGCATCATCAAGCACGCCGCCGAAACCGGCCCGCTCGCGGATCAATCCGATTCCATGCAGAGCGTCTATCTCGTCCCGGCCTTCGTCGGCATGGGCGCGCCCTATTGGAATCCGCGCGTGCGCGGCGCGCTGTTCGGCCTCACCCGCAACACCGGACCTGCCGAGCTCGCGCATGCCGCGCTCGAAAGCGTCTGCTACCAGACCTTCGACCTCTGGGCCGCGATGCGCGCCGACTGGCCGAGCTCGGAAATCGCCAGCGTCGTGCTCCGCGTCGACGGCGGCATGACCGCCTCCGACTGGACCATGCAGCGCCTCGCCGATTTGTTGGACGCGCCGGTCGACCGCCCCGTGATCCAGGAAACCACAGCGTTAGGGGCCGCCTATCTCGCCGGCCTTGAGGCCGGCGTCTATCCCGAGCCGACCAAATTCGCCGACAACTGGCGCCTGGAGCACCGCTTCAAACCGAACATGAGCCAGGCGACGCGGGAGCGAAAGCTCGCGGGTTGGGCGCGCGCGGTGAAGGGCGTGCTGGCGAGCGACGAGGGGGAAGGGTAAGGGAGGATTCGTAGCCCGGATGGAGCGCGGCGCAATCCGGGATCATCTCACGCACGGACGGTCCCCGGATTTCGCTACGCTCATCCAGGCTACAAGGCTGTCTCCACAGCGTCATTGCGAGGAGCTCGTGACAAAATTGCGTAGCAATTTTGCACTGATGCGACGAAGCAATCCAGTCTGTCTCTGCGCGAAGATCCTGGATTGCTTCGCGGCGCTCGCAATGACGGAGTGAGGGCATCGCTGTCGCCCTGCATGCGCTCGCCAACGAGCGCCGCCTGCAGATTCTGGACTGGCTGCGGGAGCCGCGGAAGCATTTTCGCGAGCAGGCCGACGGCGACCTGGTCGAGGACGGCGTTTGCGGACTTCTGATCGCCGAGAAGCTCGGTGTCGGCGCACCGACGCTGAGCGAGCATATGCGGGTGCTGACGGCCGCAAAGCTGGTGCGCGCCAAGCGGATCAAGCAGTGGACGATGTACCGGCGCAACGAGGCCGCGATCGCGGCCATCAAGCGCTCGATTCAGGATGGGCTTTGAGTTCGCGTTGCAGGTGCTGCGCGTAACGCTGCCGAGAGCGCCGTTGCATCCGGCGCAATGCTCCAATTCAAAGATTTTTCTTGCGTGGCGCCGATCTTACCGTCGAAACTGACCGGCCCTGCCGGAAAAACGAGAAGAGCGCAAATCCATGTTCCTGATCGGCCAATACGATTCCCCCTTCGTCCGCCGCGTCGCGATTGCGCTGCGGCTTTACGGGCTCGCCTTCGAGCACCGGCCGTGGTCGACCTTCGGCGATGCCGACAAGATCGCGCCGTATAATCCGCTACGCCGCGTGCCGACCCTCGTTCTCGACGACGGCGAGGCGTTGATCGAGAGCACGATCATTCTGGACTATCTCGATGAACTGGTAGGGCCGGAGAAGGCGATGCTGCCGCGCAGCGGCGCCGAGCGGCGGAAGCACTTGCGCATCTGCGCGCTGGCCACTGGCCTCGGCGACAAGGCGGTGAGCCTGCTCTATGAGCGCGTGCTGAGGAAGGAGCAGCTTGCGTTGTGGGTCCAGCGCTGCGAGGCGCAGATTACGGATGTCCTCGGCGTGCTGGAGGCCGAGCGCGCCAAGGTGACGACGCCGTACTGGCTGGGGACGCGCATCGGGCACGCCGACATCGCGGTGGCCTGCGTCGTCCGCTTCACCCGCGAAGCGCATCCGCAATTGTTCGAGGCTTCGCGCTATCCGTCGCTGTCGGCGCATGCCGAACGCTGCGAAGCGCTGGCGCCGTTCAAGGAGATCGTGCAACCGCTGGCGCCGCCGAAGGGGTGAGGGACGGCGAAGGGTGGACCGGGCTCGGTCCTCACCTCTCGCGGAGGGAGAGGGTATCGCGTATGAAGCAAGGCGTTGTCAGAAGCTCGCCTGCGGCCCATCCTTCGAGACGCCCGCCCGCGGCGGGCCCTCAGGATGAGGTCGCGTTTTGCGGCGAGAAATCTGACCCTCATGGTGAGGAGCCCGCCAAAGCGGGCGTCTCGAACCATGCAGGCCGAGTCCGCCCCACAGCTTTCCGCCCTCATATGCGATGGCCCTGCTCCGGGAAAGATGTTGCACCGGAGCTGCCGCTCCCGATTGATCAGTATCAGCTCGCGCTACGCGAACCCGACTTTGATCAGGATCGTCAGGAACAGGCCGCCGACGATCGCGCAAATCGCGGCACCGATCAGCGGCCCCAGTGCGCCTTCCCCGCTTGCAGGCTCCAGCACGGCCTGTCCCGGCTGATCCGGATCGTAATAGACCTTGACGCTCTGCCCGGGACGATATTTCGCCGCGGCCTCTTGCGCGACCTCGCGCAGCCCGGAGACCATGGTGCCGCCCCAATTGAGTTCGGTACCGGTGAAGTCGCGCTTGCCGACCCTGTAGGCGTAGCGCAGGTCGACCTGATAGCGGTGTACAAGCTTTGAAGTCGTCGGTCTGTTGTCGTGCTCGGTCTTCTCCTCGATGATCTCCTCGATCACGTCGGAATGCGTAATCCTGCCCGACGCGGTCGGCCACCGCAGGCTGGCGCTCGCCAGCCCGCGCGTCCGGACATATTCGGCGACGCAGAACACGGCGCCGATGAGCGCGATGATTGGCAGCGCGAACGCGAACAACGGAACGCCATTGTCGGCGTAGAGCACGTGACCGGCGAGCGAATGCGCGGTCAGGGTGGCGGCAATGAACCCGAATGCGATGGTGAACGCCACCAGCGCTGCGACGTTCTGCGCCGCGGCAGGCTCCAGCAGCGCCTCGGTCGGTTGCTTCGGATCGACATGGACGTCGACATGCGCGCCGACCGGATATCGTCCGGCCAGTTTTGCGGCGAGCACCCTTGTCGTGATGGCGGGTCCGCCGACAAAGATTTTGTCGCTTTCCAGCTCCTGGCCGCCGGCCTGATAGCGATAGCGGATGATGGGCCTGGCATCGTTCCGATCGTCCGAGGCGTGCGTCGCCGGCTGATCGACCCGGGAGACCGTGATGACGCCCTCGACCTTGTCCCAACTCCGCGCGGCCTGCATCCGGGCCCACATGCGGACCAGGCCGAACAGCGTCAAGCCGAACAGCAAAACCGAGACTGCGGCGGCAATCTGCGTCCACATCAATTGATGGGCATCCAGCATCTGATTTCCTTGGCTGTTCGACGGCGACCGCTATTGGTCGCGGCGAGCGCGCGTTGCGTTCACGGCATTGTGGGGGCTGTGGGAGCGCAACGCGCCGCGAGGATGCGAAGCTGTTTGGAATGTGAGTTGGAGAGCGATGTGGTTGCCCACACGAGATCGGGGTGGAGAGCCTCTGCCATTCAACAGGCGAGGTCTGCGACGATGAATTAATACAGGTGTTTTGCCCGACGCATCAAGCTGCTTCCGCAGGACCGAAAATTCCTTAAGCTTTTCAACCCCATTCTACTTTGCATGGGGTTGTTTTCTCATTTTTTGTTTTAGAGGCGAAAGCCTATCCCGCGCCCGCGCGCTTCTTCTGCCAGACCAGATGCACGGCGCAGGTGCAGCCCGGCGGATGCGAGGTGAGGTCCTTCGACGCCTCGTCGTTCGCTGGCGTTGCCGCAAACGCCTTGTCGGCGACGCCCGGCTGCGCCGGAATGTAGTTCAACACCGGTGCCAGCCAGCGCTCGGTTTCCGCGACGCTCATGCCCTTGCGTACGGCATAGTCCTCGACCTGGTCGCGCTCGATCTTGCCGACACCGAAATAATAGCTCGCAGGATGTGAGAAATAGAGCCCGGACACGCTGGAGCCCGGCCACATCGCAAAGCTCTCCGTCAGCTTCACGCCTGCGGTGGCTTCCGCGTCGAGCAGCTCGAACAGCGTCGCCTTCTCGGTGTGATCGGGCTGTGCGGGATAGCCGGGCGCGGGGCGGATGCCCTGATACTTTTCGAGGATCAGTTCGTCGGTCGAGAGCGCCTCGTCCGGCGCATAGGCCCAGAACTCGCGGCGCACGCGGGCATGCATGCGCTCGGCAAAGGCCTCCGCCAGGCGATCGGCCAGTGCCTTGCACAGGATCGAGGAGTAGTCGTCGTTCGCTTTTCTGAAGCGGTCGGCAACCACATCCTCGCCGATCCCGCCGGTGACGACGAAGCCGCCGACATAGTCGGGCACACCCGTGTCAACTGGCGCGACGAAATCGGACAGCGCGGCGTTGAAGCGGCCTTCGCGCTTTTCGAGCTGCTGGCGCAGCGTGTGCAGGGTCGCGATCGTCCTGGTCCGGCTCTCGTCGGCATAGAGCACGATGTCGTCGCCTTGCGCGTTGGCCGGCCAGAAGCCGACGGTTGCGCGCGCCCTGAACCATTTTTCCTTGACGATCAGATTTAGCATCTTGCGCGCATCGTCATAGAGCGAACGCGCGACCTCGCCGACCTTGGCGTCGTCGAGAATGGCGGGGAAGCGGCCGGCGAGCTCCCAGGTCTGGAAGAACGGCGTCCAGTCGATATAGGGCACGAGCTCGGCGAGATCGTAATCGTCAAAGCTCTTGATGCCGAGGAAAGTCGGCTTCACCGGCTTGTTCGCAGCAAAGTCGACCGGCACGCGGTTGGCGCGGGCCGCAGCCAGCTTCAGCCGCTTCTTGTCGGCCTGCGCGCGGAAATGCGCATCGGAGATCTTTGCGTATTCGGCGCGCACGTCGGCAGCATAGGCCTCGCGCTTCTCGGGCGACAGCAGCGCGGAGGCGACGCCGACCGCGCGGCTGGCGTCGTTGACATGCACCACAGGGCCAGCGCGGTAGCTCGGGTCGATCTTCACGGCGGTATGCACGCGGCTCGTGGTGGCACCGCCGATCAGCAGCGGCAGCTTCAACCCTTCGCGCTGCAATTCGCCGGCGAAGAACGCCATCTCGTCGAGCGAGGGCGTGATCAGGCCGGACAGGCCGACGATGTCGGCCTTCTCCGCCTTCACGGTTTCGACGATCTTCGCGGCCGGCACCATCACGCCGAGGTCGATGACCTCGAAATTGTTGCACTGGAGCACGATGCCGACGATGTTCTTGCCGATGTCGTGGACGTCGCCCTTGACCGTCGCGAGCACGATCTTGCCGGCGGAGCTGGAGCCTTCCGTGCCGATGCCGTTGGCGAGGTTGCGCGCCTTCTCTTCCTCCATGAATGGCATCAGCCAGGCCACCGCCTGCTTCATCACGCGTGCGGATTTGACGACCTGGGGCAGGAACATTTTTCCGTCACCGAAGAGGTCGCCGACCACGTTCATGCCGGCCATCAGCGGTCCCTCGATCACATCGAGCGGCCGCGTGGAGGCCTTGCGGGCTTCCTCGGTATCCACTTCGATGAATTCGGTGATGCCGTGCACCAGCGCGTGGCTGAGCCGCTTCGCCACCGGCCATTCGCGCCAGGCGAGGTCGGCCTCCTTGGTCTGGGTCTTGTTGCCGCGGAATTTCTCGGCGAGCGCCAGCAGGCGTTCGGACGCGCCGGGATCGCGGTTGAGAACGACGTCCTCGCAAGTTTGGCGCAGTTCGGGATCGATGTCGTCATAGACGATCATCTGCCCGGCATTGACGATGCCCATGTCCATGCCAGCCTTGATGGCATGATACAGGAACACCGAGTGCATGGCCTCGCGCACCGGCTCGTTGCCGCGGAACGAGAACGACAAATTGGAGACGCCACCCGAGATATGCGCGCCCGGCAGGTTGTTGCGGATCCAGCGCGTCGCCTCGATGAAATCGACGCCGTAATTGTTGTGCTCTTCGATGCCGGTCGCGATCGCAAAGATATTCGGATCGAAGATGATGTCTTCCGGCGGGAAGCCGACGCGGTTCACCAAAATGTCGTAGGCACGCTTGCAGATCTCGGTCTTGCGCGCGAACGTATCGGCCTGGCCGACCTCGTCGAACGCCATCACCACGACAGCAGCGCCATGACGCCGAGCGATCTTCGCTTCGTGGATGAACTTCTCCTCGCCTTCCTTCATCGAGATGGAGTTCACCACCGGCTTGCCCTGCACGCATTTCAGGCCGGCCTCGATTACCGAGAATTTCGAAGAGTCGACCATCACCGGCACGCGGGCGATGTCGGGCTCGGCGGCGACGAGGTTAAGGAAGGTCCGCATCGCGGCTTCCGAGTCCAGCAGGCCTTCGTCCATGTTGACGTCGATGATCTGTGCGCCGTTCTCGACCTGGTCGCGAGCGACTTGCAGCGCGGAGGTGTAGTCGCCGGCGGTGATCAGCTTGCGGAAGCGCGCCGATCCCGTGACGTTGGTGCGCTCGCCGACATTCACGAACGGGATCGCGTCCGTCAGAATGAAGGGCTCGAGGCCGGAAAGCCTCAAGCGAGGCTCGATCTCCGGCACGACGCGCGGCTTGTGCGGGGCGACCGCAGCGGCGATCGCCGCGATGTGGTTCGGCGTGGTGCCGCAGCAGCCGCCGACGATGTTGACGAGCCCATCGCGGGCGAAGTCGCCGATCAGGCGGGCCATGTACTCCGGGGTCTCATCGTACTGGCCGAACTCGTTGGGCAGGCCGGCATTGGGATAGGCGCACACCAGCGCATCGGCGACGCGGCCGATATCGGCGATATGGGCGCGCAGATCTTCGGCGCCGAGCGCGCAGTTGAAGCCGATGGTGACGGGCTTTGCGTGCCGCACCGAATGCCAGAATGCCTCCGGCAGCTGTCCCGACAGCAGGCGGCCGGATTTGTCGGTGATGGTGCCGGACACCATCACGGGCACGTCGATGCCGCGCTCTTCGGTGATCTCGGCGATCGCATAGAGCGCCGCCTTGGCGTTCAGCGTGTCGAAGATGGTCTCGACCAGCAGCAGGTCGACGCCGCCGTCGATCAGGCCCTTGATCTGTTCGCCATAGGATTTGCGTAAGTCGTCGAAGGTGACGGCGCGGTAGCCGGGGTTGGAAACGTCCGGCGAGATCGAGGCGGTGCGGTTGGTCGGGCCGAGGGCGCCGGCGACGAAGCGCGGCTTGCCGTCTTCGGCCTCGACACGCCGGGCCGCATTGCCGGCGAGGCGGGCGCCTTCGCGCGCCATCTCATAGACGATGTCGGTGAGGTCGTAATCGGCCTGTGCGATCGAGGTCGTGGAGAAGGTGTTGGTCGCGACGATGTCGGCACCGGCACGCAAATAGGCGGCGTGGATGTCCTCGATCGCCTGCGGCTGGGTCAGGATCAACAGATCGTTGTTGCCGCGCAGGTCGCGGTGGAAATCCTTGAAGCGCTCGCCGCGGAAGGCGGCTTCATCGAACTGGAGGTTCTGGATCATCGTGCCCATGGCGCCGTCGAGCACCAGGATGCGGTCGCGGGCGGCGTCGAGCAGGGCGGTTCGCTTCGGAGAGATCGGTACGGTCATGTTGTCTTACGCAGCTTTCTGGGCGCTCTTGGCGCGAATGCCGAGCAAATGGCTGATCGCGAACACGAGGTCGGCGCGGTTCATGGTGTAGAAATGGAAGGTATCGACGCCGTGCTTCGCCAGCTTGTGCACCTGGCCGGCGGCAACAGTGGCCGCGACCAGCTTGCGTGTGTCGGGATCGTCGTCGAGGCCGTCGAACTTCTCCGCGAGCCAGTCCGGCACGCTGGTGCCTGCGCGGGTGACGAAGGCTCTCGCCTGCTTGAAATTGTGCATGGGCATGATGCCCGGCACGATCGGAATGTTGATGCCGCGGCTACGAACGCGGTCGAGATAACGGAAGTAGAGGTCGTTATCGAAGAACACCTGCGTGATGGCGCGGGTCGCGCCGGCGTCGACCTTGGCCTTCAGCGTGTCGATATCGGCGTCGAAGTCGCGGGCCTCGGGATGCTTCTCGGGGTAGGCTGAAACCGAAACCTCGATATCAGCGTGCCGCTTCTTGATCCCCGCGACGAGATCGGCCGAGCCCTGATAGCCATCGGGATGGGCGGCGTAGGCCGTGCCGATGCCGCCTGGCGGATCGCCGCGCAGGCCGACGATGTGGCGGACGCCGACCTCGTGATAGCGGTCGACGATCTCGTCGATCTCGCCGCGCGAAGCCCCGACGCAGGTGAGATGCGCGGCTGGCAAGAGCGCGGTTTCCTTCAGGATGCGAGAGATGGTCGAATGGGTGCGCTCGCGGGTCGAGCCGCCGGCGCCATAGGTCACCGAGACGAAATTCGGCTCGAGCGGCGCCAGCCGGTTGATGGTGTCCCAGAGATTACGTTCCATCTCCTCGGTCTTGGGCGGAAAGAACTCGAAGGAGATCGCCGGCCGTTTCCCGGCGAGGTGCCCGTCGGCTTGGGCAGGCGTCGTCAAATCGGTCATGGCACCACTCACTCCAGGGTCTTTTTGGCGGCCGTCGTTCAGGTCCAGCTTGGCAGGGCTAAGATAGGGCAAAGGCGAATGGCCTGACAGCCCATCGATGGTGGGAAATAGCCCACTATTGCGAGATAAAGCTGTCAATTCGGCGGAAGTCGAGCGTCCTTGTGGGATGCGCGAATTATGAGATTAATTATGTATTTCAGGCTATTGAGTGTGTTATCTGGAGAACTTCTGAATAAAATAGATGTTGGGCAGCATGAAAATCAATTGAGGCTTTATGCTTCTGTCCCAATGGCGGCGGCGGTGTTAGCGCACCCGCCTCGCGGCCAGCACACGCCAGCCCTGCGGCCTCGGCCGCGCCCCCGGCACCGACGGTGCCACTGCTTACGCGCTTCGCAGCCGGCTCGACCGCCGCGAAGGCGACGATTTCCTGGAGCGGCTGCACGAACTGATCCTGTGGCAGACCCGCGAATTCCCATCGGGCCATCCCTACAACAACGTCGTCGCGATGCCCGACGACACACCCTTGCCGCCGGTCTGGCTGCTCGGCTCCAGCGATTATTCCTCGGAATTGGCTGCGCAAGTCGGCATGGGCTTCGCCTTCGCCCATCATTTTGCGTCCCACGACGCGATCGATGCGATGGTGCATTACCGCAATCGTTTCCAGCCCTCGGCGTGGCGCGCGAGCCCGCAGGCGATCCTCGCCGTCGCCGTCATCACGGCTGACACTGATGACGAGGCTGAAAAACTCGCCGCCTCGTTCGACCTCAACCGCCTACGCCGCGACCGCGGCCAGTACCTGCCGCTGCCGAGCGTCGAGGAAGCGCTGGCTTATCCCTATACGGATGCCGAGCGCACCTCGACCCTGCGCAACCGCTCGCGCCTGTTCGTCGGCTCGCCTGCCACGGTACAGCAGAAGCTCCAGCCGCTGATCCATGCCAGCAAGCCCGACGAGCTGATGGTGATCACCGCTGTCTACGACCACGACGCGCGCAAGAAGTCGTATTCACTGCTGGCGGAGGCGTTCGGGCTGGCGAAGCCGGCATAATCGCTCTCGTGCCCCGGACGCGGCGCAGCTCCCTTCCGCGGTGCGCTGCTGAGCGGGGGCCCATCTTGGCTCCTGGGTCCCGGCTCGCGCTTCGCGCGTCCGGGACACGAGACTAGTCCTGCTGCGTTTCGTTGAACGTCGCGCGGAACGGATGTCCCGGATACACGCCGACGATACGGAATTCGCGCGAGAAGAACTTCAGCTCTTCGATCGCAAACGCCAGGCCCTTGTCCTCGGGATGACCGTCGACGTCGGCGTAAAACTGCGTGGCGAAGAAATTGCCGTCGACCATGTAGCTCTCGAGCTTGGTCATGTTGACGCCGTTGGTGGCAAAGCCGCCGAGCGCCTTGTAGAGCGCGGCAGGCAAATTGCGCACCCTGAATACAAAAGTCGTGACCAGCGGGCCCAAGCCTTGCGCGGCCCATTTCGGCTCCCGCGCCAGCACCACGAAGCGCGTGGTGTTGTGGGCCTCGTCCTCGATGTCCTCGGCGAGGATGTCAAGTCCATAGATTTTTGCGGCCAGACGCGAGGCTATCGCGGCGACCGTCTTGTCCTTGCGCTCGGAGATGTCGCGGGCGCTGCCGGCGGTGTCGGCGTGCACGATCGGCTTGATGCCGAGCTTGCGAATGATGCGCCGGCACTGGCCGAGCGCATGCACATGGCTCTCGACGCTCTTGATGTCCTCAAGCTTGGTCCCCTTCACCGCCATCAATTGATGGCGGACCGGCAGAAACCATTCGCCGATGATGAAGAGGCCGGAGGCGGGGAGCAGGTGATGGATGTCGGCGACGCGGCCTGCGACCGAATTTTCGATCGGGATCATGCCAAGATCGGCCTCGCCCGACGAGATCGCCGACAGCGCGTCCTCGAAGGTGGCGCAGGGCATCGGCTCGGCGTCGGGATAGGCCTCGGCGATGGCGATGTGGGAATTGGCCCCGGGCTCGCCCTGGAATGCGATCTTCATCTTGCTCATGGTCGGCCTTGTAACAGCAGCTCAGGATTTGGAAAGGATGCTGCGGGCGGTCTCAAGGTCCGCCGGCGTATCGACGCCGCGGGGTACGGTATCGACGATGGTAAAGTCGATCCGCATGCCGGCCTCAAGCGCGCGCAGCTGCTCCAGGCTCTCCTGCAATTCCAGCGGCGACGGCGGCAGCGAGACGAACCGCTCCAGGGCCGCGCGGCGGTAGGCGTAGAGGCCGATATGATGGTAGCGCGGTCCGTCGCCGGTCGGCGCCGTGGCGCGGGTGAAATAAAGCGCGCGCATGCGCCTGCCGCCGAGCGAGGTTCCCACCGCCTTCACGACGCTCGGGGCAAGGTCCTCCTCCTCGGTATGGATCTGCGAGGCCAGCGTGGCGATGTCGACGGCCGGATCGTCCAGAGGCGGCAGCACATCGCGGATGTTGCCGGTCGTGATGGTCGGAAAATCGCCCTGGAGATTGACCACGATCTCGGCCTCGCCTGCGGGATCGAGCTTCTGCATCGCTTCGTGGATGCGGTCCGAGCCCGATGGGTGCTCGGTGCGGGTCATCACGGCCTCGCCGCCATGGGCGGTCACGACCGAGGCGATCTCCGCCGTATCGGTTGCAACCGCAACCCGGCCGATTCTGGCGGCCTCGGCCCGGCGCAGCACGTGCACGATCATCGGCAGGCCCGCAATATCGGCAAGCGGCTTGCCGGGCAGGCGGGTGGCCGCCATGCGAGCCGGGATCAGCACCAGGATGCGGGGATCGGTCATCGGTTCAAAGGCCTGGAAATGGAGCGTTTTCCGCGTCGAGAAATGGGATGGGAATGAGGCGAAAGCCGGCTCGCTTATACGGGTTGCCAGACCACGGGCAAACCGATATCTCAATGGCAAAACTCGGGGAAACAATAAGGAACGTTTGATTCTCCCGAGGCGCGTCCTGGCGGCCGCTTGGCCGCTTGATCCTTCTTGCGGTGTGGGGCCTGGCCGGAAATGGACTCTTTCGAACTCAACAAGATCCTCGGTGCCGTGCTCGGCACCTGTCTTTTTCTGCTGGTGACGAGCTTCACCGCCCAGGCGCTGTTTTCGCCGAGGATACCGGAAAAGCCGGGCTTCGAGATCGCCGTGAAGGAGGACGCCGGTCACGGCAAGGAAGGCGGCGCTGCTGCTGCTCCCTCCGAGCCGATTGAAAAGCTGCTTCAGACCGCCTCCGTCGAAAAGGGCGCTGCGGCCGCCAAGAAGTGCGGCGCCTGCCACACATTCGAGAAGGGCGGCCCGAATCGCGTCGGTCCGAATCTCTTCGGCGTCGTCGGCGAGGCGAGGGGGCAGGGCCGTAACGGCTTCAACTTCTCAGCCGCCATGAAAGGCAAGGGCGGCACGTGGACATTCGACGACCTGAACAAGTTCATCGCCAATCCGAAGGGCTTCATCCCGGGCACCGCGATGGGCTTCGCCGGTATCCCGAAGGATTCCGAACGCGCCGACGTCATTGCCTACCTGAATTCACTGTCGGATCATCCTCAGCCGCTGCCGACCGCGTCCAAGTAGGACCTTTCGGCCTGCTCACTATTTCTGCATTTCTGCGGCCAGGCTGAAAAGCCTGGCCGCTTGCGTATCCGGGCCTCGCGGTGTCGGTATCGGGGCGTTTGGCCGCAGCGAAGGCTGGAGCGGGGCCTCCAAGATGAGGAAAAAGCAACGTGTTCCGTCGAAACCTCGCCTATATTGAGCACTTAAAGGGGTAACCTCCTTCAAGACAGGGATGTTGATTTGGCCATCACCCGACGCGACCTCTTGCTCACCGGCACTGCTGCCGCCGCACTTCCCGCCCTCGGTTCCGGGATAGGCGTTCCGTTGATTGGTACGGCCGAGGCGCAGGCCGCAGGCGAGTTGCCCTGGCGACACGCGCTGTCGCTGTTCGGGAACGTCAAATATCCCGCCGGCTTCACGCGGTTCGACTATGTCAATCCGGAAGCCCCCAAGGGCGGTGCAGCGCGCCAGATCGCCGTCGGCACGTTCGACAATTTCAACATCGTCGTCGCCGGCGTGAAGGGCGCGATCGCCGGGGCCGTCGCCTTCATCTACGAATCCCTGTTGACGGCCTCGCTGGACGAAGTCTCGACCGAGTATGGCGCGCTCGCGGAGGCCGTGAGCCATCCCGACGATTTCTCCTTCGTGACCTATCGCCTGCGCGCCGAGGCCAAATGGCATGACGGCAAGCCGGTCACCGTCGACGACGTCATCTTCTCGCTCGACGCCTTCAAGAAGCACCACCCGATGTACTCGGCCTATTACAGCCATGTGGTCAGGGCCGAGAAGGTCGGCGACCGTGACGTCAAGTTCGTGTTCGACGCGCCTGGCAATCGCGAACTGCCGCAGATCGTAGGACAGCTCACCATCCTGCCGAAGCACTGGTGGGAGGGTACCGACGCACAAGGGCGCAAGCGCGACGTCTCCGCCACCACGCTGGAGATACCGCTGGGCTCGGGTCCCTACCGGATCAAGGAGTTCGTTGCCGGCCGCACCATCGGCCTTGAGCGCGTGAAGGACTATTGGGGGCGTGACTTCGCCGCCAATGTCGGACGCAACAATTTCGACGAGCTGCGCTACGAATACTTCCGGGACGCCACCGTCGCGATCGAGGCATTCAAGGCCGACCAGGTCGACTGGCGCACTGAGAACAGCGCCAAGAGCTGGGCGACCGCCTACGATTTCCCCGCCGTGGCCGAGAAGCGCGTGATCCTGGAAGAGTTCGCCAACCGCAGCTCGGGCGTCATGCAGGCCTTCGTGCCGAACCTGCGCCGCGCCAAATTCAGGGATCCGCGCCTGCGTCGTGCGCTCAACTACGCGTTCGACTTCGAGGAAATGAACAAGCAGATCTTTTTCGGCCAGTACAAGCGCATCAGCAGCTATTTCGACGGCATCGACGAATTGATGGCGACCGGCCTGCCGCAGGGCAAGGAACTCGAAATCCTCGAAACAGTGCGCGCGGACGTGCCGCCCGAGGTCTTCACAACGGCTTACACCAACCCGGTCGGAGGCAGCCCGGAAGCCGTGCGTGACAATCTGCGCGAGGCGCTGCGCTTGCTGAAGGAGGCCGGCTACGAGGTGCGCGATCGCAAGCTGATCGACGTCAAGACCGGGACCCAGCTTGCCTTCGAACTCTTGAGCTCGGATCCGAGCTTCGAGCGGATCGTGCTGTTCTACAAGCCATCGCTCGAGCGCCTCGGCATTGCGGTCAGCGTGCGGACGGTCGATCCGACGCAATACGAGAACCGGCTTCGCGACTGGGATTTCGACATCATCACCAACTCCTGGGGCGAGTCGCAGTCTCCGGGCAACGAGCAGCGCGAGTTCTGGGGCTCCAAGTCCGCCGACATGGCCGGTTCGCGCAACGTTGCCGGCATCAAGAACCCCGCCGTCGACAAGCTGATCGAGCGGGTCATCTATGCCACCGACCGCGACGATCTCATCGCCGCCACCAAGGCGCTGGACCGCGTGCTGCTCTGGAATAACTACGTCGTGCCGCAGTGGAATTATCCGAAAGTACGCACCGCCCGCTGGGATCGCTTCGGACGGCCGTCGGAATTGCCCAAATACGGCCAGTCCGGCTTCCCGTTCATCTGGTGGTACGACGCGGACAAGGCGGCGCGGATCGCGAAGAAATCGTGAAGGACATTGTTCGCATGGCGCAGCCCTCACGCCGGCACGTGCTCGGCCTCGGCATCGGCGCCGTGAGCGCGTCCTGCTTGCGCGGCGCGGTAGCGTCGGAACTGCCGGCCGAAATGCACGGCATCTCGGCGTTCGGCGATCTAAAATATCCCGCCGACTTCCATCATTTCGACTACGTCAATCTCGACGCGCCGAAGGGTGGCTCGTTCTCGCTGATCCCATCGGTGCGCGCATACAACCAGTCCTACCAGACCTTCAACTCGCTCAACGCCTTCATCCTGAAGGGGGATGGCGCGCAGGGCATGGACATGACCTTTGCGGCGCTGATGGTACGAGCCAATGACGAGCCGGACGGGATGTACGGGCTTGCCGCCAAGTCCGTGCAGATATCGCCCGACAGGCTGATCTATCGCTTCACGATGCGACCCGAGGCGAAATTCCACGACGGCACCAAGCTCACCGCGCTTGACGCTGCGTTTTCGCTAACGGCGCTCAAGAGCAAAGGCCATCCGCTGATCATCGTGCAGATGCGTGACATGGTCAGCGCAGAAGCTATCGACGATGCGACACTGGTCGTCACCTTCGCCAAAGGGCGGGCTCGCGACGTCCCGCTCTATGTCGCCGGCCTGCCGATCTTTTCGAAATCGTATTATGCATCTCGAACCTTCGATGAAACATCTCTGGAGATTCCGTTAGGCTCGGGTCCGTACAAGGTCGGAAAATTCGAGGTCAATCGCTACATCGAATACGAGCGCGTGAAAGACTGGTGGGCAGCCGATCTTCCGCCTTGCCGCGGCAGCTACAATTTCGACGTCGTGCGCTATGAATTTTACCGAGACCGCGATGTCGCGTTCGAGGGCTTCACCGGCAAAAATTACCTCTATCGCGAGGAGTTCACCTCCCGCATCTGGGCGACGCGCTATGACTTTCCTGCGGTGAAGGATGGCCGGGTCAAGCTCGAGGTCGTGCCCGACCTCACGCCCTCCGGTGCGCAAGGCTGGTTCATCAACACGCGGCGCGACAAGTTCAAGGATCCGCGCGTGCGGGAGGCCTTGATCAATGCCTTCGATTTTGAGTGGACCAACAAGACCATCATGTACGGCGCTTACGCCCGTACCGTGTCGCCGTTCCAGAACTCGGACCTCATGGCGAGCGACGGACCTCCGTCGCCGGAAGAGCTGAAGTTGCTGGAGCCATATCGCGGTCAGGTGCCTGACGAAGTATTCGCCGCGCCGTTTGCGCCCCCGGTATCGGACGGCTCCGGGCAGGACCGCAGCCTTTTGCGCAAGGCGCAGCAGCTGCTGAGCGAGGCTGGCGTGCCCATCAAGGACGGCAAGCGGACACTGCCGAACGGCGAGGTGTTCAGGATCGAGTTCCTGTTGGACGAGCCTTCGTTCCAGCCGCACCATGCGCCCTATATCAAGAACCTGGCGACGCTCGGTATCGAAGCGAGCGTGCGGCTCGTCGATGCCGTGCAATACAGGGCGCGCCAGGAAGAGTTCGATTTCGACATGACGATCCAGCGCTTCAGCATGTCGGCGACGCCCGGCGATGCGATGCGCTCGTTCTTCTCTTCGCAGGTCGCGGCAACCAAGGGCTCATACAATCTCGCGGGTATCGCCAGCCCGGCCATCGACGCCATGATCGAGAAGATCATGGCGGCCGACAGCCGCGAGGAATTGACCATCGCCTGCCGTGCCTTCGACCGTCTGTTCCGTGCCGGCCGCTACTGGGTGCCACAATGGTATAACAAGACCCATCGGCTCGCTTATTGGGATCAGTTCAGTCATCCGGAGAAGCTGCCACGTTATGCCAACGGCGTCGGCGCTCCCGATATCTGGTGGTACGACCGCGCCAAGGCCGCCAAGCTCGAGCAGGCGAAATAGTCCATGAGCGCCTATATCGCCCGCCGCATCCTCCTGATGATCCCGACCCTGCTCGGGATACTCTTCGTCTCCTTCATCGTGGTGCAATTCGCGCCCGGCGGCCCGGTTGAGCGCGTAATCGCGCAGCTCTCCGGCGCCGATACCGGCGGCAGCTCGCGCATTTCGGGAGGCGGCGATTTCGCGCAGCGCGCGCCGGGGCAACTCGGTGCCGGCGATGCCATCAACTCGAAATACCGCGGCGCGCAGGGCCTCGACCCCGACTTCATCAAGAAGCTGGAGGTGCAGTTCGGGTTCGACAAGCCGGCGCCGGAGCGCTTCGCGCTGATGGTCTGGAATTTCGCCCGCTTCGATTTCGGCAAGAGCTATTTTCGCGACGTCAGCGTACTCCAGCTCGTCAAGGAAAAGCTGCCGGTCTCGATCTCGCTCGGCATCTGGCTGACGCTCCTGACCTACCTGATCTCGATTCCGCTCGGAATCCGAAAGGCGGTGAAGGACGGCACGCGTTTCGACACCTGGACGTCGAGCGTGCTCGTGCTCGGCTATGCGATTCCCGGCTTCCTGTTCGCGATCCTCCTGATCATCCTGTTTGCCGGGGGCTCGTTCTTCAACTGGTTTCCGCTGCGCGGGCTGACGTCAGACGGCTGGTCGCAGTTTCCCTGGTACTGGAAGATCATCGACTACTTCTGGCATTTGACGCTGCCGCTGATCGCGATGGGGCTCGGCGCGTTCACCACCATGACGTTCCTGACCAAGAACTCGTTTCTGGACGAAATCCGCAAGCAATACGTGATGACCGCGCGCGCCAAGGGCTGTAGCGAGGGCCGGGTGCTCTATGGGCACGTCTTCCGCAACGCGATGCTGATCGTCATCGCGGGCTTTCCCAGCACCTTCATTCACGCCTTCTTCTCGGGCTCGCTTCTGATCGAGACCATCTTCTCGCTGGACGGGCTGGGACTGCTCAGTTTTGAGAGCGTGCTCAACCGTGACTACCCCGTGGTGTTCGGTACTCTCTTCATCTTTTCGCTCGTCGGCCTCGTGGTCAATCTGATCTCGGATTTGACCTATATGTGGATCGACCCGCGGATCGATTTCGAGGCGCGGGAGGTCTGATGACGCTAACCGCCCCGACCCCGATCGAAACCACCATGAAGTCGCCGCTCGGCCAAGTCGTGCCGATCACGCATAAGCCGTTCGCACCGTCGCCGCTCAACCGGCGGCGCTGGGAGAATTTCAAGGCGAACCGGCGCGGCTACTGGTCGTTCTGGCTCTTCATGATGCTGTTCGTGATGTCGCTGTTTGCCGAGCTGATCGCCAATGACCGGCCGTTCCTGATCAAATATGACGCGCATCTCTACTGGCCCGCCTTCATCACCTACTCGGAAACGACGTTCGGCGGCGACTTCGAGACCGCGGCCGACTATCGCGATCCCTATTTGCAGAAGCTGATCAGGGACAAGGGCGGCAGCATCGTCTGGCCCCTGATCCGCTACTCTTACGACACCCATAATCTCGATCTGCCGACGCCCGCACCGTCGCCGCCGACCTGGATGTTGACGGAGGCGCAGTGCAAGCCCGTCGTCGAGAAGAAGGGCCTCAAGAGCTGCCGCGATCTCGAATACAATTGGCTCGGCACCGATGACCAGGGGCGCGACGTGGTGGCGCGCCTGATCTACGGTTTCCGCATCTCGGTGCTGTTCGGCCTCTGCCTGACCATCATCTCCTCCGTCATCGGCATCGCGGCCGGCGCGGTGCAGGGCTATTTCGGCGGCCGGGTCGATCTCATATTCCAGCGCTTCATCGAGATCTGGACCGCGATCCCCTCGCTCTATCTGCTGCTGATCCTGTCGTCGGTGCTGGTGCCCGGCTTCTTCGTGCTTCTCGGCATCCTGCTCTTGTTTTCCTGGGTGTCGCTGGTCGGGCTCGTACGCGCGGAATTCTTACGCGGGCGCAATTTCGAGTACATCCAGGCGGCGCGGGCGCTCGGCGTGTCGAACGCCGTGATCATGTTCAGGCATCTGCTGCCGAACGCGATGGTCGCGACGATGACGTTCCTGCCGTTCATCGTGTCGAGTTCGGTCATGACGCTGACAGCACTGGACTTCCTTGGCTTCGGCCTGCCGCCCGGCTCGCCCTCGCTCGGCGAGTTGCTGTCGCAGGGCAAGTCGAACGTGCAGGCGCCGTGGCTCGGTTTCTCCGGCTTCTTCTCGGTCGCGATCATGCTGTCGCTACTCATCTTCACCGGCGAAGCCGTGCGCGACGCCTTCGATCCGCGCAAGACGTTCAGGTAGAAGATGGACGCCATCAACCAGCCTCTGCTTGCAGTGAGCGACCTCTCGGTGGCCTTCCACCAGGGCGGCGGCACGACGCTCGCGGTCGACAAGGTCTCGTTTCAGATCAAGCGCGGCGAATGCCTGGCGCTGGTCGGCGAGTCCGGATCCGGCAAATCCGTCAGCGCGCTCTCGATTCTGAAGCTGCTGCCCTATCCGAGCGCCTCGCATCCCTCGGGGAGCATC
Organism: Bradyrhizobium sp. CSA207; assembly: GCF_029051685.1. Lineage (GTDB taxonomy): Bacteria > Pseudomonadota > Alphaproteobacteria > Rhizobiales > Xanthobacteraceae > Bradyrhizobium. Next base: position 217,826 of record NZ_JAACFT010000008.1, on the reverse strand, counting down.
CGCTTCAAGGGGCGCGAGCTGATCGATCAGTCCGAGCAGCAGATGCGGGAGGTTCGCGGCAGCGACATCTCCATCATCTTCCAGGAGCCGATGACCTCGCTCAACCCGCTGCACACGATCGAGGCGCAGATCGGCGAGATCATCCAGCTGCACAATCCGACCAGCAACGCGCAAGCGCGCGAACGGACGCTGGAACTGCTGACACAGGTTGGCATCCCCGAGCCCGAAACGCGGCTCAAAAGCTATCCGCACCAGCTTTCCGGCGGCCAGCGCCAGCGCGTGATGATCGCGATGGCGCTCGCCAACGAGCCGGATCTGTTGATCGCGGACGAGCCGACCACCGCGCTCGACGTCACCGTGCAGGCGCAGATCCTGACGCTGCTTGCGGAAATCCGCGCCCGGCTTGGCATGAGCCTGCTGTTCATCACTCACGACCTCGGCATCGTGCGCCGCATCGCCGACACCGTCTGCGTCATGAAAGGCGGCGAGATCGTCGAGCAGGGGCCGGTCGAGCAGGTCTTCACCGGTCCGAAGCATCCCTATACGCGCGATCTGCTCGCGGCGGAGCCGAAGCCCGATCCGGCGCCACCGCAGCCGAGTGCGCCGGTGGTGATGTCGGCCGATGATCTCAAGGTGTGGTTTCCGATCAAGCGCGGGCTGATGCGCAAGACGGTCGGCCACATCAAGGCGGTCGACGGCGTCAGCGTTGTCGTACGCAAGGGCGAGACGCTCGGCGTCGTCGGCGAATCCGGCTCAGGCAAGACCACGCTGGGGCTAGCGCTGCTGCGGCTGATTTCCTCGAACGGACGGATCGTGTTTCTGGGAAAGGACATCCAGGGCCTGCGCTTCGAGGAGATGCGCCCATTCCGGCGTGACATGCAGATCGTATTCCAGGATCCGTTCGGCTCGCTCAGCCCGCGCATGTCGGTCGCCGATATCATCGCCGAGGGTCTGTCCGTACATCAGCCCAAGCTGTCGCGCGAGGAGCGCGAGGCACGCGTCGTCAAGGCGATCGAAGATGTTGGGCTGAAGCCGGACACCCGTTATCGCTATCCGCACGAGTTCTCCGGCGGCCAGCGCCAGCGCATTTCGATCGCGCGCGCGGTGGTGCTGGAGCCGGATTTCGTCGTGCTGGATGAGCCGACCAGCGCGCTCGACATGCTGATCCAGGCGCAGATGGTCGACCTCCTGCGCGAGCTCCAGCGCAAGCGCGACCTGACCTACATGTTCATCTCGCACGATTTGCGCGTCGTCGCTTCGCTTGCCAGCCACCTGATCGTGATGCGGGGTGGCAAGGTGGTCGAGGAGGGCCAGGCCGCCGAGCTGTTCAAGGCCCCGAAGACGGATTACACGCGCGCGCTGTTTGCGGCGGCGTTCCGGCTGGAAACGGCGGGAAATGGGTCGGCGACGACGTAATCCCGGCTAGAGCCGCTTGATCGCAACGATCTCGCTGCCGGCCTGCCTGATCCGCGCGATTGCCGGCTCGGTCGGCTCGATCACCGTCGCCATGTGATGCGCATTGGCGTGAACCATGGTGCTGCCATCGCGGACGATCGCGACGTGGCCCTTCCAAAAGATCAAATCGCCGCGCTGCAGCTTGCCCCTCTCGTGCGGTTCGAGCGCGAGGCCGAGACCCGCCTGCTGCATGTCGCTGTCGCGCGGGCAGCCGATGCCTGCCGCCGTCAGCGAGACCTGCACCAGGCCCGAGCAATCGATGCCGAAACTGCTCTTGCCGCCCCAAAGATAGGGCGTGCCGACGAAGCGCTCGGCGACCGCGACGAAATCCGGCTCGCGATAATCGAGCAATGCGAGATGCGCCTTCGGAAGATATGTTCCCTCGCGCGTCACGGCGAAACTGCCGTCTTCGCGCGCCACCGCGAGTTTCGATCCCAGCACCAGCGTGTCGGCCGGCGGCAGCTTGATCGAGGGACCGGGGAAGGCGAACGTTCGAAGCGCGGTCACCAAGTGCGTCGGCGCTGTCGAGGGCCGCGCCAGGCCTGCGTCGGGCAGCCAGCCGACATAGCCGTCGCCGCCTAGCTGGCCCCAGGCCCAGCCTTCGCCGTTGCGATCGTAGACCGTGACGCGTTCGCCGCGTAGCGCCTGCGTCATCAGCATCGCGTTCGAGGACGGCTGCTCGCGCACTGGCGCAATCGGCTCGACCACTTCGAATTCCTCGCCGGTGACGAAGCGATCAGCCTGCACTTTGCCTTCGAGATATTTCGCGGCGAGGTCGCCCCGCGCCGGCGTCAGCCGCGGATCATGCATAGCGCTCGCTCAGCAATGTGTAGAGTGCGCGCGCGGCCTGACATTCGCCGCCCTCGGGACGTGCCGGTTTTGCCGATGGCGTCCAGCCATAGATATCGACATGCAGCCAGCTCTTGGCCTGCTCGACAAAGCGCTGCAGGAACAGCGCGCAGGTGATCGAGCCGGCAAAGCCGCCGGACGGTGCGTTGGTGATGGTGGCCGTCTTGGAGTCGAGCCACGCATCGTAGGCCGGCCATAGCGGCATGCGCCACAACGGATCGTTCTCCTTCGCCGCGCAGCGCGCCACGTCGGCGGCAAGTGTCTCATCGTTGGTGTAAAAGGGCGGCAAATCCGGCCCCAGCGCGACGCGAGCGGCGCCCGTCAGCGTGCCCAGATCGATCAGCAGGTCCGGCTGCTCCTCGTCCGCCAGCGCTAGCGCGTCGGCGAGCACGAGGCGGCCCTCCGCGTCGGTGTTGCCGATCTCGACGGTGATGCCCTTGCGCGAGGTGAAGATGTCGAGCGGACGGAAGGCGTTGCTGGAAACAGCATTCTCCACCGCCGGGATCAGCACGCGCAGCCGGACCTTCAGCTTCGCATTCATCACCATGCGCGCGAGCGCCAAGACGTTGGCGGCGCCGCCCATGTCCTTCTTCATGATCAGCATGCCGCTGGACGGCTTGAGGTCCAGCCCGCCGGTGTCGAAGCAGACGCCCTTGCCGACCAGCGTCACCTTGGGATGGGAGGGATCGCCCCAGCTGATGTCGATCAGCCGCGGCGCGCGGTCCGAGGCCATGCCGACGGCATGGATCAACGGAAAATTCTGCGCCTTCAAGTCTTCACCGACGATGCAGGCAAAGCTTGCGCCGAATTCGCCGGCGAGTGCCTGCGCAGCCGCGGCCAGCTGCTCCGGGCCCATGTCGTTCGCCGGCGTGTTGATGAGGTCGCGTGCGAGCATCGCGGCATCCGCCACGCGGCTAACCTCGGCTGCATCGACGCCGTCCGGCGGCACCAGCCGGACCTCTGGGCGGTCTGCCTTCCGGTACCGGGCGAAGCGGTAGCTGCCGAGCGCAAAGGCGAGCGCAGCCAGTCGTGCATCGTGCGGTGCATTGGCAAAGCGATAGGTGCCCGGCGGCAACAGGCCCGGCAGAGCGCCCGGCCGGAACAGGTCGCGCGATCTGGCGCTGTCATCCTCGATACCGAACAAGATCTGCGCGATCGCGCCGTCGGGCGCGGGCAGCGCAAGGTAGCCGCCAGGCTTGGCGGCAAAGGCGCTGGCCGTCGCGAACTGGCGCTGCGATGGCGGCAGTGCCTCGCGGACCGTGTCCCAGCTCGACTTGGTGACGAAGGTGATCGGGATGGCGGTGGACGAGGTCTCGAAGACAGAAGGCATTGGCGGGTCCGGAACGTCAGATCAGCGGGTCATTCGGTCGGAGGATACTTCGCAGAGTTTTGCCGCGCCAGCAATCGGGTTCGCGATCACCCGTCGAGCGCTACTCGCGAGGGAGGGGACATGCTAGGTTCCGACAATGGTGGCCAGGTGCGCAGAGATCGCCGGCGACCGCAGACGAAGCGTGCCGGGAGGAAGTCGCGATGGACGTTGTGTGGAGCGTGGTCACATTCATGGGCCAGGCCGTCGAGGCGGTTTTTGGCTATGTCGAACATCACCATTGGATCTTCGCGTTCCTCGCCGGCGGCTACGTCTTCTATCTGCACGACCGTTCGGTCCACGCGCGGTTTGATGCGCTCGACAAGCGCATCGACGAAATCCGCAAGCGCCTCGCGATCGAATATTGACCGGACCGGCGAAACCATCTTGGGAGGAGCTCGTGTCTCAGCTGAGAACTGACGTTCGCGCGCGCGGCCGCAGGGCTTTACTAGCGCCTGGGCCTCGGCGGCGAGATGCCGCCGCAAACGCCGCCGTGAAGGCGAGGGGCGGCCGGGCATTAACCGGCCGTTAGGGTTAACAGTCTATTGCTGACGCGTTCGGCTCGATCAATTGGCTCGAGAGTCAAAGCGTCATGCGTCAACGGTTCAGTCTTGCCCGGCTTCTTACGTCCACCTCGCTGGTCGCGGCGGTGGCGGTCGGCCTCGGCGGCTGCACGGCCATGTCGAAGCTCTCCGACGTCACCGGCTCGGTCGGGTCGCGTGCAGAAGCCGCCCCCACAGATCCTGCGCGTGCCATTGAAGCCTATGGCGAGCGCTATCGTGCCAATCCCAAAGACGCCGATGCCGCGCTTGCCTATGGCCAGGCGCTGCGCGCAAACGGTCAGCGCGCCCAGGCCGCTGCGGTGCTGGAGCAGGCGACCATCGCCAATCCCGGCAACAAGGCGCTGCTCGCCCAATACGGCCGTGCGCTCGCTGACAATGGCAATTTCCAGCAGGCCTTCGACGTGCTGTCGAAGGCGCATTCGCCCGACAATCCGGACTGGCGCCTGCTCTCGGTGCAGGGCACTGCACTCGACCAGATGGGCCGTCACGCCGAGGCGCGCTCCTACTATGCGAGCGCGCTGAAGATCGCTCCGGATGATCCTGGCGTGCTCTCCAATCTCGGCCTGTCCTACATGCTGTCGAAGGACCTGCCGAAGGCCGAAGAGGTGCTGCGGCAGGCTTATGCCTCGCCGCGTGCCAGCGGCCGGGTGCGGCAGAATCTCGGCCTTGTCGTCGGCCTCCAGGGCCGCTTCGCCGAAGCCGAGACTATTGTGAAGGCGGACCTGCCGCCGGATCAGGCCGCGGCCAATGTCGCATATCTCAAGGACATGCTGAGCCGCAGCGATGCCCCGCGGGGCGCAGCGAAGCGGACGCCGGTCGCCTCGCTCAGCCAGCCCGAGTGATCAGACCTGATCTTGCAATCTTGAAGTCGCGCGCGGACCGCGTGCGGTCCGCCTTGCGTCAGTGCAGTTCGGAGATCTTGATGCCGGTCGGTCCGAGAATGACGACGAACAACACTGGCAGGAAGAACAGGATCATCGGCACCGTCAGCTTAGGCGGCAGCGCAGCGGCCTTTTTTTCGGCTTCGTTCATGCGCATGTCGCGGTTCTCCTGAGCCATGACGCGCAAGGAATGGCCGAGCGGCGTGCCGTAGCGCTCGGCCTGCTGAAGCGCCAGACACACCGATTTGACGCCTTCGAGCCCGGTGCGCCGCGCCAGATTCTCGTAAGCAACCTTGCGGTCCTGCAAATAAGACAGCTCGGCCGTCGTCAGCGTGAACTCCTCCGACAGTGCGATCGACTGGCCGACGATCTCGGTGGCGACTTTCCTGAACGCCATTTCGACCGACATGCCGGATTCGATGCAGATCAGAAGCAGGTCGAGCGCATCGGGGAAAGCGCGCTTGATCGAGAGTTGACGCTTGGAGATCGCGTTCTTGAGGAACAGCATCGGCGCCTGGAGGCCGAGATAGGCCGCGCCAACGCAGATGCCGATCTTGATCGGCAGCGACTGCTCCAGATGCGCGATCAGGAATACGTACATGGTAGAGCCGACGAACAGAACTAGCGGCGCCACCATGCGGGCAAACAGAAAGGTGACGTAAGGCGCCTGCCCGCGATAGCCTGCCATGATGAGCTTGTCGCGCGCGGCTTCCTGCGCGAGCCATTTGGTAAGGTTGAAGTCCTCGACGACGCGAGAAACGAGTTGCTTCGGCGTCTGGCGCAGCGACACCTTCTCGTTCCTGTTGAGGCGTTCGCGCTCGCGCTGCCGGATGCGTTCGCGCTCGCTCGCCACCGCCTTCATGCGCTTGGAGAGGCCTTCGCCGGCGAACAGCGGCATCACCAGCGTATAGACGGTGGCGCTGGCGGCGATGGCCGCCAGCATCATAGTCATGAAGCGGACGTCATGCAGTTTCGAGACGAGGAATTCGACCATACGGCACCGTCAGAAATCGAAGTTGATCATCTTCTTCATCACCATGATGCCGATCGACATCCAGACGACGCAGCCGACCAGCATGAGCTGGCCGGTGGGATGGGTCCACAGCAGCGAGATGTATTGTGGCGTCGAGAGATAGACGAGGAACATCACGATCGGCGGCAGCGATCCGATGATGCCGGCCGATGCCTTGGCTTCCATCGACATCGCCTGGATCTTTTCCTTCATCTTCTTGCGGTCGCGCAGCACCTTGGAGAGGTTGCCGAGGGCTTCGGAGAGGTTGCCGCCGGACTTCTGCTGGATCGAGATGACGATGCCGAAGAAGTTGGCTTCCGGCAGCGGCATGCGGTCATAGAGCCGCGAGCAGGCCTCGCCGAGCGGCATGCCGATCGCCTGGGTCTCGATGATCGCGAGGAATTCGCTGCGCAGCGGTTCCGGCGAATCGGCAGCGACGACCTTGATCGATTCGAACAGCGGCAGTCCCGCCTTGATGCCGCGGACGATCACGTCGACCGCGTCGGGCAGTGCTTTCAGGAATTTGTTTTCGCGACGCTTCTTCAGGAAGCCGAGCGCCCACCGCGGCAGGCCGAACCCGCCGGCAAAGGCGAGGCCCCCGGCGCCGAGCAGGCCGCCCCCGACGAACAGGGCGGCAGCGAACAGCGCGCCCGCCACGACGGCGGATACGATCCAGAATTTCTGCGGCGTCCAGTCGAGTCCTGCCTGCGACAGGCGGACGCTGAGCGGAACGCTTTTTTCCTGCTGGCGCCGCGCCTCGAGATCCTTGAGCGACGTCTCGACCTGCTCACGGCGCGATCGCTGGGTCTTTTCGGTCTGCTTGGCTGCGGGCGCGTCGGCACGCGCGATCGAGGCGCGGCGGCTTTCCGCCTTTCGCTCGCCGGACAGCAACGGATAAAGGAAGACCCAGCCGATGCCGCCGACGGCGGCGGTGGCGAGGAAGGCGAGAGCGAGGACCTGCATGTTCATGATCGTGCTGACCTGCTCATGTCTTCGGCGCCACTTCCGCCGCGTCGAGCGCGGCGGCAAGGCGCTTCTCGTCGCCGTAATAGCGGGCGCGTTCCCAGAACTTCGGGCGGCCGATGCCGGTCGAGCGATGCCGGCCGATGATCTTGCCGTTGGCGTCCTCGCCGATCATGTCGTAGAGGAAGATGTCCTGGGTGATGATGGTGTCGCCCTCCATTCCCATCACCTCGGTGATGTGGGTGATGCGGCGCGAACCGTCGCGCAGGCGCGCGGCCTGGACGATGACGTCGATCGAGGCGCAGATCATCTCGCGGATGGTCCGCGAAGGCAGCGAAAAGCCGCCCATCGTGATCATGGATTCGCAGCGCGACAGCGCCTCGCGCGGGTTGTTGGCGTGCAGCGTCCCCATCGAGCCATCGTGGCCGGTGTTCATGGCCTGCAGCAGGTCGAACGCCTCGGGGCCGCGGACTTCGCCGACGATGATGCGTTCAGGACGCATACGCAGGCAGTTGCGCACCAGCTCGCGCATGGTGACCTGGCCTTCGCCTTCAATGTTGGGCGGGCGGGTTTCGAGCCGCACCACGTGGGGCTGCTGCAGCTGCAGTTCGGCCGCGTCCTCGCAGGTGATGACGCGCTCGTCGTGCTCGATGTAGTTGGTCAGACAGTTGAGCAGAGTGGTCTTGCCCGAGCCGGTACCGCCGGAGATCAGCACGTTGCAGCGGACGCGGCCGATGATCTGCAGGATTTCCGCGCCTTCCGGCGAGATTGCGCCGAACTTGACCAGCTGATCCAGCGTCAGCTTGTCCTTCTTGAATTTGCGGATGGTGAGCGTCGGCCCGTCGATCGACAGCGGCGGCACGATGGCGTTGACGCGGGAGCCGTCGGCGAGGCGGGCGTCGCAGATCGGAGAGGATTCGTCGACGCGCCGGCCGACCTGGCTGACGATGCGCTGGCAGATGTTGAGGAGCTGCTGGTTGTCGCGGAAGCGGATGCCCGTACGCTGAATCTTGCCGGCGACCTCGATATAGACGGTGTTGGCGCCGTTGACCATGATGTCGGCGATGTCGTCGCGCGACAACAGCGGCTCGAGCGGGCCGTAGCCGAGAACGTCGTTGCAGATGTCGTCGAGCAGCTCTTCCTGCTCGGCGATCGACATCACGATATTCTTGATCGCGATGATCTCGTTGACGATGTCGCGGATTTCCTCGCGCGCCGACTCGGAATCCAGCTTGGCGAGCTGGGCGAGGTCGATGGCCTCGATCAGCGCGCCGAAGATGGTCGCCTTGACCTCGTAGTAATTGTCCGAGCGGCGGCTCTCCATGGCCGGCGCGGGCCTGGCGGGGGCGAGCGGCGGCGAGGCAACGGCCGGCGGGTGCGGCGCGCGCGACACTGCGGGCGCCGGAGCCGGGGAAGGCTCTGGCGACGCGGCGCCGGGCTTCGGGGCCCGAGGGTCGGTGTCTGTTCCGCTACGCTTACCGAACACTTAACAACTCCTTGCGGCGGCTTATTTTCCCCGCAACTTCTCAATCAGGGGTGAAAGGAAGGACGACTTTTGCTTCTTGGTTTCGCTACGGCCGGTCAGGCGCTGCGCGATCTGAAGAAACATCTCGATCGATTTGTGATTGGCGGAGATCTCCGCGATCATCTGACCGTTATTGGCCGCCGAACCGAATATTTGCGGCTCGAACGGAATCGAGACGACCGGCTGGCTCTCGATCGCCTTGGCAAACTCGGCTGCAGCGATCTCCGGCCGCTTCGGCACACCGACCTGGTTCAGGCAGTAGAGCGGCGGCCGGTCGTTGGGGCGCGAGGCCTTCAGGAGATCGAACAGGTTCTTGGTGTTGCGCAGGTTGGCCAGATCAGGCGCCGCCACGATCAGGATATCGTCCGCCCCGATCAGGGCGCGCTTGGTCCAGCCGGACCACTGGTGGGGAATGTCGAGCACGATGCAGGGCATGGTCGCGCGCAGCGTGTCGAACACGGAGTCGAAGGCGTCGGTGCCGAAATCATAGACCCGGTCGAGCGTCGCCGGCGCCGCCAGGAGGCTGAGGTGGTCGGTGCACTTCGACAGCAGGCGGTCGATGAAGGCGGTATCGACGCGGTCGGGCGAGAACACGGCGTCCGCAATGCCTTGCGGCGGATCCTGATTGTAGTCGAGCCCGGCGGTGCCGAAGGCTAGGTCGAGATCGGCGACCACCGCGTCCATCGCAAGGTCGCGCGCGATTGCCCAGGCGACGTTGTGGGACACGGTGGAGGAACCAACTCCGCCCTTGGCGCCGACGACGGCGATGATGCGTCCGACCGCTTTGGCTTCCGGCGCGGAGAACAGGTTGCAGATCGAGCGCACGACATCGATGGCGCCGACCGGCCCGAGCACGTAGTCGCTGACGCCGCGACGGACCAGCTCGCGGTAGAGCGTGACGTCGTTGATGCGGCCGATCACGACCACGCGGGTACCGGCGTCGCAGACGGTGGCAAGGTGGTCGAGGCCGGTCAGGAGGTCGTTGCGTCCGTCGCTCTCGAGCACGATCACGTTCGGCGTGGGCGCCGAGCGATAGGCTTCGATGGCAGCCGCCATACCGCCCATCTGGATCTTCAAATGGGCCTTGCCGAGACGGCGATCCTCGCCGGCCGACTGCACGGCGGCGGCGGTCTCCACGGTTTCGCAGAACGCCTGGACCGAGACGCGCGGCGCGGGCGCGATGTGCTCTTCGGCCGGCGGAAGCGGGGTTTCCGGCTGCTCTTCTTGAGTCTGGCGAGCGTAGCTGATCATTTGCCGGTGTCGCTGAGTTTGGCCTTGTCGGCCTCGGGATAGCTGATCGCCGTCGGAGTTCCCTTGCGATACTTCTCGAACGCGGTGGTGCGACGCGCCTGGTAGGAAGGTGCTTCAGACCGCGGTTGCTCGAGGTCCGAGGGATTGTCGACCATCGCCGCAAGATTGCGCTGATAGGCGCAGCCGAAATTGTAATATTGCTTGTTCTCGAACCAGCTCTTGTTCTTGATCGAGGGACCGATGTCCTCCGGCCACAGCCCGCAGGGGCCTGCAACCGCGGCGATCTTGGAATAGGTGAGCCGGATCGGCGGCAGGAAGCGCTTGTCTTCCGGCTGATAAGGGCGAACCGTGATGCCGCGCGGCGGAACGCCAGCCGCCGCCAGCATCGCCTGGATCTCACGCATGGTATCCGCCACCGGACGCGCGTTGGGCGTGCCCGACGGTACGTCGATATGGATGGCGCCGGTGCCTTCGTGCAGCCAGGTCGACGCCACGCCCATCACGTCGGCGCGCTGGGCGGCAGTCAACCCGCCGCGGGCATGTCCGACGAAGACGACGATCGAGCGGTTCTGCTCCTCGATCGCGATCGGGTGGCGCTGCTTGTAGTCGTCAGGAATGGAGGCGGTAGCGACCTCGTCGTGCTGGCAACCGCCGAGCGCGAGGGCGATACCGACGAGCGCGCCACCGAAACCGATGGCGCGTTTGCGAATCTGGGGTGGTCTTGTGGTCATAACGAAGTCCCCGTTCCGCCTCAATCGGTGATGAAGCCGTAGGTGCCGCGGTAATTCCGGCCCGGTTCGGTCCGGCCCGGCACGCCGTAGAGGCGGTTGATGTTGCCGAGCAGACCGGCCTGCGGGTCCGCGGGCGCCGCAAAGCCGTCATCCGGACGCGACAGATCCTTCTGCGCCACCGCGCGTACGACGTAGGGCGTGACGATCACGACCAACTCGGTCGTGTTGTTGACGAAGTCGCGGCTGCGGAACAGCGTGCCGAGGATCGGAAGCTGCATCATGCCGGGCAATCCGTTGACGGCCTGCTTGGTCTGCTCCTGGATCAGCCCGGCCATCGCCATCGCGCCGCCGGACGGAATCTCCAGCGAAGTTTCCGCGCGGCGGGTCTTGATCGAGGGCACGGTCAGCGAGTTCACCGAGCTCGACGTCACCGCCTGCGACAGCGTGATCGAGTTTTCGTTGGACAATTCGGACACTTCCGTCATCACCCGCAGGCTGATCTTGCCTTCGCTCAGCACCACGGGGGTGAAGTTGAGCGAGATGCCGAACTTCTTGAAGCTGATCTGAGTGGTACAGACATGCGTGGTGGGATCGCACGCATAGCCTGCCGGCACCGGGAATTCACCGCCGGCGATGAAGGTCGCCGACTCGCCAGAGATCGCGGTCAGGTTCGGCTCGGCCAGCGTGCGGATCACGCCGGCGGATTCCATCGCCCGGAGCGTCGCCTGCACCGACGGGGCCGCGCCGAACTTCGTGGTCAGATTGTTGCCGTCGACGAGGTTCTTGCCAAGGGCTGTAAACGGGTTGGAGTTGTTGAAGCTCACCACCGACGTGCCGTAGTTGAGGTTCGCGGAGAGGTCGATGCCGAGTTGCTTGATGATGCTGCGCGCGACTTCGGCGACCGTCACCTTCAGCATGACCTGGTCGCGGCCGCGGACCACGATCGAGTTCACCACCTTGTCGGCGCCGCCGGCGAGCCGCGCGGCGAGATCGTTGGCCTGCTGCGCTTCAAGCGGGTTCGCCGCCGAGCCGGTCAGGACGACGCCGTCGCCGAGGCCGTCGATCTGGATGTCGGAATTGGGCAGGACCTGCTTCAGTGCAGCCCGCACGCCGTTGAGATCGCGCTTGACCGCGATATCATAGGCCGCGATCTGCTGACCGGCGGAATCGAAGAACACGATGTTGGTCTGGCCGACCGAGGCGCCGATGATGTAGGCGCGCTGTGCCGAGCGGACCACCGCATTGGCGATCTTGGGATCGGCGACGAGCACGTCCTTGATGTCGCGCGGCAGGTCGATCACGATCGACTTCCCGACGCCGAGCGAGAGGAAGCGCGCGTTCATCTGGCCGTCGGCCGCGACCGGGGCCACGGGGCGGTAGTCGGCGGCGATGACCGGCACCAGCGCCGGATTGAGAGTCAGCGCGAGAGTGGCCGAAAACGACAGGCTGCGGACCAGGGAGGTTCGCATCGTCGACGATTTTGCCCCACGTTTCATATCGACTGCCCTCATCGTGCCTTCGCCGTCTGGCTGGGGACGCCGTAGCGAATGACCGAGATGCCGTCTCCGCGCTGCTTTTGCGTCTCGTCCAGCGCGTTGTCGCTCATCTTGACATCGGCAATGCTGCGCAACGCCAGTGACAGTGTGCCGCTCTGGCGGGCGGCGGAAAGGGTCGAGGTCTGCTGGGGATTGAGTTCGAGGGTGACGGTCTTGCCGACCACCGAGTTCTGACCGTCCTTCTCCTTCGGCGCCTGGTCGATGGCCAGCACGCGGATATTGACGAGGATGATCTCGGACGTGACGATGTCCGGGGCACCGGAGCTCTGGTCTGGATTCTTGAGGCGTCGGGTCAGGAGCACGTCGACGCGATCGTTGGGCAGGATGAAGCCGCCGGCGCCGGTCTCGGGAGAGATTTCGGTGGAGATGGCACGCATTCCGCTCGGAAGGATCGCGGCCATGAAGCCGGAGCCCTCGGCCTTGACCAGCTTCTGGTCGCGGATCGGCTCACCCTGAATGAAGGGGGCGCGCGCGATCGAGCCCGTGACCTGGGTCACGCCCTCGGGACGCTCGTTGCGACGGATGAAAGTGGAGCTGGCGGTTGCTGACGGCCAGGTCTGCCATTGCACGTCTTCCGGCTTGACGGTCTGACCGAGGCCGATGTCGTTCTTGGCCACCAGCACGTCGACGGTCGGAAGCTGCGCGACCGGCGCCGCCGGAGGCGGCGCAGAATTGTCCGAGCCGCTCGCCAGGTACGCGGCGACACCGCCGGCGCAGATGGCGACCGTCAGGACGACAATGCGTGCCCTATTCATACGCTCACTTTCCAACTAAACGCCGCGACGCTTCCGCCGCCGTAATCGGCAGTTGACCAGCTATTCGTCAAAGCATGGTTAATGAGGCGTATCTAAATCGCCTTAACGCCGGGTTGATCCCGGTGCGTTCAGCGCAGCGCGAGGTGAGCGAGGTCGATCGCTTTCACCCATTCGGTCTCCGGGTAGACCATCAGCGCGCTCAGCGCGAGCGCAATGCCGTAGGGAATGCCGCTCTCCTTGGCGTGCAGCCGGGCGAGCCAGGCCTGGCCCGCGAGCCCGTAGGGCAGCGGCCATTGCCGGAACTGGAGCAGGAGCAGCGTCAGCGCTCCGCCGAACAGCGAGGCGTAGAGCAGGAAGTTCATCAATTGCGCGAAGCCGAACCAGAGTGCGACGGAGGCCGCGACCTTCGCGTCGCCGCCGCCGACCCAGCCCATAGCAAAGCAGGTGAAGGCCACGACCAGGACAAGCGCGCCGGCGCCGACATGGCTCAGTATGTCGTAAGGTGCCATGCCACCGGCAATGGCGAGTGCGAAGAAGCCCGCGCCGAGCGCCAGCGACACGCGGTTCGAGATGGTCATCGTGAAGAGGTCGCTCGCGGCGGCAAATGCCATCAGGGCCGGAAACAGCAGAAGGCGCGCAAGGTCGAGGATCATGGGCTGCGTCTTGAGGCCTGGGTTTGTCGCCGGATCGGGGCGTCGCTAGCAATGCTAGTGGGCAGTGCTAAACAAACCGACAATGGCGACAGCAGCCCTGGGGGCGGAGCCCGCCGAGGGCGCTCTCACCAGAGGCTGGCAATGCGTGCGGCGAGCGCGACCATCGCAAGCAGCAGCGCAAGGCAGACCCAATATGTCGGCGAGTCGGTCCGCGCCGTGTCCGCCTGGCTTGCCGCAAATGCGGCATCGGTTCTGTACTTACGCAACGCCACTGGAACTCGCCGTGTCCGAAAACACAAAGGCCCCGGAGGTCCGGGGCTTTTGCCGTCGTGCGTCCGTCGCTTACTTCAGCGACGTGCTGATCGAGCCGAACTTGGTGTTCAGCGTGCTGCCGAGATTGTTGACGACGGTGATGATGGCCAGCGCGATGCCGGCGGCGATCAGGCCGTATTCGATGGCGGTGGCGCCGGACTCATCCTTCACGAAACGCGCGATCAGGTTGTTCATGAACTAAACTCCATCTGGGGTGGGGTCGCCTCATCGGCGCTATTGACGCGATGACCATGAGAGCCGAGCTCTTTCGGTAGAGTTAATTCAGCCCGGGAAACCCGGCGTCTGCGCGGTGCTTTTGGCCAGAGTGAATTTCGCCTTAAGACGGCAGTTGCAAATCGCTCGTGTTCGGAACGCGCTGCAGGTGCGCGGCGAACTTCACCCTCCCTTAAATCTAGCGGAGTAGGCCTAGAGGAGACCAGGAATTCGGAAGAGAGGCGACGATGTCGAGCCTACCCATGCAGGTCGCCCTGATGCTCGGCGAGACCATCGAGAAAGTGATCCCCATCACCTTCGGGCTGGCGGTGGTCTTCACGGTGCTCGAGCATTTCTGGGCCTGCAATCCTGGCGCGCCGTGGTGGCGGAAGCGGGAAATCATCACCGACATCTGCTATTGGTTCTTCGTTCCGGTGTTCGCCCGCACCATGCGGATCGGGCTCTTGATCGTCGGCGCAGGCGTCGTCTTCAATATCCACGACGCCGACGATCTCATCGCCTTCTACGACAATGGTCACGGGCCGCTGTCGCAACTGCCGCTCTGGGTGCAGGGCGTGCTGTTTGTGGTCCTGGCCGATTTCATGCTGTACTGGCTGCACCGGCTGTTTCACGGCGGCGGGTTCTGGAAGTACCACGCGATCCATCACTCCTCGGAGGAACTGGGCTGGATTTCGGCGGCCCGCTTCCATCCCGTCAATCTCATGCTTGGCACGATCGGTGTCGACGTCGTGTTGCTGATGGCCGGCATTTCCCCGAACGTCATGATCTGGGTCGGCCCGTTCACCACCTTCCACTCGGCCTTCGTGCACGCCAACCTGAACTGGACCTTCGGGCCGTTCAAATATTTGCTGGCGACGCCGGTGTTCCACCGGTGGCATCACACGTCGCTCGAAGTGGGCGGCGACACCAATTTCGCCGGAACGTTTCCGATCTGGGACATGATGTTCGGCACCTTCCGCATGCCGGCGGGTGAATTGCCGCAGGATTACGGCAAGGACGAAGCGACCATGCCGAAGGAGATTGCGGGCCAGCTCGCCTATCCATTCCGCCGCTAGGACCGGATTCGGGGCCTTGAGGCCGCAAAACGCCAGTCCGTTCAAACAATAGTCGGCGAATTTGCGGAACGTTCACGAATTGAGGGCAGGCTAGCCGTGTCGGGCGCCGGCTCCGCTTTCCGAATCGTTTCTGCCGGTTTGTGACGTCCCGGGAGTAAGTGTATGCGTAAAGAGTTGCTGCGCCGCCGTGCGCGCGTTTGCCTTCTGGTTGCGGCCGCAGTGCTGGCGTCGCCAGCCGCGGGCCAAGCCGAGTCCACCGCCGAAGCCATCGCCGTCAATGTCGACCAGGCCAAGCTGGTGCGGCTGCCCGGCAAGGTGGCGACCATTGTGGTCGGCAATCCCCTGATCGCTGACGTCACGCTCCAGCCCGGCGGCATGATCGTCGTGACCGGGAAGGGCTATGGCGCGACCAATTTCGTCGCGCTGGACCGCGGCGGTGAGATTCTGGTCGATCGCCAGATCCAGGTCGAAGGTCCGAGCGACCGGCTCGTCACCGTCTATCGCGGGATCGAGCGCGAGTCCTATAGCTGTATGCCGATCTGCCAGCGCCGCGTGACGCTCGGCGATAGCGATGCGTATTTCAACAACACGATGAACCAGGCCGGTACGTTGAGCAGCAACGCCAGCAACGGCGGCACAGCCGCCAAGACCAACTAGCAAGACCAACTAGCAAGACCAACTAGCAAGACGAACTAGCAAGACGAACTAAACTAGCAAGAGCGCGGCCGCTCGTTCCGACATGAAAAAGGCCGTGCATTGCGCACGGCCTTTTCCTTTGGCTTGTTCGCTCGATCCGATCCGGCTCGAAGGCCGGGGCTGGCTCAGCCGGCGGAGCGAAGATTGTCGGCGGCCGACTTGCCGGACCGGCGATCGGCCACGATCTCGTACGAGATCTTCTGGCCTTCGCGCAGCGTGCCGAGGCCTGCGCGCTCGACGGCGCTGATGTGTACGAACACGTCCTGGCCGCCGTCGTCGGGCTGAATGAAGCCAAAGCCCTTGGTCGCGTTAAACCACTTCACGGTTCCCATGCTCACGGGGGTAGTTCCTTCTCAGATAACACAATGTAAGAGCCTGCTCGCGCAGGCAGGTTAGATCGAATTTTTGGAAGGGTCGTCAGCGTGTCTGAACCGGCTGTACCGGTGGATGCCAATGTCGTCCGGCCGAAAATCGATAAGTTGATTTTATTGGAATCAAGGCGCCAAAACAATCCTGCGCGCACGATTTTTTGATCCGCCGCGGTTTGCGCGGCGGATCAGCATGCAGGTCAGCATTTTAGTTCCGCGCTTGCGTCGGATCGATCGCTTAGCGTCGGCGGAACTGGCCGCCCGCCCCGCGCCGCGGCGGTCCACCGGCCGTGGAGGGACGTTCGTCCTTGTGACGGAAAATCAGCCGGCCCTTCTCGAGGTCGTAGGGCGACATCTCCACCGTTACGCGGTCACCCGCCAGCGTCTTGATGCGGTTCTTCTTCATCTTGCCGGCGGTGTAGGCGACGATCTCGTGCCCAGCGTCGAGCTGCACACGGTAGCGCGCGTCGGGGAGGATTTCAGTGACCAGTCCTTCGAACTGGATCAGCTCTTCCTTAGCCATGAATTACTCCAGGTCGATGGTCGGCTAATTCGAATATGGTTTGCGGGTCGGTTGGCCCATCGGCCGACTCTCGCGGCGCAAAAAGGCCACGCCTTGTATCCCATCAGGCTTGCCTGCGCTATGCGCCGAACGCTGTTCCGGTCGGTCGGTTGACGATGAGTGCATCTTTCCACCGGACTGGCGGCGGCGAGATCCCTTGGCGGTGTTCTGGCCGCCGCCGGGCCGTCCGTCAACATGCCGGCCTTCACCGTGCCGACCTTCGCCGGGCCTTCCGTCGCCCTGCTTGCCGGCGCTATGCCGTCCGTCGCTGCGTCTTTCGTCGGCGCGTCGGCCCTCGCCGTTGCGTCCCTCACCATGCCTTGCGCCTTGGGGACGCTGGCCCGGGCGGCCCGGGCGTCCCTGCCGCTGCTGTGAGGGGGCTGGGCCCGCATCGTTGCGCCCTGCGTCCGTGCGGTGATCCTCCCGCGGCAGCGCCACGCGGATCAGCCGCTCGATATCGCGGAGATAACCGAGTTCCTCACCGCCTGCGACCAGCGAGATCGCGGTGCCCTCGGCGCCAGCGCGCGCCGTGCGGCCGATGCGGTGAACATAGGTCTCGGGCACGTTCGGTATGTCGAAATTGATGACGTGGGTAATGCCATCGACGTCGATGCCGCGGGCGGCGATGTCGGTGGCGACCAGGGTGCGGATCTCGCCGGAGCGGAACTGCGCCAGCGTCCGCTCGCGATGGTTCTGCGACTTGTTGCCATGGATGGCGCTGGCGGCGATGCCGGCCCTCTCGAGCGTCTTCACCACCTTATCGGCGCCGTGCTTGGTACGGGTGAAGACCAGTGCGCGGTTGATCGGCTCGTCCTTCAGGAGCTTGGTCAGGACGGCGGGCTTGGCCGAGAAGTCGACCTGGATGATGCGCTGGTTGATCCGCTCGGCCGTCGAGGACACCGGGGTGACCGCAACGCGGGCGGGGTCACGCAGCATCGCGTCCGCGAGTTCGGCGATGTCCTTGGGCATTGTGGCCGAGAAGAACAGCGTTTGCCGCTTGATCGGCAGCTTGGCGACGATTTTGCGGATGTCGTTGATGAAGCCCATGTCGAGCATGCGGTCGGCTTCGTCGAGCACCAGGAATTCGACGCTCGAAAGCTTAAGTCCGTTGCTCTGCACGAGATCGAGCAGGCGGCCGGGGGTCGCGACCAGCACGTCGACGCCCGGCATGAGCGCGCGGACCTGGCGCCCCATCGGCACGCCGCCGATTGCGAGCGTCGAGGCAAGGCGAACGTGCCGGCCATAGGCGTTGAAGCTGTCGAGGATCTGGCCGGACAGTTCGCGCGTCGGCGAGAGCACCAGCACCCGGCAGGTCTTGGGCTGCGGCTTGATGCGATTCTCGAGCAGGCGGTGCAGGATCGGCAGCGCGAAGGACGCGGTCTTGCCGGTTCCGGTCTGGGCGATACCGACCACGTCCCGGCCGGTCAATGCCAGCGGGATGGTCTGGGCCTGGATGGGGGTGGGCGTAACGTACTTCTCTTCGGTGAGAGCACGCGAAATGGGTTCGGCGAGGCCGAAATCCTGAAACGAAGTCAAAAGGTGGGTTCTTTCCATGTCAAAAGCGGGCGCCCGGCGCAGTCTGCGGGGCACGCGCAAGAGGGTGTCGAGAGGACACCTGCGTGTTTGGGGTGTCGGATGGGCTTGATGGGATGGGGCAAGCCAAACGCCCGTAAGGGCCTAAGAACACGCGGCTCGCAACGACCGCTTGATTCGCAAGAGGTCTCCCGCACCATATGGAACATCCAGGGGGCGTTTTCAAGGCGGGCCAGCACCGAATGGCGATTGCGGTGCGGAAATAGCTATGCCGGAAATTTAGACAGAAGCGCAATTCTGCCCAGAAAATAGACTGTTTGCCACATTAGCATACATTTTATTCGCCCAATTTCTGAGCAAGTGGAGTGCGGCGAAACTTTGATTTCGAACAAATAATCAAATTACATCAATGGCTTGATTGGCATTCAGCCCATGGCATGGTTCTTGCGATTCCGTTAATCGCAGGCGGCCGTGGGGCCGTTTCGCAGCGTCTTTTTCACGTCTGCGTCAGGGAGATGATACAATCATGCTTACCAAATCCACTCACGATATAGCGGCGTCATTTAGCCGCCGCGGCGTGCTCGCCGCGACCGCCGGACTGATGCTCGGTCTGGCTTCATTGACCGGCGCGAAGGCCGCCGACGACACCATCAAGGTCGGTGTCCTCCATTCTCTCTCCGGCACCATGGCCATCAGTGAAACCACGCTGAAGGACACCATCCTCTTCCTGATCGACGAACAGAACAAGAAGGGCGGCGTGAACGGCAAGAAGCTCGAGGCCGTCGTCGTCGACCCTGCCTCGAACTGGCCGCTGTTCGCCGAAAAGGCGCGCGAGCTGATCACCAAGGACAAGGTCGCGGTCGTGTTCGGCTGCTGGACCTCGGTGTCGCGCAAGTCCGTGCTGCCGGTGTTCAAGGAGCTGAACAGCATCCTGTTCTACCCCGTGCAGTACGAGGGTGAGGAAAGCGAGCGCAACGTGTTCTACACGGGTGCCGCGCCGAACCAGCAGGCGATCCCGGCCGTCGACTACCTGATGAAGGAAGAGAAGGTGAAGCGCTGGGTGCTCGCGGGCACCGACTACGTCTATCCGCGCACCACCAACAAGATCCTGGAAGCCTATCTGAAGTCGAAGGGTGTCGCCCAGGAAGACATCATGATCAACTACACCCCGTTCGGTCACTCCGACTGGCAGACGATCGTGGCCGACATCAAGAAGTTCGGCTCGGCCGGCAAGAAGACCGCGGTGGTCTCGACCATCAACGGCGACGCCAACGTTCCCTTCTACAAGGAGCTCGGCAACCAGGGCATCAAGGCCAAGGACATCCCGGTCGTCGCGTTCTCCGTGGGTGAGGAAGAACTCGCCGGCATCGACACCAAGCCGCTGCTTGGCCATCTCGCCGCCTGGAACTACTTCCAGTCGATCAAGTCGCCGGAGAACGAGAAGTTCATCAAGGCGTGGCAGACCTACACCAAGAATCCGAAGCGCGTGACCAACGATCCGATGGAAGCGCACGTGATCGGCTTCGACATGTGGGTCAAGGCGGTCGAGAAGGTGAAGTCGACCGATCCCGACAAGGTCATCGACGCTCTCCCGGGCATCGAAGCCAAGAACCTGACCGGCGGCACCTCCAAGATGCTTCCGAATCACCACATCACCAAGCCGGTGTTCATCGGCGAGATCAAGGCGAACGGTCAGTTCGACGTGGTCTGGAAGACGCCTGGCCTCGTTGCTGGCGACGCCTGGTCGAAGGAGCTCGACGGCTCCAAGGATCTGATCGGCGACTGGGTCGGCAAGAAGTGCGGCAACTTCAACACCAAAACCAACAAGTGCCTCGGTTCGGGTTCTTGATCCAAGGACTCCCGATCGAAGGGCTCCTGATCCAGGGGCTCCCGATCCAAGAACTCCCGATCGAAGCCTGACGGCCAACTGCACCACCGGAGAAGGCGGCGATCCCGCCGCCTTCTCCACATATTTCTGCCGGGGTCATTCACAGTGCCAGCCAATTTGTCCGCCCGTCTCTGTTCGCTTGCGCTTTCGTTGTTCCTGATCGTGTTCGCGCTGCCGGCCTTCGCCGGTCCGTTCGAGGATGCGGTTTCCAAATTCGCCAACGACGATTTCTCCGACACGGAAGAGGCGATCGGCGCGGTCGCGAGCAGCGGCAATCCGTTGGCCTACCCCATTATCAGTGCGCTCCAGGACGGCCGCCTGATGGCCGATCCGGACAGCAAGAAGGTTTACGTCACCGGCGCCGACGGCAAGTCGATCGATGCCGCGACTGGCCAGCCGGTGGCCAGCGTTCCCGACAGTGCGAGCGCGGTCCGTCTCAACAATCGTCTGCGCCGCAGCGTCGACGCCGCGATCGGTGGTCTGACGCTGATGTCGCCGGACCTCGGAATGCGCCTGCAGGCCGCACAATCGGTCTTCAAGTCGCATGAGGAGACCGCGCTCGACGCGGTCGAAGGCGCGCTCGCCAAGGAAACCAACAGATCTGTCAAGGCCACGCTGGGCGACGCGCGTGCCGCCATCCTGCTGTACAAGTCCGACGCCACCGAAGTGCAGAAGCTCGAGGCGGTCGCCACCATCAAGGCGCGCGGCGACCAGGAAGCGCTCGCTCTGCTCACCGGCATCGGCAGCGATCAGCCCGCCTCGGTGACGAAAGCCGCCGCGAGCGCAATCGGCTCGATCCAGAGCTCGCTGGCGGTCTGGTCCATGGTGCAGAATGCCTGGTACGGCCTCTCGCTCGGCTCCGTGCTGCTGCTCGCGGCGATCGGCCTTGCCATCACCTTCGGCGTGATGGGCGTCATCAACATGGCGCATGGCGAGATGGTGATGATCGGGGCCTACACCACCTTCGTGGTGCAGGAGGTGATCCGCACCCGTTATCCCGGCCTGTTCGACTATTCGCTGCTGATCGCCGTGCCGCTCGCCTTCCTCGTCGCCGGCGCCCTCGGCGTCGTGATCGAGCGCAGCATCATCCGTTTTCTCTATGGCCGTCCGCTGGAGACGCTGCTTGCGACCTGGGGCCTGTCGCTGGTGTTGCAACAGGCCGTGCGCACCATGTTTGGTCCGACCAACCGCGAGGTCGGCAATCCCTCCTGGATGAGCGGCGCCTTCGAGCTCGGCCAGATCACCATCACCTATAACCGGCTCTGGATCCTCTGCTTCACGCTCGCGGTGTTCGCGATCCTGCTCGCGATGCTGCGCTATACCGCGCTTGGCCTCGAGATGCGCGCGGTGACGCAGAACCGCCGCATGGCGGCCTCGATGGGCATCGCCACCTCGCGCGTCGACGCCCTGACTTTTGGCCTCGGCTCCGGCATTGCCGGCATCGCCGGCGTGGCGCTGTCGCAGATCGACAATGTCAGCCCCAATCTCGGCCAGAGCTACATCATCGACAGTTTCATGGTCGTGGTGTTCGGCGGCGTCGGCAATCTCTGGGGCACGCTGGTCGGCGCCTTCACGCTCGGCATCGCCAACAAGTTCCTGGAGCCGGTCGCCGGCGCCGTGCTCGGCAAGATCGCCATCCTGGTTCTGATCATCCTGTTCATTCAAAAGCGCCCGCGCGGCCTGTTCGCGCTCAAGGGGCGGGCGGTGGAAGCATGACGCCGCATATGCTGACGCGATCGTTGGACCGCAGCGCAACCATCTTTCTGCTGGTCGTGGCCGCGTTGGGGGTGTTGATCCCGCTTTCCAACCTGCTGCTGCCTGCCGGCTCGTTCCTGCAAGTGCCGACCTATCTCGTCGCGCTCTGGGGCAAATACGTCTGCTACGCCATCCTCGCGCTCTCGATCGACCTGATCTGGGGCTATTGCGGCATCCTTTCGCTCGGCCACGGCGCCTTCTTCGCGCTCGGCGGCTACGCGATGGGCATGTACCTGATGCGGCAGATCGGCACCCGCGGCGTCTACGGCAATCCGGTCCTGCCCGACTTCATGGTGTTCCTGAACTACTCGAAGCTGCCCTGGTACTGGTACGGCTTCGACATGTTTTGGTTCGCGGCGCTGATGGTGCTGGTCGTGCCGGGCCTGCTCGCGTTCTGCTTCGGCTGGCTCGCCTTCCGCTCACGCGTCACCGGCGTCTATTTGTCGATCATCACCCAGGCGATGACCTATGCGTTGTTGCTCGCGTTCTTCCGCAACGATTTCGGCTTCGGCGGCAACAACGGCCTGACCGATTTCAAGGACATTCTGGGCTTCAATGTCCAGGCGGAGGGCACCCGCGCCGCGCTGTTCGCACTCAGCTGCCTGGCGCTGATCGCCGCCTTCCTGATCTGCCGCGCGATCGTCTCCTCCAAGCTCGGCAAGGTGCTGATCGCGGTGCGTGACGCGGAATCGCGCACGCGCTTCCTCGGTTACCGCGTCGAATCCTACAAGCTGTTCGTGTTCACGGTGTCGGCCTGCATGGCCGGCGTCGCCGGCGCGCTCTACGTGCCGCAGGTCGGCATCATCAATCCATCCGAATTCGCGCCGGGCAATTCGATCGAGGCGGTGATCTGGGTCGCGGTCGGCGGCCGCGGCACGCTGGTCGGCGCCGCGCTGGGCGCCGTCGTCGTCAACTACGCCAAGACGTTCTTCACCTCCGGCATGCTCGCGCCGTACTGGCTGTTCATGCTGGGTGCCATGTTCATCCTGGTGACGCTGCTGCTGCCCAAGGGAATCGTCGGCACCTTCAACGCCTGGCGGGAATCGTCGAGTGAAAGACGCCCGGCCGAGGCCGCCAGGAGCGCCGCAGCCGAGGACGGCGTCACCGAACCGAAGATGGCGGAGTAGGCGCAATGAACGTCATGGACACCCGCGCGACCTCCGCGATGCTCTATCTCGACGGCGTGCACGTCTCGTTCGACGGCTTCCACGCCATCAACAACCTCTCGCTGACGCTCGAGCCCGGCGAGATGCGCGCCATCATCGGCCCCAACGGCGCCGGCAAGACTACGATGATGGACATCATCACCGGCAAGACCAAGCCCGACGAGGGCACGGTGTTGTTCGACGGCGTCACCGACCTGACGCGGCTGGACGAGACCCGCATCGCCGAGCTTGGCATCGGCCGCAAATTCCAGAAGCCGACCGTGTTCGAGAGCCAGACCGTGCAGGACAATCTGCTGCTCGCGCTCAATGTCGATCATAGCGTCAAGGGCACGCTGTTCTGGCGCGGCAGCAAGGCGGAATCGGAGCGCATTGACAAGGTTCTGGAGACGATCCGTCTTACCGAGGCGCGAGGCCGCCTCGCCGGCAGCCTCAGCCACGGCCAGAAGCAATGGCTCGAGATCGGCATGCTGCTGGCGCAGGATCCGAAGCTTCTTCTGGTCGACGAGCCCGTCGCCGGCATGACTGACGTTGAGACCCATCTCACCGCCGAGCTGCTCAAGGAAATCAACAAGACCCACACCGTGATGGTCGTGGAGCACGACATGACGTTCGTGCGCGAGCTCGGCGTCAAGGTCACCTGCCTGCACGAAGGCTCCGTGCTCGCCGAGGGCACCATCGATCAGGTCTCGTCGAACGAGCGGGTCATCGAAGTATATTTGGGGCGCTGAGCGATGCTTGAGGTCAAGGACATCAACCTGTTCTACGGCGCGGCACAGGCGCTGCGCGGCGTCTCGATCGCGGCCGAGCCCGGCAAGGTCACGTGCGTGCTCGGACGCAACGGGGTGGGCAAGACCTCACTCTTGCGCGCCATGGTCGGTCAGTATCCGGTCTCGTCGGGCGCGATCGTGTTCGACGGTGACGACATCACCTCGCTCAAGCCCTATGAGCGGGCCCGCAAGGGCATCGGTTTCGTGCCGCAGGGCCGCGAGATTTTTCCACTGCTGACGGTCGAGGAGAACCTCAAGACCGGCTTCGGTCCGCTCAAGCGCCAGGACAAGCATATCCCCGACGATGTGTTCTCGCTATTCCCGGTGCTGCAATCCATGCTCGGCCGACGCGGCGGCGACCTCTCCGGCGGCCAGCAGCAGCAGCTCGCGATCGGGCGCGCACTGGTGATGCGGCCGAAGCTGCTCCTGCTCGACGAGCCGACCGAGGGCATCCAGCCCTCGATCATCAAGGATATCGGCCGCGCGATCTCCTACTTGCGCAACCTCGGCAGCATCGCCATCGTGCTGGTCGAACAATATCTCGACTTTGCCTGCGAACTCGGCGACAGTTTCGCGGTGATGGATCGTGGCGCGGTGAAATTCACCTGCGACCGCACCAATCTCGACGCGGGCGAGATCAGTCGCCAAATGGCGCTGTAAGCCAGGAAACCGTAGGCCAGACATCCTGCCGCGACCGGCTGGGGAGGCGGATGCGCAGCGAACTATCAGCCAATTTATCTGACTTCGAGACTTCGGTATTCGAGGCGAATCGTGCCCGCGGCGCGGTGCGGTTCGACGTGCACGCGCGCCACGGCATAACGCGACGCGGCGTCGTGCATGAATCGGGCTCGCTGCGCGTGCGCTTTCCCTCGCCGGAAGATGAAGGACTGTCCGGCATGTTCGTCAACACGGCCGGGGGCGTCGCCGGTGGTGATCGCTTCGACGTAGAGATCGCAGCGGCCGACGCAGCGCGCCTGACCCTGACCACGGCGGCTGCGGAAAAGGTCTATCGCGCGCCGGGCCCGGCGGCGCAGCTCAGTATCGCATTGAAGGTCGGCGCCGGCGCGCATCTGTCCTGGCTGCCGCAGGAGACGATTCTGTTCGACCGGGCCCGCGTACGACGCCGCTTCGACATCGACCTCGACGCGGCCGCCTCGCTCCTGCTGTGCGAGATCGTGGTGTTCGGGCGCACCGCCATGGGCGAGCGGATGGAGCAGGGCGAGTTCGTCGATCGCTGGCGGTTGCGCCGTGGCGGTAAGCTCGTCTTCGCCGAGACCGTCCGGCTCGACGGCAATATCGGCGCAAAGCTCGCACGATCGGCGGTGGCCAAGGGCGGCGCGGCGATCGGCACGACGCTGATCGTTCCCGGCGACGAGGCGCTGGTCGAACGAATCCGCGAGGCCTCGGAATCCTTTGCCGGCGAGGTCGGGATATCCGCCTGGAATGGATTTGCAATGGCGCGGTTCTGTGCCCAAGATGCAGCCGCGTTGCGAGCCGACATGATGGCCGTGCTGGCGCGCAGCGGCGCGGTCCTGCCGCGGCTCTGGCTGAATTGACGGCTGGCTGAATTGATGTG
This sequence comes from Bradyrhizobium sp. CSA207, assembly GCF_029051685.1. Lineage (GTDB taxonomy): Bacteria > Pseudomonadota > Alphaproteobacteria > Rhizobiales > Xanthobacteraceae > Bradyrhizobium. The sequence continues at coordinate 192,354 of NZ_JAACFT010000008.1, read as the reverse complement.
TTGAACGGAAGAGATTTCGCATGAACCTGTCTCCCCGCGAAAAGGACAAGCTTCTGATCTCGATGGCGGCGATCGTAGCGCGCCGCAGGCTCGATCGCGGCGTGAAGCTCAACCATCCCGAGGCGATCGCGATCATCTCCGATTTCATTCTCGAAGGTGCGCGCGACGGCCGCACCGTCGCCGAACTGATGCAGGCCGGCGCGCAGGTGCTCACCCGCGACCAGGTGATGCCGGGCATTCCCGAAATGATCCACGACATCCAGGTCGAAGCAACGTTTCCGGACGGGACCAAGCTCGTCACCGTGCACGAGCCGATCAGGTAGGAGCAAAACATGATTCCCGGCGAACTCTTCATCCAGGACGGCGAGATCGAGCTCAATGCCGGCCGCAAGACCGTGACGCTGACGGTCGCCAACACCGGCGACCGACCGATCCAGGTCGGCTCGCACTACCATTTCTTCGAGACCAACCCAGCCCTGAAGTTCGACCGCAAAAAATCCCGCGGCATGCGCCTCGATATCGCCGCCGGCACCGCCGTCCGCTTCGAACCCGGCCAGACCCGCGACGTCCAGCTCGTCGCCGTGGCCGGCAAGAAGACCATCTACGGCTTTCGCGGCGACGTGATGGGGAAGCTGTGATCTCCACAGGAACGAGCGCGGCACGGCACGGTTGAGACGAAAACGGAGGTCTTTGCGATGCTCTCACCCGTCCGCCTCATCTCTGAAGCTGCCGAACTCGCCGCGCACCGTCACAACGGCATGTCGCGCAAGGGGCGCGGCAAGGAGCCCTACATCAACCATCTCGCCGAGGTGGCGAACCTGCTCGCAACCGCGACCGATGGTACCGATGCCGAGCTGGTCGCGGCCGGCTGGTTGCACGATTCGATCGAAGACACCGACACCACGCGCGAAGAGCTCGCGCAGAAATTCTCCGAGCGTGTCGCGTCGCTCGTCGCCGAGTGCACGGACGATGTGAGCCTGCCGAAGCCAGAGCGCCGGCGCCGGCAGGTGATCGATGCGCCAAAGAAGTCGACCGGGGCAAAGCTGATCAAGATCGCCGACAAGATCAGCAATATCGGCGCGCGCATTCATTCCGATCCGACCGCCGAGGAGCGCGACGATCTCGCCGATTATGCCGATTGGGCCGAGCAGGTCGTCGCCGGTTGCCGCGGCGGCAACCCATGGCTCGACACGACATTCGATACCACGGTGCTCACAGCAAGGGCTTCGCTGTGAGCACCAATCCAACATTCAACCGCAAACGGGGCTTGTGATGTCCGTCAAGATCAAACGTTCCGTCTATGCCGACATGTTCGGCCCCACCACCGGCGACAAGGTGCGGCTTGCCGACACCGACCTCATCATCGAGGTCGAGAAGGATTTCACCACTTACGGCGAGGAGGTGAAGTTCGGCGGCGGCAAGGTGATCCGCGACGGCATGGGGCAGTCGCAGGTCACCAACCGGCAGGGCGCGGCAGATACCGTCATCACCAATGCCCTCATCGTGGATCACTGGGGCATCGTGAAGGCCGACGTCGCCATCAAGGATGGCATGATCGCCGGGATCGGCAAGGCCGGCAATCCCGACATCCAGCCGGGCGTCACCATCATTATCGGCCCCGGTACCGATGTGATCGCGGGCGAAGGCAAGATCCTCACCGCCGGCGGCTTCGACAGCCACATTCATTTCATCTGCCCGCAGCAAATCGAGCACGCGCTGATGTCGGGCGTCACCTCTATGCTGGGCGGCGGCACCGGTCCGTCGCACGGCACCTTTGCCACGACCTGCACGCCCGGGCCGTGGCACATGGGGCGGATGATCCAGTCGTTCGATGCCTTCCCGGTCAATCTCGGCATTTCCGGCAAGGGCAACGCCTCGCGGCCCGCGGCGCTGATCGAGATGATCAAGGCCGGCGCCTGCGCGCTGAAGCTGCACGAGGACTGGGGCACCACGCCGGCTGCGATCGACAACTGCCTGTCGGTCGCCGACGACTACGACATCCAGGTGATGATCCACACCGACACGCTGAACGAATCGGGCTTCGTCGAGGATACCATCAAGGCGTTCAAGGGCCGCACCATCCACGCCTTCCATACCGAGGGCGCCGGCGGCGGGCATGCCCCTGACATCATCAAGGTCGCCGGCCTCAAGAACGTGCTGCCATCCTCGACCAATCCGACGCGGCCGTTCACGCGTAACACCATCGACGAGCATCTGGACATGCTGATGGTGTGCCACCACCTCGATCCCTCGATCGCGGAGGATCTGGCGTTTGCCGAAAGTCGCATCCGCAAGGAAACCATCGCCGCCGAAGACATTCTGCACGATCTCGGCGCGCTCTCGATGATGTCCTCGGACTCCCAGGCCATGGGCCGGCTCGGCGAGGTCATCATCCGCACCTGGCAGACCGCCGACAAGATGAAGAAGCAGCGCGGGGCGCTGCCGCAGGACAAGGGCAAGGACAACGACAATTTCCGCGTCAAGCGATACATCGCCAAGTACACGATCAATCCCGCGATCGCCCATGGCGTGTCGAAACTGATCGGCTCGGTGGAGAAGGGCAAGCTCGCCGACCTCGTGCTGTGGTCGCCGGCCTTCTTCGGCGTCAAGCCGGACTGCATCGTCAAGGGCGGCTCGATCGTCGCCGCGCCCATGGGCGATCCCAACGCCTCGATTCCGACGCCGCAGCCGGTGCACTATCAGCCGATGTTCGGCGCCTTCGGCAAGGCGCGCACGGCGTCCTCGGTGGTGTTCACCTCGAAGGCCGCAGTCACCGGCGGTCTTGCACGGAAGCTCGGCATCGACAAGAAGCTCTATGCGGTCCAGAACACCCGCGGAAAGATCTCGAAGAAGAGCATGATCCACAACGACGCCACGCCCAACATCGAGGTCGATCCTGAGACCTACGAGGTGCGCGCCGACGGCGAACTGCTCACTTGCGCGCCGGCCGAGGTGCTGCCGATGGCTCAGCGGTATTTCATGTACTGAGAATAGCGCCTCAACGCATGTCCCCGGCCGTGGCTCCAGGGGCCGATTTTACGGTTTTGCGTTCGATCCCGCCTGGTCTAATGTCCCGCCCGGTATCTTACCTCAGAAGAAAAGCCGGGAGGATTTCTCGTGATCTATGTCGTTGCCACTTTGACCATCAAGCCCGAGACGCGCGCCGAATTCATTGCAGCCGCCACCGCCTGCATCAAGGAGACTCGGAAAGAACCAGGCAATATCGCCTATGATTTGCACGAGAGCGTCACTGATCCGGCCAAGATGGTGTTCGTCGAGCAGTGGGAAAACATGGAGGCGCTAGGGCCGCATCGCGCTGCCGAGCACATGAAGACGTTCGGCCGCGTGGCGGTGAAATGCTTCACGGCACCGCCGAAGATCGAATACATCACGCCCGAGAAGGTCGAGACACGGTAACAGGGTAAAAGCATGATCCGGGCGACACAGGTCAAGGGACAGCACCGCTTTGCGGAAGCGCCGGCGGATACCGTCGTGCTCGATTTTGACGATCGGCACCGCCGCCGCATGGCGATGACGGGCACCCGCGGCCTTGAGTTTTTGCTCGACCTGGAAAACGCCGTCGCGCTGCGGGGTGGCGATGCGCTGGTGCTGGAGGATGGGCGGCTGGTCGAAGTGGTTGCCGCCCCGGAGCCGCTGCTCGAGATCCGCGGCCACGATCCGCACCACCTCATCCGCGTCGGCTGGCATCTCGGCAATCGCCATTTGCCGACCCAGATCATGGCCAAGGGCCTGCGCATCCGCCGCGATCATGTCATCGAGGCCATGGTGAAGGGGCTCGGCGCCCGTGTCATCGAGATCGAGGCTCCGTTCGATCCCGAAGGCGGTGCCTACGCCGATGCCGGTCACGCGCACGGCCACGACGACCACGCCCATCACGATCACGGCCATGACCGCCACGATCACGATCATGCCGGGCATGACCATGGGCACGATCATCATCACCACGACGAGCATTGCGACCACCCCGACCATCACCACGGCGATAGCCATGTTCATGACCACAAATGAGCCGACCGGCGCCGGCCGCCTCGCCGAGCGCGAGGCGGCGGCGCTGTACCGGCTGATGACGTGGCTGTCGCCGGCGTTCCCTGTCGGCGGCTTCTCGTACTCGAGCGGCATCGAATGGGCGGTCGAGGCGGGCGACATCGTCGACACCGCCTCTTTGGCCGACTGGCTCGATACGATGCTGGGCGACGGCTCCGGCTTTTGTGACGCGACGTTTCTGGTCCATGCCTACCGGGCCGCGGATGCGGGCGAGGAGGCCTCCTTGCGCGATATCGCCGAGCTCGCTGCCGCCTTCGTGCCGTCACGCGAGCGGCAACTCGAGACGACCTCGCAGGGACGCGCCTTCATCGACATCACGCGGGCGGCCTGGGATGCCGACGGACTGGATGCCATGGTCGCGGTATGCAGCACGCCGCTGATTTATCCCGTCGCCGTCGGCGTGGTCGCCGCGATGCATGGCGTGCCGCTGGCCCCGACGCTGCACGCCTTCCTGCATGCGCTGGTCTCGAACTGGATCTCGGCGGCAAGCCGGCTCATTCCGCTCGGTCAGACCGACAGCCAGCGCGTTCTGGTGACGTTGGAAGCTGCCGTCGGCGCGACCGCAAATCGTGCGCTGGTTGCGTCGTTGGACGATCTCGGCAGCGCAACGTTTCGCGCCGATCTCGCCAGCCTGCGGCACGAGACGCAGTATACGCGGCTGTTCCGGTCATGAGCGCGATGCGCTTCACTCCGTCGTCCCGGCGAAGGCCGGGACCCATAACCACTAATCTTCGTGGGTATGAAGGGATGCGGCCACAGCCCGCCTCATCAATAGACTTCGGTGGCTATGGGTCCCGGCCTTCGCCGGGACGACGATAGGAAAGAGCGCGCTACATGTCGAAATCTCACGGCCCCTTGCGTGTCGGTGTCGGCGGTCCCGTCGGATCGGGCAAGACCGCGCTGATGGACCTGCTCTGCAAGACCATGCGCGATCGCTACGACATCGCCGCGATCACCAACGACATCTACACCAAATGGGATGCGGAATTCCTGGTGCGCTCGGGCTCGCTGACGCCTGACCGCATCGCCGGGGTCGAGACCGGCGGCTGCCCTCATACCGCGATCCGCGAGGATGCTTCGATGAACCTGGCCGCGGTGGCGGACATGCGCGCGAAATTTCCCGGGCTCGACCTCGTTCTGATCGAGTCCGGCGGCGACAATCTCGCTGCCACTTTTTCCCCGGAGCTTGCCGACCTCACGATCTACGTCATCGACGTGGCGGCCGGCGACAAGATCCCCTCCAAGGGCGGCCCCGGCATCACCCGGTCCGACCTTCTGGTTATCAACAAGATCGACCTTGCGCCCCATGTCGGCGCCTCCCTGGAGAAGATGGAGACAGATGCCAAGCGCATGCGCGGCACGCGTCCCTTTGTCATGACCAATCTCAAAAAGAGCGAAGGGCTCGACCGCATCGTCGGCTTCATCGAAGCCAAAGGCGGACTGCACCGGGCGGGCTGACCAGCGCGACGACATAGCGCAGGCTTTTCCGCCGTTAACGCCTGGGGCAAAAGCTGCAAACAATGGAACAAATTCCCGGCACCGCGATTGACTACCTTCGGTGCCCCGGGGGCAAGCCGTCTGACCACATGAGCGGCCGGACGGATTAAGCTTTTCAGGCGACCCAAGTTGCGTACTGATGCCTCCTCCTTCATTATCCCGGTCACTGGGGTCCACTCTGTTCCGGCACATGGCCGTTCGAGCGGCATTGATATGCTCCGTATTTATTGCCGACCTCCTGCTTTCGCCTGAGTAATCGCGTGGTCCGGCTGGGTTTCATCATCGGCTTCATCGCTCTTCTCGGAGCCCTGCTCTCCGGGCTTGCGGCCTATCGCGTCCACGATCAGGAGCTGGCGTTGGACCGGATCGCGCTGGCGCGCGCGATCGACGTTCATGCCAGCCTGGTCCAGGACCGGCTGACCGAACGCGAGCTGCTCGCGCGTGTCGCCTCCGGCCTGTTCCGAGCGCCGTCGGTGATCAAGCCGAACATGCTGGAGCCGCTGCGCTCGGCCATCTACGCCTTCAAGACCGATTTCGTGGTGGCCGGCTGGGTCGCCCGGCTGAAGCCAACCGAGCTGGCGGCAGCGCAGACGGCCATCGCGGGTGCCGGCTTCCCAAACTCGCGGATCCGCACCTACGACGACAAACCGATCGATCCGGCGAGTGTCACCCGGCCGATCGACGTGCTGATGGATCTCGAGCCGCGCAGCGACGAGACCAAGACGTTGCCCGGCCGCAGCTATGATCAGGATCAGGTTCGCAGCGCGATGCTGACGCGCGCCCGCGTGGAGAAGCGGTCGGTTGCCTCCGATCCGGTTGCTCTGCTGCGCGGGAATGGGGCGATCGGTGTCATCGTGGCGGCTCCCGTGATTCCCGAAGGCGCGGTGGAGCCGGCCGGCTTCATCACCTTTTCCTATGAGCTCGCTTCGCTGATGCTGACCAATGACGACATGTCGCTGTTCTCGGTCGCGCTCAAGGATCCGCGCAGGGACGGTGGCGAACTGGTCGCCAACGACCAGGGCGTAGTCTCCGCGCGCAACGCGCAGCCGGACGGCTCGGTGCCGTCGGCGACGCGAACCGTGAGCTTCGGTGGCCGCGACTGGCAGCTCGGCTACTACGCGAAGACCAACTCGGCACGGCGCGCCGAGCAGACCGCGATCATCGTGGCCGCGATCGGCTTCGCCATCACCGCCATGGTGTGCGGCCTGTTCGGCTACGTTGCCTACAACAATCTGCGGCTCAGCCGGGAAATCCAGGTCAGAATTGGCTTCGAGCGCCGGCTGACGGCCGTCATCGACGAGCTCAACCACCGGGTCAAGAACATCCTGGCCGTGATCCAGTCGATCGTGACGCGGACGCTGCGTCATGGCTCCGACATCGACGTCGCGCGCGAGCTGCTGATCGGCCGCATCCATGCGATGTCCAATGTCGTTTCGCTGCTCAGCGAGAGCCAGTGGCAGGGCGTCAAGCTGAAGGGCCTGTTCGAGGCGCGCGCCATTCCGCATGCCGACCGCATCGCCGTCAGTGGCCCGGACATCGCGGTCAGCGCGCGTGCCGCGCAGAGCCTGTCGCTGCTGTTCTTCGAGCTCGCCTCGCACTCGGACGAGGGCTTGTCACTGGTCGGCAAGCACCCGCACATCACCGCGAACTGGACGGTGACGGGTGAGGCGCCCGGCGAGGTCTTCCAATTCCGCTGGGAGGAGTTCAACACCAGCGAGGCGACGCGCCGTCCCGATTCCGATTTCGGCCTGATCCTGCTCGACCGCGTCGCGCCCGAAGCGCTCGGCGGCACCGCCAAGCGATTCTTCACCGAGGCCTCCTACGTCTACGAGCTGACCGCGCCGATGGAGACGGTCGTCGACATGTCCGAGCGCGACCGCACCGAGAAGTTTTCGAAGCCGGTGAGATAGTTTCGCGGCTACTCCTTCGGCCGCAACACGAGGTCGACCAGGGTCCGCGCGTAGCCCGGCGTGATCGGCGCAATGCCGAAGACGTAGCGGTAGAACAGGCTGCCATAGATCGCGTCGTAGAGATCCTCGGGCTGCCCCTCGGCCAGGATGCTGCCGTCACGCTGGCCTGCGGCGATCATCTCGACCAGTGCGTCGCGGCGCAGTTGCAGATAGCGTGCGTAGAACAGCTCCGCCGAGCCGGTCCGGGAGATGCATTCGGAGATGACGGCGAGCTGCACCTTTCCGAACTCGCCCTGAAGCGCCTCGGCATAGGCCGCAGCATGACGACGTGCACGCGCCGCGGGGCTGCCGGCGCTTGCCGGGGGCAGCGGCAGCATTTGCGCGGCATGGTGCAGGAAGGCGTCGATCAGCAGCGCCTCCCGCGATGGCCACCATTTGTAGATCGTCATCTTGGAGACGTTGGAGTGGCGCGCCACCGCGTCGATCGTGGTGACGGTGGGTCCCGTGGCGGCCATAAGCGCATAGGCGCTTTCGAGAATCGCGTTGGTGGTCTCGATCGAGCGCGGCCGGCCGCGCCGGGGCGCACTGTCGGCCTCTTCACCCCCGCCTTTTGCCGTCACCACGCCCGGTCTCCTTGCACAGACGCCGCCTTCGCCCGGCATAGCGCAGCCGCAGCTTTGGGCCTAGCGGAATCGAGACGTCTCGGCGGTCAGGCCTGCTGTCGCAATGCTGCGGGCAGATCCTGCCGCTTCGACCAGGAGATGTAATAGGCGACCGCAGCCATCGCCGCGAAGCCGACCAGGCTGACGGCGATCTGCATCACCACCAGATTGGCGCCGGTGATCAGGATCAGATGGCCGGCGAAGGACAGGAACACGCCAACGCAGAACACCGCGAGCCATTCCTCGCCGCATCTGATGACCGCCTGAAGCGGTCTCAATCGCAGGCCCGGATGGTCGGCCGGGACGAGATATGTTGCGAGGAAAGCGAGCGCGAGGAAATGGACCACACGATAAGGCGCGAGGTTTTCCTTGTCGGTCGGCGTGATGCTGTTGAGCACGATATCCGGCAAGAGGGCGGCAAGCGCCGGCGAGTGGCGCATCAGCGTGATCGCCAACGCGAACACGAGATAGGCGCCCGCGAGCACGCGCAGCCAGGACATGCGATGCAGTGCGCGGCCCGACGCACCGGTTACGGCGAACCAGCCGCCCAGCACCATCAGCATCTGCCAGCAGAACGGGTTGAAGGTCCACTCCTGATCGGGATAGACCCGGAAATTCCAGTCGAACCAGCGCGCCGCAAAATACAGGGCGACTGATGCCGCCAGCGTCAGGCTCGGCCGTCGCAGCAGCCCCCACAGCGCAAACGGAAAGAACGCCATCAGCGGGATCATCAATTGCAGGAGATCGAGGTTCAGCGGCTCTTCCTGAAGCACCAGGCCGCGGACCAGGATGCGCAGCGGATGTTCGAGGATGCCGGAGATGTTGTATTCGTGGATGATCTCCGGCGCCATCGATTGCGAGGCGACATAGGCGATGGTGTCGATATAGATCACGAACAGCACGACATAGGCGGCGTAGAGTCGCCAAACGCGGCGGAAGATGCGTGTCGCTGCGACCACGTAGCCGCGCTCCAGCGCCATTCTGCCGTGGATGATGGCGACGCCGTAGCCCACCACGAACACGAACAGATCCGCAGCGCCGCTGAAGCCGAAGTTTCGCAGCGTCAGCAGGTTGACGACATTGTTCGGGATGTGGTCGACGAAAATCGACCAGTTGGCGATGCCGAGCGTCAAATAGAGCCTGGCGTCGTGTTGGAATGCGGCGAGGTTCGCCTTGACGGACGGTTTCATCGCGGAAAATGACTTTTGGAATCACGGGCGCCGCTTTTAGCGGCAACCGCCCGCCTATCCGAGTAGCGTTTGCGTGAATGGAGCCTGATCTGTCCCAGGCGGCGAAAAATTGCGCAAGCCGCGGCCGTGGGATCGCCCGGTCCCGTTGCCCGGATGACGTCCTGCTGTCCGGAGGTCTGACCGCTACTCGGCAGGCTCAGCCGATGCCTCGTCCGATACGCCGGCGCGGCTCGCCATGATTCCGAGTGCGATGCCACCGATCGCAAGGATCGGCAGCAGCCGCTTGACTCCGATGGCGCGAACGATCTGCAGTCCCGTCGCGAGCAGCATCGGGTCGGCCAGCATGCTCTGCGCCGCCGATTTCGCGGCGCGCTCGGCCGCGATCTTGGCGCGCTTCTGCACCTCGCGCTTGTAGCCCCAATAGGTGCCGGCGGAAGTGAGCGTCAGCAGAAAGAAGATGCCCGCGCCAGCGAGACAGGCCTGAACCGGACCATATTTCTCCAGGACCGAGATGAAGACGGCGGCGCAGAGGAAGCATGTCGTCACGAACAGCGCGAATGCCGCGGCGGCGGCAAGCGATGTCAGCCGGACAGTCGTGCCGGTGGATGCACTGATCCCGTCTATAATGCGCTGAAGCATGGCCTTGCTCCTCAAATGCCCACAAGCCGCCCCGGCGGCGCTGCAGCCGCGGTCTTGAGGCCGTTCGCGGCCTTACCGACGCCAGGCGGCGCCAATCAGGAAACCGATGCCCAGCGCGAGCGCGACCGTCGCGAGCGGTCGCTGCGTGATCGCATCTTCCAATGTCTCCTCGATCGATCCGTAAGCGTCTTGCGCAGCATCCATCATCGCGCTGCCGCGCTCGGACATGTCGTCGATCGCGGAATCCATGTTCTCGCGCGCCTGACGATAGCCACGGCGGGCCTGCTTGCTCGTGGACTTGGAAAAGGTATTGAGCGCGTCGGTGATCTGATCGGTAAGGGTGGCGATATCGCTTTTCACAGCTGCTATATCCTTCTCGAGGCGTTCTCTGGTGGCTTTGTCGGTCCAGTCTCTCATCCCGGATTCGGCATTGGTCGTAGACATCGGGAGCTCCGAACTATTGACGACTGAGGCAACCGGAAAACGTTTCGTTGTCGGGTAAGTTCCGTTCACGGAAACCGGTCAGTCCTGCGGAAGCTGCGGCGAATCCGTCGGCAGCAGATGCTCCTTCAGGATCAGCGCGACGATCAGGAGCGGCGACGACAGGAAGGCGCCCATCGGGCCCCATAGCCAGGTCCAGAACGCCAACGCCAGCAGCACGGCAAGCGCATTGAGCGCGAGCCGCCGGCCGATGATGGTCGGCGTGACGAAATGTCCCTCCAGGAAGGTGATGCCGCCAAAAGCAAGCGCCGCCGTCAGACCGCCGCCGATGGTCGGGAACGCGACCAGTCCCACCACGACCAGAATGGCGAACATGGCGACCGGCCCGATGATCGGGACGAAATTGAGGGTCGCCGCAAGCGCGCCGAGCCCGGCCGGGTTGGGCATGCCGGTCAGCGCGCAAACGATGCCGGCGGCGACGCCGACGCCGACATTGATGACGGTGACGGTCAGGAGGTAGTTGCCGAGATGGACCTCGATCTCGTTGAGGATGCGCAGCGTACGCAGCCGGGCGTCGTGATCGCTGAAAGTCATGATTATCGCCCGCCGCAAATCGCGCCAGCTCGCGATGAACAGGATGAGGGTGACGAAGAACAGCAGAAACTCGGTGAAGGTCGGCGACAGGAATTCCAGCGTCGGCTGCACCCATTCGAATTTCGGCATCTGGAAGCTCGGCAGTTCATCCGAGCCGCCGACCATCATCTGCAGTTCCCGCCAGAGCGCGAGCGGCCGGTCGAACACGTGCAGCTTGTCCTTCAGCTTCACCCCGAGTTCGGGCAGGCGGGAGCTCCATTCCATCACAGGTGAAGCGATCAGCGCGACGACGAAGCTGACCACGGCGGTCCCGGCGACCACGATCAGCACGGAGGCGAGCCCCCGCGGCACTTTGCGCTTCTCCAGGAAGGTTGCTGCCGGCGATAGCATCGTGCCGATGATGAAGGCCATCACCACAGGAAGGAAGAACGCCCTTCCGACGTAGAGCACCGCGACTACGGCGATCAGGAGCAGTCCGGCGAGCGAGAAGGCGACGAATTCGGTGCGACGGATCACCCGCGGCAGTTCGCTATGACTGTCTGCAAGCGGGGTGCCTTCGCCGTTACCGGGGATCATACGTTCACTGGGAAGGACGCGCACAACACCTCTCCGGCACGGAAGCCCCTCGGCCCGCGCGCCCACGACAAGCTGAGAACGTGCGATCGCCCCCATGGGTTCCATCGCGGCCTCGTGAAGATGCGCTCGCTTGACTGTGACATGGCTGCCGCATCCCTGGGCGGAACTTGAGTCGGCTCGGCCGCGTTTAGCCGGCAGCGCATCACCCAGATGCACAATTCTAACGGGGCGGCACATGACGAAATTCTCTGCATTCCACCGCCGGCTCTCGCCGCGCGTGCTCACCACTGTTGCTTTTGCCACAGCGTTGCTGACAGTGCCCTTCGCGGCACAGGCACAGACGTTCGGCTATCCGCCGATGCCGTCGCAGGCCTTTCCACAGAACCCGAGCTATTCGCAGGGCTATGCGCGCCAGGAGCCGCAGGCCGCCGACGAGGACGCCGTGCTGCCCGATCGGCTGCGCAGGCAGATCGTCAGCTTCGACAAGAACGAGCCGGCCGGCACCATCGTCATCGATACCGGCAACACCTATCTTTATTACGTTCTCGGCAATGGCCGCGCCATCCGCTACGGCGTCGGGGTCGGTCGCGACGGCTTCACCTGGTCAGGCGTGCAAAGCGTGGCGCGCAAGGCGGAGTGGCCGGACTGGCATCCGCCGGCGGAAATGATCGCGCGCCAGCCCTATCTGCCCCGCTTCGTTGCCGGCGGCCCTGGCAACCCTCTCGGTGCGCGCGCGATGTATCTCGGTGCGAGCGAATACCGCATCCACGGCACCAACGATCCCACCACTATCGGCAAGTTCGTGTCGTCCGGATGCATCCGCATGACCAATGAGGACGTCATCGACCTGTTCGGTCGGGTCAATGTCGGCGCCAAGGTCGTGGTGCTGCCCAAGAACGCGCCGCTGATGGCCAAGGGGTACGACAGGGGCGGTGAGCGCAAACGCCCGGCGATGACGCCGCCGCCCGCGGGCCGCCAGGCGTTGAACGCCTCGATCTCGGCGGTGAACTAGGAGTTGAATGAGGTCACATGAGTAAATGTTCGATCGGCAAGCTGGCTAGCGGCGCGGCGGCATTGTTCACCGTCGCCTCTCTCGGTCTCGTGCTGGCGCCGTCGGCGCAGGCGGAGGATTTTTTCTCGGCGCTGTTCGGCGCGTTCGGAGCGCGGCCTCCACAGATCCGGATGCCGTTCCCGAACGACGACATGCCGGGCTACGACTCCCCGCGCCAGCGGGCTGCCTATGGCGGCGGCGCTGCCTATTGCGTGCGCGGCTGCGACGGCCGCTATTTTCCGGCGCAGGGTGCAGATAGCGAAAGCAAGGCGCAATCCTGCAAGAGCTTCTGTCCAACCGCCGAAACCTCGCTGGTGTATGGCAGCAATATCGACGACGCCACGACCGAGGGCGGAAAATCCTATTCCGACCTGCCGAACGCGTTCCGCTATCGCAAGGAGATGGTTGCGGGCTGCACCTGCAACGGCAAGGATTCCGCCGGTCTCGCGCAGGTCAAGGTCAAAGACGATCCCACCTTGCGCAAGGGCGACATCGTCGCTGGCGCCGAAGGACTGGTGGTGGCCAACCGCAACGCAAATGACCGGCACGGTGTCGCAATGAACTTCTCGCCGCTGCCGGAATCGATCCGCGCAAAATTCCGCCAGGTGCCGGTGGTGGCGAAGGAATAGGGCGCGCTTCCCGCTCCTGTATCGTCGTCTTGGCGAGAGCCAGGACCCAGCTCGCCGAGCGAAACGATCAGCGAGGCTTCGCCCGCGGTGTTGCGGAGCAGCCAGGCGTTCTGCTTGATCGACAGCAGCTGGTCGATCTCGGGTCCTGGTGGTTGACGGTGGCGGCCAGGATGTTCGAGAGCTTGTCGAGCAGGCATCTGAAACGAAAAGGGCAAAATTTTAGGCGGGCGGCCTATCGTAGAAGTACGAAACTACGATAAGTTGCAATGGGTTGCCTGTGTGGAACCAGCGCGGGGGACAGACGTTAGGACATCGTTAGCAATTTGCCTGAAGGGGGCTTCTGCGATGCTGGTCGGTGTACTCGTCACCTTTCTCGTCGTCATTCTCGTGCTCTATCTCATCAACATGCTGCCGATGGACGGCCGTGCCAAGCAGATCGCGCGCGTCGTCGTCATCATCATCGGCGTCGTGTCGCTGCTGAAATACCTGACGGTGTTTTAGCGCGGGCAAGGTCCTTCCCTCGTACCGTCGCTGTCGCAACGAAAAAGCCCCGGCTTGCGCCGGGGCTTTGCTTGCGGCTGCTTCAATGCAGCGACTTGAGCCAGTCGTCGACATCCTGACGCACCTGATCCTTGGCCTTGCCGTAGCGTTGCTGGAGCCGGCCCTCGAGTTGCTCGCGGCGGCCCTCGATCAATTTGAGATCATCGTCAGTGAGCTTGCCCCATTTCTCCTTGGCGGATCCCTTGAACTGCTTCCAGTTTCCTTCGATGCGATTCCAGTCCATGACCATCTCCCATTGGTTGATGGCCCGACAACGCAAGCGGCGCGCGGCCGTTCCGCTGCGCGCCGCGACGTTTCGCCCGCTCGATGCAATCCTCCTCAGCCTGCCGCCTTCGCTTCGCGGCGGCGCGCGGTGAGGATGTATTCGGTGTAGCCGTTCGGCTGCTCGCGCCCCTTGAAGACCAGGTCGCAGGCCGCCTTGAACGCGACACCGTCGAAGGAGGGCGCCATCGGCTGATAGAGCGCATCGCTCGCGTTCTGCTTGTCGACGACGACGGCCATGCGCTTGAGGGATTCCATCACCTGGGCCTCGGTGATGACGCCCTGGTGCAGCCAGTTGGCGAGGTGCTGGCTGGAGATGCGCAAGGTCGCACGGTCCTCCATCAGGCCGACGTCGTGGATGTCGGGGACCTTGGAGCAGCCGACGCCCTGGTCGATCCAGCGCACGACGTAACCCAGGATACCCTGGCAGTTGTTGTCGATCTCCTGCTTGACGTCGTCGGGCGCCCAGTTCGACTTCGACACCGGAATGGTGAGGATGTCCGAGAGCTTCGCGCGAGGCCCGCCCTTGGTGAGCTCCTGCTGGCGCGCGGTCACGTTGACCTGATGGTAGTGCAGCGCGTGCAGCGTCGCCGCGGTCGGCGAGGGTACCCACGCTGTGGTGGCGCCCGCCTGCGGATGGGCGAGCTTCTGCTGCAGCATGTCCGCCATCTTGTCCGGCGCGGCCCACATGCCCTTGCCGATCTGGGCGTGGCCGGGCAGGCCGTCGATCAGGCCCATGTCGACGTTCCAGTCCTCATAGGCCTTGATCCAGGCCTGCGCCTTCATCTCGTTCTTGCGGATCATCGGACCCGCCTCCATCGAGGTGTGGATCTCGTCGCCGGTACGGTCGAGGAAGCCGGTGTTGATGAACATGATGCGCCTGGAGGCGCGCTGGATGCAGGCTTTCAGGTTGACGGTGGTGCGCCGCTCCTCGTCCATGATACCGACCTTCATGGTGTTCTCGGGAAGGCCCAGCATCTTCTCGACGCGATTGAAGATCTCGCAGGTCAGCGACACCTCGTCCGGGCCGTGCATCTTCGGCTTGACGATATAGGCCGAGCCGGTGCGGCTGTTCTTGACCTTGGAATTGCCCTTGAGGTCATGAATCGCAAGCAGACCGGAGACGGCGGCATCGAGCAGGCCTTCCGGAATCTCCTCGCCCTTCTCGTCCAGCACCGCGTCGGTGAACATGTGGTGGCCGACATTGCGCATCAGCAGCAGGCTGCGGCCGTGCAACGTCACCTCGCCCTTGCCGTCCGGCGTCTTGTAGGAGCGGTCGGTGTTGAGCGAACGCGTCAGCGTCTTGCCGCCCTTCTCGAAATCGGCCGAGAGCGTGCCGTTCATCAGGCCGAGCGTGTTGCGATAGACCAGCACCTTGTCCTCGGCGTCGACCGCGGCAACCGAATCCTCCATGTCGAGGATGGTGGAGACCGCGGACTCCATGATCATGTCGGCGACGCCGGCCGGATCGTCCTTGCCGATCATGTTGTTGCGGTCGATCTTGACCTCGACGTGCAGGCCGTTGTTGACGAGCAGCACGGCGGAAGGTGCCGCCGCATCGCCCTGGAAGCCGGCAAACTGCGCGGCGTTCTTCAGCGCGGTGGCGTTGCCGCTCTTCAGCTTCACCGCAAGCTGGCTGGCGACCACGCTATAGGCGGTGACGTCGGTGTGGCTGCCGGTCGCGAGCGGCACGGCGGCATCGAGGAACGCCTTGGCCTTGGCGATCACCTTGTCGCCGCGTGCCTTGTTGTAGCCCTTGCCCGCGTCGGCGGCATCGTGCGGGATCGCATCGGTGCCGTAGAAAGCGTCATAGAGCGAACCCCAGCGCGCATTCGCCGCGTTCAGCGCATAGCGCGCATTGGTCAGGGGCACGACGAGTTGCGGGCCGCAGATCTTGCCGATCTCCTCGTCGACATTGGCCGTTTCGACCTTCTGGGTCGCCGGCTCGGGCAGGAGATAGCCGATCTCCTTCAGGAAGGCCGTGTAGGCGTTGATGTCGAACGGCTTGCCCTTGTTGGCGCGATGCCAGTCGTCGATCTGGGCTTGCAGCGTATCGCGGACCGCCAGCAGCGCGCGGTTCTTCGGCCCCAGCTCCTTGATGATGGCGGCCAGCCCGGCCCAGAACGCGTCGGGTGCGATGCCGGTATTCGGGGCCGCTTCCTTGGCGATGAAATCGAACAGGACGGGGGCGATCTTCAGTCCGTGGGCGTCGACGCGTTTCATGATGGGCTTTCTTGTTGGAAATGGCTGTTTTTGGCTGCTTTTGACCCGACAGCAGCAAAATGCGCCCGCAAAGGACGGCTTTCGGGGCTCTATTAGCCCCAAAATCGAGGCCGTGAGAAGGCCCCCGAGGTCTGTCAAAATGTCAAGGCGAGGTGGGGAGGCAAGCTCGCTGTCATCGCCCGGCTCCGACCGGGCGATCCAGTATTCCAGAGGCGGCGGGTGGACCTAACCGAGAAGTCTCGGCGTACTGGATTCCCCGCCTTCGCGGGGAATGACAGCGGAGCACGTGGTGGCGTCCACCGTTGTCATGCCAGGCTCCCCAGATGCGACGGCGGCGCGGATGGCCGGGTCTAGCCCGGCCAAGACGTAAGAGGTCGCCCTCAAATATTCGCGGCGAGATCCACGACCTCATCGAACAGAACACCGGTCGTCTTCAGCATTTGCTCGATGGCGTCGGTCGCATCTGCGACCGAACGCGTGGCGGTGTCGATCACGAGCTCGGCGGCCTCGGGCTTCTCGTAATCGTTGCCGATGCCGGTGAAGGATGCGAGCGCGCCGGCTCTCGCCTTCTTGTAGTGGCCCTTCGGGTCGCGCTCCTCGCACACCTCGGCCGATGTCGCGACGTGGATCTCGCGGAACGCGGTATCGGCGATGCGGCGCGCCGCGGCGCGGTCCTCGCGTGCGGGCGAAACCGCTGCGACGATCGCGATGTGACCGTTGCGGGCGAGATGCGTCGCCACTTCGGCGAGACGGCGGATGTTCTCGCTGCGATCAGTGGCGGAGAAGCCGAGATCGCTGTTGAGGCCGGCCCGCACGGTGTCGCCGTCGAGCAAAATCGGAGAGCCGCCGTTGGTGAACAGCCGCCGCTCCAGCGCCTTCGCCAGCGTCGACTTGCCGGACGCCGGCAGGCCGGTGAGCCAGACCACCGCGCCGTTGTGGCGATAGCGTGCGGAGCGCTCATCCAGCCGCAGCGCCGATTCCACCGGCACGATGTCGACCGGCTCGGCGCGCTGGCCGGCATCGACCGACAGCACGAGGCCGCCGCCAGCGATGCGCCCCGAGACTTCGATCACGAGGCGGCCGGTGCGCGGATTTTCGGTGTAGGGATCGACCGCGATCGGATTGGAGAGAGAGATGTCGATCTCGCCGACATGGTTGCGGCCGATCGCCTTGTTCTCGACGCTCGACAGCTCGCCGGGATCGACCGCCTTCTCGATCGCGACCACGGTGGCGCGGCTTTCCTTCGGGCCGCAGCGCACCAGCAGCTGGTCGCCCTTGGCGAGCGGCTTGTCGTGCAGCCAGAAGATCCGTGCGCGCAGCCGCCGCGTCTCGCGCGGGGCGGCGTTCGCATGCGCGATAATGTCGCCGCGCTCGACGAACAGCTCTCGGTCGAGCGTGATGCCGACCGAGCGGCCGGCGCCCTGACGTCCGGCGACCGGCGTCACCGGCCAGCTCTCGACCGACTTGATTCTGGCGATCTTGCCGGCTGGCATGATCACGATCTCATCGCCGGCAACCAGGCTGCCGGATTCGATGCGGCCGGCGACGATGCGGCGATCGTCAAATTTGTAAATTGCCTGCACCGGCAGGCGCAGCGCCAGCGCCTCCAGCGGCCGCGCCGGCTCCAGCCGGTCCAGCGCCTCCACCACCGTCGGTCCCCTGTACCAGCCGATCCGGTCGGTCCGTTCGGCGACGCCGTCGCCGTCGCGGGCGGAAATCGGGATCACGGCCGTCGGCGTCACGCCGAGGCTTTGCAGATGCGCCGAAATCTCATCGCTGATCGCCTTGAAGCGTTCGGCGGCGAAGTCGACGCGGTCCATCTTGTTGACGACGATCGCGACCTGCTTCACGCCGAGGAGATGCAGGAGATAACCGTGCCGGCGGGTCTGGTCGCGCACGCCTTCGAGTGCGTCGATGATCAGCACCGCGCCGTCGGCTTGCGAGGCGCCGGTGATCATGTTGCGCAGGAATTCGGCGTGGCCGGGCGCGTCGATCAGCACGATGTCGCGCGAATTGGTCCGGAAGCGGATTTGTGTGGTGTCGATGGTGATGCCCTGGTCACGCTCGGTCTGGAGCGCGTCGAGCAGGAATGACCATTCGAACGGCATGCCGCGCCGCGCGCTGACGGCTTTGAGCATTTCGAGCTTGCCGTCGGGCAGGCTGCCGGTCTCATGCAAAAGCCGGCCGACCAGCGTCGACTTGCCGTGGTCGACATGGCCGACGATGACGATGCGGACTTGCGGCCGCGTCGTGCCGTTCGGGGTGGCGGGCGAGGCGGGGGTGACGATCATGTTCATAGCCGCGATGCGTCCTTGAATCAGAGATAGCCGGCGACGCGGAGGCGCTCGAAGGCGTCCTCGGTCTCGTGGTCGAGCGCGCGACCGGCGCGCTCCGGCACCTTGGTCTGTTCGAGCTCGATCAGGATCTCGTCGATGGTCGATGCGGTCGAATTCACCGGATTGGTGATGTCCTGGTCGCCCAGCGAGCGATAGCGCTTGCCGTTCTGCGAGAGATAAAGCGGGATGATCGGGATGTTCTCGCGCTTGGTGTAGGCCCAGATGTCGGCCTCGGTCCAATGCAGGATCGGGTGAATGCGCAGATGGGCGCCCTGCGGCGGCGAGGCGTTGAAATGGTCCCAGAACTCCGGCGGCTGGTCGCGCACGTCCCAATTGCCTTCGAGCCCGCGCGGCGAGAACACGCGCTCCTTGGCGCGCGTCGCTTCTTCGTCGCGGCGGATGCCGGCGATCAGGCCGTCAAAGCCGAATTTGGCCAGCGCCATCTTCAGCCCTTCGGTCTTGCGCGCGGCAGAACGGGCCGCGGGCGGCAGCGTTGGGTCGACGGCATCGATCGGCGGGCAGGGCTCGACGCGCAGGTCCAGATCCCACTCCTTGCCGTAGTGATCGCGGAAGCGATACATCTCCGGAAACTTCTTGCCGGTGTCGACATGAAGCGCCGGGAATGGCAAGCGGCCGAAGAACGCCTTGCGCGCCAGCCAGATCATGACATTGGAGTCCTTGCCGAGCGACCACAGCAGGGCGATCTTCTTCAACCGGGCAAAGGCCTCGCGGAAGATATAGATGCTCTGCGCCTCGAGCTGGTCGAGATGGTCCATGCTGGGGGCAAGTTCAGCAGAAAATTCTTGAGCACGTGCGCGCTCGGTGAACGCGGGGCTGCTCAGTCGATCAGCAGCGGAATCGTCCTTGAGAAGATGCATCTCTGCCACTTTGCGTTTGGAGGCGAAAATTCTATAGTCGCAGCGCGGGAGAGAAGAAAAAATTTTCTCTTTGCGCGCGTGAAACGACACATATATAGAAAATAATTCCAGTCAACCCCGTATGTGGGGGAAGCGAGTATCGCATGCGGTTCTTGCCGGTGTTTCTCGATCTCAAGGCCGGTCCCGTGGTCCTCATCGGCGCGGGTGAGCTTTTGCGCGCCAAGCTGCGCGTGCTTGCCGCCGCCGGCGCACGCCTCCGCGTGCACGCGATCGACGGCGATCACGACCTCGGTCTCGGATCTGATGACACGGCGCGGGTGACGCTTGCCGACGGCGATCCGCTGACCACTGATCTTTCCGGCGTCATTGCCATCGTCTGCGCCGGCGCGGGCGGTGTCGGCGTTGCGATGTCGGCGCGGGCCAAGGCTCTGGGCCTGCCCGTCAACGTCATGGACGACCTCGAGCACTCCAGCTTCATCTTCCCGGCCATTGTCGATCGCGGCGACGTCGTGGTCGCGGTCGGCACCGGCGGAACGTCGCCGGTCGTGGCACGGCGCGTGCGTGAGAAAATCGAGGCGCTGCTGCCGGCGCGCATCGGCGAGCTCGCCGAGTTCATCGGCGCCTTCCGCAAATCCATCAACGAGCGCATCGCCGAGTTTCCGTTGCGCCGGCGCTTCTGGGAGCGCGTGATCGACGGTCCGATCGGCGCTGCCGTGCTCGCCGGCCGCAAGGGCGAGGCGGAAGCCGCGCTTGGGAAGATTTCAGATCCGACCGCCTTCGCGCGCACGGACAAGCCGGAAGGCTCCGTCACGCTCGTCGGTGCCGGTCCCGGCGATCCCGATCTCTTGACCATCAAGGCGCTGCGCGCGCTCCAGGATGCCGATGTCGTCTTTCATGACGAACTGGTCTCGCCGGAAATTCTCGACCGCGTCCGCCGCGACACCGCGCGCATTCCGGTCGGCCGCCGCGTCGGCAGGCCCGGTATCGGCCAGGACGCCATCAACAAGCGCATGATCGAGGCTGCACAGGCGGGCCAGCGCGTGGTGCGGCTGAAGGGCGGCGATCCCTTCGTGTTCGGTCGCGGCGGCGAAGAGATCGAAGCCTTGCGCGCGGCCGGTATCGCCTATTCGATCATTCCCGGCATCACCGCCGGGCTCGGCGGCGCCGCCGATTTCGAGGTGCCGCTCACCTATCGTCATGAGGCGACCCGCATCACCTTCCTCACCGCGCACAGGGCGCGCGATGCCGAGACGGTGGACTGGTTGACGCTGACCGACACCAAAATGACCGTCGTCGTCTATATGGGCATGACCGCGGCACCTGCCGTGCGCGCCGGCCTGTTTGCGGCCGGCCGCTCGCCGGAAACGCCGGTCGGCGTGTTCGCACGCGTGACGCGACCCGACGCGCAAGGCGCCATCGGCACGCTTCGCGACTTGCCCGAGCTGGTGCGGCGGATCAACGGTGGTCCCGCCATTCTCATCATCGGCGACGTGGCCCGGCATGCCGGGTCCCTGCGCCGCGAAACTCCCGAGAATAACCCAAAGAAAATCATCTCTGACCTCTTGGACGCAGCCGAATGACCTCTCCGCTTGAACAGAAGAAGATCAAAATCGCCGGCCCCTCGGTCGTGACCGCCAACCGTACCTGGGACGGCATCGTGGTCTACCGTACCGCAGCCAACGGCTGGTCCGCGGACCTGTCGGACGCCGCAATTGTGCGCAACTCCGACGAGGCGAAAGCGTTGCTTGCCGAGTCCGTCGCCGATGACGTCGGCGCGATTGGTCCCTATATCGCGCCGGTGCAGATCGGCGCGGACGGCAAGGTCCAGCCCGGCAATCTGCGCGAACAGATCCGCCGCACGGGTGTGACGATCGGGTCGCCGGTCCAGGTTTAAGGCGCTCTCTGATGTATGCTTACGACGAAATCGACCGCACGCTCGTCAACGAGCGCGTCTCGGAATTCCGCGACCAGGTGAAGCGCCGCCTCTCCGGCGAACTCACCGAGGACGAGTTCAAGATGCTGCGCCTGCAGAACGGCGTCTATCTGCAACTGCACGCCTACATGTTCCGTGTCGCGATTCCCTACGGCACGCTGGCGTCGAACCAGTTGCGGCAGCTCGCTCACGTCGCGCGCAAATATGACCGCGGCTACGGCCATTTCACGACGCGGCAGAACATCCAGTTCAACTGGATCAAGCTTGCGGAGCTGCCGGATGCGCTGGCCGATCTTGCCGAGGTCGGCATCCATGCGATGCAGACGTCCGGCAACAACATGCGCAACGTCACCTCGGACCAGTGGGCCGGCGTCGCGCCCGGCGAGATCGAGGATCCGCGCATCTGGTCGGAGCTGATCCGCCAGCACACCACGCTGCATCCGGAATTCTCGTTCCTGCCGCGCAAGTTCAAGATCGCGATCACCGCGTCGGACCATGATCGCGCTGCGATCAAGATCCACGATATCGGCCTGCGCCTGATCAAGAACGAGAAGGGCGAGACGGGGTTCGAGGTGCTGGTCGGCGGCGGCCTCGGCCGTACGCCGTTCATCGCCAAGACCATCAAGCATTTCGTTCACGGCCGCGACATCCTCAGCTATATCGAGGCCATCCTGCGCGTCTATAACCAGTACGGTCGCCGCGACAACATCTACAAGGCGCGCATCAAGATCCTGGTGCACGAGCTCGGCATCGAGAAGTTCTCGCGCGAGGTCGAGGATGAGTGGCAGCACATTCGCAATTCCTCGCTTCAGATCGACGACGAGGTGATCGAGGACATCCGCTCGCGCTTCACCTATCCGGCTTACGAGAAGCTGCCGCACATGCCGGACGAGCTGCGCCAGGCCGCGGCCGATCCCGGCTTCGAAGCGTGGCGCAAGAACTCGGTGGCCCCGCACAAGAACCAGGGTTATTCCATCGTCACGATCTCGCTGAAGCCGATCGGTGCGCCGCCCGGTGATGCCACCGCCGAGCAGATGGACGCGCTGGCCGATCTCGCCGACAAATACTCCTTTGGCGAGATCCGCGTCGGCCACGAGCAGAATCTGGCGCTGCCCCATGTCGCCAAGCGCGACCTGCCGGCGCTATGGAAGGCGCTCGACAAGCTCGGCCTGGCGACGCCGAACGTCAACCTGATCACCGACATCATCGCCTGCCCCGGGCTCGACTATTGCTCGCTGGCGAATGCGCGTTCGATCCCGATCGCGCAGGAGCTGACGCGGCGCTTTTCCAATCACGAGCTCGCCAATCTGATCGGCCGGCTGCACATCAACATCTCCGGCTGCATCAACGCCTGCGGCCATCACCATGTCGGCCATATCGGAATTCTCGGTGTCGAGAAGAACGGCGAGGAGGTCTATCAGATCACCATCGGCGGCCGTGCCGACGAGAATGCCGCGCTCGGCAATCTGATCGGTCCCGGCGTGAAATTCGACGAGGTCGCCGACGTCGTCGAAGACATCGTGGAAGCCTATCTGGCGCTGCGCGAACGGCCCGAAGAGCTGTTCATGGACACGGTGAAACGCCTCGGCGTCGAACCTTTCAAGGAGCGCGTCTATGCCACTCGTTAACGGCGGAAAGATCGTCGACGACAGCTTCGCCAAGCTTGCCGTCGATACGCCGCTGCCCGCCGGCGGCGACATCCTGGTGCCGGCCGAACGCTTCCTGAGCGAAAGGGAAGCGTTGCTGGCGCGTGGCGGCAAGGTCGGCGTGATCTGGCCGAACAATCGCGACATCAGCGAACTGGCGCCCCATCTCGAAAAGCTCGCCGCCGTTGCGCTGGTGTTCCCGACGTTCCGCGACGGCCGCGCCTACAGCCAGGCGCGGCTGCTGCGCGAGCGCTACAATTATCGCGGCGAATTGCGTGCGACGGGCCAGGTGCTGCGCGACCAGTTCGTATTCATGCTGCGCGCCGGCTTCGATTCCTTCGAGGTCAAGAAGCAGGCAGACGCGGAGGCCTTCATGCAGACGGCAAAACGCTACTCGGTGTTCTATCAGCCGACCGGCGATGGCCGGGTCACGGCGCTGCACCGGCGCATGCAGCTGCGTCACTCTGAAGGTGTCGGCACGTGAACGCAGTCGCATCTCAGGTATCGTCAGTCTCCGGACTGCCCTCGGCGGAGGAGCTCGATCGCGCGCTGCGCGATGCGTCGCCCGCGGAGGTCATCGCCGCGGCCCTGAAGGCGGTTGGCCGCGAGAAGCTTGCGCTGGTGTCCTCGTTCGGCACGGAATCGGCGACGCTGCTCAAGGTGATGGCGGATGTCGATCCGGCGATCCCCGTGGTCTTCCTTGATACCGGCTGGCTCTTCGAGGAGACGCTGGCCTATCGCGACACGCTGATCACGGCGCTGGGGTTGAAGGACGTTCGCTCGATCAAGCCGGCCGAGGAGACGCTGTCGCGCGAGGATCCCGACCGCGACTTGTGGTTCTCCGATCCCGACGCCTGCTGCCGCATTCGCAAAGTGGAGCCTCTAGCGCATGCGCTAAAGCCGTTCGCTGCCTGGATCAACGGCCGCAAGCGCTTTCAGGGCAATGCGCGCGCCGACATTCCGGTCGTCGAGGACGATGGCGCGCGGTTGAAGTTCAACCCCTTTGCCAACGTCTCGCGCGAGGAGATCGAAGCGATTTTCGTCCGCGCCAAATTGCCGCGGCATCCTTTGGCCGCGTCCGGATTTCTGTCCGTTGGATGCATGCCTTGCACCAGCCGAACGGCTGCGGGCGAGGACGAACGCGCCGGCCGGTGGCGCGGCCGCGCCAAGACAGAATGCGGCATTCACACGATGAAGATTTCGTAGCACAGCTAGGCTGCAACGCTACGAACAAGGAAATCCGGTTCCGTTGACTTGAACGTGTTTCGCCCCGAGTTATGTCTGCACGCCTTCGTTGACACTGAGGTCCTCGAAGTGAATGGAGATGGACATGATGCGCCGTATCGTTCCGCTCGCGGCAGGGCTGCTCCTGACAGGCTTCTTGGCAAGCTCGGCTTTCGCCGCTGACATCAATCTGCTGAACGTGTCGTACGATCCGACGCGCGAGCTCTATGCCGAATTCAACAAGGCGTTCGCGAGCGCCTATCAGAAGGAGACCGGCAAGAGCGTCGAGATCAAGCAGTCGCACGGCGGCAGCGGTTCGCAGGCGCGCGCGGTGATCGACGGATTGCAAGCCGATGTGGTGACGCTTGCGCTCGCCTATGACATCGACGCCATCGCGAGCAAGGGTCTCACCGCAGCCGATTGGCAGAAGCGGCTGCCGCAGAATTCATCACCCTATACTTCGACCATCGTGTTCCTGGTGCGCAAGGGCAATCCCAAGGGCATCAAGGATTGGGACGATCTGCTCAAGCCGGGCGTCGCCGTGATCACGCCGAACCCAAAGACCTCGGGCGGCGCGCGCTGGAACTATCTGGCGGCGTGGGGCTATGCCCAGAAGAAGCTCGGCTCGGCCGACAAGGCCAAGGACTTCATCGGCAAACTCTATCAGCAGGTGCCGGTGCTCGACACCGGTGCGCGCGGCGCGACCGTGACCTTCGTCGAGCGCGGCGTCGGCGACGTGCTGCTGGCCTGGGAGAACGAGGCGTTCCTTGCCTTGAAGGAGTTTGGTCCCGCAAAGTTCGAGATCGTGGCGCCGCCGCAATCGATCCTGGCCGAGCCGCCGGTCACGATCGTCGACAAGGTTGCCGATAAAAAGGGCACGCGCAACGCCGCCGACGCTTATCTTCAGTATTGGTATACCAAAGAAGGTCAGGAGATCGCCGCGCGCAATTTCTACCGTCCGCGCGATGTCGAGATCGCCAAGAAGTACGAAAACGCCTTCGCCAAGGTCGAGCTGTTCACCATCGACGATGTGTTCGGCGGCTGGACCAAGGCGCAGAAGGAACATTTTGCCGACGGCGGCGTCTTTGATCAGATCTACAAGAACTGATCGGGCGCGGTCGGAGGGGCTTTTGCAGGGGGCCTGGTGAGCGCAATCGCAGCACGACGCCGGACATTGCCGGGCTTCGGTCTCACCATGGGACTGACGCTTTCCTGGCTGTCAGTCATCATTCTGATTCCGCTTGCCGGCCTGTTCCTGAAATCGCTCGAGCTCAGCCCCGAGCAGTTTTGGAACATCCTCTCCAGCCGCCGCACCCTGAACGCGTTTCGCGTCTCCTTCGGCCTCGCCTTCGCGGCGGCCTGCGTCAACCTGGTGATGGGCAGCATCATCGTCTGGGCACTGGTGCGCTACCGCTTCCCCGAACGGCGTTTGTTCGATGCCATTGTCGACGTGCCGTTCGCGCTGCCGACCGCGGTGGCCGGTGTCGCACTGACCGCGCTGTTCGCAGAGAAGGGCTGGTTAGGGGCGCCACTCGCAGCGCTCGGCATCAAGGTGGCGTTCACGCCGGTCGGCATCTTCGTCGCGATGATCTTCATCGGCATCCCCTTCGTCGTCCGCACCGTGCAGCCGGTGCTCCAGGATCTCGATCCCGAGATCGAGGAGGCCGCCGGCAGTTTAGGGGCGAGCCGCTGGCAGACCATCATTCGCGTGATCCTGCCTTCGCTCGGGCCGGCGCTGCTGACGGGGCTCGCGCTCGCCTTCGCCCGTGCGGTCGGCGAATACGGCTCGGTGATCTTCATCGCCGGCAATTTGCCGAACGTGTCCGAGATCGCGCCACTCCTGATCGTGATCCGGCTCTCCGAATTCCGCTACGCCGATGCGACCGCCATCGCGGTGGTCATGCTCATCGTCTCCTTCGTCATCATCTTCGCCGTCAACCGGCTCCAGCGCTGGGCGCAGAGCCGGATCCCGGCGCGTTGAGGATGGGTCGATGACGATGCAGCTTGCAGATTCCGTTTCGCTCTCTCCGTCCGAGGCCAAGGCGCGCGTGCATGCGGCGGCCGCGCGCAACAACCTTCGCACCGAGCCGAGGGCGGTGCGCATCGTCATCATCGCGCTAGCGGTGCTGTTCCTTTCCGTCTTCGTCGTGCTGCCTCTGGTGGTCGTGTTCGCGCAGGCGTTCTCGAGAGGAATCCTGGCCTATCTCGCCGCGCTCGCCGAGCCGGAGGCGCTGTCCGCGATCAAGCTGACGCTGCTGGTGGCGGCGATCTCGGTCGGCCTCAACCTCGTGTTCGGTCTGGTCGCCGCCTGGGCCATCGCCAAGTTCGACTTCAAGGGCAAGACCTTCCTGATCACGCTGATCGATCTGCCGTTCTCGGTGAGCCCGGTGATCTCGGGGCTCGTCTTCGTGCTGCTGTTCGGCGCGCAAGGCTATTTCGGCGGCTGGCTGCGCGACCACGACATCCAGGTCCTGTTCGCGGTGCCCGGCATTGCGCTCGCCACCACCTTCGTGACTTTCCCCTTCGTGGCGCGGGCGCTGATCCCGCTGATGCAGGAGCAGGGCACCCAGGAGGAGGAGGCCGCGATTTCGCTCGGCGCCTCCGGCCTTCAGACCTTCTTCCGTGTCACGCTGCCGAACATCAAATGGGGCGTGCTCTATGGCGTACTGCTCTGCAACGCCCGCGCAATGGGCGAGTTCGGCGCGGTCTCGGTCGTCTCCGGCCACATTCGGGGTGAGACCAACACCATGCCGCTGCTGGTCGAGATCCTCTACAACGAATACCAGTTCGTCGCCGCGTTCGCGATCGCCTCGCTGCTGGCGATGCTGGCGCTGGTCACGCTGATTGCCAAGACCGTTCTCGAACGTCATCTCGACGAAGGACACGCCCGTGACCATTGAAGTCAGGAATCTCGTCAAGAAGTTCGGCAGCTTTGCAGCTCTCGACAGCGTCGACCTCAAGGTCGACAACGGCGAATTGCTGGCGCTGCTCGGGCCGTCCGGCTCCGGCAAGACCACGCTGCTGCGGATCATCGCCGGCCTCGATTGGCCCGACTCCGGCGAACTCGCTTTCAACGGCGAGGATGCGCTGGCGCAGGGCGCGCGCGAGCGTCACGTCGGCTTCGTGTTCCAGCACTACGCGCTGTTCCGCCACATGACGGTGTTCGAGAATGTCGCCTTCGGCTTGCGCGTGCAACCGCGCGCGGTCCGGAAGGAAGAGGCGGCGATCCGCGCGCGCGTCAAGGAGCTGCTCGATCTCGTGCAACTCGACTGGCTCGCCGACCGCTATCCGAGCCAGCTCTCGGGCGGCCAGCGCCAGCGCATCGCGCTGGCCCGTGCGCTCGCGATCGAGCCGCGCATCCTGCTGCTCGACGAGCCGTTCGGCGCGCTCGACGCCAAGGTGCGCAAGGAGCTGCGCAAATGGCTGCGCTCGCTGCATCACGAGATCAACGTCACCTCGATCTTCGTCACCCACGACCAGGAAGAGGCGCTGGAAGTCGCCAATCGCGTCGTGGTGATGGACAAGGGCAGGATCGAGCAGATAGGCTCGCCCGACGACGTCTATGAAAGCCCGGCCACCGCCTTCGTCCACGGCTTCATCGGCGAGTCCATCGAGCTTCCAGTCCGGATTGCCGACGGCGTAGTCCGGCTCGGCGACCGGCCGCTCGCACTTGACGCAGATGGGCTTGCGCCTGGCGCGTCAAGACTGTTCGTGCGGCGACACGACATGCTGGTCGGTCCGCCCGGCAGCGGCGCCTTCGAGGGCGCCGTGCAGCAGGTCCGAAATTTTGGCCCGGTCCAGCGGGCGGAGGTCGCGCTGTCGGGCGGGCAAACCATCGAGATCGACGCCCCCCGCGGCAAGGAACTGCGCGCCGGCGACGCGATCGGCCTCCAGCCCCGCCGCTACCGCATATTTGCGGGCTAGGTGAGCCGGCCCGAAGGCTCAGATTTTCCGCAAAATTCACCTTTCAGCCACGGTTGGTATGCAACAACGGCCCCTCATTTGGGGGCTCTGATTCATGCGCGCTGCGGCCGCAATACTCATCACTTTGCTGCTCGTCGGCTGTGCCGGCAACGAAGCGCCCGTCCAGCAGCCGTCGATGTATGCCGATATGGCGGTCCCGGGCGCAAAGCTCGATGCGCAGGCAGCTTCGGTGATGATCTCCCAATACCGCCAGAACAACGGCCTCGGCACCGTCGTCATCGATCCCGAACTGATGCGGCTTGCGGAATCCCAGTCCCAGGCCATGGCGGCCGCCAACAAGATGGACCACGACGTCCGCGCGCCGCTGGCCAAGCGGCTAGCCACCGGCGGTTATCCGGCGGCCGTGGCAGTCGAGAACGTCTCGGCCGGCTATCATACGCTGGCGGAAGCGTTTTCCGGCTGGCGCGACTCGCCCCCGCACCGGGCCAACATGCTCAAGAGCGGTGTCACAAAATTGGGCATCGCGGCGGGCTATGCTCCAGGCACCAAATACAAGGTGTTCTGGACCATGATCCTGGCCTCGACCGACCCTCGATAAGCCAGACTTGATCCGGCATGCATTGACGCCGCGGCGATCTGTCGCCACGGTCGCTCGTCATCTGCTATTGTTCCCGCATGACCGATCACACCAGTCCGCAATCCACCAGTGTCCCCGCGAATGCGCAACGCGTCCTGGTTCTCCAGGGCGGCGGTGCGCTCGGCTCCTATCAGGCCGGTGGCTATCAGGCCCTGTGCGGCTACGGCTTCGAGCCGGAGTGGGTCGCCGGCATCTCGATCGGCGCAGTCAATGCCGCCATCATCGCCGGCAATGAGAGCCACATCCGCGTCAAGCGGCTCAAGGAATTCTGGGAGATGGTCTCGGCGCCGGTGCCGTGGAAGCCGATCGGCAAGAGCGACCACAGCCGCGAGCTGTTCAACTCGACCAGCGCCGCGCTGATCGCCACCTTCGGTGTGCCCGGCTTCTTCACGCCGCGTCTCCCGCCTGCGCCGCTCTGGCCCCCTGGCAGTCCGCAGGCGCAGAGTTACTACGACACCGCGCCGCTGAAGAAGACGCTGGAGCGGCTGGTCGATTTCGACCGCATCAACGACCTGAAGACGCGCCTGTCGGTCGGCGCCGTCGGCGTCACCTCGGGCAATTTCAAATATTTCGACAATCACGAGTTCAAGAAGCTCGGCAAGAAGATCGGTCCCGAGCACATCATGGCCTCCGGCGCGCTGCCGCCGGGCTTTCCGTCCGTCATCATCGACGATGAGCATTATTGGGACGGCGGCATCGCTTCCAACACGCCTCTGGACTATGTGCTGGACGCGGAGCTCGCTCGCGACCTCCTGATCTTCCAGGTCGACCTGTTCAGCGCCCGCGGGGATTTGCCGACTTCGCTGCTCGAAGCTGCCGAGCGAGAGAAGGACATCCGCTTTTCCAGCCGGACGCGGATGAACACCGACAAGAACAGGCAGTTGCACAATGCCCGCAAGGCCGTGCGCGACTTGATCGGAAAATTGCCGGATTATCTGAAGAACGATCCGTCCGTCGAATACCTCTCCAAGGCCGCGCGTGAAAGCACCGTGACGGTGGTGCACCTGATCTATCGCAGCAAGAATTACGAATCCTCCTCCAAGGATTACGACTTCTCGCATGTCGCGATGGTCGAGCATTGGGAAGCCGGCGTGCGCGACGTGCATCTGTCGATGCGCCACAAGGACTCGCTCGAGCGGCCGCAGTCCGGCGAGACCATGGTGACCTACGATCTCACGGGGGACGTCACCGCGCCCCCGCTAAAAAGGAGCGAACAAAATGGGTAGTCTGTCAGGCAAGAACGCCGTCGTGACCGGATCGACCAGCGGCATCGGGCTCGCCTATGCGCGCGCTTTCGCCGCTGCCGGTGCCAACGTGGTCATCAACGGCTTCGGCTCGCCCGAGGACATCGAGAAGGAGCGCGCAAAGATCGAGTCCGATTTTGGTGTGAAGGCGGTCTACTCGCCGGCCGACATGACCAAGCCCGCGGAAATCGCCGGGATGATCGCGCTCGGCGAGAAGACCTTCGGCTCGGTCGACGTCCTCGTCAACAATGCCGGCATCCAGTTCGTCTCGCCGATCGAGGAATTCCCGATCGAGAAGTGGGACCAGATCATCGCGATCAACCTGTCCTCGGCCTTCCATGCCATTCGTGCCGCCGTGCCCGGCATGAAGAAGAGGGGCTGGGGCCGCATCATCAACACGGCATCGGCGCACTCGCTGGTCGCCTCGCCATTCAAGTCGGCCTACGTGTCGGCCAAGCACGGCATTGCCGGCCTGACCAAGACCGTGGCGCTGGAGGTTGCGACAAATAAGATCACCTGCAACTGCATCAGCCCCGGCTATGTCTGGACGCCGCTGGTGGAGAAGCAGATTCCCGACACCATGAAGGCCCGCAACCTCACGCGTGAGCAGGTCATCAACGACGTGTTGCTCGATGCGCAGCCGACCAAGGAGTTCGTCACCTCCGAGCAGGTCGCCGCACTGGCGCTGTTCCTGTGCAGCGACGATGCCGCGCAGATCACCGGCACCAACCTCTCGATCGACGGCGGCTGGACCGCGGAGTAAATCCGTTCTCTGTCATGCCCCGGCTTGACCGGGGCATCCAGTACGCCGCGGCTTATCGATTCAACCACAGCTTTCTCGGAGTACTGGATCGCCCGGTCAAGCCGGGCGATGACAGCGAGTGTGGAGCGCCGCTTCCGTTCAATGAGTCCAGGCCAGAGCCGTCACGATCGCGGATGACAAGTTCAATTCCGTGAACATGATCTTGCCGGCGACCACGAAGAGGACGCTGGCGAGCGTCAGGCGCAGCACCGTTTCGGGGACGCGCGTGGCGCTGTAGCTGCCGATGACGATGCCTGGCAGCGAGCCCAGCAGCAGAACGCCCATCAGAGCCCAATCTACGTCGCCGAGCGCCCAGTGCCCGGTCCCGGCGACCAGCGTCAACGGCACCGCGTGCGCGATGTCGGAGCCGACGATGGTCGCCATCGGCAGGCGCGGATAGAGCAGCAGCAGCACGGTCACGCCGACGGCGCCCGCGCCGACAGATGAAATCGATACCAGCGTGCCGAGCACGGCGCCTGTGACCACGGTGGCAATTGCCGTCGTACGGTCGTCGACGCGCTCCAGTTTGCTGCGGTAGCGCTCCATGATGGCCTTGCGGAAGATCAGCGAGGTCGCGGTCAACACCAGCGCAAAGCACAGCACCAGATTGACCAGGCTGCGTTCGGCATCGCTCTTGAGATCGAGATTCCAAAGCACGAGCAGCGTCAGTGCGCTCGCGGGGATACTGCCGCAGGCGAGCCGCAGCACCGCTGGCCAGTGCACGCTGCGCGACCAGCCATGGACCACGCTGCCGCCGGTCTTGGTACCGGCGGCGTAGAGCAGATCGGTCCCGACCGCAGTGGTTGGATGGACCCCGAACAGCAGGATCAGGAGCGGCGTCATCAACGATCCGCCACCCACGCCGGTCATCCCGACAAGGAGGCCGACGCCGAATCCGGAGGCGACGTAGAGCGGATCAATCATGTCTGAGGAATCTTAGGTTTATCTCGTCATCTGGGCAATACGACGTAGAATAAACTTTCCCTGGCAGGCAACTGCTTCGACGGAATAAGAAAAATCCTACCCATATCGGCTAATGGGCAGACGATTTGCCCTATTCGCCAGCTTCCGGCGGAACATATCTTCCGTCGGGACGGCAAGGGGCGGCAAGGGATGGAACGGAGAGGCCCGGCTACCTTCCAAACGCCAGCACGTGCAGGCCCAGCCGCTGCCGCACGATCCAGAACAGCAGCACCGTCTCGAAGCTGAGCGAGATCGAGGTCGCGGCCGCGGCGCCATGGCCGCCGAAGCGCGGCACCAGCGTGATGCAGAGCACCAGATTCATCACGAATGCCAGCCCGTAGGCCAGGGCGCAGATCTTCTGCTCACCTAACATGTTGAGCAGGCGTTCGACCGGCCCGATCGCAGAGCGCACCACCAGCCCGATCGCGGCGACGAACATGATGTCGTAGCCGACCGTGAATTGCGGCCCGAACAGCCAGAGCAGCGGTTTGCCGAGCGCGAGCAGCACCAGGGTTGCGGCCAGCGACGGCCAGAACGTCCAGTTGATGGCGTGTGCCACATAGGCCGACAGCCGCGCCTTGTCGCCAGCTGCGTTGTATTCGGCGAAGCGATGCGCGGTCGTTGCCGACATCGCGTAGTGGATGAAGGAGACCAGCGCCAGCGTCTTGACCACGGCGAAGTAGACGCCGACCTCGCCGGAGGGGCGAAACTGCTGAAGCACCAGCACGTCGGTGTAGGACAACAGCAGATAAAAGCTCTCGACCAGCAGGATCGGCAGCGAGACGGCGAGCCAGCCCCTGACATCATAGGTCCTGGGACCTGGCTCGATGTGGCCGGCGAGCTTGCGGTTGAGCACGACCATCTGTCCGGTCATCGCGATCCACACCGCGCCGGCGCTCGCCACCATCGCGGCGACCGCGCCGAGATGGTAACCGAGCAGGAATGCGCTGGCCGTGATGCCGATGATCAGCGCCTGGCGGATGATGAATTGCGGCATCAATCCGAGCTGCATCCAGTCGTGCGAGCGCGCGATGCCGTCCTGGGTGTTGGCGACGACGAAGGCGGGCAGCGTCATGCAGCCGATATAGAGCGGCAGCTCTTCGGCCGGATCGATCCATGGCGAGAGCAGCTTGACGAGGCCGGCGAGCCCCAGCGACACCAGCAAGGATGCGGCAAAGGTCAGCCAGCGGCTGCCGGAAAGAAAGCCGCGCAGCAGCGCCTGCTCGCCCGCGGTGCGGTACTCGGGGATAATCTTCTGCGCGGAGGCCGAGAGGCCGAAATCCATCATGCTGCCGAGCAGCAGCACCCAGGTCCAGACATAGACGTAGACGCCGTAGTCGGACGTGCCCATCCAGCGCGCGAGCAGCACCTGCGAAACATAGGCAAGGCCTGCGCTGATCACGCGGATGATGAAGATGGTGCCGGCCAGCCGCCGCGTCAGCGACGCTTCGCTGGACCCGCCCGTCAATTTGCCGCGCAGCCGCGCGATGAGCCCGGCCGGTGCGGTCGCTGCGGGTTCTGCATCCATCACGGCCACGTCGAAGAGTCCCCAGGGCGCACGCGCATGCTGCGGCAGGCTTGGGAATTAGCAACCATTCGTTAAGATTCGGTTGGGTGGGCGTCCCATCCGCGGTGTCGTCCCGGACAAGCATAGCTCCTGGCAACGCGTAGCGTTGTCCGGAGCGGAGCGCAGATCCGGGACGACAGCTCGGGCTCACTCCAAATTCGTGTTGAACTCGTACGACTTCTCCGGCCCGACCAGCGTGAACTTGAGCGCGGCGCCGTCAGGCTTGGCGCGCGGCGGCAGTCCGTCGAGCTCGAAGGTGAAGCGCTTGACGCCGGGCGGGCTGGGTTCGACCGGAGCGGGGATCGGCAGCGACCAGTCGAGCGTCGGTCCTTCCACGAACAAATTGACGTTGCGGGCATCCGGCGTGACCACGTCGATCACCACCTTTTTGGCGCCGTCGCGCTTGACGTCGCGGATGGTCAGCGGATTGGAGTCGCCGATATTGGCGGGCTTGGGCACGGTATCGAGCGCTGCACGCAGATTGGCGTCCTCGGTCGAGGCGACGCTGTTGAAGGCGAGCTCGGCGCTGGCCTCGACGGGAATGCAGAGTTTTTCGCACACCGCGTAGTTGATCTCGGCGCGCAATGTCACCGGCTTGTCGGCCGCCTTGGCGACGATGCGCAGCGGCAGCACGATCTGATTGTGATAGCCGATGGAGTGACCGCCCGCGCCATCGTCGAATTTCAGCGGCGCCGGCCACATCACTGTCACCGCTTCGACATTGTCCGACTTCGAGAAGTCGAATCGCGGTGGAACGCCGGAATCGCCCGGCGTTCGCCAGTAGGTTTTCCATCCCTGCTGGAGCTGGAAGGCGATGCCGCCGAGCAGGACCGCGCCGCTGCGCGAGCCCGCCAGCAACCGCACCGCGGAATGACCGTCGCGTTGCCAGGGCGAGGCGTCGTCGGCGCGGGCGGTCATCGCCAGCGACGACGCGAGCAGGGTTGTTGCGACGGCAATCGCCGCACGCATAGGAACTATGCAGAGCATGGCACGTCTTTACAGGGGCGCCCCAGGTCAAACCATTGAATTGCTTGTGATGGATGCACTTGAATCAGCTCCCCGCAAGCCTTGATTTGACAGTGGCGGGGCCCGACATCAGGATGGGAACTGAAACCGGAGTGCTTCAGCGATGGCTCCCGCAGGTAAAAGGACTGGCGACAGCACCCGGAGCAGGGGCTCCACGCCCCCGAATTCCGCCGGGTATCTCGACGGCCGGCTTCTGATCGCGATGCCGGTGATGGGTGATGCCCGTTTCGAGCGTTCGGTGATCTATCTCTGCGCCCATTCGGCCGAAGGTGCGATGGGCATCATCGTCAACCACCCGGCCGGCAGCATCGATTTCCCCGAGCTTCTGATGCAGCTCGGTATCATCAAGAAGGGCGAGCACATCAAGCTGCCGGAGAATGCCGAAAGCATGAAGGTGCTGCGCGGCGGTCCGGTCGACACCGGCCGGGGCTTCGTGCTGCATTCCAGTGATTTTTACATCGAGAACGCGACGCTCAGGATCGACGACGGTGTCTGCCTCACCGCGACCGTCGACATCTTGCGGGCCATCGCCAAGGGCTCCGGCCCCAAGCACGCCATCCTTGCGCTCGGCTATGCCGGCTGGGCGCCGGGCCAGCTCGAGACCGAGATCCAGAGCAATGGCTGGCTGCATTGCGACGCGGATGCGGATCTGATCTTCGGCGACGACGTCGACGACAAATATGCCCGCGCCCTGCACAAGATCGGCATCGATCCCGGCATGCTCTCGAACGAAGCGGGACACGCGTAGTTACTCGGTGTCATGCCCCGCGAAGGCGGGGCATCCAGTACGCCGCGGCCTATCGGCTCAATCACAATTGTCTCGGAGTACTGGATCGCCCGGTCCAGCCGGGCGATGACGACCCTCAGTATGTGACGCCTACTCCGCCGCCTGCTGCTGCACCGTCGGCTCCGTGCCCGCCACCGTGGCGCGGCGCATGTCGCGGGGCTGCGATTGGTCGTAGCGGCGGACGCGGTGCATGGTCTGGCGGTTGTCCCACATCACGAGATCATGCAGCTTCCATTTGTGGACGTAGACGAACTCGGCTTGCGTCGCGTGCTCGTTGAGGTCGCGCAGCAGTAGCCGGCCCTCGGGCACGCTCATGCCGACGATCTTGCCGGCATGCGATGAGAGATACAGCGACTTGCGGCGATGCACGGGATGGGTGCGCACCAGACGCTGCAGCACCGGCTTGAACATCTCCTTCTCGTCATCGGTATACTCCGTGAAGCCGAGCGAGCCGCGCGAATGCATCAGCGAATGTTCGCAGACGAGGTCCTCGATCTCCGCCCTGGTCTCTTCGTCGAGCGCGTCATAGGCCGCGCGCATGTCGGCGAATTCGGTGTTGCCGCCTTTGGGGTTCACCACGCGCGCCGACAGCAGCGAGAATTTTGCCGGGATGGGACGGAACGAGCTGTCGGAGTGCCACAGGCAATTGCCGAGATTGAACAGATGCGCGCGGCTGTCCTTCGCCAGCGGCTTGCCGTCCTTGCCGAGGTTGGAGACGTCGTTGAGGCCGGAATTGAGCCGGTAGTCCTTTTCCTTGGTCACGGTGCCGCCGCGCGCGTCCTCGCGCTCGCCGAAATTGAGCGCGAAGGCCATCTGCTGATCGTCGGCGATGTCCTGGTCGTGGAACACGAGCACCGCATATTTGTCCATGGCGGCCTCGACCTCGCGCGCTTCGCTCTCGGTGAGGGGCTTGCGCAGGTCGAGGCCGGAAACCTCGCCGACGAAATATTTCTGAAGCTGCCGGATGGCGATCGTCATGGCGTTTCTCCCGCGAACCGCGAGCGGTTGGTCCCGCTCTGTTGGGGAAAAAGTTACTCCCGCGCCCGGCCGTGTCAACGCCCCGACGGCATGCCTCTCACGCGTTGCGCGCCGTCAGGCCGCCGTCGACGGGGATCACCGCACCGGCAAGGAACGACGCTGCCGGCGATTGACAAGGCTGGCATCGATCCGCAGACAGGTCAAACAAGCAAAAACGAAGGGAGACGGCGATGGCGAACGAGCTCGATTTCTCAGGCAGGCAGGTGCTGGTCGTGGGCGGCTCCAGCGGCATCGGAAACGGCATTGCGCAGGCCTTTCGGACCAGGGGCGCGCAAGTTGCAGTTTGCGGTACGCGTGCTCACGCAAGCGACTATTCGGCGGCGGAAGGCTCCGACCTCGAAGGTCTCGCCTATGCGCAGCTCGATGTCAGCAATGCCGGCGCGATCGAGGCGTTCAAGCCGGCCTTCAAGCGGCTCGACGTGCTCGTGCTCGCGCAAGGCGCATGCTGTATCGCCGCGGCGAATTCGAGATGAGCGGCTTCCGCAAGGTGGTCGAGGTCAATCTGATGAGCCTGATGGCGTGCGCGACGCGCTTTCATTCCATGTTGCGCGATGCGAAGGGCGCGCTGATCATGGTGTCCTCGACCGCAGCCTATCATTCCACCATGGGCAATCCCGCCTACAACGCGTCGAAGACCGGTGCGGTCGGATTGACGCGGACATTGGGCGAGGCCTGGGCGGAGGACGGCATCCGCGTCAACGGCATCGCGCCCGGCCTCGTCGACACCAAGATGACGAAGGTGACGACCGACAATCCCAGGCGGCTCGAAGATGCGCTGTCGCGGATTCCGCTGCGGCGATTGGGCACGCCGGCCGACATGGCGGGCGCGGCGCTGTTCCTGGCGTCGCCGCTGTCCTCCTACATCATCGGCCAGACCCTCGTCGTCGATGGCGGGCTCATTCTGTAGGTAAATGCAAGGAACCGCGTTGCTTCTGATCGGTTACTTCGGCTGATCACCGAGGAGGATTATCATGGACGCGGATCGGATCATCGGATCAGCAAAGGAAATGGCGGGCGGCGTGGAAGGCACCGTGGGCGAGATGGCGGGAGATGCGAAGACGCAGGCTTCAGGCAAGGCGCGCGAGGCCGCCGGCACCGTGCAGAACCTGTATGGTCAGGCGAAAGATGCGGCGCGCGATGCTACGGACACCGCCGCGAGCTACGCCAAGGACGCCTATGAGGCAGGCCAGGACACGTTCCGCGATGGCACGCAAGCGATCGCGCAGAAGGTGCAGGACAACCCGCTCGGCGCGCTGCTGGTCGCCGGCGGCATCGGCTTCGCACTTGCCCTGCTGATGTCACGCCCCGCCCGTCGCCCGCCGCCGCGCTGGCGCTATTACGGCTGAGGCCAGGCACGTCATTCGCGCCCCCGAATGACATCTCAAGTCGGAGAGGCGACTACCGGAACACTTCCGCCGACCGCCCGACGTTGCCCGGCGGACGCGGGATCGCGGGGTTGGGATTCGGATAGCGCGGCGCCGGCGCCAATTGACGTGGCGGTGGCGGCGGAGAGCCGAAGCCGAAGAAATCGCGCATTGACGGGGCTGCTTGCGCCGGTTGCTGCTGCACCGGCGGCTTCTTCGGCGCGAGTTTTGGCGGCGCGATCGCTGCGGCCGCACCCGGCGCACCGCCGTCAGGCGTCGTCGCCGCCATCGGCGTATCGCCCTTGGCCTGCTCGCGCCCGACTTCGCGGCGCGGCCAGGCATAGTCGTCGGCGCGGCCCGCCGGCGCTGCCAGCGGCTCGCCCTTCACCAGCGTCTTCGCAGCGAGCGCATCGACGGCGGCGGGACGCGAGCCCGGTCCGCCCAGCAATTGATCGGTCGAGATCGAGGCGGCAACCAGCGGCACGATCGGCCCGGCCAGCGGCCGCGGCGCGGGCTTGCCCGGCTCGGCGCTGGTGTCGGGCGTCGCAGGCTCGCTCGGCAGCGCGATCGGGCCGGAGCGTCCCGCGAGCAGGCGCGTGATCTCGCGCTCGACATAGTGGGCGAGCTTGCGCGCGCCGGGCTTGGTGAAATAGACGCCGTCATAGCTGCGGAGCTGGCGGATCTGGCCCTCGAAATCCGGGCCCTTCTGCAGGAAGCGGCCGGCCTCGTCGACAAAGCCGTCCCACACATCGACATAGGTGATGCCGGCCTTGGCGGCGCCCTCGCGATAGAGCGAATCCAGGAACAGCATGTCGGCCGTGCCCCTGGGGCCGCGGATCGCGGGCAGGCCGACCCAGAGCACCGGCACGCCCTTGCTCTTGAGGACGTTGGTCAGCTCCTCGATCTTCTTGCCGTACAGCTCGACCCAGCGGTCGTCGCGGAACTCGTAGAGGCCGTTCGGATTGCGCGCGGTCTTCTCGGGCGCTGCGGCCGCCGGCGTATCGGCGTTGTCGGCGTCATCCTGCGGCAGGTCGCTGTCGGCCGGCTTATCGTCCGGCTTGGCGGCGGTGTCGCCGGCGTTGGGCTTGGCGTCGCCAGGCTTTGCCGGCGGCTTGGCGCGCGCGCCCTTGTCGTTCTTCTTGTCCTTGTCCGCGGGCTTGTCGGATTTGTCGGGTGCGGCCTCGCGGATCGCGATGCGGTCGTTGAGGCCGAGCATGACGACGATGACGTCCGGTTTTTCAGTCTCGAGGATGCCCTTCGCCGCGGCCGCCCAATCCGAGGGCTCGCCCTTCGGCTGGTACCTGATCAGGCCGGACGTGGTCTTGTGCTTGCGGATCACGCCCATGTCGGGCTGTTCGGTGTAGGCGTCTTCCAGGCCATAGGCGAGCCAGTCGGCCATGCCGTCGCCAATCACCAGCACGTTCTTGTCGGGAATCGTGTCGCGCTTGCTAGGTGCCGGCGCGCGCGAAAAATCCTGGCGCGGCGCTTGCGGCTGTTGCTGCTGGAACGGCGCAAAGAAATCGCCGCCGAACCATCCGCCGCCGCCTCCGCCGCCCCTTGGTGGTGGCGGGGCCGCGCGCTGCGGCGGGCCGCCGAAGCCGGGGAAGTTGAAAAATTGCGCCGAGGCGGGCCCCGCGACCGATACCAGGATCGCAAGCGCCGTCCCCAGCGCGATCAACGGGCCGGTCTCGGTCAGCGCCTTGAACAGGGACTTATGCTTCGACATGCGATCTCGGGCACGCGCAACGGGGATCGGAACGGGTTCAATATAATAACGGAATCCGGCCGCAAACGGGCAGATTCTCTCGCGGATTTTCTTATGGTCTCTCTAGGCCATACACGGGGATCAGCGGTCCCCGTCAAGGCCGGCGCGTAAAATCCCTGTTCAGGGTTACTTTCGGCGCGATTTTACCGTCCTCGCAGCCGTTCCAGCGCGTCCGAGGAGGCAAATCCGTCCGCCGGCACCCCGATCGAGGCCTGGAAGCTGCGCAGGGCCTCGCGAGTCTGGCCGCCGAACTGGCCGTCCGGGGTGCCCTTGTAGAAGCCGCGCTGGGCCAGCAGCTGCTGGAGTTCCAGCCGCTCGGTGCGGGACAGCTCCCGCTCCTGGCGCGGCCAGGGCTGCACGAAGGGTTGGCCGCCGCGCAGCCGGTCGGCGAAATGACCGATCGCCAGCGCATAGGCCTCCGCCGGATTGTACCTCATGATAACGCGGTAATTCTGCAGCATCAGGAAGCCCGGTCCCTGCGCGCCGGCGGGCGCCAGCAGATAGGCTTTCTCCGCCGGCTGCGGAAAGGGCTGGTTGGCCGGGCGTTTGAGCCCGAGCTTCTCCCACTGTGCGATCGTCATCGCCTTGGCGCGATCGGCCAGCATGTAGTTGAAGCCCTGCGGCACCACGACCTCGTAGCCCCAGGTCTGGCCGCTCTGCCAGCCGTCCTTCTTCAGATTGTTGGCGGTGGATGCGATCAGGTCGGTCGGATTGTCGACGACGTCGCGCCGGCCGTCGCCGTCGCCGTCCACGGCAAAGCGCTTGAACGCGGTCGGCATGAACTGCGTCGGACCGAAGGCGCCGGCCCAGGAGCCGCGCATCTGCTCGGGCCTGAGATCACCGCGGTTGAGGATTTCCAGGCCGGAAAGGAATTCGTCCTTGAAATAGGCTTGGCGGCGGCCGATGCAGGCCAGCGTCGCGGTCGATTGCAGCACGCTGCGATCGCCCATCTGGGTCGAGTAGTTGGATTCGATGCCCCAGATCGAGGCGATGATGTAGCGATCGACGCCGGTGGCCTTTTCGGTGGCGTCGAACTGCGCCTTGTACTTGGCGAGGACCTCGCGGCCCTTGGCGAGCCGGTTGTCGTTCACGAGGATGTCGAGATAGTCCCAGATCGACTTGGTGAACTCCGGCTGCGAATCCATCAGGTCCATGATGCGCAGGTCGGGCGCGAGCCCTGCGGTGAAGCGCTGAAAATTCTCCTGCGTGATGCCGCGCCGTGCGGCATCGGGCCACATCGCAGCGACGCAATTGTTGAAATTGGCGGCGGCTTCGCGGATTGCCGATGCGCTCATCAGCGGATGGCCGGACGCGCCGTCCTCGCCGCTCCAGGGTTGAGTGCCGCCGGGCGTGGGCGCAGGCTGCGAGGGTGCCGGGGTCGCGCCGGAGAAAATACCGCCGAACAGGTTCGACAGGCCGTTTTGCGCCTGGGCGCGCGCGGAGACAGGGAGCAACAGGACGGCCGCAATCATCGTTGCGCCGGTCAGAGATCCAGCGCGCTTTGCCAGCCCTGCCACTGCCAGCCTTGCCACTGATTGCATCATGTCCCCCACCCGTCCGGCCAAAAATCCGCCTTCAGGAGGCCTTGTTACGGTTGCCAATAGCTTAACAAAGGTGAAATTTTGTGGGCCCCCTTTTCTCACTCAAGGGGGCGGGGCCCTACATCCGCCTTTGTTACCGGCTGCAAACCGGGTAGCAAGCCGCCATTGCATCATTCACGCGCGTCTCAAGGTATTCGATCAATCCCATGAAAATCCGCAAAGCCGTATTTCCCGTCGCCGGCCTCGGCACCCGCGTCCTGCCCGCTACCAAGGCGATGCCGAAGGAAATGCTGACCATCGTCGACAAGCCGCTGATCCAGTACGTCTATGACGAGGCCAGGGAAGCCGGCATCGAGCACTTCATCTTCGTCACCGGCCGCAACAAGAATGTCATCGAAGATCATTTCGACCGGATGTTCGAGCTCGACGCCACGCTGGCGGCGCGCGGCAAGAAGACCGAGCAGGACGTTCTGGCACAGAACCAGCCCGAAGCCGGCGCCGTCAGCTTCACCCGCCAGCAGGCGCCGCTCGGCCTCGGGCACGCGGTCTGGTGCGCGCGCGACATCGTCGGCAACGAGCCGTTCGCGGTGGTGCTGCCCGACGAGCTCGTGCTCAATTCGCCCGGCTGCCTGAAGCAGATGATCGAGACCGCCGGCACGCTGGGCGAAAAATCCAATGTCATCGCGGTCGAGGCGGTGCCCGACCATCTCACCCACCAGTACGGCATCTGCGGCGTCGGAAAACGCACCGGGAAGATGTTCGAGGTCGACGGCATGGTCGAGAAGCCGGCGAAGGGCACCGCGCCCTCCAATCTGTCGATCACCGGCCGCTACATCCTGCAGCCGGAAATCTTCAAGATCCTTCAGACCCAGGAGCGCGGCGCCGGCGGCGAGATCCAGCTCACCGACGCCATGATCGGTCTCGCCAAATCGCAAAAGTTCTATGGCGTCGAGTTCGAGGGCGAGCGCCACGATTGCGGCTCCAAGCCCGGCTTCCTCCGCGCCAACATCGCCTACGGCCTGCAGCGCCCCGAGCTGCGCGACGGCCTGATCGCGGAGATGAAGAAGTATCTGGGGCAGTAGTGCGAGGCTGTCTCCTCACCGTCATTGCGAGCGAAGCGAAGCAATCCAGGAATGCTTCCGCGGAGAAAGTCTGGATTGCTTCGTCGCACCAGCGCAAAATTGCTTCGCAATTTTGTCGCGGGCTCCTCGCAATGACGGCCTTGGAGCAGCGGCCTCACGCCACCAGCGACAGCTTCGGCAAGCTTGCGACCACGGACTGGTTGCGGCCTCCGGCTTTCGCCGCATAGAGCGCCTTGTCGGCGGCGGCGATCAGGATCGGCCAGTCGATGTCTGCCGTGGGAACGAGACTCGCGATGCCGCAGGAGACGGTCGAGGTCGCCTGGTCGTCGGACCAGCCCTGCACCTTGCCGCGGATCGTCTCTGCGATCATGAAAGCGTCGGTGGCCGAGGTGTCCGGCAGCAGCACGGCGAACTCCTCGCCGCCATAGCGGGCGGCGCAGTCGCCGGCGCGGCGCACCGAATCGGAAATGCAGATGGCGATGCCGACCAGCACCTGGTCGCCGGCTTGGTGGCCGAACGTATCGTTGTAGGCCTTGAAGTGATCGGCATCGATCATCAAGAGCGCAACGGGCGTCTTCTGTCGCATGGCGCGGCGCCATTCGACGTCGATCACCTGGTCGAACTTGCGGCGGTTGCGCAAGCCGGTGAGGGCGTCCGTCGTCGCCATCTCCTCGAGCTTGCTTTCGGCTTCGGCGCGCCGGCCAATCTCGCGGGCGAGCACCAGGGTCGAGGCCAGCACGAACAGGATGAGCGCCAGCACCACCGCACCGATCCGATAGGCTTCCTTCTGCCACAGCTCGAACACGGCGGCCAGCGGCTTGCCGGCCACGACGAACAGCGGACCGGAGGCGTTACTGCGCACGTACAGACGCGGCGTTGTGTCCACCGGCCCCCGGCCCGCATAGGACCCGCCCGCCTGCAGATTATCGGGCTTCCAGGTCCGGACCGTCGCCAGGTTCTTGCCGATGACGTCGAGGTCGAACGGCCGCCGCATCATGATGGTGCGGTCTCGCCTCAGCACCGTGATGGTATCAGCGGGATCGAGGCTCAGCCGCTCGAACAATTCGTGGAAATAGCTGAAGCGGATCGAGCCGGCGACGACGCCGAGAAAGCCGCCGTCGGTGTCGCTGATGCGGCGGCTCAGCACGATCGAGTAGGCGCCGCGAAACAGCATCGGGCGGCTGATGAACAGTCCGGCGCCGGCATTGTCGCGATGGACCCTGAAGTATTCCTCGTCGCCCCGGTTCTCCGCAAGGGGATCGAGCGTGGAGGCGTCGATGGTCAGCCTGCCGTCGGCATCGAACACCTGGATCGCGCCGAAATGCCTCGCCGTGGTCGCGTGATCGAACAAGATGAGATGGCGGATCGGCTTCGAGACCGTGGCGATCTCGGGCAGCAGCATGCTGCTGGCGACCGCCTTCAAGGACAAATCGTAGATCTCGATGTTGCGGCTGATGTCGGACTCGATGGTCGTTGCCAGGTTCTCGAGGGTCTGGCGGGCCAGCGCCTCCTCGCCGCGGCGCATGTCCAGCATGACGTTGACGCAAATGGCGGAAAAGCCGATCACCGTCACCACGGACGAGATGATCAGCAGCTTCGCCGAGATTCGCCACGGCCGGCGGGCCGTGACTTCGCGCCATCCAGACAACATCGCCTGCTCCCGACATCAGTGGATGCGCCCGAAAGCTTGAGTAGTGTTTAAGCCGGGACGGCGCCGTCGCAATGAGTTAAGAAACGGTTTATGCAGCTCCCGGTTTTCGGCAGACCTTATTGAGCGGATTTGGGTATCGCACGAGGGACGACGGTGAACGATTACGACGCGTTGCGCGACTATCTGATGCGGCAGAAGCAGACGGAATTCGTGCTGACCTATGAGCAGATCGAGGAGATCATCGGCGCCGCCCTGCCGCGTGCGGCGCATCGGGCCTCATGGTGG
The DNA here is from genome assembly GCF_029051685.1 of Bradyrhizobium sp. CSA207. GTDB lineage: Bacteria > Pseudomonadota > Alphaproteobacteria > Rhizobiales > Xanthobacteraceae > Bradyrhizobium. Next base: position 148,362 of record NZ_JAACFT010000008.1, on the reverse strand, counting down.
GACAGCCTGCGCAGCCCCGACATCCAGATGCCGCAGCGCGAAGCCTGCCTCGCCGCAGGGTTTGTGGCGACGCGGATGCCGGACGGCCAGAGCGTGAGATTCACGAAGCGGAAAAGCGACCGGCGGCGTCCTGGGTGAGCGCCGCTCTTCCCCTCTCCCCTTGTGGGAGAGGGTGGCTCGCCGCATCGCGGCGAGACGGGTGAGGGGTCTTCCTCCGCGCGTGAATCTCTTACGTCGGAATTCTCGGAGGCGACCCCTCATCCGGCGCTTCGCGCTACCTTCTCCCACAAGGGGAGAAGGGAAAGCAGCGCGCGTTTTGCATCAGCTCGCGGCTTCCAGCCGTACTTCCGTGAGCAGCCGCATCGCGGCATCGGCGTCCATCGGCTCGCCGAAGGCAAAGCCCTGCGCGTATTCGCAGCCCATCTGGTAGAGCTCGACCGCGTCGGAATCGGTCTCGGCGCCTTCCGCCACCACGTCCATGCCGAGGTCGTGCGCCAGCGCGATGATCGATTTCAGGATCACCGGGCGGGTGCCGCGGTTGGTGGTGCGCACGAACGACTGGTCGATCTTGATGGTGTCGAACGGGAAGCGCTGCAGATAGGCCAGCGAGGAATGGCCGGTGCCGAAATCGTCGAGCGACAGCCCGGTGCCGAGCTCGCGGATCCGCGTCAGCATCTGCGCCGCGTGCTCCGGATTCTCCATCACCAGCGATTCCGTCAGTTCCAGCTTGAGCGTGCCGCGCGCCACAGACGAGCGCGACAGCACGGTGCGGATGTCGTGGATCAGGTCGTGGCGCAGCAACTGGCGCGAGGAGACGTTGACGGAAGCGAAGATCGGCTCGCGCGAACGCATTGCGCGCTGCCAGATCGAGAGCTGCTTGGCGGTCTGGTCGAGCACGAACATGCCGAGGTCGACGATCAGCCCGGTCTCTTCCGCAATGGTGATGAATTCCGACGGCGCCATGCGCCCGAGTTTGGGATGATCCCAGCGGCACAGCGCCTCGAAGCCCGCGATCGACCGGTCCTCGAGTCGCACGATCGGCTGGTACAGGATCGTGAGCTCCTGCCGTTCGATGGCGCGGCGCAGCTCGCTCTCCAGCGTCAGGCGGTCGGTCTTGCGCGCGCGCATCGCCGGCTTGTAGACGTCGATGCGGTCGCCGCCGATGCGCTTGGAATGATACATCGCCAGCTCGGCGTCCTTGATGATCTCGTCGGTGAGCTGGGCTTGCGGATCGGAGAGCGCGAGGCCGATCGAGGCGGTCAGGAAGATTTCGCGGTCGTTGAAGGCGATCGGCGCGCGGATGGTCTTGCGGATGGTCTCGGCGAAGGCGGTGATGCGGGCGGGATCCTGCTCCGACAGCAGGATCAGGCCGAACTGGTCGCCCGCCATCCGGGCCAGCGTGTCCTGGGGCTTCAGGATGCGGGTGAGGCGGCGGGCGAGCGTGAGCAGGATGGAATCGCCGACCGCGATGCCGACGGAATCGTTGACCTGCTTGAAGCGGTCGAGATCGATCACCATCAGCGTCGGCCGCATCGTCGGCATGGTCTTGGCGAAATGCGCCACCGCACCTAACCGGTCCATGAACAGCTTGCGGTTAGGCAGGCCGGTGAGGTTGTCATGCACGGAATCGTGCAGCAGGCGCTCTTCGGCGATGCGCTGCTCGGTGACGTCGGTGAGGGTGCCGACCACGCGCGAGACCTCGCCGTCGGAGCCGACCACCGGGCGCGCCTTCAGCGCGAACCACATGAAATGACCGTCCGGCGTGCGCAGGCGAAAATCCTGCACCAGGCGGCCGCGGCGCTGGTCGAGCACGCTGTCGAGCGCGGCGCGGAAACGATCCTGGTCGAGCGGATGCAGCACCTCGAGCCACGATGCCGCCGGGCCTTCCAGCGTGCCGCGCTTCAACCCGAGCAGGGCCTCAGTCTCGGGACTGGTGAAGACCTTGTCGGCGGAGACGTCCCAGTCCCAGATCAAATCGCCGGAGCCGGCCAGCGCCAGCGCCCGCCGCTCGATGTCGGAAACGACGCCGGTGGTGGCGCCGCCGCCGGCAAAGGCGTGCTGCATCACCGTAAACCCGATCAGCATCACGATCAGCACCAGGCCGCCGAGCAGCGCGGGGCCGACGATATCGTTGGTGACGGAGCCCGCGACCGTCATGCCGGCCGCGACCACCCAGACCACCAGCAGGAACCAGGTCGGGATCAGCAGCACCGCGCGGTCGAAGCCGTGGGTCGACAGATAGACAATCAGCGCGAAGCCGGCGAAGGCGATCAGCACCAGCGATATGCGCGCGATGCCGGAGGCGACGGCCGGATCGAACAAAGCGAGCGCCACCAGCGAGCCCAGGAAGGCAAGCCAGCCCACCGTGATGTGCGAGTAGCGCACGTGCCAACGGCTCAAATTGAGATAGGCGAACAAGAACACCAGCAGCGTTGCCGCCAGGATGGCTTCACCCGCCGCGCGCCAGATGCGCTCGGCGTTGTTCGACATGTCGAGCACCTTGCCCCAGAAGCCGAAATCGACGCCGATATAGACCAGCACCGCCCAGGCCAGCGCCGCGGCCGCCGGGAACATGATGCTGCCTTTGACGACGAACAGGATGGTCAGCACCAGCGCAAGCAGGCCGGAGATGCCGATCACGATGCCCTGGTAGAGCGTGAAGGAATTGACCTTGTCCTTGTAGGATTCCGGCTCCCACAGATAGAGCTGTGGCAGCTTGTCGGTGCGCAGTTCCGCGACGAAGGTGATGACGGCGCCCGGGTCGAGCGTGATGCGGAAGACGTCGGCGGTCGGACTTTCCTGCCGCTCCGGCCGGTCGCCGGTCGAGGGCGTGATGGTCGCGATGCGCGACAGCCCGAGGTCGGGCCACAACAGGCCGGAGGAGACGATGCGGTAGTGCGGGGCGACGATCAGGCGGTCGAGCTGATCGTCGGTGTTGTTGGCGAGCGCGAACACCACCCAATTCTGGCCGCCTTCGCGGGCGCGCACCTCGATGCGGCGGACGATGCCGTCGGTGCCCGGTGCGGTCGAGACCTGGATGCGGTCGGCATCGCTGCGCTGATGCTCGAGCACGCCGGTGAGGTCGATCGCGGGCGCATCGCTGCGGACGCTGACAGCGTCAAGCGCGCGTGCAGGGGACGCGGCGACAAGAATCATGAGGCCCAGCGCGATGGGCGCGAGGCACCTGATCAGACGCAAGGTCAGTTCTCCGCGTTCGACGCAAACTTTGAGTGCAAGGCGATTTCAGACCGGACGGAATTGGTTCGGTGCGTCGCGATAGATGCCACGAAAGCGAGGAAAATCAAAGGGTTTCCGCCCGGCCCTGTGGGCCAGAGGCCTAGACCTCCAACACAATTTTGCCAATATGCGCGCTGGTCTCCATGCGCCGGTGCGCGTCGGCGGCATTTTCCAGCGGGAATGAGCTGTCCATCAGCGGTTTTACGCGGCCTTCGCGCAAAAGCGGCATGACGTTCTCCTCGATCGCCGCGACCATCGCCGCCTTATCCGCATTCGTACGGGGGCGCAGCGTGGAGCCGGTATGGGTTAACCGCTTCACCATCACCTTGGCGATGTTGACGTTGACCTTGGGGCCGTTGAGGGTCGCGATCTGGACGATGCGGCCGTCGACCGCGGCGGCGTCGTAGTTGCGGTCGACATACTCGCCCGCGACCATGTCGAGGATCAGGTTGACGCCGGCATTGTTGGTCTCCGTCTTCACCACGGCAACGAAGTCTTCGTTCTTGTAGTTGATGGCGCGGTCGGCCCCCAACTTGAGGCAGGCATCGACCTTGTCCTGCGAGCCGACGGTGACGAACACTTTGGCGCCAAACGCCTTGGCAAGCTGAATTGCCATGGTGCCGATGCCGGAGGAGCCGCCATGGATCAGCAGCGTCTCGCCGGCCTTGAGGCCGCCGCGCTCGAACACATTGTGCCAGACCGTCATCAGCGTTTCCGGCAACGCGCCGGCTTCCTTGATCGACAGCGCCGGCGGCACGGTCATCGCCTGGGCGTCCTGGGCGATGCAGTACTGCGCATAGCCGCCACCGGCGACCAGCGACATCACCTTGTCGCCGATCTTGTGCCTCCTGGCGTTGTTGCCAACCGCCACCACTTCACCCGCGATCTCCAGGCCCGGCAGGTCGCTGGCGCCGGGCGGCGGCGGATAGGCGCCGGAGCGCTGCGCCACGTCGGGCCGGTTGACGCCGGCGGCCTGCACCTTGACCAGGATCTCGTCGGGACCGGGCTGCGGCACGGTGCGTTGTTCCGGCACCAGCACCTCGGGTCCGCCGGGCTTGGAGATGGCGACCACCGTCATTTGCGCGGGCAGCTTGTCCATGATTTGTCCTTGAGCAAAGGTGCAGAATGAACGAGGCCATTGATTAGCCAGCATGGCCCACGCTGGCAACCGTCCAGCCTCGTTTGGCGCGTGAATGCAGGAGAACGACGATGTCGATGGAAGAGGACGACCGGCCGCGCAAGAAGACCAGCCATGAGATCGGACAGGACCTCTCACTCTTGTCGGTCGAGGAACTGACCGAGCGCGTCACCCTGCTCAAGACCGAGATCGCAAGGCTGGAGGAAGCCGCCGCCAAAAAGCGCGCCTCGCGCGATACGGCGAACAGCGTGTTCAAGTCGTAGGGCCCGACGCTGGATTGACGCTGTCCATTTGGCACAATCCTTATCCTGAGGGACCGCGAAGCGGTCGTCTCGAAGGACGGCCGCGGGCAGGAGCGGGGCCTGTATGGTTCGAGACGCGCGCGAACGGCGCGCTCCTCACCATGAGGATTTGCTTTCGGCCTTCGCCGCGGCGACCTGTAGAGAGTTTGTTCCTCAACGCCCTCGGCCACTGACCGACATGGCTAACGAACCCTCAAAAAAATCGTTCGTTTACTCCACATTAAGCTTTCGGGTTTATGACTGGAACTGTCCTCGTTTGGACACCGAGTGGCTCCTGTCCACTCTGTTTGACGCCTCCCTGTTATCAACTTTCAAAGCCGCCGGTTTTCCGGCGGCTCTTTTTTTGGTCCAAAGCGTTTTCGAGCGAAGTGGATACCGGCTCGCGTCAAGAAAACGCGTCAAAACAAGAGCCTCATTCCGTTGAATTCCGAGGAAGGACCCGCGGAAACCATATCCGCGCTTGTCGCTGGACTCCGCGGTTCGACCGCGCAATGATTTGTTCATCATAAGCCGGCGCCAAGCCGGATCGGTAGATAGTTGCGTAAGGGGCGTTAACCATGGAACGTTTGCAAGCCGACGGCGCTCTCGTTCAACTCAGCGAGCGGTTCACCAATTCTGCGGCGTTCGGCGCCCTGTTCCGCGAAGGCATGGATCTCGTCGAAGCGACCGCCGCCTATCTCGACGGCGCGGGCCGCACCGAGGCCAAGGCGCTCGATCGCGCCGTCAGCCTCACCTACGCCACCGAGAGCATGCGCCTCACCACCCGCCTGATGCAGCTCGCCTCGTGGCTGCTGCTGCATCGCGCGGTGAAGGAAGGCGAGATGACGCTGGGCCAGGCCAATCGCGAAAAGACCAAGGTCAAGCTTTCCGCCGCCGATCCCGGCCCCGCCGACACCATCGAGAAGCTGCCGTCGCAGCTCCAGGACCTGATCCACCGCTCGATGAGCCTGCAGACCCGCGTGCGCCGTCTGGACACCACCATCCACACCCCGCCGGCCGAACAGCCCAGCATCGGCAATCCGCTGGTGCCGCACCTGAACGCGCTGAAGGCCGCGTTCGAGCGGTAAAATTCAATCAATCCGTCACCCTGAGGTGCTCGCCTCTTCGGCGAGCCTCGAAGGGCGACGGCCCGGCTGCTGCATTTCGGCCGTTCATCCTTCGAGGCTTTTCACGCGACCCGTCGCGTGAAAAGTACCTCGGATGACGGGTCAACAGCTCAGGGCTACGCCCCACAAACAAAAACGCCCCTGGTTTTCCAGGGGCGTCTTTCGTTCGCGGCCGGAATGGCCGGATCAATCCTTTTTGAGGAAGCCCGAAAACTTCTTCTGGAAGCGCGAGACGCGGCCGCCGCGATCCATCAGCTGGGCGTTGCCGCCGGTCCAGGCCGGGTGCGACTTCGGGTCGATATCGAGGTTCAGCGTGTCGCCTGCCTTGCCCCAGGTGGAGCGGGTCTGGTACTCGGTTCCGTCGGTCATCACGACCTTAATCATATGATAATCAGGATGAATTTCGGTTTTCATGGCAATTCGCCGGCGCCCGGCGCCTCTCGCTTGAGTGATGATCGATGACGGATTTGGGCGGCTCTATACCCCAGGGGGGACCTTAAAACAAGCCATTGCCGGAACAGGAGAGCCGGGCCGTCCCCTAAGGGACATCCCGGATTTGCCACTCCCCCTGCACCGGCCTATGTGGAGCAGACTTGTCCCCTTGGGTCCGATCTCATGAGCGCAGTGGAACGGCTTGACGACCAGTATCGCGACGAGGGCCAAAACGTCCCCGCTGTCGAAATCGGAGCCGAGCTGATCGAGCAGCCGGCGAAGAGCCGTGCCCGGCTGCGGCCGCTGCTGGCGCTCGCGCCTTATGTGGCGCGCTATCGCGGCCGCGCGGCGCTCGCCTTCGTCGCGCTGACGATCGCCGCGCTGACGACGCTGCTGGTGCCGATCGCGGTCCGGCGCATGATCGATTTCGGCCTGACGCCGGAAGGCATCGAGCTGATCAACAGCTACTTCTCGGTGATGATCGCGGTCGTCGCCGTGCTCGCGCTGGCCAGTGCCGCGCGCTACTACCTCGTTATGACGATCGGCGAGCGCATCGTCGCCGACCTCAGGCGCGACGTCTTTGCCCATCTCTTGTCGCTGTCGCCTTCCTTCTTCGACTCCGCGCGCAGCGGCGAGCTGGTGTCGCGGCTCACCGCCGACACCACCCAGATCAAATCCGCCGTCGGCGCCTCGGTCTCGATCGCGCTGCGCAACCTGATGATGTTCTTCGGCGCCGCGGCGATGATGGTGATCACGAGCCCGCGTCTCTCCGGCTTCGTGCTGCTCGCCATTCCCCTGATCGTGTTGCCGCTGGTCGCCTTCGGGCGCTGGGTGCGGCGACTGTCGCGCAATGCGCAGGATACGCTCGCCGAGGCTTCGGCCTATGCGGGCGAACTGGTCGGTGCGATCCGCACCGTGCAGGCCTACACCAGCGAAGGGTTGGCCGCGAAGCGCTTCGGCGGCGAGGTCGAGCAGGCCTACGAGGCCGCGCGCACGTCGACCCAGGCGCGTGCGGTACTCACCGCCATCATCATCTTCATCGTGTTCGCAAGCGTGGTCGCGATCCTCTGGATCGGTTCGCATGACGTGCTGACCGGGACCATCACGCCGGGCCGGCTTGGACAGTTCGTGCTCTATGCGGCTTTCGCCGCGGCTGGCCTCGGCCAGCTCAGCGAAGTCTGGGGCGAGGTCTCGGCCGCCTCGGGCGCCGCCGAGCGCCTGTTCGAGATCTTGCATGTCGAGCCGGAGATTGCCGCGCCCGCGACACCGCGTGCGCTGCCGGTGCCGGCGCGCGGCGAGGTCGGCTTCGATCACGTCAGCTTCGCCTATCCGGCGCGGCCCGACGTCAATGTGCTCGACGCCGTCTCGTTCAGCGTGCGTCCCGGCGAGAAGGTCGCGATCGTCGGTCCATCCGGCGCCGGCAAGAGCACGCTGTTTCATCTGCTGCTGCGCTTCTACGATCCAAGCAACGGCGCCATTTCGCTCGACGGCGTGCCGGTCAGATCGGCCGATCCGCGCGACTTCCGCGCCCGCATCGCGCTGGTGCCGCAAGAATCGACCGTGTTCGCCGCGAGCGCCCGCGAGAACATCCGCTTCGGCCGGCCCGATGCGACCGACGCCGAGGTCGAGCGCGCCGCCGAGCTTGCGCACGCCGCCGAGTTCATCCGCCGCATGCCGGAAGGCTTTGAGACCCCGCTCGGCGAGCGTGGCGTGACGCTGTCAGGCGGGCAGCGCCAGCGCATCGCGATCGCGCGCGCGATCCTGCGTGACGCGCCGCTCTTGCTGCTCGATGAAGCGACCTCGGCGCTCGATGCCGAAAGCGAGACGCTGGTGCAGACCGCGCTCGAAGAACTGATGCGCCACCGCACCACGCTGGTGATCGCCCACCGCCTCGCCACCGTCTTGTCGTGCGACCGCATCCTGGTGATGGACCAGGGCCGGATCGTCGAGCAGGGCACCCATGCCGAGCTGGTGGCGGAGAACGGGCTTTATGCCAGGCTCGCGCGGCTCCAGTTCGAGGGCGCGTGAGGCCTTGCGGCATTGACAGTGTCATCACCCGCCTTGTGCGCACTTGCGCACTGGGGCGGGTGATCCAGTATTCCAGAGGCGGTAGTGATCAATCGATAAGCCGCGGCGTACTGGATTCCCCGCCTTCGCGGGGAATGACAGCAGAGCTTGTGGCAGGGGCTTCGCGCCACACAAGGCGCCTTACTGCTTCCATTCCATCTTCAGCACCGGCCGCCCCGAGGTCGGGTTCACGTCATCGCCGACATGTGCAAAGCCGTTGCGCTCGTAGAAGCGGATGGCGCGGGAATTGTCCTTGTTGACGAGCAGCGTGATGCCGGCCGGGGACAGGCGCTTGGCCTCATCCACCAGCAGCCGCGCTGCGTCCGAGCCCCAGTGCCCGGGATCGACCACGAGCTGGTCGAGATAGCCTTCGCCGTCGATGGTGACGAAGCCGGTCAGCGCACCGTCCTGCTCGGTGACGACGATCGAGGCTTTGGGGACCAGATCCTTGCGCCAGCGCTCGCGCCACCAGTCCAGCCGGGCCGCGAAGTCGATCTGCGGATAGGCCTGCTGCCAGGTGCGATGCCAGAGGTCGATCGCGGCTGCTTCGTCCTCGGGACGGTAGGGGCGGAGGTGCAGAGCGCTCATTGTGCGAAGGCCGTCATGCCCGGGCTTGTCCCGGGCATCCACGAGAAGCCACGGCTACGGAAGCAAAGACGTGGATGGCCGGGACAAGCCCGGCCATGACGGTGGGGTGAGTATTGCGCGCCGCTCACTACCGCTCCGTCAGCTTCAGCTCGATGCGGCGGTTGCGCTTGTAGGCTTCCTCCGTGTTGCCGGTGTCGAGCGGCTGGAATTCACCGAAGCCGGCGGCGACCAGGCGCTGGGCCGGCACGCCGAGCGAGATCAGGTACTGCACGACCGAGATCGAACGGGCGGCCGATAGGTCCCAGTTGGACTTGAAGTTCGGACCGTTGACCGGCCGCACGTCAGTGTGGCCATCGACTCGCAGCACCCAGGGGATCTCGTTCGGGATCTTCTTGTCGAGCTCGATCAGCGCGGTCGCCAGCGTATCGAGCTCGGCGCGTCCCTCGGGCAGGAGCGTCGCCTGTCCGGTGTCGAAGAACACCTCGGACTGGAACACGAAGCGGTCGCCGACGATGCGGATGTCGGGCCGGTTGCCGAGAATGGTGCGCAGGCGGCCGAAGAATTCGGAGCGGTAGCGCGACAATTCCTGCACGCGCTGCGCCAGTGCGACATTCAGGCGCGAGCCGAGATCGGCAATTCGATTTTGCGATTCCTTGTCGCGCTTCTCGGAAGCGTCGAGCGCCTCTTCCAGCGCCGCCAATTGCCGCCGCAGCGCGCTGATCTGCTGGTTCAGCACCTCGATCTGTGCCAGCGCCCGTGCGGAGACCGCCTTCTCCGAGTCGAGCGCCTTGCCGAGCTCGGTGGTCTTGCCCTGCGCGTCGTTGCCGGCGCTGGCAAGGCCCTCATAGAGGCCCTTGATGCGGTCGCGCTCGGTCTCGGCCGAGGCGAGGCCGGCTTTGAGCTGCGAGACCTGATCGTCGAGGCTGAGCTTGCCGAGCTTCTCCAGCGACAATAGCTCGTTGAGCTGCGCGATTTTGGCGTTGAGCAGCTCCAGCGCCTTGTCCTTGCCGGTGACCTCCTGCGACAGGAAGAACTGCACGACCAGGAACACCGACAGCAGGAACACGATCGACAGCACCAGCGTCGACAGCGCGTCGACGAATCCGGGCCAGTAGTTGAAGGAGGTATCGCCGCGGCGGCCTCGGGCTAGAGCCATTTATTTCTCCGCTTCTTTCGTGTGCGGCACGCCGTGTCGCTAACTCTTCTCCGGCTGGCGCGCGATGCGTTCCAGGAGGCGCCGGATCTCGCGGTTCTGCTCGCCCTGGCCGTCGGCCCATTCGCGGATCATCTGCTGCTCGGTCCGCATGTGCGAGACCAGCGCCTGGATGGCTTCGGCAAGGCTCGCCATCGCCGCGGTGGTGCCGCGGCTGGCGCTGCCTTCCTCGAGCACGGAGCGCAGCCGCTCGACCGCGGCCTGCATCTCGCCGGAGGCAACGCCGCCACCGCCGGAGGCGGCAGCCAGCTCGCCGCTGCCGTATTCGCGCACGGTGGTGGCGAGCCAGTCCTCGAGGTCGGTGTAGAAGCGGTTCTGGGCCTGGCTCGATTGCAGGTCGAGGAAGCCGAGGATCAGCGAGCCGGCGAGGCCGAACAGCGAGCTGGAGAACGAGATGCCCATGCCGCCGAGCGGGGCGGCCAGCCCCTCCTTCAGCGTGTCGAACAGCGCGCCGGAATCGCCCCCGACCTTGAGCCCATCGATCACCTTGCCGACCGAGCCGACCGTCTCGATCAGGCCCCAGAAGGTGCCGAGCAGGCCGAGAAAAACCAGGAGGCCGGTCATGTAGCGCGAGATGTCGCGGGCCTCGTCGAGGCGGGTCGCGATCGAATCGAGCAGGTGGCGCATGGTCGTCTGGGTGATGGTCATCCGCCCCGAACGCTCGCCGCCGAGGATCGCCGCCATCGGCGCCAGCAGCTTCGGGTGCCGGGCCGGCGCCAGGCCGGGATCGGCGATGCGGAAATTGTTGACCCAGGAGACCTCGGGATAGAGCCGGATGACCTGCCGAAACGCCAGCACGATGCCGATGAACAGCACCGCCCCGATCAGGGCGTTGAGGCCAGGATTGGCGAAGAAGGCCTGGATGATCTGCTTGTAGAGCACCACGCCCACCAGCGCGCACAGCACCAGGAAGACCAGCATCCGCACCAGGAAGACGCTGGGTGAGGACAGTTTTGTGTACTCGATATCGATGGAGGAGCGAGGCGAGGTGCCTGGCGGCATGTCCGGTATCATCCGTTACGAAGCTTGCTTGCAGTGCGCACTATGGCACAGCGCCGGCCCAAAAAAAGCGCCGGATGCGCCGATTTCGCGGCGGGGCAGGGAACCCAGTGCCGAAACCGCGCTTTGATAGCTAAGTATTTTGCAAAACTTCGGCATTCCACTGGCTTGGGTCGGAATTTTTGCATGGCGATGCATCTCGGGGCACTGCCCGTCAATCCGCTTCGGCTCGCGGTCCTGGCAGCGCTCGCTCTGATGGTGCAACGGCGCACCGGCCATTTGGACCAGGATGATTCCATCCCAACCCCTGCCGGCGGCCACAGCGGCGTGGGCGCGGCACTGTGGCCGCGCGCGAGCGAGGCGTTCAACGCGCGGCACGGGCTGATCGGCGGGCTTGCGGGGCCGCCGGGTTACCGCGCCTCCCAATCCCCGATCAGCACGGTCTTTCCGTTCGTCCCCAAAGACGTCATGGCCAAGGGAGCGGTCGCATGAGCTTTGTGTCCACGATCATCGGGACTGCCGAACGTGTGCCGCTGCCGGACCTCGTGGTCCGCGCCGCGATCCAGCGCCTGTGCTCGCGCACCGCGACCCGCCTTGCTCTGCTCAATGCGGCCGATGACGCCGCCTTCGCCGGGCGGATGATGCTGCGCCCGATCGCCGAGCAAGCGGATGCCGCCAACACCCAGCATGACGACGTGCCTCCGAGCTTCTTCGCGCACGTGCTCGGTCCCAACCGCAAATATTCGGCCTGCTTCTACAGGACCGATGCCACCACCTTGCAGGAGGCCGAGGAGGAGGCGCTGCGCCAGACCGCCGAACATGCCGGTCTCGCCGACGGCCAGAGCATCCTCGAACTCGGCTGCGGCTGGGGCTCGCTGTCGCTGTGGATGGCCCGGCAGTATCCGCATGCAAACGTGACGGCGGTGTCGAACTCGCAGCCGCAGCGCGCTTATGTCGAGAGGGAGGCACGGCTGCGCGGCTTGCCGAATCTGCGCGTGGTCACCGCCGACATGAACGTGTTCGCGCCCGACGGCCAGTTCGATCGCATCGTCTCGGTCGAGATGTTCGAGCACATGATGAACTGGCGCAAGCTGATGACGCGCCTGCGCTCATGGCTCGCGCCCGAAGGGCGCTTCTTCATGCACATCTTCACCCATCGCTCCGGCTCCTATCTGTTCGACCGGACCAATCGCGAGGACTGGATCGCGCAGCACTTCTTCACCCGCGGGCTGATGCCGAGCCATCAACTGGTCCGGCAATATGACGACATCTTCACGGTCGAGAAGGAATGGCGCTGGAGCGGCACCCATTATCAGCGCACCGCCAACGACTGGCTCGTCAATTTCGACACGCATCGCGATGCCATCGAAGCGTCCTTGCTCCATGTCTATGGCGAGGACACTGCATTGTGGATGCGGCGCTGGCGCTGGTTCTTTCTCGCGACCGCCGGGCTGTTCGGCTACGCCGACGGCAGCGAATGGGGCGTGAGCCACTACCGGATGAAGGCAGCGGGGTAGGGCGCGTGCTCATGTGCGCCGAAGACGGGAATAAGATCGCCCTGCCTTTTGATATCGGCGCGAGAGCCGGCCCTTACCAGAGGTCCGAGTACGGCCGGATGCACCTCGCGCTGGTCGTGGTATCCTTTCCGTCAGGGCAGATAGTCGGTGAGGAAAGGAAATTACAATGTCCGTTGGTCTTGTTCAGACCTATCGTGCGTTCGCCTATAACAATGCGTGGGCGAACCATCGCCTATTGGGCGCGTGCGCCGAACTGAGCCAAGCCGAATTTGAAGCCGAGCGGACAGGCTTCTTCCCGAGCTTGCAGCGGACGTTGAACCACATCTATGTCATCGATCTTTTTTACGTTGATGCACTTGAGGGCGGTTGGCTCGGACCGAGGGCTTGGGAAAATCAGATCCCGTTTTCCGCTATTGCAGAGCTGTCGGAGGCCCAAGCGTCGATGGACAAGCGCTTCATCGGTGTCTGCGACGCTCTGACCCCCGCCTTGCTGAGCCGTGAGGTGCGGATCAATCGAGATGCTCGTGTCCAACTTGAACGATGCGATCGGCCGCTGATGCATCTCATTCAGCACCAAATTCACCACCGTGGGCAGGCCCATGCAATGCTATCGGGCGCCGGCATCAAGCCGCCGCAACTTGATGAGTTCTTTTCCGCTGAAGAAGCGCCGCTGAGGGCGTTCGAGTTTGTCGATCTTGGTTGGACGGAAGAAACGGTGTGGGGGCGGCCCGACGCCTAATCGGAGGTCGCCTTCGAACCAGAAATGCTCTTCGAGCGAACCGGCTCGTAAAGAATTCCGGCCGCAATCGGAAACGTCAGGCTCCGCCGTGGTTATCGGCAAACACCCCGTGGAGGAAACATCATGCGGCATCTCGCATTCGCAGCAATCGCCCTGGTGGCCGGCTTTGCGGCGCCGGCGATGGCGCAGCAGGCCCCGCCATCGCAAAACCTCCAGAATGAAGCCGACAAGGGCATCAAGACTCAGAACTCCGGTGCATCTGGTTACGTCTCCGAACAGGACAAGCCTGGGTCAGCGGCCAAAATCCCGGGTAGTCCTTCTCGCGCCGACTCCGGCAACGCGGCAACCGCGCCGAGTGCGCAGAACTCAGGGGCCGGAATTGCCGGCGCTCCCGGGAACAAGAACGGGCCGCCCGCCCATACCGGCACCACCGGCGCGGCGTCTCAGAATCAACAATCGGTGCAGCAGCAGGATCCGGCGAACATCAAGGGATTGCCGGGCAACAAGAGCGGTCCGCCCGCCAAGCGATAGGTTCGCTGACCATTCAGCAGGCTCCGCAAGTAGCTTCATGGCACGGGCGGGGTCCCGCTGCGCTCACGCGTGTCCCGGCTAACCTTGGTCGGGGCGCTCCGCTGACGGCGCCTGGGCGTTGAGGAGATTGGACAGGGCAGTCACGAGCTGCGCCGGCGCGAAAGGCTTGGTCAACAGAACGCTGTTCGGCACGCCCCTGGAAGCCCAGTCTTCTGCGTGTGTACCCGTCATATAGATAATGGGCATCGACGGGTCGATTTCCCGGGAGCGCTGGGCTACATCCCATCCGTTACGCCGCCCAACCAGATTGATGTCGGTGATGATCGCGCGATAATGGCTCTCGTTGGATTGAAGAAGCTCAATCGCTTCCTCGCCCGAGGTGGTGACGGCCGACTGAAAACCGCCATCCGAAAGAGCGTCTTCGATCATTGCCTGAATGAGCCGATCATCCTCGACGACCAGAACTGCAACAGCGTCACTCACGTCACGTTCTCCCTGCTGCATCGTTGCAGTCCTGCGGCGAGGTAAGTGACTGGGACGCGAACAGTTCCGCGAAATGTTCAAAAGTGCACTTAGCTAAGTGGACGCGCGACTAAACCGATCTTCACACCGGACACCATTCGTTGCGATCTTCTGTCGCAGCACGCTGCGATGGAACCCGAACTCACAATCCAGTGAGCCCTGAAAACCGGCCTGATCTCAGACCGATAGGCCGTGTGACATTGAGCCGCCGATCCGATGCGTTGCGTCGCAGCAAGACCAATCTATCTTCGCGGAAATTGCCCAGAACGGGCTCGCGCGGAGCGTGATCAGTTTCAACAACATCGGGGCACCCCACTTCATGTCAGGACTTCGTGCGCGATCGGCATGCGTTGCAATGATGCTCGCGGCCTTTGCGCCGCTGCTGGCTGGCTGCGATGAATCCAGCTCGGCCGTTTCTGCCGCCCCGCCTGCCGACCCTGATGTCAGCATTGTCGTCGTCAAGCCGCAGTCGCGCGCCGTAGTGCGCGAACTGCCGGGGCGCATCGCGCCGACGCGCGTCTCCGAGGTGCGCCCGCGCATCTCCGGCATCGTGGTCGAGCGCCTGTTCCGTCAGGGCAGCGAGGTGAAGGCGGGCGACGCGCTCTATCGTATCGACCCGCGCCCGTTCGAGGTCGAGGTGATGGCGAACGAGGCCGCGGTTGCCAAGGCCGAGGCCGCATTCATGCAGGCCAGGCAGCAGGCGCACCGCATCTCAACGCTCACCAAGGATCGTGCCGCCCCGGAAGCCGAGAACGAGAAAGCGATCGCGGCCGAGCGGCAAGCCCATGCCGAGGTCGAGGGCCGCAAGGCCGACCTCGCGCGTGCCAAGCTCAACCTCGACTACGCCACTGTACGCGCGCCGATCGACGGCGTCGTCGGTGCGGCGCTGGTCAGCGAGGGCGCGCTCGCGGTGCAGAACGAGACCAATCTCGCCACCATCCAGCAGCTCGATCCGATCTATGCCGATTTCACCCAGTCGGTGAACGAGCTCAACCAGCTCCGCCGCGCCTTCGAGAGCGGCGACCTCGAGCGCATCGCCGCCGATGCCGCCAAGGTGCGCCTCGTGCTTGACGACAACACCCTCTATTCGCTCGACGGCAAGCTGCTGTTCTCCGATGCCAAGGTCGACGCCCATACCGGTCAGGTAACGCTGCGCGGCCAGTTTCCCAATCCCAAGCGTGAGCTGTTGCCGGGCATGTATGTCCGCGTGCGCATCGACCAGGGCCTCGATTCCGATGCCATCGCGGTGCCGCAGCAGGCGGTCCAGCGCAATGGCGGCGGCGGCAGCGAGGTGTTCGTCGTCAAGGACGATAATCGCATTGCCGTGCAGCCGGTGCGTACCGGCTCGGTGCAGGACGGAATCTGGTTCGTCACCGAGGGCCTGAAGGCCGGCGACAAGGTCGTGGTCGAAGGTTTCCAGAAGTTCGCCGCAGGCGACAAGGTCAAGCCGCAATCCTGGTCGGAGGCGGATGCGACCGCGGACAACCGGCACGCTCAGAAGCTCACCCGGTAACGCTAGAGCGGCGCAAGGATATTTGTCCCTCATCCTGAGGAGCCCGCTGGAAGCGGGCGTCTCGAAGGATGGCCACGGCGAGAGCCGGGCTGTCATGGTTCGAGACGCGCTTCGCGCTCCTCACCATGAGGGACTGATGAAACTACGAGGGTAAAACGGCAAATGGCGAGCTTTTTCATCGACAGGCCGATCTTCGCCTGGGTCGTCGCGCTATTCATCTGCCTCGTCGGCGCGATCGCGATCCCGCTGTTGCCGATCGCACAATATCCGATCATCGCGCCGCCCTCGATCTCGATCTCGACCAGCTATCCCGGCGCCTCGCCCGAAAACCTCTACAACAGCGTCACGCGCCTGATCGAGGAGGAACTCAACGGCGCCTCCGGCATCCTCAACTTCGAATCGACCAGCGACTCGCTCGGCCAGGTCGAGATCATCGCCAATTTCGTGCCGGGCACCGACACGAGCGCAGCTTCCGTCGAGGTGCAGAACCGCATCAAGCGCGTCGAAGCGCGCCTGCCGCGCGCCGTGATCCAGCAAGGCATCCTGATCGAGGAAGCCTCCAGCGCGGTGCTGCAGATCATCACGCTGAGCTCGACCGACGGCAGCCTCGATGAGGTCGGCCTCGGCGACTTCATGATCCGCAACGTGCTCGGCGAGATCCGCCGCATCCCGGGCGTCGGCCGCGCCACGCTGTATTCGACCGAACGTTCGCTTCGGGTCTGGGTCGATCCGGCAAAGCTGGTCGGCTATGGGATGACTGCGGACGACGTCAACAAGGCGATCGCGGCGCAGAACGCGCAAGTCGCCTCGGGCAGCATCGGCGCCGAGCCGTCGACCGCAACCCAGCGCACCTCCTCGCTGGTGCTGGTCAAGGGCCAGCTCTCGTCCCCCGATGAATTCGGCGCCATCATCCTGCGCGCCAACGCGGATGGGTCGACCGTGCGGCTGCGCGACGTCGCGCGGATCGAGGTCGGCGGTCTCAGCTACCAGTTCAACACCCGCCTCGACGGCAAGCCGACCGCCGGTCTTTCCGTGCTGATGTCGCCGACCGGCAATGCGCTGGCGACCGCGAGTGCGGTCCAGGAGAAGATGAAGGAGCTGTCGCGCTTCTTCCCCGCCAACATCACCTACGAGATTCCCTACAACATCACGCCGGTGGTCGAAGCCTCGATCAAGAAGGTGCTGTCGACACTGGTGGAAGCCATCGTGCTGGTGTTCGTGGTGATGTTCCTGTTCCTCCAGAACATCCGCTACACCATCATTCCGACCATCGTGGTGCCGGTTGCGCTCCTGGGCGCCTGTACGACGCTGCTCCTCGCCGGCTATTCCATCAACATGCTCTCGATGTTCGGCATGGTGCTCGCGGTCGGCATCCTCGTCGACGACGCCATCGTCGTGGTCGAGAACGTCGAACGCATCATGGCCGAGGAAGGCCTGCCGCCGAAGGAGGCGACACGGAAAGCCATGTCGCAGATCACCGGCGCCATCATCGGGATCACGCTGGTGCTGATGGCGGTGTTCGTGCCGATGGCGTTCTTCCCGGGCTCGGTCGGCATCATCTACCGCCAGTTCTCCGTCACCATGGTCGCCGCGATCGGCTTCTCCGCCTTCCTGGCGCTGTCGCTGACGCCGGCGCTATGCGCCACGCTGCTCAAGCCGGTCACTGCCGGCCATGGCCATGCCAGGAAAGGCGTGTTCGGCTGGTTCAACCGCATGCTGGAAGGCGGCAAGGAGGGTTATTCCCGCACCGTCGGCTTTTCGCTCAAGCGCACGGGCCGGCTGATGCTGGTCTATGTCGCGCTGCTGGCCGGCCTGTCCTGGGCCTTCGTCAAACTGCCCGGCGGCTTCCTGCCCGTCGACGACCAGGGCTTTGTCACCACTGACGTGCAGACGCCGTCGGATTCGTCCTACGCCCGCACCGAGGCCGTGATCGAGAAGGTCGAGAAATATCTGGCGCAGCGGGCTGGCGTGGACAACGTCACCTTCCTCACCGGCTTCAGCTTCTCCGGCCAGGGCATGAACACCGCGCAGGCCTTCATCACGCTGAAGGACTGGTCGGAGCGCGGCCCGAAGGATTCGGCCGCCGCGATCGTTGCCGACATCAACCGGGATCTGTCGTTGTCAATCCACGACGCCAAGATCTCCGCGTTGCAGCCGCCGCCGATCGACAATCTCGGCAATTCCTCGGGCTTCTCGTTCCGCCTCCAGGACCGCGGCCAGAAGGGCTATCCGGCCTTGATGCGCGCCGCCGACCAGTTGATCGCGGAAGCCAATGCGAGCTCCGTGCTTCAGAAGGTCTATATCGAGGGCCTGCCCGAAGCGGGCGTGGTCAATCTCGTGATCGATCGCGAGAAGGCCGGCGCCTTCGGCGTCACCTTCGAGGACATCAACAACACGATCTCGACCAATCTCGGCTCGAACTACATCAACGACTTCCCCAACCGCGGCCGCATGCAGCGCGTCGTGGTGCAGGCCGACGCCCGCGACCGCATGCGGACCGAGGACATCCTCAACTACAACGTCAAGAACAGCCGCGGCCAGCTGGTGCCGTTCTCGTCCTTCACCACGGTCGAATGGGCGCGCGGCCCGACGCAGATCGCCGGCTTCAACTATTATCCGGCGGTGCGCATCTCCGGCGAGGCCAAGCCCGGCTTCACCTCGGGCGATGCCATCGCCGAGATGGAACGGCTCGCCGGCAAGCTGCCGCGCGGCTTCGGCTTTGAGTGGACTGGACAGTCGCTCCAGGAAAAACTGTCGGGCTCACAGGCGCCGTTCCTGCTGGCGCTGTCGGTGTTCGTGGTGTTCCTGTGTCTGGCCGCGCTCTATGAGAGCTGGACCATTCCGCTCGCGGTGCTGCTCACGGTGCCGCTCGGAGTCGTCGGTGCGGTCGTCGCAGCGATGCTGCGGGGCCTGCCCAACGACGTCTATTTCACCGTCGGCCTGATCACCATCATCGGCCTTGCGGCGAAAGACGCGATCCTGATCATCGAGTTCGCCAAGGATCTGCGAAAAGAAGGCAAGCCGCTGGTCGAAGCCACCATCCAAGCCTGCCGCCTGCGCTTCCGCCCGATCCTGATGACGGGCCTTGCCTTCATCTGCGGCGTGCTTCCGATGGCGATTGCCCACGGCGCCGGCGGTGCCAGCCAGCAATCGCTCGGCACCGTCGTGATGGGCGGCATGATCGCCGTGGTGATCCTGGCGCTGCTGATGGTGCCGGTGTTCTTCGTGTCGGTGCAGCGCGTGCTGGGCGGAGATCGGGAGAAGGTGGCGAAGGCGGAGGCCGAGACGTATGGCCCGCCGGCGCCGGTGAAGCCGTAAGAGAGTCGTTCGATAACGGACGCACCGCTGTCTCACTCCCTCTCCCCGTTCTTACGGGGAGAGGGTGGGGTGAGGGGCTGAGGGGCTGCTTCCGCAAGCTGGCTTTGTATTGCAATCAGCCGCCGCTTGCGCACGCCAGTGGAAACGGTCTCGTGTGCACGCACCGGGGTGCAGGTCGTGAATACGAGCGCAAACCGGCTGCACTGCCAGTCCGCGCCGAGCGCGGCGCTGGTGGGTGATGTCAGGTTGACCGACAGTAATGCCGCTATGCAGGCAAACATCACGTACGCCGCGATCAGCACCGCTCCCTTGTGGGTCCTTGGGTGGGAAATCATGGCCTTGGCTCCCGTACAATGGCCCCTTGTGATCTAATTCGCATCCTGACCCACATTTTTCGCTGGTGGCCCGAAGGCGTGCGCGACTGCTGACACTGGATCAGCGCCGCAGACGGATTCGCGCACCGGAGCAAACAGCATCTTTATTCGATCACCTCGCCGGCACGAGGCGGGCAGCGTGGGCGGAATGTCAACGCTGAGCGCCTTGGCTGCCTTGAGATTGATGATCCGCTCAAACTTAGTTGGCAGATCAGCGGGGTTCGCGTGCGGCAGCTGTTTGGGTTTGATCTTGATCAAGTTCAGCAGCGTCGCCGCCAGGATCATCATCAGGACGCCACCAACGCTGAGCGTGATCTGCATCGCCATCCCCTCGGAGATATCGAGCAGCGCCAGCAGGCTGGCGAGCGTAAGCAGTACGCCGAGGCAATAGATCGGC
The DNA here is from genome assembly GCF_029051685.1 of Bradyrhizobium sp. CSA207. Taxonomy (GTDB): domain Bacteria; phylum Pseudomonadota; class Alphaproteobacteria; order Rhizobiales; family Xanthobacteraceae; genus Bradyrhizobium. Next base: position 128,369 of record NZ_JAACFT010000008.1, on the reverse strand, counting down.
AACGAGTTCTTGCCACACAGAATCGCGCCGCGCATCACCGCCGTCGTCAGCCCTCGCCGATTGGGAGGCACGAGCCATGCCGCCAAAACCGCAAGGGCCAAAAAATGCAGCAGTCGTAATGGATCGAGATTTGATTTATCCATCGGGTAAAGCAGCTTCAACAGCGTCTGCGGAACTATTGCGTCCAGCGGTTGGATCTTCCAGCTCAATGCGATGATGAGGCTGAACACCAGATAGAGAACGGCAGGCACAAGCGCCGTGCGTGACGTCACCCACAGCCGCACTTTCTCGCCCTCGATCATCCACCACGCGCCAAGTACAACAAGCAGCTGCCAGGCCAGCGGATTGAAAGCCCAGTGGCCGTTCGGCCACGCCGACACGGTCCAGCCGAACACATGCACCAGGGCATAAAGGGCCAGCGAGGCGCCAAGCGTCACGTTCGGCAGTCGCAGCAGCAGCCACAGCAACGGCGCGAACAAGAGATGAAGAAGCACGAAGATCGGCAACACGTCGGTGTTGACCGGACAGTATTGCAGGATTGCCGCGTGAACGAGCGTCGCGCCCGGCTGGTCCAACAGAATGCGCGTATTGCTCGCGTCAGCGAGACGGTCCCCGCCTGCGAGGTACACCAAGATCGCGCAGGCGAGCGTGAGCAGCAGAAATGCGGCATAAATATCCCAGCTTCGCCGCAGCGTCCGGCTGATCACGCCTGTCCAGCCCTCGCAGCTCCATGCCTTGCTGTAGGCCAGTGCGCAGGTCACACCCGAGACGAACATGAACACTTCCGCGGCATCGCTGAAGCCGTAGTTGTGCAGCGTCACCCAACTTCCGATGTTGTTGGGGACATGGTCGAGAAAGATGCACCAGAGCGCGATGCCGCGGCAGGCATCAATGCGCAGATCGCGGCCCTGGCCTTTCAGCTCCGGCAGCTCGCCGATCAATAGCTTTGGGGTGGCGATTCGATCGTGCATCTGGTTGCCCCATCCGGCGTGCGAACACGCTTGGGACCGAATTTGATAAAAACATCGCCGCCGCACTGCCGGATTGTGACAGCGCCGCAGTCTAGAGCTGCTTCACGCCGAACCCGGCCACGAAAGCTATTGCGATAACGATTATATGGCGGCGCTTGGTAGAACCTCCTAGCGCGTAAGGCGGTCCGTTGACGATCATGGTTCAACGGCACAGCGCGTCAATCAGCCGGATGTCCACACAGAGAGGTTCCTAGGTCCTATGATCAAGGTACCGTACAGATCTCGGACATCCGTCAGCCACATCATGGACATTTCACCATTGCGCATAGTCGAAGGAGACTCTGAGTCCCGCGGCTCTCGTGGTCCGCGTTCGCTTTTTCGGTGTACTGCTGTGTGAGGTGATTACAATTACAGCACGCAACGGCATTCGGCTCCTACCTTGAGTGCCTGCCGGTGAACCGCTGGTTGGGCCAAGGATGGAGGATGGACGGTTTCGGGAGCCAGTCTTCCGCAAGCCTCTTCCTCGCCAAAGACCCGAAAGTGGGTGTATGATTTTCTTTTTAATTGGATCTCCGTGCAATTGGATGACGGAGAGTTTTTCATGAAAGTTCTTATTGTCGACGACCATGCATTGATTCGCGACGCGTTGCACGCTGTCCTGAAACAACTGAAGCGAGAAGCCGTCATATTTGAAGCTTCGAACAGCCGTCAGGCAATGCAAATAGTCGAGGAACATCCCGACATAAGCCTCACTTTGCTGGATATCAATTTGCCTGATCGAGATGGCTTCTCTGTCCTCCGCGAACTGCGAGACCGCTATCCGACCGTTGCTATCATCATTCTTTCGTCCTCGGATGATCAAGACACAGTCAAGCGCGCTTTCAAACTTGGCGCTTTAGGTTTCATCCCGAAAACTACCGAACGTGAGGTCATGCTCAACGCCATTAAGTTAGTATTCTCCGGCGGCATTTACATTCCCTCGGAAATTCTGGAGGAAACAACATCTCCGCAGCTTACAAATAAGCCAGCGGCGCACGATTCTCTTAAGGGTCTCGGGTTGACCGATCGGCAGATTGAAGTGCTTGGGCTCCTGATGAAGGGAAAAAGCAACAAGTCCATTGCCAATATCCTGAATATGGCAGTGCCGACAGTGAAGAACCACATCACGGTCGTTCTCAAGGCGCTCAACGTAACTAGCCGCACCGAGGCAGTAATAAAAGTAGGAAAAATGGGCTGGGAGTTGCCGCCGAAATCTGAGTCATGAAGCCGCCCCGGTGTCTCTCCTGTTGTCATGATCCCTAAATAACTCGTGCATGACAGCGCGGAGCCGCATTGGGTCGACTGGCTTGTGCAGCAAACTGTATCCTCTAGCGTTAGCGTCACGTAATGGTTCAGCTGCCGTATCGCCGCTGATAAGAATGGCTGGAATTGACGAGCCCAACGCCGCATTAATTTGTTCGATTGCCCGGATCCCGGTGGTTCCGCTCGCAAGATGATAATCCGAGATTATAAGATCGGGGCGTTGTTGGTGCTCGGCAAGTCGGACAAGTGCAGCTTCGTCGGATCCGGCGGAAAGGACAGAGTATCCCCAGTTGCCTAGCAATCCGGCTGTTCCTTCCAGCACCAATGGCGCATCGGCAATAACAAGAACTACCTTGCCTTCGACCGCAAAGGCCCTAGGGCGAGGTGAGTCGACGGGCTCGGCGGACGTGGCGCATTCATCGGCCTTCGGAACCAGGATTGCGAATCGCGAACCTCGGCCCACAGTCGAAGCCAAGTCAATTTGATGGTTGAGAAGTAGGCGAAGCCTGTCGACAATAGCCAGGCCGAGCCCCAGGCCGCCATACCGGTTCCGTTCAGAGGCAGGAAGTCGAAAAAACTCGCCAAAGATATTCTGCTTCTGATCCTCAGGAATGCCGGGACCGCTATCCCATACTTCGATACGCAACATTTCACCGCGCCGACGACATCCGACGATGACCCCGCCCCGCAATGTATAGCGCACAGCATTGGATACCAGATTGAGCAGTATGCGTTCGAGCAGCATGGCGTCGCTCCGCACCCAGGCGTCACTTCGCCTAACGCGTAGGCGCAAGCCTTTTTCTCGCGTTGCTCGATCAAACCTCGTCTCAATTGTTTGCAACAGACGTGCGATCGGGAATTCGGTAATTTTGGGGGTAAGGATCCCGGCATCGAGCCTGGAAATATCCAGGAGCGAGTTGAACATTTCATCCATTTCTTTGCGCGTTGCATCGATCTGCTCGATCGTCTTTGTCCTTTCACCCGATTTGAGCGGCGTGCGTAGCTGTGCAACGAACAGGCCTAGCGCATGTAGCGGCTGCCGCAAATCATGGCTCGCCATGGCAAAAAAGCGCGATTTTGCTGCATTGGCGAGCTCCAGCTGTTGCGTACGCTCTGCGACCTTCCGTTCGAGATCGATCTGCGCGCGGCGCAGACGTTCCTCCGCTTTCTTGCGCACCTCGACGTCGGCGCTCAGTAACAAGCTTGGAACGGTAATACTGATCAGGAACATCAGCACCAGTAGGAATGAAACGTTGAGATCCGCGGTCGTGAAGGGGCCGCCGCCCGTTAGCGTCCCCCAGATCGTCATGCCCGCAAGCACCAGCGCAACCGTTGCGGTGTCACGCGGACCGCGGCGCAGCGCCGCCCACAACATTGGCAAGATCGCAAGAAAACCCAGTGGATCTCGACTCGCCGTTTGCTCGATCAGGGGGCTGAAAGCAATCAGTCCAACGGCCGCCGCGGTTGCGAGGACGCCGACCGTCTCCAAAAATTCATTGCGGTTGAAAGCGTGATAGTGGCTTGATGCCCAAAGCACGATAACGGGGACAATGACCAGCGCGCCGGTCACATCTCCCAGCCACCATGTGACCCAGGCGTTTGCGAAATTGGTCGGTTCGATGTACCCGGCGATTGCCAGGCTGGTCAGTCCGATGCTGGCGCTGATCGGTGTCGCGATCACGAAGCAAATCAGAGCAAACTTCGCGACAGAATTTGGCGTCGAAAACGTATTGCATCCGCTCGACCATCGCTTGATCAGGTAAGCGCCAACAACCGCCTCAAGAGAGTTACCGGTCGCAATCGCAATAGCGGTGGCAACGGAGCCGGCGGTCGTCGCATTGGCGATCACCGCTGCCGTGAAAATTGCGGGCCAAGTCCGATATCCCCACAACAGCACCGCCGCCAGCGCGACACCCGTCGGTGGCCAAATTGGCGTTGCACTGGGATGAATAGAGGCGAGAGAAAGGCCGCCTTTTGCCAGGGCGAAATAGATCACGCCAATTGCGACGAGACCACCGGCTTGGCCAATGCCTCGGCGGAAAGTTATCTCCGGCGTTAGTGATCGTGGATCGGACATCGTCGACGCCTAGACTAGGCAGTTGGATCGTCCACCATGACTGACCTTTTGGTCTCCTTGATAAAGATCAAAGATCGCTGGGCAAAAGGGGGCGCGCGGCATTTGTGGGCCGTTGCTTGTTACGCTGTAGCGGCCATTCTTTGCGCCAGTTCAGCATCAAGCTCTGGCAACAGCACGATGCCATCCTGATCGCTGCCAGATGAATGCATCACGATCCGCGTGCACCCACACCATAGGTGAAGCCCTAAATCTCCCCGCTGAATAAGACATTCTTCCAGAGCCCCTTGTCTTGTGGCCGCTTCAATTCGGTGGCCCGTGACCGATCTCGTGCTGCTTGTCAATGCAACTCCGATCGGCAGCGTCGGCGGCATCGCAGTCAGCTTGTAGGATTTCAGGACTTTGACCCGCGATCAGAAGCTGCTTCCGCATTTCAGCGAGGCGGGCGCGGCAGTATTCTCGATAGAGCAGGTCGAATATGGCGGGCATCGTTGCCCCCGTCGTTGGACCATCACTACTGTAAGATATTTCCACCACGAATTTTCGGATGAGCTTAGCCCTGTCGGTGGCTGTCGGATGTGAGCCCATTCACAAGGCTGCGCCAATTCGAAATGCTCAAAGGGCGATAGGCTCACTTGCTTGCCGCGGTAAGAAAGGAGCAGGGCTCGTTACCTACAATGTAATATAGCAGCCGTCTGTTTCAGCAATACTTCGTCAAACAACTCAAGGCTGCTGCCGCCAAGCCAAAAATCCAACCACAGCGCGAAATCACACACTACTGGCTGCAAGCACAATTGGGTGCAACGCCGACTGAGACGCTAAAGGCATCGAGATCAATTGCCATCGGCGCCCATGACGATGTGCGCGAATGTCGTCGAGCCATCGAAATCAACCGCCAACATCAATAACGCTTCGATCGCTACCTGAGTTCACAATTTGTGAATTGAACCTGCCATCGATCGGAGCATCATGCCTTCGTCGATCGGTGATCGACTCAAGGGTACTAGGCAAGGATTGGAAGGTCTTGGATTGGGTTGTCTGGTTAGGGCGTAACCCTGCACAAGAAGAAGCTGAAGTTGACGCGAGCCGCCAAGGAACAGTTGGCGGCTCGTTTGCGTCGGTGGCTCGGGCGGTAGACTCACCAGCGGCGAAGTGGAGGACCGGGGGCCGGGCCGGGGCAAATTTTCGGCGTCGGCCTATCGATGGTCCCTCGGATTTTTCCTGCGTTTATCCGTGACTCCCATTAAGCTGCACATTGAGTCCAACCAAGGGGGCGACCTGATGTCGGAGATCGACCCGCATACGCTGGAAGGCCATCTCTCGAAGCTAGTAGAGGACTGCGAGTCCTTGACGATTGTGTTCGGCGTGCAGAATGCATGCACCATGTACCCGTCCTACTCCGTGGGGAGGGATTTCATCGCTGGGAGCGATCACGCGGACCACGCAAGAGCTAGGCCTCTCGTGGCGCCGTTCAACAGCATCCAACAGATCATCTGTCACCCGAGGAAGAGCTAGGTGATCCGTTCTAGCGGAAGCTTGTTGCTTCTTAGCAATAACACATGAAATTCATCGAGCCTCGCCCACCCCGCCGATGCTGACGCCGCCGCGCGCAAGCTGATGGAGCTGGCCAACGCCAGCCGGTGCAGGATGAGAAGATCAACGGCCCTGTCATACACCAGCACAAGGGCACGCCTGGTTGCCCGATCAAACTGACAGTTGCAGATGCATCTGCGACAGTCGTACCCCCACGGCACTAACCCTGATTAGCTCCCTGGCAGTCGCAAGAACAAGGGCCTGGCGGGCGGTTAAGCCACCAGGCCTTTTCTTTGTGGGGACTGAGCGGCCCGTGCCCGATGACGCGCTCAAGATCGTGATGCGCAGCGCGGACAGGGAGGATCGGGCGCCGCATCGCACTCCCTTCTCCGGAAATATCTATGCGACCGCACCTGCCAAGCGTAGCTTTACTGGGTACCTGGGGTGAAGAAGTTTGAATTCGTACCGATCTTGAACACGGGGGCAGGCGGCTATGCTGCCAGAGGTTCGACCTACGCGATTGGATCAGCGCTTTAGACTTTCCAGAGGCCGCTTTCGGGCGGCCTTTCTGCTGTTGCACGGTCCGTAAGACTGGCATTTCGTCGCAGTGGCGGGCTGTCGTCGCCATCGGCAACGCGCTACGATAAATTCACCGGAACGAATATGGGCAACCAGAGTTGATAGCCACTATGGTCAAGCCCTCGCCTGGAATGCGCAGAGTGTTGAGGCAAGCCCACCTGTACGGCCGCCTGGTCGCACACAATGGCAAACTGTATTCCCCCGGCGACAACCACCGTTTATGCAGCGAGGAGACCGCGATCGCGATGGTCAAGGCAGGCTGGCTCAGGCATCGCGGCGAGGACTATGAGGTTACGCCCGACGGCGTAAGAGCCGATGCGCGGCGCGAATAGCTTGGTCTGACCAGCGCGTCCGCCTCACGCCGAAGGGATACCGGACTGAGTTCGACAAGAAGGCTGGCGGCGTTGAAAAAGCCCGCCCGCGAATATTTGCGAGCGGCCTCCGGGCTCAAAATAAACCGGCTACTCAAATGCCCGTGCCCCGGACGCGGCAATCCTAGAGCCGCGCGCAGATGCTGTGGAGCACGAAAATTGTGCGCCGGGAGATGAACCTTTTCCGCTCGCAGTGAGAGTAAGTCCGTCCGCAGGCGCTGGGGAGTTAGACACTCACCGATGATGGCGCGCATCGAAGTGCGTGCGCTCAAGCGGGATCGTGCGGCGCAGCACGTCCCGATACTCTCGCACCTGATCAACATCCAGTTCTTGTGTTACGCTTCAGCGTCCCACCGATGGGACGGGATTGTTTTCAACATCAGCGATTATTTTAGAGGAGGACGCACATGCGAATGTCTCATGCTTTGTGCTTCTTGTTAGCAGTGCTCTCAGTGCCTGCGGCATCGACTGCTCTCGCTGGCGAGCAGGTGCTTGAGTTCAAGCTCGTCACTAAGCCGATTGATTACAAAGTAACAGAGGTCGCGAACATCGAAGGCCAGACGGTCGCGTCCGGCAAATTATTCGGCGTCGCCGTCTTCAAGGACGGCCGTATCGGGGTGAAAGAGTTCGTCAATTCCGCAGACTTGCTCAAAGGCTCGGGACCCTTCTACGGCTACAGCACCTACACGTTCGAGGATGGCTCGATCACGGCGCGCTATACCGGCTCGGTAAAAAACGGCCAGTCGAAAGGCGAATATACGATCCTCTCGGGCACGGGCGCCTATGCGAACGCTACGGGCACGGGCACGATCGAAAGCGCGCCGAACCCGTTCAAGGGTGTCAACCTCTTGAACATAAAACTGGTCGTCAAGACGCCCGGTACGTAAGAGGCCCTACACACAACAACGCGCCTCACGCAACTAGTGCCGTGAGGTGCGTCTTACTCACGCAATTTGCTTTGTTGATTGCAATCGCCTCGCTGCTGGCGCTCGCGGCCGATCTCGTCGGCCAAGCCAGCGTCATCGACGGCGACACACTCGAAATTCAGGCCAGCGCATCCGCTCTGGGGCATCGGCGCGCCGAAAAGCACGCAGCTTTGTCGTGGTGATGACAGCCAAAGGGCGGCTGTTAGCCACCAGACCGAAGAAATGGATCCACGGACCCAGCTAATCGGTCCGCCGGTTGCACGGCGCTCGGCGTGGACTGCTTTTCGGAAGGCAGCGAGCCGACAGAGTTGACTGACAGCCCAGCACCAACGGCAAGAACAGCTATCACAATCGTGGCGAGATATTCGCTCCTCATGGCGATGGTCCCTTCATCGCCCCAGAAAACCAACCGGACACTCTCAGAAATGGTTCCGAACGCCGCGCGGCTCGATGTGTTCGCCCACATCGGAGGTTGCCGCCATGGTGTCAGCGACTGGCCGCTCCTAGCTAGGTCCCTCCTTTCAAATGGAACTCGCCGTCGCGATCAGAAATCGGGAACGAAAGCCGTCCGCGAGCTTTAGAAATGTGAGACCGCCGCTCGCCGGTACCAACACGGCGCATGTCGCGGATAGCCAAAGGTCGCCGACCCGCTTTTCTCTGCAAGCGCTCGCGCAAGATAGCCAAAAGCGGCGGTCTCCGGTTCCATTCAAAATCGCCAGCCGCGCCCCGATCGGTTGCGGGGGAGTAGTGACGGCCTGCCGGTGGCGTTGTTGTTACCGAAGGCTCCGCCATGCGCAACCGCATCGAGATCGACTACGTACACAGCCGGGCCATCGTTCGAGAGATCGGCGAGAGGTTACGAGCGTCGCTGAAACCAGAGCCGGAACTACCGCCGAACCTTAGAACGCAAATCGATCGGCTCCGAGAATTGGAGGAGCAGTCTCCCTCAATCGTTCCCGGTGCCGAGCGTTGGGACAAAACTCGGCGTTGAGGCGTGGTCGATACTAGACGTTAAGGCGCGATCGATCGCTTGCTAGTTCCGACTAAAGCGACTCTCCATGGCCCGCAGGCGCCTATTGTTTTGCCGCACAAGCGCTGCGCACGCTCTTGGATGCCTCCATGACGACGAGACTGCTTGTGCAAAAGCAGCAGGCGCTGCGGCTTTTATCCGGGATCGAACCCAGGGGAGCGCACCCGCGCGGGTGTCCCCAGGAAGAATGCACGATCGTCGCGCGCATCGGATGGATCGTCGATTTGGCCCGCGCCGTGCCTTGCCCCTCACCCGGATTGCTTTTGCAATCCGACCTCTCCCCGCGGAAGGGCGGGGAGAGGTTAAGCCGCCTTCCGCAAAATCTTCACCAGCTCCCCGTGCACGAACTCATTCCCGCACACGACATGCCCGGTCACCAGTGCATCGCCCGGCGTGTCGATGTCGCTGATCGTGCCGCCCGCTTCCCGGAGCATGATCTGGCCCGCGGCGATGTCCCAGGGTTGCAGATTGCGTTCCCAGTAGCCGTCGAGGCGGCCGGCGGCGACGAAGGCTAAGTCGAGCGAGGCGGCGCCGAAGCGGCGCAGCCCTGCGACGCGGTCCTGGATCGCGGTCATCTCGCGGCGGAATTCCTCGTGGTCGCCGCGGCCGATATGGGGCAGGCCGCAGGCCACCACGCATTCGTTGAGCTGGCGGCGGCCGGCCACCCGCAGGCGCTGGTCGTTGAGGAAGGCGCCCTTGCCGCGCTCGGCGATGTAGAGCTCGTCATTGGCGGGATTGTAGATCACGCCGGCGATGATCGTGCCCTCGCGCGAAAGCCCGATCGAGATCGCAAATTGCGGGATGCCGTGCAGGAAGTTGGTGGTGCCGTCGAGCGGATCGACGATCCAGGTGTGGCTCTTGTCGGGGCCTTCCCGACTGCCGCCTTCCTCGCCGATGAAGCCGTAGCCGGGCCGCGCCTTGGCGAGGTCCTGGTAGAGCATCTCCTCGGCGCGCTTGTCGGCGAGCGAGACGAAATTGGCCGGGCCTTTTAGCGAGACCTGGAGATGTTCGATCTCGCCGAGATCGCGCTTGAGGCTGCGGCCGGCGCGGCGCGCGGCCTTGACCATGACGTTGATAGTGGCGGAATACAGCATGAGCTCTGGTCTTGATCGGGGGAAATGGCGCGCAGTCGCGCCCGTTTGAGGGATGGGGTGCCCTGCGAGGGGCTTGACGTCAAGTCATTGCGTCAACTCATTGCGTCAAGTCATTTGGTCCCGAGCCATTTCCTGGCGGCGGCCTCGGCCTTGGCCCGGTCGTCGGGCGACAAATCGGACAATTGCTTGTCGAGCTCCGGATCGCCCTTGCCGGCGGTTTTGGCCACCAGGTGCCATTTGAAGCCCTCGATCTTGTCCATCTGGGCGCCCACGCCGTTGATCAGGACCCAGGCCAGCCGGTTCTGTGCGATCGCGCTGCCCTGACGCGACGCCTTGCGGAGCAACGCGACGGCCGCCGGCTGGTTCTTCGGCGTGCCGGTGCCGTTGAACAGCGCGATGGCGTATTCGACCTCGGCATCGACATTGTCGGTCAGCGTTGCCGCCTGGAGCAGCCGCACCGCCCTTTCGGGGTCCTTCGGCACGCCGGTGCCTTCCTTGTAGAACGTCGCCAGCGCGTATTGCGCCTCGGGCAGCCCGGCGTCGGCGGCTTGGCGCAGCAGCTCGGCGGAGCGCTTGACGTCCTGTGGCAGGGTCTGGCCATCGAGATAGAGCAGCGCGAGATTATAGGCCGCCTTGGGCTCGCCGAGCTTGGCGGCGGACGCCATCAGCTTGACGGCCTCGCCCTTGTCGACAGGGCCGCCGCGGCCGGACATGCGCAGCATGGCGAGCGCGAACATCGCCTCGCGGTCGCCGGCGTCGGACGCGCGCTTGTACCACTGCGACGCCTTGGCGTAGTCGCGCCTGATGCCCATCGCGTTGGAATAGAGCTCGCCCAGCATGGTCATCGCCTTGGCATCGCCGGCTTGCGCGCGGGCGGTGGCGAGCTCGAGCGCCGTCTTGTACTGGCCGCGCTGATAGGCGCCGTACACCAGGTCGACATTGGAATTGTCGGTGGGAGGCGCGGGGATCACGGTCGCAGCGGGCGCCGGGCTCGGCGAGGCCGATGGTTTTGGCGCGGCGTCCTTCTTCTTGGTGATGGTGTGCGGCTTGGTCGCGGGTTTTTCTTTGGCTTTTTCCTTGGCGGGCGCCGCGCTCGGCGTTGCCACCGGCGGAGTGATCTGAAGCTGCGCGGCAGCGGGCGCCGTCAGCAACAGCGTGGCCAGGATGGTGATGCGCGGGAGCTTCATGTCGGGCGCTAGCCCTGCCCCACAGCGAGAGCCGCGTAAGCCTTCTTGATCGCGGCGTCGGCCTCGATCAGCGCGGCCTTGGGCCCGCGCGGATCGGCCCAGATGAAGTCGCCGACCAGCACGAAATCGGCGCCGCTGGCGGCGAAGTCATGGGCCTCCTCCAACGAGGTGGCAAAGCCGACGCAGGGCGGCTCGAACAACTCGGCCCACCAATCCAGTCGCTCGGCAATCGCTTGAGCCGACGGCCGCTGTCCGGTCGCGTCTAGCTCGCCGAACAACACATAATCTGCGCCCATCTCGCCCGCTGCCATGGAGTCGTGGCGGGTCTCAAGTCCCCCGACCCCGGCGATGCGATCGGGCTTGAGCGAGGGCATCGCCTCTTCCAGCGCGGCGATGCCGGAGAGGTGGGCGCCGTCGGCGCCGCCGCGCGCGACCAGCTCGGCGTGGCCGTCGACGAGCAGCGCAGCTCCCGCGTTCTGCACGATCGGTGCCAGCGCCTTGATGCGCGAAATCATGCTGCGCTGGTCGGCGTCTTTCAACCGCACCAGCACGGCGGCGACGTCGGCCGATGCAAGCAGGCCGGGCAGCTCGGCCAGAAGCGAAGCGGGATCGTCGACAATCGGCGTCGCGAGATAGAGGCGCGGCGCCGGGCGCGGTGGAGGCGATTTGTTCGACAAGATCTAGGCCGCCTTCTGTTCCAGGCTGCTTTGCCATTCGCCTTTGGAGGCGAGCCCATTCATTCGCGCGCGATGACTGAAGGCGCGCTGCCCGGCCGCGACGTTCTCGGCCTTGCCCGACCAGGCCTTCTGCGGCGCGGCTTGCAGCGCCCGGCCGTAGGAGAAGGTCAGGCCCCAGGGCAGCGGGCCGAGTTTGTGCATGGCGTTGAGATGCGCGGTCGCCTCCTGGTCGGACTGGCCGCCGGAGAGGAAGGCGATGCCAGGCACCGCCGCCGGCACGCAGGCCTTGAGCAGCCGTATCGTCTTCTCCGCGACCTCCTCGACGGAGGCCTGCTTTGCGCATTTCTTGCCGGAGACCGCCATGTTGGGCTTGAGCACCATGCCCTCGAGCGCGACGCGCTGCACGCGCAATTCCTGAAATGTCATATTGAGCACGCGGCTCGTCACCTCAAAGCAGCGGTCGATGTCGTGATCGCCGTCCATCAGCACCTCCGGTTCGACGATCGGCACGATCTGCGCGGCCTGGCACAGCGCGGCGTAGCGGGCCAGCGCATGGGCGTTGACGCTGATCGCGGTCATCGAGGGAATCCCGCTGCCGATATCGATCACCGCGCGCCATTTGGCAAAGCGCGCGCCGCGGTCGTAATATTTCTTCAGCCGCTCGGCGAGCTTGTCGAGTCCGACGGTGACGAGCTCGCCCGGGCACATCGGCAAGGCCTGCGTGCCCTCGTCGACCTTGATGCCGGGAATGGCGCCGCTCTGCTCGATCAGCTTGACCAGCGGCGTGCCGTCCTTGGCGTCCTGCCAGATCGTCTCATCATAGAGAATGACGCCGGAGATGTACTGGCTCATGGCCTCCTTCGACCGGAACAGCATCTCGCGATAGTCGCGGCGATTGGTTTCCGTCGATTCGACGCCGATCGCGTCGAACCGCTTCTTGATGGTGCCGGAGGATTCGTCGGCGGCAAGGATGCCCTTGCCCGGGGCGACCATGGCAGCCGCGATCTTGTTGAGCTCAGTCAGATTCATCGAGATGTCCTCCCAAAACGATTCTGCCCTTGCCCGTGAAAATAGACCGTTCTCGGGCAATTGCCGAGTTAACGTTCGTCGCAGGGGCGCCCGTGTCATTCCGGGATGCGCCGAAAGGCGCAGGCCCGGAATCCATAACCCCAGGCTGTGGTTATGGATTCCGGGCTCACGCTCCGCGCGCCCCGGAATGACGGGAGGATGTGGTTGAGGGCCTTACGCCACCTTCGGGTCGAGCTCGCCCTTGGCGTAGCGCTTGGCCATTTCGGCGGTGGTCAGGACCTTCTTGATCTTGGCGGCCTGGCCGGCGGTGTTGAACTCCTGGAGGCGCTGCTTGCACAGCTTGGTCATCGCCTCCATCGCAGGCTTCAAGTACTTGCGCGGATCGAACTCTTCCGGATTGTCCTTCAGGACCTTGCGGATCTGGCCGGTCATCGCCATGCGGTTGTCGGTGTCAATGTTGATCTTGCGCACGCCGTTCTTGATGCCGCGCTGGATCTCGGCGACCGGCACGCCCCAGGTCGGCTTCATCTTGCCGCCGTTGGCGTTGATGATCTCCTGGAGGTCCTGCGGCACCGAGGACGAGCCGTGCATCACCAGATGCATGTTCGGCAGCTTGCGGTGGATCTCCTCGATCACGTTCATGGCGAGGATGTCGCCGTCCGGCTTGCGGGTAAATTTGTAAGCACCGTGAGAAGTCCCCATCGCGATCGCGAGCGCATCGACCCTGGTCTCCTGGACGAACTTCACGGCTTCGTCCGGATTGGTCAGGAGTTGGTCGTGGCTGAGCTTGCCTTCGGCGCCATGGCCGTCTTCCTTGTCGCCCATGCCGGTCTCGAGCGAGCCGAGCACGCCGAGCTCGCCCTCGACCGAGATGCCGCCGAGATGGGCCATGTCGGTCACGGTCCTGGTGACGCCGACATTGTAGCCCCAGTCGCCGGGGGTCTTGCCATCGGCCTTGAGCGAGCCGTCCATCATCACCGAGGTGAAGCCGGCCTGGATCGCGGTCATGCAGGTCGCAGGCTCGTTGCCGTGGTCGAGATGCACGCAGACCGGGATGTGCGGATAGATCTCGGTCACCGCGTCCATCATGTGCTTGAGCATGACGTCGTTGGCATAGGAGCGCGCACCGCGCGAGGCCTGGATGATCACGGGCGCGTCGACCTGGTTGGCGGCGTCCATAATCGCCAGCGCCTGCTCCATGTTGTTGATATTGAAGGCCGGTACGCCGTAATCGTTCTCCGCCGCATGGTCGAGCAATTGACGCAACGTGATCCGAGCCATCTGTCTTTTTCTCCCGTTTGGGCCTGCAGGCCCGCTAGCTACTTGCCGACTGACTACTTGACGCGCAAGACCTCGACGCCGGGCAGGGGCTTGCCTTCCATCCATTCAAGAAATGCGCCACCTGCGGTCGAGACATAGCTGAAATTGCCGGCCACCCCGGCCTGGTTGAGGGCCGCGACGGTGTCGCCGCCGCCCGCAATCGAGATCAGCTTCTTGGCCTTGGTGCGCTCGGCGGCATGCTTGGCGGCCGCGACCGTGCCGCGGTCGAAGGGCTGCAGCTCGAAGGCGCCGAGCGGTCCGTTCCAGACCAGCGTCGCCGCATCGTCGATCGCCGCATGGATGCGGGCGATCGATTGCGGGCCGACGTCGAGGATCATGCCGTCGGCCGGGATCGCGTCGAGGCCATAGGCGTGCGACGGCGCATTGGCAGCGAAGTGGAAGGCGACGGTGGCATCGACGGGCAGGATGATGGCGCAGTTCGCGGCGTCCGCCTTCTCCATGATGCGCAGCGCGGTCGCGGCCAGATCCTTCTCCGCCAGTGACTTGCCGATCCCGACGCCTTGGGCGTGCAGGAAGGTGTTGGCCATGCCGCCGCCGATCACCAGCGCGTCGACTTTGCTCACGAGGTTTTCGAGCAGATCGATCTTGGTCGAGACCTTTGCGCCGCCGATGATCGCGATGACGGGCTTGGTCGGTGAACCCAGCGCCTTCTCCAGCGCGACGAGTTCGGCCTGCATGGTGCGGCCGGCATAGGCCGGCAGCTTGTGGCCGAGGCCTTCGGTCGTGGCATGGGCGCGGTGCGCCGCGGAGAAGGCGTCATTGACCCAGATGTCGCCGAGCTTGGCGAGCTCGGCGACGAAGGCCGGATCGTTCTTTTCCTCTTCCTTGTGGAAGCGGGTGTTTTCCAGGCAGAGGATGTCGCCATCGTTCAGCGCCGCCACGGCCGTGGCCGCAGGCTCGCCGATGCAGTCGTCGGCAAAGGCGACGGGCTTCTTCACGACCTTCGACAGCGCCTCGGCGACGGGCTTGAGCGACTCCTTGGGATCGCGCCCCTTCGGCCGGCCGAAATGCGCGAGCAAAATGACCTTACCGCCCTTGTCGGAGATTTCCGTGATGGTCGGCGCGACGCGCTCGAGCCTTGTTGCGTCGCTGACGCGCCCGTTCTCCATGGGCACGTTGAGATCGACGCGCAGCAGCACGCGCTTGCCCTTCACGTCGACGTCGTCGAGGCTGCGGAATGTTTTGGTCATCTTTGGCTCTCTTGTCCCGGGCGCACTGCGGCGCGAAGTGCCGCTGTGCAGAACCGGGGCCTGCGGTGTGGCATGGGTCCCGGCTCTGCGGCGCGCCGTGAAGACACGCTGCGCCGCGTCCGGGACACGAGGCCTTGGCTCAGATCACCTTGCTCATCGCAACAGCGGTGTCCGCCATGCGGTTCGAAAAACCCCACTCGTTGTCGTACCAGGACATCACGCGCACCAGCGTGCCGTTCTGCACTTTGGTCTGGTCCATGTGGAAGGTCGAGGAGTGCGGATCGTGGTTGAAGTCGATCGAGACGTTCGGCGCCGTGGTGTAGCCGAGGATGCCCTTGAGCTGCTGCTCGGAAGCGCGTTTCATCGCCTCGTTGATTTCCTTCGGATCGGTGGCGCGCTTGGCGACGATCTTGAGGTCGACGACCGAGACGTTCGGGGTCGGCACGCGGATCGCGACGCCGTCGAGCTTGCCCTTCAACTCCGGCAGCACGAGGCCGATCGCCTTGGCGGCACCGGTCGAGGTCGGGATCATCGACATCGCCGCCGCGCGGCCGCGATAGAGATCCTTGTGCATGGTGTCCAGCGTCGGCTGGTCGCCGGTATAGGCGTGGATCGTGGTCATGAAGCCGGTCTCGATGCCGACCAGGTCGTTCAGCACCTTGGCGATCGGCGCGAGGCAGTTGGTGGTGCAGGAGCCGTTGGAGACGACCAGATGACCCCTGGTCAGCGTGTCGTGGTTGACGCCGTAGACGATGGTCGCATCGGCGCCGTCGGCAGGTGCGGAGACCAGCACGCGCTTGGCGCCGGCGGTCAGATGCGCGGAGGCCTTCTCCTTAGCGGTGAAGATGCCGGTGCACTCCATCGCGATGTCGATGCCGAGATCCTTCCAGGGCAGCTTCGAGGGATCGCGCTCGGCGGTCACCTTGATCTTGTTACCGCCGAGGCTGATGGTGTCGCCATCGACGGTCACGGTGCCGGGGAAGCGGCCATGGACGCTATCGAAGCGGAGCAGATGGGCGTTGGTCTCGACCGGGCCGAGATCGTTGATGCCGACGACCTCGATGTCCTTGCGGCCGGACTCGACGATAGCCCGCAGGATGTTACGACCGATGCGGCCAAAACCGTTAATTCCAACGCGGACTACCATGTTTCGTCTCCTTATGACCGTTCGATGACGTCTGCTTCAATGACATCCGTTCTTCCCGCACAACGCGCTTAGCGCGCCTGTGAGGGTTTTTTTAGGGCGGACGCCCGGTTCGGCCGGGCGGTGCTTGATCATATGAGGAGTTACGTAATCCTTTTTTTTGGCAAGCTCAACTCTCAGGACACGCGCTTCAGCACAGCGTTAACCGCAGCCTCGGTGGTAATGCCGAAGTGCTTGTAAAGGTCCTTTGCCGGCCCGCTCTCGCCGAAGGAATGCATGCCGACAAATTCGCCGTCCTGGCCGATCACGGCATCCCAGCCCCAGCGTACCGCGGCCTCGATCGCGACCTTCACCGGCGCGTTGCCGATGATCGCCGCTCGCTTCGCCTCTGGTTGCGCTAACAACAGCTCGAGCGAGGGGACCGAGACAACCCGCGACGCGATGCCGCGCTCGGCAAGCTGCTTCTGGGCGGCGACCGCAATCTCGACCTCGGAGCCGGACGCGAACAGCGTCGCCTTGGCCTCGCCCTGGGCGGCGACCAATTCATAGGCGCCCTGCTGGCAGGGATTTTCGTTTGGCGCGTTGGTGCGCAGTTGCGGCAGGTTCTGCCGCGTCAGCGCCAGCACGGTCGGGCCGTCGATGCGGTTCAGCGCCAACTCCCAGCACTCGGCGACTTCGACGGAATCGCAGGGGCGGAACACGCGCATGTTCGGAATGGCGCGAAGCGCGGCGAGATGCTCGACCGGCTGATGGGTCGGGCCGTCTTCGCCGAGCCCGATGGAATCGTGGGTCATCACGTAGACGACGCCGGCGCCCATCAAGGCGGCAAGGCGCATCGCCGGCCGTGCGTAGTCGGTGAACACCAGGAAGGTCGCGCCGTTCGGCGCGAAACCGCCGTGCAGAAAGATGCCGTTCATGGCGGCGGCCATGCCGTGCTCGCGGATGCCGTAATGGATGAAGCGGCCCTTCGGCGTTTTGGCGGAGAAGGCCGTCGCCGACTTCGCCTTGTTGTTGTTGGAGCCGGTGAGGTCGGCCGAGCCCGCCAGGAATTCCATCGGCATCGCGCTGGCGATGACTTCGATCACGGCTTCCGAGGATTTGCGGGTCGCCGCCACCATCGGCTTTTCCAGCAGCTCCTTCTTGTAGGCGCGCACCGCCTTCGCGAGTGACGCCGGACGCTCATGGCGCAACCGGCGCTCGAACTCGGCGCGCTTGCGGCTGCCGAGCTCTCCGAGCCTTGCTTCCCATTCCTGTCGTGCCGCCGCGCCGCGGCTGCCGGCTTCGCGCCAGGCTTTGAGCACATCATCGGGCACCGTGAACGGCTCGAGCGAGATGCCGAGATTCTCCTTGGCGGCCTTGAGTTCGTCGGCGCCGAGCGCCTCGCCATGCGCCTTTGCCGTGCCGGCCTTGTGCGGCGCGCCGAAGCCGATGGTGGTGCGGCAGGCGATCAGCGTCGGCTTGCTGGATTTCTTGGCGCGGGTGATCGCGGCGGCGATCGCCGCCTGGTCCTGGCCGTTGATCTTCTCGGCGGCCCAGCCCGCGGATTTGAAGCGCTTCACCTGGTCGACGGAATCGGAGATCGAGGTCGGGCCGTCGATCGAGATGCCGTTGTCGTCGTAGAGCACGATCATCTTGTTGAGCTTCCAGTGCCCGGCCATCGCGATCGCTTCCTGCGACACGCCCTCCATCAGGTCGCCATCGGAGGCGAGCACGAAGGTGTGGTGGTCGACGATCTTCTTGCCGAACTCGGCGGCGAGCATCTTCTCGGCGAGCGCCATGCCGACCGCGGTCGAGATGCCCTGGCCCAGCGGGCCCGTCGTGGTCTCGATGCCGTTGGTGCGGAAATTCTCGGGGTGTCCGGGGGTCAGCGAATCGACCTGGCGGAACTGCTTGATCTGGTCCAGCGTCATCTCGGAATTGCCGGTCAGATAGAGCAGCGCATAGAGCAGCATCGAACCGTGGCCGGCCGAGAGCACGAAGCGGTCGCGGTCGGGCCAGCTCGGTGCGGTTGCATCGAATTTCAGGAACTGGGTGAACAGCACCGTGGCCATGTCGGCCGCGCCCATCGGCAGGCCGGGATGGCCCGACTTCGCCTTCTCGACCGCGTCCATCGCGAGGCCGCGGATCGCATTGGCCATACGGGTGTGGTCGACCTGCGTATGGGCCATACGGGTGGCATCGAGCTGCATCATGATGAAAATCCGTCTGGAATGAGGTGCTTGATGGCCGTGTGCGCCGCGCTGGATCGAGCCTGGCGGTCACGGGAGGTTGGGGGCTGGATAGCATCTCGGTTCCGGGAGTCCAAGGCAATCAAACGCCGGTTTGGCCGCAAAAGTTGCTTACGGCATGATCCGGAAAAGCCGCAGCCGGAGATGGTGCGGGCCAGGAACCAGCCGGCCGGCATGCTCAAGGCCGATCTATCGGTGCATAGTTTCGCGGCGACGTTGCGATTTGCTAGCTTGCCACGTAAATTTCTGCTTCTAACCGCTTGCCGAACCGAGTCTTTTGCCGGCGGCAAGCCCCGATGCAAAGGCCACCAAGGTCCGCCGCTGAGCGCATGAACGATCGCGTTTCCAACAGTTCCGCCATGACGGAATCGTCTGCCGTCGAGATCGAGATCGCGACCCGCAGGCTCATGGCGGCGCTCGACTCGCTCGAGAGCGCGGTCGAGCGTCGGCGCGATGCCGATCGCGACGAGAACGAGCTCGCGACGCGAATCCAGGCGCTGGGCGCAGACCGTTCGCGGCTTGCCGACGAACTCGACGGCGCGTTGGTCAAGGCGCGCAAGCTCGAGCGTACCAATCGCGAGATCGCCGACAGGCTGGACTCCGCGATCGTCACGATACGCTCGGTGCTTGATACCGGAGAGGACGGATGAGCCACATCAACGTCACCATCAACGGCCGGCAATACCGCATGGCCTGCGAGGAGGGCCAGGAGGTGCGGCTGCTGAAGCTGGCCGAAAGTCTGGAGACGCGAATCCAGTCGCTGCGTGGAAAGTTCGGCGAGATCGGCGATGCGCGCCTCACCGTGATGGCGGCGCTGACCGTCTGCGACGAGTTGGTCGATGCCGGCAATCGCATCCGCACCATGGAGCAGGAGTTGACCGAACTGCGGGATTTCCGCAATGCCGCCGTCGAGCGCGCCCGGATGACCCAGACTGCGGTGGTCAATGCGCTGAACGCCGCAGCCGAACGTATCGAGAAGTCGACCCAGGTCCTGAACCGCACCGTCGGCAACGGGATTGCGATCGGCTGACGCTGGGCTTCTTCTGGTCCGTCCTTCGAGACGCCCGCCTTCGGCGGGCCCTCAGGATGAGGCCCTGCTTTGCGGCGAACTATCGACCCTCATGGTGAGAGCCCGCCCCAAGCGGGCGTCTCGAACCATGCAGGCCGAGTATTCACCGCGACCCGGCAGCCATTGCGGATCGCTATGGCGATTCGTCAGTATCGTTGTTACATTGCGCAGGCGAGGCTGCGACGCGCGTCCGGAGCCATATATCCCCGGGGCCTTATCGATCCTTTAGGGAACTGTCCCTGGCCGGGCCCGTGGGCCCGGACATATGGTGCCCACCTACTTTCGTAGGGAACTCCGGGATCGAGTGCTTCAACGGCGTCTGCGGCTTCGCACTTTTGTCTGCTTGGTTTGTGCTTGTTGAAACGACTGCGGCCAGTTCAACAGGTGTCATGCCCCGGCTCGACCGGGGCATCCAGTACGCCGCGGCCTTTGTGTGAATCACCACCGCCTCTGGAATACTGGATCACCCGCATTCGCGGGTGATGACGTGGGGACCAACGCACATGTCCAATTCCAAAGCCGAACTCCGTGCCAAAGCCCTCGCGGCGCGCGACGGGCTGAGCGAGAAGAAGCGCAGTACCGCCGCCGCAAAGCTCGCCAAGCGCGGGCTGCCGTTCAAGCTCTTGCCCGGCAGCATCGTCTCCGGCTATTCGCCGATCCGCAGCGAGATCGATCCGATGCCGCTGCTGAAGAGGCTCGCCGAGGAGGGCGCAAAGCTGGCGCTGCCTTGCGTCACTGCGCGCG
This sequence comes from Bradyrhizobium sp. CSA207, assembly GCF_029051685.1. Taxonomy (GTDB): domain Bacteria; phylum Pseudomonadota; class Alphaproteobacteria; order Rhizobiales; family Xanthobacteraceae; genus Bradyrhizobium. Next base: position 107,880 of record NZ_JAACFT010000008.1, on the reverse strand, counting down.
GCCAGTCGCTGGTCTTCCGCATCTTTTATCCGAACGACCGCCTGATGCTTGGCCCGCTCGGTATTCCCGAGCCGTCGCCGGCTGCGGCCGAAGTCGTCCCCGACATCATGCTGACGCCGCTCGCCGCCTTCGATCGTCTCGGCCATCGCATCGGCTACGGTGCGGGGCACTACGACCACACCTTCGCGCACTTGCGCAAGGCCAAGCAGATCGTCGGCATCGGGCTTGCTTTTGCGGCGCAGGAGATCAAGGCGGTTCCGGCACTATCGCACGACGTGGCGCTGGATTATGTGCTAACGGAATCGGACGTGTTTGATTTCCGGAGTTCTGAAGTTGCGCATTCTCTTCGTGGGTGATGTCGTCGGCCGTACCGGGCGCAACGCCATCGCCGAATATCTGCCCGGCATGGTCAAGGACTGGTCGCTCGATTTCGTCGTCGTCAACGGCGAGAATTCTGCCGGGGGGTTCGGCATCACCGAGGCGATCTATCAGGAATTTCTCGATGCCGGCGCCGACGCGGTGACGCTCGGCAACCACTCCTGGGACCAGCGCGAGGCGCTGGTGTTCATTGAACGCGCCGAGCGCCTGGTGCGGCCGACGAACTATCCGCGCGGCACGCCCGGCCGCGGCGCAGCCCTGGTCGAGACCAAGAACGGCAAGCATGCGCTGGTGGTCAACGCGCTCGGCCGCGTCTTCATGACCCCGTTCGACGATCCCTTTGCGGCGCTGGAGCGCGAGCTCGGCGCCTGTCCGCTCGGCGTTGCCGCCGATGCCATCGTCGTCGATTTTCATTGCGAGGCGAGCAGCGAGAAGCAGGGCATCGGCTTCTTCTGCGACGGCCGCGCCAGCCTCGTCGTCGGCACCCACACCCACGTGCCGACCGCCGACCACCAGATCCTGTCCGGCGGCACCGCCTACATGACCGACGCCGGCATGACCGGCGACTACGATTCCATCATCGGCATGCAGAAGGAAGAACCGCTGCGGAGGTTCACCTCCGGGATACCGTCAGGCCGTTTCGAGCCGGCGGCGGGCGTGGCGACGCTCAGCGGCGTCGCGGTGGAGACCGACGATGCGACGGGCCTCGCACTGCGGATTGCGCCGGTGCGCGCGGGTGGCCGGCTTGAGCCGGCGACGCCGAAGTTTTGGTTGAGCTGAATTCTCTCGTGCGGCAAATGCCGCCGCACCTTCTCCCCTTGTGGGAGAAGGTGGCGCGAAGCGCCGGATGAGGGGTTGCTTCCGCGAATTCAAATGCGAGTTGGACGCGCTGAGAGAACCCCTCACCCGGCTTCGCTTCGCGAAGCCACCCTCTCCCACAAGGGGAGAGGGTGCAGTGGCGCTTGTGGCGAGATTTACTCCGCCGTCTGCTCCCTCAACTCCGCCACATCCTTCGCCGTCAGCTTCGAGCCCTTCACGCCAAACCGCGCCATCACATAGTTGGCGACAGCCGCGATCTCGTCGTCGCTGAAGGCGTTGCCGAACGCCGGCATCGACAGCGCACCGTCGGGCGTGCGCCGCTTGCTGCCCGACATCACGATCTGCGCGACGTTGATGGCGGCGGGATCGTTCACGGCCCAGGTGCCGGTCAGCGTCGCCATCGGCGACAGCGGGCTCGCGCCGCTCCAGCCGTGGCAGCTGACGCAGGCGCCCGCGAATACCTTCTTGCCGCGCGCATCCGCCGTGACGCCGTCCTTGTGCGAGGCGGGTGCGAAGGGCGCCGTGCCGGCGGGCAGGTCGGGCGAGGGCACCGGCGGCACGCTGCGCAGGTAGACCACGATGCTGCTTATGTCTTCAGGGGCGAATTGGCTGAAGCTGTGATCGACCGCTTCACCCATCGGACCCGAGGCCGAGCCGTGGCCCGGTGCGTGGCCGAGCGACAGATACGAGATCAGATCCTCGTCGCGCCAATTGCCGAGCCCGATCGCCTTGTCCGAGGAGATGTTGAAGGCCCGCCAGCCCGCCGTGATCGCGCCGGCGAACTTCTTGCGGTTGTCCAGCGCGAAGCCGAGATTGCGCGGCGTATGGCACTCGTCGCAATGCGCCAGCGCCTCCGCCAGATACGCACCGCGATATCATGCAATGACGAAATTCGTGCGATTGGGAAAGTCAGGCGACGGCGAGCACGGTGCGCTTCCGACAGGATCAATCAGAACGGCCCACAGCTGCATCGGCGATGCGATAGCCAGCCTGCGCGACAATGGCATCATGTGCCTGTTTTGCCCGACGGGGCAACGGTTTTACCAGGCGCCTAAGCCAACGGCTTCATCAGTCGCCTAAGCCATTGATTCCGCGCGCACCGGCTACTGTGCATGGGGTTGTTTTGCAGCTTTTTGATGCAGGGACGCCACAGCGCTGTCGCGCGATGCGCATCGCGGCCGTCAGCTCTGCCGAAAGCCCATTCGGAATGCGCCCCAGTGTCTGCCGCGGATCATGATCGGCGACGACAGGTCCTTCATCAGCACGAATTGCCCGCCGCCCATGTCGCGGCGATAGGTTTGCAGCAGGAACGGCTTCGTGTTCGCCGCGACCTTCTGCACCGCCCGATCGGTGAACAGGCGGCGGTTGCGGCAATTGGCGTTATTCCAGACCGGGTCCTTGCCCTGTGGCAGGCGGTAGTTCGGATTGTGGGTCGGCAGATAGCCGCCTTTGGCCCAGGCGACGCAGAACACGATGCGGGGATCGGATTTCTGGATCGGGTCCTGGATCGCGGGCAGCACGCGATCGGTGAATTCGACGTAGTTGGTGAGATATTGTTTGGGATCGGTGCCGGCGATCTCCCGATACTTTTCGTCCATCAGCTGATCGAGGCTGATCTCGCCGCGGTCGATCGCGCCCTCGAACTCGGCCGAGATCTGCTTTGCGGTATCGACGACGGCGCGGATCAAGGGGGCATCCGACGTCTCGACGCCGCTGTCGGCGATCAGTGCGATCAGGCCTTCGGAGGTGTCGAGCAGTTTTGTCACCCGCTGGTCGGCGTTCTTGAGATCGCGGGAGGAGAGGTCGACGCCCTTGGCGAGTTCGCTGAGCTCGCCAATGACGGTGTCGCAATGACCGAGATTGGAGGTCGCGGCGCGCGTGACGCTATCGATCTCGGCTTCCACCGAGGCAAAGCCCCGCTGCACGCGTGAGATGATGCCGGAGATCTGCTGGGCGCCTTCACCCGCGGTCTTGGCACGCAGCGAGGCGTCGCTGCTCTCGCCGATCAGGCCTTCGATCTGGCCGTCGAGATCGCGCACTGTGTCGGAGATCTGGTGCGTCGCCTGGCGGGTCGCCTCCGCGAGGTTCTTCACTTCGCTTGCGACCACGGCGAAGCCGCGGCCGGCATTGCCGGCGCGCGCCGCTTCGATCGTTGCGTTGAGCGCGAGCAGATTGGTCTGCTTGGCGATGGCTTCGATCGAGCCGGACACCTTGGCGACCTGCGCCAGCGCGGACCCGACCGCGCTGAGCCGCGCCTCGATCCTGCCGACAGCCGCGACGAGCTCCGCGATATGGCTGACCGCCGTGTCGACGGCGTTGCGTGACTGGGCGATCTCGCCGACCGCAGCCGAGGTGGTCGATTGCACCGCCTGCGATGCATTGGCGATGTCGTGGTTGGCCGAGACCATCGTCTCGGCCGTCTCCTGAAGGTGATGGAATCGTTCAGACTGGTTCGCAACACGGCTTGCGACCTCCTGGACGTTGCCGGCGATGTCGGCAAGCTCCACGCCGAGGCCGCCGATCCGGTCGGCAAGCTGGTCGATCAGGCGCTCGGCCAGTGTCCGGTTCGATCCGGTGTCCAATACTGCAAGCTGCGCGACGGACATGTTTGGGCTTCCTCCAGTCAGAGCCGTTCGCCGGCCCTCCGCGGCATTCCCATTCCAATTCCGACTCTAAAGGATGATTCGCGCCTGGCGTCTTGCCTGAGCGTGCACTCAAGCGAGAACAATTGTCATCGCGCCCTTGGGTCCTTGTTCGCGCATGGTCTTTCCGAAGAACCGCGGCACGCTTTTTCGGATCATGCGCTAGAGCTTGTAGGCCGTCCTGAATCCGCCCCAGTGCCGGCCCTGCACGCGTATCGGAACGTCGATCTCGCGCATCATGACCGTGTTTCCGTTGCCCATGTCGCGTGCGTAGCTCTGCACCAGATACGAGCGCAGGTTGTGCGCGGCTGCCAACCCCGCCGGATCGTTGAAAATCCGCCGGTTGCGGCTGTTGGCCGTGTTCCAGGCGGCGTCGCCCGGCCGCTGCGGATGCGAATAGATCTTGTTGTGCACCGGCAGGAAGCCGTTGCGGTCGACCATGGCGCAGAACGCCATGCGCGGCTCCTTGGCCAAAAATGCTTCCTGGAACGGCGGCAGCGCGCGGTCGGCCCAGTCCAGATATCTCGTGCGGTACTGCTGCGGATTCGTGCCGGCGATTTCGACGTAATCGGTGTCGAAGAGGTCGTCGATCTTGACCTCGCCGCGCGCGACCGCCTGCTCGAAAATCCTGGTCAGCGCGGTGCCCGCCTCCATGGCGCGGGTGACGTACTCCGTGTTCTCCTCGTGGATCGACCAGAGCTTGTCCTCGATCTTCTCGCTGAGTTCGGCATTGGGGCTGACGAATTGCGTGCGGGCGCCGGCCTTGGTCTGCTCGACCACGCGCAGCCGGCAGGCGCCGACATCTTCGAGGCGGCCGTCGATGATCGCCTGCGCCGCGAGCCGGCCTGCGTCCGCGCCGCCGATCAGCACGCCGTCCATCGAGATCTCGTAGACCGGCAGAACTCCGCGCGCAGTTTCGAGCTTGAGGTGGCAGGGCAATCGCTCGGTCTTGCGGCGATCGTCGTGCTCGCTCTGCCGGAGCAGGATCGCGCAGCGCGATTTCAGCTTCTGGGCGAAGGTGGTGACGGCCTTGCCGGCACTGGCGACGTTCTCGCCGTGAGTCTCGGCAGCCTTGGTCGCGGCATCGATCTCGGCCGCGCTCTCGCCGACCGAGATGATGAACTGCGACGCGCTGGCGGCGTTGCTGGAAACCTCGCCGGTGGTCGCGTTCTGCTCGGCAACCGCGCCGTTGACGGTGTCGAACACGGGGCGAATCGCTTCGATCGCCTGCGAGATGCGGTGCACCGCGTCCGCAGAGCCGGCGGCGTCGCGCTGGAGCGCGTCGATCTTCTTGGTGATCTCTTCCGTTGCGCCCTGGGTCTGCACCGCGAGCGCCTTGACCTCGGTAGCGACGACCGCGAAGCCCTTTCCGGCAGCGCCGGCGCGCGCCGCCTCGATGGTCGAGTTGAGCGCGAGCAGCGTCGTCTGCCGTGCGATCTGCGCGATCAGGTTGACGACATTGCCGATCGCCGCGGATGACTCGCGCAGCCGGTCGACATTGGCGCGAGCCTCCTGCGCCGCGGCGCTGGCCTGGTCGGCGAGCTTGCCGGCCTCGCGGACCTGCGCGCCGATTCCGTGCGCTGACTGGGTGAACTTGTCGGCGGCCTCTGCGAAGGTGGCGGCGTTCGATTGCGCGGAATTGGTCCGGCCGGTCAATGCGTCGGTGCGCTGGCGGATATCGGCAAGCGTCGCCGCGGTCGCCTCCGCGCCGCCGGCCACCGAATTGGCGGCGCGCTCGAGCTGGCGAATCATCGCTCCCAACTCGAGTTCCAGCAGTTCGAGGATTTCCCTGGCCGAATCGCTCTCGGCGGCCAGCGCAGGCGCGGAATTGGCGGCCGGCTGCGCAGCCGGCGGGGCTGCCACCGGTGCGGTCAAATCCGGCAGACGTTTCCTAAACAGTCCGAACGCCATCAGGTCTCTCTTGTCGGGGGACGGGCGGGGGCTATTTTCGCAAGCCGAAATGAAGTCAGGGTTAACGATGCCTGACATCTGGACACGAGCCACTACGCTATTACCTTGAAGTAGACCCTTTCATTCCGGCGGGTTGGCAGCCTATAAGGCCGCGCTTCCCACTCTCGCTGGCGGACGCTTCCCGTAAGAGACCAAGAGACCACGCATGGCCGGACATTCCCAATTCAAGAACATCATGCACCGCAAGGGGCGGCAGGATGCCCAGAAGTCGAAGCTGTTCGGCAAGCTGGCGCGGGAAATCACCGTTGCGGCCAAGCTCGGGACGCCCGATCCCAACATGAATCCGCGCCTGCGTGCGGCGATCACCGCAGCGCGCCAGGAGAACATGCCGAAGGACAATATTGAGCGCGCCGTCAAGAAGGCGCTCGGCAATGAGAGCGAGAACTATGACGAGATCCGCTACGAGGGCTATGGTCCCGGCGGCGTCGCCGTCATCGTCGAGGCCCTGACCGACAACCGCAACCGCGCCGCCTCCGACATCCGCTCCTTCTTCACCAAGTCCGGCGGCAATCTCGGCGAAACCGGCTCGGTGTCCTTCATGTTCGATCGCACCGGCATCATCGAATATGACCGCAGTGTCGCCTCCGACGATGCGGTGCTGGATGCGGCAATCGAGGCCGGTGCCGACGACGTCATCTCCGGCGAGAGCGGCCACGAGATCTACGCCTCGACCGAAAGCTATCGCGACGTTGCCAAGGCGCTGGAAGCCAAATTCGGCGAGCCGCGCAAGGCCGCGCTGATCTGGAAGCCGCAAAACACGGTCGCCGTGGATGACGAGACCGGCGAGAAGCTGCTCAAGCTGATGGACCTGCTCAACGAGCACGACGACGTCCAGCACGTCTACGCCAATTTCGAGGTCTCGGACGCGCTGATGGCGAAGATGGGCGGGTAGGGCCGTCCGTCTGCTCCACTCTCCGCTGTCATCGTCCGGCTTGACCGGGCAATCCAGTATTTCAGAGGCCGGGATGGGATGCGGATAAGCTGCGGCGTACTGGATACCCCGCTTTCGCGGGGTACGACGGCATGTGTTATGGCTCGCAGCGCGGACTCCGCCAGCATAGCTCGCTTTCCCCGGGGACTTCCGTTCTGTTTCTGTTTCGCTCCTCCCGGTCAGCCGCTATCACTGGCCCATGACCGCGCTCCCGATTCGCGTCCCCGTTCGCATCATCGGCATCGACCCCGGCCTGCGCCGCACCGGCTGGGGCGTGATCGAGTCCGAGGGCAATCGCCTCGTCTACGTCGCCTGCGGTTCGGTGGAACCGCCGGACGACCTGCCGCTGGCAAGCCGCCTGCTCGCGATCCATGAAGGGCTTGCGGCCGTTCTCTCCAACCACAAACCGGTGGAAGCCGCGGTCGAGCAGACTTTCGTCAACAAGGACGGCGTTGCGACGCTTAAGCTTGGCCAGGCCCGCGGGGTCGCTATGCTGGCGCCTGCGATGTTCGGCATCAGTGTCGCCGAATACGCGCCGAACCAGGTCAAGAAGACGGTGGTCGGCGCAGGCCACGCCGACAAGCAGCAGATCGCGATGATGCTGAAGATTTTGCTGCCAAAAGCCGAGCCGCCGTCAGCGGACGCCGCCGACGCGCTGGCCGTCGCCATCACCCACGCCCATCATCGCCAGAACACGGCGCTGCGCCTGAAGGTGGTGGGAATATGATTGTTCGCCACGCATCACCGTCGTCATGCCCGGCCTTGTGCCGGGCATCCACGTGCTTTCTTGCCGATGTCAAAGGCGTGGATGGCCGGGACAAGCCCGGCCATGACGAGCGAGACTTGCCTGCCGCCGCCGGGGAATCAATATGATCGGCAAGCTCAAGGGCCTGATCGATTCCTACGGCGAGGATTTCGTCATCCTCGACGTCGGCGGAGTCGGCTATCAGGTGCATTGCTCGACACGCACGCTGCAGCATCTGCCCTCGCCGGGCGAGGCCGCCGTGCTGTCGATCGAGACATACGTCCGCGAAGACCAGATCAAGCTGTTCGGTTTTCGCACCGATCAGGAGCGCGAGTGGTTTCGCCTGCTCCAGACCGTGCAAGGCGTCGGGGCCAAGGTCGCGCTGGCCGTGCTCGGCACCCTGGCGCCGGCCGATCTCGCCAACGCCATCGCGCTGCGTGACAAGGCCGCCGTGGCGCGCACGCCAGGCGTCGGCCCCAAGGTGGCCGAGCGTATCGTCACCGAATTGAAGGACAAGGCGCCGGCCTTTGCCAATGTCGATCCGGCGGTGGTGCATCTCGCCGGTGCCGTCGACGACCAGCGCGCGCCGCGACCCGTCGCGGATGCGATTTCCGCGCTGGTCAATCTCGGTTATGGTCAGCCGCAGGCCGCCGCCGCGATTGCTTCGGCATCGCGCAGCGCCGGTGCGAATGCCGAGACGGCGCAACTCATTCGGCTTGGGTTGAAGGAGCTCGCGAAGTGAGCGACCCGAAGGCAAACCGCATGGTCACGCCCGAGCGCCGCAGCGATGATGTCGGCGACACCACACTGCGGCCGCAATCACTGTCCGATTTCGTCGGCCAGCAGCAGGCGCGCAAGAATCTCTCGATCTTCATCGAGGCGGCCCGCAAGCGCGGCGAGGCGCTGGATCACGTGCTGTTCGTCGGTCCCCCCGGCCTCGGCAAGACCACGCTGGCGCAGATCGTGGCGAAGGAGCTTGGCGTCGGCTTTCGCGCCACGTCAGGCCCGGTGATCGCCAAGGCCGGCGATCTCGCCGCGCTGCTGACCAATCTGGAAGAGCGCGACGTGCTTTTCATCGACGAGATCCATCGGCTCAGCCCGGCGGTGGAAGAGGTGCTCTATCCCGCGATGGAGGATTTTCAACTCGATCTCATCATCGGCGAGGGCCCGGCGGCGCGCTCGGTCAAGATCGAGCTGTCAAAATTCACCCTCGTTGGCGCCACTACGCGCGCCGGTCTTCTGACCAATCCCTTGCGCGATCGTTTCGGCATTCCGGTCCGGCTCAACTTCTATACGATCGAGGAGTTGGAAAGCATCGTCACCCGCGGCGCGCGCGTGCTCAATGTCGGCATGAGCGCGGACGGCGCCAACGAGATCGCGCGCCGCGCCCGCGGCACGCCGCGCATCGCCGGCCGCCTGCTGCGGCGCGTGCGCGATTTTGCCTCAGCCGCCGATGCCGCCTCGATCGATCGCAAGATCGCGGACCACGCACTGAGCGCGCTCGAGGTCGACGCCGCCGGCCTCGATGCCATGGACCGCCGCTACCTCACGACCATCGCGCAGAACTATGGCGGCGGCCCGGTGGGCGTCGAGACCATGGCCGCTGCGCTGTCCGAGCCGCGCGATGCGATCGAGGACATCATCGAGCCCTATCTGATCCAGTGCGGCTATCTCCAGCGCACCCCGCGCGGCCGCCTGCTCACCTCGCACGCCTTCCGCCATCTCGGCATCAGCGAACCCTCGCGCGATGCGGCGCAGTTCGGCCTGTTCGGCACGGATGAGAGCGACGACTGATCTGAGCAAATGCCTATTGCCCCGATCGTCATGAACTGCCGGTAATCTTCGTGCAGACGGTCTGCACATGCGCACCCCAATTTCGCTCCAATCGGGCCGCATCACGGAACGTGCATCACGACTGGGCCTCCATGATCACGCGCCGTCATCTCATCCGTTCCATCGGCGGTCTGTCCGCCCTCGGCATCTCGACCGCCGCCTATGGCGTCGGTGTCGAGCCGGTGCTGCGGCTTCGCGTCACCCGCTATCATCCGACGCCGCGGCAGTGGCCGGCGGATTTTCCGCTGAAGATCGCGATGATCGCCGACATCCATGCCTGCGATCCCTGGATGCCGCTGGAGCGGATCGAGGCGATCGTCGACCGCACCAACGCGCTGAAGGCCGACCTCATCGTGCTGCTCGGCGACTACGTCGCCGGTCTACACCAGGTCACGCGCATCATTCCGTCCAACGAATGGGCCAGAATGCTGGCCGGCCTCAAGGCGCCGCTCGGCGTCCATGCCGTCATGGGCAATCACGATTATTGGGACGACAGAACCGTGCAGCAGACAGGGCACGGGACGACGATCGCGCATCGTGCGCTGGAGGCAGCCGGCATTCCCGTCTACGAGAATGACGCCGTGCGTCTTACCAAGGACGGCCGCCCGTTCTGGCTCGCCGGCCTCGGCGATCAGCTCGCCTTTCTGCCGGCGCGGCGCTTCCGGAGCACGGGACGCTTCGGCGCCGACGATCTCACCGCGACGCTGGCAAAGATTACCGACGACGCGCCGGTGATCCTGCTCGCGCATGAGCCCAACATCGCGCCACGCGTGCCCGCGCGCGTCGCGCTGCAACTGTCCGGCCACACCCATGGCGGCCAGATCCGCCTGCTCGGCTGGTCGCCGGCCGTTTCGCCGCAGCATGGCCTCCGGCTTGCCTATGGCCATTTCCGGCTGAAATGCGACGTCATCATCTCCGGCGGCCTCGGTTGCAGCATCATCCCGGTCCGCGTCGGCGTGCCGCCCGAGATCGTCGAGGTGACGCTGGGGCGGGCGGCGCAGGTTGTGTCCTAGCCTGCTTGCGCGGCCGGCCGTTTTTGCGCAAAACGGGCCGGTAGCGAACAGCAAAGAGGCTCGCGACGTGACAGCTCATCTCGACGGCGAGATCCGCGACGGCCGCCACCACATGCAGGTCCGCGTCTATTACGAGGACACGGATTTTTCCGGCATCGTCTATCACGCCAATTATCTGCGCTTCATGGAGCGCGGGCGCACCAATCATCTGCGGCTGATGGGCGCCGAGCAGCAGGCGCTGTTCGAGCAGGCCGAGGCGGAAGACGCGAGCTTCGCTTTCGTGGTGCGCTCGATGCATCTGGACTTCCTCAAGTCTGCGCGGATGGACGACGTGCTCGACGTCGTGACCTGGCCGATCGCGGTGAAGGGAGCCTCCATCATGCTGGCGCAGGAAGTGCGGCGCGGCGGCGACGTGCTGGTCAAGGCCGAGGTGAGGGTCGCCTTCATCAGCGGCGGCCGCGCCCAGCCCATCCCGAAATCGATCCGCACGCTGATGAAGGCCAATGTGATTTCGTGATCGGGCGATAGCAGATGGCCTATCGACAGCGCCGCGCAGAGAGGGATCGCCGGTTTCACCGGCCGGCGCCGTGGCCGCGGCCACAGGATGTGGCGGGGCTGGGGGAGAGTCCGTTCTAGATTTGGAGAAAACGCTCATTCCTCATGGTGAGGAGCCGCGAAGCGGCGACTCGAACCATGCAGGCCTAGTTGCTGCATCTTGGCCTCTATCCTTCGAGACGCGCGCAACAGCGCGCGCCTCAGGATGAGGAGATGGATTTTCTCGCCAGAAACCTTGTGATCGCGCCGCCCAGCTTCGCGCTGTCCAGCGGCTCCGTCAGTGACACCCTCGCCGTGGCGACCACTGCATCCGGCGCCTTGCCGTCGCGCAGCTCGCAGCAGACCTTGGCAAACCCCACGTCGAATTCCGGATGCGGTTGTACGGTCAGCGTTGCGCCGTTGGCGTAGAGCAGGCCGGCATGCGGCGTGAAGTCGGATGAAAGGATGGTGAGCGCACCCTCCGGCGCCTCGATCACCTGGTCCTGATGCGAGGCGGCGATGGCAAGCTGCTCGCCGTCGATGACGCCGTTGTCCGGCAGCACGCGGTAGACGTGACGCCCGATGCCCCAGCCCTGCTCCGATTGGCGCACCGTGCCGCCGAGCGCCTGCGCGATCAGCTGATGGCCGAAGCAGACGCCGACCATCGGTGTCTTGTTCGCATAGGCCTTGCGCACGAACTCTTCCAACAGCGCGATCCAGTCGAGTCCGTCATAAACGCCGGCGGCCGCGCCGGTGATCAGGATCGCCTCGATCCCGCGCGGATCGGGGAGTGCGTCGCCATTGGGGATGCTGACGATGTCGAGCGTGACTGTCGGGTCCTCGGCACGGACCATGCGTTCGAACATGTCCGGAAACGAGCCGTGGCGCTCACGATATTTTTGCGGGACCTTTCCCGTCTCGATGATGGTGATGCGTGCCATGTGTCGTCACGTAAGTGATTGCGCGTGTCGTCGCAAGCTCAGTCGGCTCCTGTCCCGTGTTCGTGTGGCGTCGCGTGCTCCAGCAGCGCGCTCTCCTGGCGCACCTCGCCGAGAAACGCCTTTGCCAGGCGCGACAGCGGCTCGGCTTCGGACCATAGCATGTAGGCGACAGCGTGCGTCGTCGGCGTGAACGGCCGCACGACCAGGCCATGGCCGCCATTTTGCCGCGGCGAGAATGGATCGACAACCGCGGCGCCGACACCGGCGGCGGCGAGCACGCAGGCCGTGTTGCAATAGCGCACCTCCACGGTCGGCTGGAACGGCGCGCTAGCGCGAGCAAAACTGTCGCGCACGGCTTCGCCCAGCCGCGTGCCGCGCTCCAGCCCGATGAAGGGCAGGCCGGACAGGTCCGCCGCCGAGATGACCGGTTTGTCGCCGAGCGGATGCTGCGGCGGCAGCACGCAGACCATCTCGCCGGTGTGCACCACCTCATGCGCGATGCCGGGATGATGCGTCAGCCCGAGCGCGAAGCCGAGCTCGGCGACATGGCTCAGCACGCCCTCGATGATGCCCTCGTAGCGCCGCACGTCAAAGAACACGCGCGTCTCCGGCCGGCGGCGCAGGAAGCCAGATAGCGCGGATGGAATGATGCTGTAGGCGAGCGGCGGCGTCGCCACGATCGCAAGATGCCCCGATCGATTCTCGCGCAGATCGCGCACCCGGTTCTCGAGTTTTGCATGCAGCGCGAAGATCGCCTCGCTCTCCTTGTAGAGCGCCATCGCCTCGGCGGTCGGAAACAGCCGATTATTGACGCGCTCGAATAGCGCAAAGCCTGCCTGCGCCTCCATCGTCTTCAGCGCGTTGCTGACTGCGGGCTGCGACAGCGCCAGTTCGTCCGCCGCCGCTACCGTGGTGCGGTGGCGGATGACGGCACGCAGGATCTCGAGCTGGCGCAGGTTCATATCACTGCCGATTATACTCAGCGCTAAAAGATCATAGCAGAATGAATTGCTTTTGCAGCCCCGCTTGCGCGTAATGGCCGCGGATTTGCACGCTGGATCAAAGGGTTCATTCGCCCATTGAGGCAGCATTGCGCACAGATTGGAGGCAATTTTGGTTCGTGTCCTTCGCGCCGCCGCCGCCCAGATGGGGCCGACGCAAAAAGCAGATTCGCGCGAGCATACGCTTGGCCGGATGCTCAATTTGCTGGAGGAGGTGGCTGGCCGCGGCGCGAGCCTCGTGGTGTTTCCGGAGCTTGCCTTTACTACCTTCTTTCCGCGCTGGCTGCTGGAGGGCGAGGCGCTCGACCAGTACTTCGAGCGCAGCATTCCGAATCCGGCTATCGCAAAGCTGTTCGACCGCGCGCGTGCGCTGCGTGTCGGCTTCTATGTCGGCTATGCCGAGCTGACGCCGGACCACCGTCGCTACAATTGCGCCATTCTGGTCGACCGCGACGGCGAGATTCTCGGCCGCTATCGCAAGGTGCATCTGCCGGGCTCGGTCGAGCCGCGGCCGGGTGCGCGCTACCAGCAGCTCGAGAAGCGTTATTTCGACTATGGCGACCTCGGCTTTCCCGCGTTCCGCGCCGGGTCGGCCTGGGCGCATGCGATCATGGGCATGATGATCTGCAATGACCGCCGCTGGCCGGAATCCTGGCGCGTGCTCGGCCTGCAAGGCGTCGAGCTGGTCTGCATCGGCTACAATTCGGCGGCGTACGATCCCAACGGCGGCTCCACGGAAGACGCCTCCTTGCGTACCTTCCACTCCACACTGGTGACGCAGGCCAACGCCTATATGAACGCGACCTGGGCGATCTCGGTCGCGAAGGCGGGCGAGGAGGATGGCTCCGGGCTGATCGGCGGCTCCTGCATCGTCGATCCCAATGGTTGCATCGTCGCGCAGGCTGCGACCCTCACAGACGAGGTGATCGTCGCCGACATCGATCTCGATCTCTGCCGTCAGGGCAAGGACAAGATGTTCAATTTCGCGGCCCATCGGCGGCCGGAGCAATACAGGGTGATCACCGAACGTGCCGGGGTCATCGCGCCGGCCGTGCTTGATGCGGACTGACCAAATGGCACGGCGCTGGCAAGGGGTTGGCAAAGGAAAAGATTGGCAAAGGAGCTGACATGACACGCCTCTCGCTTTCTCTCGGTCTCGCCGCGCTGGCTGCCGTCGCTGCTGCGCAAGCGGCGGAGCTTCCAGCGGAGATCAAACAGGCGGGCACTTTGCGGCTCACGGTCAATTCCACCTACGCGCCGATGGAATATCGCGATCCCGCGACCAGCGAGCTGGTCGGGCTCGATATCGATCTCGCGGGCGAGCTGGCCAAGCGGCTGGGCGGCCTCAAGATTATCTGGAGCGAGACGCCGTTCGCCGAGCTGATCCCCTCGCTCCAGACCAGGCGCGCCGATTTCATCATCTCCGGTATCTCGGATCGCGCCTCGCGGCGCGAGACCGCCGATTTCGTCGATTACCTCGCGACAGGGCCGCAGTTCTTCGTGATGGCGGAGAGCGAGGCGAAGGCCGCGAGCGATCTCTGCGGCAAGAAGGTCGGCACTACGCGCAGCACCAGTTTTCCGGTCGAGATCGAGAAGTGGAGCAAGCAGAATTGCGAGACGGGCGGCAAGCCGGCGATCCAGTACGTCCCGGGTGAGAACTCGATCGACGTCCGCAACCAGCTCAAGCAGGGCCGGATCGATGCGGCCGTGCAGGGCAGCGAGACACTTCCTTACGCGCAGACGCAAGAGCCCGGCAAATACCGCGTGGTCGGCGAGCCCTTCGCCAAGGGCTATCAGGGCATCATGTTCCGAAAGGATGATGCAGCTTTGCGTGATCTGGTGACCGGAAAGCTCACCGCCATGATCGCCGATGGCTCCTACAAGGCGGTTCTCGACAAATGGGGTCTGGGCGCGAACGCGGTCGCCCAGCCGATGCTGAACGCGGCGCCGCAATGAAGCCGGCGCCGGCACTCGCAGAGGGATTTCCCGACCTGTCGGGCATGCGGATCGCGCGCGAGCCGCACTGGTTTCGCTGGCTGAGCGCAGCCTTGATCGTGCTCGTGCTGGCGGCGATCGGCCGCGCATTTGCAGGCGGCCAGATCGAATGGTCCTATGTCAGCCGCTTCCTGACCGCCAAGGTGATCCTGGAAGGCATCGTCAACACCATGGTGATGGCGGTGCTGGCGATGGCGCTCGGCATCTTTCTTGGCGTGGTCGTCGCGATCATGCGGTTGTCGCCGAATCCGGTGCTGAAGACGGTCGCTGCCGGCTACACTTGGCTGTTTCGCGGCACGCCGCTGATCCTGCAACTGCTGCTGTGGTTCAACCTCGCACTGGTGTTTCCGACCATCGGCATTCCCGGCCTATGGAGCGGCCGCGCCGTCGATGTCATGACGCCGTTCCTCGCCGCGCTGCTCGGGCTCGGCATCAACCAGGGCGCCTATACCTCGGAGGTGATGCGCGCCGGCATGCTCTCTGTCGACATCGGGCAATACGAGGCGGCTCAGGCGATCGGCATGGGCCGGCTGCGCGCGCTGCGCCGGATCATCCTGCCGCAGGCGATGCGCGTGGTGATCCCGCCGCTCGGCAACGAGTTCATCGGCATGGTGAAGGCGACGTCGCTCGCGAGCGTGATCCAGTATCCGGAAGTGCTGCACAACGCGGAAAACATCTACTACGCCAACTCCCGCGTGATCGAGCTCCTGATCGTCGCCGGGCTCTGGTACCTGCTCGTCGTCTCGATCCTGACGCCGCTCCAGATGCTGCTCGAACGCCGCTTCGCGCGCGGCACTTTGCAGTTCGCCCGATGACAAAACCCCTCGTCGCGATCCGCTCCGTTGCCAAGAATTTTGGTGAGTTTCAGGCTCTCAAGAGTGTTTCGCTCGACATCTGGCCCGGCGAGGTGATGTGTCTGATTGGGGCGTCGGGTTCGGGCAAGACCACGCTGCTTCGTTGCATCAACCAGCTCGCCGCGATCGACGGTGGCGGCATCTGGCTCGACGGCGAGTTATTGGGCGTGCGCGAGCAGGGCGGCCGGCTCCATCGGCTCAGCGAGCGCGAGATCGGGCGGCAGCGGCTGAAGACCGGTATGGTGTTCCAGCGCTTCAATTTGTTTCCGCACAAGACGGCGCTTGAGAATATCACCGAAGGTCCGCTTCAGGTCCATGGCCGCAAGTTCGACGAGGTGCGCGCCGAGGCGGTCGAGCTGCTACGGCGCGTCGGACTATCGGCCAAGGCCGATGCCTATCCCGCGCAGCTCTCCGGCGGCCAGCAGCAACGCGTGGCCATTGCGCGAGCGCTCGCCATGAAGCCGATGCTGATGCTGTTCGACGAGCCAACCAGCGCGCTCGATCCGGAGCTTGTCGGCGAGGTGCTTGCGGTGATGAAAGAGCTGGCGAAGAGCGGCATGACCATGATGGTGGTGACGCACGAACTCGGCTTCGCGCGCGAGGTCGCTGACCGCGTCGTCTATATGGACCAGGGCGCGATCATCGAGCAAGGCCGCGCCTCGGACGTCTTGGGCGCGCCGCGCGAGGAGCGCACCAAGGCATTTCTATCGGCAGTAATCTGAACAGTGACCTGAATTGGGGGCGTGTTGATGAAGAGACTTTTCGTTGCGGCGGCGCTGGTTGGTGCCATGACCGTCTCCGCGATGGCCATCGAGCTGCCGGCTGAGCTCAGCAAGCGCGGCAGCATCAAGATCGCGCTGGTGCCGAACTATCCGCCGATGGAGTTCCGAGATCCCGCCACCAGCACGCTATCCGGCTTCGACATCGATTTCGGCGAAGCGATCGGCCGCAAGCTCGGCGTCAAGATCGAATGGCAGGAGACCAGCTTCGACCAGTTCATGCCGTCGATCTCGACCGGCCGCGTCGATGCGATCCTGTCCGGCTTCACCGATTACGCCAGCCGGCACGAGACGGCGACCTTCATCGATTATCTGCGGAGCGGGCCGGCCTTCTTCGTGCAGCAGTCGCGTGCGGCCGAGTTCAAGGACATGCCCGCGCTGTGCGGCAAGAAGGTTGGCGCCAGCCGCCGCACCATGTTCCCGGCCATGATCACGTCCTGGAGCGAGAAGAGCTGCGGCAGCACGCCGATCCAGGTCGTCGGCACCGACGGCTCGGCCGACGCCCGCACCCAACTCAAGCAGGGCCGCATCGACGCCGCCGTGCAGGGCAACGAGACGCTGCCCTACATCATGGATCTCGAACCCGGCGCCTATGCGCCGGTCGGCACCGCGATCGCGCGGCAATTCACCGGCATTGCCCTGCCGGTCAAGGAAAAGGCGCTGCAGCAAGCCATGCTGGAGGCCGTCGATGCGCTGATCGCCGACGGCACCTATCGGACGCTGCTGGCGAAATGGAAACTGAGCGATAACGCAATAGAGAAGGCGACCATCAATGCTGGACAGTAAGGCACTCCAGAGCATCCCGATCGTTCCGGCCAACACCGCGGATCCCGCGCCGGACTATCCCTGGCCGAAATCCCATACCTCGGCAATGTTCCTGTCGTTCGACGTGGATGCCGAGAGCGCGTGGACGAGCAAGGACGCCGTGCATGCACAGCGGCTCATCACCATGAGCTATGGCGGCTACGAGGCGCGCGTCGGTACGCCGAAGCTCTTGGAGCTGCTCGATCAGCTCGATCTCAAGGCCACCTTCTTCGTCACGGGATGGTCGGTCGACGCGCATCCGGCGATGGCCGAATCCATCCTCAAGGCCGGTCACGAGATCGGCCATCACGGCTATCATCACCTGTTGCCCGATCCCGGCGATCCCTGGATCGAGGAGGAGCTGGAGCGCGGCTTCGAGGCGCTGAAGCGCCGGCTCGGCGTCAGGCCGACCGGCTACCGCGCCCCTTATGGCGAGTTCACCGAGGAGCTGCGCGCCGCGCTGGTGCGCCACGGCATCGTCTACACGTCCTCGTTCCGCGATGACGTACGGCCCTATCGCCATCGCCTGGCCGACGGCAAGCCCGGCACGATCGAGCTGCCGGTGACCGCAAGCTATGACGACTGGATGCACGGCCTCTCCGCCCGCTTCAGCCCGCGCTCGATCTTCCCCAAGGAGCATGTGCTCTCGATCTGGAAGGACGAGCTCGACGAAACCAGGGACTGGGGCGCGATGGTGACGACGGTGCTGCATCCGCAATGCAGCGGCCGCCCGATGCGGCTGCGCCTGCTGCGCGAATTCCTGACCTACGCGAAATCGTGCCCCGACGTGTGGATCACGACCGGCGAGAAGATTGCGGCCAACTTCCTGCGCCACGAGGCGGCCAACCGTTGAGCAGCGCCATGACCCGTCGCCGCATCCTCGTCATCAATCCGAACTCCTCCGCGTCGGTGACGGCGGCGATCGACGATGCGGTCGCACCGCTGCGCATCGCAGGCGGACCGGAGATCGATGTGGTCGGCCTTGCCGAGGGGCCGCCCGGCATCAGCTCGCAGCGCGATGCTGACAGCGTGGTCATGCCGCTTGTGAGCCGCGTCGCGCGCGATGATGCGGATGCCTTCGTGCTGGCCTGCTTCAGCGACCCCGGCCTGCATGCGGTGCGCGAGGCGGCGGGCGGCCGCCCCGTGATAGGCATCGCCGAGTGCGGGATTTTTCGCGCCCTGATGCTCGGCGAACGCTTTGGAATCATCGCGCTGTCGCCGTCGAGCATTCGCCGCCAGCAGCGCATGGTGCGGCTGATGGGCGTCGACAGCCGCTATGCCGGAAGCTGGTCGGTGGGCGCCAGTGCTGCGGAAACGGCGGGCGCTGACATTCGCGGCAGGTTGATCGAGGCCGGCCGCGCGCTGGTCACGCAGTGCCGCGCCGATGTCGTGGTGATGGGCTGCGCCGGCATGGCCGCGCATCGGTCTGCGATCGCGGAGGCCATCGGCGTGCCCGTGGTCGAGCCGGCGCAGCAGGCGGTCGCGGCTGCGATCGGTGCGGTTTTGTTGAACGCCTGAAATGCCAATGATGCAGTTCGATCTCGTCAGGAGCCCCTCGTAATGCCCGTCTCCCGCCGCTCCTTGTTGAAGGCTGCAGCTGCCGTCCCGGCGCTCTCGTTTCCGGGCATCGTGCGCGCCGAAGCGCAGACCACGTTGCGCTTCATTCCGGTGATCGATCTCGCCTTTGTCGATCCCATCTATTCGACCGCGCAGGTGTCGCGAAACCACGGCTTCATGGTTTACGACACGCTCTACGGCATGAGCTCCTCGCTTCAGGTCTCGCCGCAGATGCTGTCCGGCCACGTCGTCTCCAGTGACCAGCTCCAGTGGGACCTTACGCTGCGCGATGGCCTGCTCTGGCACGATGGCGCACGCGTGCTTGCGCGCGACTGTGTCGCGAGCATCCGCCGCTGGGCCGCGCGCGACGGCTTTGGCGGCGAGCTGATGGAAGCGACTGACGAACTCTCGGCGGCCGACGACCGTACCATCCGCTTCCGCCTCAAGCGGCCGTTCCCGCTGCTGACGCAGGCGCTCGGCAAGGCCGCGATCAACGCCTGCTTCATGATGCCGGAGCGGCTAGCGAGCCAGGATCCGTTCAAGCCGCTGACCGAGGTGGTCGGCAGCGGTCCGTTCCGCTATCTCGCCGACGAGCGCGTGCAGGGCGCCCGCAACGCCTATGCCCACTTCGAGCGCTACCAGCCACGCACCGACGGCAAGCCGGATTGGACCGCGGGACCGAAGATCGTGCATTACGACCGCGTGGTCTGGACCACCACGCCCGATGCCGGCACCGGCGTCGCCGCGCTCCAGACCGGCGAACAGGACTGGCAGGAAACCACGCCGCACGACCTGCTTCCCGTCATCAAGGCCGCCGGCGACATCGAGACGCGCATCCTCGATCCCAGAGGTTACGCCTGCATGCTGCGCCTCAATCACCTCCAGCCGCCGTTCGACAATCCGGCCATCCGCCGCGCGCTGCTGGGGGCGATCGATCAGTCCGCGTTCATGACGGCAGTCGCCGGTACCGACCCGGCGTTTCAGGTGTCGCCGATCGGCTACTTCGCGCCGGGAACGCCGATGGCGAGCGAGGTCGGCCTCGATGTCTTCCGCGGCCCGCGCGACTACGCCAAGGTTAAAGCCGACCTGAAGGCCGCCGGTTATAACGGCGAGAAGATCGTGCTGCTGGTGCCCACCAACTCGCTCGCGCAGAAGCCGCTTGGCGAGATCGCGGTCGACAGCCTGCGCAAGGCCGGCATGAACGTCGAATATGCTGGGCTCGATTTCGCCGTGATATTGCAGCGCCAGCTTAAGAAGGATCCGATCGGGCAGGGCGGCTGGAGCGCTGCGGTGGGCAACTGGCAAGGCATCGACTGGCTCAACCCGGCCGGCAATACCAATCTGCGCGGCGAGGGCAAGGTCGCCGGCTGGTATGCGAGCGAGAAGATGGGCGGTCTGCGCAGCCAATGGCTGGCCGCCTCCGAGCTCGCCGAGCAGCAGCGCATCTGCCGCGGGATTCAGGCGGTGGCGTTCGAGGAAATCCCCTATATTCCGATCGGCCTGTACAAGCAGCCGACCGCCTATCGCAAGGCCATCACCGGCATTCTCGACGGCACCGCCGTCTTCTGGAACGTACGCCCCGCATGAGCACGATCGCAATCTTCGGCAGCTATGTGCTGTCACGCAAGGACGGCGCGCAGGACGTTCTGCGCGACCACTGGGTCCTGATCGAAGGCAAGAAGATCGCCGCGGTCACGCGCGACAGGCCGAGCGCGGATCAGGTCTACGATCGCCCCGGCCGCTTCGTGCTGCCGGGCCTGTTGAACCTGCACAATCACTGCTTCTCTGAGGCGGTGGCGCGCAGCCACACCGAGGACGGCAACGGCCGCCGCAACAACCAGAGCATCGTCTATACGGTACTGCTGCCGCTGACCAAGCGCGGCGCCGATCTGCTGTCGGCGGAGGAACGTCTCGCGGTGGCGCGGCTCGGCGTCCTCCAGCTTCTCAAAGGTGGCGCCACCACGGTGATGGAGCCATTCCGCAACTCGATTCCCGAGATGTTCGATGCCGCCGAGGAGATGGGCATCCGCTTCTACGGCGCGCCCTATCTCTTCTCCACCTCAGACGCCAAGGCCGGCCCCGATGGCGTGGTCCACTATGCCGGCGACGACGGCACCGCCGACATGGTGACCTGGGACGCGCTCTATCAGCGCTGGAACAATCGCGGCGACGGCCGCATCGGCCTTGCGATGAGCCCGCATGCCACCGACACTTGCGGCCCGGATTTGCTGAAGGCTTGCGCGACGCGTGCGCGCGAGCTTGGCGTGCCCATCACCACCCACATGGCGCAGAGCCGCGCCGAGGTCGAGACCATCGGCAAGCGCTATGGCGGCCGCACGCCAGCGCAATATCTGGACTGGCTCGGCCTGCTTGCGCCGGACCTGATGGCGGCGCATTGCATGTTCAGCACAGATGACGATCTCAAGCTGATGGCGGCGCGCAGCATGACCGTGCTGAACTGCCCCCGGGTGTTTGCGCGCGCCGGCATCACCGCAGCCTTCAGCCGGTTCGCAGAACACGGCGTCCGCACCGTGGTCGGCACCGACGGCTACAACATGGACCTGCTCGGCGAGCTCAACGCCGCCTCATTCATCTCCAAGACCACTTCGCAGCGCGCCGATGTCGCCAACTCGCCGGAGCTGATCGAGGCGAATACGGCGGTTGCCGCCGACGTCATCAGGCGGCCGGATCTCGGCCGGATCGAGCCGGGCGCAACCGCCGACCTCACCGTCGTCGACCTCACCCATCCGCATCTTCAACCGCTGTTCGACCCGCGCCGTGCGCTGATCGCGCTCGCCAACCGCGCCAATATCGATCAGGTCGTTGTCGATGGCCGCGTGCTGGTCGATGCCGGCCGTTATCTCGGCGCGGATGAAGCGGCAATTACGGCTGCAGGCACCGCGGCGATCGGCAAGATCTGGGATTTGCCGGAGGCACAGGCCGCGTTCAACGGCTGAGGCGCTTCGGGTCGCCACGAAGAAAGTGCGCTCCCTCTCCCGCTTGCGGGAGAGGGCGGGGGAGAGGGCTCTCTCCACAACGGGACACTCCCCGTGTGGAGATAGCCGTCACCCGGAGCTACGCGCCGACCTCTCCCGCAAGCGGGAGAGGTTGAACGAGCCCGCGGCTTGCATCGTCTAACCCAACGCCATTCCGTTTTGATCCTCGAATTCTCCAAGCGCCTTGCGCATGGTCTCGACGAGATCCAGGGCCACCGGTGAGGGGCTGCGCTGCGCGGGAAAGACGGCGGAGAATTCGAAGTCGATGCGCGGCAGGAAGCGGCGCACGACGACGCCGCGGGTGGAGAATTCCTGCGCGGTGAAGGGATCGCAGATCGAGACCCCGAGCCCCGACGACACCATGCCGCACATGATCTCCGACAGCGTCGTCTCGACCCGCAGCACGCGGCGGACGTCGCTGCGGTGAAAGACCTGGTCGACGAGGTGGCGACTTGACGACCCCGCTGACAGCGAGATGAACGTCTCACCCTCGAAATCGCGCGGCTCCAGCACTTCTTTTTTGGCCAGCCGATGTCCAGTCGGCAGCACCGCGACGCGCGCCAGTGACGGCAGCCGCAGGCTCGGCAGGCCGGAATGGGCGATCGGCACCTCGGCAAAGCCGATGTCGCATTGATTGTTCAGCACCCAGTCGACCACGATCGGCGAGATCACGCCGAAGAAGGCGAGGTTGAGGTTGGGCCGCTCTTTGAGGAAATGTCCGGCGAGCCGCGGCAAATAGCCGTTCGACAGCGCCGGCAGTGCAGCGATCCGCAGCGAGCCGGTGCGGCGGCCGCGGATCTCCTCGGCGGCGGCGGTGATGCGTTCGAGGCCGACGAACGATCGTTCGACTTCGGTGTAAAGCGCGGTTGCGGCGGCAGTCGGCACCAGCCCGGTGCCGCGCCGCTCGAACAACTCCATCTTAAGCAGCGCCTGGAAGTCGCGCAGCAGGCGGCTGACCGCTGGCTGGGTCACCGCCATCAGCGCCGCTGCCTCGGTCACGCTACCCGTCAGCATGGTCGCGCGGAAAGCTTCCACCTGCCGCGAATTGATCCGCGCCATTCTGATTTCCATTCATAATATTTAGGCATGCAGAAGGTGCCATTATTCATTGGACGATGGAAGTGAAGGTTTGCGATCTTTTTCATCAGAGCTGGAGACAGCCCGCTTTTTCGGCAATCTGGAGGGCTTCGAAGCTCTCCGGATTGCAGCAATACCGCTGGGCAGGGGCCGGAGCCCTGGACAGAGGGGAATTGCGCCGAAGGACAGGTGGGATGCGTTTTGGCCTCGCGAGACTCATCGGCACGTCACCTCATCCCGGTATTGGAGATCGGACCACATGAAGACTTTTCGCCTTCTGACAGCGGTCAGCATCGCAGCGCTCGCCGCCGCCCCGTCGATCGCCTCGGCGCAGCAGAAAACGCTCTACGTCGCCGGCTACGGCGGCTCGTTCGAGAAGACGATCCGCGACGAGGTGATCCCGTCCTTCGAGAAGGAGAACGGCGTCAAGGTCGAATACGTCGCCGGCAATTCCACCGACACGCTGGCAAAACTCCAGGCGCAGAAGGGCAATCAGCAGATCGACGTTGCCATCGTCGACGACGGCCCGATGTATCAGGCGATCCAGCTCGGCTTTTGCGGCAAGCTCGACGGCCTGCCGGCCGGTCTCTACGACACCGCCCGCTTCAAGGACGATCGCGCCGTCGCGATCGGCATCGTCGCGACCGGCCTGATGTACAACACCAAGGTGTTTGCGGAGAAGGGCTGGGCGCCGCCAACCTCCTGGAACGACCTCAAGGATACGAAATACGCCAAGCAGCTCGTCATCCCGCCGATCAACAACACCTACGGCCTAGAGGCGCTGGTGATGCTGTCGAAGATGAACGGCGGCGGCGAGTCCAATGTCGATTCCGGCTTCAAGATCTTCAAGAACGACATCAATCCGAACGTGCTGGCCTATGAGCCGTCGCCGGGCAAGATGACCGAGCTGTTCCAGTCCGGCCAGGCCGCGATCGCGGTGTGGGGCACCGGCCGCGTGCAGAGCTTTGCCAACACCGGCTTTCCGGTCGACTTCGTCTACCCGAAGGAAGGCGCGGCAACGCTGCTGACGACCGCCTGTCCCATCACCAAGCCCAACGCTTCGCCGCTGGCTTCGAGCTTCATCAAGATGCTGCTCGACCCAAAAATCCAGCTCGTGTTGTTGAAGGACTACGGCTACGGCCCGGTGCTGAAATCGCTCGTGATTCCGCCGGAGCTCGGCAAGATGGCGCCGATCGGCGAGCGCGCGGCAAAGCTCTACAATCCGGATTGGACGGTGATCAACGAGAAGCGCGAGGAGTGGACCAAGCGCTGGAATCGCGAGGTCGAGCGCTGATCGGTCACACCGGAGACAGTGCCGTGGCCTATCTCGAGCTCGATCGGGTCGCCAAGCAGTTCGGGGCGCAGACTGTGGTCGACGACTTCAGTCTTGCGGTGGGTAAGGGGGAGTTCATCTCCTTCCTCGGCCCCTCCGGCTGCGGCAAGACCACGACGTTGCAGATGATCGCGGGCTTCCTTGATCCCACGCGCGGCGTGATCCGCCTCGAGGGCAAGGACCTCACCGCGATCCATCCGGCCAAGCGCGGGCTCGGCATCGTGTTCCAGAGCTACGCGCTGTTCCCGCACATGACCGCGGCGGAGAACGTCGCCTTTGGCCTCGAGATGCGCAAGGTGGCGCGCGGTGAGCGGGCCGAGCGCGTCCGCGCCGCGCTCGCGATGGTCGGGCTCGCCGGCTATGAGGACCGTCACCCGCGCCGCATGTCCGGCGGCCAGCAACAGCGCGTGGCGCTGGCGCGTGCGCTGGTGATCAAGCCGAGCGTACTGCTGCTCGACGAGCCGTTGTCGAATCTCGACGCGAAGCTGCGCGAGGAGATGCAGATCGAGCTGCGCCAGATCCAGCGCACCATTGGCACCACCACGATCCTGGTCACACACGACCAGAACGAGGCGATGTCGCTGTCCGACCGCATCGTTGTGATGAGCCAGGGCCGCATCGAGCAGATCGCGACCCCGCAAGAGACCTATGAGCGTCCGGCCTCGGCCTTTGTCTCGCAGTTTCTCGGCAAGACCAACGATTTTGCCGCGACGATCGATCGGACCAGTGCGCCTGCGCGATTGATCGCCGGCTCGTGGAGCGCGCCGGCGCCTGCCGGACTCAGTGGCCCCGTGACGGTCAGCATTCGTCCCGAACGGATCGGGTTCGGCGATGCTGGCCTCACGGCAAAAATCGTCACCCGCATCTTCCAGGGCAATCACTGGCTGTTTCAATGCGAGAGCGAATGCGGTCCGGCGATCGTGATCCGCCAGAATGACGGCCAGTCCCAGCCGGTCGAAGGCGAGGCCGTTCGCCTTGCCTGGCGTCCGGAGGACATGAGCGTGCGCGGAGCCTCCGCATGAGCACGGCCGCCGAGGAACGCAGTGCGCGTGCGCCCTGGGCGCTGACGGCGCCTGCCTTGATGCTGTTCGTCGGCGTGCTGCTGATTCCGCTGGCGATGACGGTGATGCTGTCGTTCCACGATTGGGGCCAGTACAAGGGCATCGAGCCCGTCTTCATCCTCAAGAACTGGCGCGAGATCGCGACCGATTCCTATTACGCCGAGATGTTCGGGCGAACCTTTCGCATCGCGATCCTGACCACGCTGCTCACCGCGGTGTTGGGTGCGCCCGAAGCCTACATTCTCAACCGCATGAGCGGACGCTGGAAGAGCTTTTTCCTGCTCGTCATTCTCGGGCCGCTGCTGATCTCCGTCGTGGCGCGTACGCTTGGATGGGCGCTGTTGTTCGGCGGCAACAATGGGCTCGTCAACAAGCTCATGATGTCAGCCGGGCTGATCCGCTCCCCCATTCCCTTCATGTTCACCGAAACAGGCATGGTGGTTGCGCTGGCGCATGTGATGATGCCGTTCATGGTGCTGTCGGTGTGGGCGGCGCTGCAGCGGCTCGATCCGCAGATCGAGAATGCCGCGCTGTCGCTCGGCGCGAGCCCCGTGACCATCATCCGCCGCATCATCATGCCGCAGATCATGCCGGGTGTGCTGTCGGGCGCGATCATCGTGTTCTCGCTGTCGGCCAGCGCCTTCGCAACGCCGGCGATCATCGGCGGGCGCCGGCTCAAGGTCGCAGCGACGCTCGCTTATGACGAGTTTCTCAACACGCTGGACTGGCCGCTCGGGGCTGCGGTCGCCACGCTCTTGCTGGTGGCGCTGGTTCTGATCGTCGTCGGCAGCAACGCGCTGATCGAGCGGCGCTATGCCGAGGTGTTCCGATGAGACGGAACGGACCGCTCGCGCTGGTCTTCCACGCCATCTTCGTCATCGTCATGGTGGCGCCGATCCTGGTGGTCTGCCTCGTCGCCTTCACGCCGGAAGGCTATCTGTCGCTGCCGACCAACGGCTTCTCGCTGCGCTGGTTCAGGACAATCGCCAATTACCCAGAATTCATCCATGCCTTCTGGGTCAGCCTTGGTCTCGGCGCGCTGTCGTCCTTCGTCGCGCTGCTGTTCGCGGTCCCGGCGGCGCTGGCGATCGCGCGCTATCGTTTCTGCGGCCGCGATGCGCTCGCGGCGCTGTTCCTGTCGCCGCTGATGATCCCGCATGTCGTGCTCGGCATCGCCTTTCTGCGCTTCTTCACCTCGGCCGGTATGGGCGGAAGCTTTGCAGCGCTGATCATCGCGCATGTTATCATCGTGTTTCCGTTCGCGCTGCGGCTGACGCTGGCGGCTGCGACCGGCATGGACCTCGCGGTCGAGATGGCGGCGGTCTCGCTCGGCGCCGGCGGCTGGACATTGTTTCGGCGCGTCACACTGCCGTTGATCCTGCCCGGCGTCATCAGCGGCTGGGCGCTGGCCTTCATCCAGTCCTTCGACGATCTCACCATGACCGTCTTCCTTGCTGCACCCGGCACCGAGACGCTGCCGGTGCGCATGTTCCTCTACATCCAGGACAACATCGATCCGCTGGTGACGTCGGTCTCGGCCTGCGTGATCGCAATCACCATGACCGCCCTCATTCTGCTCGACCGCTTCTACGGGCTCGACCGCGTACTCGCCGGCAAGGGCGACACGGGACGATAGGAGAACTCATGTCTAGAGCGTTTTCGAGCGAAGTGGACGCCGGTTCGCGTGAAGAAAACGCGTCTAAACAAGAATCTGAAGTTCCGTTCCGATTCAATCGGAACGGAGCTTCTAGGGATTACGACGTCGCCGTCGTCGGCGGCGGATTGCTCGGCTCCGCCATCGCCTGGGGCCTCGGCCGGCTCGGCAAGAGCGTGGCCGTGCTCGACGAGGGCGACATCACCAAGCGCGCCTCGCGCGCGAACTTTGCGCTGGTCTGGGTGCAGAGCAAGGGCTTGGGCATGCCGGCCTATACGGTCTGGACCGTGCAGGCGTCACAGGCATGGAGCAGGCTTGCGGCGGAGTTGAAGCAGCAGACGGGGCTCGACGTCGCGCTTCAGCAGAATGGCGGCTTCCATCTGACGCTTGGCGAGGACGAATTCGGCCAGCGCACCGAGCTCGTCAAGCGCATGCACAATCAGGCTGGTGCCGCCGACTACAAGATGGAGATGTTGCCGGCCTCCGAGGTGAAGAAGGCGCTGCCGCTGATCGGTCCGGAGGTCTCCGGCGGCAGCTTTTGTCCGCTCGACGGCCACGTCAACTCGCTGCGCACGTTCCGTGCCTTCCACACCGGTTTCAAGGCATTCGGCATCGACTATCTTCCGGAGCGTCCGGTCTCGGCGATCAGCAAGAGCGGCGGTGAATTCCGCCTGACCACGCCAAAGGGCGAGCTTCGCGCCAGCAAAGTCGTGCTCGCCGCCGGCAATGCCAACCAGACGCTGGCGCCGATGGTCGGTCTCTACGCACCGATGGGCCCGACCCGCGGCCAGATCGTGGTGACCGAGCGGACCATGCCGTTCCTGCCGCATCCGCTGACCACGATCCGCCAAACCGACGAGGGCACGGTGATGATCGGCGACAGCAAGGAGGACGAGCTCGACGATCGCGCGCTGAAGCATTCCGTCAGCGCCGTGATGGCGGATCGCGCGCAGCGCATGTTCCCGCATCTGGCGCGGCTCAACGTGGTCAGGAGCTGGGCCGGCATCCGCGTCATGCCGCAGGACGGCTTTCCGATCTACGACCAGTCGGAAACCCATCCCGGCGCTTTCGTCGCCTGCTGCCATTCCGGCGTGACGCTCGCCTCCAACCACACCTTCGAGATCGCGCGCATGGTCGCCCAAGGCGCGCTCGAACCGGAGTTGGTCGGGGCGTTCTCGGCCAGCCGCTTCGGCGCGGGCGCGGCGAACACCAGCGGCTATTAGAGATTTTGAGAAGGAGCCAAGAGGCATCCCATGTTCAAGCGATCCGAACAGGACAAGCGACCGCCAGTGCAAATCTTTGTGGACGGCACGGCCATCACGGCGCGCCAGGGCGACACCGTCTCTGCTGCGTTGCTGGCCTCGAGCCGCGACGTGCGGAGGTCGACCGCAGTGAGCGGCGCGCCGCGTCTGCCCTACTGCATGATGGGCGTGTGCTTCGACTGTCTCGTCACCATCGATGGCGTCGGCAACCGCCAGGGCTGCCTCGTGCCCGTCGCCGAGGGCATGAGAATCGAGATCCAGAAGGGCAAGCGGGAGATCGGAAAATGACCATGGCTCCCAAGCGCGAAGCCTACGACGTCGTCGTGGTCGGAGCCGGGCCCGCGGGGCTCGCCGCCGCGGCGACATCGGCCGAAGCCGGCCTGTTAACCCTGTTGCTCGACGAGAACATCGGCCCGGGCGGCCAAGTCTATCGCGCCATCGCCTCGACGCCTGTGACCGAGCGCAATCAGCTCGGCGCCGACTACTGGGTGGGCGCCGACCTCGTGCAGGCGTTACGCACGAGTGATGCCGAGATCATCCAGCGTGCCACGGTCTGGAGCCTCGACCGCAATCTCGAGATCGCCGTCTCCGTCGGCGGTGCTTCCGCCTTCGTCAAGGCAAGGCGCGTGATCCTCGCCACCGGCGCGTTGGAGCGGCCATTTCCGATTCCGGGCTGGACCCTGCCGGGGGTGATGACCGCCGGCGCCGCGCAGACCATGCTCAAATCATCGGCCCTGGTGCCGGATGGCCGCACGGTGATCGCGGGGCAGGGGCCGCTGCTTTGGTTGCTCGCCGCACAGATCCTGCGCCTCGGCGGCCGCATCGACCGCATCCTCGACACCACCGAGCGCGGCAATTATTTCGCCGCGCTTCCGCACGTCTTCGCTTTCCTGACCTCGCCCTATTTCGCAAAGGGACTTGCGATGATGCGCGAGGTGCGGGCGAAGGTGCAGGTTGTCTCCGGCGTCACGGAGCTTGCCGCGTCCGGTGACGGCCAGCTCGCGAGTGTGAACTATGTAGCCGGTGGCAAGCGCGAGACCACCCCTGCGGACCTGCTGCTGCTGCATCAGGGCGTCGTGCCCAACGTCAATCTGGCGATGGCGGCCGGCATCGAGCATCGCTGGGACGATCTGCAATTGTGCTGG
Organism: Bradyrhizobium sp. CSA207; assembly: GCF_029051685.1. GTDB lineage: Bacteria > Pseudomonadota > Alphaproteobacteria > Rhizobiales > Xanthobacteraceae > Bradyrhizobium. The sequence goes on along the minus strand of NZ_JAACFT010000008.1, from coordinate 78,555 downwards.
TCCCCGGTGCTCGATGCGAGCGGCAATTCGTCGGTCGCCGGTATCGCGATCGCCGGCGACGGCGCCGGCATCGGCGGCGCGGGCGCGGCCGTGGTGCGCGGCCGGATCGCCGCGCGCGCGGCGGTGGAGGCGCTGGCCCCTGCGGTCGCAGCGAAGCTGACGCCGATGGCGGCGTTGCGGGCCGATCTGGCCAAGGCCGAGCGCGGACGCATCTTCCTCGACACGCTGTTCCGGCCGGCACCGCAGTTCCGCATTCCCTCGGGCGACACCATCGTCTGCCGCTGCGAGGAGGTTACTGCCAAGGACATTCTCGATGCCGTCGCGATCGGCGCGACTGGACCCAATCAGCTCAAGGCCTATCGCCGCACCGGCATGGGCCCGTGCCAAGGCCGGCTCTGCGGCCTCACCGTCACCGAGCTGATGGCGCAGGCTCGGGCCAAGAGCCCGCAGGAGATCGGCTATTACCGGCTGCGCGCGCCGGTGAAGCCGATCACGCTCGCCGAGCTCGCCGCCGTCCCGAAGACCGAAGCCGATGTCAAGGCGGTGGTGCGCGGATGACAAGACACGTGGATGCGATCGTCGTCGGCGGCGGCATCCACGGATGCTCCACGGCGCTTCATCTGTGCCTCGCCGGCCTGAAGCCGGTGCTGATCGAGAAAGACTATGCCGGCCGGCACGCCTCCGGCGTCAATGCCGGCGGCGTGCGCCAGCTCGCGCGGCACATCCCCGAAATCCCGCTCTCGATCCGCTCGATGGGAATCTGGGAGAAGATCACCGATCTCCTCGACGACGATTGCAGCTTTGAGAGCCACGGCCAGGTGCTCGTCGCGGAGAACGAGGATGAGCTCGCCGCCTGCCGCGCGCGCGTGGCGGAGCTCAATGCGCTTGGCTTTGTCCATGAGGAGCTGATCGATGCGACAGAGTTGCGGCGGCTGGTGCCTGCCGTGGCCGACACCTGTCCCGGCGGTGTGGTCTCGCGCCGCGACGGCGCGGCCAATCCGGCGCAGGCGACGACAGCCTTCCGTCGCAAGGCCGAGCAGCTCGGCGCGACCGTGCATGAGGGTACGGCCGCCACGAACATCCGGCATAGCGATGGCATCTGGCACGTGGATGTCGGCGCCCAGAGCTACACCGCGCCGGTCTTGGTCAACGCCGCCGGCGCGTGGGCCGGAACAATCGCCGCTGCGCTCGGCGAGCCGGTGCCGGTCGAGACCGTGGCGCCGATGCTGATGATCACCTCGCGCGTGCCGCACTTCATCGACCCCGTCGTGATCCTGCGCGGGCGAAAACTCTCCTTCAAGCAATTCAAGAACGGCACCGTGCTGATCGGCGGCGGCCATCTGGCGACGCCCTATCAGGATCGCAACGAGACGGTGCTGGACTGGAAGAGCCTCGCGACCAGCGCTCGCACCGTGTTTGAGCTGTTTCCAGTGATGCGCGATGCGACGATCATGCGGGCCTGGGCCGGCATCGAGGCGAAGACTAAGGACGATCTTCCGGTGTTCGGGCCGAGTGCACGCCACAGGGGCCTCTATCACCAGTTCGGCTTCTCGCTGCACGGTTTCCAGCTCGGCCCCGGCGCCGGCGCCGTGATGGCGGAGCTGATCGTCAATGGCGGCACCCAGACCCGGATCGGCGATCTCAGCATCGACCGCTTTCATTCTCCCACGCTCTAGAACAAGAGGACATCATGAGCATCACCCGCAGCATCCGCACGCCCATCATGCACCGCGCCGTCGAGGCAGGCGGCTTCGTCTTCATCGGCGGCACCATCGCCGACGACACCTCTGTCTCGATGGGCGAGCAGACCCGCAACATCCTCGGCAAGATCGCCGGCTATCTGAAGGAGGCGGGCACGGACAAGAGCCGCGTCGTCAGCACCTCGATCTTCGTCACGGATCTGTCCAAGAAAAAGGAGATGGATGCAGTCTGGACTGAGTTCTTCGGTGACAATCTGCCGACGCGGGCCACCGTCGGTGTCGCCGATCTCGGCGGCGGCGCGCTGATCGAGGTGGTGGTCACCGCGCTGAAGGGCTGACCCGGTCAGTCCGATCTGGCGAACATCCCGACCAGGGTATCGCGCAGCCAGCGCTGCGCGGGGACCGTGTCGTTGCGCTGGTGCCAGAACAGGCTGACGATGCGCGGCGGCGCCTGGAGCGGAAGCGGCATCGCGTGCAGGAGCGGCGCATGGCGGGACTGCGAGCGCAGATCGCGCGGCAGTACGGCGATGAGGTCGGACTGCCGCACGATCTCGTAGGCGGCGCTGTAATGATTGACGGTTGCGACCAAATTGCGCGACAGCCCGCGCGAGGCAAGGAAGAGGTCGTAGGACGGCAGGGTCTTGCCGGCGAGGCTCACATCGACATGCCGGGCGTTGAGGAAAGCGCGCGTGCTCAGCCGCTTTTTGGCGGCGAATGGATGGTCGCGCCGCATGAAGCAGGCATAGTCGACGGTCCACAGCGAGCGTGAGCGAATGGCGGCCGGCTGCTGCGCCTCGTTGACATAAACGCTCAACACGCAGTCGACCCGGTTGTCCTCGAGCTGATCGGCGATCTCCAGGATGGTGTTGGGCACGGTATGAACGCGTGCCTTCGGCGCCGTCTCACTGAGGTGGTTCAGCAGGTTCGGCATCACCAGTGAGGCCACGTAGTCCGACATCGACAGGGTGAATTCGGTCTGCGCGCGACCAGGATCGAAGACCTGCTCGTCGAGCGCGCCGCGCACGCTCTCCAGCGCCTCGCCGATCGGCTGCCACAGCACCACGGCGCGCTGGGTGGGACGAATTCCAGTGCCTGACCTCACGAACAGAGGGTCCCCGAGTGCGCCGCGCAGCCGCGCCAGCGCGTTGCTGACGGCCGGCTGCGTCATCGTCAACGCGTTGGCGGCGCGGGTGACGCTGCCCTCGGTCATCAGCGCCTCGAAGACTTTCAGGAGGTTGAGGTCGAGCGCGCGGAATAACACGGAGCACATTCACCACAGTGATATATTAGATCATGATTATAAATTATGACGATAATGTCACTTTGTCTATGGTTCCCTGACGCGGCGTGCCGGGCCGTCGGAATCGAGGGGGACTTTTCATGTCGATGATATCGGCTCGCATCGAGCGCCTTCCGTTTGCACGCTTCCACACGCACCTGCTGCTGATGGGCGGGCTCGGCTACGCGTTCGACGCAATGGACGCGGCGGTGCTGGCCTTCATCCTGCCGGTGCTGCGCACCGCATGGAATCTCTCAAGCGTCCAGATCGGCGTGCTCGGCAGCAGCACCTATATCGGCTTCCTGTTCGGCGCGCTGCTCGCCGGCACGCTTGGCGACCTGATCGGCCGCCGCGCGGTGATGATGTCGGCGCTGGCGCTCTACTGCGCCGCATCGATTGTCAGTGCGACCGTCGACACTTGGCCGGCCTTCTTCGTCGCCCGTGTCGTCGCCGGCATGGGCACCGGCGCGGAGAGCGCGATCATCGCGCCTTACCTGGCGGAGTTCGTCGCGCGGCGCTACCGCGGCAGTTTCACCGGCGCGCTGGCCGGCTTCTTCTCCTTCGGCTTCGTCGCAGCCGCCTTGCTCGGCTACTTCATCGTTCCCGCCTATGAGAACGGCTGGCGCATCGTGCTGGTCATCACGGCGGTGCCGGTCGTCATGCTGCTGTGGTGGCGCAGGGCCTTGCCGGAATCGCCGCGCTGGCTCGAGAGCCGCGGACGGGAGAAGGAAGCGGAAGCCATCCTGGACAGGATCGAGGCAGGCTTTGCGCGCAACGGCCTTGTGCTGCCGCAGCCGGTCGTCGAAGCCATAGCGCCGGTCGGGACTGCCGGGACCCTGCTCGCCAATTTCGCGGCGCTGCTGGCGGGCCGGCAGGCGCGCATCACCATCATGACCTGGATCATGTGGCTTGCGATCACCTTCAGCTATTATTCGTTCTTCGTCTGGATCCCCGGGCTTCTGGTCCAGAACGGCATGAGCATCACCAAGAGCTTCGCCTACTCGATCGCGATCTATTGCGCGCAGATCCCCGGCTATTTCAGCGCCGCCTGGTTCAACGAGCGCGTCGGCCGGCAGGCGACGATTGCGTCCTATATGGTGCTCGGCGGCGTCAGCGCGCTCGGGCTCGCCTTCGCGCAGAGCGACCAGCACATCATGCTGGCGGGCATCCTGCTGTCCTTCTTCATGAACGGCACCTATGCGGGCGTCTATGCCTACACCGCCGAGGTGTTTCCGACGGCGGTCAGAACCACCGGCGCCGGACTCGCCTCCGCGATCGGCCGCATCGGCGCGATCGTCTCGCCGATCCTGGTCGGCTATCTCTATCCCAATTTCGGCTTCGCCGGCGTGTTTGGCCTCACCACCAGCGTGCTGCTGTTAGGTGCGCTCACCGTGGTGCTGATGGGGGTGCCGACGCGCGGCCGTTCGCTGGAAGAGATTGCGGCCGGTGAAGCCGCATGATCCGGACGCGACATCGCGCCGATCCCTTGCTCTGCGCCGTTGCGGCCGCGCAGGGCAGGCCGGATCAGCCGGATGCGCTGTTCGCGGCGCTCGACGACGCCGTGAAGGCGGCGATCGGGCACAAGCTGTTCACGATCCTGACATATGACGACCACAGCGGCGAAGCGGCGCGGGTTTATTCCAATCTCCCCGGCCCGTATCCTGCCGGCGGCCGCAAGCGCCTGGCGCCGGGCACCTGGACCGAGGCCGTTCTTGACCGCGGCGAAGCCTATATCGGGCGCACACAGGACGATCTCCGCACCGTGTTTTCCGATCACGAGTTGATCGCCTCGCTCGGCTGCGCCAGCGTGCTCAACATGCCCGTGCGCTGGCGCGGCCGCACGCTCGGCTCGCTCAACCTGCTCCACGAGGCGGACTGGTACGGCGAGGATGATATCGCCGCGTGCCTTCCGTTCGCCCAGTTCGCCTTGCCCGCGCTGCTCACACCATCCTGACCAGACAGGAACCGCCATGCCCAGCATTCTGCTCAAGAACGCCGCTCTGCTCGATCCGCTCAAGCCGGACCTGCTGGAAGGATATCATGTCCTGATCGAGGATCATCTGATCAAGGAGGTCTCCGACCGGCCATTATCGGCCTCCGCTGACCGCACCATCGATCTGAACGGCAAGACGCTGATGCCCGGCCTGATCGATCTGCACGTGCATGCGATCGCCGTCGAGCTCAATCTGGCGCAGCAGGTGCACATGCCCAACGTGCTGGTGACACTGCGCTCGACGCTGCTGCTCCGCGGCATGCTGCGGCGGGGTTTCACCACCGTCCGCGACGCCGGCGGCGCCGGCCATGCGCTGAAGCAAGCGATCGAGACCGGCCTCACCGATGGTCCGCGGCTGTTCGTCTCCGGCCGTGCGCTGAGCCAGACCGGCGGCCACGGCGACATGCGGGCGCGCTCGGATTATCTCGCCAGCGACGCGCCCTGTCCCTGCTGCGTGCGCGTCGGCGCGCTGGCGCGCGTTGCCGATGGTGTCGACGGTGTGCGCAAGGCCGCGCGCGAGGAGCTGCAGATGGGCGCCGACCAGATCAAGATCATGGCCTCGGGCGGCGTCGCATCGCCGACCGATCCGGTCGGCGCCTTCGGCTACTCCGAGGACGAGATCCGCGCCATCGTCGAGGAGGCGCGGGGCCGCCAGACCTATGTGCTCGCCCATGCCTATACCGCCGCGGCGATCGAGCGCGCCGTTCGCTGCGGCGTGCGCACCATCGAGCATGGCAACCTCGTCGACGAGCCGACCGCGCGCCTGATGGCCGGGAAGGGCGCCTATGTGGTGCCGACGCTCGTCACCTATGAGGCGCTGGCCAACGAGGGCGCACAGTATGGCCTGCCGCCCGAAAGCGTAGCCAAGATCGCCGACGTGCGCGACGCCGGCCTGCGCTCGCTCGAGATCTATCGCAAGGCCGGGGTGAAGATGGGGTTTGGCAGCGACCTGCTTGGACCGTCCCAGCGCCTGCAGAGCGACGAATTCCGCATCCGCGCCGAAATTCTCGGCGCGCGCGAGACCATTGCCAGCGCGACCGTGGTCGGGGCCGAGGTGCTCGGCATGGAGGGCAAGCTCGGCCGGATTGTGCCCGACGCTTTTGCGGACCTGCTGGTGGTCGAGGGCAACCCGTTGCGTGACGTTGCGTGCCTGCGCGGTCAGGGCGAGCGCATTCCACTGGTGATGAAGGCGGGCAAGATCCAGTTCGACAGGCTGGCCGCGTAGCCTGAGCGACGGGCAGCTATTTCGGGCAGCTCCCGCCTGTGTGCTGGGCGGGCCGACGCCACCATCGCTGCTGATCCTGGACGAGCCGACCAATCATCTGGCATCGAGTCCGTTGAAGCCGTCGAAGCAGGACTAAGCGCCTATGATGGTGCGTTGCTCGTCGTCAGTCATGATGAACCGTTCCTGCAGGCCATAGGAACCGCGCCGGCTCGATCTCGCCGGTCAGTTCGCCGCCCAATGGCGGGATCATTTGATCCCGCCTCACGATCCGGACATGGCTGCGAATTGTTCAAAAGCCCGACGCCCTGCCCCCAGCGCGCCGGGCGGAAAGATTGAATATCAATCCGTGATCCCAATGCCGCCAGTTGTGACTTGTGCCGCGCTGGTTTGCTACTCCGGGAAACTACCGCAACGGAACCGGGCTGCTGTTGTCTTCGATGGGCGCAGCCTCATGCGCGGCCGCCCGGTTCCAGGGCCTCGCCCATCTCGAACGGATGGGCCATGGTCTCATGCAGCGCGTTACGGTCGAGCTCGCCTTCGGAGATGCTGATGACGACGCAGGCGACGCCGTTGCCGATCAGATTGGTCAGCGCGCGGCATTCGCTCATGAACTTGTCGATGCCGACCAGGATCGCGATCGACTGGATCGGAATATCAGGCACAATCGACAGCGTTGCCGCGAGCGTGATGAAGCCGGCGCCGGTCACGCCCGAGGCGCCCTTCGAGGTGATCATGGCGATGCCGAGAATGCCGAGCTCCTGCCAGATCGTCAGATGGGTGTTGGTCGCCTGCGCCAGAAACAGCGTCGCCAGCGTCATGTAGATGTTGGTGCCGTCGAGATTGAAGCTGTAGCCGGTCGGGATCACGAGGCCGACCACCGAGCGCGAGGCGCCGAGATGCTCCATCTTCTGGATCATCTGCGGCAGCACCGTCTCCGACGACGAGGTGCCGAGCACGATTAGCAGCTCGTCCTTGATGTAGGCGATGAAGCGCAGGATCGAGAAGCCGGCGAGTCGCGCGATCGAGCCCAGCACGATCAGCACGAACAGGATGCTGGTGAGGTAGAACGTGCCGATCAGCGCGGCGAGGTTGAGCAGCGAGCCGAGGCCATAGGCGCCGACGGTGAACGCCATCGCTCCGAAGGCGCCGATCGGAGCGACGCGCACGATGATACGGATGATGCCGAAGAACATCTTTGCGGCCTTGTCGATGGCGTCCGCGATCGGTTCGCCGGCCTTGCCGAGGAACGCGATGGCGAAGCCCGACAGGATCGAGATCAGGAGCACCTGAAGCAAATCGCCGCGCGCGATCGCGCCGAGATAGCTGTCGGGAATGATCGCCATCAGATGGGCGACGATGCCCTCTTCCTTGGCCTTGGTGACATAGGTGGCCACCGACTTCGGATCGATCGTGGCCGGATCGATGTTGAAGCCGTGCCCGGGCTGAAGCACTTCGCCGACGAGCAGGCCGACCGCGAGCGCCACCGTCGAGACCGTCTCGAAATAGATCAGCGACTTCAGCCCGACCCGGCCGACGCGCTTGAGATCGCCCATTGATGAGATACCGTGCACCACGGTGCAGAAGATCACCGGCGCGATCATCATCTTGATCAGCGCGATGAAGCCGTCGCCGAGCGGCTTCATCGCCTTGCCGAGATCGGGATAGGAATAGCCGATGAGCACCCCGAGCGCGATCGCGATCAGGACCTGGATGTAAAGGATCTTGTACCAGGGCTGATGCCGGCGATGAATGGCTGGCTGGATCGCGATCTGTGTCATACTGTAGGCCCCGGAACATATTGGTCTGGCATGATTTACATCATGTGATCGTGACCGCCGAAGCGACAATCACATTTTTGTCGGATCGCACGAAGATCAACCGCTGTAGCGCAACTCGGGGGGAATATGTCGACCGCAACGGGCTCCAAAGAGCAAGCGCAAGACCGTTCTTCAAAGGGCTATTTTCCAAATTGGAAACTGAAGACCTCCGGCGTCATCATGCCCGAGGAGCGGTTGCCGCTGGGACAGACGATCGTCGCGGGCCTCCAGCACGGCGTCGCGATGTCGGGCGGAACCATCATCGCGCCGCTGCTGATGGGGTTTGATCCCAATGTTGCGCTGCTATTCTCCGGCATCGGCACGCTGATCTTTTTCGTGGTCGTGGCCGGACGTGTGCCGAGCTATCTCGGTTCGAGCTTCGCCTTCATCGCCGTCGTCATTGCCGCCACCGGCTATGCCGGCCACGGGCCGAACCCGAATCTGTCGGTTGCGCTCGGCGGTATCATCGGGGCCGGCGTGCTGTACGGACTGATCGCGCTGATCGTGATGTGGTCGGGCGTGGGTTGGATCGAGCGATTGATGCCGCCGGTCGTGACCGGCGCCGTGGTTGCCGCTATCGGCCTCAACCTCGCGCCGGTCGCCGTGAAGTCGGTGAGCGGCAGCACGTTCGATACGTGGATCGGGCTTTTGACCGTTCTGATCATCGGTGTGGTCGCCGTGGCCGCTCCCGGGCTTTGGCGGCGCCTGCCGATCATCCTGGGCGCGGTCGCCGGATATCTCATGTACTGGTTGCTCGCCAACGGCTTCGGCTTGGGCAAGCCGATCGACTTCGCGCAACTCTCGGCCGCGCCATGGATCGGCCTGCCGAATTTCACCACGCCGAGCTTCCAGGCCGATGCGATTGTCTTGATCACCCCGGTCGCGATCATCCTCGTCGCGGAGAACCTCGGCCACATCAAGGCCATCGGTGCGATGACGGGGCGGAGCCTCGATAGCTTCCTCGGACGCGCGTTCCTCGGCGACAGTTTTGCGACGATCGTGTCGGCCTGCGGCGGTGGCACCGGCGTCACCACTTATGCCGAGAACATCGGCGTCATGGCGGCGACGAAAGTCTATTCGACGCTGCTGTTTGCCGTCGCAGCCCTGGTGTCGATCCTACTCGGCTTCTCGCCGAAATTCGGTGCGCTCATCCTGTCGATTCCGGGTCCCGTCATCGGCGGCCTCTCGATCGTGCTGTTCGGTTTGATCGCCGCAATGGCAGGCCGGATCTGGGTCGAGAACAAAGTGGACTTTGCAAACCCGGCAAACCTGATCACCGTCGCCGTGGCGCTGACTGCCGGCGCCGGCGACCTCACGCTCAAATTCGGCGCGTTCACGATTGGCGGGATCGGCACTGCAACCTTCGGCGCCATCATCCTCTACCAGATCCTGACCTCGCCGCTCGCGCGCCGCGCGGAGTGACTCCCAGGAATGCAGTGAGGGATGGAACAAAATGCGCGTTCCGCCGATGATGAAACGTTCCGGAGAAAACTCATGCCACAGACCGATCGCTCGACCCAGTTTCCCTCGCGCCTTATCGGCCAATATGCGCTGGTGACCGGCGCCTCCCAAGGTATCGGGCGCGCCGTCGCCATCCGTCTCGCCCAGGAAGGCGCGATGGTTGCCATCAACTATTTCGGTCATCCCGAGCAGGCCGAGGAGACGCTCGCGCTCGCGCGCACCGCATCGAGCGATCGCGGCCACGGCAGACTCGATCATTTCATCGTCAAGGCCGATATCGGCAACGAGCAGGAAATCGCCGCGATGTTCGAGGCGGTCCTGGCGCGCTGGAAGCGGCTCGACTGTCTCGTCAACAATGCCGGCTTCCAGCGGGAATCGCCGAGCGAGGCGCTCGACGTCGAAACCTATCGCCGCATCATCGACGTCAATCTGAACGGCGCCGTGATCTGCGCGCAGAAGGCGCTGGCGCATTTCGTCGCCCGCGGCGGAGGCGGCAGCATCATCAACTGCTCGAGCGTGCACCAGATGATCCCGAAGCCCGGCTATCTCGCCTATTCGATCAGCAAGGGCGGCATGGCCAATCTGACGCGCACGCTGGCGCTCGAATTCGCCGGCCGTGGCATCCGCGTCAATGCGGTCGGGCCGGGTGCGATCGATACACCGATCAACGCGGCCTGGACTGGCGACCCCGAAAAGCGCGGCGTCGTCACAAGCCATATTCCGCTCGGTCGCGTCGGAACGCCGGAAGAGATCGCCGCCGTCTTCGCCTTCCTCGCCTCGGATGACGCGAGCTACATCACCGGACAAACGATCTACGCCTGCGGAGGCCTGACGTTGTTTCCGGAATTCCGCGAGAACTGGGCGAGCTAGCGCGCTTCCTGGCCCATCTGGCAAAAGCGGGCGCCGCAGACTACATCTGCGCCATGGCAAACGCTCCGCTGGCAAACCGTCCGCTTGAAGATTTCGTCGGCCGGCACGAACGTCTGTTCGTGCTGACTGGCGCCGGCTGTAGCACGAATTCGGGCATTCCCGACTATCGCGACAGTCACGGCAACTGGAAGCGGACCCAGCCGGTCAATTTCCAGGCCTTCATGTCGGACGAGCATACCCGCCGGCGCTATTGGGCCCGCAGCCTGATCGGATGGCGGCGGTTCGGCCAGGCGAGGCCGAACGATGCCCATCATGCGCTCGCCCGGCTCGAGGCGAGCGGGCGGTGCGAGATGCTGCTGACCCAGAACGTCGACCGGCTGCATCAATCCGCCGGCCATCGGCAGGTGATCGACCTGCACGGCCGGCTCGATCTGGTCCGCTGCATGGGGTGCGGACAGAAGATGCCGCGCAGCGAATTCCAGGATGCGCTCGGCCGCGCCAATGCGGAATGGCTGACGCTCGATGCTGCGGACGCGCCCGACGGCGACGCCGATCTCGAGCATGCGGATTTCTCGTCCTTCAATGTGCCGGCTTGCGACTCCTGCGGCGGCACGCTCAAGCCCGACGTCGTGTTCTTCGGCGAGAACGTGCCCCGCGACATCGTCGCGACCGCGCAGGATCATCTGGAGCAGGCCGACGCCATGCTGGTCGTCGGCTCCTCGCTGATGGTCTATTCCGGCTTTCGCTTCGTGCAGACGGCTGCGCGCCGGCAAATCCCGATCGCGGCGGTCAATCTGGGACGCACCCGCGCCGACGATCTGCTCACGCTTAAGGTCGAGGAGCGCTGCGAAGCGGCGCTTGCATTCCTGCTCTGAGGGCGCGCGAGGCGAACACGCCTTGCCTATTGCATGGGTGCCAAGCAGAATGGCGACGTGGCGCTGCGGGCGTGGTCGCTGGCACGGAAATTGCTGCGATTTTGTCCCCGGTCTTGACGATCAGCACGGAGAATTTTGGAATGGTTGAGGGAGCCGAAGTGCGGCTTGCCGTCGATATCGGTGGCACGTTCACGGATATCGTGCTGGACGTAGGTTTGGATCGCAAGACGCGCAAGGTGCTGACGACGCCGGCGCGTCCCGAGGAAGCGGTGCTGGCCGGGATGCGTCTCATTCTCGCCGATGCGCGCGCGCGCATCAGCGATATCGACGTCTTCATTCACGGCACCACACTCGCAACCAACGCCATCATCGAGCGGCGCGGCGCCAAGACCGCGCTGGTTGCGACCGAAGGCTTTCGCGACGTGCTCGATATCGGCACCGAGAGTCGCTACGACCAATACGATCTGTCCATCGACAAGCCGAAGCCGTTGGCGCCGCGCAGCCTTCGCTTCACCGTGCCCGAGCGCATCGACGCCCACGGCGCCGTTCGCCTCCCGCTCGACGAGATGGCGGTGCGCGTGCTCGCTCCGAAATTGCGCGCGTTGAACGTCGAGAGCGTCGCGATCGCCTTCCTGCATTCCTACGCCAATCCCGAGCACGAGCGCCGTGCGGCTGCGATCTTGCAGGAGGAAATGCCCGGAGTCTCGGTGACAGTGTCGTCCGCGGTGTGTCCGGAGATCCGCGAATATGAGCGCACCTCCACCGCAGTGGCCAATGCCTATGTGCAACCCCTGATCGACGGCTATCTTGCGCGCATGGCGGATGCATTGCTGGTCGAACAGTTCCGCGGCGCGATTTACCTTGTCACCTCGGGCGGCGGCGTGACCTCGATCGAGACGGCGCGGCGCTTTCCGGTGCGCCTGGTCGAATCCGGGCCTGCGGGGGGCGCCATCTTTGCAGCGCAAATCGCTGCGCGTCTTGGCGAGAGCAGGGTGCTCTCGTTCGACATGGGCGGCACCACGGCAAAAATCTGCCTGATCGAGAAATACCAACCCGAGACCTCGCGCGTGTTCGAGGTCGATCGCGCCGCACGCTTCCTCAAGGGCTCCGGCCTGCCGGTGCGCATTCCCGTGATCGAGATGGTCGAGATCGGCGCCGGCGGCGGTTCGATCGCCCATGTCGACGCCATGAAGCGCGTCACCGTCGGTCCCGAGAGCGCCTCGTCGGAGCCGGGACCTGCCTGCTACGGCCGCGGCGGCTTGCGGCCCGCCGTGACGGACGCGGATGTCGCGCTCGGCCTGATCGATCCCGACGCCTTTGCGGGCGGCACGATCAGGCTCAGCCCGGAGCTGTCGAAGCAGGCGCTGCTGCGTGCCGTCGGCGAGCCGCTGGGTCTATCGGCGGAAACCGCGGCCTATGCCGTGCACGAAGTCGTCTGCGAGAACATGGCGAGCGCGGCGCGCGTGCACGCGGTCGAGCGCGGCGCGGTGGTCGGGCAGCACACGCTGATCGCCTTCGGGGGCGCTGCACCGCTGCATGCGGCGCGCGTCGCCGAGAAGATCGGCGTTTCCCGGGTGATCGTACCGTCGAACGCCGGTGTCGGCTCGGCCGTCGGCTTTCTTGCGGCCCCGATCGCCTATGAGCTGGTGCGCAGCCGCCACGTCCGGCTCGACGATTTCGACACCGAGGCGGTCTCCGACCTGTTGCAGGAGATGGCGACCGAAGCGCGCGCGCTGGTCGAGCCGGGCGCCGCAGGGGCGCCGATGCGCGAGCGGCGCGCCGCTTTCATGCGCTATGTCGGCCAGGGCCATGAGATCTCGGTCGCGCTGCCGAACCGGCGGCTGGCGACAGCCGATCTCGCCGGCCTGCGCCAACAGTTCGAGGCTGACTATGCGGCGATGTTCGAACGCTCGATCCCCGGCGCCGCGATCGAGGTGCTGAGCTGGTCGGTGCTCGCCGCCACCGAGGCGCGCAATCCGCCCCGCGTCACCGATGTGGCACGTATGCCCGCCGGCAAGGCGTCCGGCAGCCGAAAGTTCTTCGATGGCCGGGCCGGGGAGGTGATCGAGATTCCGCTCTATCGCCGCGAGGACATGGCGCCGGGTGCGACGATCGCAGGCCCGGCGGTGATCGCGGAGGACGAGACCTCGACCTTCGTCTCCACCAGTTTTGACGCCCATATCGACGGTGCCGGCAGCATCGTCATGGAACGGAAGGCGGCGTAACCATGAGCAAGCCAAGCGGCGCGAGCCTGATCGATCTCCAGATCATGTGGCACCGGCTGATCGCCGTGGTCGAGGAACAGGCGCAGGTGCTTTTGCGCACGGCCTTCAGCCCGATCGTGCGCGAATGCGGCGACCTCTCGGCCGGCGTGTTCGACCTCAAGGGGCGAATGCTGGCGCAGGCGGTGACGGGCACGCCTGGCCACGTCAACTCGATGGCGGAATCGGTCAAGCACTTCATCGCGCATTTTCCGCTTGAGACGATGAAGGAGGGCGACGCCTACATTACCAACGATCCCTGGATGGGCACCGGCCATCTTAATGACTTCGTCGTCACCACGCCCTGCTTCAAGGACGGCAAGCCGGTCGCGCTGTTCTCCTGCACCAGCCATCTCATGGACATCGGCGGCATCGGCTTCGGACCTGATGCCACCGACGTGTTCATGGAGGGGCTCTATATCCCGATGCTGAAGCTGATCGACCAGGGCGTCGTCAACGAGACGCTGATGGCGATGATCCGCACCAACACCCGGCTGCCGATCGACACCGAGGGCGACACCTATTCGCTCGCGGGCTGCAATGACGTCGGCTGCGAGCGCCTGGTCGAGATGATGACCGAGTTCGGCATCGACACGCTCGACGGGCTCGGCGACTACATCTGCGACCGGTCGCGTGAGGCCGTGCTCGCCGAGATCGCAAAACTGCCGAAGGGAAGCTGGCGCAACAGCATGGTCGTCGACGGCTACGACGCGCCAGTGACGCTGGCCGCGACGCTGACGATTTCGGACGCGGGCATCCACGTTGATTTCGACGGCACCTCGCCGGCCTCGAAGTTCGGCATCAACGTGCCCTTGTCCTACACCACGGCCTACACCGTGTTCGGCCTCGGCTGCGTCGTCGCCTCGCAGATTCCGAACAATGCCGGTTCGCTCTCGCCGCTGACGGTGTCGGCTCCCCCTGGCGCGATCCTGAATGCGCCGAAGCCCGCCCCTGTCGCCTCGCGGCACATCATCGGCCAGATGCTGCCCGACGTCGTGTTCGGCTGCCTGCGCCAGATCATCCCCGAGGACGTGCCGGCGGAAGGCACCTCCTGCCTTTGGAATCTCAACGTGCGCGGACAGACTCGCAGCGGCGCCGGCGGCAATTACGGATTCTCGATGGCGGTGACCAGCAATGGCGGCACCGGCGCGCGCTTTGCGAAGGACGGGCTGTCGGCCACCGCCTATCCCAGCGGCGTGCGCGGCACGCCGGTCGAGATCGCGGAGACGCAGACGCCGCTGATCTTCTGGCGCAAGGAGCTGCGCCCGGATTCCGGCGGGGCAGGGCGCACCCGCGGCGGCCTCGGCCAGATCATCGAGGTCGGCAGCGGCGTCGATGCTCCCTTCGACATCCTGGCCGCGTTCGACCGCATCGAGCATCCGCCGCGCGGCCGCGACGGCGGCCATGACGGCGAGGCTGGCTATGTCGGCCTCAAGTCCGGAAAGAAGCTGCGCGGCAAGGGCTTTCAGCAGGTGCCGCCGGACGACAGGCTGGTGGTCCTGACGCCCGGCGGCGCCGGCATCGGCGATCCCCGGCAGCGCGCCCCGACGGCGGTCAACGACGATGTCGAGAGCGGCCTGGTGTCCTCGGACAATGCAGTTGCGGTTTACGGATACGCGCGGTGATGAGCCGGCGTTGTGCGCAGGTAACGAACGGAGAGACGGAATGATCACGCGACGGAGCTTCACCGCAGGCGCAGCGACGCTGCTCGCTGCCGGCCATATCTCGACCCGCGCGCGGGCTGCAACGGTGAGCTGGGATATGTCGACGGTCTGGCCCGACGGAAATTTCCACACCCAGAACGCTTTTGCCTTCGCCGAGGAAGTGAAGAAGCAGACCGGCGGCGGCGTCGCGATCACCGTGAAAGCCGGCGGCCAGCTCGGCTTCAAGGGACCCGAGCACTTGCGCGCCGTGCGCGACGGCCTGGTGCCGCTCGCCGACGTCCTCAACATCCAGCAGGTTGGCGACGAGCCCTTCATGGGCGTCGAGAGCATCCCGTTCCTGTGCAGCTCGATGGACGAATTGAAAGTGCTGCACAAATATGTGCGGCCCGAATACGAGAAGGTCGCCGCACGCAACAATCAGAAGATCCTCTACATCGTGCCGTGGCCGACGCAGTATCTGCACCTCAAGGTGAAGGTCGCCGATGTCGACGGATTGAAGAACATCAAGATCCGTGTGCCCGACAAGAACGCCGTCGACATGCTGGCCGTGGTCGGCATGGCACCGGTGATGATCCCCTGGGGCGAGACGATTCCCGCGCTGGCCTCCGGCGCGGTATCAGGCGTCTCTACGTCCGCGGTGTCGGGCGTCGACGGAAAATTCTGGGAATTCTTGAAATTCATCTACCCGACCAATCACGTCTGGTCGTCGCAAATGCTCACCGTCAATCTCGATTCCTGGAAGGCGCTCTCCGGCGATCAGCAGCAACTGGTTTCCGGCATTGCTGCGAAGATGGAGCCGGCCTTCTGGGCAAACTCGCTCAAGGCCGACGTCGACAGCCTCAACCGCCTGAAGGCGGGAGGCATGGAGGTGGTGCCGGTCTCGGATGCGATGATGACCGACATCCGCAACAAGACCGCGCCGCAGCTCGACGCTTTCCTCAAGCGCGTGCCGGCGGCGGACAAGCCGGTGCGGGCCTATCTCGCCGATATGAAGCGCTGAGGTTATGGCCAGCGTCGCGCCTGCAGCTCCCCGAAGCCTGAACGCGGCGGCGCCGGCGCCGCTGCGGATTCTGCTCGACGGCATCGACCGGCTCGGGCGGCTCGACGGCTGGATCGGCGGTGGCTGTCTGCTCACGCTGACGCTGTTGATGCTGTGCGAGGTCGCAACCCGTTTCCTGTCGAACTTCCTATCGTTCTTTCCACCGACGATTTCGATCGCCTGGGAATATTCCTCCTACCTGATGGCGGCGTCGTTCACCTTCGGCGCGGCGATGACGCTGCGCGTCGGCGGCCACATCCGCGTCGTGCTGCTGCTGAAGAACGTGCCGCCGTCGGTTCAGCGTGCGATGGAAGTCCTCTCGGCGGCCGCCGGCTTTGCCTTCATGGCGTTCCTGACCTCGGCGATGGCAAAATTCGCCTTCGGCGCGTTCGTCCGCGGACAGGTGTCGACCTCGAGCGACACCCCGCTGTGGTTTCCGCAAGGAGTCGTCACCTTCGGCATGCTGCTGCTCACGCTCCAGTTTCTGGCGCGCGCGATCCAGGCGGTGCTCGGCCTGCCGCTGGAGGATCACCGCATGAAGGCCTCTCCCGTCGAATGACTGCACTGCTCGCCATCGGACAAAAGATCACATGACCATCGAAGTCGTCAGCCTGTTCGTGATCCTGTTCGCGCTACTGGCGGGAGGCGTGTGGATCGGCCTGACGCTGGCGCTCACCGCGACGCTGCTGCTCGCGATGTTCCGCTCGATCCCGCTCGACAAGCTGCTGCCGCAATACGCCTGGAACATCCTGACCACACAGGAGTTGCTGGCGCTGCCGTTGTTCATTCTGATGGGCGAACTGTTGTTCCGCACGCGCCTGTCGCGCTCGCTGTTCCAGGGGCTCGCGCCATGGGCCGGGTTGCTGCCGGGCCGGCTTCTGCATGTGAACGTGATCGGCTGCACCATCTTCGCGGCGATCTCGGGCTCCTCGGCGGCGACCACGCAGGTGATCGGCCGCATGTCGCTCAACGAACTCGTGCGCCGCGGCTATTCGCGCGACATCGCGATCGGCTCGCTTGCCGGCGCCGGCACGCTCGGCTTTTTGATTCCGCCGTCCAACATCATGATCATCTACGGCGTGCTCGGCGACGTTTCGATCCTGAAGCTCTTCACCGCGGGTGTGTTGCCCGGCCTGTTGCTGGCGGCCACCTTCATGGGCTGGGTGATGCTACACACGACGCTCGACGGCACGCTGGTGCCGGAGACGGAAGCAAAGCTGTCGCAGGTGCCATGGCGCGAACGCTTCGCCGCGTTGAAGGATCTTGCGCCGGCGCTGTTCCTGATCGCCTGTGTGCTCGGCTCGATGTATGGCGGGCTTGCGACGCCGTCGGAGGCCGCCGCCGTCGGCGTGCTCGGCGCAGCGCTGGTCGCCTGGGCACAGGGCTCGATGTCTCAGCAGGTGATCCGCGACGTGCTGATCGGCTCGGTCGTGACCTGCTCGATGATCGCGCTGATCGTCCTCGGCGCGTCGATCCTCGGCAACGCGGCCGCCTTCCTCGGCATTCCGCAGGCGGTCGCTGCGTTCGTGAAGGGGCTCGGCTTGTCGCCGTTCATGTTGATCGTCGCGCTGATCGTCTTCTATCTGATCCTCGGCTGCTTCCTCGACGGCTTCTCGATGATCGTGATGACGCTGCCGATCGTGCTGCCGATCGTGAAGGGGGCCGGCTTCGACGAGATCTGGTTCGGCGTCTTCCTCGTGCTCGCGGTCGAGATGGCGCAGATCACCCCGCCGGTCGGTTTCAACCTGTTCGTCATCCAGGGCCTGACCGACGATGGCCTCGGCTACATCGCGCGCGTCACGATGCCTTATCTCATCATCATGGTCGGGTTCGTGCTGCTGCTGACGCTCTGGCCCGGCATCGTCACGATCCTGCCGCGGCTGCTGTACGGATAAACCTGCGCTGCCCTGGCGCGGTCGGGAGAAGAGGGCAATACACACCGAGTTTGCCGGCCGCCATGATGTCGAAGGCGCAGAAGGTTCTTTATTTGGACATGCCTCGCACTGCGAGGGAACGTTGGATGGCGCGTCGGCATTGAGAGGCGTCGGCACTCCAGCCGGCTCATGATGGAGGAGATCAATTCATGAGGAAGCTTCTTCTATCGGCGGCGGTCAGCGCCGCAATGTTAGCTGGCGGCACATTCGCAAACGCGCAAGGAACTTCGACGGGTGGGTCGAGCGGCCACGATCTCAAGCAATGCTGGGACGTGAGCAGTAAGGTGGTCCGCGACATGAGTGGCACCACTGCAACTGGACCGTCTGGAAACACTACGGTTGGTTCAACAACATCGCCGGGAGCAAGCTCTGGCACTACTTCTTCTTCTACTGCTCCTTCTTCCGCTACCAGCGCCAATGCCAATGCTTCGGCACGCCCCGCAGGAATGCCAGACTGCTAGCCTTCCGTTCACGGCGAGCTACAGAGCCACGACGGTGACTCCCCCCGCTTTACGGGGGTTTTCTTTTGTTTACTGGCCAGCCAACGCCGCGGTTGATGGCGCGGTCGTGGAGAACCGCTCCTGAGACTAGCGCCGTGCTGCCGGCAAGCCGCCAGTCGCTCCTTCGAATGTGGGTTTCTGCTCACTGAAGGCAGCAGGCAAATCGTCGTTGATGAATAGGTAAGCCGGTCTGTCGTTCCGCGTGACTATCGCATGCGCATCGCCGTTGCACTCCATGCGATCCGGCGTACTCTATGTGTCGAGCAGGAGGCAACAGCAGCCACGCCCAACGAACGTAGCTTAGTAGCTTCTTTGTAGCTTCTTTGGCGATCTTCGCTGGAGAGATCGAAATTTGCTGAGGCTCGTACAGGGAGGAACCGACGGGTACTGAATCCAATCACACCACGCGGTCGGCTTTGAGAATAATGCAGTCAAATAATCGCAAAAGCGGGAGGACGTGCACATGAAAAAGCGGTGGCGAAAATCAGGTCTTGTTGTTATCGGCGCGACGCTGATCGCGTCGTCAGCCCTGGCTCAATCGGTGGATACTGCGCGGATCGCGTCCGCCGGTCAGAACGATTGGCTGACCTATCACGGTTCATACAAATCCTATCACTACAGCCCGCTTGCGCAGATCAATGCAAGCAATGTCGGCAATCTGAGCGTCGCCTGGATGCATATTCCTGGACGCTCTACCCGTGGCCTGCAATCAATGCCGCTCGTGGCTGATGGCGTGCTCTACTACACGGGTTCTTACAGCCGGGTTTTTGCGCTCAACGGCGCGACGGGCGAGGTGATCTGGTCCCATTTTCCGGAACTGGACGAGGTGCTGATCGCGCGCCAGACCCATTCTCCCTACAACCGCGGCGTGGCGCTCGGCGAGGGCAAGGTCTTTGTCGGCACCATGGATGGCAGGCTTCTCGGTCTGGATATGAAGTCGGGGAAGGTCCTCTGGGAAACCAGGCTAATCGACTCGCAGAAGCTCACGGTCGGTTTTACCGGTGCGCCGCTTTACGCGAAGGGTACGGTGATCATCGGAGCGCAAGGCGGTGAATGGCCGGGCCGCGGCCCGATCTTCGCCGTGGATGCCACCACTGGAAAGAAGAAGTGGGAATTCCTGACGGTTGCAGGCACCGACGAGGCCATGAAGACGTGGGGAAGCGACTCCTGGCGCACGGGCGGGGGCGGCGGCTGGATGCCGGGCACTTACGATTCCGAGACCAACACCATCCTGTGGGGCACCGCAAATCCGGCGCCGCTCTACGATTGGTCGGGCGCCGACTACAAGACGCAAGGTGCGCGTCCCGGCGACAATCTCTATACGAGTTCAGTGATCGGTCTCGACATCGATACCGGAAAGCTGAAATTCTATCATCAGGAGTTGCCGCACGACGCTTGGGACTTTGACAGCGCCGTCGGCGAGTTTGTGATGCTGGAACGCGACGGCCAAAAGTTCGTGGTCCATCCGAACAAGGGCGGTTTCGTCTTCGTCTACGACCGCAATCTCGCCGTGAAGAATGTCTGGCGGCTCGTTGAGAACATCAATTTCGTCAAGGATATTGACAAGACGGGCGCTCTGATCGGCCGCCGCGACTTCACCGCGGGGAAAGTCACCGAACCGCCGCTGTGCCCATTCATTGGTGGCGGCGTCAGCTGGAACGCCGGCTCGTACAATCCGAAGACCGGCCTCTACTACAAGATCGGCCAGGAATGGTGCATGACGCTCGACGTCCAGAAGACGACGCCGGTCACCACGCCCCAGGTCCAGCTCAACATCGGCGCTGATTTCAAGATGGCGCCCCCTCCGGGCGGCGAGATTTATGGACATCTCGACGCGCGCGATCCCATCACCGGGGCCAAGAAGTGGGAGGTTCGCTATCCCGAGCCGCCGCTTGGGAGTGTCCTGTCGACCGCAGGCAATCTCGTATTCGTGCCCGACTCCCGCGGCATCCTCCATGCCTACGATGCTGAAACCGGGACGGAGCTGTGGAATCACAACAACGGCACCGGCCATCAGGGCGGCATCGTCAGCTATTCCGTCAACGGCAAGCAGTACATTGCCGTGGCCGCAGGCTTTGGCGGCATGCTGGCGGACGAGTACGCGCCAAACTTCGGCGGCGTGTACAAGAGCATGCCGCGTGACGACGGGGCGCTCGTCGTCTTCAGCCTGAAATAGGTCGTCGCAGATTGCCGGGGAGCAGGCGCAAGCTTGCTCCCCGTGCATTGAAGTTGCGGGCGTGCTTCAGGACATGGAGCTGGATATCTTGAAATTGCATATGATGAAGTTCACCGCACTGCTATCGGGGGTGCTGGGCGTCTCGTCGCTCTGTGCTGCACCGGTTCAAGCGCAGTCTGCTACCCCTGCACCCGACAACGGGACATTCGACGTCGAGCAATTGTTCGCGGGGACTTGCGGCTTTTGTCACTCCGACGGCGGCCGGACCGCCGGCAAGGGACCGCAACTGATGAATTCGCCACGCGACGACGACTTTCTTCACAACCGCATCAAGAACGGCAAGTCTGGCGCGATGCCGGCATTCGGCGGGGCCTTCACCGACGCGCAGATCGACCAGATCATCAAATATATCCGTGCCTTGAAGCCGCGCGAGGGCTGAATCGCCGAGGCCTGGTCCACCGATGCGAGGATGCGGAATGAAGGCAATTCTCTCGCTTATGGTTGGTGCCGTCATCGGACTGTGGGGGCCGGTGCAGGCGCGAACCCTGGACGCGATCCGTTCGTCCAGCGTACTCGGGTTATGCGCCCATCCCAATTCGCTTCCGTTCGCGAGCAAGGCCGGCGATCCTCCCGGCTTTCAGGTTGAATTGGGCCAGGCGCTGGCACGCGAGCTCGGCGTCTCGCTGCGGCTCGACTGGATCATCACCCAATACCAGATGCGGAGCACCGGCTGTGACATACTTCTCGATGTCATTGCCGACCGTGAGGCGCAAGGCGAAACCCGCTTGAGGATCTCAAAACCGTATTATCGCACGGGCGTCGCACTCGCCGTGCCGCCATTCAGCACGCTCGCCTCGTTCCAGAGCCTCAACGAGCATACCAAGGTTGGGGTGCAGGTCGGATCCGTCGCGGCCATGATCATCAGTCGACGGCACGTGCCTACATCGACCTTCGGCTTCGAGAGCGACAGCCTCGATGCCCTGTTAAACCATGAGATCGATGCCGCTGCGGTTACTCCCACGGCGGCGAGCTATTTCAATCTGACGCATCCGGACAAGGCACTCCGCATCCTGGATCGTGACGAGAGCGTAACCGATCTCAACTGGAACGTTGCCGTCGGCATGGTCCGTCCGGATGATGCGTTCCGCGAAGCCATCGATGGAGCCCTCGAACGATTGCGAAACGACGGCGCGATCGATCGGATATACGGCCGCTACGGGGTCGTACTGCAAGCGCCGAGGTAGCAGCCATCGTCCCGGCCGCCGTTGCCGGGACGATCTCTCGAATGTCGCTACGCCGCCGCCTTCTTCCGCGCCTGTTCGGCCTTGTACAGCTCGAACTCCTCCGCGATCGCCTTCGCGATCGAAGGCCGCTGCCGCAGACGCTCATAGTAGGCCTTCACGTTCGGCCATTTCGCGAGCTCGATCGGCGGCGTCGCCATGGTCCAGTTGATCACCGTGACGAGGTAGGCGTCGGCGACGCTGAAATGATCGAGCAGGAATTCGCGGTCTTTCAGGTAGTTGTCGAGATAGTCGAGCCGCGACAGGTTCTTCTCCAGCACGTAGGCTTTTGCTTCCTGCGGCGCCTTGCGGTCGAGCACGGGCACGAACAGGCCCTTGTGCAGCTCGGTCCCGATGAAGCAGAGCCATTGATGCAGGCGCGTGCGCTCGATGCCGGGTCGCGTGCCGATGCCGGACTGCGGAAAGAGGTCCGCGACATATTGCAGGATTGCGGCGTTCTCGGTCAGCACCACGCCCTCGTCGGTGCGCAGCGTCGGCACCAGGCCAATCGGGTTCACGGTGCGAAAGTCGGAGCCGTCGTTCAGCACTGTCTTGGTCGACGGGTCGATTTCGAGATAGTTCGCCTCGGCGCCGGCTTCATACAGCGCGACGCGGGTCGCCATCGAACAGGCGAGCGGCGAGAAATAGAGATCCATCTGTAGCCTCCTTGGGCAAATTCCCTGGGTGTTTCTTCGGAACTCAACCTGGCCAGATTGATTTTTGTACTGTCTTGCATATTATATCGATGGTCAAGGATTATTTTGCGAAATGGTACAAAAACATAAGGGGCCGCCCGCGGCGGCATCCGAGCAACCCAAGCGACGCGGCCGTCCGCGCGCGTACGAGCCTGACGTCGCGCTCGGCAAGGCACTCGACCTGTTCCGCACGCAGGGTTTTGCCGCGACCTCGCTCGACGATCTCAGTGAAGCCACCGGGATGAACCGGCCGAGCCTCTATGGCGCCTTCGGCGACAAGCGCGAGCTCTACATCAAGAGCTACCAGCGCTACCGCGACGACGCGCGCGCCTCGATGACCGAGATCTTTCGCGAGGAGATGCCGCTGCGACAGCGTCTGGAGGGCATCTTCGCCTGCGCGCTGAACATCTATCTCTCAGGCGAGACCGGTCCGCGCGGCTGCTTCACGGTGGTCACCGCGGCATCCGAAGCGGTCAGCGATCCCGACATCCGCGCCATGGTGCTGGAGGGTCTGTCCGAGCTCGATAAGGCCTTTGCCAATTGCTTCCGCCGCGCCAAGGAAAAGGGCGAATTGCCCGAGACCGCCGATCCAACCGTGCTGGCGCAACTCGCGTCCGCCACCGTCCACACCATCGCCATCCGCTCGCGTGCGCGCGTGCCGCGCAAGGAGCTGGAGGCAATCGTGACGGGTGCGATTGATGTGATGGTGGGGGCGAAAGCTAACTCTGCCGTCGTCCCGGCCTAGTGCGCAATTGCGCACGGGGGGCCGGGACCCATAACCACAGGGAGTAGTTTGACGAAGACTCTCGGTTAAGTGTTTAACCGGTACTTGCACCGCGCCTTATCGATGGATCACGCGGTATGGATCCCGGCCCCCCGTGCGCAATTGCGCACTAGGCCGGGACGACAACGAGTTTGTAGTGAGATATCCCGCATCCGCTACGCCGCGCGGATATGTGCGAGGAAGCGGTCCACCTCATCGCGCAGCCGTTGCGACTGTTTCGACAGCTCGACCGCCGAGCCCAGCACTTCCTCCGCCGCCGTGCCCGTGGCGGCGATGCCGTCGGTGACGCCGGCGATGTTCTGCGAGACTTCGCCGGTGCGGGCCGCGGCCTGCTGGACGTTTTGTGCGATCTCCTGGGTTGCCGTGCCCTGCTGGCCGACGGCGGCAGCGATTGCGGCCGATATTTCGTCGACTTGCTGAATCGTCGCGCAAATCGACTGGATGCCTTCCACGGCGCCACTGGTCTCGCCTTGCACGGCCGTGACCTGCGCACCGATCTCCTCGGTTGCCTTCGCGGTCTGGGTTGCCAGCGCCTTCACTTCGGAGGCGACGACGGCGAAGCCGCGGCCGGCCTCGCCCGCGCGCGCCGCCTCGATGGTGGCGTTGAGCGCCAGCAAATTGGTCTGCCCCGCGATGCCGCTGATGAACGAGACGACGTCGCCGATCTTCTGGGCCGCCTCGGCCAGGCTCTGCACGCGTGCATTGGACTGCCGTCCGTCGCTCGCGGCCTTGCCCACCACCTCGGTCGCATGAGCCAGCCGCCGGCTGATCTCGGTCATCGACGACGACAATTCTTCGGCGGCGGCCGCGACCGTCTGTACGTTCTCCGAGGCGAGCGCCGAGGCCGATGACACCGTGCGCGTCTGCTGCCGCGACTGCTCGACGATGGCCGACATCGAGCGCGCCGTGTGCTCCATCTCGACCGCGGCCGCGGACACCGTGGTGACGACGTCGCGGATGCTGGCCTCGAAATTGTCGGCGAGCGCGGCGAAGGCGCGCCGCTTCTCCGCTTCGGACTGCGCCTTGGCGTCGGCCTGGTCGGCCTGGAGCTTGTTGAAGTTGACCGCATTGTCGCGGAATACCGCAACCGCCTTCACCATCGCGCCGACCTCGTCATTCGCCTTGCTGGCGGGGATGGCGACGTCGAGCCGACCGTCCGCGAGCTCGCGCATCACGGAGGTGATGGACAGGATCGGGCGCGAAATGCTCCGGGCAATGAGATAGCCGACGATCGCTGCCAGCACGAGTCCGAGCGCGGCGATGCCGATCGCCAGCAGCCAGGCGCGGTCGGCGGAGGCCTCGTAGTCGCCATTGTCCATCACCAGCTCGACCGCGCCGAGCGGCTTGCCGGAAAAGTCCTTTATCGGTCCGAGTAGCGCGGCGACCGGCGTGCCCTCGAGGTTGGCCCGCCGCACGGTGAAGCCACCCTCGGTGGCGCGGCCGTACTCGGCCGCATCGAAGAAGCTCCTGCCCTTCAGCGTGCCGCCGAACAGCTTGAAGCCGCTGCCGTCGACAAGATGGAAAGCGACGTCGACATGGCGGTTGGTCTTGAAGTCGTCGAGGAACGGCTGGCCGAAGGTCAGGCCGAACTCGACGCTGCCGAGATGCTTGCCGCTTTGCGCGATGGGCACCACGCCGCGAATCCCGAGTCCGGCGACCCCGCCTTCGAGGCCGACCACGACCCTGCGCTCCTGGTTGGCGATAAGTACGGTCTTGCGGAAGCCCGAAAGGTCGTCGCCGAATTTGGCGGGCTGGTGCACGCGCAGATACGACGTCGCCGGCGGCACGTGGAACTGGAACTGATCGACGCCATAGTCCGACTTGATGGCCGCGAATACGGGCCCGAACAGCCGCACCAGCGCCTCGCGGTCCTGCTTTGCCATGGCCTCCTGCGTCGCCGGCATCGCCGCCGCCACGGCGCTCATCGCGGCGGCGCGGTGCGATTCCTCGGCGATGCGCGATTGCAGGGCGTCGTAATGGCTGCGTAGCTCGCGCTGGTCGGCGCGATCGATGATGCCGGCGATGATCCACATCGCCCCGAGCACGGCAAAGAGCGCCGTCGCCGCCGCCGTCACCGCCAGCGCAACCGTGATCCGCATCCTGAGGTCGAGTGTCGCCCGCATGTCCGACTCGTTCTTTGCGCGTTGGTCAAGAACGTCTATCAACTTCTCGCTAAGAGAGGGTGAACGGGAGTGGGGGGAGCAGTGGTTGTGCGGGCAATTTGGGACGGCGGCTCGAGCCAAATGAAGAATGTCGTCCCGGCCTAGTGCGCAATTGCGCACGGGGGGCCGGGACCCATAACCACAGGATTCAATTTGGCGAAGACCCGTCGTTCGGGACTCGTACCGCCCACACCCGGTAGATTCCGCGGTATGGGTCCCGGCCTTCGCCGGGACGACACTGACTGTGAGGCGCCTGCGCTCTCCAAAATCCAGGGCGCCTAATACCCCCGTGCGCGGTCCACCACATTCTCCAGCGCGCCGCCGGCCTCGAACCGCGCGATCTGCTCGGCGACATAGGCTGAGATTGCTTCCGCGTCGGTGTCGGCGGCGTTGTGCGGCGTCAGCACCACCTTGGGATGGGTCCAGAGCCGGCTGTCCGCGGGCAGCGGCTCCTGCACGAAGACGTCGAGCGAGGCGGCACCCAGCGTGCCGTCGTCGAGGCAGGCGAGAATATCGGTCTCGTTCTGAAGGCCGCCGCGGCCGGCATTGATCACGACGGGCGCGCCGAGCGGGCTTTTGCGGCTGAGCTTTGCGAATACGTCGCGGTTGAGGATGCCGTGTGTGTCCGGGGTCAGCGGCAGCAGGCAGACCAGGATGTCGGTTGCGCGCAGGAACGCATCGATCTGCGCGGCGCCGTGGAAGCACGCGACTCCCTCGATGGCACGCGGACTGCGGCTCCAGCCCGCGACACAGAAGCCAAGCCGCCGCAGCACGTCGGCCGCGTCGGCGCCGAGCGTGCCGAGCCCCATGATTCCAACCGTGACGGCGCTCGCCGGCCCCTGATATTTCGGCTCCCAGCGCTTCTCACGCTGCGACTGCCGCAGGTAAAGCTCCTGGCGATGGTGCATCAGCACGTGCAGCACGACATATTCGGTCATGCGGCCCGTGAGGTCCGGCACGGCGACGCGGACCAGCGGCACATCGGGTAGGCTCTTGTCCGCCATCAGAGCATCGACGCCCGCGCCGAGATTGAAGATCGCACGCAGATTGGAGAAGGCGCCAAGGTCGCCCGGCACCGGCTTCCATACCGCGGCATAGTGCACTTCCGCGGGATCGAGCCCGGCATCGGGCAGCAGCACCACGCGGCGGCCGCCACAGACCGCGTCGAACCGGGCCTTCCAGCGCTCCGGCAGCCAATTCTGCTGCGTGCTGTTGATCAGGACGGCCAGTGTGCCTTTGGTCATTCATGTGCCTCGTCGGTTCCGCTTTGAAAGGCCCTCCTTGGCATGAACGGGCGGATTTTTCCTGCAAATTATTTCCGCAATCCTGTCGGGGCGAGGCATATTGGTTCGTCTTCAGAACAAGAGTTCAAGGAAAGTACGACCCATGCTCTACGCCATTCTTTGCTATCACGATGAGGACTTCGTCGGCTCCTGGAGCAAGGACCAGGACCAGGCCGTGATGAAGAAGCTCGCCGTGGTGCAGGACAAGCTCACCAAGGAGGGCCGGCTCGGGCCGGTGGCTCGGTTGTTGCCGACCACCGCGGCGGCGACGCTGCGCAAGGAGGATCCGCCGCTGGTGCTCGACGGTCCCTATGCCGAGACCAAGGAGCAATTGCTCGGCTTCTACATCGTCGACTGCAAGAATCTCGACGACGCGCTCGACGTCGCGCGCGACCTTGGTGCCGCTAATCCCGGCGGCGCCTACGAAGTGCGCCCCGTCGGCGTGTTCAGGCCCGGAGGAAATCTGACGTGAGCGAGGCCGATACTGCCTGGATCGAGACCGCGCTGACCTCGGCGCGACCCCAGGCCGTCGGCGCGCTGCTCCGCTACTTCCGCGATCTCGATACCGCGGAGGAGGCTTTCCAGAACGCGTGCCTGCGCGCGCTGAAGACCTGGCCGCAGAATGGACCGCCGCGCGACCCCGCGGCCTGGCTTATCATGGTCGGCCGCAACGTCGCGATCGACGAGGTCCGCCGCGCGCGCAAGCAGGCGCCGTTGCCGGAAGACGACCAGGCGATCTCCGATCTCGACGATGCCGAAGGCGCGCTCGCCGAGCGGCTCGACGGCTCGCACTATCGCGATGATATTTTGCGGCTGATGTTCATCTGCTGCCATCCGCAACTGCCGGCGACTCAGCAGATCGCACTCGCGCTGCGCATCGTATCGGGATTGACGGTGAAGCAGATCGCACGCGCCTTCCTGGTGTCGGATGCGGCGATGGAGCAGCGCATCACCCGCGCCAAGGCGAAAGTCGCAGAGGCCGGCGTGCCGTTCGAGGCGCCCGGCCCGCTCGAGCGCTCCGAGCGGCTCGCCGGCGTCGCGGCGATGATCTACCTGATCTTCAACGAAGGCTATTCGGCGAGCGGCGATACTGCGGAGATCCGCAAGCCGCTGTGCGAAGAGGCGATCCGGCTGGCGCGGCTGTTGCTGCGGCTGTTCCAGAGCGAGCCGGAGATCATGGGGCTGACGGCGCTGCTGCTGTTGCAGCATGCGCGCAGCAACGCGCGCTTTGCCGACGACGGCTCGCTGATTCTGCTGGACGACCAGGACCGCTCGCTGTGGAACGGCACCATGATCGCGGAAGGATTGGCGTTGATCGACAAGGCGATGCGCCACCGCCGCAGCGGGCCCTACCAGATCCAGGCCGCAATCGCCGCGCTGCATGCGCGCGCGGCAACGCCGGCAGAAACCGACTGGGCGCAGATCGATCTGCTCTACGGCGCGCTGGAGTTGGTGCAACCCTCGCCGGTGGTGACGCTCAACCGGGCGGTGGCTGTCTCCAAGGTGCGGGGGCCGCAGGCCGCGCTGGACGTGATCGAGCCGCTGGCGCCGAAACTTGCCAACTACTTCCATTTCTACGGCGTGCGCGGCGCCTTCCTGATGCAACTCGGCCGCAACGACGAAGCTCGCATCGCCTTCGACCGCGCCATCGCGCTTGCCAACACCTCGGCCGAGGCCGCCCACATCCGCATGCATATTGACCGTCTGATCAGGGACAGCCAGCCAAAGGACGTTAACGGCGGCGCCAGGCAGGGCGCGAAGACGAAATAGGGCGGGCCTACATCAACGTCGTCATAGCCGGGCTTGTCCCGGCCATCCAGGTTCTGTCTTGCTCTCCGAGTACGTGGATGCCCGGGACATAGGCGAGCGGAAGCGACGCCGTCCTTCGGACGGCTATGCCCGGGCATGACGCGAGGTTGGCAGCATGCCAAAAAAGTTCTGTTCCGTGTTGTCGGCCCTAGCCCGTCCACTTCGTCCTAAGCCTGTATCCCGGGAGCCATTGATGCTAAAAGCAGTTGCCATCGTCGCCGTCGTGTTCGCGGTCGGTATAGCTGCCGTCCTCGTGCTGGCGCTGACCAAGTCCGACACTTTCCGTGTCGAACGCAGCCTCGCCGTGAAGGCGCCGGCCGATGCGATCTATACGCAGGTCGCCGATTTCCACCGCTGGACCGGTTGGTCGCCCTATGAGGGCCGGGATCCCGCCATGAAGCGGACGTTCGGCGGCGCGGCGCAGGGCAATGGCGCCGCCTATGCCTGGGACGGAAACAACAATGTCGGTGCCGGCCACATGGAAATCCTCGAGGCGAATGCGCCGTCGAAACTTCGCATCAAGCTCGATTTCGAACGTCCCTTCGAAGGCCACAACACCGCCGAGTTCACTTTTGTGCCGCAAGGCGATGCAACACTGGTCACATGGGCGATGTACGGTCCGGCCCCGTTCATGTCCAAGGTCATGCAGGTCTTCATCAACATGGACAGCATGATCGGCAAGGACTTCGAGGCTGGCCTCGCCCGCCTGAAGAAGCTCACCGAGAAGTAGCGAGCCTCACTGCCAGAAGGTGAAACAAGGAGAGAAACGATGCTCAATCCCTATCTGTTCTATCAGGACACCTGCGAAGCGGCGTTCAACTATTACGCCAAGGTTCTCGGCGGAAAGATCGATGCGATGATGCGCGCCTCCGACGCGCCGCCGGACGTGCCCGCCGCACCCGGCCGCGAGAAGACGATCATGCATGCACGGATGTCGCTGCCCGGCGGCAGCGTGCTGATGGCCTCCGACGCGCCGCCGGAGCATGTTCAGAAGCCGCAGGGCTTTTCGATCTCGCTGACCGTCGCCGACGGCGGTACGGTCACCATGCCCTTCGGCAAGACGTTCTGGGCCAAAGGCTTTGGCATGTGCGTCGACAAGTTCGGCATTCCCTGGATGGTGAACTGCCCGGCGGAAGGGATGTGAGCGCGGGCGTGATCGCCCGATGCATCAACTGGCGCCCCCCTTCTCTCTGCGTTGTTGCGGGAGAGGGGGAGCGCATGAGTTGTCAGTGCGTGCGCTCGGCCGTGGGTTCCCTCAACGGACCGATCCCGTCACGTCTTCGCTTGGCGGCGGAACGCAGCGAGGGCAGATCACGAGCTTCGTGCCGAGCTGTCTGTCATTCTCCGCTTCGATCTCGTCATGGACTGCCCACCATGCATCGGAGTACGGGCGCAACGTAGCCAGCACTCTTTCCCGTTCCCGATTGGGATCGCTCGCGGCGGGTGCTTGATTCACCACACGACGCTTCGTGACGGGGGGCCGGTTCGGATCCTGGCCGAGGCCGTCCCATGCGATGGGGCGGCGCTCCTGCGCCGCCGCCACTGTGTATCCCGTGATCGCTGCGCAGAAAGTGAGCAGGATAAAGCCGTGTCGAATCATGCCGGGCCTTCGGTGCAGTACGCGTCACGCAAACATCCACGTGGGAAACTTTGCATCGCGTCCGTCAATGGAACTTAAGGGAAACAACGTAGCCGGCATGGCCGAATATCGAATCATGCTTCGCATTACATTGCGAGAGCAGTGAGGCCGCTTCGTGAAAGGTGCGGCCCGCATCGCACAACAATTGGCGCAAGATTAGGCTGTGAACTCCGCGTCAGAATCGTTAATTGTCGTTCATAAAATCTACAAACTAGGGTGGGGCGTGACTTGGAAGGGGAGCGACCGATGGCGGCGGCGCTGCAAATCAATTTTGCTCTGTGGGGAATGCTGATCTGCGCAAGCATGAAGCTGGCGCCGTTGATTCAGACTTTCCTTTAGAAGAACAACCAGTCTGTGATGATCACGGCTCCCTCTACGAGCACGTAGAGCCAGCCAACGGTTGCGACTGCGCTCGCGGAGAGAAACGTCAGCGCGAAAGCAAGCTCGCTTCCCGATGCTGGTCATGAACGCCTCCGCCAACATCCGAGTTCGTGGCGTCGGATGTGCCAAGCCAACTTGACCTTAGTGTGGCGCAGTTCGCAGATGCAGCACATTTCACCGACGCTGCGCGTCGCGTCAGCTCATGAGCAATGCGGGCTAATCGTCCGACACCGGCGTGTTGATCCGCGTCACGCTGCTGCGGGCCGTCGAATCGTCATCGGCAGCGCGAAAAGATCGCGGCGAGATCGCGCCCCTTCAATACGAGCAACCGCGATGTGAGGCCGCCGTGGCGGCTGATCCAGTCGCGCACCGGACCTGGATAGGCTTGCAGCACCGCTTCGGACGCTTCCGGCTCGGCATAGAACCGCCCGCGCCGGTCGACCGAACGTGCCGCATGGAAGCCGAGCGCGGCGCGCTTCGTGACACAGATGCGCTCACCCGGCACGATGCTCAGCACCAGCGTGCAAGCGGACAGGCAGGGCCCGTCGATCACCACGCGCTCGCCGCTTTCGCGCACCTTCTCGAACAGATCGAGGAACGTCCCGACCTGGCCGCCCGGACTCTGTATGATGCGGATTTCGGCGGCAGCGGGTGTGGCGGCGAACATTACCGCTGCGAGCGCCCAGGTCTTGACGATCGTCGTGATATGCATGGAACGCTCCACGAACTCGATCCCCAGGGCCTACGCATTGCGGCGCTGTCCGCGCAGCGTCGGCAGACCGATGCCGGCCGCATCGAAGCCGCCATCGACGGCCAAAATTTGGCCGGTGATGTAGCTGGACCGTTCCGAGCACAGGAAGAAAATCGCTTCCGCGAGTTCCTCTTCCAGGCCGTAGCGGTTGAGTGGAATGGCATCGTGATAGTCGGCGCGGATCTCCGGCGAATGCACCTGCTTGGCCATCGCGGTGTCGACCGGCCCCGGCGCCACCGCGTTGACGCGGATGTTGAGGGACGCGAGCTCAACCGCGAGCTGCTTGGTCAGATGCGCAAGCCCGGCCTTGCTGGTGCCGTAGGCCGAGCGCAGCGTCGAGGCCCGCACCGCTGAGATCGAGGTGATGTTGACGATGGCGCCGCCGCTGCGGTCGCGCATCAGGGGCACGGCCGCCTTGGTGCAGAGAAACGGGCCGGTGAGGTTGACTTCGAGCACGCGGCGCCAGTCGGCGTCCGATGTCTCCATCAGCGGCGCGAACACCGCAATCCCGGCATTGTTCACCAGTGCGTCGAGCCGGCCGAACTGCCGCTCGATCGTCTTGATCGCGGCGCCGACCGCGGCCACGTCCGAGACGTCGCAAGTCAGCGCCAGCGTCGCCTCGCTTTGGCCGATCTCGGCGACCGCGCGGCCGAGCAATTCGCGCTCGATATCGAGCAGCGCCACCCGCCAGCCCTCGGCCAGAAATTTTTTCGCGGTCGCAAGTCCGATGCCGCGCGCGGCTCCGGTGACGAGGGCGACTTTTTGCGGGGCTTGCGGCATTTTGCTGATCTATCCAGTGTCCGGGAGGTCGGTTGCGCGCGAGCGCCGGCTCCTTTTACTTCGCTTTCGCTCTGATGAGAAAGGCCCAGCCCCGCCAATCGAGCGGAACGGGCGCGATCGGCAGAAAGGCCGCAGCGCAAGCTGCCGAAAATATTCTACGTTCCGGCAACGCAACGCTTGGCGCGATGTCGGACCGGCCACCGCTGCATCGTCTTTCAACGGGGTGTTGCCGAGGAGACCGATCGATGCCTGACGACCGCGAGAGCCTGATCCGGAAGCTATTTGCCGCCTACCTTGCCAACGACCGGCAACGGGTTGCCGACGCGCTGGCCGACGAGTTCCGCTTCACCAGCCCTTTCGACGACGATCTCGACAAGGCGGCATATTTCGAGCGCTGCTGGAGGGATACCGGCTGGATCGCGCGTCATGACATCGAGCGCATCTTCGTCGCCGGCGACGAGGCCTTCGTCACCTATCGCTGCCTGGCAACGGATGGCAGGAGCTTTCGCAACACCGAGTTCCTGACATTTGAAGGCGGCAAGGTGCGCCGCATCGATGTCTATTTCGGCGCCGCCTTCCAGGACGGCCACTTCGTGCCGCAGTCGCGCTAGCGGGCGGCCGAGACCTTCGGCACAAGACGTCTGCAACAAGACCTCCGGGCCAAGACCTCCAAAATAATTCTACCCCCGGTGTCGGTCTTGTAAGAGGGCGCTCGTCTTACAGGGGAGTGCGAGCCAGCTCGGCCCCCAAGAATGTCGGCGACGCTGGCCGCCATGGATGAATGGATTCCGGGCCTGCGCCTTGCGGCGCATCCCGGAACGACGAGAAAGGCGAGGAACACCCCATGCGATTCATGATGCTGATGATCCCGCTCGGTTACGAGACCGCGCCGCCGGACGTTCAACTCGATCCCGAGCGCGTCGCCGCGATGATGCGCTACAATGAGGCGCTGAAGGATGCGGGCATCCTGATCACCCTCGACGGCCTGCATCCGCCGTCGACGGGTGCGCGTATCTCGTTTGCAACGGGCGAGCCGATTGTGACCGACGGTCCCTTCGCCGAGGTCAAGGAAGTCCTGGGCGGCTACTGGATGATCGAGGTTGCCTCGCGCGACGAAGCCATCGCCTGGGCGAAGAAATGTCCGGCCTCGCCCAACGAAATCATCGAGATCCGGCAGGTGCAGGAGATGAGCGACTTTCCGCCTGAGGTGCAGCAAGCCGCCGCGGGCTTCGCCGACCTGATGAACAAATAGCCAAGATGGCGGCCACGGCCGAAGCCCGAATTTTTGTCGGACCCATCAAACCTGAGGAGACACCCATGAGCACCGAACACACGTTTCTTGCCATCTATCTCGGCAGCAAGACCGGCACAAAGATGGCGGCCTGGCAGGCGATGCCTGAGGCTGAACGGAAGGCGAAGGAGCAGGAGGGCATGGCCGCCTGGCACGGCTGGGTCGAGAAGCACAAGGCCGTCATCGTCGAGATGGGCGGCCCGCTCGGCAAGACCCGGAGGATCGACGCCGGCGGTGTCACCGAGGTCAGCAATGCGCTGACCGGATTCACGGTGGTCCGCGCCGCTTCGCAGGAGGCTGCCGCAGAGCTGTTCAAGAACCACCCGCATTTTGCGATCTTCCCGGGCGAGGCGATCGAGGTCATGCCGGTGCTGCCGATCCCGGGCCGCTAGTCGCCCCGCAACGGCGGGACATGCAGTTCATCAAATCCCGCCTGCGCTAGTGACCTTCACGTCCAGCTCATGTAAAAGCCGTTCACATGAGCTGGCGCAAGGAGACGCGCCGCGCCGAGCGCGGCTATCACCACGGCAATCTGAAGGAAGCCTTGTTGCAGGCCGCCCTCGGATTGATCGCCGAGAAGGGCGCCGCCGGGTTCACCTTTGCCGACGCCGCGCGCATGGCCGGCGTCAGCGCCGCCGCGCCGTACCGCCATTTCCGCGATCGTGACGAACTGCTGTCCTCGATCGCACAGCGCGGCTTCGAGCAGTTCGAAGCGCGCCTGACCGCGGCCTGGGACGACGGCCGGCCTGATACGGTCACGGCGTTCGAACGCGTCGGCAAAGCCTATCTCGCTTTTGCCCGCGAGGAGCCCGCCTTCTACAACGCGATGTTCGAATCGGGCCTGCCGGTCGATGCCAATCCGGCGCTCCAGGCTGCCAGCGAACGCGCTTTCAACATCATTCGCGCTGCGGCCGAACGGCTTGCGGCCCTGGCACCGCCCGGTACGCCGCGACCGCCGGCGCTGATGATGGCGCTGCACATCTGGTCGATGGCGCACGGCGTGGCCTCGCTGTTCTCGCGTGGCGATGCGGCGCGACGAAAACTGCCGATGTCGCCGGATGAGCTGCTTGAAGCCGAGGTGCTGATCTATCTGCGTGGGCTCGGCTTCCCGACCGACCGGCGACCGCCTGCGAAAAGCGCCGAGCCGCCGCCGGTGCCGCCGGTGGCACCCTCCGGTTCTGGCGTGCCGCCCGGCGGCCCCTGGGGCAAGCCGAAATAAAATTGCGCAAATAAATGGCCTGCCCTGTCAGGCGGCCGGCTTGACAAAATCGCGGGATGGTCTAGCTATGTAAATGTTATTTACATTCACAACGGCGCTGATGCCGTCATGGAGAAGGAAATGGCCTACACCGCTGATGTCAATCGATGGCGCGGCCCTTCGGACCAACACTACGAGCGCCCTCACATGCTCGATACGCCCTGGCACCCCGGCTGGATCGCGGTGACCATCCTCGGCTTCATCATCTGGTGGCCGATCGGACTTGCCCTTCTCTTTTTCACACTCGGGAGCCGAAGAATGTCGTGCTGGAATCACTCGGATCGCTGGCAGAACAAAATGGAGCGGATGCAGTACAAGATGGACCGCATGCGCGGCCGCATGGAGCGTCGCGGCTTCGGCTTTGGCTTCGGCCCGCCCTCGAGCGGCAACCGCGCCTTCGACGAATATCGCACCGAGACGCTGCAGCGGCTCGAGGAGGAGCAGGTCGAGTTCAAGAACTTCCTCGACCGTCTGCGCCACGCCAAGGACAAGGAAGAGTTCGACCAGTTCATGGCGCAGCACAAGACCCGTCCGACCCCGCCGCCGCCGACCGACCAGCCGCAAGGTTGATCCGGAGGCCGACCTGGAAGCCGACATCTCGCAAAGCCTTCAGGCGCATGCCCCCAAAGTCCTGATGGCCCCGAGCCGCCCGCCTGCGCATCCCGCAGGCGGGCGGTTTGGTTTTGAGGGGAATGCGGCTGGCGGCCGCGACATTCAGAGCGTCTTGGTCAGCTCGCCGTGGCAAGCTGTGCGCGAACCGACGTCAGGAAATGTTCGTAAGCGTGATCCACGATCTCGTTGAGCGAACGCGTTCGCGCGAACATCGCCTTGGCCTCGGCAAGGAACTCGTCGCGGGTCGGTATCTTCGGCAAATGCAGGTGCGTCAGCGCATCGACGCCTTCATGGGCGCGATTGAGGATCTCCTGCAGCGTTGGCCATTGCAATTGGGCCAGATCGGCGCGGCGCCGTGCCGACGAGATCGCATCCGCCAGAGTCTGTGCATCGAACCGTCCGGCCAGTTCGCGGGCCGCGCGGTTGATCACGCGAGCACCGAGCGGCTGCTCGTTGCGCAGCACCTGTTCGGGCGGCGCCTTCATGTTCCAGACGATGCCGATCCAGGACAAGACCTTCAGGATGTAATAGGTCACGTCGATTTCCCACCAGCGAAAGCCCTGTCGCACGCTGCTCTGGTAGGCGTGGTGATTGTTGTGCCAGCCTTCGCCAAGCGTGAACAACGCCAGCAGCCAGTTGTTGCGGGAGTCGTCGCCGGTCACGTAGCGCTTGCGTCCATGCACATGGGCGAGCGAGTTGATGCAGAAGGTCGCGTGATAGAGCAGCACAGTGCTCCAGAGGAAGCCGACGACCAGACCGGACCAGCCCGCAATCAGGAAGCAGAGCGCAGCAAGCGCAACGGCCGGCAGGAGCTCCAGCCGATGCAGCCACATCAGCTCCGGATAGTCCGCGAGATCGCCGACCTTCACCAGATCGGTCGCGTCGTGCTGCCGGTGGAAAATCCAGCCGACATGGCTGTACAGGAAACCGCGGTGACGCGGCGAATGCACGTCGATTTCGGTATCGGAATGCAGATGATGGTGTCGATGCTTGGCCGCCCACCACAAAACGCTCTTCTGCGCAGTGCTCTGGGCGAGGCAGGCGAGGATGAACTGAAAGACCCGGCTGGTCGCAAACGCGCGATGCGAAAAGTAGCGATGGTAGCCTGCTCCGATCGCAAACATCCGCACGACGTACAGTGACACGCAGATCGCGAGGGCCTGCCACGTGATGCCGGTCCAGATGGCCGCAACGCAGCTGAGATGGACCAGCAGGAACGGCAGGGCGGAGGGATACATGACGTCGTCGTGGTGGTCGTCGGCGGGGGCGTTGGGCGACATATTTCAGCGAGACCTTGGATGAGGCGGGTGTGGAATTTGCTCGGACGCGCCAAGGCGTCCCGCGTGCGAAAATCCCTGGGGTGGCGGACCACCGCGGGGTCTTGAACGAGATGTTTTGAGGGTACATCCCTGGTCAAGCAGTGCGGCGGAGTTGGTCGCCGCTCACAGGGCGTGCAGATTGTCCGGGGTCGAGTTGCCCATCGAGGTCATATGCAGTCTGCCCAAGTTGTTGGCTGAGATGTCGTTGGCCGACACACTCCTGGCCGAAACTCGATCATTTATATGGTTGCACATGACTGCCATGCAAGCTCGTAGTCTCACGGGAGCTGCGATGCGGCGTCGCGGTTGCCGCCGACGCAGCCTGGTGCGCGGGGAGCGCCGACGGCCTATATTCGATTCACAAGGAGCGAGGCGGCGATGGCGCTGCAAGTCTGGCGCGTCTCTGTTTCAGAACGAGGCGTCGAACGTCTTGCAGGTCAGCATTCATCCGGCAGCACACATCGGGACCAATTGCCCCGAACCCGCCTCGGCGGCCTGCCCCGCCAATCGAACCACCGGCTTTCAATCTCCGGGGACTGCAATGAAGCCGGCAAATCGTGATCGGCGTCGCAGTGCCGCTGCTCAAGCCGCGCGCCGGCCCTCGCTGCCATGCTGCGGCGTGACCGGCTCCGAACTGGTCTGGCCCGGTGCGTCCAGCACGGCAACGTGGTGCCGGTGGACCATCTCCCAGCCCTTCCATCCCGTGAACAGGAGGATGCCGACGACGACCAAAGAGAGCACCACGCCCCACGGCTTGATCGCGGCCTCCGCGCCTTGGGCATAGCGGAGATAGAAGTTGATCAGGGCCAGCACGACCGCCGCGAGATTGCCGGCCATATGGTACCAGGCGTCATTGAGGCTGCGAATGCGGGGCTCGCTGAAGAAGTCCGTAAAGCCGGCCACGGCGGCAACGAGCGCCATGACGATACCGGCGCCGATCAGCCACATCGCCGCCCTGGCCCAGAAGCCATCGCCGGTGCCAATGAACGCCAGATCGGCGATCGGCGCGCTGACCAGGAATGCCACGGGAAACGGGATAATCATCGGGTGGAGCGGGTGATCGCCGATGGCGGCGGTCGTCTTGGGGTTGATGGTCATGGCAAAACCTCGGAAGGTGATTTTCGGGACAATTTTCCGGATGATCGCTGGTTCCTCCCCAGGAAGCTGGGCTTCGCTTCTCTTTCGGCGTGCGGTAAAGGGACGGAACTGCATCTCCCTGTTGGGGGCGCCACGCACCTGCCCCCAACCGCCTGCACTGGCTACCTTTCCCGCAGCCAAATTCGGTCCCGGTAACCGCGCATTAACCAACGCCGGGCTCTGGTAATTGCGGACAATCGCGCCCAAAGCCCGAAGTCAAGGCCTTGGGTCGGGGCCCTTAGTTTTGACATCTTGGCAGGGAATGCAGACGGCCGGCTTTGGACGAGCCCTGCACCCCAGAAAAGACCAGGCTTTAAGC
Organism: Bradyrhizobium sp. CSA207; assembly: GCF_029051685.1. Lineage (GTDB taxonomy): Bacteria > Pseudomonadota > Alphaproteobacteria > Rhizobiales > Xanthobacteraceae > Bradyrhizobium. The sequence continues at coordinate 40,261 of NZ_JAACFT010000008.1, read as the reverse complement.
GGGCTTGCCGGCTGTGCCGGTTGGCGCGGCTGTTGGGGAACCGGCAGCCATATGCTGCCGGGGGACGTTGGATAACGATCGCCTTGAGAGGATACTGCTTATGAATCCGGCCGACGTGGCTCAGTCAGCCCTTCCGGTTGCCGCTTCCGCGGACGTGTCGCTGATTGCGCTGTTCTGGCAGGCTCACTGGATCGTGAAAGCCGTCATGCTGGGACTTCTGTCCTGCTCGGTCTGGGTCTGGGCGATCGCGATCGACAAGATTTTCCTGTTTGCCCGCACCCGCCGCTCGATGGACCGCTTCGAACAGGCCTTCTGGTCCGGCGAGTCGATCGAGGAACTCTATCGCACGCTCTCGGCCAAGCCGACGCATTCGATGGCGGCCTGCTTCGTGGCGGCGATGCGGGAGTGGAAGCGCTCGTTCGAAAGCCATGCGCGCTCGGTCGCGGGTCTTCAGATGCGTATCGACAAGGTGATGAACGTCTCGATCGCGCGCGAGGTCGAGCGGCTGGAGCGCCGGCTTCTGGTGCTCGCGACGGTCGGCTCGGCCGGGCCCTTCGTCGGCCTGTTCGGCACGGTCTGGGGCATCATGTCGAGCTTCCAATCGATCGCGGCGTCGAAAAATACCTCTCTGGCGGTGGTCGCCCCCGGCATCGCCGAGGCGCTGTTTGCGACCGCCGTCGGTCTGATCGCCGCCATTCCTGCCACTATTTTCTATAATAAGTTCACCTCCGAGGTGAACCGGCAGGCCCAGCGGCTCGAAGGCTTCGCGGATGAATTTTCAGCCATTCTGTCGCGTCAGATCGACGAGCGGGGCTGACGACGGCATGTATAGTGTCAGGGCACATTTGGGCAGCAGATCATGGGCATGAACGTAGCCAGTTCGTCCGGCGGCGGGCGCCGCAGCCGGCGCAAGCCGGTCATGGCCGAGATCAACGTCACGCCGATGGTCGACGTGATGCTGGTGCTGCTCATCATCTTCATGGTCTCGGCGCCGCTGCTCACGGTCGGCGTGCCGCTCGACCTGCCGCAGACCCAGGCCAAGAGCCTCGAGCAGAACGACCAGAAGCCGATCCAGATGTCCGTCGACATCAAGGGCAAGGTGTTCATCGCCGACGCCGAGATCGCGATCAACGAACTGGTGCCGAAGCTCAAAGCGATCACGGATGCGCGCGGCGGGCTCGAGGAACGCATCTACCTGCGCGCCGACAAGAAGGCAGATTACGGGACCGTGGCCAAGGTGATGGGCTTGTTGTCCGGCGCCGGATTCAAGAAGCTGGCGCTGGTCACGGAAGTGGAGCAGGGGTCCTAAGCCGGTGAAGGTGAATGTCGACAAGACATTGGTTGCGTCAATCGCCCTCCACGTCCTCGTGATCGGATGGGGGCTGGTCACCTTTAGCAGCAGGGCTTTCGTCGCGCCGGAAGAGTCGCTCCCGATCGACATCATCTCCAGCGACCAGCTCGCGCAGATCACCGCTGGGCAGAAGACTGGCGAAAAGGACAAGCCGAAGCCCAAGGTCGAGAAGATCGCGGAGGCCAAGCCCGAAGAGGACGCCGTCGGCAAGGTCACCGAGAAGAAAGAGCTGATCAAGACCAACTCGACCCCGGAGCCGCCGCCAAAGCCCGTCGAGAAGCCGGTCGAGAAGAAGCCCGAGCCGCCGAAGCCGGTCGCCGAGGCCAAGCCGAAAGAAGAGCCGAAGCCGCAGGAAAAGAAGCCTGATCCGGCCAAGGAAGATCCGATTGCCGAGCTCCAGAAGAAGCTGGAGACCAAGAAGCCGCCGCCCAAGCCGCCGGAGCCCAAGGTCGCGGCGGTGCAGCAGCAGCCCAAGCCCAAGGAGCGCCCGTTCGATCCGGCGCAGATCCAGCGCGAACTCGACAAGCGCGCAACGACCCGGCACGAGCTCACCGGGACGACAATGAATGCATCCGCTTCGCTGGGATCGACGACCGGGACCGCCGTTACCAACGTTGCGACCTGGCGAGGCGCTTTCCAGGGTGCGGTCAAGCGCTGCTTCACGCCCACCTATAACGGGCAGGACGCCGATCAGTACGAGGCCGACATCGATATTCCCATGAAGATCGATGGATCGCTCGCGTCCGAGCCCATCGTCGTCGCGGTGAGGGGACCCTCGCGATCCATTGCGCAGGCCGTGGCGGAGAGCGCCAAGCGCGCCATCGTGCAGTGTCAGGTCTATTCGTTCATGCCAAAGCAGCAGTACGACAGCTGGAAGCTCATTCCGATGACATTCGGCCTGAAAGATATGTTGTGACATCCGAACAAAAGAATTTTGCGATGAATGACGTCCGATCGATGAACCGCCGCCGCTTCATGACCCTGACCGGATCGACGCTTGCGATGCTCGGGGGCGGACGGGCCTTCGCCCAGCAGGCCCAGCCGCGGCTCCGCATCGACCCCACCGAATTTCAGCCTGTACCGATCGCGATCACCAACTTCCTGCCGGGCTCACCGTCCGACGGCGACGTCGGTAACGGCGTCACCCAGGTCATCACGAACAATCTCAAGCGCTCGGGCCTGTTTGCCCCGATCGACCAGGCTGCGTTCATTGAGCGCATCAGCAACATCGACGTGGCGCCGCAATTCCAGAACTGGAAGACCATCAACGCGCAGGCGCTGGTCACCGGCCGCATGACGCGGCAGCCGGACGGCCGGCTCAAGGCCGAATTCCGCCTCTGGGACGTGGTCTCCGGCCAGCAGCTCGCCGGCCAGCAATATTTCACCTCGCCGGAATATTGGCGCCGCATCGCGCATATCATCTCCGACCAGATCTATGAGCGGATGACCGGTGAGAAGGGCTATTTCGACAGCCGCGTGGTGTTCGTGGACGAGACCGGTCCGAAGGAGCGGCGCGTCAAGCGGCTCGCGATCATGGACCAGGACGGCGCTAATGTGCGCTATTTGACCCGCGGTGCCGAACTCGTGCTGACGCCGCGCTTCTCGCCGAACTCGCAAGAGATCACCTACATGGAGTTCGGCCAGGGCGATCCGAAGGTCTATCTCTACAACATCGAGACCGGGCAGCGCGAAATCGTCGGCAACTTCCCTGGGATGACCTTTGCGCCGCGGTTCTCGCCGGACGGCCAGCGCGTCATCATGAGCCTGCAGCAGGGCGGCAATTCCAACCTGTTCGTGATGGACCTGCGCTCGCGCTCGACCACGCGCCTCACCGACACGCCGGCGATCGACACTTCTCCTTCTTACTCCCCCGATGGCACTCGCATCTGCTTCGAGTCCGATCGCGGCGGCAGGCCGCAGATCTACGTGATGGCCGCGGGCGGCGGCGCGGCGCAGCGCATCTCCTTCTCCAAGGACGACACCAACGCCAGCTACTCGACGCCGGTGTGGTCGCCGCGCGGCGACTACATCGCGTTCACCAAGCAGGGCGGCGGGCAGTTCTCGATCGGCGTCATCAAGCCGGACGGCACCGGCGAGCGGCTCCTCACCTCTGGCTACCATAATGAGGGGCCGACCTTCTCGCCGAACGGTCGCGTGCTGATGTTCTTCCGCGATCCCGGCGGCGCCGGCGGACCGTCGCTGTTCTCCGTCGATATCTCGGGCCGCAACGAACTTAAGGTGCCGACGCCGGGCTTCGCGTCCGATCCGGCGTGGTCGCCGCTGCTATCCTCAACGTCCGGTCAGTAGCGGCCGGACCTCGGCGCGCGTTCGCTTGAACGCGCGCCTTTTTTCGAAAACTTTGCGAGATGTTTGTCCGCGGCAACAAATCTTTAAGGTTGTGCCCGGCAAACTTTTCCCAGTGCTTTGTTTCTATTGGCTTATTTCGATTGTTGAGGGTTCAAAACAACTCGACTTTAACGATGTTCCCTCAGAAAGACTTCACCTGAACTAGGTAGAAGTACGCGCCGGACAGGATGCGCGTACAAATCAGATGCAGTTCGACAGCCAGAGCGGAGAGATCGATCAAAAGTCCTCGCCGAACCTTTCGGCGGCGCTGATCGATTCACTGTTCGAAGCGTCCGGCCCGTTGCTCGCTGGTATAGTCTTCGTCGCATTTGCGGCAAGCCTGACGGCGCTGAAGACGGGACAAAGTATGCTTTGGGCATGCGTCCTGTTTCTTATCGTCGCGGGCGCGATCCGGGTGTTCGATCTCCGGCGCTTCAGCCCCCGCAAATCGGCCCTCACTGCCGAAGAAGCCGGCAAGTGGCAGAAGCGCTACCGAGTTGGAGCACTGATCCAGGCTGCTGCTATCGGCACGTGGTGTTCGGTCGCCCTATTGAGCAACGACGATGCCGTAGTCCACCTCATTGCCCTGTCCGTCACCACCGGCATTGTGGCGGGCGGAGCGGCCAGGGCCTACGGGCGGCCGTCGATATTTCACCAGCAGGCCATGCTTCAGTTCGGTCCGGCGGTGATCGCACTGGCGGTGCGCGGCACGCCGTACTACATCGCCATGGCGTTCGTGAGCGCCGCGTTTTTGCTTGCCGTGATGCAACTTTCGGCCAATCTGCACAGAATATTCATGCGCGCGGTCGTGGCGCGGGGACGCGAAGCGGCGCTTGCGGGCCAGTTCGACACGGCTTTGAACAACATGCCGCACGGGCTTTGCATGTTCCGTGTTGACGGACAGCTGGCGGTCATGAACCATCGCTTCGGCGCGATGATGAACCTGCCGCCGGCTATCACGCAGAGTGGCACTAATGCGCGTGACATCGTTGCGGCGTGCGTGGCCGCCGGATCCGTGTCGGCCGCCAGCGGCGAGTTGATCGTCGCTGCCGTCGAGAGTTCGCAGGCCAAAGAGATCATCACCTCCGATCCCGACATGCAGCGAAACCGCTCACTGTCCTGGACGACCCAGCCAATGGCCGACGGCGGCGCGGTGGTGCTGCTCGAGGACATCACGGAGCGGCGCAGCGCCGAGGCCAAGATTACGCACCTGGCACGCTACGACGATCTCACGGCGCTGCCCAATCGCGTCCATTTCCGCGATGAGATCGAGAGGCTGCTGGCGGACTCGCAGCACGCCGCGTCCCTTTCGGCGCTTCTGTTCATCGACCTCGACCAGTTCAAGCAGGTCAACGACACGCTGGGTCATCCCTGCGGCGACCAGCTTCTATGCGCGGTCGCCAACCGCCTGCGCGAAATGTTGCGGCCGGAGGATTTCGTCGCCCGCTTCGGCGGCGACGAATTCGTCGTGTTCCAGCAGAACATCTCTTCGCCCGAGGACGCCGCGAGTCTTGCCCGGCGTATCGTCGAGCGATTGAGCGAGCGTTACCGCATCGATAATCACCTGGTCGAGATCGGTGCCAGCGTCGGGATCGCGCTAACCTCGCCGGACGGGACCAGCGCCGATACGCTGCTCAAGAACGCCGACATGGCGCTGTACCGTGCTAAGGCCGACGGCCGCGGCACCTTCTGCTTTTTCCGCGACGAGATGGCGGCGACCGTCGAGGCCCGCCGCATTCTCGAGCTTGACCTGCGCAAGGCGCTCGCCAACGAGGAATTCGAGCTGTTCTACCAGCCACTGGTCAATTTGAAGTCGGGCAAGATCACCACCTGCGAGGCGCTGCTGCGCTGGAATCATCCGGTGCGCGGGACGGTCTCGCCGGTCGACATCATTCCGGTCGCCGAGGACATGGGCCTGATCGTCGATCTCGGCCGCTGGATCCTGCGCCGCGCCTGCATGGAATGCATGAAGTGGCCCGAAGGCGTCAGCGTCGCCGTCAACTTCTCGCCGCAGCAATTCCACCAGCGCGACGTGCTGAGCGAGATCCGCTACGCGCTCGAGGTCTCGGGGCTTCCCGCCCATCGGCTGGAGATCGAGATCACCGAGTCCTCGCTGTTGCACAACACCCAGCTCACTCATGACATCCTGTCGCAATTGCATGCGCTCGGCGTGCGCATCTCGCTGGATGATTTCGGCACCGGCTATTCGAGCCTCAGCTATCTGCACAACTTCCCGATGCAGAAGGTCAAGATCGACCGCTCCTTCCTCGAGGGCATCGACACTGACCGCCCGCTGACGCTGCTGCGCGGCGTGGCGAGGCTATCCGCCGACCTCGGCATGTCCGTGGTTGTAGAGGGGATCGAGACCAGCGAGCAGCTCGAGCTCATCAGCGCCGATGGCACCGTCACGGAAGCGCAGGGCTATCTGTTCAGCCGTCCGGTCCCTGCGGTGCGGGTCCGCCAATTGCTCAATGCCTCGCATGGCAACCGCATGCAGGACCAGCTGATCGTCGTCTCCTCGCGGTCACTCGCCTAATTCGCGCGACGCGCGATCCTCACAGATTTTGATTTGAGACCAGGCTGTACCCGTGGTTTTGCGGGCCGCAAAGGTTAACCTTACCTCCCCTAAAGCTTTGCAATCTTGTTAAGAAACCATTAATCTTTGCATACTCGCGTAAGTTGATTGAACGTTTGGGAGTAATCGGATGTCGTCTCAAGTCGAGCCACGCAGGCCGTCGCTGGTGCGCGGTGCGGCGCTGTTCGATCGCATCGATTACCGGCTGATCGAGACTCCCGAGGACAGAGAGTCCATCTACCTGCTGCGTTACAAGGCGTATCTGAATAGCGGATTGATTTTGCCGTCAGAGACTCGTCGCGTTTGCGATGTCTATGACGATGCGCCCAACGTCTGGATATTCGGCGTTTACGTTGACGGAGAGCTATGCAGTTCCGTCCGCATCCACGTCCTGACGTCGGAATGCCGCATGTCCTATTCAACCGAATTGTATGGCGATGTTCTTCATAGGCGCCTCGATCGGGGCGAGGTTTTCGTGGATCCAGCGCGGCTTGCCGCGGATCCCGAAAAAGCCAAGGGACTCCCAGAGCTTCCCTATTTGACCCTGCGGCTGGCCTATCTGGCTTGCGAATATTTCAATGCCGATACGGGCCTTGCGATGGTGCGCCCCGATCACCAGCCGTTCTACCGGCGCGTGTTCCTGCATGAGCCCGTCGCCGAACCGCGCGCGTTTCCGGGCTGGCATACGATGAAGACGTCCTTGATGGCGTCCGATTTCCAGAACCTTCGGGAAAAGGTGCTGACACGCTTTCCCATTATGCGCTCGAACGCGTTCGAACGGCGGATGCTGTTCGAACGGAGCAGCCAGAGGAAGGCTGCGTTGCGGCCGGTGCTCGTTGCGGGCGCTGCAGCGCAGGCATGATCCGGTTCACCTCAATCATCAGGTTCCGCCGGCAGTCGGGGCGCACGATGGCCGTGGCCCATATTACCGGCAAAAGCGGTTCTTTCGGCGCCTAAGAGGGCTTGCCTTCACCCTCGCGCCACATTTACAACCCATTAACCATGGTGGTTGCTTTTCGCCGGTGGGGGGCATTTGACCGGCTCTGGCAACGTCCCATCAAGGTTGACGGAACGTTCGCTTAACCAACCCCCTGTAGACCGGACAGCAGTGGACTAACGTGAGCGTGGAGGCTCCGGAATGAAACATCCTATGCGCATCCTCCAGGGATTGAAGCTGGCTGCGGTGCTCGCGGTCGCGCTGTCGATGGGCGCCTGCGCCAACAAGAACCTGGGTGCCGATGCGATGGCCAGCGCGGCGACGCCTGGCAGTCAGCAGGACTTCGTGGTGAACGTGGGCGACCGCGTGTTCTTCGAAAGCGACCAGACCGACCTGACCCCGCAGGCGATCGTGACCCTGGAGAAGCAGGCGCAGTGGCTCCAGAGCTATCCGCGCTACAGCTTCACCATCGAAGGTCACGCCGACGAGCGCGGCACCCGCGAGTACAACATCGCACTCGGCGCCCGCAGAGCCCAATCGGTGCGCTCGTTCCTGGCCTCGCGCGGCATCGACCCGAACCGCATGCGCACCATCTCCTACGGCAAGGAGCGGCCGGTCGCCGTCTGCAACGACATCTCCTGCTGGTCGCAGAATCGCCGTGCCGTCACCGTGCTGAACGCGAGCTCCTAGACAGCCGCCCGCTCCACGACCAGGAAGCAATTTGCCGGCGCCCTCTCGGGCGCCGGTTTCGTGTCAGCGTCCTGTGATAGAAACCCCTTTGTTCGAGTCACATTTTTGGCGTACTCCCCTTCAATGTGTGGCGCGTCGAAGGTTCCGTCGCAGGCCAGTTTCGCTTTCGTCGTCAGGGTAAAATGTCATCGAAATTCAAGGCAATTACCGGCACCGTGGCGATCGCCGCGCTGCTCTCTCTGTGCTCGCCCGTCCTCGCGCAGTCGGACGATGCCGACCCTGAAATGCGGATCGAGCGGCTGGAGAACCAGCTGCGCCAGCTCACCGGCCAGAACGAAGAGCTGCAATATCGTAACCGCCAGCTTGAAGAGCGCCTCCGTCAGTTCGAAGGCGGCGCACAAGCCGCCCCCGGACAGCCGCCGGCGCAGCCCAACACCGCAGCCGTGCCGCCCGCCCAGTCCGCGCCGGTCTATCGCCAGCAGCAGCAACCCTCCCAGCCGAGCTACGAGCCGCAGATTGCAGCTCCGGCCCCGATCGTTCAGGAACCGCCTCAGCCGGGCGCACCCGGCACGCGCCGCCGCGGCGATGCGTTCGACCCGAGCCAGAATCCGAGCGCGCCCGGCGCGCCGCGCGCGCTCGGCGGCGGACAGCAGCCGATGACGGCAGGAGCCCCGGTCGGGGCACCCGGCGGGCGCGGCGCCGGCGAACCGCTCGATCTCGCCAACACCGGCGGGCGCATCCCGCAAGCTGCCGCGCCGGCGCCGACCCAGCCCGGCTATCCCGCGCCGGCGGGCGGCGGCCTCGCCACGCTGCCGCCCTCGGCATCGCCGCGCGACGAGTTCGACCTCGGCATTGGCTACATGCAGCGCAAGGACTATGCGCTCGCCGAGCAGACCATGAAGACCTTTGCGCAGAAATATCCGAGCGATCCGCTGCTCGGCGACGCGCAATACTGGCTCGGCGAGAGCTACTTCCAGCGCCAGCAATATCGCGACTCCGCCGAAGCCTTCCTCGCCGTCACCACCAAATACGAGAAGTCGGCCAAGGCGCCGGATGCCCTGCTGCGGCTCGGCCAGTCGCTCGCCGCGCTGAAGGAGAAGGAGGCCGCCTGCGCCGCCTTCGGCGAGGTCGGCCGCAAATATCCGCGCGCCTCTGCCGGCGTTAAAGCCGCGGTCGACCGCGAGCAGAAGCGGGTGAAGTGCTAGAGCCTAAGGACCGCGTTCGCGCGAAATGCGGAGCGGTTTTCCCTCGCGACAATCGCGGAGCGCGTTTGCGCGAGGTCCTGACAATACGGCCGGAGCTGCGCTAAACAGGCGGTCCATCCTCGGACGATTGCAGCGTCATGTCAGACGACAACTCACCGATTTCGGCGCGCGAGGCCAGGCGGCTGTTCGCCGATCTCAAAAAAGCGCCGGCGCTGGTGCTCGCGGTCTCCGGCGGGCCCGACTCGGTCGCGCTGATGTGGCTTGCGGCGCGCTGGCAGCGCAGCCTTGCGCGCGGGCCTCGACTGCTGGTCGTCACCGTCGATCACGGCCTGCGGCCCGAGGCGGCGCGCGAGGCGCGCGAGGTCAAGCGACAGGCCGCGGCTCTCGGATTGACGCACCGGACCTTGCGCTGGCGTGGGGCAAAGCCGAAGACGGGGCTGCCTGCCGCTGCGCGCGAAGCCCGCTACCGCCTGCTCGCACAAGCCGCCCGTGCGGCCGGCGCGAGCCACGTGTTGACCGCGCACACCCGTGACGACCAGGCCGAGACCTTGTTGATGCGGCTGCTCCGCGGCAGCGGAATTGCCGGGCTGTCGGCGATGGCGCGCCTGGCGGAGCGGGACGGCATCGTGCTGGCGCGCCCGCTGCTCGACGTCCCGAAGTCGCAGCTCGTTGCGACCCTGAAGCGGGCCAAGCTCGGCTTTACCGACGATCCCACCAACCGCGATACTGCCTTCACCCGGCCGCGGCTGCGCGCGCTGTTGCCGCAGCTCGCAACCGAGGGCGGCGATATCCGAAATCTAGCGCGGCTCGCTGCGCGGCTGGCGCGGGCCAATGCGGCTGTCGAGGTGCTGGCCGACGGCGCCGAGCGTTTCCTTCGCCTGCGGGATCGCGGCGATGCGCCGCATGACCCGGGTGCGCGAAGCTTCGAAGCCGCTGGCTTCGCCGCTCTGCCGGAAGAGGTTCGATTGCGGCTGCTGCTGCGGACTATCAACGCTCTCGGTCATGAGGGGCCGGCGGAACTCGGCAAGGTCGAATCCCTCCTGGCTGCGCTCGATCAGGCCATTGCGTCAGGCGCCCGTACAGCCACAAAGGGCCGGCCAAGGCTGAAGCAGACGCTTGCGGGAGCCTTGATCAGCCTTGCCGGGGGGCGTATCCACATTGCGCCGGCGCCGGCCCGGCGGCGCAAGGAACGGATCAGGAAAGCGGATCCGGGCGGATGCGGATCATGACACCGGCCGTATTGAGCCCGCACCGTCAGGCCAGCCTTAACCAGGCGGGAAAAACCCCGACCCGGGCGCCATTATTTCAGCGGGAATCGGACTAAGATGGGATAAATAGTCCCACCTCGTTCCCTTGGCAGCGACCGGGACGGCACCTAAATTGTATGCGTCTAACCGAGAGGATTCCTTGGGGATTTACTCGCGCTGTCCGAGTAACTGCCCGAGTAACTGCCCAAGGATCAGGGCCGCGATCCGCGCGACCACGAAGGAAGATCGATGAACGCCAATCTGCGCAATTTCGCCCTCTGGGTCATCATTGTTTTGCTGCTGTTGGCGTTGTTCACGCTCTTCCAGAATCCGGGTCAGCGCGCCTCGTCCCAGGACATCGCCTTCTCGCAGCTTCTGAGCGAGGTCGATCGGGGGAATGTGCGCGACGTGGTGATCCAGGGTCCGGATATTCACGGCACCTTCACCAACGGCTCGAGCTTCCAGACCTATGCGCCGAACGATCCGACGCTGGTGAAGCGCCTCTATGACAGCAAGGTCCAGATCTCTGCGAAGCCGCCGGGCGACAACGTGCCGTGGTTCGTTTCGCTGCTGGTCTCCTGGCTGCCGTTCATCGCGCTGATCGGCGTGTGGATCTTCCTGTCGCGGCAGATGCAGGGCGGCGCCGGCAAGGCGATGGGCTTTGGCAAGTCGCGTGCGAAGATGCTCACTGAGGCGCATGGCCGCGTCACGTTCGAGGACGTCGCCGGCGTCGACGAGGCCAAGCAGGACCTCCAGGAGATCGTCGAATTCCTGCGCGATCCCGGCAAATTCCAGCGCCTCGGCGGCCGCATTCCGCGCGGCGTGCTGCTGGTCGGCCCTCCTGGCACCGGCAAGACGCTAATCGCACGCGCGGTTGCCGGCGAAGCCAACGTGCCGTTCTTCACCATCTCGGGCTCTGACTTCGTCGAGATGTTCGTCGGCGTCGGTGCTTCTCGCGTGCGCGACATGTTCGAGCAGGCCAAGAAGAACGCGCCCTGCATCATCTTCATCGACGAAATCGACGCGGTCGGTCGTCACCGCGGCGCCGGTCTCGGTGGCGGCAATGACGAGCGCGAGCAGACGCTGAACCAGTTGCTGGTCGAGATGGACGGCTTCGAGGCCAATGAAGGCGTGATCCTGATCGCCGCGACCAACCGTCCCGACGTGCTCGATCCCGCGCTGCTGCGTCCCGGCCGGTTCGATCGCCAGGTCGTGGTGCCGAACCCGGATGTCGTCGGCCGCGAGCAGATCCTGAAGGTTCACGTTCGCAAGGTGCCGCTGGCGCCGGATATCAACCTCAAGACCATCGCGCGCGGCACGCCGGGTTTCTCCGGCGCAGACCTGATGAACCTGGTCAACGAGGCCGCCCTGACAGCCGCCCGCCGCAACAAGCGGATGGTGACCCAGGCCGAGTTCGAGGAAGCCAAGGACAAGGTGATGATGGGCGCCGAGCGCAAGTCGCTCGTCATGACCGAGGAAGAGAAGCTGCTGACGGCCTATCACGAGGGCGGTCACGCCATCGTCGGCCTCAACGTCGTCGCGACCGATCCGATCCACAAGGCGACAATCATTCCGCGCGGCCGTGCGCTCGGCATGGTGATGCAGCTGCCCGAGCGCGACAAGCTGTCGATGTCGCTGGAGCAGATGACGTCGCGCCTCGCCATCATGATGGGCGGCCGCGTTGCCGAAGAGCTGATCTTCGGCCGTGAAAAGGTGACTTCGGGTGCGTCGTCCGACATCGAGCAGGCGACGCGGCTGGCGCGGATGATGGTGACGCGCTGGGGCCTTTCCGAGGCGCTCGGCACCGTGTCCTATGGCGAAAACCAGGACGAGGTTTTCCTCGGGATGTCGGTGTCGCGCACCCAGAACGCATCGGAGGCGACGGTTCAGAAGATCGACACCGAGATCCGGCGTTTCGTGGAAGAAGGCTACAACGAAGCGACGCGCATTCTCACCGAGAAGCGCGCCGATCTTGAAGCGCTCGCGAAGGGCCTGCTCGAATTCGAGACGCTCTCCGGCGACGAGATCATCGACCTGCTCAAGGGCAAGAAGCCGAACCGCGAGTCCGTGCTCGAGCCGACCACGCCGCGCGCCTCCGCCGTGCCCCCGGCCGGCAAGTCGCGCCCGCGTCCAGATCCGGATCCCGGCCTGGAGCCGCAGCCGCAGGCCTGATCGCAAGCGGCAGATCGAATTGAAAAACGCGGCGGAAACGCCGCGTTTTTTGTTGGCCGGGTCTCGTGCCCCGGACGCAGCGCAGCGTCCCTTCGACGGTGCGCTGCTGAGCCGGGGCCCATGCCGCAGCGGTTCGCGTGGCATTCTGGGTCCCGGCTCTACGCAGCAATGCCAAGAGCGTTGCAGCGCGTCCGGGACACGAGCGGGACGCGCGCGATGGCCTTCTCGCTGGCCTTGGCCGCCCTGTCCGGGGTCGGCACCTTCTGCCAAAGCGCCAGGAACCATTCGTCGGCGACATCGTCGGTCAACTTGGTGGCTTGGGGATAATAGCGCCACAACTGCTGACGAAGGCGGTTGGCGAGACGAGTGCGCTCCTGCTGCAGTTCGTCGGCCATGCGCGACCACTCGCGCAGTTCGATCATCGTCGGATCGTCGACCACAAGCCGGCGGAAGGCCGCGCGGTCCGTGCGCAGCGAGTCTGCGAGCACATGGGCATCGCGGCGGTCGTCCTTGGCACCAGCTACCGTGAAGCGATCACGGAAGCGGTCGAGCTGCTTGGGATTGATGGCAAACACCGCAAACCCGTGCTCGAGCAACATCTCCACCACCGGGCCGTGCGGCATCTCGATCGCCACGGCGATCTGTCCCGGTGCGGCCTTGGTCTTCTCAAGCAACCAGTCACACAACTCCGTCAGCCCAGCGCCGCCATGGGCGAACTCGCGCCGGGCAACCTGTCTTCCTTCGGCATCCAGCAGGCCAACGCTATGGCTCTGCATTGCCCAGTCGATCCCGGCGAACCAGTGTACATCTTCGATCATTGTTGGGACCTCCTCGCTCTCCAGGCGGGCCACCGCGATCCTGATCAATCCCTGTACCGGCGCTCTCGGGCGCGACCTCCTACTGGATCTCGATCACGGCCGCTCCGCCGGGGCGTGGTTCCTACGAAGGTGCTCAAGGCACAGGTGGGCAAGGCTGCTCCCGGCAGATCGGCCCGCACGGCCAGTCTACGTCGCGACAAAAGTGGTGGGCACGCTACGCTTTTGCCCACCCTACGATCCTCTCACTTCGCCGCCGGCCTCTCCCCGCCACGCTCCAGAAAACGCAGCACATCGTCGGTGAACTGCTCCGGATCCTGCAGGAACGAGAAGTGGCTGACCTCCGGCTGGATCAGCAGGCCCGCCCCCGGAATGTTCGCTGCCATGAACTCGGTGTTCTCGCGCTTGATCGCCTCGTCGTGATCGCCGTCCACGATCCAGGTCGGGACCTTGATCGCCGCAAGATCTGACGCCGTCCATTTCGGCTGGCTCTCCCACATCTTGGTGATGTCAGCGACGAAGCTCTTGTACTCCGTCGGGGTCGGCGAGAGGCGCTTGTACTCCTCTCCGGCCCTCGCAATGTATGCGTTGAAGACGTCGCTTGACGCAATATCCGCGACGCCCGACGGATCCGAGTTCGCTGCGAAGGCGAACAGCTTGCTCACCCGCTCCGGGTGTTTCATGGCAATGTCGAGGCCGATGATCGCGCCGTCGCTCCAGCCCACGATCGCTGTTTTCCTGATCTTGAGATGGTCGAGCAGCCCGACCGCGTCCGAGGCCATCAGGTCGTAGCCATATGGCTCCCGGTTGCGGCTGCTGCGCCCGTGCCCGCGGCTCTCCATGACGATGACCTGATAGCGCCGCTGCAGCGCACGGACCTGGTGGCCCCAGTAGTTGGCGTTGGCGAGGCCGCCATGCAGCAACAGGACGGGCTGGCCGCGGCCGAACACGGCGTACCAGACCTTGACACCGTTGACGGGCGCGAAGCCGCTCTGTGTTGCCTTGGGCAATGTCGGCGTCGGCGGTAGGCTCAGCCACTGCGGCGCCGCGTGCGCCGCTGTGATCGAGACCATGACGAGAAATGCGGTGAAAAGATTGCGAAACGGCATGACACGCTCTCCTGTTCGACCGTCGGATATTAGCGCAGGCCAAAGTGGCTGCGTTACGTGCCAAGATAGAACGTAGGGTAGGTTAGCCCTGCGGTTGCACGAAGCACAGTCCGCTGGCGTAACCCACCACTTCTGTCGCAATCCGTGGCGCGGCAGGTTACGCCTTTCGCCGTCGCGTGCTGAATGAGCGTGAACATAGAGGTGAATCGCCGACGAATCTCAATTCTCAAGGGCCAATTAATCCGCCATTAGCGTTTTCCAGGTTAGTTCTGCTGTTGTCCGTCTCCATCGCTCCGCGGGCCCGGACCAGCCAGTTGCTTGAAAGCGGGCGGTACACGGCGCTTAACCGAGGCTGATCCGCAGCCGTTAGTTCCTCCGGCACCCCCATGGCGGACGTCAACATCACCTCTGACTTGGTCCGCTGCGATCGCGCGGCCAGCGTCCCGAATTTCTGGTTTGAGACATTCTCGATCGCCGTGTTTGCGTCGGCGATATCCGTGCTGCGCACTGGATTTGTCTTCGGACTGACCAACAACCTCTATCATTTGCCGATCGTCGCCGGTCTCTACAATGAGCCGCAGTATCATGACGACGGGCATATCCAGTCGTTGCGCTACTTCGCTTCCGGCGTCTGGCTGATGTTGAGCGACACCGAAAAATATATCGGCAGCGTTCCGTTGCTGTTCTTCATTCTGTTTTTCCTCTCCCGGCTGGTCAGCTTTGTCGGGTTCCTCTGCTGCGCCTCCCTGCTCGGGGTGACGGAAAGACGCGACAAGATCGTCTTCAGTCTGATTCTCTGCTTCACCGCGTTTCTTGACGGCTACAGCTACGCCGGCTCCGGTGGCCTGTTCATCAACTACTTCACCCATTCGGAGATCGCGAATGGTGTGGCTCTTATGGCGATCTACTTTGCCGCACGAGGCCGCTTCATGGCAGCGGCCGTTGCTATTGGCATAACGTTCTTCATCAACGCCTTCTTTGCGGTTTGGCTCGTGCCGCCGGTGGCGCTGATCGGGATCTGTCGCCTGTCGCAGCGGAAAGCCACATTCGGCGAAATCTCTTCGCGTGTGCTGATCGGCCTCATCTTGTGCTTGCCGCTTGCGCTTGTCGTGCTGCGCGGGTTTCTCTCAAATCCGGAGTTTGGTCATCCGCCAAGCCTCGGTTTTACGAGTTTCCTTCGCGAGTATTTTCCTGGGCATGTGTTGATAGACTCGACCTCGCTCGGCGACATCGTGGGGCTGTCGGGCGTCACTCTCATCGGAGCGCTTGCGCTGTTCTGGCCGAGGTCGGCCGCCCCCGAATTGCGGGCAGCCTATCTCGGCGCAATTCTGGTCTATCTGATCGGCATCGCGCTTCCGTACATCACCGAATCGCCAGTTATTCTCAGTCTTAATCTGCTGCGTTCGAGCACGATCATCCATCTGCTTGCCGCACTGGCGATTGCGGCACTGGCGACGAACTGGTTGCGGCACGACAAGGAGACGACTTTCCTTCCTGCCTGTCTTATCGTGCTGTTCTTGACCTTCGATGGCTGGATCGGTCTGGGTTTGGTCACGGCCGTCTTGGTCGTTGTTCTTCGAACAATTGTACCGGGACCGGCCCCATCCTATCAGCGCACCATGGGCTATCTGGTTGTCGCCACGGCTGTTCTCGTCGCATACCCGCTCGCCATCTGGTCCGGCGTCAACTTCGAACGAATCTGCAATGAGGCGGTCGCGGAGTGGGCCGAAATTGGCAAGTGGGCGCGGAATAACACGCCTGCGACCGCAACCTTCCTGACGCCAAGAAGGTCGGAGCTCGACGGTCGGGCTGAAGTGAGCATTGCGGACATGGCGCTTGATCGTGAAGGGGTATTTGAATGGGCCTCACATCGCCGCGTCTGGGTCGATTTCAAGCGTGGCGGATCGTCGATGTTGACGCCGTCTTATTATCCGACGTGGCGAAGCAGGTTGACGGATGTCGAGAGCTTGAATTCGCTCGCGGAGCGGATGGCCTATGCGTCGCGCAACGGCATCGGCTATGTCATCGATATCTGTCAGAGCCCGGAATCAGGGAACGGCGTCATCTTTCGAACGAAGCGGCTCTGCGTATTCTCGACGGAGACAAGCGGACCTACGATCCGGAAGGATGCATCGTCGGCGATGAAACGACTTGCCGGCTGAGCATCGAGCTCTGCATGCCTGGCGACAACGCGCCAAGGACGACGCGCCAAGGCGGATAATTGAAGGCGCGGCTTGCGCGCTCTCTCACTTGCGCACGCGCCAGACCGTCCAGCCGGATTTCGACACTGCCTGGACCGGCTCCAGATAGTCTGGAGCTTCGCCGCGGCCGAGATGCGCGGCCAGCCCGTCCGGCGCGATGCGGACGAGATCCTGCTGATCGGCAGAGCCGTTGCAGGTCAGGATGTAATCGACCTGTCGCTCACTGAGCATTGCACGGGCGGCTTCCGGTGTTGCCATCATTGTATGCACCATGACGAGGTTGCCGTCATTGTTGCGGTGGTAGGGACCAGCGAACACGAAATGTCCCGTCGCGGCCAGGATCGCAGGACCCGAATCGATCGGCGCCATCACCCGCCCCGGCGGCAGGGTGGCGAGAGGTGCGGCGCTGGAGATGGTCTGGCAGGAAGCGGTCGGATCGGCTACCGCGATCTTGTGTCCGCCCGTGCCGGCAGCGAATGCCGGCCAGACCACAAAGCCGATGCCGCCAAGTGTGGCGGGCGACACGAGCAGTGCCATGTACAGCAGCCGCCAGCCGGCCGCGGCATCCGCGCGAAGCCTTGCAATTCCGATGACGCATAGCGGGGCGGCAACGATGTTGGCGGCGGCGGCGCCGCGCAATTCCCACAGGCTTACGCCGAACAGCGCTACGAGCGTGACGGTCGAAACGATCCAGCGAAAGCGCGTCTGGCGTGTGCCGCCGATAATACCTGCAACGCACAGGCCGAGCGTCAACAATGGAAAAGCATAATACGCCAGCAGTTTTTGCGGCTGCAGCTGTGCCAGCTCCGTCACCGGAATGGTCTCGGCGACGCGGTCGAGCCAGAAGCTGACGAGCAGGGGATCGACCTGCGCATAGGGCGACGCAATGCAGCTCGGATAGGACTTGAAAAATGCGCCCAGCAGGAGCGCGCCGGCAAGTGCAGCCGCCCCCAGCCGCGTCCACAAGGTCGGGCGCAGGCGGCTAACGCCGGCAACCGCGAGCAGCGCCACGCCGCCGCCTGCGGACAGGAGCAGGATGGGGCCTCCGAAGGCATCGCAGACCGGTCTGGCAAGATCGTTCATCGGAAGCAGCAGGAGCGCGAGCAGCAGCGACGACCCGGCGAGGCTTGCACCAAAAGCGCAGGCGGAGTGCAGGACCTCAGTGCCCTTCCAGATCAGGAGTCCCAGCACAGCCGCGCTCGCCAGGGCGATGGCAGGCAGCATTTCCAATCCGATCGCCAGCGAAAGCGCCGCAAGGAATCCCGCCAAGGCCGCTTTGGCTGCACGGTGCTCCAAATCGGAGACGCAGAGCACGAAGCCGAGCAGCAGCACGATCTGCAGATTGTGATGATCGATCGCGCCGGCGCGAAAGTGCATCAGGGCAGGAATCGACAGCGCCGTGACCAGAATCGCTGCGAGCCGTGTCTGCGGCCGGTCGGCCGCGGCGCTTGCCTGACTTGCGATTGTCGCTGCAAGCCATAGCGCGGCGCCCATCAGCAGCGACGGCCACAGCACCAGCGTGAGCGCTTCGGAATAGTGCTGGCCGAGCAGAGGGCGAAACAGCAGGATCAGCATCGCCAAGGGCGCATCGACGATGCGGGACCAGTGCATGGCAGCTCCGGGCGGGTCGAGCCGGTATTGCGTCAGGTCGAACCAGTCCTGTCCGGCGAGAAGATCTCGCACTTCGACCAGACGCATCGCGTCGTCGGTCGACAGCATGTCGAACACGCCGGACTTGATCGCAGGAAGTCCGAGCGCCGCCACGATCACCGCCCAGGCGATCGCGAGCATGGTCGCAGGCTTCGGAGCAGCTGTGGAGCGTTGCTCGGCCGGCGGGACGAGGTGCGGCATTGTCCAGCGCCTCAATTTGATATTGCGGGCATCGGCGTGGTATCCGCGCTCCGGTCGTCCCGCACATGGATCACCGCGATATCGTCCGTATAGATCCGCTTCCAGCCCTTGAGATGATCGAGGATCTGGGGACCAGGAGCATCGGCAACCAGGAGCGTCGCGTCGATCTTGTACTCGTCGAGCAGGCGAGGAAGCAGCTCAGGCGTTTTCCCCTCCGTCGCCTTGAAGAAGTCCATGACGAACTTTTCGCCATAGAGCTCGGCGCGGCCGTCAGCGAAGACCGGGATATCGCGCGAGATCAGATAACCGCCGAACTGATAGGCGTTGAAGATGCGCTGTGCCTTGCGCTGCTGGAGCAGGTCGACCGCCGCAACCGGTGTCTGCGCCATCGTGAAGGTGAAGCGGTGGTGCCCCATATAGATCGACGTCGAGGTCCAGGCCGCGGCTACGATCATCAGCGCGCCAAGCGTAGTCACATAGCGGGCCGGCCAGCCGTCGGTCCCGGCTGGGTCCGACGCCGGGCGCGCGGACATCTGGCCAAGCGGCTTCGCCAGCACCAGCGGCACCAGGAATGCGAAGGCTTCGATGCTCCTGACATGGGTCAGCGCGCTCCAGGTCAGGAACAGGATCAGGAAGATCCGG
Organism: Bradyrhizobium sp. CSA207; assembly: GCF_029051685.1. Taxonomy (GTDB): domain Bacteria; phylum Pseudomonadota; class Alphaproteobacteria; order Rhizobiales; family Xanthobacteraceae; genus Bradyrhizobium. Next base: position 21,120 of record NZ_JAACFT010000008.1, on the reverse strand, counting down.
GGCGCCGAGAGCACAAGGCCGCGATAGTAACCGAGCGCGATCAGGCCGAGCAGTGCGCCCTCGAACGCCGTGAACGAGGAAAAGTTCGCCGGCATCCATTCGAAGATCACCGTCAACAGCTCGCCGAGGCTGAGGATGTTGGTCGCGCCCAGTGGCGTCCTCCAGCCGTAGGGCGTACAGCAGCTCGCGACCAGCGCGCCGATGCCGAACAGCACCCAGCGCATGAACAGCTGAAGCCGTCGTCCCTTTTCAGCATGCTCGACCGCCTCGAGCGCGATCGGGCCGATCAGCGCCAGACCGAGCACAAAGCCGCCATGCAGGTTCGCCCAGAGCGCCATCAGGGGCAGCCAGCCCCAGGACGGCGCGCTCCTGCGGTCCGCAGCCGCCATCAGCAGGCCAACCCAGGCCAGCATGACGGGCAGCGCCAGGATATGCGGTCGTGCCAGGACATGATGCAGCGACAGCAGCAGTGCCAGCATTGTAAACAGCACCGAGCGCGGAATCTCGAGCTGTGCGTCGAGCAGATAGACGAAGATTGCGGCGGTGAGCGCGATCGTGGTCGCGGTGAGGATCACCGGTCCGGCCCAGTCCCATTGCGCATAGGAGAAGGCGAACAGCACCTGCGACAGCCACGACGTCGAGATCCAGGGTGCGCCTGGCCGCGTGAAGGAATAGAAGTCGGTGTAGGGCAGGGCACGGTGATCGAGAATCCATTGCCCGATCTTGATCTGCCAGAATGAATCGGAATCCATCAGCAGCGTGTCGCCGACATAGACGAAGAAGAGGTAGGTGGCCGCACCGACACACAGCGGCACCAGCGCTCGCGCGCGGCTCTGCACCGCGATGCCGTTGGCGAAGGAAAGGGACATGCCGCCTCGTCGTCCTGCTTGTTCTTGTCGGGCTGGAAGAGCAGGCCGCATTGGACCATGGCGGTGATAACTTCGGGTAAATCGCCGAAGGCGGCCGCACCGGATGTCTCGACAATTTAACGGATTGTTTTCAATTTCGGTTTACCATCGCCCGGTACACGCAAACCGCTCCGGGTTTCCGCAGTCGAATTAACTGCGGCGCAATTCTTTGCCTCTAGGTTCGGTTTCATGGTCGGGCGGCGCTGGGAAGCCGAAAAGACCAGATCAGTTGTAGCCACGTGTAGTTTTTGGAGCAATCTATGAAGAACCTCGTTTCGCGTTTCGTGAAGGACGAATCCGGCGCCACCGCGATTGAATACGGCCTGATCGCCGCCGGCATCGCGCTGGCGATCATCACCGTCGTCAACAACCTCGGCAGCACGATGAACACCAAGTTTGGTTCGATCTCGTCCAGCCTCAAGTAAGACCGGAAGAACCGGAAATTCAAAGAGCCCCGTCCTGGACGGGGCTCTTTTCTTTTGGGCGAACGACGTCAGAAACAGACTGCCCCGCTCTATGGCAAGAGGCGGCGCAATTGCGGTCTATTGCGCTGCTATTCCGCAAGGCCGGATTGCCAGGCCGGTGAAGCAGGCGCGGCAGAAACAGGCATCTTCCCGTCGAGCCATGCGAGATGGAGTTTTGCCGCCCATATCGCCGACGCGGCGACTGCGATGCCGCCGGCAATGTCGATGATGTAGTGCGCGCCGATCACCGGCGTCGCCGCGATCATCAGCAGGTTGAGCGCGGCCGCGATGCCCCCGATGCCACGCACCGGCCACAGCGCCCACACGTAGAGCACGGCGGATGCGGCGTGAAAGCTCGGAAACGAGACGATGCCGGACAGGAAGAACGGTCGGAGTTCGTGCAGGCTGCCGTCTCGGAGTGCGAGGATGTCACGCAGTTGCCCGGCATAGACCGCGGTGTTGATCTCGGGGAAATGTGCGGCCGGCAGTTGCAGTCCGTAATAAGTGCCGATCGCCGGTACTACGGCGGAGATCGCGATGGCGACCGCGAGCGCGAGGCTCATCGCAAGCATGAAAAGTTGCAGCCGCACATAGCGCGCCGTCAGTGCCAGCACGAGAGGGATGCCGAGCAGCGGCCATTTGATCAGCCCGTAGCCGCGGGCGAGAGCGTTCGCGAGCCAGGGATGGTCGTTGACGTATCGCGCGATCGGTTCGGGATCGAGACCGAGCGCGCGGTCGATCGCAAGCAGCGCCTGGTCCTGCAGCGGCCAGTTCAGCTTGCCAGCGACGTAGCTGAGCGGTCCGACGATGGCGCAGGTGAGGATGACCTGTCCGATCGTGCCGAGCGAGAACACAAGCTTCGGATACGCAAGCTCGCCTTTAGCCATCCGGTGGCAATAGACGATCGCGAGCAGGAACGCGGCGGTCGCCAGCGTCAGGCCGTAGGCGACCGGCTCGAGACTCAGCTGGGTGATGGGAAGGCCGAGCGCCAGCAGGCTGCCCATGGCCGCGATAGGAAGCCAGTTCAGCTGGAAGAGCCGCCAAGCCGTCCGGGAGTCAGTGTCGATCATGCTGCACCGAGGTCAAATCGCAGTACCAAGGTACAGTCGTTGGTACACGCTAAAATAGATATAACGGATGCTCTCGCCTTTTCGCCAACCCGTTCGATACACTTTTAGATGTTTCGCGATCCCGCCGCTTTGATGTGACGCTTCAAGCATTTCATCTTGTCATCCTCCCTGAATAGTTGTTCAGTCCTTGCGGGGCGATTTGCAGCTATTGCAGTGACGAAGCGTTCGGCCGCGGGCGTGCGGCAAGCGTGTGGGACAGGAAGCGCGCCATGGTTTATCGGCGGACGCATCAAGTGGTTAAGCGCCTGGCGGCCCGGCGCAGTGCGATCCTCGCTGCGGCGCGCGAGGCTGCGGCGGAAGGCGGGATGGCGGCGGTGCAGATCGCGCCAGTCGCGGTCCGGGCCAATGTCGCGGCGGGCACCGTCTACCGCTACTTCCCCTCCAAGGCCGAACTGATCTCCGAATTGATTGCCGAGGTGTCGCGCGACGAGCTCGCGGCGATCCGGCGGGCGGCCGATGCCGCACCCGGCCCATCCTCGGCGCTGGCGGCTGCCGTGACCACGGTTGCGGTCCACACCCTGTCACAGCGCAGGCTGGCCTGGGGCATCCTGGCCGAGCCGGTCGATGTCGATGTCAGCGCCTCGCGCCTCGCCAGCCGCCGCGAAATCGCCGGCGAGATCGCAGCGAGGATCGACGCTGCCGTGCGCGCCGGTCATTTGCCGGCGCAGGACACTGCGCTCGCCGCCACCGCGCTGCTCGGTGCGCTGCACGAGGCACTGGTAGGGCCGCTTGCGCCCGACAATCTCGATGATCCCGCCAAGATGCGCGACGCCGTGCAGACCGTGACGCTGCTGGCGCTGCGCGCCGTCGGCGTCATGGATGCCCGCGCCCGCGGCCTGGTGGTGCAGCAGACGCTGCTGCCGGCCACGAAAGCGCTGGTCGGGGCCTAAAAATCGCTGCGCGACCGAGGCGGAGGCCTCAATCCGCTCAGGCCGTTGCCGGAGCGTCAGTTTTCAGAAAACAGCAGCACGCTCGCCGGAATGGCCGGCTACTGTGCATGGGGTTGTTTTCGCGCTTTTTTGTCGTGCGCGTCCGGAATGACGCACGGACTAGATATTGGCCTCGCCCTCGGGACCGACGGAGGCGATGCGCACCATGTTGGTGGTGCCGGGGATGCCGAGCGGCACGCCGGCGACGATGATCACGCGCTGGCCGGCGCGGACAAAGCCATCACGGAACGCGATCTGGCCGGCGCGGCTCACCATGTCGTCCTGGTCCCGCGCGTCCTCCGCCACCACGCAATGCACGCCCCAGACGACGGCGAGCCGGCGTCCGGCCGTGATGTTCGGCGTGATCGCTACGATCGGCGGCTTCGGCCGCTCGCGTGCCACCCGCGTCGCGGTCGAGCCCGAGCTGGTCCAGCAGATCAGGGCCGGCAGGTCGAGCGTCTCGGCGATCTGCCGCGCGGCGTCCGCGATGGCATCGCCGGCGGTGGATTCCGGCGCGGGCCGCTGCGCGGTGAGCACGTCCCGATAGGTCGGGTCGCGCTCGACCTCCTCGCCGATACGGTTCATGGTCGAGACCGCCTCGACCGGGAATTTGCCGGCCGCCGATTCCGCCGACAGCATGATGGCGTCGGCGCCTTCATAGACGGCGGTGGCGACGTCGGAGACCTCGGCGCGGGTCGGCACCGGCGACTGGATCATCGATTCCAGCATTTGCGTCGCGATCACCACCGGCTTGCCGGCGCGCCGTGCCATCCGCGTCATCTGCTTCTGAAGGCTCGGCACGCGTTCCAGCGGCAGCTCGACGCCGAGGTCGCCGCGCGCCACCATCAGCGCGTCGGAGGCCTCGATGATCTCGGCGAGGCGGTCGATCGCCTGCGGCTTCTCGATCTTGGCCATCACGGCGGCGCGGCCGCGGATCATCTTCTTGGCCTCGGTGACGTCGTCGGCGCGCTGTACGAAGGAGAGCGCAATCCAGTCGACGCCGGTGACCAGCGCCGCCTCGAGATCGGCGCGGTCCTTCGGCGTCATCGCCGAGACCGGCAGATCCGTGTCGGGCAGGCTGACGCCCTTGCGGTCGGACATCCGGCCGCCGACCACGACGCGGGTCACCGCGCGCTCCTTGGTGGTCTCCTCCGCGATCAGCCGCACCTTGCCGTCGTCGAGCAGCAGCGCATGGCCCGGCCGCAGCGCAGCAAGTATTTCCGGATGCGGGAGATGGACACGCGTGGTGTCGCCCGGCGTCTTGTCGGAATCGAGGGTGAAGATCTGGCCGTTCTGGAGCTGGACCGCACCCTCGGCGAATGAGCCAAGACGGAGCTTCGGGCCCTGGAGATCGACCAGGATGCCGATCGGGCGCCCGTAGCTGCTCTCGACATTGCGGATCGTGGCGACCAGCTCCCGCATCTTGTCATGCGGGGTGTGGCTCATGTTGATGCGGAAGAGGTCGGCACCGGCCTCGAACAGGCGGCGGATCATCGCGAGATCTGAAGAGGCGGGTCCCAGGGTCGCGAGAATCTTGATACGGCGAAGTCGCCTCATGGCTTATTTCCAGGCGGGGGCGGAGCGGCCGGTGGGAGGCCGGGCGAGCCCGGGGGCGTACCACCCGGCGGGCCATTGGGCAAACCTGGAACTCCGCCCGGGCCAACCGTGCCGGGCATGCCCGGTACGCGCTGCTGCGCCGGCTGCTCGTTGGCATCGGTGAGCTGTACCGTCCAGGCCCGCTGCTCGCCGGTATCGACCTCGAAATAGCCGGTCCGGTCATAGCCGCGCGCCAGGCAGTCCTCGGTGCCGCGAATGGTGAATTCCTTGTCGCGCGAGCACATGAAGGCCTGGCCCGACCATTCGCCGCCGCGGTCATAGTCGATCGCGTAGATGTAGTAGTAGCGGGCGACCAGCGTTCCCCGCAGCAGCGTCTCGCAGGAGCGGGACGAGATGTTCCACCAGCCCTCGGTGGTCCAGCCCTCGGCGTCCTTGTAGCCGAGCGCAATGCCGACCCGGCTCGAGGTGTTGTTGCAGAGGCGGAAGTCCGCGGACGCGGGACCGTTCCAGAGGCAGAACAGGGCAACCACCAGCACCGGGGCGAACCGGGCGAGCAGGCGAACAGGGGAACGGGGAGATTCGGCGATCATTGTCGCGGAAGCTATATCAGATCATTGACGATTTGGCGTAGGGGTGCGGAACCGGCCCAAGCCGGCTCTGCTCCCGTGTGCGCCGCGATATGGCAAAATCTGTGACAGGACCCCACCTGATCCCGTAAGGGTTTAGCCAGACAACGGGCCACGGCCGGGGAAGCGAACGATGGCAATCGACGACAAGACCAGAACGGAGCTCGAGGCAGCCGCTTTCCGGCGCCTGGTCGAGCATCTGCGGACGCGGACGGACGTCCAGAACATCGATCTGATGAATCTGGCCGGCTTCTGCCGCAACTGCCTGTCCAACTGGCTCAAGGACGCCGCGGATGCCCAGGGCGTCGCCTTGAGCAAGGACGAGAGCCGGGAAGCCGTCTACGGCATGCCCTACGAGACCTGGAAGTCGAAACACCAGGGCACGGCCACGCCCGAGCAGATCGAGGCGATGAAGAAGGTTCATCCCGGGCACTGAGTTCGCCCGGCCGTCCGGCTCGTCCCATCTCGGCGCCAGACCCCTGAGTCGTGCGCGACACAACCGGATTCTTGCTTCGGTGCACGAAAGTGTGGGCGCGCTGTGGACGAGCGCGATGCTGCCTTGAATGCGAGGGTCGCCAACTCTAAGGGTCTAACCAGCACGCGCGGTGACGATGCCGGCGTCACCTCGTTTTGCCAGTTTCATTAGGAGTACCAAGATGGCCACCTCCGCCGCCGTCCGCGACGACGAGCCCGCGACGAAATTTGCCAAGGACCAGCTCAAATCCATCATCGAGCGCATCGAGCGGCTGGAGGAGGAGAAGAAGGCGATTTCCGACGACATCCGCGACGTCTATGCCGAGAGCAAGGGCAACGGCTACGACGTCAAGGCGCTGCGCACCATCGTGCGCCTGCGCAAGCAGGATCCCAACGAGCGCGCCGAAGCCGAGACGATCCTCGAGACCTATATGCAGGCGCTCGGCATGCTCTGAGGCGCCGCGCCGGTTGGCGTTGCAGCGCACCAAGCTTGGGCAAAATCCCGTCGTCTGCTAGAATGCTCGGTGAAGGGACCGAGTAATGGACGTGCCCGGACCAGAGCGCAGGCTCGCGGCGGTTCTCGCGACTGATATGGTCGGCTTTAGCCGGCTCATGGAGGTCGACGAAGGGGGTACCCTTGCGCGCCTCAAGACCCATCGGGTCGAGCTCATCGATCCAGCCATTGCCAAAAATCGCGGTCGCATCATCAAGACGACCGGCGACGGGATGCTCGCCGAATTCCATAGCGTCGTCGATGCCGTGCTATGTGCCGCCGAAGTTCAGCGCCGCATGGCACGGCGCAATGCCGACGTTCCGCCGCCGCGATGGATACAATTCCGCATCGGCATCAATCTCGGCGATGTAATCGTCGATCAAAACGACATATTCGGCGACGGCGTCAACGTCGCAGCGCGACTTGAAGCCTTGGCCGAGCCTGGAGGAATCTGCGTTTCAGGCGCGGTGCGTGATCAGGTCGGCGACCGGCTGGACGGGGTTCAATTCGACGATCTCGGCGAACAGAGCGTCAAAAACATCGCCCGCCCGATCCGCGTCTTCCGCGTTCGGCTGGCGGAGGGCCCTGCAAGCCCGCCCGATGGGGCAAAGGCTGCTGCTATGGCACCGGGTATCTCGAAGAAGCCGTCCATCGCCGTGCTGCCGTTCGCCAACATGAGTGGCGATCCCGAACAGGAGTTCTTCGCGGACGGTCTTACTGAAGACATCATTACGGAGCTTTCACGCTTCCACGACCTGCTTGTCATCTCCCGCAACTCGACCTTCGTCTACAAGGGCAAGGCCGTAAAGGTCCAGGCCATCGGCCGTGAGTTCGGAGTCGACTACGTCATTGAGGGCAGCGTGCGGAAGGCCGGAGGGCGCGTACGCGTCACCGTGCAGCTGATCGATGCGGAAACCGACCGCCATATTTGGGCCGAACGCTACGACCGCGAGCTCCAGGATATTTTTGCCATCCAGGACGAGATGACCCGCGCGATCGCCGCGACGCTCCCCGGTCGCGTGGAAGCAGCAACGCACGACCGCACCAAGCGCAAGCCGACCGATAATATGGCCGCCTACGAATGCGTGCTGGCGGCAAAGCTCCTGCATCACCGTTCGACCCGCGAAGACAACGCTCAGGCGCAGATGCTGCTTAACCGAGCGCTGGCGATGGATCCGAACTATGCCCACGCCCACGCGTGGAAGGCATGCGTGCTCGGCCAGTGCTGGATCTACGGCTGGTGCGCTGATCGCGATGCGACATTTGAACAGGTGGCTTCGGAACTCGAGACCGCGTTGGCGCTCGATGACAATGATGCGGACGTGCACCGGATCCTCGCCGCGCTCAATCTGACGCGCCACGATTACGAACGAGCCACGTATCATCAGGAGCGTGCGCTCGCCCTCAACCCGAATTACGATCTAGTGGTCGTGCAGCAGGGAGAGCTTCTGACCTGGCTGGGTCTGCCTGAGGAAGGCATCGACTGGATCAAGAAAGCGATGCGCCTCAACCCTTATCATCCCGAGCGCTTCTGGAGCCATCTGGGCCGTGCTTATTACTGCGCGGAGAAGTACGCCGATGCCGCTGAGGCCTTTTCAAGGATCACACGAGCCGACTATACCCATCACGCGTTCCTCGCGGCGACATTCGCGCAGATGAACAATCCCGTCGCGGCTGGAGCTCATGCCGCCGAGGTGCTGAAGCGCGAACCAGGATTCTCGGTGGCAGCCCATCTTGCAACCCTGCACTACAAGCGCGAAGTCGACCGCCAACGCCATGAAGCTGGCCTCGTCAGGGCCGGCCTGCCGGCATGATCGATTCGAGTGGGAAAGAAGGCAGGGGACCGCTTTGCGGGCCCCGAGCTCTCAGCGCAGCGCCGCCGTGCGCACGACGAAGGACGTCGTATCGAGCTTCGCAGTCGCGGTGCCCGAGAAGCTGTCGCAGGACAGGCCCTGCATCGGATCGTCAACAAAGCCCATCGCGATCACGGACTGCGGCTTGACGAAATAGGCGCGCATCGCCGCCATGTCGAGCTCGCCCATCAGCGTGACCGACATCGAGCGGCTGGCGCTCGGCGACAGCATCACGATCTTGAGCCAGATGCTCTCGCCCTTGGCCGCGGAGAGCCGGGTCGCAGTTGCGACCATGCCGTCGATGCGCTTGCCGACCACCGTGTTAATCTCGGTCGCGGGCGCGAGGTTGCGGGACGCGGGGCGGGCGGAGCGCGGGATCGGCGCGGAGGCGGCGACCACGTTGGCGCGGTCGACCGGCGAGGCGGAGGCCGGTGCGTAGGCCAGCGCCTGATAGGCCGACGACGATACGCTTGCGGTCGGCTGCGGGTCGGTGGCGAGCGCCTGGCGCGCCTTCAGCGCGGCGACCTGAGCCGGCGTTGCCTGCTGCGGCGTGGCCGGGAAATCCCAGAAGCCGCGGGCATTGATGATGTCTGCCGGGGTCTCCGGCTTGGCGGCAGCCGGCCTGTCAGCCACGGGCGCGGGCTTCGGCTTGGGCGGCGCAACGATTTGCGCATCCGCCGAGGCGAGCTGGAGCGTGGCGGCGACTGGCTTGGCGCGCGGCGTCGGCACCGGATCGGAGGACTTGGCTGCGGCTGCGACCAGGGTCGGCGCGGACGGTTTGGAGGCCGCGGCGGGGCCGCCCTCGTCATCCTCGTCGCTGCTGCTGGTGGCCGGAGCCGACTTGCCCCTGAACAGCGCGGCGAAGAAATTCGGCTTGCTGCCGGCGTTCTCGCCACTGCCGCGCCGCTCAATGTCAGCCTTGGCGAGCTCATAGCCCTTCAGCGGCGTGCCGTCGGTCGGGAGATGGACCGTGCGGCCGTCCGGGAAGACGCGGGCGAGCTGGTCATGCGTCATGCGCGGCCAGTGCCGGATGCTGCCGGTGTCGAGATGCACGAAGGGCGAGCCGGAGGTCGGATAGAAGCCGACGCCGCCGCGCTGCAGGCGCAGGCCGGCGAAGCGGATCTGCTCCAGCGGCACGCCCGGAATGTGGAAGTCCATCGCATGTCCCAGCATGTGCTGGCTGAAGCGCGCAACACCCGAGGAGCGGCGGCGGAGCATGGCGTTGGTGGCGGGGGAGCGGTAGGAGGAGATGATCTGGATCGGCTGCTTGGCGTCGACGTCGCGATAGACTTCCCAGAGGATGTCGAAGAGGTGACGGTCCATGACCGTCTCATCCTGGGTGCGCCAGTCGCGCAGGAAATGATTGAGCTGCTTCAGCGCCGCTTCGTCGAAGCGCCCGTCGCGCTTGAAGGTGACGGTGAGATCTTCGCCGGAATGGGTGTGGTGGAAGGAGAGCGTCTTGGTCTCGTTCAGCGCGGCGGCGTCGTGAACTGAACCCGCCGCAGCAAACAGCAATACGGATGCGAGGCCGATCCGCGATCCAGCCTTCACGCCCGCATGGGACAACGACAGCACAGCGAATTGGCGTGCGAGACCAGTCAGCACGTTAGAGCCCACCCAGTCGACCAGCGTTCAAAATGGACTCTCCCGCCAACCCCGTTAGCGCGCGAAAGAGGATGAACGCTTTGTTAAAGCGAGAAGGTTAATTTGAGGTTGACCTTCCCGCCCCCAAACCAAGTCAGAATGCAAACCTAACCGGTTGAGTGTGGCGAAAAAACGCCCGCTGCCCGAGTTCGGGTCGAGAATGGTTAACGTTAAGCGACCCCATCGAGAGGATGATGTCGCTGTTTTGATTGAAGAATTTCAGGAAGACTGATCAGGAAGGACTCAGCGGGTGAACACCCGCTGCTGCTGCGGACGGCGACCAACTGGAGCCGGCGGCGGGGTCGGCGCCCCGAACAGCCGCTCGAAGAAGTTCAGGCCGGACGAGCCGCCGCCATTGTTGGCTATCGCCACGCCGGACGGCAGCGTCGTCGCCGGGCGCGAATAGCTCGGCTGGGAGTGAGCCACGACGTTCTCGAGATCCTTGCCGCGGTTGTTCTTCAGGATGTTGATCATGGTCGCGTCGCGGCCATAGACGTCCTTGCGGAATTGCAGCTTGCCGGCATCGTCCACGAACGCGGTCTGATAGGTGATGTTGACCGGGATCGGCGTCGGGAATTTCAGGTCGATCTCGCTCTTGCCGTACATGCTGCGCACGCGCTCCGGCGTGTACTTCTCGTTCGGCATGGCAATATTGAGCAGAACGGATGCGTACTGATCCGGATTCTGCACGCGCATGCAGCCATGGCTGAAGGCGCGCTCGTCCCGTGCGAACAGATTCTTGTCCGGCGTGTCGTGCTGATAAACCAGGAACTTGTTCGGGAAGTTGAAGCGGATGCGGCCGAGGGCGTTCGCTTCACCCGGCGGCTGCGAGATATGCACCGAACCGTCGCGATTCTGTTCGAGCTTGAGGCCCATGCGCTGAAGCACGGTCGGGTCCTGCTGAAGCGCCGGCAGATATTCGTTGTAGACGATCGAGGGCGGCACGTTCCAGGTCGGGTTGACCGTGATGTACTTCATCGTCTCGGTGAGGAGCGGCGTGGCGTGCTGGCCCGGCTTGCCGGTGACGACGCGGGTGGTCCAGACCTGCTGGCCACGCTGCATCACCTTCAGCGTATAGTCGGGAATGTTGAGGATGACATAGGCGTCGCCCAACGCGGGCACGCCGAGGTCACGCGGCAGCCAGCGCCAGCGCTCCATATTCACCAGCACGACGTCGATCTGCTTGTCGCGCTTCGGGCTGTTGAGCGCCTTGACGGTCTTGTCGTCGAGGATGCCGGTCGCCTTGATCTCGGCGCCGTCCTGGAATTTTCGGACGGCCTCTGCGACCGTGGCGTCATAGCGGGTGTCGCTGGCATTTTCGGCAATGCCGAGCTTGGCGCGCAGCTGCGGCACGCGCGGATCTTCCACGACGATCTCCGCCTGCTTCTTGCCGCGGGCCGGCGTGTACTTCAATGCGGGGCCGTCGGCGATCTCGATCACCGGGCCGTCGGTCTGGCCGCGCAACTGTGCGAGCTTCGCCTTCAGTTCTTTGTAGAGCTTCTGCGGCGGATTGTAGCTGTCGAGCGCCGCGGAGGCATCAGTTGAGGTCGTCACCTTGGCGAGCACGTCGTTCGGGTCGACAGGATGCTCGGGATAAAGGATGTCGGCGCTGACTTGGGACCAGTGCATGCGGCCGCTCTGGGCCTGGCGTGCATAGTCGAACATGCTGGCGGTGAGCTTCAGCTCGGCATCGGCGAGGGCGTCGGGCGTCGTGGCGGCGGCGAAATCCGGCACCGGATAGTCGGCGGGATTGAGGCCGTCGGAGGCCGCATCCTTCAGCCGGGCGATCACGCCCCTGGCCGCAGCGGTGAGGCTGCCGCCCTGTGTCCAGACCGGCGCGTAGTCGCGCGCACCGTAAAATTTCTCGACAGCGGCGCGCTCGTTCTTGCGGTCGAAATGGCGCGAGGTCTTGGCGCCGATGATGTCCTTGAGCTTGTCGGCGACCGGCTGGTCGGCGGCGGGAACGTTGCTCGCGGCCTTCACCGGCTCGGACGCCGGGGTTGCGGCGGCGGCAGCGGGCGCCGCGGGAGCGGCCGGCGCTGTTGCAGTGTCAGCTTTGGCGGGCTCGGACTTTGCGGGCTCGGACTTTGCGGGTTCTGTCTTGGCTGTTTCGCTCTTTGGCGCCTCAGTTGCGGGCGTGGTCGCGACCTCGGAGGGCTTGGTCTCGACCTTGTCTGGAGCTGGCGCAGCTTCCGCCTTCACGGCGTCCTTGGCCGGCTCCTTCGCGGGGTCCTGAACCGTAGCGGTGGTGTCGAGCTTGATATCGGCTGCGCTCGGGGGCGGGACGTTTGCGGGCTCGGGGCGCGGGATCGCGGCTTCGATCGCGAGCTCGGCGGCGCTGCTGCGCGCCTGATCCTGCGCCAGGGCTGAGCTGGCCGACACCGTGAGGAAGGTCGCCGCGACCGCCATCAAGACGCGGTCAAAGCCTGCACGGTGGTTCAAACAGTCACGCATTGTGTCACACCCCTTGGGTGAACCGCCCCTGGTGGAACGGCTTTGTTATGTCTTTTCAGCTTCGGCTAAACCGCGCCGGCCTCTCGCAAGTTGCACGCCTGCACGCAACGATTCTTACGCAGACGATATACAGGCCCCGTTTTTGCAGCCAGCGTTACCCGGGACAACTCACGACAAACTGACTTCAAGGAAGCCCCTTTGCAACGGATAGTGCGCTTCTGCCACGCAGTTTTCCCTTTGTCTGTCACTTCCAAGTCACGGTTCGAATCGCAGTCGAATTCTTTCGTCATGCGAATGGTTTAATGCGACATCGCACGATCGGGCAGCCGGCCGTTGGCAGCGCTGCTCAGTGCGTCTCCTCGCCGCTTTTGCCGCCATGTCCGGGCACGCCGGCTTCATCGAGTTTTCGGTAGAGTGTGGACCGGCCGATTTTGAGGCGGCGGGCGACCTCCGACATCTGTCCGCGGTAATGCGAGATCGCAAAGCGGATGATCTCGTTCTCCATCTCCTCCAGCGGACGGACATCGCCGGTCGCGGTCAGCATGGCCAGGGTTCCTGTCGAGGGTAGGGGTGCAATCGGTATTTCATTACCCGAGACCAGCGAGGGCGCCGCAATCGGCTCGAGCATCAGCGGCGCGGTCGGAATCTCGCTTGCCACGTGCTGATGCGAGGCGAGCAGCGGGAAATCGCCGAGGCCGAGCTGGTCGCCGTCGCTCATCACCACCGCGCGGTAGACCGCGTTTTCGAGCTGGCGGATATTGCCCGGCCATTCGAGCTCCGAAAGATGCGCCACCGCCTCGCCGCTGATGCCTGCGATGGGGCGGTTTTCTTCGGCGGCAAAGCGCGCCAGGAAATGCCGCAAGAGATGCGGAATGTCCTCGCGGCGGGCCCGCAGCGAAGGGATCGTCAGCGGCAGCACGTGCAGACGATAAAACAAATCCTCGCGGAAATGGCCCTGCTTCACCCGCTCCAAAAGCCTGCGGTTGGTCGCCGAGATGATGCGGACATCGACCTTGACCGGCTTGCGGCCGCCGACCGCCTCCACCGCGCCCTCCTGGAGCGCGCGGAGCAGCTTGACCTGCGCGGTCAGCGGCAGCTCGCTGACCTCGTCCAGAAACAGCGTGCCGCCATGGGCTTCGACGAACTTGCCCATGTGCCGTTCGGTGGCGCCGGTGAAGGCGCCTTTCTCGTGGCCGAACAGGATCGACTCGACGAGGTTGTCGGGGATCGCGCCGCAATTGACCGCAACGAACGGCTTTGCCTTGCGCTCGCCGCTGCCATGGATGGCGCGTGCGAACATCTCCTTGCCGACGCCGGACTCGCCCTCGATCAGCACGGGTATCGACGAGCCCGCTGCCTTCTGCGCGGTCCGCATCACGCTCGCCATCGCCTCGGCGCGGGTGACGATGTCCGCGAAGGTCAGCCGTCCCTCGCGGCTGTGACGAATGCGCTGCAATTCACCCTTGAGCGCGGAGGCGTTGAGCGCATTGCGAAGCGAGACCTGGAGCCGCTCCATGCCGACCGGCTTGACCACGAAATCGGCAGCACCCGCGCGCATCGCCGAGATCACGTTATCGATGCCGCCATGGGCGGTCTGCACGATCACTGGAATGGTCAGCCCGGCTTCGCGGATCTTCGCCAGCACGCCCATGCCGTCGAGGCCGGGCATCACCAGATCGAGCACCATGGCATCGATGGCGGGCGCGTCGGGGGCGGTGAGGATGGCAATCGCGGCATCGCCGGAGTCCACGACGATCGTCTCATAGCCGCATTTCTGCACCATGTTCTCGACCAGCCGGCGGGATACAGCGTCGTCATCGGCGATCAAAATACTGGCAGCCATGGTGTTCCCCGCACGCTACTACTATCTGTCTCGAATCGGGGCACTCTGGCCGAAGCCGATTAACGCACTCTTAAACCTTGATGGCCCCGCCCGCCGCCGCGATTGTTGAACACAGGTTTCCCACACAATGAATTCGCGCTCCAAATCCGCTCGTAATAAATCCGCTCGTACCAAGCCCGCCCTCGGCAAGCCGACCACCAAGAACTCCGCCGGCAAATCCCCTCCCAAGGCAAAATCCTCCAGGCCTGCGAGCAAGACCGCCAAGCTTCCGGAGTGGAACCTCGCCGATCTCTATTCAGGGATCGATGCTCCGGAAGTGGCGCGCGATCTCGAAAGGATGGACGCCGATTGCGTCGCGTTCGAGACGGACTACAAGGGCAAGCTCGCGACAGGAACAGCAAACGAAGATGGCGGAAAATGGCTCGCGGAGGCCGTGCGACGCTATGAGTTGATCGACGACCTCGCCGGCCGTCTCGGCTCCTATGCCGGTCTGGTCCATGCCGGCGACAGCGTTGATCCCAAGATTTCAAAGTTTTACGGCGACGTCTCCGAGCGTCTGACGGCTGCGTCCACCCACCTTCTGTTCTTCGCGCTCGAACTCAATCGCATCGATGACGATATTTTGACCGGCGCGATGCAGGCGCCGGAGCTGGCGCATTACCGTCCCTGGATCGAGGATTTGCGCAAGGAGAAGCCGTATCAGCTCGACGACAAGCTCGAGCAGCTCTTCCTGGAGAAGGCGCAGACCGCCTATTCCGCCTGGAACAGGCTGTTCGACCAGACCATCTCGGGTCTTCGCTTCAAGATCGGTGCAAAGGAGCTGGCGATCGAGCCGACGCTGAATTTGCTGCAGGACCGCGACGGCGCCAAGCGCAGGAGCGCGGCGCAAGCGCTGGGAAAAACCTTCAAGGCCAATGAGCGCACCTTCGCACTGATCACCAACACCCTCGCCAAGGACAAGGACATTTCCGATCGCTGGCGCGGCTTCAAGGACGTCGCGGATTCCCGGCATCTGAACAACCGCGTCGAGCGCGAGGTCGTGGATGCGCTGGTCGCCTCCGTGCGCGCGGCCTATCCAAAGCTGTCGCATCGCTACTACGCGCTTAAGGCGCGCTGGTTCAAGAAGAAGCGGCTCGCCCATTGGGACCGCAATGCGCCGCTGCCCTTTGCCACGACCGGCACCATCGCCTGGCCCGAGGCGCGCAACGTGGTGCTATCGGCCTATCGCGGCTTCTCGCCTGACATGGCCGACATCGCCGAGCGCTTCTTCACCGACCGCTGGATTGATGCGCCGGTGCGCCCGGGCAAGGCACCGGGCGCCTTCTCGCATCCGACAACGCCGTCGGCGCACCCCTATGTGCTGATGAACTACCAGGGCAAGCCGCGCGACGTAATGACGCTCGCCCACGAACTCGGCCACGGCGTGCACCAGGTGCTGGCGGCCAAGAACGGTGCGCTGATGGCGCCGACGCCGCTGACGCTGGCGGAGACCGCGAGCGTATTCGGCGAGATGCTCACGTTCAAACGGCTCCTGGCGCAGACCAAAAATGCAAAACAGCGTCAGGCCCTGCTCGCCGGCAAGGTCGAGGACATGATCAACACCGTGGTGCGGCAGATCGCGTTCTATTCGTTCGAGCGCGCGGTCCACAGCGAGCGCAAGAACGGCGAGCTCACCGCGACGCGGCTCGGCGAGATCTGGCTCTCGGTGCAAGGCGAGAGCCTGGGGCCGGCGATCGAGATCAAGGCGGGCTACGAGAACTACTGGATGTACATCCCGCACTTCATCCATTCGCCGTTCTACGTCTACGCCTATGCGTTCGGCGATTGTCTCGTGAACTCGCTCTATGCCGTCTACGAGAACGCGGCCGAAGGCTTTGCCGAACGCTATCTCGGCATGCTCGCCGCCGGCGGCACCAAGCATTATTCCGAGCTGCTGCGTCCGTTCGGGCTGGATGCCAAAGACCCAAAATTCTGGGATGGCGGTCTTTCGGTCATTGCCGGCATGATCGACGAGCTCGAGGGCCTCGGCTGAGGCGACGTCGCGCGTTCCTCGGAGCGCGTGGCTGCGACCTGATGTCTGCGACACCGGCTGCTCAGCGGAGCTACGCCGGATAGAGGCGTAAGCTGCGTCTTGGCACATTCATGCCGAACGGGGGCGTTGCAAATATTTGTAGCGCTGTGAGTTCCAATCCGCGACTCCACTCTCCCTGGCGGTCCTCGCGATCGTCTTGATATTTGCTACGTGGGATTGAACGTTCGCGCGGCCCGCAAGACTAACCTTGATAGACTGCGGATATAATTTTCAACTATTGATTGTGGATCGGTCGATTTTTGCCTGGGGAGACGCCCATGCGCGATCAAGGGCCCGCCGCGCCGGTTCCCGAAGCACGAAATACTGCAGCGGTCGATGAGGAGACGCCCTGGTGCGAGAAGCACCATCAAATCGTCCGCGACGAGATCGCGGCAATCAACACGCGGCGTGAGCCGGAACGGCGCCTCGATTCCGCTACCCTGGAGCCTTGCCAGTTGCTCGACGTCGTCGGGCTCGCGTTGTCCGGCGGCGGCATCCGCTCGTCGGCCCTTTGCCTCGGCGTGCTACAAGCCTTGAATCACCACAACCTGATCGGGCGGATCGACTATCTCTCCACGGTGTCGGGTGGCGGCTATATCGGCACTTCGCTCAGCGCGACCATGACGGCGGCAGGGCGGTTTGTATTCGGTGAAAGGCCGGTCGCAGGTACCGTAACCGCTGCCGAAATCAGCGACACGCCTTCGGTCGGACATCTCCGCAACTATTCCAACTATCTGATCCCCGCCGGCGCACGCGATCTTCTGACCGGATTTGCGATTGTCGTGCGCGGCCTGGTGGCCAATATCGGCCTGACGTTGCCCATCGTGCTGCTGCTTGCCGCCGTCACCATATGGTCGACGCCGTTGCGCAGTTGCCTGACGGTCGCGAACGTCCTTGGTATCGGCCTCAACGATCGCAAATTGTGCGAATTGCATGATTTTGGCAGCATCGATCGTTACGGCTTCAGCGCCTTTGGCGCGGCCGCGGCGCTGGTGCTGCTTCTCTGCAGCGGGCTGACCTATTTGAGCTCCCGTTCCGTTCGCGGCAATGGCCCCAGCATCGTTTGCGCCTACCTCGCCGGTATAGCCTTGCTGCTCGGCGTCGCCTGCGACTTTGCACGATTTCTCAAGGTCCAGCACTTTGCGCTGAGCCTGGCCGTCGCCATCATCGGGGTCGTCCTGTTTTTCGGATGGGCACTCAAGCAGTCGTTCGCGAGCCCGGGAAAGCGGCAGGAATTTCGCTCGCATTGGCCGAGCATGGGGGCGACCTTTCTGGTGCTGCTGGCGGCGATCGCCTTCTTCGAATTTCAGCCTTTCATGCTGGAGCAGATGTTTGATGTTGCCGAGAGCAGCGCAATCGGTGGACCGGCTGCCGCTGTTGCAATCACCTGGATCAAGTCGCTCGCGGCAGCCGCTGCGCCAATCGGCATCATCGTCACCGCATTCAGGCAGCAGTTCGCTGAACTGTTGAAGGGCAACAGCGTATCTTCGCAATGGGGATCGCTGGTGCTCGCGGTCGTCGCCAAGGTGGCGCTTTGGATTGCGGGCCTCGCACTTCCGCTCATCATCTGGGTCGCATACCTCTATCTGTCGTATTGGGGCATCGCCAACGACTTGTTCGAGAGGTGCCCGTCGGCTCTAGGGGCTACTTCCCAAAGAGAGTGCCTGGTCAAAGCCAAATCGAATACGTCGTCCGGGAGTTTGGCAGGCAAGATCCAGTTCGATGCCAGCAAGGGCACCCTGTCAGCCGAGATTACGCCGCAGGCCGCGCCGCCGGTCGTGGCCGATACCGAGCGGTTGACACCCACTTGGCATGCCCCGGCATGGCTCGAATTCCTGGCCCAGAAAGCGGGGCATCTGGTTCAGGCCCGCATTCCCAGTCTGTTCCAGGGCTCGGCCTCGGAACTCAGCTACTCGTTCAGTCTTCCGATGGTGATCCTCTACACGTTTGCCGGGCTCCTGTTGTTCGCCATCTCGTTCTGCCTGACGCCGAATGCGAACTCGCTGCATCGGCTCTATCGCGATCGGCTGAGCAAGGCTTTCCTGTTCGATCCGACTCGTTCGGCCGACGGCGGCATCGCCCGGGCCGAAGCCAGCCTCGATCAGGGGCGTGATTTCAGGGCGCTCGATCGCATGAAGTTGACCGATCTCTATGCCGCTCCGACCGAGACCGCCCGTATTCCGGGGCAGCCGGCAACGCCGACGTTGCGCGGGCCGTATCAACTCATCAATACTGCGCTGAATATTCAAGGCTCGGACTTTGCCAACCGGCGTGGCCGCAACGCGGACTTCTTCATGTTCTCCGCCCTGAACGTCGGTAGCGAGGCAACGGGCTATGCATCCACCGGCTTGCTGCAGGACGATGAGCAAAGTCTCGACCTTGCGACGGCAATGGCGATTTCCGGCGCGGCGGCTTCCTCGAACATGGGCTCGAACTCGATCAAGGCGCTGACACCCACACTTGCGCTTCTCAACGTACGGCTGGGCTACTGGCTGAAGAACCCGCGTTACGTCGACGCGCGCGTGCGGCCGCAGCGCCGCTCCACGCCGCTTTATTTCTGGTCCGAAATCTCGGGGCGCCTGTACGAGAATAGCGACAGTGTCTACCTGACGGACGGTGGCCACATCGAAAATCTTGGCGTCTACGAGCTGTTGCGCCGCCGCTGCAAGGTGATCATCGCGGTGGACGCGGAAGCCGATGCGCCGATGAATTTCGGCTCGCTGATGACGTTGCAGCGCTACGCCCGTATTGATCTCGGCGTCCGGATCGATCTTCCATGGACGCCGATTCGCGAACGCACACGCGCGCTGATGGCGCGCAATGCCGACAAGGCTGGCGATCCGTCGTCTCCTCCCGACGTGGACGATGACGCTCCGCAAGACCACGTTCACGTCGCAATCGGCAGCATCGATTATGGCGGAGAGGAGAAGGGCTATCTCGTCTATGTCAAATCTTCGCTCACCAGCGACGAGAACGACTACATCCGGGACTACGCGCGGCGGAATGATCGCTTTCCGCACGAGACCACTGGTGATCAGTTCTTCTCGGAGGAGCAGTTCGAGGTCTATCGTGCGCTTGGTTTCCACATGACCCATGGTTTCCTCGCCGGCGATCACCCCGTCGCGGTCGGTCCCGGCACCGCCCCGCGTACGGCGCGATTCACCGAGGCGGGCGAGAAGGCGATCGACGAGGTCCGCCGTTCCCTGGGCTGGCCCGTCGTCGAGCGGCCCACGGTCATGGCGGGCACGATCGCCGGGCTGGATCAGGGGTAAGGATGGCGGTAAACCATTTGTTGAACGGTCTGACGAGCTGTGTTATACATATGTATAACATGCGAGTTGGAGGCTGGCCATGAAGATCGAGATCAAGAAGATCGGCAATTCGGATGGTCTGCTGCTGCCCCGGGAGTTGATGCAGCGGCTCGATCTCAAGCGCGGACAGCAATTGCACATTGTGGAATTGCCCGGCGGGGGCTTTCAGGCCGTGCCGTACGATCCTGATTTCGAGCGAACGATGGAAATCGCCGACGAGGTGATGGACAAGTATCGCGATACACTCGCTGCGCTCGCCAAATAATCGGCTCCAGATAATCGGCTATGGCATGAGTGATCCTCAGGAGCCGCTCTGGATCACCTACGAGCAGGCTGTCGCGCTTCACGGTCGACAACTCCGCCGTTTCGGCGGCGCGCCGGGATTGCGCGACGAAGGCATGTTGCGCTCGGCGCTGGATCGACCGATCAACAAATGGCGTTACGAACAGGCGCCCTTGGACGAGCTTGCCGCCGCCTATGCATTCGGGCTCGCAAAGAATCACGCATTCGTAGATGGAAACAAGCGCATTGCCTTCATGGCGATGATGGTCTTTCTGCGCAAGAACGGCGTGGCGTTCAGTCCCGATCCGGCAGAAGCGACAACCATCATCCTCTCCCTTGCCGCCGGCGAAGTCAGCGAGCAGAGCCTTGCGCGCTGGATCCGCGACAATTGGAATTCCAAATGACCTGATTTGCCGGAAAACCGCTCATTGGTGCCGTTGCCCTGCCCGAAGGTTTGCGGTATTGCCAGCCGGGAATTGACTTTCGACTGGGGACATCCATGGCTGACCATAGCGAAGTGGCATACACCACCGCCGACGGCAATGACTACGTTGCCCACGAGCAGACCTATGAGGGCTTCATCAAGCTGGTGAAGTACGGCACGGCCTCGGTCGCGCTCATCGTGATCCTGATGGCGATCTTCCTGACCTGATCCATCGCCGGCCGTACCGCCAATGCCGGCGGTGCCCAGAAAATTTGCACACAAGCCGGTTCTAAAACCGGTATCCAACGTTGCGGGAGTAACGCTAAGTTCGCGTGCGCGTTTTTTCCCGCGTCGCCGGAGGGCCTATGAAGATCGCCGTTGCCAAGGAAATCGATCCGTCGGAGCCGCGAGTCGCCGCTTCGCCCGATACGGTGAAGAAGTTTAAGGCGTTGGGCGCCGAGATCGCGGTCGAGCCAGGTGCCGGGCTCAAGTCCGGCCTGCCGGATTCCGAATTCACGGCGGTCGGCGCCACCGTCAGCGCGGATGCGCTGAAGGATGCCGACATCATCATCAAGGTGAAGCGGCCCGAGGCCTCCGAGCTCGCGCAGTACAAGCGCGGCGCGCTCGTCATCGCCATCATGGATCCCTATGGCAACG
>NZ_JAACFT010000089.1 GCF_029051685.1 Bradyrhizobium sp. CSA207 | reverse complement strand
GAGCTATCGCCGAAAGTTGGTGACGGAGGGAATCGGAAAGGCGGCATATCGTGGGGGTGCTTGACGCCTCCACTTCTCCACCGAAGGAGCGATATGCCGTGTCCAACGATAACATCATCCAGCTGATTCAGCCAGGAAACGTCGCCGATCAACTCACAGAAGTCTTGCGCAGCGGGGCACGTGCCCTTCTCGCCCAGGCGGTCGAGGCCGAGGTCGAGGACTTTCTCGGCCAGCATGCCGATTTGAAGACCCCGGACGGCCACCAGCGCGTCGTCCGCCACGGCCACCTGCCGGAGCGCGAGGTGATGACCGGATCGGCCCGGTCGCCGTCCGCCAGCCGCGTGTGCGCGATCGCGAGGCCGCGGCCGCCGATCCTGGCCGCATCCGGTTCTCGCCGGCGATCCTGCCGCCCTACATGCGCCGGTCGAAGTCGATCGAGACGCTGCTGCCGATCCTTTATCTGAAGGGAATCTCGACCGGCGATTTCTCCGAAGCTCTGGCGGCGCTGCTCGGCAGGGATGCTGCCGGGTTGTCGGCATCCGCCATCGGTCGCCTGAAGGACGGCTGGCTCGACGAGCACATCGCATGGCAGAAGCGCGATCTGTCGGCGAAGCGCTACGTTTACATCTGGGCCGATGGCATCCATCTCGAAGCCCGCCTCGAAAACGAGAAGCAGTGCATCCTCGTGCTGATCGGCGCGACGCCGGAAGGCCGCAAGGAACTGGTCGGCTTTACCGATGGCGCCCGCGAAAGCGCGCACGACTGGCGCGATCTGTTGCTCGATCTGAAGCGGCGCGGGCTCGACGTGCCGCCACAGCTCGTCATCGCCGATGGCGCACTCGGGTTCTGGAAGGCCGCCGGTGAGGTCTGGCCGAAAACGCGCGAGCAGCGCTGCTGGGTCCACAAGACCGCCAACGTGCTCGCCAAATTGCCGAAGAGCCAGCAGCCGAAAGCCAAACGCGCGTTGCAGGAGATCTGGATGGCCGAAACCAAGGCCGCCGCCGAGCTGGCGTTCGACGCCTTCATCAAGAGCTACTTGCTGAAATACGAGAAGGCGGCCGACTGCCTCGCTAAGGATCGAGACACGCTGCTCGCTTTCTACGACTTCCCGGCCGAGCACTGGAAACACTTGCGGACGACGGATGAGATCGACAAGCAGTTTTTAGCGGGCTCCGGAAGATGCATTCTTTTGTTCGACCGCGCCGCCGGCATTCTTCCGTCCCGACCGCCCTTCTCGCAGCTGCCGCGCGCAGGGGCGGTCAAGGCTGGCCGCAGTTTGCGGCCACCGCAAGGCTCGGCCTTGACCGGCCCGAGCACGGCGGCATCCTCGATCGGATCGGGCCTGGAAAGAAACAGGACTCACCGGCCCAGTGTCCCAGGGGGATGGGAACTAGCCCGAACGGCGATTGTTATTGTCGTGCGCGGGTGACCTCGTGGCGAAGAGCGGCGCGTCGGCTGTAAGCGTCGCCGGGCAGCCCTATCTGTGTCCTGCCGGGTTGAGGCGCCCGCGCGCCTTTTCTTTTGGCGGGCGCGGGCGCCAGGCTTCGACAAAGTGCTCATACCTTCTCTGCGCTTGCTCGGCGACGTGCATCTCCTGATCGCGGAGTTGTTTGATATTGTACGCGTAGGCAGGGCCGCGCGTGTTGCCTTTGTTCTGCGCTCGGCCAGCCTGTAACTCCATGCCGCGCATCTTGTGAGCGACAAGACTGGGGCGGGCCCAGAGGTAATCCTCTTCGTTCGTCAGCAGATGCCAGCACAGGACGGTCAGCTTGCGCGCTACGGCGACGGCGGCCACCTGATGGCCCCGTCTGGCGCGGATGCGCACGAAGAAAGCGTGGAGCGGTCCGGGTGTCTTGGCGGCAGCCCAGGCGGCTTCTACCAGCATGGCCCGGGCGTGGCTACGTCCGACCTTGCTGATCCGGCCGTGATGAGCGGCACCGAGGCCCGACTGGTGCACACGCGGATTGAGCCCGAGGTAGCTGACCAGTTTCTGCGGGCTCTTGAAACGCGTGATATCGCCAATTGCCGCCATCAACCCGGCCG
Source organism: Bradyrhizobium sp. CSA207 (assembly GCF_029051685.1). Lineage (GTDB taxonomy): Bacteria > Pseudomonadota > Alphaproteobacteria > Rhizobiales > Xanthobacteraceae > Bradyrhizobium. The sequence continues at coordinate 1,080 of NZ_JAACFT010000089.1, read as the reverse complement.
CCACCGCCAGATTGACGCCGGTGATCGTCAGCAGCCGCCTGACCGAGCCGTCGTCCAGGCTGTTTGTGGCGATCTCCCGATCGAGGATCGTGAGATCTTCGGCGAGCCGATCGAGCTCGCGCACATGCCGCTCAATAGCATCCCGTTCGTCGTCGGGTACTGGCTGGTGCGCCAGCCAATCGCGGCCGCGGCCGTTGAATAAATCTGCGTGCGGACATTTTGGGATCAGGTGCGCGTGAAGGATTGCGTGCACTTCGTTCTTGATCCGGGTCCGATGCCGCACGACCTGGTAACGCCGGGCGATCAGCCTGCGCAGCCGTTCTGTGGCCGCGTCCGGCGTCCAGATTTCCGGCAGATAGCCGACCGCGTACAAGCTGGCCAGCGTGCCCGCGTCGACCTTGTCGGTCTTCACATGGGCATGCGCGATTGCCTTCACCTGCAATGGGTTGGCGATGACCACCCGCTTCACGAACGGCGACAGCACCCGTGACACCGCCATGCAGTTGCCGGTCGCTTCGATCACCACCTCGTCTATCGGTTGAACGCTTTTGCCAAAGCCTTCCAGTGCCGTGCGGGTCATATCGACGCGACCGGCCGGTCGAAGTCTGCCATCTTCCCAGAAAACCACCTCGCCGAAAGTTCGGTGGATATCCATTCCGATTATGCGTCGCATTTACACCTCCTGTCATATGACGGGAACGGTGGGCGACACGACAACTACGGATCCGCGCTCACGGCGCAACCGGGCTAGTCGTAGAGGCGGCCAGCTACTAACTCGAGCTCGCAGCTCATCGTACGCATCGGCCTGCCCACACCTTCGTGCTCCCGGTGCCTCTGTCCCGGATGGTCGCACCATACGCCACGATCTTGAAAACCGCAGCCGAACATCAGCACCGAGAATCTTATACCGGTTACCAACCCCATCGAAAGCACCTTCGCCACCGTGCGCCACCGCACGATCCGATCGAAGGGCTGTCTATCCAACAAGACGGCGCTCGCGATGGTCTTCAAACTGGTCGAGGGCGCGCAGAGAACCTGGCGTCGTCTCGACGGTCATAACCAGTTGCCAAAACTCGTTCT
>NZ_JAACFT010000088.1 GCF_029051685.1 Bradyrhizobium sp. CSA207 | reverse complement strand
TTGCGTGAACAACGGACGTATCCGTTTCTTGATCTCTCGAAGCGACGCCGCCCACAACGCAAGCGTCTCCTCGATCGACGCTGCTGGCGTCCACGACCTCCGAATCATGGTTACCCATGGATTCAGACATTTTCAAACAACGCAACTGTAATGCTAGGCTGCCATGCGGAGTGGCAGCGGGGTGGAGTAGGCTTGATCCGGCGTAGTGCAGTCAAGACTCGAATGGGGAGCCTGGATGTTCGATCGGGCAGCATGCCCTGACGCCGAGCCTTTGACAGCTCAGCCGTTTGTCAGCATTGACGCACTTGCGGCGCTCTCTGCGCTTCTCGATCTGGTGTTGAAGGATCGAACGCCATCAGCTGCCCTGCTTTCTAGCGCATCCAGAGCCTCTCACGACCAGAATCGGGGAGAGACTCATGTCACGGCAGACGGCAATGCCAGGGAGCGGATACCGACACAATCGACAACCGCGCCCGCAGCAGCAGATGGATCTGTTCGGGAGCGGCCTGTCGAACGGCGCCATCGGCGCGCCGGCATGGCCGGAGCTGCCGGCGGAAGCCCGGGCGGCCCTCACGAGCCTGATGACGCAGTTGATCCTCGACCATGCTGTGATGACAGCGACGCCGCCGGCGAAGGAGGTCGATCATGAACTCTGACAAGGTCCGGCCTCATCATCTGGAGCGCAAGGCGCTTCTTTACGTGCGCCAATCCTCGGCCCAGCAAGTATTGCACAATCGTGAGAGCAGCGCGCTGCAATACGCTATGCGGGACCGGCTAACGTCGCTCGGTTGGTCAGAGATCGAAGTAATCGATGATGATCTCGGTCGTTCAGCCGCCGGCGGAGTACAACGCGCCGGCTTCGAGCGAATGGTAGCGGAGGTCTGTCTCGGAAGGTTGGTGCGGTTTGCGCCCGCGAGGTCTCGCGATTCACTCGCAACAGCCGGGACTGGCAGCAACTCATCGAGATGTGCCGGGTGGTCGATACCGTTCTGGTCGATCAGGAGACCATCTATGCGCCAAGGCACGGTAACGATCGCCTGTTACTCGGGCTCAAGGGCAGCTTCAACGAGTACGAGCTGGATCTGTTGCGCCAGCGTTCGCTCTCGGCCCGTTACGAGAAGGCGCGCCGGGGCGAGTTGGTTGTAGCGGCGCCGGTGGGCTTCGTTAAGTCCGGCGACCGTTATGAGAATCCGGATCGGCGCGTCCAGGAAGCGATCAAGCTGGTGTTTGACAAGGTCGAGGAACTGGGCAGCGCGCGACAGGCGCTCTGCTGGCCCCACGAGTACGATCTCGACCTGCCGGTAAAGCAGACTAACGGCGACACCGCCTGGCGGCGACCAAACTACTCCGCCATCCACCGGATCATTGAGAACCCGGTCTACGGCGGTGCCTATGCCTATGGTAAGACGGCTGTAACGGCAGGATACGGCGCCGCGGGCGTGAGCGTGAAGATCCGCCGCAAGGCGCGGTACGAATGGGTGGCGCTAAAGCCCAATACCCACGATGGGTACGTGAGCTGGGAGAGATTCGAGGCGATCCGCACTATGGTCAGCAGTAACGTTCCCACCAGTCGGCATCACGGCGCGCCAAAGCACGGTGACGCTGCTGGCCGGTCTGATCCGCTGCAGGCGCTGCGGTCGCAAGCTCACACTCCGGTACTCCGGGATGCAGAACCATATCCCGCGCTACAGCTGCAGCCGCGCCTGGATGGACAATGGCGGCCCTCACTGCATCGCCTTCGGCGGACTGCGCGTTGATGATGCAATCGAGGAAGCACTGCTTGGCGTCGTCGGTCCGGGCGCTATCGCCGCTGCAACCGCTGCCGCCAAGGAAGCCAGGGAGCGGCGGGATTGCGCGATGCTCTTAGTCGCGACCTCGAAGTGGCGCGCTATGCCGCCGACCGGGCCTTCCGGCAATACGATGCCGCTGACCCCGCGAACCGGTTGGTGGCGAGTGAGCTCGAAGCGCGCTGGAACAAGGCGCTCGCTCACGCGGCCGAGGTCGAGGGCAAGATCGCCATGCATGATGCGGCGAGGCCCGCACCCATTGCTGATCCAGCCTCGCTCGGCGTTCTGGCCTCGAACCTCAAAACGGTCTGGGATGCGCCCACGACGGATGCTCGCCTCAAGAAGCGCATTGCGCGCACTCTCATCCACGAAGTCGTAGCCGATATCGGCGACGCGGCCTCCGAGATCGTTCTCATCGTCCATTGGGTGGGGGGCGCCCACAGCGAGTTGCGCTTGCCGAAGCGCCGGCGCGGACAGCGCAACAGCACCTCTGCCGATATCATCCAGGCCGTGCGTCAACTGGTGCTGATCGCCAGCGACGATCTGATCGCGGGCCTCCTCAACCGCAATGACCTCAAGTCCGGTAACGGCAATCGCTGGACGCGCGAGCGTGTCACCTCGATGCGCTCGAACCATCTCATCCCGGTGTTCCAGCTCGCCGAGGACGGGATCGAACCCTGGCTCAACCTCAGTAACGCCGCAAAGCTCCTAAAGATCGCGCCCAAGACGCTTCGACTAGCCGCTGAAGCCGGCGAGATCGAAGCCTTCCATCCGCTATCGGACGGCCCGTGGATCTTCGCCCGCACCTCGCTGATAACAACTGCTGCTAAATCGATCGCCGAACGAGCACGACAGAACCCAAGATACCCAACGGGATCACATCCCAATCAGCAAAGTCTCTTCTCTTCAACAACATAGACAGATGGGTGTTCTGATGTGCGGTTGTAGAAGTCGAGATATCGGCTGATCGAGCTGCGCGCCTCGCTGACGCTGTCATAGGCCCGCAGGTAGTCGAGTAGCGCGGGGGAATCCCACCCCCACGCCCTCCGAGAACCGGACGTGAGTCTCTCGACTCATCCGGCTCCTATCGCCCCAACCGGAGATTCCGTGGACCAATGGGCGAACAGATTCGGCTGGCGGGATTTGACCCCGCGCAACCAGCCCCAACGCTCGCTTTGTGTGTCCCCGAAGTCTTTTGTATTTCCGCTGTGCCCAGCGCACGATAAATGGATCTACTGTGCGCAGTGCCCTGCGAAGCGCAGAACGATGAAAACGCCCGTAATAGTTGACCCAGCCAACAAGAATAGGCCGTGCCCATTGGGCGATTTTCTCCAAGTCGAGATCGTTGCGATGATGCAGCTTCCAGCGACGCACGTCTTCGCGCATCG
>NZ_JAACFT010000087.1 GCF_029051685.1 Bradyrhizobium sp. CSA207 | reverse complement strand
GAAGTGCGTTCCCTCCCCCACAAGGGGGGAGGGAACGCACTTCCGCCGGGGCACCAGGCGAGTCTCATTTCATCAGGCTCTAGCGGCCTTCACACCGCTGACGGAGCGCGCAAGCTCAGTGCAGGCTGGGACCCTGGCCGAGCGCGTAGGCGACGAAATCCCTCAGCGCGAAGTTGGGGCCGGTCACCGGCGCCCAGTTCGGGTCGAGCGACAGCAGCGAGGAATTATCGCCGAACATCAGGCCGAGGAAGACCTCGGCCACGATGCGTCCGCCGACCGGCCCGAGCTGTGGCGTGTTGACACCCGATGCCGGCGCGCCGGTCGCCGGGACCATGACGGCGGTCTGGAACTGCCGCGCTTCGGCCAGGATGTAGGTCCAGAGCGGGCAGTTGCCGGCAAACACGCCGTTCGCGATGGTCGCGATCCTGACTTGCGGATCGCCCGGTCCCGCCTCGTCGACGGCCTTGCCGATCATGATCTCGTCATCCGTCAGCGGCGTCAGGTTCATCGCCCTGGCGACGGCCTGGCCCGACGGCAGTCCGAGCCGCCAGCTGCGCTCGAGATTGCGCAGCGCCAGCGACGACGGATTGGACGCGACTTCCGGCGGCAGCTTGCGCAGCGGGTCCACCAGCGAGGTATCGATGCGATAGGCGAACTGCAGCCGCCTCTTGTTGTCGGGATTGGTATCGTCGTCCTCGACACCGTAGGCGCGCGTGTCGAGATCGATGAAGCGGCCCCAGTCGATCGCGCGTCCCGGGCCCATGGCGCGGAAGCCGGTCAGTGCGTTCTGATCGGGATTGTTGGGATCGGGGAAGATCTGCAACAGCATGTTGGCCGCATCGTTCAGCCGGTAGCCGGGGCGGATCATGGAGTGCCCGAGCCGGTAGGCCGCGACCGAGAACTCGACCGGCATGAACGGATAAGTCTTCCAGTGGTAGTGGGCGAGCTTGCTGCGGTCGTAGTGACCTGCGGTCTTCAGCTCGTCCAGCACGCTGGCATGGACGATCCGAGGCAGGAAATCGTTCAGCACGACGTATTGATAATGGAAGCGGACGCGCTGCTGCACGTCTTCGAACGACAGGCTGTCATTGTCGTCGACCATGCGGTTGTGAAACCGCAGCATCAAGGCCTGAAACTGCGAGACGATGCTGTTCTCGTCGTTGCGGGGATCGCCGATCAGCGCGCGGCCCTTGAAGCGCGGCAGGTCGCTGGCATCGGGCACACCGGCGCCGGTCAGATTCTCGCCGAGCCGGAACTTGATGCCGTCATACATGTAGGGTTGGTCGTTCGGACCGCGACCGTAGAGATTGTCCAGATCGAGCGCCGGCGTGCGGAAGTCGACGAGCCCGTCCGGATCCTGCTGCTTGGTCAGCGAACTCACCGGATCGAAGGTGATATCGTGGTCGACGAACTGGCCGAAATAGGTGTAGAGCGCGGGAATACCGCTCTCTTCTGCGTCCGGCCCGTCCTTCGGTCCGTCGAAGTCAGCGACCATCTTGTCGGCGAGTGCCGACAGGTTCGCGATGTTGTTGGCATCGTTCGAGCCGAATTTCGCCGGAGCGAGCTTGCGGAACATGCGGCCGAAGCGGCCTTGCGAAAGCGACGAACGCGTTGCGTTCAGACCGCGCGGAACAATGCTGTGACGGCTGCTCATGAAGAATCTCCCTGAAAAGTCGAGATGAAACAGATCGGGCTAAAGTTGTCTGCGCTGGAATATGCAGGCTAAGCGGGATCTGACCCGCTAACAGCGATATGGATCACAATGGCCCGGCATCGACGATTTTTCGGGAGGAGGCGCTTGCGAACAAGCTACGGCTGCGCATCGTGAATTTGCCCCGCGCCGGCGACGGATAACATTCTCGTCATCGACGGGATGGCGAAGCCGACCGTCTTCATGCAAAAACCTTGCGGCGCGCGCACGCCGCAAGGTTGTCGGTCATCGCGCTGCTGCGAGAGCGCGTAGCGCGGATTGATGCCGCAATCTATGTGACCTCGGCCACAGTTCACGCCCGGGTTCCGGCCTATGTTGACGACACTTGCACGCGTCGATCCCGGAGGACTATTTTTGCCTCATTCGGATCAGGCATTTTTGGAGGTACTGATGCAAAAATCATATTTGCTGGCTGCGACAGCAGCGCTGGCGCTTATCATGCAAACACCGCTCGCGCTGGCGCAGAGCGCGCCGGCCGCCGGCAGCACTTCGGCACCGGCTGCCACGACGACCGCGCCGGCTGCGACGACACCAACGCCGAGCGCCACCACTACCGACACGTCGAGCCAGCCGTCCGACTCCAAGAAGAGCGCGTCGAAGAAGCCGGCGAAAAAGAAGATGACCCGGCAGCAGGAGATCGACCATTCGGTCGACAGCGGCACCGTTCCCGCACGCTATCGCAGCTCGGTGCCCAAGCAGTACCAGCAATACATTCCGTTCGATAAGCAGTGACCGATTGCAGGGCGGCGCGACGTCATTGGTCGCCAGCGCCGCTGGTGACATCAAGCAGCGCGATCCGCGTCCGAACACCCTGTGGCGGACCACGGTTGCGGTGCTAGAGTAGGCCAAAGCCCCGGGGGTGATGATGAGCGATGACGTGAGGGATGCTGGTCTTGTGGCGATGATCAGCAGCATTCTGGGAGGCAACAAGCGCGCTGACGTCGTCGTACCGCCGCCGCTGACCGACGTTCCGCCGACAGCGCCGTCGAATGGATTTGAGGCGGTCGCGGAGCCAATCGCAGAAGTGACAGCGCCGCATGAGGCTGCGCTCAATGCCGCGGCGGTCTCCGCGAAGCCGGCCGAGCCGTCCGCGAAAGTCGTCATGACACCGGATGGCAAGCGGCGTTTGCCGGCGGAAGCGATTGCCGATCTCGTGCTCGGCGAGTTGTGCAAGCTGGAAGATTTTCCATCCTCCGGCGCCTCGGTCACGGTCTACGGCTACCGGCACTGGAACGCCATGATCACGTTTGCGCCGTTCTCCACCACGTTCCGGAACGCAACGCGGTTCCGCCAGGCCATGCCCGACCTCGTCTTCAAGCTGCGCCGTTTCGTCGAACTTGAGATATAGTCCGGCAAATCACCGGCGGTGGCCCGGCGCGAATTCCTTGCCAGCGATCACGGCGTGAAGGCGTGGCCGGTGCCCGCACCAGTTCGACAGGATTTTTGTATTGAGCGTCGCCTTTACCAAGGAAGAAAGCGCCGAGACCGCGTCCGAAACGCTGTTGCCGGATCGCCCGATCTCGCCCCATCCCAACCTCGTGACGGAGGCAG
>NZ_JAACFT010000086.1 GCF_029051685.1 Bradyrhizobium sp. CSA207 | reverse complement strand
GAACGATGAAAACGCCCGTAATAGTTGACCCAGCCAACAAGAATAGGCCGTGCCCATTGGGCGATTTTCTCCAAGTCGAGATCGTTGCGATGATGCAGCTTCCAGCGACGCACGTCTTCGCGCATCGCCTTGGCCGCTTTGTCGCTGACCGCAGGAGAGAAACTGACGAACAGCTTTCCAGCGCGATTCATCGATTGTCGGGGTCGAAACGTAAAGCCCAGAAAATCGAAGCGTTGCTCCGGATAACCGTTCGGTCGGTTCGAGTCTTTGCAGTACACAATCTTCGTCTTTTGCGGATGCAATTCCAACTTACACGCCGCAAGCCGCGCTTCCAGCGCTTGCCGCAATGAAAGCGCTTGCGCCTCACTGCGACAGTGACAGATGGCATCATCCGCGTAGCGCTCGAACGGAATGTCTGGATTATTTTCCTTCATCCAACGATCGAACGCATAGTGCAGGAAAAGGTTTGCCAAGATTGGGCTGACGACTGCCCCTTGCGGGGTCCCCTTCTCTCGGCTGACCAGCGCGCCATCCGGCATGCTCACGGGTGCCTTCAGCCATCTTTCGATGTAGAGCAGCACCCATGCGCAGTCGGTATGACGACGCACCGCTCGCATCAATAACTCCCAGTCGATGTTGTCGAAAGACTACTCGACAGACTACCCACCACCGCGCTCATCATCTCGACGACTATCCCGATCAGGTAACCATCGTTCGGTCGCGCCATCCCTTTGAGGGATCTGCGCTTAATGTGCTTGGCTGGTGTCATCGACGCGGCGAACTTCATCTGACGCTTGTACTGCCCGATGGTACCCGTGCCCTTGTACCGGCCGCGTGGACAGATCTGCCTATCGCACAACATTTACCGCGTGCAAGCCCGCAATGCGCTCGATCGGCATTCCTGGCTTCCCATGCCGAGCTGCTGCACGCCCGGACGATCGTCGACGCTCTGCTGCGGCAATTGGATGCCGCGCATACTGTCCTGCCACCGGAATCGGAGGACAGCCATGCAGCAGCTAAGCTTTCTCGACCCACCACCTCAGCACGGTGCCGTACCCGTATGGGAGGCCCTCGATAAAGAGCAGCGCGCACATCTCGTGCTGCGACTCGCCCGACTAATCGCCCGAGCAATCGCCACCGCCGGAGATCACAACGATGAACGAACTGAGCAAGATCACCGCTGAGCACCTACGCCGATGCGCAATCGTCTACGTGCGTCAGTCCAGTACGACGCAGGTCGAGCATAATCGCGAGTCCACTGCCCGTCAGTACTTGTTAGCCGAACGCGCCGCGCGGCTTGGTTGGCGACGCGATCAGGTGAAGGTCATCGATGAGGACCTCGGTATTTCCGGTTCCGGCCTTTCCGAGCGCACCGGCTTCGCGCGTATGACCGCGGAGGTCGGCCTCGGCCAGGTGGGCATCGTGCTCGGCTTGGAAGTCTCGCGACTAGCGCGCAATAATGCTGATTGGTACCGTCTGCTCGATCTATGTGGCCTGACTCACACGCTCATCGGTGATGGAGATGGGATTTACGATCGATCATGTTGCTACCTTCATTTGTTCGCTCTCGGGTCGAAAACGAGGTAATCTCGAGCTCCTGTCTTAAGCTCTCGCAACGCAACAATGCTGGCTTCCGTATCCGGAAAGAGGAATCGCTTGTCCCAGGGATCGCGCTGGATATCAATGGTGCCGCTGCGGATACGTCGTTTGATCCAAGAACTCGAAACTCCTAAACGCTTTGCCATTGCGGTCACCGGCAGCCAGCCAGCAATGTGACGAGCACGCGTTGCGACGCCGTCCTGCAGTACGCGATGGCGCTGCCGCACGATCTGAACGGTTCGTACTGGAACATAATTTCGGCGCGGTGAGCGGTGCCCCTCCTGGGTCAAGGTATTGGCGATTTCGGCATCATCGAAACCCTGACGGGCCAGCTCAAGGATCCGTGCTTGCATCTCAGTCCCTCGAGTTAGAGCATGCAGTGCATGGACCCTCGGCTCGACTTCCAGTTGGGATATCTCGCCACCACACCAGACGATCCGGACCGCGATTCGATCGCGCGTGATGCGGTGGAGAACAACCTTGTCAATCAGCGTTCGTAATAACTGCTTCTTATCTGCCCGGCTCACATCAGGCCGCTGCCAGAGCTCAGGCAAGTGCGGACCAAGCGCAAGAAACTCATTCTGCTCCTCTGGGGTCAACATGGCTGATTTGCTCTTCGTGGCTCGGCGGGTGGTCAGCGCCTCTTCAGCCTGCCGGAGTTCGCGTAGCGCTCTTTCCCATCGCCGCTCCAGCTCAGCGGCGATGAGGCGATTGTCAGGATCGACCCGATTATACTGTCGTTCGGCCAGGAGTGCCTGATAGCGCAGTCGCTCAACCTGCTGCTCTTCGGCGCGATCAAGCGCTTCGTCAGTCTGCTGCCGCGCATTGAGCGCACGCCTCCAGGCCTCCACCTCAGCGGGAGCGATCGCTGCAAAGAAAGCAGCCACCACCTGTGCGTCGATTGGATCGGCGGGAAGATGCTGGCATAGCGTCTTGCCTTGGTGGTTCAACAGGGAATTGCAGACGTAGCGAGACCCGCCCTTGTATTGTATCGACATCTTGTGGCCGCACCGGCCGCACCAGGTGATGCCCTGCAAGATAGCGGCCCCTTCTCGGGGCACGCCACGCGTTTGATTGCGTTGGTATTCGGCATGGTTATCGCGCAACATGGCCTGGATCCGCTCAAAGCCATCCCAATCGATGTATGCAGGATAGCGGTCCTTTACTACTACCTTCCACTCTGCCATTGGGCAGCGAGCCGTCTTCAGTTTACCACTTGCATAGGTCGTGCGGCAGGACTTGGTACGGCCATAGACGAAAGCGCCAGCATAGGCCGGATTCCTCAAAATTCCGGAAATCATGCTGGCTGATGGTGTCCGCCACGCAATATCGCCGAACCGGTCCCGCCGCGGTATGGAGAGCGCACGATCTCGGAATGACCGGATTACCTTGCCCACGGAGCCTCCCTCCAGAAATGTCGTGAAAACCAGTGATATCCGCTGCTGCACCTCCCTGCTCGGATCCTTCGATGCCACGCCATTGGCGTCACGCTCTAAACCCGCCGGCAACAGTAACGTCAACTCGCCGCGCTCGGCCTTGGCGCGCAGCCCCGCCGTCAGACGGCCGCGCAGTGTGTGCAACTCCACTTCGGAGATTGTGCCCTTTAAGCCGAGTAACAGGCGCCCATTGGTTGAGCCAGGATCGTAGACGCCGTCGCGATCCGCAATGAGGCATTGCCGGTAGCCGCACAGATCGAGTAGCGGGTACCAATCAGAGCAGTTGCGCGCGAGACGTGTCACCTCGTAGGAGAGAATGATTCCGATTTCACCCAATGTGACGCGGGCGATAACGTCCTTGAAGCCCTCGCGATGCGCGGCTGTCGATCCACTCAACCCAAGGTCGGCATCAACGACATCAATATTGGTATCATCCCAACCGAGATCGTTGGCTCGCTGTCGCAGTGCATACTGCAGCCGCAGACTTTCCTGGTTGGTCATCACCTGATGAGGCGTGGACTGCCGAATGTAAATTACGGCTCTGCGACACAGGTGGCTCCCCATCACGAGATCCGACCTCATGGCTCTCCTTCCAGCGAACCACGCGAGCTTGCCAATTTTGACTCGGAGCCGTGCCCTAACGAATCATTTGTCGGCTGATTCGCCAAGCTCCTCAGCACCACGTCTCTTGAAAGCCGGAGCAAGTCTCGAATGCTTGCGAGCGAAAGCTTGCTTGACGGGACAGGCAGCCGCTCGCCATAGAGGTTGGTTGCTGAAGCTCGAATTCTCAGCAAAATGCCGTCGCGATAATGAACGAGAACGCAGCCGCCGGGTCGGAGCGAGCTTCCGGCCGATACCAAATCAAAGCGCCGTCCGTATAGTGGATGGGTTGGGTCGGTTACGGTAATCTGCTCCAACTGATCAGATGGCTCCCGAATGGGGGCATCATGCTGTGTGGTCGTA
>NZ_JAACFT010000085.1 GCF_029051685.1 Bradyrhizobium sp. CSA207 | reverse complement strand
ATAATTGCGGCTGACGGGACCGCATTTGAGCCGATCGAGTCATTCCGTGGAAAGGTGGGCAAATCGGTTGTCTTGGAGGTACGCCGGGGCGCCTCGGTGGTGCAAATCCCGGTCATGCCGGTCGACCTCGAGCCCACCAGAATGTTCCTTCGTGGGTTGGAGTCCAGTGCGCGCGTCATTGAGTCCAACGGACGACGCATCGGCTATGTGCATGTTTGGTGCTATGCCGGCTCCATCTATCAACGCGCTGTTGAACACCTGCTGTCTCAAGGGGCGCTAAAAGACGCGGACGCGCTGATCTGGGATTTGCGGGATGGCTGGGGCGGCGCGCAGCCCGAATATCTCGACCTGTTCAACGCCCGGGCGCCAACGATGCAGGTCACCGACCAAAGCGGTACTACCGCATTCGTCAATGTGAAGTGGCGCAAGCCCGTTGCGATGCTCATCAACGGCGGTACGCGGAGCGGCAAGGAGGTCCTTGCCTATGGCTTCAAAAAGTACCGGTTGGGCGAGCTCATCGGCACCCGGACAGAGGGCGCGGTCCTTGCCGCCACCGCATTCCTCATCGGAAGCGGCTTGCTGCTGCTCGCAATCGAGGATGTCCGGGTTGATGGCGAGCGCCTGGAGGGCGTGGGCGTGACGCCGACGATCGAGGTCGAGGCAGGCGCGGCCTCCGCCGGGTCAGACGACCCCCAACTGAGCCGTGCTGTCGCGGTTCTGTCCGGGACCTGATCCGGGCGTCATACTCATTCGCAAAGCAGAGGCAACGCGAAAATGGTGATTGGAAGCGCGTCTCGGTTCGCCGGCGCAAGGTTTTGTCAGTTCAGATCGCCCTTAGCGCGTGACCTCAGGACGATCCAGCCTCTTGATGCAGCTCGCCACCCCGCATCAAGCGGCGGGCGATGTCGGCTGTCTGCAGTGACGCGCGTTCGGTCGGTGAATGGGCCGCCAGATAGCGGGCAACCGCGATGAGGATGTGCCGGCCCTCGTCCGTGTCGCCCCACGCGCCGAATTGCCGGACTCCCGCTTCCAGCATCTGATACGCATGGAAGCCTGCATCTTCGCGCAGCACCGCATGCGCGAGCGTGGCGATCAGCGGCTGCGGCGAATGGCCGAGCGTGAGATGCCGTGCCACCAGGCGTGCGGCGAGATCGACCTGTCTCTGCCGGTCGAAGGCGTCGAGCAAGGCGGCGCCGATCGTCTCTGGATCCGCGGGCAGATCATTGAGCTGCTCGCCGCCGTCGCCCGGGATGCGCGCCGGTGGCACATTGAGATAGCGAGCAAGGTAGAGCGCCATCGTTCCGTGCAATACGCCGCGGACGGCCGTGACGTGCGTGTCGATGTTGGCAGTCCCGATCCGCGTCAGCATCTGGTGGACGGCGTTGGCGTAGGTGAAGACGTGATGTGCCGTCTCCCAGTCGGCGTGCTCGTTGGCATTGCCGAAGCGCGCCACCCTGAGCGCTGCCGCGTACGCGAGGGATTGGCCAAGGTCAGCAGGCGCGGCCCCGGCGCGGATCGCCTCCTTGAGCGCGTCAACGATCCTGGCCGGATCGTCACCGAGCAGCTCTTGAGCAAGTGCGGCGTGGCCCGACCAGTCACGCGAGCCGCGTCCGACAGCGAACAGGTCCGCGAGTTCGCGGGTTGATTCCGCACACAACGCAACAAGGTCAACGGGCTGGCGCCAGGCAGTCGATTCCTCGGCGCCACGGGCCGATACCATCTGACCGACGACAGTCGGCAGCAGAGCCGCGGCGTGTTGCCAGCCGACCAGGTCGAGGCACTCGAATGCCTTGTTGATGAAGTCGAGCGAGTGCCCGGTGTCGGCGAACGCCCGCTCGGTCTCGGCGGCGAACAGGGCATCAGCGAGTTCAGCCGGGGAGAATCCGGCCCCAATCGCCGTGAGCAGGGTGCGCTCGACCGCCTCGCGATGCCGCACGTTTGTCCAACGCCGCAGCCAGCGTTTGAGCGCGGCCGGATCCGGCCGGCTTCCAAGCGGCGCGCGTTCCCGCCGCGGCGCCTCGCCGTCGCAGTCCGCCGCCACGCGGCGTGCGCCGTGGAACAGCGCGAGATAGGCTTCCTCCGCTGGCAACACAGGCAGGAGATTGGCGAGTGCCGTAAGGATCGTAAGACCCACGCCCCAGCCGTCGCGATTTTGCGCCCCGAACAGTGCCACCTGCCGTACGATTTCGGCCTGCGGTACGCCGGCCGCGAGCTGACCCTGCATGGCCTTGGCAATGACGAGGCCGAGGTCGTGGGCGAGGCCGCTCGCAAGCCGCTGATGCCAGTGCGCGGCGGGATCGGCATGGGTGAACGTGGTCTTCACCCAGACGTCACTATTGCGCACCTCGACCGGGCAGATCGGCACGTCGTCCGCCCAGAGGTCGAAGGTGCAGCCGCTTTCCAGATCGAAGCGAGCGTGATGCCAGTGACAGGTCAAGATGCCGTCTTCGACGCTGCCGCGCTCGAGCGGGAAGCCCATGTGCGGGCACCGATTGTCGAGGGCGAAGACGCGCCCGCGGTCGTAGATGACGAGGATCGGGCGATGGCCTCCGTGCACAACGAGCCGCCCCTTGATCTTCAGCTCCTCAAGGCTGCCCGCCAGCGCAAACTCCTTGCTGGGCGCGTCCATGAACACACCTCCGATGTCGCTTTGGGGCCGCTGTAGGTACTCTGGAACATAGGCATCCTCTCGCGCAAAGGCGAGAGGATGCCGTGGTTTAGGAGCGCGCGAAAGGAACCGCACTGGATCATCAAGCGGCACGGAACTGTGGTACAGCTCGATCGCGTTCGGCAGTTTCGACGCAAGCGTGTCGATGACAAGCAGCAAGCGCTGGGACAAGCACTGCGTGGCTGGTCAAACCGCGTGACCCGGGTGCCGCTCGGAACCGGCTTCTCCGGCTGCGCCTGCACTGGCGTGATCTCATCGGCATAACCGATTTCGAACAGTTGGCCTTCAAAAAATTTCGCCCGCCACCTTTCGCGGCGCGAGGTAGCGCCAGCCGACCTTCAATCTCCTTTGGAGATGGCCGCTCCTTTTCATGTCGACGAGAATGGAGCGCGCGTGCTCGCCGAAATCGACACGCAGCCGTACCGCGACAACGGAGAATGGTCCCGACGCGACGTCGATCTTGTCGAGGTCAGAGGTGGAGATGAGGGGTAAGATGGGCGCCGGATTCATGTTCCACTCGTTGCTGAGGCTCGGTCGATCGCGTCGAATTCGGTCTCACTCAAGCGCCAACCGAGTGCATCGAGATTGGCCCTGGCGTGATGAGGCTTGGTCGCGCCGGGAATGGGAATCACGTGACTATCGCGCGCCAAAAGCCAGTTCAGGGCGACCTGGCTGATGCCGGCGTCGTGCGCGCCGGCAATATCGGCGAGACACGTCAGCAGCGCTTTCGTGCCCATGCGGTCCGACGGTTGCGTGAGGCGGCCGGACGCAAGGGGAAAATACGCGACCAGTGCCACATCGAGCTCACGGCAGGCTTCGAGCACGCCATTTGTTTCCGCTGCTCGTCGGAGCAGGCTGTAGTTGACCTGATTGGCGGCGAGCGGAACGCCTGCTCTTGCGAGGTGATCGGCGATGCGGCGCATCTGGTCCGCATTGAAATTTGCCACGCCGACCGCGCGTGCCTTGCCGGACTTCACCGCGTCGACTAGGCCTTCGGCGAACACTCCCACGTCGATCAAGGGCAGCGGATAATGGACATAGTAGAGATCGATTATCTTGAGGCCCAGGCGCGCCAGCGAACCGTCAAGCGCGCTCATCAGGCGGCGCGGAGAGGTGCGGCCCGGAAAGGGAAGGAATTTCGATGCTATCACCGCGTGGGTGGGACCGGCGCGCAAGCAGTCACCCACGACGCGCTCCGAGAAATAGATCTCAGCCGTGTCGATCATGCATGGGCCGGCATCGTGAATGGTCCTGTATGTTTCCAACACGGCCCCACGATCGGCACGCCGCCACTTGTTCGTGCCGATGCCCAAGGGCAGCACATGGATGCCGGTTCGACCCAAGGGACGGCGCGTATCATGGTGCGTATCATGATCTGCGGGCATCGCTGGACCTCTCACAAGGCGAAAGCGCCGTTGGCTGGTTGGTCAAAACTAGCCTTGCTTTCCACGCAAGACATCGATTTTCGCTTTGGGGTCAAAAGCGGCGTCTTGACGGTCACTTCCGGTCTACTCTTGTCATCGGACAAGCTCGGCCCGTCCAACGCTTCGCATTAGGGCCA
>NZ_JAACFT010000084.1 GCF_029051685.1 Bradyrhizobium sp. CSA207 | reverse complement strand
GGGGATGCGGGCGGGCTGGACGGACATTGCAGATTCCGCTTGGGTTATTGCAGTTGGATGACGCAGCTAACTTAATGTAACAGGCGACGTGAAGCGAGGGTGAGGGGGCATGGCGTTAGCAAAAATGAGCGTGGCGGAGCTCGAACTGTTTCTCCGTGACGAGTTTCCCCAGGCCTTCAGTGGCGGCGACATCACGATCGAGAGCGCGGACGGCCAGACCTGCCTTTTGCGCCAGCGCTACAGTGAAAAGATGCTGCGGCCGGGCGGAACCGTGTCGGGTCCGACGCTGATGGCGCTGGCGGATTTCGGGATGTACGTGGTGCTCCTGTCGGCGATCGGGCCGATCGGGCTCGCGGTCACCACCAATCTCAACATCAACTTCCTGCGCAAGGGCCAGCCCGGCCAGGACGTGCTCGCGGAGGCCCGGCTTCTCAAGCTCGGCAAGCGCCTGGCAGTCGGCGAGGTAAATCTGTTGTCGGGAACGTCGCCCGATCCGATTGCCCATGTCACATCGACCTATTCCATTCCAGCTGTTTGAGGTTTTTGCAGGTAATATAGCACCATATTTTTAAGCCAATGATTTTGTTGAAGTAATTTCCGTCTTTGGGCATTGACCGTTGCGCGTCAGTTCTCTAGAAAACCGCGCAGTCCGGTGCGGTGTTCGCGCCGATGTCTCCCCGTCCACGGAAACTCCGATATGAAAACCTTTTCGGCAAAGCCGGCTGAGGTGACGAAGAAGTGGGTGCTGATCGACGCCAAGGGTCTGGTCGTCGGCCGTCTCGCCACCATCGTCGCCATGCGCCTGCGCGGCAAGCACCTCCCGACCTACACACCGCACGTTGATTGCGGCGACAACGTCATCATCATCAACGCGCAGCATGCGGTCCTCACCGGTCGCAAGCGCGAGCAGAAGACCTATTACAAGCACACCGGTTATGTCGGCCACATCAAGGAGCGCACCGCGCGCCAGATCCTCGAGGGCAAGCATCCCGAGCGCGTGCTCGAGAAGGCCGTCGAGCGCATGATCCCGCGTGGTCCGCTCGGTCGCGTGCAGATGGGCAACCTCCGCGTCTATGGCGGGGCCGATCATCCGCACGAGGCGCAGACGCCGGAAAAGCTCGACATCGCCAAGTTGAACCGCAAGAACACGAGGGCCGCATAACCATGGCCGAATCCATTCAGTCGCTCGACCAGCTCTCGCAGCTCAAGACAGCCGCGCCCGACGCGCCAAAGCACGAGAAGAAGGTCGACAAGTTCAACCGCGCCTACGCCACCGGCAAGCGCAAGGACGCGGTCGCCCGCGTCTGGATCAAGCCGGGCGCCGGCAAGGTCACGGTCAACGCGCGTGAGGTCGAGGTCTATTTCGCCCGTCCCGTGCTGCGCATGATGATCGAGCAGCCGTTCGTCGTGGCCGCGCGTGCCGGCCAGTACGACGTGGTCTGCACCGTCGCCGGCGGCGGTCTGTCCGGCCAGGCCGGCGCCGTGCGTCACGGCATCTCAAAGGCGCTGACCTATTTCGAGCCGGAGCTGCGCACAGTGCTCAAGAAGGGCGGCTTCCTCACCCGCGACTCCCGCGTGGTCGAGCGCAAGAAGTACGGCAAGGCCAAGGCCCGCCGGTCCTTCCAGTTCTCGAAGCGTTAATCGCTTCGGTCACATTCGCCGCGAAAGCGGCTTCAATGAGATGCAAAAGGGCGCTGATTTCAGCGCCCTTTTTGTTGTTCGTTTGTATGCAAATTGATGGCGTGTTTCCGGAAAACTTGGCCTTGCATGAAAACCTGAATGGAACTCGCGGGACATAGCGTCGCATTTGGAAGGGCGCGCAAATCGGCTGGGCCGGTCGCGTAACTGCTATGTTTAAGAGGGGGCCGACATGATGTCGCTCGATAGCATCACGCTCTATTTGGTCGCCACCATGGTTGCCGCTTTGCTCGGCGCCATGATGGTGTTTTTTGGCAGGCAGGAGAACAGCCCCGCGCTGAAATGGTGGGGCACGGCGTATCTTCTCGGTGCTGCCTCCGTTGCGCTGTGGACTGCGGCCGGCGACAAGCTCGGTCCGCAGCTCTATCTGGCGCTGAACGCGGTCGGGTTCGTCGCCTGCGGCATGGTATGGAATGCGGCGCGCGTCTTCCACGGCCGCAAGCCGCACTGGCCCGGCCTCGTGCTCGGCGCGCTTGCGTGGGTCGCGGCCGTGACGCTGCTCGATCCCGCGGCGTCGATGCTGCGTATGCTCATCGGCGCCGGCATCGTCTCGGTCTATGCGGCGCTGACGGCGAGCGAGCTCTGGGTCGAACGGCGCAAGAGCCTGCAGCGCCGCTGGCCGGCCTTCGTGGTGCCGGTGATGCACGGCTGCGTGTTGATGCTGCCGATTCTGCTCGGCAGCTTCTTGCGCCCGAACGACGCCGGCTTCTCCGGCAGCATCTGGGTCACTGTATTCGCGGTCGAGCTCGTGCTCTATGCCGTCGGCACCGTGTTCGTGATCTTCATGCTGGTGTCGGAGCGCACGGTCACCGCGCACCGCACCGCTGCATCGACGGATCCCCTGACCGGCATGCTCAACCGCCGCGGTTTCTCGGAAGCCTGTACGCGCGTGATCGAGCGCGAGGCCAAGGCCGGCCGGCCGGTGACCGTGATGATCTTCGACATCGACCATTTCAAGTCAATCAACGATCGCTTCGGCCATCCCGCCGGCGATGAGATGCTGAAACTGTTCTCGACCATCGTCGTCAGCAATTTGCGCATCTCTGACCTCTCGGGCCGGATCGGCGGCGAGGAGTTCGCGGGCCTGCTGCCGTGCTCGCTGGAGGAGGGCGTGCTGGTTGCCGAGCGCGTACGTGAGGCGTTCGAGACCTCCGGTGTCGTGGTCGATGAAGGCCCGGTCGATACCACCGTCAGCATCGGCGTTGCCGGCGGTCCGGCCGGCACCGAACTTGAGGTGTTGCTGGCTTCGGCCGACACCGCGCTCTACCAGGCCAAGCGCGGTGGCCGCAACCGCGTCGAGGCAGCGGAGGAGCTGCCGCTGTCGCTGGAGAACTGGCGGCGCCAGAGCGCGGCGCGTGTCAGTGTGCCGCGACCGCAACCTGCCACGGCCTGACCCCCAGGGAGGCCTCGCGGTAATCTCCTGTTTACCATTCGATCCCTACCATTGCGGTCATGGAATCGATCCGTCGACAGAACCCGCAGGCTGCCCTGATGTCGCTCGAAGCCGCTGCGGCCTCGGCGCGCAGCGGCTTCGCCTGCGTGTTCTCCACCGCCGACGAATACGAGACGGCGCTGATTACCGAGCGCCGCGCGCAGGGACGCTATACCCAGAGCCGCAGCTATTGGCCGCTGACGCTGTTCATCGGTTGCGCGCTCATCGTCGCAGGCACCGTTCTGCTGCTCGCCTGAGCGCGCCCGCATTTTCAGCCGATCAGGGCGCCGTTTCCGGCGCCTTTTTCTTTGTCTCCGGCTGCGGTAGATACGCCCATCGAACAAAAAGGGTGGAAGCCGATGATCACGGAGATCGCGCAAATCGACGTCAAGCCGGGCAGCGAGAAGGACTTTGAAGCCGCCGTCGCCAAGGCCAAGGCCGCCTTCGGCCGCGCCAAGGGTTTTCACGGTTTCGAACTGCACAAATCGATCGAGAAGCCGCAGCGCTACCGGTTGATGGTCAAGTGGGAAACGCTGGAAAACCACACTGTCGATTTCCGCGGCTCGGAGAATTTTGCCGAATGGCGCGGCCTCGTCGGCCAGTATTTTGCCTCGCCCCCCGAGGTCGAGCACACCGAGACCGTGCTGACCACCTGAGGACTCTCTGCCAGGAGCGTGATCTCCGCGCAAACGCGTTCCGCGTTTGTCGCGAGGGAAAACCGCTGCGCACTTTGCGCTAACGCGGCCCTTCGGGTCCGGATGGTGCTTAGGCGGCTTCGGCCCGGGGCGTCGCTTCATACGTCTTGAAGTGGTCGATCATGACCTTGGCGATGGCGACCAATGGCAGCGCCAGGGCCAGGCCCCAGATTCCGAACACGACGCCGAGCAGGATCTGGAACGCGAACAGCGTGGCGGGCGGAATGTCGAGCGCCTGGCGCTGGAGCAGCGGCGTCAGCACATAGCTCTCCATCGCGTGCACGCCGAGGAACAGGATGAGGGCGGACAGCGCCGCGATCCAACCCGAGGCGAGGCTCGCCAGCACCACGACGACGCCGGCGATGATGGCGCCGACGGTCGGGATGAAGGCGAGAAGGCCGGCCTGGATTCCCAGGATGAACGAGCCGGGGATGCCGATGGCGGCAAGACCGATCCAGGTCACCGCGCCGACTGCGAGCATGACGATGATCTGGGCGATCAGCCAGCGCTCCAGCGTCTCGCTGATCCGATCGATGATCAGGGTCACGCGGGTCCGATGCCTTGCCGGTGCGAGGAATAACAGGCCGTCATGATAGATGCTCGGCTGGGCGGCGAAGGCCAGCCCGAGAAACAGCACGATGAACACGTTGCCGACGGCGCTAATCGTGCCGAGCAGCAGCTTGAAGGTCTGGCTCACGATCGCCCCGCCGCTGGAGGCGAGGGCGCCTGCGCCCGGCAACTGGC
>NZ_JAACFT010000083.1 GCF_029051685.1 Bradyrhizobium sp. CSA207 | reverse complement strand
TCCAGGGCGACAAAGCGCCGGAGGCTCTGTTCATTCAGAACAGGGGCCATCTCCCGATAGCGCTTCCGCGCGGCGCGCGCCTGAGCGGCTCGAATCATCCCACGACGCTACGTCGCGCGACTCATCATTGGGAATTCCGCGCAAAAAATCCTCGCGATCTCTGGCAATTATGACGCAGTTGTTTATGGACGGGCCCTTATTGTCGACGACGAACACCTTGACGCCGTCGCGCTCGATCACGGTGTCGTCAGGCTTAGCCTCGTCGGCCAGGCTCATCCGGTATTTGAACCCGTCGCAGCCACCGGCCTCGACCATGATGCGCAGGCCGCTCGTCGGCTGCGCCGAAGCCGAGATCGCGCTCTTGAGCGCATTCACTGCGCTATCCGTCAGATTGATCATGGCTATCCTTTTTGCCTGGGTCGTTTGCATAGGAATTGGCGTCGCATGCCAGTGCGCCCGAGCTTGACATTGCTCACCTTTTCGAGATCGCGCCTGTTGGCTTTGCGGCGCGTGTAGGGTTGCTGACAAAGGTCTTCGAGGGATTGCGGCGGCTTTGCGTGTCTTCTTTATGGATTCCGCCGATGAAGCGTAAGGAACGCGGCGGCAAGCAATTTGCATTGCGTGTCTAAGCCGGCCGAAGTGTCCGGTGATGAGCTTAGATCGGAGACCACTTTCATGACGAACACTGCCGAACAACTAGAACACGCACCGGGGGTCTTTGTGGACAAGATCTGCGCAGGCGGTGCGCCCATTCAGCTTGTTTTGCACAATGACGGCAAGACGACTCTCGGTTTCGTGGTACGCCTGCTGCGCGAGGTATTCGACAAACAGGAGCGGGATGCCATTGCGCTCGCCAAACTCGTCTTGCAGCATGGCAAGGCCGTCTGCGGACGCTATCCTCCCTCAGTCGCAAAGGCGCTCCTCGAGGCGGCGCAAGAGCGTATCCGAGCTGAAGGATGTCCCCTGCTGATCACGGGCGAAGCCGCGGGCGAAGCGGACGGCCCCGACCTGTCCGACGTGCAATTCGAATATGCCTTCGAAGCGCTTGAGTGGCACTTCCCCAATATACCGCCGAGCGAACTCGCCACTACTGTGCGGCAATTCCCGGGCCACATGCAGGCCGATGTTCAGGTCGCGATCGATAAGCTATTCGCCGATCCGGTCCGCTTCTTCGGCGCCTATGAAGAACATAGGTACGAGACGCTTTCATTCGCTCGGATGAAACGGCGTGGACAGAATGCGATTTCGCTGGTGCCGCCGCAATATCACCAGGTTGATACTGGCGAGACGGCGCCGGTCAAATGCCTGTACAATGGACTGTGGCTTTGCCGGGCGAGCGAATTTTTCTATGCCGTCGTGCTCTCTACTGAGCTCGAGATCGAGCAAGAGTCGACGATCCGGATTGAAATCGTTGCCCCTGCGGGGTCTGGCGGCGAAGCCTTTGTTCAGCGCAGCTTTGACGAACTGGAACGGGCGGTGCACGCGGCACGTTCTTATCGCGGCAAGATCCTCTCATTCGAGAAAGGTGCGGATTACAGCGGCCGCTCAAGAGGCATCATGGTGCATCGATTGGCACCAGTGAGGCGCGAGGACGTGATCCTGCGGGAACAGGCTATCAAATTGCTTGATCGCAACGTGTTGAGTTTTGTCGCCACGCGCGGCGCACTCCGCCGATTCGGCCAGTCGACCCGCAAGGGCATCCTGCTCTATGGCCCGCCCGGCACCGGTAAGACCCACACCATCCGCTATCTCGCCACCAACCTACCGGGACACACCACGCTAATCATCACCGCCGAAGAGGTCGGTGAGCTGAGCGCCTATATGGCGCTCGCGCGCCTGCTGCAGCCTACCATGGTGGTGATCGAGGATGTCGATCTGATCGCCAGCAAGCGCGACCACTTGACAACATGTGAGGAGGCCGCGCTGAACAAGCTCCTAAATGAAATGGACGGCTTGAAGGAAGACGCTGACATCCTCTTCGTGCTCACCACCAACCGCCCCGAGCAACTCGAGGGCGCCCTGGCCGGTCGCCCCGGCCGCATCGACCAGGCGATCGAGATACCGCTGCCTGATACGACCGGCCGCGACAAGCTGATCCGGCTTTACGGCATGGGCCTGCCGCTTGAGGCGGAGATCGTAGCCGAGACGGTGCGCCGCACTGAGGGCGTCAGCGCCGCTTTCATTAAGGAGCTGATGCGACGCATTGCGCAATCATGCATCGCCCGTGACGGCGGAAACTCAGTGACCACAGCTGACATCGAGGAAGCGCTCGACGACATGCTGTTCACCGGCGGCCGCCTCAACGTGAAGCTCTTGGGTGGGGCCGGAGCGATGGCTGCGGGGTCTGAATGAAGGCGAAGGGAGGAAGATCACCCGCCAAGGGCTGCGCCAACTCCCGCATGCGCCGGGTGTCGACGACGCGTCTATGATTGATGAGCAGCGAGGCGGTTCGTGAACGCGAACCGCCGCGACAATCGCCCGCTCAACCGTCGCTCGTAATTCCTGTTCCATGCCGGCCTGCCCCCTACAGGCGGGCTTCGATATCACGAAGGCAACGCCTCGCCACAGCCGACATGCAATGAGCAGAGCAGATAAGCGGTAGCATGGAACTCTTATCGGAAGAGCAGGCTGGAATGGCGCAATTGTCGGACGATCAATTGGAGCTTCGCCATCCGTCAAGGAACGAGAACGGCTGCGGGATTGCCGGCGAAAAGTCCCTCTGCGAAAGCGTCCACCTGGTAGTACATGCGCATGCAGTTTTCTCCGGCCGATGGCATCGGCTGACTCATACCTCATGATGGGTCCGACGAGCCGACAAGACGCGACACCAACTCCTTAGTTGAACGATCGGCGTTTTCGGGATTAGGGACGTCAATTCGCGGTGCGCCAGTGCGCCTTGGCAGCTTCAGCCAAGGCTGTGTTTTCGCGCAGCGAGCGTTCCACGAACTTCTCTATTGCCGCTTTCACTTGTTTGCCTTGTTCCGAATACCGGCTCCCATGCACGATACGCTCGCGCAGGACGGGATCTTCAACGTGGAAACACACAACCAGAGCATCGCCAATCTCCCAGTCAGCTAGGTATTCAGGGCGAAGCGCAGCACTTTCAAATATAAAACCATCTCCCATTTGTCGTTGCGCTCTGATCTTCTCCCGAATGATTGGCCGCATATTCTCATGATGCGCCCGGAGGAACCAATGGATCGTGTCATTCGATAGACGATGATAGAATTCTACTACGGCGTCAGGCACGCCGGTCCAAGGTCGCTCTGGATGACGCCCTAACATGTCGGTCGAAATCACTGGCAAGCCGGTGGCCAGGCCGATGCGATGCGCACAGGTCGACTTCCCGACATGCGAGGTACCAATCAGGAATAAGTTTTTCGGTTGGGGTGTCATTGAACTATGTCGCTAGCGTCACGAGAGCAGAACCACTGTTTTGGCAAGCCATCGCTTGTCACGAGGAGACCTCGCCGGCTGGAAGAGCCCTCTCTGGGGGCGGCTCTACCACGGCGATGCACTCCCAACCACGGCAAACGTCAAGTTTCTTCCCCGACGACCACCGCCATCTGGAAGCGATCGAAACGGCCTGTCAGATTCTTGATCCGGCTCGAACAGTTCCGCTCGACTCGATTGAACCCTCAAGCATGCTCGCGAGAGCGAGGCAGAGAGAAGACGCTACATGCCCCGACCCCGCGCCGGGACTAAGCACAGCGAATTTGAGGTCGTCATGGCCGGGAAGGGAAAGGCTGACTTGCTCAAAGGCCAGAAGGCCATCTTGCGGGTGGTCAAATGTCCTTTCGCCGCCTTCACGCTCCAGCACCACACGTTGATGCCAGTATAGCTTGAACGTCTCGCTACGAGAGCTCAACTCATCGATCAGCCGCGAAATGGAGGGATCACTGAGGTGAGCGCTAAGGTCCGCACGAAATTCCGCCGGGCGAAGTGAGCAAATCGACGCAGGCGAGAAGCGAGGATGGAACATGGTCCGTCTCGCTTATGGGCTGATCCGGGTCCCACTTTGCGGCGAGTTCAAAGAGATAGGCCCGTCCGGCACGGCCGAGTCGCAGCGCCGTCGCGAGGCGCGCGTGCGCTTGCGCAGAGAGCGACATCTCCCGCCCCTGCTCGAGCCAAGTGTACCAGGTGACGCTGACACCGGAAAGTTGGGCGACTTCCTCTCTCCGCAAGCCCGGAGTACGGCGGCGGCCGGTGAGAGGCAGGCCGAGTCGGTTGGCTCTAACCGCTCCCTCATGGATCTGACGAAGTCTCCCAGTTCCCGAAGCTGGGTTGAAGCGGTCTGCTGGATCATGGTGAGAGTTTTACCAGCATAAATCTGAGGCTGAGACCAGTTTATGCCGCATGCTAGCGCCCTTGTGGCCAACAGTGGAGCTTGCGACGATGGAAAAGAGCCATGTAGCCCTGGTCGGCGATCAATTCGGATCCAGAGCCGACGCCTATTTGAAGAGCGCGGTGCATGCGCAGAGCCCGGATCTGGATGCGATGGTCTTGCTGATGCAAAACCGGACCGATGCCCGCGTCCTCGATCTCGGTTGCGGCGGTGGTCACGTCACTTTCAATGTCGCGCCCTTGGTCAAGGAGATCGTGGCATGTGATCTTTCACCGGAAATGCTGGACGTGGTCGCGCGCGCCGCGGGCGAACGCGGGCTGGAGAACGTGACGTGCGCCAGGGCGCCGTTGAAAGCCTTCCTTTCGATGAGAATAGTTTCGATGTCGTGCTCAGCCGTTTTCAGGGCGCGTAACTGGCGCGATCTTGACGCTGGGCTGGGCGAGGCACGGCGCGTTCTGAAGGCAGGGGGCACGATGGTAATCGTTGATACCGTCACGTCCAGCAATCCGCTCGTCGACACCTATTTTCAGGCGATCGAGCCCCTGCGGGATTGTTCACACGTTCGCAATTACTCGCGAGCCGAGTGGGAGGCTGCCATCGCCCGGGCGGGACTTCAAGGCCAATCCGTCGCACCGTTTCGGT
Source organism: Bradyrhizobium sp. CSA207 (assembly GCF_029051685.1). GTDB lineage: Bacteria > Pseudomonadota > Alphaproteobacteria > Rhizobiales > Xanthobacteraceae > Bradyrhizobium. The sequence goes on along the minus strand of NZ_JAACFT010000083.1, from coordinate 289 downwards.
TGCGGCTGGATTTCAAGGCTTGGGTCGAGCGCATGAATACGCCAAAGCTTCACGTGGATGCGATCCGATCACTTCAGAACGCAGTTTCGATTCTGGCCACCAAGCATTTCGAAACGGAAGCCGACGGCAGTTATCAAATCGACGTGGCTCTCTTCGAGGCAGTTAGGGCCCGTCCATAAATAACTCAGTCAATTCGTTTTGGAACGATGATGTTTTCGATGAGGTGAAATCGTATAGTTCCAGTCGCCATGGAACGAGTGGCGGGTGAGGTTGATGGCAGCCATCTGGA
>NZ_JAACFT010000082.1 GCF_029051685.1 Bradyrhizobium sp. CSA207 | reverse complement strand
GCCAGTACGGATGCGACTTCATCAGCGTGATGCCGACCAATCTCTACGGCCCCGGCGACAATTATCATCCCGAATTGAGCCATGTGGTCGCCGCCCTGATCCGCCGCTTCCACGAGGCCAAGGTCGCTGGTGCGGGGAGCGTCGTGGTCTGGGGCACCGGCACACCGCGGCGCGAATTCCTTTATGTCGACGACATGGCGGATGCCTGCGTGCACCTGATGAAGACCCATTCGAGCGCGGAGTTGGTCAACATCGGCACCGGCGAGGACATCACCATCGCTGAATTCGCCCGCGTCGTCGCCAAAATCGTCGGCTATCGCGGCGAAATCGCTTTCGACACCTCGCGGCCCGATGGCACGCCGCGCAAGTTGCTTGACGTCAGCCGGCTCGAAAGACTCGGCTGGCGCGCGACGACCTCGCTCGAAGATGGCTTGCGGCGGGCTTATGACGCGTATTGCGGATCGACCGAACGGTCCTGATCCGACGTTGTGAAGGGCTCGCCGCCGGCTTCGAATCCGGTCATGCTGTCGGGCTCCGCGAAAAGGGAGCGGGGCGTCACGTACCAAAGCAAGAACAGTAACGCCGCGCCGTGAGTTGCAAGCGCGGTCGACAGTGGGACGTTCAGAAGGGTGTTGAGCAGAAGCCCTCCGGACAGAAGGATGAAGCTCGCGGGCAATCCCGCGGATACTCGGTTGACGAAGCCGATCAAAATCCCGCAGCCGAGGGCCGAGAGCGGCGCGAGTTTCATGCCAACGGAAGCGATTCCTTCTGAAGCGAACAGGGACGCATTGAAATATCCGATTTGATAGGCATTCTGCATAGCGACAGAGAGCGGTTCGCGAATTGAGCAGGAAACAAACAGTCTGACGGGGCTGAGCTGGCAGAAATACGTTGGGCCGTGAGTTGAAAAGTAATCATTATAGAAATCCAAAGCGCTCGAGGTGAGCGCCAGCATTCTGAAATTCACGGAGCTGAAATAGGTGATGAACCAATGGTAGGAAAGCAGTCCGCTCACGTTGCATGCGGCTGCCACGATGCCCGCCAGCACGGGCAGAAAAAGAGAGAGCACAACCGCAACCCTCGCTTCGAAAAAGCGGGTCAGGACGGCCAGGAACATCAGCCACGCCGGAGCAAACAGCGAAGCCTTGCTTAGGGTTATCGGCCAAAAGACGGCGAGCAGCACCAGACACATTCCTGCCCGCACGCGCATCCTGAACCACACGAAACAGGCGAATGCGAAGGGCAGCAGGGCGCCTGAAGTTATTCCTATCGCGTATTCGAGAAGCTTGGGAAATCCGATTTCACTGCGAAACTGGTAGATCTCCTCAAGGCCAACAAATCGAAAATTGTAGAACGATCCAATTGCGACAATGGCGACGGTCCCGATCAAAATGATTGATGGCAGTTTTCGGAAGGCCTCAGGCGTCAGCACGAAACGCTGTCTTATCGGCGCTCCCATCATGAGAGCGGGTGCCAGGAAGGCGAGACCCGAGGCAAACGCGGAGATCCACGCCATGAGATGATCGTATGGAAACGTTGAAAAGTTCACGAGCCAGAGATAGCCGGTGATGAGAGTGTAGAAGTAAAAGCCGACCGCGTAGCCGAAACTGCAGCGGGTGAAGGCGAACGCGACAGAGCAGAGGGCAAAGGGAATTACCGTTATCGTCGCTGCCAAGACACGATGGGTGTCGTTTGCCGCAATTCGCAAGTAGCCACTATAGTAGTTGACCACCACGATCAGCGAGATGCAGTAGACAGCCAGATAAGACAGGCCGAGAAGAGCCAACTTGGTTCGACTGGCTAGAGCCGGGTGAGTCGCGGCGCGGTCGGCAATCAAGACATTGAACATTCTAGGTGAGGCGTCGGTGCAGAGTGGTTGACTTCCTCATCACGATCGATGGTCCCGCGTCGGTACGCTTCATCCTGAAGAGGCGATTGACGTCCAAATGACGGTAGAGACTGACTGTCGGGGCACAGGTGCTGCTGCTTGTCCGTTCCAGCTTCCGGCCCGAAGGACAGGTGGCCCATCTCGCAAGGGATAGGCGATGCATCCGTCAGAAGTGACGAGGCCTCCATCGCCGGCAAGGCAGGAAGTATCGTGGTGACCGGACGTACAAGTCCCTTAAGGTCAACTTCAGTCACGCTCGCTCCACTCTGCACAAGACCACTTGGCAGCACTTAAATGTAAGAGGACTAGAGAATCAACCGTTCCTCGCAAGGAAGACGAGCCGGCAATTCTCGTGATGGAGCCTGGAGTTGATATCCGGCGGCGCTACCGCTCGTCCGCAATCATCTTGCCGTCATTGGGCAGCGACCCCGAGCTCACCAATTCGACGGCGCCGCCGAGTTTGGTCACCGTCCGCAAGCTGGCTGCGATCTCCTCACGCAGCGAATCGCTCGCCGCGGCCGTCTCCGCCTTCAGGGTCATCGCATCGGTCTCGCCCTGGCGCGTGACGACGAGGCGCAGGCGCCCGAGCGCCGGATGGCGCTTGCCGATTTCAGCGACCTGCTCGGGGCGGACGAACATGCCCTTGACCTTGGTGGTCTGGTCGGCGCGGCCCATCCAGCCCTTGATGCGCATGTTGGTGCGCCCGCACGGGCTCGGACCCGGCAGCGCCGCGGTGAGGTCGCCGAGTGCGAGGCGGATCCAGGGATGGTGCGGGTCGAGCGAGGTCACCACGATCTCGCCGACGTCGCCCGGTGCAACCGGATCGCCGGTACCGGGCTTGACGATCTCCATGATCAGGTCCTCGTTGACGACCATGCCGTCGCGCGCCCCGGTCTCGAAGGCGATGAGGCCGAGATCGGCGGTGCCGAAGGCTTGGTAGGCGTCGATGCCGCGCGCCTTGATCTCGGCTTGGAGCGAAGGCGGGAAGGCGGCGCCGGAAACCAGCGCGCGTTTGATCGAGGAGACGTCGCGGCCCGCGCTTGCTGCGGCATCGAGCAATATTTTCAGAAAGTCCGGCGTTCCGCTGTAGCCGACCGGCCGGTAGGCCTCGATCAGCTCGAACTGCTGTTCGGTGCTGCCGGGGCCGGCCGGGATTACTGCGCAGCCGAGCGCGCGCGCCGAGGAATCGAAGATGAAGCCGCCGGGGGTGAGGTGGTAGCTGAAGGTATTGAGCACCACGTCGCCTTGCCGGAACCCGGCTGCGAACAGGGCCCGTGCGCCGCGCCAGGGGTCGGCCTGCCGCCCCTCCGGCTCGAAGATCGGACCGGGGGAGGTGAAGAGGCGGGCGAACGATCCCGGCGCCGCCGCCACGAAGCCGCCGAAGGGCATGGAGGCCTTGTGCAGGGCCGGCAGTTCCGACTTGCGCAGCACCGGCAGGCTCGCCAGCGCCGCTCTGGAGGTCACGGCAGACGGGTCGAAGCCCCTCAGGCGCTCGGCATAGGCGGGTGCGGTCATCGCGCTGCGCAGCACGCCCGGCAGGCGGGAGAACAGCTCGGCCTCGCGTGCGGCCTGTTCGCGCGTCTCGAGGGCGTCGTAATGGGCGGTCATGGCTGATCTTTCCGGGTTGGCATCCGTTGCACGCCGCCGCTTGCATGGGTATCAGTCGGCCATTGTCGGGGCGTGGAGAGAACGCGATGGCGGACGAAGGAATCATTGCGGCGGACGAGGCGTCCGGCGTCGTCGCGCGCCTGAAGCGTCGCGTGATCGACGAGGCGTTGCCGCTGTGGTCGACCGTCGGCTGGGACCATGCCGCGGGCGGCTTCATCGACCGGCTGCACCGTGATGGCACGGCAGATGCGGCCGCGCCGCGGCGCGTGTTCGTGCAGGCCCGGCAGATCTGGTGCTACGCGAAGGCGGCGCAGATGGGCTGGTATCCGGATGGGCGCGCCATCGCTCTGAAGGGGCTCGAGCACCTGCTGGCAAGAGCGAAGGCGCCCGACGGACGGCCCGGCTACGTGCACCGGCTGACGCCGGAGGGTGCGGTGCTCGATGCTCGGCGCGATGCCTACGACCACGCCTTCATTCTGTTTGCGCTGGCGAGCGTGTATGCACTCGACAAGGACGCGCAGGTTCGCGCCGAGATCGACGCACTGCTCGCGTTTCTCGACGACCATCTGCGCTCGCCGCACGGTGGCGTCCACGAAGGTCTGCCGGTCTCGCTGCCGCGCCGGCAGAATCCGCACATGCACCTGTTCGAGGCGATGATCGCCTGTTTCGACGCGACCCACGATTTGTCTTTCCAGAACCGCGCCGGCGAGTTTTTTGCACTGTTCCTCGCCAATCTCTACGACAAGCAGAAGCGTACGCTCGGCGAATATTTCGAGGAGGACTGGTCGAAGATCGAGCCGATCAGCGTCGAGCCGGGGCACCAGGCGGAATGGGTCTGGCTCCTGAAGGGGTTCGAACGCATCACGGGATGTCCGACCGGGCAGCGGCGCACTGAACTGCTGGCGACCGCGTTGCGCTATCGCGACGGGGCGACCGGCTGCCTCGTCGACGAGGGCGATGACGCTGGCAACGTCCGCCGCGGCTCGCGCCGGCTGTGGCCGCAGACCGAGATGGCCAAGGCGTGGATCGCCCAGGCCGAGTCCGGCGAGGCGGGGGCGGCGGAGCAGGCGCGCGCGGCGCTGGTGCGGCTCGAACGGCATTATCTCAGCCATCCCGTGCGGGGTGGCTGGTACGATCATTTCGATCGCGACGGCAAATCGCTGATCGACACCATTCCTGCGTCGTCGTTCTATCATGTTCTCTGCGCAGTCACGGAAGCGGAGCAGGTGCTGAGCTGAGGCTCTTTTGTTTTGACGCGTTGTCTTCACGCGAGCCGGTTCCTACTTCGCTTGAAAACGCTATAGCCAGCGCTTGCGCCGCTTGAAGCTCTTGAGGTTCTTGAAGCTCTTGCGCTGGTCGCCGGCGCCGCCGAGATAGAATTCCTTGACGTCCTCGTTGTCGCGCAATTCATCCGCGGTGCCGTCGAGCACGACCTTGCCCTGCTCCATGATGTAGCCGTGGCTCGCCACCGACAGCGCAGCTCGTGCGTTCTGCTCGACCAGCAGAATGGTGACGCCGAGGTCGCGATTGATCTTCTGGATGATCGAGAACACCTCCTTCACGAGCAGGGGCGACAGGCCCATCGACGGCTCGTCCATCAGGATCATCTTCGGGCGGGCCATCAGCGCGCGGCCGATCGCGAGCATCTGCTGCTCACCGCCGGAGAGATAGCCGGCGAGCCCCGTGCGCTCCTTCAGGCGCGGGAAATAGTTGAAGACCATGTCGAGATCGGCACCGACCTCGCGGTCCCTGCGGGTGAAGGCGCCGAGCTTGAGATTTTCCAGCGAGGTCATGTCGGCGACGATGCGGCGCCCCTCCATCACCTGGAAGATGCCGCGGCGGACGATCTTGTCGGGATCGATGCCGTTGATGCGCTCGCCCTCGAACAGAATCTCGCCGCGCGTGACCTCGCCATCCTCGGTCTTGAGCAGCCCCGAGATCGCCTTCAGCGTCGTCGACTTGCCGGCACCGTTGGCCCCGAGCAGTGCCACGATCGCCCCCTTGGGGACGTCAAGGCTGAGGCCGCGCAGCACCAGGATGACGTCGTCATAGACGACCTCGATGTTGCGCACGCCGAGGAGGGGCGGCGCGGGCACGATGCTGGGGGA
>NZ_JAACFT010000081.1 GCF_029051685.1 Bradyrhizobium sp. CSA207 | reverse complement strand
CACCGATCAGGGCGCGCAGTTCACCAGCGCCACCTTCACCGGCAGGCTGGAGGCCGCGGGCGTCGCGATTTCGATGGACGGACGCGGCCGTTTCATGGACAATATTTTCATCGAACGGTTGTGGCGCTCGATCAAATATGAAGAGGTGCATCTGAACGCCTATGCTGACGGGCGCGAAGCGCGAGCCGGGAGTGCCATCGCGCATGTGCGTTCCTTAGCGGATTTGCGTGCTCACGCTAGCCCGCATGTTTCTAAGGCCGCTATCTGCTCGGACGACGAAAGGGAGGACGAAATTGATATGGCGCGCCTCGCTGCATGGCACACCAAAGGCGTTACACAGAGTGCTTTTGTGTCATTGTGCGAGGACCCCTCACGACTGCTCCTTTCAAAGGACGAGACCGAGCATGGCGCGAAGGCAATTGCAGAGAACGCTAAGGAGTTACACACCTACACGATACCGAGTGTCATCGCTTGGCCGACAAAAAAAATCAACGGTATTTTAGAGCGCGGCCATGCTCCTGGAGATGAGGAGTTGCGAGTTTGGGTGAGGGGAATACCGACCGAGGAGGCCGAGGTCTTGTTTCTGGGCGGCAATCTAGCTGACTATCGGACAGCCAGCGTAGATAATCCGAAGACGGCTGACGCACTGCAAGATGGTCCGCCCGTCAAGAAAGCAAGGGTCAGCTCCGATGCGCCCGAGATGATACGGCATCATCACGGCCAAACTTGATCGCATGTGACGCGCGACTCAGGCGTTCGCGTCAGCGCTCATTAATCCAAATCCGCATTTCGCCTTCGCCGCGGTTAGCCCAGCTGAACCACGGAATGAATGTCAGCGGCTGCAGTTGTAGCTGTCCGGGCACTTTGTCGTACTGATAAAGCGCCCTTTCTTCAGAATGCGTGTGTTGCAACCTGGTCCCATCAGCCTGCAGCAAAATCTTGTCGCTAAAGAGACCAGAGCCTTCGATAAGCGAAAACTGGCTTTCTGCAGGAAGCCAAACGTTATGTAACTCGGTCCCGTTGTCGGCTTCTTCCAGACAATAAATCAAAGGGCCACGCTGGATAGCCACCTTGCCCGCCAAATTGCGAAGTTGCGGATGACCGTATACGCGGCGTACTTCCATCGGCAGCGATAGTTTGACCCGATCTCCCTGCCGCCACGTGCGGTGAATGTGCAAATAGCCCTTGCGCGACTCGCAATTGACAGGTTCGCCGTTCAGGGTCGTCTCCGGCGCGCTGCACCATTCCGGCAGGCGCAGGGCGAGCGTGTGGGCGATTGGCTGTGCAGATTCCACAGCGATTTCCACCTCGTCCCTCCAAGGATAGTTGCCGCTTATGAGCAACCGCAGCGTATGCCCGCCGACCGATACCGCCACGCTATTGCCAATATAGAGATTGATATAGAGCGCGTCGGAGCATGGCGTATAGATGTAATGACCAATTGATGTGAAGATGCGTGCGATGTTCGGCGGACAGCAGGCGCAGCCAAACCAGCGTTGCCGCACCGGCCTGACATGACTGTAGATGCCATTGGACCGCAGCGTTTTGGGATGAACTTCGAGCGGGTTAACATAGAAATAGTGACGCCCATCAAAAGCGATACTGCCCAGGACCGTATTGTAGAACGCGCGCTCCATCACGTCGGCATAGCGACTGTCCACTTCCATCTCCAGCATACGGCGCGCGAACATCATCAGGCCAATCGACGCGCAACTTTCCGCGTACGCAGTATCGTTCGGCAGATCGTAATCACTGCTGAACGCTTCGCCGAAGCTTTGCGAGCCGATACCGCCGGTGATATAGATCTGGCGCTGCACCATGTTTTGCCATAGCCGTAGGCAAGCCTGGCGTTGCTGCTCGTTCTGACGCAGCCGCGCGAGATGAGCGACCGCAGTCATAAGGTATACAAACCGAACCGCATGACCGGTTGCGGTCCGCTGTTCCGAAATTGGCAGGTGCGCCTGGCTATAGGCTTTATTTTTCACCATCGAGGGCACGCCAGATGATTTGACGTGGCAGGATTGCCGGCGTTTCTCGTGTTCTATGTCATAGAAGTGCGGCTCTGTGCCGCGTTGCTCCACGAAATAATTGGCTAGCGTCAGATATCGCTGCTCCTGCGTCACTTCGTAGAGGCGCGTCAATGCAAGTTCAATTTCTGGATGGCCATCATAGCCGTGTAACTGATCGCGCTCCGGGCCGAAAACCGTGCCGAGGTGGTCAGCAAGCTTGCAAACGACCTCCAGCAGGCGTCGTTTGCCAGTAGCCAGAAAGAAAGCGATACCCGCTTCAATCAAGTGGCCGGCACAGTAAAGCTCATGGCATTCGGCTAGGTTGCTCCAGCGGTCCTGAGGCGCCTTTAGCATGAAATAGGTGTTGAGATAGCCGTCGCCGCATTGGGCGGCCGCAATCACTTCAATCAGCTCATCGGCGGCTTTCTCCAAGTCCGGATTGGGCGCCTGGCACAGCGACCAAGCAACCGCCTCTAGCCATTTTGCGACATCACTGTCCTGAAAAACCGTGCCGTAGAACTCCCCCTTCGCACGTCCGGCGGCAATACGGAAGTTTTCTACCGCGTGGCTCGGTGTCGCTGCGGGATTGCGGTCGTTCAGCGCGTCCCATTGATAGGGAATCGCTACTTCCGTCACCAAGTGCTGGCATTTCCCAATCAGCGGATCCGAGACCTGTAGGTCGTGAAGATTGACTTCGGCCACATCTCGCTGATTCATCTCGTTTCTCCTTCGTGTGGGGCGAACGGGCGCCTAGCTCAGGCAAGCCAGCTCGCCATGATCGTTGTTGAGGTTGCGGCCTCGAAATTGGCGGCTGCGCCATCGTATTCTCCACGCGAACGTTGAAGCGCTAGAAATGGAAAGGCTGCCCCCGATGCCGCTGGACGGCGTAGGCCTCAGAAAGGGCCCGCCTAACACTACAGTTGCCGTTTTGCTTTGAGGTGCGCACGCCGAGCGGTCGCCTGGTGAGCTCTGCGCCAGAGTGACCATGCGATGATGTGTGCGGGCTGGATCCGCTTTCGAGCGAGCCTGATGGCGATGGGCCGAACTTCCTTGATTGACCATCGGATCAATGACGAGGCGGCGATGGCTTTGTTTTTGCCGTGGTTCGGCGTTGGGTTTTTTTGGCCGCGGCGGATTGGCATGATGGCGGATCACCGCCATCATGGCGAAGGCGAGCATCGCCATTGACACGTGGCGATGCCAGCCATGCCAGGAACGGCTCTCATTGTGATCGAGCCCGAACTCGTTTTTGGCGGTCTCAAAACTGTCTTCGATCGCCCAACGATGGCCTTCGACTGCGACCAGCGTTTCGATGGCTGTTCCTGCCGGACACCAAGTGGTGAAGAAGGCAAGGTCGCCATCGGCGATGCGACGACGGATCAGCAGGCCGCGTGTCCACAAGCCGTCATTTGCGCTGTTGAACTGCCCGGCATCGAGATCGGCCAGTTCGAGATAGCACCAATCATGCAGCCTCGGTCCTTTGGTTCCGTCCCCTGCCGACAGGCGTTTCCAGTCGGACGAACGCCGCGTCGAGGCGATGTCGGCGGCGGTGCCGGCGACCGATCGACGCTTGCCCCAGGAATGGAATACAAGAGCGCTGCTGACTCCGAGTACATAGCCTTTGCCCGCCTGGCGTAGTTGCTGTTCGATGTCGCCGACACCGTAGACGGTATCGCCAGCAACCCACTCGAATGGGACAGCCGCGGCTATGGCGCGTGCGATCATTCTCGTCGCAAGCTTTGGCTTGGTCGCAAAGCCGGTATCGGGGGGCACGTATGCGGCTTCCAGGCGCTCTGGATCGTCGGTCCATTCCTTCGGAAGATACAGCGCGCGGTCGATGAAAGCATGACCGTGGCGCGAAACGTAGGCTGCGAAGACGCCGATCTGGCAGTTCATGATCTTGCCCGCCGAACCAGTGTATTGCCGCGCCACTCCGCACGACGCCTTGCCCTGTTTGAGAAAACCGGTCTCGTCGATCACCAGGACCGCTTCAGGGTCCGCCAGATGCTCGATGACATAATCGCGGACGATATCGCGCAGAGCATCAGCATCCCAGTCCCTGCGACCCAGGATTGCCTGTTGCCGCCATGGGCCAGGATCGCCAGCTGCCTCCGCGCATCCAACCGGTCTTGCGTTGCTCGTCTCCAAGCAGACCTTCCAGAAACAAGCCTGCATTCTTCGCAACACGCTCTTGCCCGAACAACGGACGTATCCGCTTCTTGATCTCGCGAAGCGACGCCGCCCACAACGCAAGCGTCTCTTCAATCGAAGCTGCCTGCGTCCACGATCTTCGAATCATGGTTGCCCATGGATTCAGAAATCTTCAGAAAGGGCAACTGTAATGCTAAGCTTACGCTGCTTTCGGCGCATTCGAGCGGGCGGCGCGTGGTTTAAGGGCCCAGGTCGCCCCCTCCACGAGCAGTTCATCCCACTTCTTTCTGCCGAGGGGCTGCAAATCAAAAAAGCAATAATTGAGGCAGTTGATCCGTCAGTTCAGGCTGTATCCCCCGAAAGTTTGCTCAAGAACCGGGACTTTGCCGCCGGCCTCGATAAGAGAAGGGGCGCTCGGGATCAGCAAACCGCCAAAAGACCCCCGGCGGGATGGTCGCCGAACCGAGCACTGACCTTCTGAGCCATATCGTCCGCGCGCTAGACGCACCATTTTGTTGATTCCGTGCCGCACTCGCGAGCAACGAACCGCCAGATTATTTCCGCTACTGAATTCGTCGTTAGGGGCACAGAGCACACGGCTCGTCGCGATAATCTCCCTTGAGGTCTTGCATAGCAGGTGCACTGGCCCATTCATGCAGCGTTTTCTGTGAACTCAAACAGCACAGAGTCAATATGCGCTCTTTCACTTTTGCTTGCCCGATTACCACCATGATTGTCCAGAAATGGATCGATGATGATAAGGACTGCGCGACAGAGAACGAATTTCAAGGCTTTGTTTGCCCGGCTTGCTCGCAGTTGCACTGGATGAACAGCAAGCCTGGAACACTCTTAGACAAGGAGAAGAAATGAGGGGACTCCCTGGCTCGAAGCGCGAGTTGAGCACGCAGAGACTGGGGAACGCTTCTCGGCCCCACAGGTCTGCTTACCTCCTATATCCGCGCCGCAATTCCATTGGTCGCACCCAAGCAATAGAGAAACGCCTCTAGGGCGAAGGCCGAACGACATCTGCCGGACTACAAACTTTCGTATAGTCCTTCAAAACCCTTTCGATGTGGAAGGTTACCTCGGTACAGTTGAGCGATCGATGTAATGCCTATAGAGGGTCCAGAACTCGGCACTTCGAGAGCGTGACGCTTGCGCATTCGAAGAGGCCAGACGCGATTGACGTCGTCGATCGGGGACTGACATTAGCCTGCGCAGAGAAACGATTTGTCAAACCAAGAGAGCAAACGGCGGGTCGCTCTGATCACCGGCGTCACCGGGCAGGACGGCGCCTATCTCGCCGAATATCTGTTGTCGCTGGGCTATGTCGTGCACGGCCTCAAGCGGCGCTCGTCGTCGTTCAACACCGCGCGTGTCGATCATCTCTACCAGGACCCGCATGTTGGCGACGTGCCATTCCTGATGCATTACGGCGACATGACGGACTCGACCAATCTGATCCGCCTGGTGCAGCAGATCCGGCCGACCGAAATCTACAATCTCGCCGCCCAAAGTCACGTCGCCGTCAGTTTCGAAAGTCCCGAATACACCGCCAATGCCGACGCCATCGGCGTGCTGCGGCTGCTCGAGGCGATCCGTATCCTCGGCATGGAGAAGGAGACGCGGTTCTACCAGGCCTCGACCTCCGAGCTCTATGGTCTCGTCCAGGAGATCCCGCAGAAGGAGACCACGCCGTTCTATCCGCGCTCGCCTTATGGCGTGGCAAAACTCTACGGCTACTGGATCACCGTGAACTACCGCGAAGCTTACGGCATGTTCGCCAGCAACGGTATCCTGTTCAACCATGAGAGCCCGATCCGCGGCGAGACCTTTGTGACCCGCAAGATCACGCGCGGCGTCGCCCGTATCGAGGTCGGTCTGGAGAAGATGCTCTATCTCGGCAATCTCGACGCCAAGCGCGACTGGGGTCATGCCAAGGATTATGTCGAAGGCATGCACAAGATCCTGCAGGCCGACAAGGCGGACGACTTCGTGCTCGCCACCGGCGAGATGCG
>NZ_JAACFT010000080.1 GCF_029051685.1 Bradyrhizobium sp. CSA207 | reverse complement strand
CCGACTTGCCCTCAATATTGCTCGCGCTCATCCCGACACAAAAACCTCTTTGCGGGGCAAGCTCAAACGGGCCGCTTGGGACGACAGCTTCCTCGTCGACATGCTTCTGAACATGCGATAGCCCTGCCCTTCAGGGGAGGGTCGATCACGCGAAGCGCGAGCGGGGTGGGGTGATCTCTCCAATCGGGCACTGTTGGATGGGGAGAGACCGTCACCCCACCCCGTCTCGCATTTCGCTACGCTCAATGTGAGCCGACCCTCCCCCTCCAGGGGAGGGTGAAGAGCACATCACACCCTCTTCGCCTCGACCGCCATCCGCACCGCGAGCCCGGCGAGCACTGTGCCCATCAGCCAGCGCTGTACCAGCATCCAGCTTGGCCGGCTCGCGAGGAACAGCGCGATCGAGCCGGCGGCAAGCGCGATCATCGCATTCACGCTGACGCTGATCGCGATCTGGATTGCACCCAGCACCACCGACTGCGTCAGCACGCTGCCGGCGGTGGGATCGATGAACTGCGGCAGCAGCGCCAGATACAGCATCGCGATCTTCGGATTGAGCAAATTGGTGACGAACCCCATCGCGAACAGTTTGCGCGGGCTGTCGATCGCGAGCTGCTTGACCTTAAACGGCGAGCGTCCGCCGGGCTTCACCGCCTGCCAGGCGAGCCACAGCAGATAGCCCGCACCGGCGAAGCGCAGCGCATCATAGGCAAAGGGAATGGCGAGCAGCAGCGCCGTGATCCCGAACGCCGCGCACAGCATGTAGAGCACGAAGCCGAGCGCCACGCCGCCGAGCGAGACGATGCCCGCTGCCGGTCCCTGCGTGATCGAGCGCGAGATCAGATAGATCATGTTCGGCCCCGGCGTGAGCACGAGGCCGAGGCAGACAAGTGCGAAGCCGAGCAGGGCGGAGGTGTGGGGCATGGGCGAACCGGTGTGGCGACGGCACGGTTCTAATATGCGCGGCACAGCGCGGCCAGCGCGCAATTGCTCGGAGGACAATTCAGCTCACGCGGCCCGTTATGAAGGCGAACCACAGGGCGATCCCGACCAGGGCCAGGGCGAACACACGCCGAACCGTGCCGCGGTTGCTCGCGACGTCGATGATCGATTGCAGCGATCCCGCAAGCGCGACGATCGTCGCGTGGATCGAGGTCGCGATCGCGACATAGGCAATGCTGAGAACCAGGGTCTGCCGGACAACTGCTCCGGCTTCGGCGTGCACGAATTCAGGCAGGACGGCCACATAGAACACAGCGGCTTTCGGATTGAGCAGGTTGGTGATCAGGCCGCGCCGGAAGGCCGGCCACGGCCGCGCTTCGCCATCGCCTGCCGCGTCGGGCGCGATGTCCTCCTTGCCCGACCATGCCTCCCAGGCAAGCCACAGCAGGTAGCCGACGCCGCCCCATCGCAGCAGGCCGTAGAGCAGGGGCGAATGATCGATCACGGCGGCGAGGCCAAATGCCGCGATCACGCCGTAGGTCATTAGGCCCAGAGCGATGCCGGCAACGGCGGCAAAACCCGTGCGCATGCCGCTGGAAAGCGACAGTGCCGCGAGATAGGTCATGTTTGGGCCGGGTGTGACCTCGATCACGAGCACAGTCAGCGCGAAAGCGAGCAGCGGGCTGAGATCACTCAAACAGTTGGCCCCCGCGCACGATCGCTGTACCGGATCAATGCGCCTCGTCCCAGTTCGTCGCCGCGCGTGCATCCACATGCAGCGGCACCGAGAGCAGCACGGCCGGGAACGGCGCGTCCTGCATCACGTGCTGCACGACCGGCAGCGTCGCCGCGACCTCGGCGTCCGGCACCTCGAAGATCAGCTCGTCGTGCACCTGGAGCAGCATCTGCGCCGAGAGCTTCTTCTCGGCCAGGGCGTCCTCAACCCGCGTCATGGCGCGGCGGATGATGTCGGCCGCGGTGCCCTGAAGCCGCGCATTGATCGCGGCGCGTTCGTTGAAGGCGCGTACCGAGGCGTTCGAGGCCTTGATGTCGGGATAATGGCACTTGCGGCCGAACAGGGTGGTGACATAGCCGTGGCTCCGGCAGAAATCGCGGGTCTCGTCCATATAGGCGCGGATGCCGGGGAAGCGCTCGAAGTATTTCTTGATGTAGGCCGACGCCTCTTCGCGGGCGATGCCGAGCTGGTTGGCCAGCCCAAACGCCGAGATGCCGTAGATGATGCCGAAATTGATCGCCTTGGCGCGGCGCCGGATTTCGCTTGGCATGCCCTTGATCGGCACGCCGAACATTTCGGATGCCGTCATGGCGTGAATGTCGAGACCGTCCTTGAATGCCTGTTTCAACACCGGAATGTCGGCGATCTCTGCGAGCAGCCGCAGCTCGATCTGCGAGTAGTCGGCTGAGACCAGCTTGTGTCCCGGTGTCGCGATGAAGGCGCGGCGGATTTTTCTGCCGTCCTCGGTGCGCACCGGAATGTTCTGCAAATTCGGCTCGTTCGACGACAGCCGGCCGGTCGTGGTCGCTGCCAGCGCGTAGGTGGTGTGGACGCGATGGGTCTGCGGATTGACGTAGGTCGGCAGCGCGTCGGTGTAGGTCGATTTCAGCTTGGAGACCTGGCGCCACTCCAGGATCTTCTTCGGGAGATCGTGACCCTGCTCGGCGAGTTCGTCGAGCACCTGCGCGGTGGTCGACCACGCGCCGGTCTTGGTCTTGCTGCCGCCGGGCAATCCCATCTTGCCAAACAGGATATCGCCGATCTGCTTGGGGCTGCCGACATTGACCGGCTCGCCCGCGATCGCCTGGATCTCGGCTTCGACGCGGGCTGCGGTCTGGGCGAAGTCGCCGGAGAGGCGCGACAGCACCTGGCGATCGATCGAGATGCCGCGCCGCTCCATGCGCGCGAGCACCGAGACCAGGGGCCGCTCCAGGGTTTCGTAGACCGTGGTCATGTGCTCGGCGACGAGGCGCGGCTTCAGCACGCGCCACACCCGCAACGTCACGTCGGCGCCTTCCGCCGAAAGCGGTGCGGCCTTGTCGATCGGCACCTGGTCGAAGGTGATCTTGCCCTTGCCGTTGCCGAGCAGCTCGCTCTCCTTCAGCATGGCGAGGCCGAACCAGCGTTCCGAGAGCTGCTCGAGCGCATGCGAGCCGCGGCCGGCATCGAGCACATAGGAAATCAGTTGCGCATCGTCGATGTTGCGCAGCGTGATGCTGTGCTGCGCCAGCATGACGGCGCTGAACTTGATGTCGAAGCCGATCTTGAGAATGCCTGATGACTCCAGCACCGGCCGCAGCGCTTCGATCGCGTCGGCATGCTTGACCTGATCGGGCGCGAGGCCGGCATCGAACAGGCCGGCGCCACCGCCGGATTGCTTGTGCGCCAGCGGCACATAGCAGGCATCGTTCGGCGCCAGCGCCAGAGCGATGCCGCAGAGATCGGCCTGCATCGGATCGATGGAGTTGGCGCGGATCTCGATCGCGACATGGCCGGTATCGTGAATGCGCGCGACGAAGGCATTGAGCGCGGCAAGAGTCTTGATCGTCTGGTACTTGCCGCGGTCGACCGGAAGTTTTCGCAAGGCCTCTTCGCGCGCGGCGGCGAGCGAGATCGGCGCGCCCTTGGGGCTCGCGGCTTTGTCGTCCTTGCTCGCCGATTTGTTGCGCTCACCCGGCGCGGCTTGCGCCGGTTCGCCCGCTCCTGGCGCAGGCACGACGTCGGACGGCGGCAGCGGCGAGAAGACGCTGGCGCCGCTGGTATAGCCGGGATCGGCATCCACGTTCGCTGGATCGATCTGCGAATAGTCGGCGACGCGTCGCGTCAGCGTCGTGAACTCCATAGCCTTCAGGAAGGCGATCAGCTTGCGGGCGTCGGGCTCGTGGACCGCCAGATCGTCCAGCGGCACCTCCAGCTCAACCTTGTCGTCGAGCAGCACGAGCTGTCGCGAGATACGCGCCTTCTCGGCATTCTCGATCAGCGCCTCGCGCCGCTTGGGCTGCTTGATCTCGCCGGCGCGGAACAGCAATTGCTCAAGGTCGCCATATTCGACGATCAGTTGCGCCGCGGTCTTGACGCCGATGCCAGGCACGCCCGGCACGTTGTCGGTGGAATCGCCGGCCAGCGCCTGTACCTCCACCACCTTGTTCGGCGGCACGCCGAACTTCTCGATTACCTCGGCAACGCCGATGCGGCGATCCTTCATGGTGTCGTACATGGTGACGCAATCGGTCACGAGCTGCATCAGATCCTTGTCGGAGGACACGATGGTTGCGGTCGCGCCGCGCTCGCAGGCCTGCCGCACATAGGTCGCGATCAGATCGTCGGCCTCGAAGCCCACCTGTTCCAGGCAGGGCAGGTCGAAGGCGCGCACGGCCTCGCGGATCAGTGCAAATTGCGGGATCAGATCATCCGGGGCCGGCGGCCGGTGCGCCTTGTAATCGGGAAAGATCTTGTTGCGGAACGTGATTTCCGACTTGTCGAAGATGATCGCCAGATGGGTCGGCCGGTTGTCCTCGGGCATCTCGCGGAGCAGCTTCCACAGCATGTTGCAGAAGCCGAGCACGGCATTGACCTGGAGGCCGTCTGATTTTCGGTTCAGCGGCGGCAGCGCGTGATAGGCGCGGAAGATGTAGGAGGAACCATCGACCAGGAAGACGTGATCGCCCTTGCCGGCCGGCTTTGCGGTGACCGGTTTGGCAGCAGCGGGCTTGGTGTCGGCCTTGGTCTCGGACTGAGGCGTCTCAGACTTGGCGGTGGTCTTCGGGGATGTCTTGGGCATGGCCGCAATGTATGAATTTTTGCGGATTTTGACAGCCTTGAGAGGGGGAATTTTGGGCCGGCGGCGCGGCTATCCCCACTGTCATTTCGCGCATTCCACTGTCATTCCCCGCGAAGGCGGGGAATCCAGTACGCCGCGGCCTTTCCGAACGCGGCTGCTGCCTCTGGAATACTGGATGCCCCGCCTTCGCGGGGCATGACAGCTACTCCGCCGCCTGCAGCACGGCTCCCGCCTTCTTCGGCGCGATCCAGAACGCATCCGGCCGCTCGAACAGGAAATTGCCGCCGAGCCGTAACGCGGCCTGCCAGATCGCGAGCGATCCGATCACGCCGGCGATGGTGACGATCAGCGACACCGTGCCGATGTCGGGAATGACGCCGGTGCGCAGCAGCAGCGTTCGCGTGGCCGCCATCGGCAGGAAGAAGGCGAGATAGATCACGATCGAATGCTTGCCGCAGAAGCGCAGGACATTGAGCCAATGGG
Organism: Bradyrhizobium sp. CSA207; assembly: GCF_029051685.1. Taxonomy (GTDB): domain Bacteria; phylum Pseudomonadota; class Alphaproteobacteria; order Rhizobiales; family Xanthobacteraceae; genus Bradyrhizobium. The sequence goes on along the minus strand of NZ_JAACFT010000080.1, from coordinate 1,168 downwards.
CGCGCGCCAGCAGCGAGCCCGATGCGATGATGGCGCAGGCGCCGGCAAAGCCGAGCGCGAGCGATACGATCTTCCATTCGCTTACGCCATAGGCGACGGCGCCGGCGTCGATGACCACCCAGCTTGCGAGTGCCACGAGCGTCCATGCGGGATGGTTGCGCGCGCGATCCGACAGCGTGAACACGTAAGGCGCGAACAAATAGCCCGAATAGAAGTAGACGAAGCGCGCGCAGAACTCGTCGATCACGGTCCAGCCGGTCGCGATCCGCGCCGTCTCCAGCGCTGCCGCAACGAGCCAGATCGCGGGCGGCGGGATCCGCCGTGTCAGTTTTGTGACGACGAAGAAGATCGGCAAGAGATAGATGAACCAGAGCGTGCCGAACGGCTCGACGAAGGATTCAAGATACAGAAGGCCGGCGTCGCGCCAGCTCGTCTCCGTTGCGAAGGCGGGCGCCTTGAAGGCGAACTGGATTGTCACCCAGACGACATAGAAATAGGCGAAATGCACCACCTTGCGGTCGAGATAGGTGCGCCAGTCCCGGTCGATCACCAGGGGCAGGAACAGGCCCGAAATCAGGAAGAAATCCGGCATCCGGAACGGCTTTGCGAAGGCCACCAGCACATGCATAAAACCGGTCTCGCCGGCGGCGAGCTCGACCCCGAGCACCGAATGCATCATCACGACCATGACGATGCAGATGCCCTTGGCATAGTCGATCCAGTCGACACGCGCGGCAGCCGGGGCCTTGAGTCCCCCGCTCGCAGCGATTGTGCCTGATGGTGCCATGGTGTCCCTTTTCGAGGCGTGTTCCGGCCGGCTCTGTCTGGACTTTGAGCAGTCTTGGGGCAGTGTGGCGCCATGCGGCTTACGATTTCTTTACCGGTACAATTCGTGTGCCGGTTTTTGCGTACTGACTGTTCCCCCACCCCGGGAAAATGCTAAACCGCCCGCATTGGCGTTTCGTTAACCAAGGCAGACAGGTTTTTTCCATGCGAATTGCGATGATCGGCACGGGCTATGTGGGACTGGTGTCCGGAGCCTGCTTTGCGGATTTCGGTCACGACGTCACCTGCGTCGACAAGGACGAGAAGAAGATTGCGGCGCTCCATCGCGGCGAGATCCCGATCTACGAGCCCGGCCTCGACGAGCTGGTCGCGACCAATGTCA
>NZ_JAACFT010000007.1 GCF_029051685.1 Bradyrhizobium sp. CSA207 | reverse complement strand
CCGCTCGCACTGGATTATCCACGGTCACATAGTCATCGAGCGATGCCGGAAACAGCATGCTCTGCCCGCGATCCACCCCTTCAACAAAGCGCTTCATTGGACGTCCCCGCAAGTGCAGGGAATCCTATCGCGCGAATCACCGGAAACAGAACGTTTTCACACGGCCTGGGCCAAAAGCGGAGGCCGCGATGGCTGCGGACTCCAAAGGGCGCCCGCATCGGGCGGCCCACACGTGCGGGGCGGCCTGCTCAACATCTGGCCCTCGCTGTCGTGCGCCTTCTCATCTCAGTCAATGACAATTCAACACTTCAGATCAGCAAGTCATGAGGCGCAGATACAGCAGACACAATGGCATGATGCGTACCATTATTGCCGTGGCTGGCCGCGTGTTCGTCCAGTGCATTGGGGGGTGTTTTGACGATGATATCGAAGTACGCGTCCTGATCGGGCGGAACGTGCGGATCGAGCGGATTATTGTGCTCTTTAGGGTCGAGCGCGACGAGAGTGGAAGGAGTTGCCTCGCTATCGAAGTGGAACACCAGTTCTTGATTCGCGCCGCCTGTTTCGGACGCTGCTTTAGCCGGCTGTGCAGCTTGTAATGCGATTGCAGCAGATGGCGCAGCCCGCTGCGAGTTTCCGTCTCCGGCGTTATCTCCGCTTGCGACGCTCGGTTCGACAATGTCGGCTGCTGCGGTGGCGTTTGCAGAGGTTGAGGGCAAATCGTGCCCCGAATTGCCGTGCTCCGCGACGGCCGGTTCTGCCGTCTTCACTGCCGCTGACGCGCTCGCAGCGTCCGAAGCCGGGGCGCGATGTTCGGCGCCATTGCCGACACCGTTGCCCGGTATGGGTCCAGCTTCAGTCAGCTCCGCCGCTGCCGCCTTTGCAGATCCTGGCTCCGAAGCGTGCTGCGAGTTACCCCGGTCCGTTTTACCGGCCGTTTCGACGCTCTCGGCTATTTCCGGTGCGTTTGCAGAGGTTGAGTGCCCCGAATTGCTGTGTTCCACACCGTCTGGTTCTGCCGTCTTCGCTGATCCCGGCGAACCGTCCGAAGCCTGGGAATGATGCCCGTTGTCATTGCCGACGCCGTTGCCCGGCATGGACTTCGCTTCGGCCATCTCTGTGGCCGCCTTTGCAGATCCTGGCTCCGAAGCGGGCTGCGAGTTACCCCAGTCCGTTTTACTGGCCGTTTCGACGCTCTCGGCTGCCTCCGGTGCTTTTGGGTGCCCCGAGTTGCTGTGTTCCACGCCGTCTGGTTCTGCCGTCTTCGCTGACCCCGGCGAACCGTCCGAAGCCTGGGAATGATGCTCATTGTCATTGCCGACGCCGTTGCCCGGTATGGACTTCGCTTCGGCCATCTCTGTGGCCGCCTTTGCAGACCCTGGCTCCGAAGCGGGCTGCGAGTTACCCCGGTCCGTTTTACCGGCCGTTTCGACGCTCTCGGCTACTTCCGGTGCTTTTGGGTGCCCCGAATTGCTGTGATCCACACCGTCTGGTTCTACCGTCTTCGCTGACCCCGGCGAACCGTCCGAAGCCTGGGAATGATGCTCATTGTCATTGCCGACGCCGTTGCCCGGCATGGACTTCGCTTCGGCCGGCTCTGTGGCCGCCTTTGCAGACCCTGGCTCCGAAGCGTGCTGCGAGTTATCGCGGTCCGCATTGGCAGCCGTTGCGGCGCCCGGGTTGACGATCTCGTTCTGCTGGGTCGACAAAACGCCGGTGTCCGCATTGATCGGCTCACTCTTCGATGTGAGACTTTCAACTGCCGGAACCGTCGCAGTATGAGCAAGCGCGATTGATGATACGTGAGCCGGCAAGCCAGACGCACCAGCGCCCTCTTCCGTCGCATCCGCCGAATCGCTCGTGAAGGTTCTGAATCTCGTCGACGCCCCCAAGCCGGTCCGAGTCTCCCCGAACTGGAACCTCAAGCCGTCGTCGGCCAGAACGGTCCAAACTCCAGCCGTCCCAATTGTGCTCTCGCTCGTATCGTCAATGGCATGGATCTTGTCCGCACTGAGAACAGTCTCATCGGTTGCGGTCGCCGATATCAGCGCTGCTTCGAGCTGCTCCAAGGTGGTGGCGACAGCCCCGCCATCTGGCTCGGAGACGACATCCGCCTCCGTAATGGCTACACTGCCCTGCAGATGGATTTCCAGCAGGCCGCGATCCCCGATATCAAGGATATGATCGGTCGGATTCACATAGACGATCGTTTGATTGCTTGCGGAGTCGTAGACCCACGCGAGTGTATGTGGCGGTATAGACTTGCTTGCCGCTGTTATATGCAGCCAAGCAAGCGCTCCGAAAGCCGCAAGATTGATCCTGCTCGGCCCAGATGCGAAATCGAAGACAGAGTCGGAAGAGGTAGACTTGGAATCGATCGGGGAGCGATAAACAACGTTTTTAACGTTGCCACCTATCAGTTGATCGCGGCTATATCCGCCAATACTGGCATCGTGGCCTTCTTGAGCGACGTTGTCGTTTCCAGTGGTCACAACGGTGGAAGACGGGCGCAAATCGTGCGAAAGGAAACCTGGGGCTGAATTGTCTGCACGATTGGCGTCAGCATGGGTGATCGCGGCCAGTTTTGTGGTCGCATTCTCTCCGGTGACGGCCAGGAAGCTGTCGTTCGAAGCTTGATCCGCGTCATGCGACTGCACGGCGAGATGGGGGTCGTTCAGTGCGTAGATCAACGCACCAGCGAGAGTGGCGAAGGTGCCATACCCTCCGTGGGTCAATATCGGATTGGAAGCAAGCCGCGGGAATTGGTGTTCTGGGGCCGGGTCATCTCCGATCTGTGTGTCGTTTGTTCCTCGCAGTAAAGGCGCAGGAAGATTGGGTGCGCTCGATCCAACAGGACCGTAGTGTTTCCACGGTTTCGAGCCTACGGATTGCTCGGCCGCGCGCAGCGCTTCCATTGCCGCCGCCGGGTTCGTGATTTGGCTCGCCTTGGCGAAAAAGTCTCTCTGGGTGAGCGTGAGCGTCTCGCCGGATTCCCAGACGATGAGGTGCCGGAGAATAGCTTTTTTCCAGGGCTCATACTCGGCGTGCTCGCCCGCGTGGCCGATGCTGTTGTCATCCGGAAAGATGTCGTTCGTTTCCGACGCCTTGAGTTCGTCCGCAATTGCGAACGCCAGGAAGGCCAGCGAGAGCGTGCCGAAGCCGGAGGGGCGTTGCAACAGTGCGATGGTCGCGAGCACAGTTCTGTTGGTGATCTCAAGCTTCTGGAAAATATTGTGCAGGTGGACTTTGACTGTCCCTTGGGAAAGGTTTAGCTGGCGTGCGATCTCCTTGTTCGACATTCCTTCCGACACGAGTCGTGCAATTTGACCTTCCCGGTGCGTCAATAGCTCCAGCATCTTATCATTTTTGCCGCCGCCGTCCGCTTCCTTGCCGATTGGCGAGAGATCGGACTGCTCCAGCGACACACCGCTCTTCGTCATCAGCCTCAGCGATCGCAGCATAGTAGCGGGAGAGGCATACTTCGAAATTGCGCTGCAGGCGTCGGCAGCGATAGCTGCAGTCAGATCGTGGTCGATGTCGGACTCGGTAAAGAACACCAGGCGCGTGGAAAGCTTCTCAGCTTTCACAATCGCGAGGATCTCGGAGACCGTCAGATCTGGCAGGGAGTCGGCAATAAGCGCGAGGTCGGGTGTCAAATTCCGAATTGCTTCGAGGCAGCTTGTCCCATCGCTGGACGATGCGACAACGTCGAAGTCCGGCTGTGTCCCGAGTACCGACTTCAGTCCCTGTAGAACGATCGGTTGTCGATCGACGATCACAAGTCGGATGCGCTTGAGTATGCCCTGCTTGGCAGACACGTCTAACATGGACTCAGCCCCGGCCCGGCCATTTATGTCCTTCGGCATATGGCCGCGGCCGGTTGCAGGGTATTAAAGTACAATTAATCGATTGGAGAAAGGGGTTTAGCAGGGTTAACCCGACCTAAATCTCAGGTTTGGACGGCATGGTGAATATGTCCTTTGACCCGATGGCCGTTGCGGTTGATTGGCTCGATGCCTACCGCGCGGGCGATATCGAAGCGATCCTGGAAATGTATGCCGAAGATGCCGTGGTTCACTGCGGCTGCGGCGGCGTCAAAACCATTACTGGCCGCCAGGCACTTCGTGCCTATTGGCTCGATCGCCTCCGAGAATATCCGGCAGGCACGTTGGACGATCTCAATCACTCCGACGACGGAACCATTATCTCTTACGTCACAAGTACTGGTGTCATGAGTGCGCTTTTTGCGTTTGACGCCACCGGGAGGATTAAGGAGCTGGACTGCAGTCCCTCGCACTAGGCCCCTGCGCGATGCACGCCTGCTATGGGTCACCTGCTGACATTGCCGGGTGCGACGCATGAGGCCCGCTTCCCGCAACAACGGACACCACGAATTTATTAGCACGCGCCTCAAGCCCGCCGCATCAGCTTGAGCGAGGCCGCAAGGCGCAGGCTGCGCTTGCCGGCGAGCGCGATGCCTTCGAGTTCGCCGCTAGCTTCCGTGCAGGTCCCGGAGAAGCCGATGCCGACCTCATTGCCGCCGAAGACGGGGTTCTCGCCATTGGGGCGGCCGAGCGGAATCTGGGGCGCCAATCGGCGGTCCGAACTTGTCATCATCCAAAAAGGTTCAGAAACCTGCGGCGACGATGGCGTGCAGCAGTTTTGCGTTGCTATAGCCAATATCTTCACGCGTTAACCCCATGCGCAAGACCACCAATTTGCGCGAGGGGATAACCGTGATTGTCTGGCGCAAGTGCCCGTTCAACATGAACGTGTCGGCGGGAAGGGCAAACCCGAGGCCCGAAGCCAGCCAAAGCTGACCACGACCATACACAGGACCGTGGCCGTCATCGGACGCAAGCGCTGGCGAGCGCATGTAATCGACGAAACCAGGCGGCAAAAGCTGTTGGCCATTCCATTCTCCGCCGAGGCGCAGAAATTCACCGAAACGCGCCCAATCATGCGCATTGGCGTACAGAAAGGCTTCGCCGAGGAATGTGCCCGATGGGTCGGATTCGAGAACGGCGCTGGTCATACCCAATGGCTTGAACAATCGCTCCTGCGGGAAAGCCTCCGCCGCCGACCCAATCGCGTTTTGCGAAATGGCCTGGGAGGGCAAGACCGCCGGCGAGATCTGCGCGCAAATCAAAAGACCTCGCGCGCAATGGCGGGCGCAAGGTGGAAGAGCTGATCGACCACATCGGCAAGGACACGCTGGTCGGTTGGGCCTGGAAGCCCGGTTTCGGCCGCTCGCCCGCGCCGGGCACACAGGAACACGCCGGCGCGCTGGTCGAGGCCTGGGTCAAGACCGGAGCCGCCTGCCCCTCGCCGTGACGCAGGCGCCAGAGCGAGTACTCATAAACTAAACGTCGGCCTCCAAGCGTACAGCGGAAGCCGCCCCGCTTGGTGGTCATCGACGGCTTTTGACCCTCAACGGCCGTTCACATGGAATCTCCTTCCCGCCAGTTAGCTTGAGAATATAATCTTGCCAGGCCACTGTCGTCATTGCCGCTAAAGTTCTGACCCATGAAGCGATGGCACTACGTCAGTATCATCAGCATGGTTGTCGCTGTGGGTCTGGTGGGTGCCGGGGCCCTGGTGGTCGACCAGTCGCACGTGCCATCAGAAGCCATAGCGTCATCGGTAACACGTACTCCGGAGCTTATGGAGCGCGCGTGGCACCTGCCAGTGGCAGCCACATTCCACAGACAACTTAATTGGCAGTCAAATGGCTCTCGTTGCGGACCCGCCGCTGTTGCGAATGCGTACCGGTCGCTTGGCGAGGCGGCAAGCACGGAGGGCAAGGTGTTGGCCGGCACAGGGAGCTGCTGGACAGGCGTATGCATAATGGGTCTCACGCTTGACGAGCTGGCCAAAGTCGCCCGGACCAACACGAGCCGGAAAGTCACGGTCTTGCGCGATCTCAGCGAGAACCAGTTTCTAGAACATCTGCGTCGCTCCAACGATCCGGGCCGACGCTACATCGTGAATTTCGATCGTGCTCGAATTTTTGGTGCTGGTGGTGGACATCATTCCCCAATTGGGGGCTATCTCGAAGCCGAGGACCTAGTTTTCGTGCTCGATGTCAATTTCGACTTCCAGCCATGGCTAGTCGAGCGAAAGCGGCTGTTCGACGCTGTAAATACGTTCGACGGCGATAAGAAGCGGGGGCTGCTGTACATAGAGTAATACCCTGCTGCATGTCGCCTATCGGCCCCAAGGCGAAGAAGCTGGGATTGTCGCGCTGGGTCCGCTATCAGGAATAGATCGGACCTCTGTCCCGCGATCCTCGATTCACGCTTTTGACCCTTAGGCGACTTCGGCCGCCCGACGGATTTCCCCTTTACCAGAGCAGGCGGTTCGCGGCGACTGCTTCTCCCTCGTGGTAGAGAGCCGTTGCCTCAAGAGGGTTGGACAAGCCATTCGACCGAACGACTGTCACCGCAGGTTGATTACGCCTGCGCGACGCAAGCCGTCTGCAAGGTGCTCCCGGTATCTCGCGTCAAGGTAGGGGGTCGTAATGTCGAACAGCTGCTGCGGGTCCGCCGGACGGCAGAGGAAGTCATGCAGCAACGGCCGCGCTTCCTCCACCCGTCCGAGTTGGCCAAGGCTTGCGAGAAGGGGCCTGAGCCCCGGGTAGACACGCCGCGTGCCGATCGCGAGCTGACCATAATGGACAGCCTCCTCGTAGTTCTCCTGGTGATAATGAGCCAGCGCGACGAAGCCGAGAAAGGCGCCGGCTTGAGGATCGTTCGGGCTCAGACGGAGGACGCGCAGTAGGGCGTCGAGAGCTTCTCTGAAGTGTCCGATATAGACCCGAACCAGGCCAAGGGCGAAGAACCCAAGCGCGAAATTCGGGTTGAGGTCGATTGAACGCTGCGCCTCCGCAAGCGCCTGCGCGTGCATTCGCTTCACCAAACTCGTCCAGCAATACGCGTAGTGGCAATAGGGGTCGCGGTCATCGATCGCGACCGAGCGCGCCGCAGCCGCATGAGCTTCAGATGCGTCGTTTGCGAGATCGCCGCTCCAGCCCTCCCACACCCGGCTGTTCAGCGTGCGTGCAAGCGCCATATGTGCCTGCGCGAAAGTCGGATCGAGGCTGATCGCCCGCCGCAACAGAGCAACGGCCTCATTATGGTTCTCGGGGGTCTTCTGTGAAAAATGCCACATCGCGCGCATGCAGCAGTCGAACGCGTTCAAATTGCCGACGCTCTTGCGAAAGGCTCGTCTGCCTTCCATCAGCAGCATCTCCGGCTCAATCGTGCCGACTACGCTCTGTGTGATCTCGTCCTGGATGGCAAATATATCGGTCATGTCGCGGTCGAATCGCTCGGCCCACAGGTGGTTTCCGGTTTCCGCTTCGATCAGCTGGCCTGTGATGCGCACCCGCTGACCGGCCCGTCTTACGCTCCCTTCGAGGATGTATCGCACGCCGAGCTCGCGAGCGACCTGCTTCACATCGACGGCTCGCCCCTTGTAGACGAAGGTCGAATTTCGGGCGATGACAAAGAACCATCGATGATGAGACAGGGCGGTAATGATGTCTTCCGTAATGCCGTCCGCGAAATACTCCTGCTCGGGATCGCCGCTCATGTTGGAGAAAGGGAGCACCGCAATCGATGGCTTGTCCGGCAGCGCAAGCTCGCCACCCAAAACGCCCGTGGCCGCCGGATGCTGGAGCCGCCAGTCCACAGAATAGACCGAAACTGGACGACTGATGTTCTTTAGCGATCGCTGTCCGATTGGCATAAGGGGAAAGGTCAGCTTGCCTTCGATCTGATCGCGGACTGCACCAGAGATGCAAATGCCGCCCGGCTCAGCAACGCCTTGCAACCGTGCAGCAACGTTTACTCCGTCGCCGAGCAGGTTGTCACTGTCCACCATCACGTCTCCGAGATTGACGCCAATTCGAAATTCCATTCTCCGGTCGCTCGGAAGATCGGCATTGTGGCGATGGAGCGCGCGCTGGATAGCGACTGCGGCGCGGACGGCCTGCACCGCGCTGCTGAACTCTGCAATCACGCTGTCTCCGGCGGATCCGAAAATGCGCCCGGCGTGTTCAGATATGAGATCGGAAATCGTGCGACGGTACGCGTCCAGGGTCCGCAGCGTCGCTTCCTCGTCCGCAGCCATAAGGCGGCTGTAGCCAGCAACATCTGCCGCCAGAATCGCAGCCAATCGCCTTGTGATCGGTGGGATGTCCATGAGTCACCCCATACTGCCAGCCAGACCAGTCTAGCCGATGTGGACGCGAGGGTAAAAGCAAAGTTGGTCCCACGCGTGGATTGCCGCCAATTTATGAGTACACGCCCTAGGCCCGCCGCATCAGCTTGAGCGAAGCCGCAAGGCGCAGGCTGCGCTTGCCCGCGAGCGCGATGCCTTCGAGCTCGCCGCTAGCTTCCGTGCAGGTCCCGGAGAAGCCGATCCCGACCTCGTATCCGCCGAACACGGGGTTCTCGCCCTTCGCCGGCGTGTGCTCCTGGTTGAGCAATTCGCCCTTCCAGCGGCCATCCGCCGAGGAGTAGGAGCCGAGATAATAGAAGAACGCGTCGCCGCCGAGGATGCGGCCGTCCATCAGCAGCATCACGCCGGAGAGCCCGGCATCGACGCCATCGAGTGCGCGCAGATGGATGGCGTAGAGCCCGTTGACGATCGCGCCCGGCCCGATCGTTCCACGCGGCGGCGGCGCCCCGTCGTCGAGCGGGGTAAGGTTTGCCCAGAACACGCTGCCCGGCATCGGATCCGCCTTGCCCTCGAACAGGATCATCGATCCCTCCGTCCTGCCGCGCACCTTGATCGCAGCGACGTCAGCGCCCATCAGCGGCTTGTAGTTGGGATCGTCATTGTGGCGCTCGGTGATGACCTCGGCCTCGATCACGCCGTCCCTGACCTCGTAGCTCCCAAGATGCGCGAAAGCGGAATTGCCGCCCAGCATCGTGCCCTTGTGCATGCACATGATGCTGCGGCCGAAGGCGCCGTCGATGCCGTATTCAACCTTGTAAAGTCCGTCCAGCAACGCAATAAACCTGCAAAATCAAAAGGAATCGTGAGTGACCTAGCACTGCTGCTGCACGGAGGCCATCCGCCTTTTCCGCGCAGGAGCCGATGGCGGGACCTTCCGCGCCACGATGCCATCATGCTCCTGTTTTGCCCGACGGAGCAACGATTTCGCCAAATCCGCAAGATGCGATTTCAACATCTCAGCTATTTCAGCGCCTTAGCTACTGTGCATGGGGTTGTTTTCGCGCTTTTTGGTTGCCGCGCCCGGACCGCGTGCGCCAGGCGCTAGTGACGCTTGAAATACTGCACCTCGCGCTCGTGCTTCTCGGCCGCCGAGCGGCTCTTGAAGGTGCCGAGGTTGCGGCGCTTGCCGGTCTTCGGATTCACCTTGCGTGAGTAGAGGCGGTATTCGCCGGATGCCAGTTTGCGGATCATGGTTGCGCTCCTGCCGTGCTTTCGGAATCAACCATCTTCGCGCGAGGTCTGTTCCATCACGGCCTCGCGGCCGGCTAGAAGCACAGCGTGGTGACGAGCTTGCCTTGCTTGTCCTTGATCGCATAGGGGCAGCGCAGCCGCTCCAGCGCCTTCTTGGCGTCATCGTCGCCGAGCGCTGCGGCGCGCTCGTAATAGGCCTTCGCGGCGTCCTTGTCCCTCGGCCCGCCGCGGCCTTCCTGCACGAAGGCGCCCATCCGCTCCAGCGCGCCGGGATGGTTTTGCGCCGCGGCCTTCTCGAACAGCGCGCGTGCCGCGACGTCGTCCTTGGCACCGCCGGTGCCGTCGGAGAGCATGAGCCCGAGCTGGTACTGCGCCTCCGCGTTGGTTTCGGCGGCCTTGCCCAGCAGCGCGCGGGCTTGTGCAGGATCGGCGCCGCCGGCGCCGCCGAGCGCCGCAAGATTGCTGACGCCGCGGGGGTTGCCGGCCTGCGCCGCCTTCTCGAACAATTTTCGCGCCTGCGCCTCGTCCTTCGCGACGCCCGAACCGGTGCCGTAGAGCACACCGAGTTCGACCATGGCCGCACTCGAGCCCTTGTCGGCCGCCTTGCGCCAGGCGGCGATCGCGTCCACCGTCTGCCGGTTGGCCGCATAGGCGCGCCCGAGCGCGAACATCGCGCGGCGCGACGACGCTGCGGCCTGCTTGCAGAACTTGATGGCGGTGGCGATATCGGAGGCTGCGAGCTCCGTCACGCCCCTCACATCGGCCGGCTTGTCAGGATCGCTGGGGTCGGCCGCCACCCGATCGCACAGGACGAGGTCGGCCGATTGCGCATGCGCCGGCAACGGTGCCGCAAGCGTGAGGAGGGCCAGCGTGAAGAGGATGGCGCAGAGAGTGGTTCGCATGGACCTCAAATTGCGTCGCCGTCCCGGCGAATTCAAGGCTCGAGTCCCGATTGCCGTAGCACGGGTGCGACCTCGGGCGATGCCAGATAGCGCAGCAAGCGATCGGCGGCCACAGCGTGCTTCGCATCTGCCATGCGGCCGGCGGAGAACACTGCCGGACTCTGCAAGTCATGCGGGATCGGGCCGATCACCTCGATGCCGTCGACCTGCTTCAGCTCGCTGATCTGCTGCACGGCAAGATCCGCCTCGCCGCTCACGAGACGTTCGGCGGTAAAGCCCTGCTCGACGATGGTGGCTTTGGCGTTGATCTCCGGCGCGATGCCCATCCGGACAATCAACTGGGCAAAATAGATTCCGCTCGCGCCCTGCCGCGAATAGGCGACCGACCGCGCCGCGAGCAGCGTTTGACGTAGCGCGGCTCCGCTGGCGATGTCGGGATCTGGCTGCCCTGCCCGCACGGCGATGCCGACATAGGAGCGCGCCAGATCGGTCGCGGTCTCGGCGACCACGCGGCCTTCGCCGATGACTTCGTCGAGGCCCTCACGGGTGAGGATCACGAGATCGGCGGCCTCGCCGTCGCGCATCCGCTTCAGCAGCGCCTGGGTCGGCGCAAAGTCGGCGTCGATGCGGACGCCCGTTGCGGCCTCATAGGCTGAGGACAGGCTGCGCATCGCGCCCATCAGGCCGAGCGTCGAGAGCATGCGAACGACGTTTTCCATGCGTGATTTCCATGTGTGATCCCGGGGGTCGCGGTCAGGCGCGGTGCATCAGCTTGAGCGCCGCAGTCAGGCGCAGGCTACGCTTGCCGGCAAGCGCCGTTGCCTCCAGCACGGCCTGGGCCTCGTCATAGGTGCCGGAGAAACCGATGCCGACCTCGTGGCCGCCAAAGACCGGATCGTCCTTGGCCGGCGTGTGCTCCTGATTGAGAATCTGCCCCTTCCAGCGTCCGTTCGCAGCGGTGTAGCTGCCGAGATAGTAGAACGACGCATCTCCACCGAGAATGTGCCCCCGGTTCAGCAGCATCACCCCGGTGAGGCCGCCGTCGAGGCCGTCCAGCATGCGCAGATGGATCGAATAGAGGCCGTCGGCAATGCCGCCCTCACCGATACCGCCCGCGATCGGCACCTCGTCCTCCGCGATCGGAGTCATCACCGACTGGAAGGGAACGCCGGGCAGCTCCTTCAGCTCTCCCTCGAAGCGGTAGAGATCGCCGTCCGCCCAGCCCTTTGCGATCAAGGTCGCATCGTCGGTGCCGGCCATGGCGCGATAGTTCGGATCGGGATTATGGCGGACCGTCTTGATCACGATGTCGACGCCGTCATCGGTTTTTTCGTAGGTGCCGATATGGGCGAAGGCCGAATTGCCGCCGAGCATCTTGCCATTGCCGGCATGCATCACGCTCCGGCCGACCGCGTCGCCGAGCTGAAATCTCACCTTGTAGAAGCCTTCAAACACCAGCCGTCCCCGGCCCTACGCGCATCCGGGCGCAGTCTACCCCGCTTTCGGCCGCGATGGACAAGTTTCGCGCAATCCAGGCCCGCGGACTTCAGAAACGGCCGCCATCAGAATGCAAAAAATCCGCCGGAGCCTTTCGACTCCGGCGGATCAAGAGCCAACCCGGGCCAGCCCCCAGCCCGGGCCGGGAGGATCTTTAGGCAGCGGCCTTCTTGTCGGCCGGCACGGACGCGATCGTCTTCAGGATCTGCGAAGCGATCTGGTATGGGTCGCCCTGCGAGTTCGGACGGCGGTCTTCCAGATAGCCCTTGTAGCCGTTGTTGACGAAGGAGTGCGGAACGCGGATCGAGGCACCGCGGTCGGCAACGCCGTAGCTGAACTTGTTCCAGGGTGCAGTCTCGTGCTTGCCGGTCAGACGCTTGTCATTGTCCGGGCCGTAGACGGCGATGTGGTCCATCAGGTTCTTGTCGAAGGCAGCCATCAGCGCCTCGAAGTACTCCTTGCCGCCGACCGTGCGCATATACTCGGTCGAGAAGTTGGCGTGCATGCCCGAGCCGTTCCAGTCGGTGTCGCCGAGCGGCTTGCAGTGGAACTCGATGTCGACGCCGTACTTCTCGGTCAGGCGCAGCATCAGGTAGCGGGCCATCCACATTTCGTCAGCGGCCTTCTTGGAGCCCTTGCCGAAGATCTGGAATTCCCACTGGCCCTTCGCGACTTCTGCGTTGATGCCTTCATGATTGATGCCGGCAGCGAGGCACAGGTCGAGATGCTCTTCCACCATCTTGCGGGCGATGTCGCCGACGTTCGAATAGCCGACGCCGGTGTAGTACGGGCCCTGCGGCGCCGGATAACCGGAGGCCGGGAAGCCGAGCGGACGGCCGTCCTTGTAGAAGAAATATTCCTGCTCGAAGCCGAACCACGCGCCCTCGTCGTCGAGGATGGTGGCGCGCTTGTTGGTCGAATGCGGCGTCTTGCCATCAGGCATCATGACTTCGCACATCACGAGCACGCCGTTGGTGCGGGCGCCGTCCGGGAACACCGCGACCGGCTTCAGCACGCAATCGGAGCTGTGGCCTTCGGCCTGCTGGGTGGAGGAGCCATCGAAGCCCCAGAGCGGAAGCTGCTCGAGCGTCGGGAACGACGCGAATTCCTTGATCTGTGTTTTGCCGCGCAAGTTCGGAGTCGGCGTATATCCGTCGAGCCAGATGTACTCGAGCTTGTACTTGGTCATTGAGCCTCTCTGTAGATGATGCGAAAGCTCGGGGCGGCTAGTCCCCGCACGTTTGTACCCGGCCACCATCGGCCGGCGCTTTCCAAGCATTTTGCGTGCCAAAAGGCCGCAGCGCGGGAGGTTTTCCACCGCCCCGGTCTTCACCGGCGAAGAGGCCAAGGCCGACAGCGGCGTGCGTCATAGCCGCGCACCATTCCGTGAAGCTGCACCGCAAAAATTCCGCGGAAAACGCCCGATTCTGGTGCAGGTGAGCTCCAGCCTGGAGTTGCCGACTAAACGCGCATCAACGTCCGGCAATATTCGCCAAGTCTGCCGCCCACGCTCGCAACCTTCGCAATGGCCCAAGCGTTAGTCACTGAAGCTCTGCCTCGGGGGAAGCAGAATGCAAGCTGCCTACAAAATAGGCCAATGCTGATTTCCTTTTCAGCACTTTGCATTTGGGAATGCACGGCCGATATGGGGATTCCAGTAACCACAAGCCAACGAGTCGGGCGCACCATGGAGGCCAAGCGCTGCGATCTCAGGAGATACCGCAATGATGAACAATGGACTGAGTCACGGATCTGCACAGATCTACCAATTCCCCGTCGGGGGCCGCTCGGCTCTCGCCGGACGCCGCTACGGTGAGACCCGCCTTCCCGCCAACCACGCCTCGTCCCCCGTGAACGAGACGATCTGCAGCGAGAGCTGGTACCACCAGGAAGCAGTCGATGAAGCCAAGCCGAAATGGGATCGCTGATGCCTGTGGTTGGTTTGATACCGGCGCGCTCTCCGAAGCGCCCGGCGGCAGCTGAAAAAGGGTCGAAACAACGAAGTTTCGGCCCTTTTTAATTCTCGTTGAGATTCTTGCTTTCGAAGGCTGAACTTAGACCACCGCGCAGGCCGTCGCGGGCCGCTTCAGATGCCTGACCGTGGTGGTTCCGGTCTTGCCGATTGTCAGCGTGATCCCCGCTCCCGAATAGCGTGTGCCCGAGACCGTCAGCCGTTTGGCGAGCGTGACCGGCTCGCCATCGATCTGAAGGAAGGCGCGCTTGTCGTCGTCATAAAACCCGACGTTGAACTGCGTACCATCGGTACAGCGATAGGTCTGGAACGTCTGGGCACCGGCCTGCCGCTCGCCGAGAATTCCGCCCGCCAGCATGGTGATGGCCAAAAGAATGGTCTTGTGCAGGTCCATGATTGCCCCCGTAATCGACTCACCGACGCGTAGCAAGAGCGTCCGCACGAAACATAACTCAAGAACATGACCCAAGCTGATCCGATGTCAGACTCCCCTGCCCGCCACCTCAGCCTCCAAGGCGCCAGCAATTTTCGCGACCTCGGCGGCTATCCGACCGCCGACGGCCGCACCACGCGCTGGCGGCACATCTTCCGCTCCAATCATCTCGGCCAGCTCACGGCTGATGACATCGAGATCGTCCGCGCGCTCGGCGTCAGAAGCGCGTTCGATTTTCGTGGGCTGGAGGAGCGCGCAGCCGGCGTCTGCGTCGTGAATGAGATCACCGTGCACTCGCTGCCGATCGAGCCGACGGTGGTGGCTGCGCTGCGCGCCGAGCTCGCTCGCGGCTCTCTGACCGCGCCGGTCGCGCTCGATATCATGCGGGAATCCTATCGCAACTATGTCCGGCATAACACGCACAGCTTTCGCACGCTGTTCGGCCACCTCCTCGAAGACCGCGCGCCGCTGGTGATCCACTGCACGGCGGGCAAGGACCGCACCGGCTTTGCCAGCGCGCTGATCCTGCATGCGCTCGGCGTGCCCGACGACGTCATTGCCGAGGATTATCTGCTGACCAACAGGTACTACAAGCGCGATGCCTCAAGCGCCTCCGATCTTCCCGCCGAGGTTCTCGACGCCATCGGTTCAGTCGAGGCCTCGTATCTTGCGGCCGCTTTCGAAGCCGTCGGCAGCGAATATGGCGACCTCGAAACTTATTTGCGCGACGGGCTCAATCTCGGTGCGCCCGAGCGGACCGCGCTGAAGGAGCGCTATCTCAAGTCGTAATCAGACACGGGCATCTTTGTGTCACGCCGGTCGCCGTTAGGATCGCCGAACGCAGAGCTCGGGCGACCTGCATAGTACTCCAGTCGCTCTGGTGCAGCTTCAACTCATCGTCCGGAGCGAGCAGCTGCTCGAACGACGCATTGTTGTACACGTGCCAATGCCGCATCAGCGCCCAGCGCTGGAACAAATTGACCTTGGCGCCTTGCGCCGCGGTCCGGATCGCCGAAACCATCTTCTCCGAGAGCTCGGCATTGTCGTCGAGCATGGCCGTCACGTATTGCGGGTCGATGAGAATGACATCCATGGTCGGGTGATCGCGCAGGAGCGCCAATCCCTCTGCGATCTTCGCGACCACCTCATCGAAATTGAATTCGTTCTTGCGAAACACGGCGTTGGTTCCGACCTGCCAGAGCACCAGCGAAGGAGTGTCAGCAAAGATGTCTTCGTTGAACCGAGCCACTTCCTGCGGTGCTTCTTCGCCGCCCTTGCCGCGGTTGAACACGTCAATTCGGATGTCCCGATGAAGATCATCATCCTTGTAGTGTTTTCTCAAATACAGCTCGAGCCGCGCGGGATATGCAACGACGTTGCCGAGTCCGGCGGTCGAGGACGACCCCATCGCCACGATGCGCACGGGGCCCTTTCCGCCCAATGCCTTCCTGAAATTCTCCAGCGAATACTGCAAATCGACGATCGCAGCGGGAAACTCAAGGGCCGGCAAATTGTCGGACATGAAACAACCTCCTCCACGATCTAAAGTTGCATCTATAGCCCAGTTTGGAACTGGCCGCCATTGCAAGTACGATTCGGCCAGAGCAATAGTCGGCGCGAATTGAAACGACGGAGAGTATCGTGCAGGGAAAAGTCATTGTCGTGACCGGCGCGCTCGGCGCACTTGGCAAGATTTTCGCGGACGTCGCGCTGGCGCGCGGCGCGCGCATTGCCGGCGTCGATCACGCGCCCTCGCAAGTCCCTGCCACGCCCGAGCGTATCGAGATTGGCGGCGTCGATCTGTCCGATGCGGCGCAGGCGACGACGGCGATCGAGGCTGCGGCAAAACATTTCGGAAGGCTCGATGCGCTGATCAACATCGCCGGTGGCTTTGCCTTCGAGACCGTCGGCGACGGCGATACCAGGGCGTGGCAGCGCATGTATGCGCTCAACGTGCTGACCGCGCTCAACACCTCGCGCGCGGCGCTACCGCATCTTGCCGCCTCCAAGACCGGTCGCATCGTCAATATCGGCGCCCTCGGCGCACTCCAGGCAAGCGCCGGCATGGGCCCCTACGCAGCATCGAAGGCAGGCGTACATCGCCTCACCGAGGCGCTGGCCAATGAGTGGAAGGGCAAGGTCACCGTGAATGCGGTCCTCCCCTCGACCATCGACACGGCCGCCAACCGCATCAGCATGCCGAATGCAGATTTTTCCAAATGGGTCACGCCATTGGAACTCGCGGAGGTCATCCTCTTCCTCGCCAGCGATGCCGCGAGCGGCGTCACCGGAGCACTGATCCCGGTGAGCGGGCGAGTGTAGCCGCATACCGATCCGATTGCCCCAGCGTCGGCTTTGATTCAACCCGGGCCGAGAAGGCTCTAGACTACCTGCAACTGATTCTCCGATCGGAAAGCCTGTGGAAACCGCGCTCTACCTGCCCGTCAAACGCTTCCTCGAAGAGCTCGGCTTCTCGGTCAAGGGGGAGATCGGCGGCTGCGATCTCGTAGGCCTCAGCACCGGCGATCCGCCGGTGGTGGTGATCGGCGAGCTCAAGCTCGCCTTCAATCTGGAACTGATCCTTCAGGCCGTCGACCGCGCGCCGGCCAGCGACGAGATCTGGATCGCTGCAAAAATGTCGGTGCGCGGCAAGGGGCGCGAGAGCGATGCCCGTTATCGCAATCTCTGCCGGCGGCTCGGCTTCGGAATGCTCGGGGTCACCGACCGCGGCGAGGTCGAGGTGTTGGTCAAGCCGCCGACGGCGGCGCCGCGCCGCGAGCCGAAGACGCGCTCACGGCTGGTTGCCGAACATCAGCGCCGCCTGGGCGATCCCGTGCTCGGCGGCAGCACGCGCGCGCCGATCATGACGGCCTATCGCCAGCAGGCGCTGGCCTGCGCCTCCGCGCTTGCCGCCGGCCCGCGGCCGGTGCGCGAACTGCGTGAGCGCTGCCCCGATGCAGGCAAGATCCTGCTGCACAATGTTTATGGCTGGTTCGAACGCGCCGAGCGCGGAATCTATGGACTGACGGACGCCGGCCACGCGGCGCTCAAGCGCTGGCCGCAAGCGCCGGTCGGAGACACCGCACGCGAGGCGGTACTGCCCTAGCGACGGGCACAGGGGGAAGCGCATGATCGTGGTGACTGGGAGTGTGACAGCCCGACGACGCTCGACCTCTACGATGCCACCAGGCTCGCGAAGCTTTGTGCGCATAGCTGAGATGCCACACCAATTTCATATTGCAATGCAACATTGGCAGCACTAGGTATCCCGGCATCGAAACGAGGCACCTATGAACGCAGACTGGAATACCAAATACGGCACGCGGCGCGTCCGCCACGATCCGCCCACCCTGGACGAGGCGATTTTCGCCGCCGTCGGCATCACCGACGACCAGGAGCAGCAGGCCGAGATCGCCGCAGCCTTGATGGGGATGCCGCTCGATGTCGTGCAGGCCGAGGTCAAGAAACAGGCCCGCACCAACAGTCGTATCACCGCGACCCGCGTGATCGCCGGCGAACAGGGCGCACAGCGCTCGGTCGTGGTCGAACGCCGCGTTGTCCGCCGCTTCGGCAACGACAAGCGCACCGGAACCTGAACGCGCTATTTCGTTAACCCTGATTTCAAAGCGGACCGGCCTTGCCGGTCCGCTTTTTGATTCCGCCGTTTGAGCATGATCTCCGCGCAAACGCGTTCCGCGTTTGTCGCGAGGGAAAACCGCTGCGCACTTTGCGCTAGCGCGGCCCTTTGGGTCCGCATCATGCGTCAGGCGGCGCGGTTGCCGTACATGCTGGAGATGAGCTTCCAGCAAGTCGAGTTGAAGCTGAGCAAGGCGCGGCTGGCCGTGAACGGCGTCGCTGCGAGTTCGGCGAGTTCGGCTTCGGGCGTCTTGGCCAGATCGATGGTCCCGGTCGATTCGCCATGGCGGAATTGCAGGTGCGCGCCGAACTTCCTGGCGAGCGCGCGCATGGCGTGATTTTCCGCGCCCGTGGTGATGCGCAGCCGCTTGAAACCTTTCCAGCGCGCTTCCGCGATCAGACGGCTGAACAGCACGGTGCCGACGTTCTGCCGACGCGCGGAGGCTTCCACGCTGAAGGCGACCTCGGGGAGCGACCCCTGCTCCGGCGGATGCAGTTCGGCCGCACCGCGGACGACGCCGTCGACGATATAGGCGACGATCACGGTGCCGTCCTCTGCGCAGCGGGCGGCGTAACGCTCGATGAAACTGTCGTCGAGAAAGCCGTTGAAACGGTCGTGCCGGCTTTCGGCATCGAGCCGCAACAGGTGGTCGCGCAAAAGCGGCAATTCTTCCTGCTGGCTCAAGGTCCGCACATAGCCCCGGACAGACTTTGGGCCGGACGGCGTGCGGGTGATGTCTTCAAGTACCACGTCAAAACTCCTCTTGGTGTCCCTCGAGGAGGCGTTCGAATCCCTAGGCCCCCAATATTGTGCGTCGCAGCATATTTTTCAAGACGGAAACCTGCCCAAGTTAGAGGCACCGAAAGCGACTAAATCGTTAACAAAATCAACGCCCCATAATCATACGAGGACGAGCTGGGTCTGGGTGACCACGGCAACCAGCTTACCGTCCTCGGTCTCGAGCCGGGTCGTCCAGACCTGCGTCCGCCGGCCCCGGTGGACTGGGGTCGCGGTGGCGATGACGGTGGTTCCCTCCTTGGCCCCGCCGATGAAATTGGTCTTGCTCTCCAGCGTGGTCGTGCCCTTCGCGTCCTCGGGCAGGTTGATCACGGTGGCGGCCGCACCGACGGAATCGGCCAGCGCCATCACCGCGCCTCCGTGGACGGTGTGGTGAAGCGTGCAGAGATCGGGCCTGACCGTCATCCTAGCCACCACGCGATCCTTCTCGGCCTCGACGAATTCGACGCCCTTGAGCTCGGCAAACGGCATTCTCATCGCTTTAAGTTTCTCAAGCGGCGTCATCGGATCTCCTCCCAATTGGTTGTGATCTCAACGTGAATTGCCCGACGCCGCAAAGCAATGACGTTCGAGGTAATGGCCAGCGTGACATCGGGCCGGCGGTTGCGCTCGACGCGATCGTGACGGCCTTGTGCGGGAACGCGCTTCTGATCCCTCCATTGTCGGTGTGAGCGAAGCGAAGCAATCCAGAATGCCTCTGTGGACGGATTCTGGATTGCCTCGTCGCAAGGGCTCCTCGCAATGACGTCTGGGCCTCACGTCACGGCATTCACGACCTGATATTCCGGCCGGCGCCAAACCTCGCCCACGATCACCTCCTCGATGATCCCGGCCGCCGTCAGCACCTCGGCCTCGCCGATATAAAGCGGCGTGATGCCGAAGCGCATGATGTCAGGTGCGCGGAAATCGCCGATGACGCCGCGGGCGATCAGCGCCTGCATGGCGGCGTAGCCGCCGTTGAAGGCGAAGGAGACTTGCGAGCCGCGGCGCTCGTGGGCGCGCGGCGTCACCAGCTCGAGCGACGGGCAGCGGCGTTCGATTTCGCTGATCAGGAGATCGGCCAAAGCGAGCGACCGCGCCCGGACCTCCGCGATGTCGACACGGTCCCAGATGTCAAGCGAGGCCTCCAGCGCTGCCATCGCCAGCACCGGCGGGGTACCGACGCGCATGCGCTCGACGCCGCCAGCGGCCGCATAGGCGAGCTCAAAGGCAAACGGTTTTGCGTGGCCCATCCAGCCGGATAACGCGGCGCGGGCACTGTCGGCACGGCGCGGCGCGACGTAGAGGAAGGCCGGCGCGCCGGGGCCGGCGTTGAGATATTTATAGGTGCACCCCGCGGCGAAATCGGCGCCGCAGCCGGCGAGATCGACCGGCAGCGCGCCGGCGGAATGCGCGAGGTCCCAGACTGTCACGATGCCGAGCGCATGCGCTTTGGCGGTCAGCCTCGCCATGTCATGACGGCGGCCGGTGCGGTAATCGACTTCCGTGATGTAGAGGACGGCGATCTCCTCCGACAGCGCCGCCTCGATTTCCTCCGGCGCCACCAGGCGCAATTGATGGCCGCGTCCGAGCGTCGCGATCAGGCCTTCGGCCATGTAGAGATCGGTCGGGAAATTGCCGGTGTCGGACAGCACGACCTTGCGCGTCCCGTTCATGTCGAGCGCGGCGGCAAGCGCCTGATAGACTTTCAGCGACAGCGTGTCGCCCATCATCACCGAGCCGGCTTCGGCGCCGATCAGCCGCGCAATACGGTCGCCGACGCGGCGCGGCTGCACGTACCAGCCTGCACTGTTCCAGGCGCGGATCAGCTCATCGCCCCACTCCGCGGTGATCACACGATTGACGCGCTCGGCAACGCCCAGCGGCAGCGCGCCGAGCGAGTTGCCGTCGAGATAGATCACGCCGGCGGGAAGATGGAACAGCGACTTTGTGTCGTCATAGACGCGCAGCTTGGTCTTGGAAGTGGACATCTCTTTGGTCATCTCTAGAGGATGGTGCGAACGCGCCAGAGCTCGGGGAACAGCTCGATCTCCAGCATGCGCTTGAGATAGCTGACGCCGCCAGTGCCGCCGGTGCCGCGCTTGAAGCCGATGACGCGCTCGACCGTCGTCACGTGGTTGAAGCGCCAGCGGCGGAAATAATCCTCGAAATCGACCAGCTTCTCGGCGACCTCGTACAGCATCCAGTGCGTCTCGGGCGCCTCGTAGACGTGTCGCCAAGCTTCCAGCACACCCTCGTTGAAGCTGTGCGTTTCGCGAACATCGCGCGACAGCACCGCTGCAGGCATCTTGAGCCCATTGCGATCCGCGAGCCGCAGCACCTCGTCATAGAGGCTCGGCGTCGCGAGTTCGGCCTCCAGCAGCTTGGTCACTTCGGCGTCGTGCGCGTGCGGCTTGAGCATGGCGTGATTGCGATTGCCGAGCAGATATTCGATCAGCCGGTACTGGCGCGACTGAAAGCCGGAGGACTGGCCGAGCTGCGAGCGAAAGCGCGTGTATTCGCTGGGCGTCATCGTACGCAACACGTCCCAGGCGCTGTTGAGCTGCTCGAAGATGCGCGACACCCGCGCCAGCATCTTCATGGCGGGAGCCACCTCGTCGTGCGCAATGGCGCGGCGGGCAGCACTCAGCTCGTGTATGGCGAGCCGCATCCACAGCTCGGTGGTCTGATGCTGGATGATGAACAGCATCTCGTCATGCGCTTCCGAGAGCGGATGCTGCGCGCCGAGAATCGCATCCAGCGCCAGGTAGTTGCCGTACGACATGCGCCGGGCGAAATCGGTCTCGGCGCCTTCGGTTGCAGGATCGTAATCGCTGGACGTCATGACAGGCCCTCTCGATCGATCATCCTTCCCGCCACGGTCAGTCGAAACCGACCAAGCGCGCCGTGATCGGCGACGACGGGTCCTTCAACCCGTCGATCACGGTGAAATGGTTGAGGCCGGGATCGATGACGAGGTGCGTCGGCACATCGAATCCGGTCCAGACATTGGCCATCAGATCGGACTGGCGGATGAACTCGGGCCGCTCGCCGCCGCCGACCCAGGCCGTGACTGGCGAATGCCCGCGCGGCAGATGCAACGCCGCGCTTTCGAGCGTCGCCTCCTCCATGGTCATCCGCAGCGTCTCATTCATCTTCGTCTTCAAGAGCGGGCGCAGATCGTGCAGGCCGCTGATCGAGAGCGTTCCGGCAATGCGGTTGTAGACGGCAAGTTCAAGCCGGCTGTCATCGCACAGCATGCGTGTGACGAGATGCCCGCCCGCGGAATGGCCGGCGAGCCGGATTGGCCCTGCGACGAGCGAAGCCGCCTTGGCGATGGCCGCAGTGATCTCGGCGGTGATGTCGGAGATACACGCAGCGGGCGTCAGCGTGTAGCTCGGCAGTGCGACGGTCCAGCCGTGATGGCGGGCGCCTTCGGCAAGATCGGTCCATGCCGATTTGTCGAAGCGCATCCAATAGCCGCCGTGGACGAACACGACGAGGCCCTTGCTGTCGCCGTCGGGCACGATCAGGTCGAGGCGCTGGCGCTCGCCAGGACCGTAGGCGATGTCGGGGCGAAAACCCGTCAGCGCGGCTCGATAAGCCGCCGCCCGCTCCGTCCACAGCGCCGGAAGCTTGTCCGAGCCCGGGATATGGGCCGAATTGGCGTAAGCATCATCCCAATCGCGCATCGTTACTCCCCGAGGACTCGGCCTGCGATCGCGGGCAGTCTGCCACCGGCAGGTCCGACATCCTAGTCTTCATTTTAAGCTTAAAGTATCTCGCGCCGCCCGCGTTTCGGGCACGGGCCGCAGTCTTTCCACGGCGGTCGTCTGGATTTGCTTCGTCGCAAGGGCTCCTCGCAATGAAGGTGGAGAAAGCGGAGCCTCTCGCTAACCCTTCTCCACCCCGCACCACTCCGCGACGAACAGCGCCATCGCCTTGGTCGTCTTCTTCAGCGACTCCAGGTCAACGTATTCGTTGAAGCCATGCATCTCGCCGCCGCTGGCGCCAAAGCAGAGGCTGGGGATGCCGTAGTTGAGGCCGTAGAAGCGGGTATCGGTGAGCGCGGTGAAGACGAGGTCATCGACCGCCCCGCCATAGACGGTATTGAAGGCCTTGCCGAACGCCGCTTCCGGCGCTGCGGCGTCGGTCAGTTCATAGCCTTCCGACAGGAAGCCCGACCATTCGATCTCCGGCGGATTGTTGGCGAGGAAGCGATGGTTGCGCGCGGCGGCGGCGACGCAGGCCAGAATTTCCTTCTGGTGCTCGGCGATCGACCAGCCCGGCAGGACAGCAATGCGGCAATCGACGTCGCACCAGGCCGGCACGCTGGAGGCCCAGTCGCCGCCCTTGATGATGCCGGGATTGAAATTGATGGGATGGTTGAGCGTCTTGAAATGGCGATCGGCTTTCGCGCGCTCGTTCCATTCGATCTCGAGCTTCTGGATCGCCTGGATCAAATGATACGCCGCCATGATCGCATTCGCCCCGGAGCCGGCAAAGGCAACGTGGGTCGGATGGCCCTTTACCCGCAGGCGAAACCAGATCACGCCGACCTGCGAGCGCACCATCTTGCCGCGGGTCGGCTCGGGGATGAAACAGGCATCGGCGCGATAGCCGCGCTGAAGCGTCGAGAGCGCGCCGACGCCGGTGCTCTCTTCCTCGATCACCGATTGGAAATGGATCCGCGCCGTCGGCTTGAAGCCCGCAGCCTTGATCGCATCCAGCGCATAGAGCGCGCCGATGGTGCCGGACTTCATGTCGCAGGCGCCGCGGCCGAACATCTTGCCGTCCTTGATGACAGGCGAGAATGGCGGCGTGTCCCACAATTCCAGCGGACCCGCCGGCACCACGTCGCAATGGCCCTGGAGAATCAGCGATTTGCCGCCGTTGGTTTGCGGGCGGTAGGTGCCAACCACAGTTCGCGCCTTGGAGAAGTCGTGCGCGATCGAGCCGAAGCCGCGCAGATCCTTCAAATCGTCGACATCGATATGCCAGTCGTCGACCTCGTAGCCGCGCTCTCGCAGGAGGTCGCCGATCATGTCCTGGCAAGGGCCCTCCGCACCGCGGGTCGAGGGGATCGCGACGAAGTCGCTTGTGGTCGCAAGCTGGGCTTCAAAGCCGGCATCGACGGCGTCGAGAATCCTCTGCTGCGTTTCGGCATTCATCAGGCAACTCCAATCGGGCATTCAATTCATCGAAGGAGCGCAAGCTAGCCGATTTCAGCCGTTCGGGTACTCTGCAAAATAGGCATCCCGTAATGCATCTTCGAGCAGGCGGCCTTCCGAATAGCCGTTCAACGTCGCAGGCCGAGTCACGCCGTCGAGCAGGCGCGGGCACGGTTCCGGCGCGCCGAGCACGGTACGCACCGGAATGCGCTCGGCATAGATCGGCAACGCATAGTCCTCATCATCGTCGGCGACACCCTTGGCACGGACTTTGGCAGAGGCTTCCTCGATCTCCATCGCGATGAACGAGGTCGCCTTGATCTCCTGCGTGTTGCTCTGGCGCAGGCTCGCGGTCCGATCCGGGAAGAAGCGGTCGACCATCGCGATCACCGCGCGCTCCTTCTCCTCGGGATCGGTGACGAGATAGGCCGTGCCGAACGCCATCACGGCGCGGTAGTCAGCCGAGTGATTAAAGCCGCAGCGCGCCAGCACCAGGCTGTCGAGATGGGCGACCGTCAGGCACACCCGCTCACCCCTCGTCTGGTTGCGCAGCATGCGGCTGGCGCTCGAGCCATGCCAGTAAAGGCGCGTCCCCTCGCGCCAGAAGAAGGTCGGCGTGCAATAGGGCTGGCCGTCGATCACATAGGAGACGTGGCAGAGCATCGAGGAATCCAGGATGCGGTGAACCGTTTCGTGGTCGTAGAAGCCGCGGTCGTGACGGCGCTTCACTTGGTTGCGCGCTGATGTCGGATAGGAATTTTGGCTCACGGCCGCTCCTGCAGGCGTTGAAAGAATGCCATCACACTTGTAGGCGCCAATTTGGTCTGCGATAGTGCCAATTCCATGCAAAATATTCCGACCAATTTTACCCCCTCACCGGCCAAGGCCGAGCTGCCGCTGGACCTCACCGGCCCGCACATCACCGCTAGCGCCTCCGCCGCGCACCGGCTGTATCAGGCGCTGTGCGAAATGATCGTCGGAGGCCTCGTGAAACCCGGCGAACCGTTGCCGCCGTCGCGGACGTTGGCCAAACAGACGGGATTTCGCCGCAACGCCGTCGTGACCGCCTATGAACGACTGATCGCCGACGGCTTTGCGCGAGCCACCGTCGGCTCCGGCACCTTCGTCGCCGCGCGCATCCCGGCCCGATCCGCTGAGCCAAAGAAAACGATGGCCGTGGTCGAAGCGCCCAGGCAAGGCGCGCTGTCGCTCGGCTGCACCCATATCGACGAGCGCGCGGTGCAGCGCTTTCGCGCCATCGTCGGCCGGCGCATGCGCGCTTTCGGCGCCGAACATCTGCATTACGGCGATCCGCGCGGTAGCCGCGAGCTGCGGGTTGCGATCGCCGATCATCTCTTGTCGGCGCGGGGACTGCGCTGCGACTCCGACCAGATCATGCTCACGTCAGGCACGCTGCACACGTTGCGCATCGTGCTCGGCACGATCCTGAAGGCGAAGGATCAGGTCTGGTGCGAGGATCCCGGCTATCCCATTGCACGCAGGACCATCGCGCAATGCGGCTATCGCACCGTCCCCATTCCCGTCGATCCGCATGGGCTGCACGTCGCCAAGGGTCGGGCCGCGGCACCATCCGCGCGTGCGGCCTACGTGACGCCTTCGCATCAGTTTCCGCTGGGCGTGCAGATGTCGATGCCGCGGCGGCTCGAGCTTCTCGACTGGGCGAAGCAGGCCGGCGCCTTCGTGTTCGAGGACGATTACGACAGCGAGTTTCGCTATGACGGCGCGCCGCTGATGTCGCTTGCCGGCATCGATCATCTCCAGCGGGTGATCTACATGGGCACGTTCGCCAAGACGCTGTTTCCGGGCCTGCGCATCGGCTATTGCGCCCTGCCCGAACGCCTGATCGCGGACGTCACCGCGGCGCGGGCTGCACTCGACCGCTTTCCCGGCACGCTGATGGAAGGCGCCGTTGCCGACATGCTCAATTCCGGCGCCTTCGCCGCAAACCTGAAGCGGGTGCGAAAGCTCTATCGCGAGGCCCGCGATGCGCTGGCCCAAACGCTGGAAACGGCATCCGATGGTGCGCTGTCGGTGCCGGTGCCGTCGCAGGGCCTGCATCTGGTCGCGCGGTTCGATCCCTCGGTGGCCCCCGCGGTTGCGGCAGAGGCAAAACGGGCCGCCGGCGTGGAAGGTTGGCTGCTGGCCGACACCTACGCGCGGGCACGTCCCTTGCCCGGATTCGTGCTGGGATTTTCCGGCCATGCGGTTCCGCAACTGGTGGCATCAGCCGGGCGCCTCGCGCGCGAATCGCGCGCCGCCCTGCGCGCGAGGGGCCAATCTGCTCGGCGGGCGTGACGAAGCTTTCCTGTCAGAATCGCTTGCCGCTCCCTACATTGCAGCATCAATGCCGGGATCTCACACCATGCTGAAACGCCGCGCGACCTGCCTCTCGCTCCTGATGTGCCTCGCGTTCGCCACGACGGCACGCGCCGGCACCGTCGGGCGCGAACAGGACATCGTTGATCTCAAGCTCGGCCAGCGTGTGCAGGTGGACGACGGAACCTGCCCCGCCGGACAGGTCAAGGAAGTGCGCGGCGCGAAAATGACCGACAAGGGGATCTCGCGAACGAGCACCTGCGTGCCGCGGTTCGGTCCGAAATCGAAATAGCCGGGCTTAAGAGCCCTGCTTCGCCGGATCGAACATGCACTGCAACGTCGGCTTGGCGATCTTGGTGAAGGTTGGGCCGATCTCGCTCTGCTTGGACGACGGCACCCAATCGGTCTCGATCGTCGGCACGCCGGTCTCGCTGATGCCGCGCAGCAGCGCCTCGCGCAGGTCGCGATCCTCGACGACTGCGGCGGCATGATCATGCAGGCAGCCGCAGACTTCCTCGGGATGTTCCCAGCGCCCGAGCATGCGCGGCGCGCATTGGCGCACGAACTCGGTGCGAGGATCGGGTAGTCGGCTGGGGGAGCGCACTTGCGCCTGGGCGGAACTGATCGTCAGAAATGAAATGAACGCTGCGGCGCAGAGACGAACAAACATGGTGGCCTTCACCGGCTAATTTTCTTGTTGGCGATCAGAAGCGCGCTGCGACCACGATTGCCTGCGGTGCCGTGGGGGTGACCGGCGAGCCGCTATACTGGAATGTGCCGACGCCCGGCAGATTGCCGTCGGGCGATCCTGCGAACGAGGAACCGGCGAATACGAACCCAAAAGCAAGGATGAAGCTAAGCGCGCGCATGGACTTGTCCCCAGGTTCCGTGGCCGGCCGCGGGCCGTCGTCGTTGTGAAGTTGATAACCATGGGCGGTTTCGCGCGTGATGCGCCAAAAGCTGAAAATGGTTTCGTGTTCGTGAGAATTGTTTCGTCGCGCCCTTCGCGACGAAACATACGGCGGGGAACCCCAAACATTTCAGATGGGTCGCGCCGCGGCTCAAAGCGGTCCGGCAAGCTCCCTTCAGGTCCGGGAACGTGCTGCGCCGGAGCACGGTCACATTCGTGCCTTCCACGCTTCACATGGATTTTACGCTTTTCTGCTGAAGAGACCCGAACGAGGCTGGGCTCGTCGAACCGGGAGCGCGGCGGGCGCGACCCAAGCCATCGAAACCGACAAGCCCGGATCACCGGGCGGGTTCACGTGAGGGAAGGCCATCATGATGGCGAGAGATCGCGCAACGGCGCGCGACGCGGGCCAGCGGACCGAGCGCGGAGATCAACGCCCCGTTCGCGACGGCACGACTTCGGCTGGCGACATGGCAATGCAATCGAGCCGCGGCTTTGAGGCCGCGCCACAGGCGTTCGTGCGACTGACCGGCTCGCATCTCGCGAAATCCCGCGTCAGCCGCAAACGCGTCACTGAGTGAACGCTAACGCGTCACTGAGTGAAGAAATCACCGCACTTCTGGACGTTGGCGTCAGCCGGTCCCCACGGCATGATCGGCACGGTCGAGGTCGAATTTTTCGGCGATCCCTCGATCAGCTTGTCCGAATAAACCATGTAGACGAGCACGTTGCGCTTGGCGTCGCAGCCGCGCACGATCTGCATCTTCTTGAAGAACAGCGAGCGTCGCCGGCGGAACATGTCGTCGCCCTGCTCCATCTTGTCTTTGAACTTGATGGGCCCGACTTGGCGGCAGGCAAGCGAGATGTCCGACACCTCCTCGGCCAGGCCCAGCCAGCCCTTGAAGCCGCCCTTCTCCGGCACGGTGAAATGACAGGCCACGCCCTCGACCTCGGGATCGTCGAGGCCGTAGGTCGCGAGCTTGTCGTTCGGGCTGACCCATTTGAACACGGTAGAGCGGCGGAAGATCAGATCCGGCTCATCCGCAGCGGACGCGGACGCCACAGGAACGACCAGCAGCACGAGCAATAAAGCGATATCTTTCAAACGGATGTCGGAAAGAGCGGGGAAACGGGATGACATGAAGTTCTCCGATAGCAACTCACCGCAATGTAGGCACGCGAACGCCGGCCAGGAAGGCAACAAGCGCCCCTATCACGGCCGCCGTTTACCGCTCCGTGAGGCTTTTTTGCTACGGCTTGGACAAATGTAGCTGATGGCAGAACTGCCGTGCTGGTGAACGCGTATCCCCTCTGTGAGACTAACGTCTGATTTGGATTATGGATTCGAGGATGAATAGCGTGAACGGGTCTGGTTTTTCTGCCAAGCCGGCGCGGCTCTGGCAGGTCGCCATTTTGACGGCGGCGGGTGCGATCGGTACGGCAAGCCAGGCCGAAGCAGCGTTTTATTATTGGGCGGATTATTCCGACGGGTCTTACGGCCGGCAGGAGCGCCATATCGAGGGGCCCCGGCAAAAGCCGCAGAAGCGTGGTGCGACCGGGAAGAAAGAGGTCGTCGCCGAAAAGGAAGCCGGCGTGAAGCCGCAAGGGCCGCTCGTCATCGTCGTCTCGATCGACCGTCAAAAGGTCACCGTCTACGACACCCATGGCGTGTTTGCGGAATCTCCGGTGTCGACCGGCATGAAGGGCCATTCGACGCCGATGGGCGTGTTCAGCGTCATCCAAAAGCACAAATTCCACCACTCCAACATCTACAGCGGCGCGCCGATGCCGTACATGCAGCGGATCACCTGGTCCGGCATCGCCATGCATGCCGGCGTGCTGCCGGGCTATCCGGCGTCGCACGGCTGCATCCGCATGCCGATGGCGTTCGCGGTCAAGATGTGGAATTGGACCAGAATGGGCGCGCGCGTGATCGTCACGCCCGGCCAGATGACCCCGCAAGACTTCTCACATCCCCTGCTCGCCGCCGTGCGCGTGCCGCCACAGCCCGCGGCGAGCCTGCAACCGACGACGACTGTCGGCGACAAGGGCGCGACTGACGCCAAGCTCACTGAAGCCAAGCTCACTGAAGCCAACCCGGTAGAGACGAAGACCGCCAGCGTGGACACCGTGCTGGAGCTGCGCTCGACGGTCGGCCACGCCGTAATGTCAGATGCGACGACGGGCAACGCGTCGGCGCACGACGATGCGGCCAGGTCCGACGTCAAGTCCGACGTCAAGACCGATACTGCCAAGACTGCGACGCTTCAAGCCGAAGAAGCCGCTAAGTCCGCCAACAGCGCGAACGCAGAAGCGCATCCCGTCGATGCTGCGGAATCGCCCAAGGCGATGACCGCCGATGAAACGCCAGTCGAGAAGGCGGAGGCCGCCAAGACCGAGCCGACCAAGCCCGAAGCGGCCGAAACCGCGAAGCAGCCTGACGCAACAGCGACGGCAACCACTCCCGCGCAGGCCGCCTCGCCTGAGGCGAAGAAGGACCAGACCCGCGTCGCCGATCCCGCGCCCGCCGCGAAGCCGGACGTGCCGAAGCGGGCCGGCCAGATTGCGGTTTTCATCAGCCGCAAGGACTCCAAGCTTTACGTGCGGCAGAACTTTGCGCCGCTGTTCGAGGTGCCCGTCGCGATCGCAGCCAGCGACAGGCCGCTCGGCACGCACGTCTTCACCGCCGAGGTCGACAAGACCGACGCCAATGCGCTGCGTTGGTCGGTGGTATCCCTGCCCGTCTCCGTCCGCTCCGCCGAGCGCGAAGACGACGGCCGCATGACGCGCCGCCAGCGCACGGCCGCCGTGATCCCCGTTGCGGCAAAGCCTGTCGTCACACCGGACAGCCCGACTGAGGCGCTCGACCGGATCTCGATCCCTGCCGACACCATGGCCCAGGTCAACGAGATGCTGACCAGCGGCGGCTCGATCATCGTGTCCGACCAGGGCCTCAACCAGGGCGAGACCGGCGAAGGCACCGACTTCATCGTCCGCCTGCACTAGTGCGCGTCGCCGCGTCAGATAACGCGGTGTTGAGCAGGCCGATCGCATTGACGGAGTAGAGTGCTTGGCGGATCACGTCGGGGGGACGTCGCCATGTTGACCCGCAGGACCATGCTCGCCGCGCTGCTCGCCACGGCCGCATCTGCAACACGCGTGCAGGCCGACGGCGGCATGAGCCGGATCTCGGCCTACGCCTTCTCCTTCCCCGCATTGTCCGGCGATGACATCCGTCTCGCGGCCTTCACCAGTCGGCCGCTGCTGGTGGTCAACACCGCCTCGCTTTGCGGCTACACTCCACAATACGTGGGGCTGCAAGAGCTCTGGAGCGAGTTTAGGGAGCGCGGGCTCGCCGTCATCGGCGTGCCCTCCAACGATTTCGGTAGCCAGGAGCCCGGCGGCGCGAGCGCGATCTCGCAGACCGCACATCACCAATACAGCATTACCTTCCCGATCGCAGCCAAGGCTGCCGTGGTGGGGCCGAAGGCGCATCCCTTCTACAAATGGGCGGCGGAGGCACGGCCCTGGGATGTTCCGCGCTGGAACTTCCACAAGTACCTGATCGGCCGCGACGGCTCTATCGCCGAGGTGTTTGCATCCGCCGTTGAGCCGACCGACACGCGGATCAAGACGGCGGTCGCCAAGGCGCTGGCCGACAGTTGACGTGTCGCCCCCCAACGCGTTGGGCACAATTGTGGCGAAGCGCCAAACAGCCGTTGCAATGGCGATGCGCCACCATCTAGGCTAGGATCACAAGGGGCAGGATGGTTTTGCCGGAGGCGAAAAGCCGCGGCGGAACAACGGGATCAATCTCGAGGACAACACCATGCGTGTGGCGGCAGGACTGATTTTGGCAAGCGCGATGGCTGTTGCGATGACGGGCGCAGCATGGTCGCAGACCCCGGCCGCGAAGCCCGCAGCCGCAACGCAGGCAGTACCGGGCGCAACGCCGGCAGGTCCAGTCCCTGCGGCAGCAGCGCCCGCACCACAGGCTGCGGCAAAACCGACCCCGCCGCAACAGGCCGCGCAACCGGCGCGCGCTGCCTGCAACAACCCGAACGCGCTCGGCGTCGCGCGCACCGTCGAGATCGACACGACAGGCGGCCCCGGCTTCGGCTTCGAGCACTTCAAGGAACTCGATTTCCTGCGCGACCACGAGGTGGTGCTGACCTTCGACGACGGTCCCTGGCCGCGCAACACGCCGGCTGTGCTCAAGGCGCTAGCCGATCAGTGCACCACCGGCATCTTCTTCCCGATCGGCAAGCACGCGACCTATGAGCCGGAGATTCTGAAGCAGGTCTACGCAGCCGGCCACACCGTCGGCGCGCACACATGGTCGCACGCCAACCTCAACAATAAGAAGCTGACCGATCAGCAGAAGAAAGACGAGATCGAGAAGGGCTTTTCCGCGGTGAAATGGGCGCTCGGCGGCATCTCGCCCTCGCCGTTCTTCCGCTTCCCGGCGCTCCAGCATCCGCCGGAAATGGTCACCTATCTCGGCAACCGCAACATCGCGATCTTCTCCTGCGATCTCGACTCCTTCGACTTCAAGGCCTCCAAGCCCGAGAAGGTGATCGAGACCGTGATGAAGAAGCTCGACAAGCTCGGCAAGGGCATCATCCTGATGCACGACTTCCAGAAGCATACGGCCGAGGCTCTTCCCGAACTTCTGAACCGCCTGAAGGCCGGTGGCTTCAAGGTGGTGGCGATGCGCGCCAAGTTCCCAGCCACGACGCTGCCGGAGTATGACCAGGAGCTGCTCAAGGACGTCAAGCTGCCGACGGTCAGCAACCGGCCGGTCAACAGCGTCGTGACGACGGTCTCCGAATAGCCGTTGCCATTGTCCTTGCGCATCGAAGGCTACGTCATCGTCTCCGCCGACGGCATGCTCGCCGACGCGGATCACGTCATGCCGGACAGCCTGAAGTTCGAAGGCGACAAGCTGTTCTTCGAGCAGGCGCTCGATCGCGCCGCCTTGATCGTGCACGGCCGCCATTCGCACGAGCAGCAGCCGAACTCGCCGAAGCGCAAACGGCTGATCACAACCCGCAAGATCAAGGCCCTCACCGTCGATCCGGAGATGCCGAACGCGACGCTGTGGAATCCGGACCATGCGAGCTTCGAGGAGGCCTGCGCCTTCGCCGATGTCGCCTCCGGTACCCTCGCGATCATCGGCGGCCCCGTGGTGTTCAACATGTTCATGGACCTCTACGACACGTTCTGGCTGTCGGAGGCCCCGCACGTCCGTCTGCCCGGCGGCGAAGGCTGCTTTGTCGGCGTGCCGGCACGGACCCCGCACCAGGTTCTTGCTTCACACGGCATGAAGCCGGGCGCGCCGTTCCTGCTTGACGCGGCGCATGAGGTGACCGTCACGCCGTGGCGCCGGGCGGGTTGAACCTCGCCACCCGGCTCACCTTCTCAAAATCGCGAAAACAACCCCATGCAAAGTAGAATGCGCCGCCGGCCAGGATGCCTTGAGCGGCGCCCATAGGACCTCTACACGTCCCCGTACGCCGCCTCGGCCGGGCGCGTGGCACGGCCGTAGCCCATGATCATGAATAGTGCGCCGATGATCGAGAGGTTCTTGAGCGCGTCGACCAGCACCTTGCCGTTGTCAGGCGGCACCTGGTTCCAGAAATCATCGAACAGCACGGTCGCGACCGCGACGTAGACGATCAGCAGCATCGCGAAGAAGCGCGCGCCGAAATTCAGCGCGATCATCAGACCTGCGATGATCTCAAGCGCGCCGACCGCGATCGCCAGCAGCTGCGATGTGGTCTTGCCGGTCGCCTGCTCGGCTTGCTGGGCATAAGGTGCGACGATGTCGGGCACCGTGATCTTGCTGGCGATGATCTCAGCGGTGCCGGGAATATCGAGCAGCTTGGTCGCGCCCGTGTAGATGAATAGCACGGCGAACAGGATCCGCCCGAAAGTCACGAACGCTGGCATGATCGGCCTCTTGGCAAAACTCTGAGCGCGAGACGCTTCGGGAGATTATGAAGAGTCCGCTCGCGGTTTACAAACGGGGAAATGGAGAACTGCAAGTTATTCAAAGTCGGCCGCGTTCTTCCCCTCTCCCCTTGTGGGAGAGGGTGGCATAGGCGGCCTTCGGCCGCCGTCCTAAGAACGCCGATGCTTCGCATCGGCTATGGCGCAGTGGCGAGACGGGTGAGGGGTATCTATCGGCACGGAAAACTCGCGGGATTTCGACTCGCGGAAACAACCCCTCATCCGGCGCTTCGCGCCACCTTCTCCCACAAGGGGAGAAGGATTTGCACCACCCGCGGTGCAGCGGCTCGCTACGTAAACAACGTCGGCTGCTGCCGCGCCGCGCACTCCTGCGCTTCCACCACCGCGACCGCGGTCATGTTGAGGATGCCACGCGCCGTAACGGATGGAGTGAGGATGTGGGCCGGGCGCGCGGGGCCGATCAGGATCGGGCCGACGGGCAGCGCGTCCGCGAGCGACTTGATCATTTGATAGGCGACATTCGCGGTGTCGAGGCTCGGCATGATCAGGATATTGGCCTCGCCCTCGAGCTGGGAGTGCGGCAGCACCATCCTTCGGGCGGCGGCCGAGAGCGCTGTGTCCCCCTGCATCTCGCCGTCGGCCTCGATCTCGGGATGCTTGTCCTTCAACAGCTGAGTCGCCCGGCGCATCTTGCGCGAGGACTCGGTGTCATAGCTGCCGAAATCCGAATGCGAGACGAAAGCGATCTTCGGCTTGATGTTGAAACGCTGAACGTGGACCGCTGCCAGCGAAGCGATTTCGGCAAGCTCCTCCGCGCTCGGATTGGGGCGCACCTGCGTGTCGGCGATGAAAAAGGCGCCCTTGCTGGTGATCAGCAGTGCCAGCGCAGCGTAGTCGCTGACGCCCGGGAAAAAGCCGATGATCTCGCGGACATGGCGCAGATGGCTCATGTAGCGGCCCTCGACGCCGCAGAGCATGGCGTCCGCCTCCCCACGCACCACTGCGAGCGCCGCGATCACCGTGTTGTTGGTACGCACCACCGTGCGCGCCGCATCCGGCGTCACGCCGCAGCGGCCCGCGACCTCGCCGTAGGACTGCACATAGGAGCGATAGCGCGGATCGTCCTCGGGATTGATGAGATCGAAGTCCTTGCCGGCCCGGATCGAGAGACCGAAGCGCTTGATGCGCGCCTCCACCACCGACGGACGGCCGACCAGGATCGGCCGCGCCACGTTCTCCTCCAGCACCACCTGCGTGGCGCGCAGCACGCGCTCGTCCTCGCCTTCGGCGTAGATCACCCGCACCGGCTGGGTCTTCGCCTTGGCGAACATCGGCTTCATGACCAGGCCGGAGCGGAAGGCGAAGCGCTCGAGCAGCGCGGTGTATTCGTCGAAATTGGTAATGGGTCGCGTCGCGACGCCCGACTCCATCGCAGCCTTGGCCACGGCCGGCGCGATGCGTAAAATCAACCGTGGATCAAAGGGGCTCGGGATCAACGAGCCCGGGCCGAACCCTTGCGTCTCGCCGGTATCAAACCCCTGCGCCACCGCATCCGACGGCGCCTCGCGTGCAAGCTGGGCAATGGCCTCGACGGCGGCGTGCTTCATCTCCTCGTTGATCGCCGTGGCGCCGACGTCGAGCGCGCCGCGAAAGATGAAGGGAAAGCAGAGGACGTTGTTGACCTGGTTGGGAAAGTCGGAGCGCCCGGTGCAGATCATGGCGTCCGGGCGCGCCTTGCGCGCCTCCTCCGGCATGATCTCCGGCGTCGGGTTCGCGAGCGCCATGATCAAGGGCTTGTCGCCCATCGCCTTCGCCATCTCGGGCTTGAGCACGCCCGGTGCCGAGAGGCCGATGAAGATGTCGGCGCCGCCGATCACATCGCCAAGCGTGCGCTTGTCGGTCTTCTGCGCATAGACCGCCTTCCAGCGATCCATCGTGGTGTTGCGGCCCTCATGCACGAGGCCGTCGATGTCGCAGACCCAGATGTTCTTGCGCTGTGCGCCCATCGACACCAGGAGGTTCAGGGTTGCGATCGCTGCGGCCCCTGCCCCGGACGCCACGATCTTGACGTCCGACAGCTTCTTGCCATTCAGCCGCAGACCGTTGGTGATGGCGGCTGCAACGATGATCGCGGTGCCGTGCTGGTCGTCATGAAAGACCGGGATCTTCATGCGTTCCTTCAGCTGCGCCTCGATCTCGAAGCATTCCGGTCCGCGGATATCTTCGAGATTGATGCCGCCGAAGGTCGGCTCGAGCGCCGCCACCGTCTCGACCACGCGGTCGATGGTGTCGGCCGCGATCTCGATGTCGAACACGTCGATACCGGCGAATTTCTTGAACAGGACCGCCTTGCCTTCCATGACAGGCTTCGACGCCAGCGGACCGATATTGCCGAGGCCGAGCACCGCGGTGCCGTTCGAGACCACCGCGACAAGATTGGAGCGGATCGTCAATGAGGCGGCTTCCGCCGGGTTCTTGGCGATCTCCATGCAGGCGGCGGCGACACCCGGAGAATAGGCAAGTGCGAGATCGCGCTGGTTGGCAAGCGGCTTGCTTGCCTGGATCTCGAGCTTTCCGGGGCGCGGCACACGATGATAGGCCAGCGCCGCCTGGTGAAGATCATCAGAATAAGACGACATGCGGTCCCTCGCCTCGCGTTACCGGCCTCAAATTACGTTGTCCTGACCGGCCTGTCGCGGGTCGCGGTATTCCGGGTCATGGAAACGGGATGAAGCACGGCCGGCGCCCCGGTGGCAACATCCGAATGCGGCCCCATCAACAGGGCGGGCAGTCAAATATTTGAAAACCATAGCTTTCCCTGGACCGCACGGCGTTTCGCGAATATGGCAGGTTGCGCAGTGCAAAACGAGCAACTGGAGCTGGGAATGAAGCGGATCCTGATCGGCCTGATCTTACTCGCAGTGCTCGGAGCGGCCGGATGGTTCGGCTTCGATCTCTACGCAAAACATCGCGCCACCGCCGAGGTCGAGGCGGCGTTCGAGCAGATCCGCAAGCAAGGCGGCAAGGCGAGCCACGGCAAGATCGCGTTCGATGTGATGAGCCGGACGCTGACGGTCGAGGACATCGCGGTCACTCCCGGCAGCGAATCGCAAGCGCAGATCAAGATCGCCGGCATCAAGGGCACGGGCGTCCGCCTCCTCGAAGAGGCGCGCCTTTCGGCCGACAGCATCGACATCGCGGGCCTCGAACTTGCGCTTGGCGAAATTGGCCCGGCGAAGCTGAAAGGCTCATACAAGATTCCGCAGCTGACCATGAGGGACTATGCCGGCCCTCTCCGCGCGCTGAACGTGCCAACGGGCGGTTCATCGATCGACATGTACCGCTACGCGCTCGAACAATATGCCAGTGTGACGGCATCTTCCGTCACGGCCCCGACGCTGACCTTCACGTTCGATGGAGGCGGCGGTGCCGCCGGCAGCGGCGATATCTCCTATTCCGGGCTGGCGATCCAGAATCTGAAGCGGGGCAAGATCGACGCCATGAAGACGGACCGCGTCAACTTCACGATCAACGTGCAGTCGGTGGGCAAGGCGGACAAGCTGACCGGCGAACTCTCCACCATCGCCGTCAATGATATCGACGTGACCGCGATTACCGCCGCGCTCGATCCGCAGAAGGCGGACGACGACAGCTATCACCGAGCCTACGGGCAGATCTCGACCGGACCATATGTGGCGACATCGACACTGGGCATACGGGTGCAGGTCGACGGGATCGCAATCGACGACATCGCGCTCCAGCCGTCGAAATTCCGGCTGGCCGAGGTCCTCGCGGTGCTGCCGGCCACCGATCGCACGTCACTTCCGACGCCGGCGCAATCGCGCGAGATGATGGAGAAGCTCGCGCGATTCTATGAGGGCATTCGCGTCGGCAGGATCGACATCGGCAATCTGTCGATGACGACCCCGCAGGGGACGCCGAAGCTGAAGGCGATCAGATACCGGCAGGGCGAACTCGCCCTCGAAGGCCTCGATGCGCCCACGCCACAAGGCCAGATCAAGATGGAGCGCTTCGCCCTCAAATCGTTCAGCGTGGCGAACCTGCTGCGTTGGGCGGCAGGCTTCTCCGATCCCGGCCAGCGGCCCTCGCCCGATCATATGCTGGGCCTGTTTCGGGTGCTCGACGGCGCCGAGATCAAGGGCGTCGTCGCGCCTTTCAAGAACACCAAGAAGCTGGTTACAATCGACACGCTGAGTGTGGACTGGGGGCAAATGGTCGGCTCGATCCCGACCAAGGCGCATGTCGTCGCCAAAATGGTCACGCCAACCGATCCATCCGATCCAAAACAGCTTCCATTGATCGCCGGCGGCATCGACAAGCTCGCGATCGACCTGGATCTCGGCGCGGGATGGACCGAGTCGTCCAACAGCTTCGTGCTGGCGCCGGCGACCCTCGACATCGGTGGGATCGCAACAGCGAAATTGCGCATCGCACTCGGCAACGTGCTGCGCGGACTGTTCTCGGCCGACCCGGCGCAGCTCATGAGCCAGGCCACCCAGGTCGAGGCCGGCACCGTCGAGTTTTCGCTGCGCGACAGTGGTGGAGTCGATTCGGTCGCGATGCAGTATGCACGGGGGAAAAATGTCAGCCGCGAGGCCGCGCACCAGGCGCTCGCCGACAGTGTCAGGGTACATCGCGCGGAAGTCGTCGCCGCCAATCCGGAGGCGGGCACGGCCGTGGATGCAATCGCAAGCTTCGTCGAGACGCCGGGCCAGACGCTCGTCATCAAGGTCACACCGCGCGCCAAGGTGCCGCTGATGCAGTTGATGCAGCTCCTGCAAGCCGACCCGGAGAGCGCGCTGGCGCAATTCCGGATCGAGGCATCGACGGGGTTATAGGGGATGTGTCCGCGGGAGCGGTGAGGATTAGAGTCGCGAACGGTCCTCATTCTCCGTCATTGCGAGCGCAGCGAAGCAATTCAGACTGTTACCGCGGACGGACTCTGGATTGCTTCGCTGCGCTCGCAATGACGATGTGGATGCAGCCCCTCCCCGCATCTGCCTTCGCCATTGCTTCGGCGGGACAAGCGCGAAGCCCTTTACTTCTGCGGCAGGTTCACCCGCACATGCAGTTCGCGGAGCTGCTTGGTGGTTGCTTCCGACGGTGCGCCCATCAGCAGGTCCATGGCCTGCTGGTTCATCGGGAACAGCGAGATCTCGCGCAAATTGTTGGTCCCGCACAGAAGCATCACGATGCGATCGACGCCCGCGGCCATGCCGCCATGCGGCGGCGCGCCGTACTGGAAGGCGCGGTACATGCCGCCAAATCGCTCGACCACTTCCTGCTCGCCATAGCCTGCGATCTCGAACGCCTTCACCATCGCTTCCGGCACATGGTTGCGGATGCCGCCCGAGGCGATTTCGTAGCCGTTGCAGGTGATGTCGTACTGGAACGCCTTGATGGTCAGCGGGTCCTGGCCCTTCAACGCATCGAGGCCGCCCTGCGGCATCGAGAACGGGTTGTGCGAGAAGTCGACCTTCTTGTCCTCCTCGTTGTACTCGTACATCGGGAAGTCGACGACCCAGGCGAGTTCGAACCGCTCCTTGTCGGTGAGGTTCAATTCCTCGCCGACCTTGTTGCGGGCGAGCCCTGAGAACTTCCAGAACTTGTCGGGATCGCCGGCGACGAAGAAGGCGGCATCGCCTTCCTTCACTCCGATCTGCGCGCGGATCGCGGCGGTGCGCTCAGGCCCGATATTGTTCGCAAGCGGACCGGCGCCCTCGCCGCCTTCGCGCCACATGATGTAGCCGAGCCCAGGCAGGCCTTCACCTTGCGCCCACGAGTTCATGCGGTCGCAGAAGGCGCGCGAACCGCCGCCAGGCGCCGGGATCGCCCAGACCTGGTTCTTGGGGTCTTCGAGCATGCGCGCGAACACCTTGAAGCCGGAGCCGCGGAAGTGCTCGGAGACGTCCTGCATCTCGATGGGATTGCGCAGGTCCGGCTTGTCGCTGCCGTATTTGCGCAAGGCTTCCGCGAACGGAATCCGGCGCCAGCCCTTGGTGACCGGCTTGCCCTTGGCGAACTCCTCGAACACGCCAGTGATCACCGGCTCCATTGCCGCGAACACGTCGTCCTGCGTGACGAAGCTCATCTCGACGTCGAGCTGGTAGAACTCGCCCGGCAGGCGGTCGGCGCGCGGGTCCTCGTCGCGGAAACAAGGCGCGATCTGGAAGTAGCGGTCGAAGCCACTCATCATCAGTAACTGCTTGTACTGCTGCGGCGCCTGCGGCAGCGCATAGAACTTGCCGGGATGGATCCGCGAGGGCACCAGGAAGTCGCGAGCGCCTTCCGGCGAGGACGCGGTCAGGATCGGGGTATTGAACTCGAAGAAGCCCTGCCCCTTCATGCGGCTGCGCATGGAATCGATGATCGCGACGCGCGTCATGATGTTCTGGTGCAGCTTCTCGCGGCGCAAATCGAGGAAACGGTACTTCAGCCGGATGTCCTCGGGATATTCCTGGTCGCCGAACACCGGCAGCGGCAGGTCGCCGGCCGGTCCCAGCACCTCGATCTCGCTGACATAGACCTCGACCTTGCCGGTCGGCAGATCGTCATTATCGGTGCCTTCGGGGCGGCGACGGGCCTTGCCGTCCATCCGAACCACGAATTCCGAACGCAGCTTCTCGGCCTGCGAGAATGCCGGCGAGTCCGGATCGACCACGCACTGGGTCAGGCCGTAATGGTCGCGCAGATCGATGAACAGCACGCCGCCATGGTCGCGAACGCGGTGGACCCAGCCTGAGAGGCGAACCGTCTCGCCGATATTGCTCTCGCGGAGATCGCCGCATTTATGTGACCGGTAGCGATGCATGGTCGTCCCAAATTCAATGTCGGAGGGGTCGAATCGGACGACTGAGGTGGCCGGTCCGAAGTTGCGGCAGGGTTTAGCCGACGAGGCCCAAAGCGGCAACCCAAGGCGGCAACCAAGGGAACGCCCTGTTTTGGGTCCTAACCGCCCATTTTTGGCCCAACAGGACTGAAGCCTTTGCCATCAGGCATTCCGCACCTATCTTTAGGCCATGACGGTCCATTTCCCCTTCCAGAACTCCTATTCGGCGCTGCCGGACAGCTTCTTTGCCCGCGTCGCGCCGACCCCGGTGGCGGCTCCCCGGCTCATCAAGCTGAACCGAGCGCTGGCGGTCCAGCTTGGGCTTGATCCGGACCTTTTGGAGACCCCGGAGGGTGCGGAAATCCTGGCCGGGAAGCGCGTCCCCGAGGGCGCCGACCCCATCGCCATGGCCTATGCCGGCCACCAGTTCGGACAGTTTGTTCCCCAGCTTGGCGACGGAAGGGCGATCCTGCTCGGCGAGGTCATCGACAAGGACGGCGTCCG
Organism: Bradyrhizobium sp. CSA207; assembly: GCF_029051685.1. GTDB lineage: Bacteria > Pseudomonadota > Alphaproteobacteria > Rhizobiales > Xanthobacteraceae > Bradyrhizobium. The sequence goes on along the minus strand of NZ_JAACFT010000007.1, from coordinate 239,094 downwards.
CCGCGACATCCAGCTCAAGGGCTCGGGCCCCACCCCGTTCTCCCGCCGCGGCGACGGCCGCGCCGCGCTGGGTCCCGTGCTGCGCGAATACATTGTCTGCGAAGCGATGTTCGCGCTGGGCATCCCGACCACGCGCTCGCTCGCTGCCGTCGTCACCGGCGAGCACGTCATCCGCGAGACCGCGCTGCCCGGCGCGGTGCTGACCCGCGTTGCCTCGAGCCATATTCGCGTCGGCACCTTCCAGTTCTTTGCGGTTCGCCGCGACACCGACGCGATCCGCCAGCTCGCCGACCATGTCATCGCCCGCCATTATCCGGAGCTGCTCGGCAACGAGCGCCCCTATCATGCACTGCTCGCGGGCGTCGTCGCGCGGCAGGCCGATCTCGTCGCGCGCTGGCTGCTGGTCGGCTTCATCCATGGCGTGATGAACACCGACAACTGCTCGATCTCCGGCGAGACCATCGATTACGGCCCCTGCGCCTTCATGGATACCTACGATCCCGCGCAGGTGTTTTCCTCGATCGACGAGATGGGTCGCTATGCCTATGCCAACCAGCCGCGCATCGCGCTGTGGAATCTGACCCGGCTGGCCGAGTGCCTCTTGCCGCTGTTCGGCGAGGAGCAGGAGAAAGCGATCGAACAGGCGCAGGAAATTTTGGGCGCCTTTCCGGATATTTTCAGCAAGGCCTATCAGGCCGGCCTGCGTCGCAAGATCGGCCTGTTCACCGAACGCGATGGCGACGATGCGCTGATCCAGGACCTGCTCGACGCGATGGCGAAGAACCAGGCCGATTTCACCCTCACCTTCCGCAGGCTGGGTGACGCTGCAGGGGATCCCGCAGCGGATGACGCACGCGCGCAGTTCATGGACCCCGCGGCCTTCGATGAGTGGGCCAAGCGCTGGCGCGAGCGCACGGCGTTGGAGCCGCAGACCGCAGCCGAGCGGCGGACTGCGATGAACGCCGTCAATCCGATGTTTATCCCACGCAACCACCGCGTCGAAGCCGTCATTCAGGCGGCAGTGAACAACGACGACTACGCACCGTTCGAGGAATTGGTGAAGGTGCTGGCCAAGCCGTACGAGGACCAGCCGGAACATGCGGCCTACGCCGATCCGCCGCTACCGGATCAGCGCGTGTTGCAGACGTTCTGCGGGACGTGAGGCAACGCCGGAATCGTAGGGTGGATTAGCCGAAGGCGTAATCCACCAACCGGCTCATCCTCGCTCTCCGAACTCGCCGATAACCTTGGCGTCACCGCCCCAATCCTCCGCCAACAATCCGGCGCGGACATCGCGATGAAACGACGAGTACGGCCAGTCGCACACCTTCGAGACGTGCCCGTGCTTGACAGGATTGTAGTAGCAGTACTCGACATGACGGGCGTAGTCGGCTTCGTCGCGGATCAGGTGTTCCCAAAAACGGCGTTGCCAAATGCCACGCTCTTTCCGCGCGGCACGAACCGCGCTTAGCCGCTCGGTCGCGGGCAGAGCTTTGGCAAAGCGGGTCTTGATTAGCCGCCAACGGACCGAGAAATCGTGATCACCAGGCGGTAGCTGCCAAATTGCATGAAGATGATCGGGCAAGACTACATATGTGTTGATCACAAACGGATGGTTCCGACGTGTTGCCGCGACCGCCGCACGCAAGATCTCGATCTGGTCGGTCAGCAGAGCCTTCCGCCGATCAAGCAAATTCACCGTGAAAAACCAGCAGCCTCCGGGAACGAAGGCGCGGCGGTAGTCGGACATAAAGCAGCAATTAGCACAACTTGAGGTTGGCTCAAAGTGGTGGATTACGCCTTCGGCTAATCCACCCTACGCGGCTGTGCTTGTGGACGCACCTCCGCGCGGGAACCTCTGTCATCAAACTGAAACACTCGCGCTCTAACGGCCTATCAGGGCCGTCTTGCCGGAGGCGCCCATCCTCCAACGACAAGCGCGCCATGCCCTTCAAATTCATCCACCTCACCGACACGCATCTCGCAGGCCCCGGACAAAAGCTTTATGGCCTCGATCCCCGCGCCCGGCTGGATGCTGCCATTGCCGACATCAACAAGCACCACGTCGACGCCGCGTTCGCGGTCGTGACCGGCGACCTCACGCATTGGGGCGAGCCTGCGGCTTATGCCAATTTCGCCGAGGCGATGGCGGCGCTGAAAATTCCCTACATCGCCATGGTCGGCAATCACGACCGCCGCGTTGCCTGCCTCGACCGCCTGAACGCCGCGCCGCGCGATTCAAACGGCTTCGTGCAGGGCACCCGAACCACCGAGCACGGCCTGTTGGTCTTCCTCGACACGCTGGACGAGACCAGCCACGCCGGCGAGATGTGCGCCAAGCGCCTCGGCTGGCTGGAAAGCACGCTCGCCGCCGCACCGGCCGATATGCCGTTCGTCGTGTTCATGCATCATCCGCCGTTCCCGGTCGGCGTTCACGCGATGGACGAGATCGCGCTGAAGCAGAGCGCCGAATTCACCGAGGTGATCGGGCCCTATCGCTCCCGCATCCGCCACCTCTTTTTCGGCCATGTGCACCGGCCGATCTTCGGCAGCTACGGCAAGATTCCCTTCTCCACCCTGCGCGGCACCAACCACCAGGTCTGGTTCGAGCTCGATGCGAGCGCGCCGCACCTGGCGAGCCACGAGCCGCCCGCCTATGGCGTGGTGCTGATCGATCAGGAGAACCTGGTCGTGCACAGCCACGACTTCCTCGACACCAGCCTGCGGTTCCCATTCGCCGCACCGGCGGGGATGGACGACCGCGAATATGCGCTCAACTTCCCGGCGCGGTGAGATGAGCCTCGCCGAGCCCGCGGCGCTTCCTGTCACGACGTCGGCACCACCGCGGCTGCACATCCTGAAGCGGTTCACGACCGGCTTCAAAACCTCGCTGCCGGCCTATCTGCTACTGCTGCCCTCGCTGATCTTTCTCGCGCTGTTCACCTATGGCGCGATGGGGCGCGTGCTCGTCGACGCGCTCTACCAGCGCGCCACGCCCAAGGCGCCGGTCCGCTTTGTCGGCCTCGACAACATCAATGCGGTGCTTGCCGATCCCGCCTTCACCGGCGCGGTCGTCAATAACCTGATCTATGCCGTCGGCACGGCGATCCCGAGCATCACGCTTGCGCTATTGTTCGCGCTGGCGCTGTCGCGAACCAACGCCGTGACCAGCGTGCTGCGCGCCGCGCTGTTCCTGCCGGTGTTGATCCCGATGGTCGCGGCCTCCGCGCTGTTCCTGTTCATCTTCCTGCCCAATGTCGGGCTGCTCGACTACTACATCGGCCGGCTGCTTCCGGTGCTGCCGAACTGGCTCGGCGATTCCGACATCGCGCTTTATGCGATCATGATCATCACGATCTGGAAGAACGCCGGCTACTACATGCTGTTCTTCCTGGCCGGCCTTCAGGCGGTGCCCGAGGACGTGATGGAAGCGGCGCATCTGGACGGCGCCGGGCCGTTCCAGCGGCTGCGCTACATCATCCTGCCTGAGCTCAAGCCCACCTTCCTGTTCGTCACGGTGATCGCAACGCTCAATGCGGTGACGCAGGTCGACCACGTCTTCGTCTTGACCCAGGGCGGCCCATCGAACGCTACCAATCTCGTGCTGTTCTACATCTACCAGCAGGCAGTCGAGCACTACGACATCGGCAAGGCCTCGGCGGCGACGCTGCTGACGCTGGCGGCGCTGATGGGCCTCACCGCGCTCTCCTTCCGCACCATGGCGAACCGCGAGGGCGGGGCATGAGGCCGTTCGACGCGCTGTTCAAGGATGCGCCGCTCGCCACCCGCGGCGAGATCACGCCAAAGCTCGGTTTTGCGCTGACCGTGCTGCTCGCGATCGTCTGGCTCATCCCGTTCCTGTGGATGGGCGTGGCGACGCTGAGGCCCGCTTCGGACGGCATCAACACCATGGCCGAGCTGATGCCGAGCCTGAAGCCCACGCTCGACAACATCAGGGATGCCTGGGAGATCGGCGACTTCCCGCGCTACACCCTCAACACCACCATCATCTGCACCGGCATCCTGCTGGTGCAGTTCGTCACGATCACGCTGGCGGGTTTTGCGTTCGCGCGCCTCGCCTTCGCGGGTAAGACGCTGATCTTCTATCTGTTCCTGATGCAGCTCATGCTGGTTCCGGTGCTGCTGATCGTGCCGAACTTGAGCCTGGTGGCGCAACTCGGCCTCTACGACACGCTCGCCGGCGTGATGATGCCCTTCTTCGCCTCTGCCTTCGGCACCTTCCTGATGCGCCAGGCTTTTGAAGCCATCCCCACTGAGCTCGAAGACGCAGCCCTGATCGATGGCGCCAGCCTGTTTCAGCGCATCCGCCACATCTACGTGCCGCTGTCGATGCCGAGCTTCTCGGCCTTCGCCATCATCTCCGTGACCAGCCACTGGAACGACTTCCTGTGGCCGCTGATGGTGATCAATTCGCCGGACAAGCGTCCGCTCACGGTTGGGCTGTCCGTGTTCACCAAGACGGCCGAAGGCACTCAGGCCTGGGGCACCATCGCCGCCGGCACGCTCATGGTGATCGCGCCGCTGCTCATCACCTTCCTCATCTTCCAGAAGCGCTTCATCAGCTCTTTCGTCACCTCAGGCATCAAATAGGAGATTCTTCGATGCTGTTTTCCCGCAGGCTCATGCTTGGCCTCGCCATCGCAGGTACCATGGCAGGCGCCCTCGCCTTCCCGGCGCTTGCCGAAGGCCCGACCGAGATCGATTTGTTCTTCCCCGTTCCGGTCGACGGCAAGCTCGCCCGCGACATGGGCACGCTGATCAAGGAGTTCAACGAGACCCATCCCGCGATCAAGGCGACCGCCGTCTACACCGGCTCCTATGACGACACGCTGATCAAGACGCGCGCCTCGATCAAGGCCGGCAAGCCGCCGGCCGCCGTGATCATGTCGGCCAACTTCCTGCTCGACATGCAGATCGAGAACGAGCTGACCAACCTGGATTCCCTGATCGCCGCCGATGGCACCAGCAAGGACCAGTTCCTTGGCCAGTTCTTCCCGGCGCTCCAGGGCAACGCGGTGATCAACCGCTCCGTCTACGGCGTGCCCTTCCACAATTCGACGCCGCTGCTCTACATCAATGCCGACCAGGCCAAGGAAGCCGGCCTCGACCCGAACAAGCCGCCGCAGACCTGGGCGGAGCTCACCGACTGGGCCAAGAAGCTCACCAAGCGCGAAGGCGACAAGGTCACCCGCTGGGGCATCGCGATCCCCTGCGCCTACGACTATTGCGGCTGGATGATGGAAACGCTCACCATGACCAATGGCGGGCGCTACTACAACGAGGAGTTCGGCGGCGAGGTCTATTATGACACGCCTTCGATGCAGGGCGCGCTGACCTGGTGGAACGACCTCGTCACCAAGCATAAGGTGCATCCGCCCGGCGCGACCCCCGGTCCGGCCGTCAGCACCTCCTTCATCTCCGGCAATGCCGCGATGATGATGCTGTCGACGGGCTCGCTGACCTATGTGCGCGACAACGCCAAGTTCGCCTACAAGGTCGCCTTCATCCCACGCAACGTCCGCAACGCCGTGCCGATCGGCGGCGCCTCGCTGATCATTCCGGCTGGCTTGGAGGCTGACAAGCAGAAGGCCGCCTGGACGCTGATCAAGTGGATGACCTCGCCCGAGAAGAGCGCGTGGTGGAGCCGCGCCACCGGCTATTTCGCGCCGAACATGGCCGCCTACAAAACACCGGACATGGTCGAATTCCTGAGCAAGAACCCCGACGCCAAGACCGCCGTCGAGCAGCTCAACGTCGCAAAGCCATGGTTCGCGACCTACAAGACCGTGCCGGTGCGAAAGACGCTGGAGGACGAGGTGATGCTGGTCCTGAATGGCAAGAAGCAGCCCAAGGAGGCCCTCGTCGCCGCGCAGAAGGCCGCGGACGAGACGCTCAAGCCGTACAACGCGGAGACGTCGCTGAAGCTGCCCTGAGGCAGGTCACATAGGCAAACAACAAGCTTCGGCGCTCCGTTCTGCGGGGCGCCGAATGCATTTTGGGCGGCCGCAACTCGTTAACCCTCTGTCCACCATCCCGCCGGTCCCACCGCCGGTAACCACGACGATTAACAGACCCTCAACGCGCCCGCGACAAGTCTAACGTTCTTTCGGGGGGATTTTGCCGTGGATCTGTTGGTTTTCGAGTTCCTGGGACTGGCGCTGGTCGCCATGTGCGTAATCGTGGTGGCGCTGCCCTGCGCCCGAAAACCCTCGCAGCGGGTCCGCTACGAATAGCATTTCGCTGGAAAAGGACGATTTCGGCCCAAATGCAGGGCTCGAATTTGCATCGAGCCCCTTGACATCACAGCGCTTTCGGCAGAACGGCTGATATACGTGTCAAGGGCCGTTCATGGATTTGATTACCACCACCGCTGACCTAGCGGCTGCCTGCAGCCGGCTTGCCAAGCACCCCGTCATTACCGTCGATACCGAGTTTCTGCGCGAAACCACCTATTACCCGCTGTTGTGCGTGGTGCAGATGGCAAGCGCGGAAGAAGCCATCGTCATCGACACACTGGCTGCAGGCATCGACCTTAAGCCGTTCTTCGAGCTGATGGCCAAAGAGAGCGTGCTCAAGGTGTTCCACGCCGCCCGCCAGGACATCGAGATCATCTGGCACCAGGCGGGCATCATCCCGCACCCGGTGTTCGATACCCAGGTTGCCGCCATGGTGCTCGGCTATGGCGACAGCATTGCCTACGACCAGCTCGTCGAGAAGGTCACCGGCCACCGGCCGGACAAGACCCACCGCTTCACCGACTGGTCGCGCCGGCCGCTGACCAAGGAGCAGATGCACTACGCGGTGTCCGACGTCACCCATCTGCGCGACGTGTTCGCCGCGCTCGACGCCGACCTCAAGAAACGACGGCGCAGCGAATGGGTCTCGATCGAGATGGAGGTCCTGACCTCGCCCAAGACCTACGACTTCCATCCCGAGCGCGCCTGGGAACGGCTGAAGACGCGGGTGCGCAAGCCGAAGGACCTCGCGGTGCTGATGGAGGTCGCAGCCTGGCGCGAGCAGGAAGCGCAGAGCCGCGACGTGCCGCGCGGCCGCGTGCTGCGCGACGAAGCCATCAGCGACATCGCAACCCACGCCCCGAACACGATCGAGAAGCTTGCCCACCTGCGCTCGGTGCCGAAGGGTTTCGAGAAGTCCAAATGGGGCGCAGACATCGTCGCGGCGGTCGAGCGCGGACTGGCACGGGACTTGTCCACGCTGCCAAAGCTGGACAAGCCGCGCAACAATTCTAACGGCGCCGCGATCGTCGAGCTGCTGAAAGTGCTGCTGCGGATGACCGCGGAGAAGCATGCCGTGGCGAGCAAGGTGATCGCGACCGTCGATGATCTCGAGGAGATCGCCGGCGACGACGAGGCCGATGTGCCGGCCCTGCGCGGCTGGCGCCGCGAACTGTTCGGCGACGCCGCGCTGAAGCTCAAGCGCGGTGAACTGGCGCTGGCGATCGAAAAAGGCCGGGTGGTTGGCGTCCAGCGGGCGTAAGGCGCGGCTTGCTGCCAACGCGAATACAATGTTGCACCGTCATCCCCGCGCAGCGGCAAACCCGCTGTCGCTGGAGGTGCGAGCCATGTAGCGCGCCGAGCGCTGCGTGGCGAGCCTCGAAGGATGAACGGCCCCTGTCGCTGCCAGTCGGACCGTCGCCCTTCGAGGCTCGCCCAGCGACGCATTTGCGCCGCCGGCTCACGCCTCAGGGTGACGGCGATGGAATTGGGCCGCGCATTTACGCCGGCGTCAGCTTGGCCACTTCGCCCTTCATGTCATCCAGCACACCTGAGATCGCGGCGACGAGGTCGTCGATCTGGGCCTTGGTAACGATCAGCGGCGGGCAGATGGCGATGGCATCTAACATGTTGCGCGAGATCACGCCGCGCTCCTGGAGCATGCGGCTGGCGATGCCGCCGACGGCACCCGGCGTCGCCGCCGCGGTCTTGCGCTGCTTGTCGAGCACGAGCTCGATGGCTGCGATCATGCCGACGCCGCGGACCTCGCCGACCAGCGGATGGCTGGCGAGATCGCGCAGTCTGCCTTGCATGTAAGCACCGAGCTCGGCGGCATGCGCGACCAGGCCGCGCTCCTCGATGATCTTGAGGTTCTCCAGCGCAATGGCCGAGCCGACGGGATGGCCGCCCGCGGTGAAGCCGTGGCCGAGCACGCCGATCTTGTTGCTCTCGTCCGCGATCGGCTCGAACATGCGGTCGTTCAGCAGGATCGCCGACAGCGGAAAATAGCTCGACGTGATCTGCTTGGAGACCACGATCGCATCGGGCCTGATGCCGTAGGTCTCGCAGCCGAACATCTTGCCGGTGCGGCCAAAGCCGCAGATCACCTCGTCGGCGACCAGCAGGATGTCGTACTTGTTCAAGACCTTCTGGATCTTGTCCCAATAGGTCGCCGGCGGCACGACGACGCCGCCCGCCCCCATCACCGGCTCGCCGAAGAAGGCCGCGATCGTGTCCGGCCCTTCCTTCTGGATCAGCGCATCGAGCTCCTCGGCCCGCCGCGTCGCGAACGATTCCTCGCTCTCGCCGGGCGCGCCGTCCTTGTAGAAATGGGGCGAGCCCGTGTGCAGGATGTTCGGCAGCGGCAGGTCGAACGAGCGGTGGTTGTTCGGCAGGCCGGTGAGGCTTGCCGAGGCGATCGTGACGCCATGATAGGCGCGCATGCGGCTGATCACCTTCTTGCGCTGCGGCTGGCCAAGCGCGTTGGAGCGATAGGCGATCAGTTTCAGGACGGTATCGTTGGCCTCCGAGCCGGAATTGGTGAAGAACACCTTGCTCATCGGCACCGGCGCCAGCGCCACCAGCTTCTCGGCGAGATCGATCGAGGGGCCGTGCGATTTCGCGGAGAACGTATGATAGAATGGCAGCGCCTGCATCTGCCGGTGCGCCGCCTCGACAAGCCGCTTCTCGTTGAAACCGAGCCCGACGCTCCACAGCCCCGCCATCGCCTCGAAATAGCGCTTGCCCGACGCGTCGAACACGTAGGGCCCCTCGCCGCGCTCGATCACCAGCGGACCAGCCTGCTGGTGGGTGCGCGCGTTGGTGTAGGGATGGAGCTGGTAGGCCACATCCCGGGCCTCTTGCGAATTGGGCAGCATGGACATTTGCGGGGATCCTTAAGTCGTCACGTAGCCGGCGTCATCACTTGGCTATTGCGAGAGCGGACAAGTTGCAACGCCAATTCGTCGGCAGCAAACGCCCAGCAGCGTTGCACAAAGCGGCACACGTGAGGCCAGGACTGAGGTTCAGATTCGGGTTCAGATTCGGGTTCGGCCTCAGGCTGCGCCGTCGTCCTCGCCGTCGGCGGCGTCGGCGGCTTCCCTGACCTCGACCAGCGCCATCGCGAGCAGATAGACAGTGGTGGGCAGGCCGACACGGCGTGCCCTCTCGATGGCGCGCAACAAGTCGGCCGCCAGCTCCTTCAGCTCTTCGCCCCGCGACAATGTATCACCCTGTCCATCCGCCGATCGCGTCCGCCTACACCGCGACGGCGCCGCTGGTCTTAATCAGTTCGGCGCTGGAATGGATTGTAGCAAAATTGCCGATGACATTCACCACTGCCTGCTTGTAGGCGGCCGGATCGCCCTCATTGGGCTGCCGGCACGCCACGGCGTCGCCTGCCACCTGGTAGCGATGGCTGCGGTGAAACCCCTCGACCACCGTGGCCAGGATGGTCTCGTCCAGGGAAAAGCCCGTCAGCACGCAGCGCGTGTTGCGGATATTGGACATGTAGTCCACGAACCGCGGCGAGCTGTAGGCCGACGGCAACGGGTGCTCGAACGTCATCTCGCCCGGTCGCGGCTTCGCCTCGGCAATCCAATCGGTCAGCCTCGATGCCGGATTGAACCACGCCGCCTGCGCGATGCGCTTCAAATGCATCACCGGCCAGAGACGGCCGCGCCACAGCGTCAGCAGTTCCAGGCAACGCGACGTGGCGGCGTCGCCATCGAGGATGACGTGGCGACGCCCCTGGGTCAGATATTCGACCTGGAGATCCGCGCAGACCAGGATTGGCGGATCGTCGTGAATGGAAACCAGCATTATCTTGCGCGCGGCTGCACCAGTTTCAACGACCGGCGAGCGCGACGTCCCTCAACGGTGACGTCACGGCCCGTCCCGCCGAGGCATCGAGCACGCCCGGCCGGTCCCAATCGCCCTCGGGGCGGATGATCACATAGGGATCGCTGTCCAGCGTGATCGCGTCCGGTCCCGGCTCGATCTCCAGCACCATCTCCGTGTAGGAGAAATCGGAGAAGGTGATCTTGCGGTTGTGGCCGAGCGGTTTGGCGCCGAAATGGGCCCAGAAGTCGACCAGCCGGTCCTGGGCCTGGCCGTAAATCTTGCGGAACCCCTTGCGCTTCACGTAATCGACGCTCGCCTGCACCAGCTTGAACGAGACGCGCGAGCGCCGATATTGATGGCGCACCGCGAGCCGCTCCACCTTGGCGAAATCGCCGAAGAAGCGCACCCGCAGGCAGCCCGCAGGCTCGTTGCCGACGAAGCCGATGAAATGCGCGGCCACCATGTCGTTGCCGTCGAACTCCTCGTCGAACGGACAATCCTGCTCTGCGAGATAGACCGCGGAGCGGATGGCGGTGACGAGCATGAGATCGCTGGGATCGCGCGCAATCCTGATGCTGATGGCGCGGGAGTCCGGCTTGGCGAGAGGAATTCTAGTGCCGTGCATCTGCAAAACTCCTTGCTTGGATGATGGAGCCCGGCAAGCGCATCGGCCGCCGGTTCCAGGGCCGCTCGTAACACCAGAGGTCGGGTTGGAAGCTCGGCACGGGTTGGAAGCCGGTCGCCCTCATGATGTCGCGTCCGGCTGCGGTCGAAGGCTGTGCATAGCAATCGGCGCCGCGAAACCGCGCCTGGCGCAGATGCGCAGCCGCCTTGCCGAGGCCGGCGACGCCGCGTCCCGTCGCCGCGATCGCCCAGATATAGACAGCTGCAACCGCCTCCGTCGCGGAAGCGAGGTAGCGCGTCTCGGGCGCGGTCAGGCAGATCTCGTCGAGCAGCAGTGCATCGTGTCCGCGATCGTTCAGAAACAAAAAGGCCATGCCGCCAAGCAGATCGCCCCTCCGTCTGAAGGTCAGGATGCTCTCGGGATCGAACGTGAAGTAGCTTTCAAGCTCCGCCGTTCCGAGCTGGACCCCCGGCACCAGGCGGCGCGCCATGTCGGAAAGCGCGTCAATTTCGGAAAATCTCGCGCACCGGACCTCAATGTCCGGACTGAGCGGCAGCGCGTCGAAATCATGCCTTGCGGCAAACCAGCCTCTTTCCATACCGATGCCGCCCCTCTATCGTTTGACGCTTTCGTGCCCCGCTTTGCCGAGGAGCTTAGCGGTTGGGGATCAGGAGTATGCAGCAACTATTGCACCGGGGTGCTGCGATGATGCAGCACCGTGAAGAAGCCCTGGGCGCATCCTGGGACGATTTGAAACTGTTTTTAGCTTGCGCAAAATATAAAAGTTTCCGCAACGCCGCCGAGGAGCTCGGGCAGACCAGCACCACCCTGATGCGCCGAATCGACCGGCTCGAAGAAAGCATCGGCTGCAAGCTGTTCCTGCGCGACCAGAGCGGTCTTACGCTCAGCGACGAAGGCACGGCGATGATTGCCGACGTCGCGCACATGGAGCGTCACGCCTTCAACGTGTTTCGCCGCGCCTCGCGCTCCTCGAACGATACGGCCGGCACCGTGCGCATCGCGGTGACGGAAGGCCCCGGCAATTTCTGGATCCTGCCGCGGTTGATCGACTTTCAGAAGACCTACCGCAAGATCGCTGTCGATCTGCGCTGCGCCATGGAGCAGGCCGACGTCGCGCGGCTGGAATCCGATATCGCCATCCAGCTCGAGCCGCCCACCAATCCCGATCTCATCGTCGCCAAGCTCGGTCGTCTCCACATCTATCCCTTCGTCTCCAAGGATTACGAAACCCTCTACGGCGTGCCGGCGACGCTTGCCGAATTGAAGAACCACAGGATCGTGAAGCAGACCGCGCCGCAGGTCGACGACACCGCCTACGCCCGCATCCTCGGACTGACGTCGCTCGAAGGCATCGTCGGGATCAAGACCAACTCCTCGGTGGGTGCACTCTATGCGGTCGAGCGCGGCGCCGGCATTGGCTTCCTGCCAACGGTGTCGATCGCGCTCGGCGCCTCGCTCGTTGCGGTCGATCTCGGCGTCAGCCACCACGCCGATCTCTGGCTCACCTATCACAAGGAGTTTCGCGCCTCCGAGCGCCACAAGATCGTGGTCGAGTGGCTGAAGAAGATCTTCGATCCCAAGACCTATCCCTGCTTCCGCGACGAGTTCATCCATCCGAACGCGCTGGTGCCGATGATGACGGCCGCGCGCGATGGCTTTGGCCTGACCGGGTATGTCGCGGCGACGCCGATATAGGCGGGCTTCTGTAGCCGGGCTTCGCCTCACCAGCGATATTCGAAACCGACCGTGCCTTGATGCGACCTCAGCTCGTTACGAAACTTGGCATCGTAATTGACGTAGAGCCGCGCGGTGCTGGTCAGGCTGAGCGAGGCTGAGGCCCCGGCATCCATGCCGTAGCGGCTCTCGCCGATGCCAGGCACCACGATGCTCTCGGTTCCCAGGCTGACCTGGATCGCGCCCAGGTTCTGATAGAAATTGTCGACGAACTTGCCATAGGCTGACAGGTCCAGAATCTTCCGGTCGAAGATGAAGTAACGCCCGATCTCGGCTCCGATCATGACGCGCGCGCGCGAGAGCGCGGTCGAGCCGACGTTCAATGGATCAAGTCCGCCGGCCTCCTGGAATGCCGCGCTGGTGGCGCGGACATATTCGAGCGCCCCCTTTGGCACGATCCGCATCTGATCCTTGGTCCAATAATAGCTGACCTCGGTCAGCGCGCCGTCGATGGACGCGCGATAGCCCGCCGTCGCCAGGCCAAAGCCGGTGTCCCGGCTGGAACGGACCTTGCCGAAACCATGCACTACCGCGAAAGCCCAGGTCCACGGCCCCTTGTCGACGGAGCCGTTGAAGCCGAGCTGGGTCAGGTCAAGCGTTGCCGACTGGAGCGCGAGCGGCACGTCGATGTCGGTGTGGCTCTGGTCGACGGAGAAGCCGATATTGACGCCCGGCGCCAGCCGCGCGCCAAAGCCGGCGACGCCGCCAAAGGTCTTGCGCTTGTCACCGACGAAATCACCCTGCGCATCGGACCGGACCGAGATGCCGTAGCCCTCGAACCAGGTGCGGTAGCGCGGATCCTCCGTGCCCTCGGAGGCGCCGCCGCCACCGGGATTGGTACGGAATGCCCGGTTGACGCCGCCCGATGCCTGGTTGCCGAGCCGCTCCAAGAACCCTGAACCGAGGTTGAGCGTAGCATTGCCGGCCGACCGGTCGTAGTTGGTCGAGGTCGGCATCGGAACCGGGATCGGTGACGGCGTGGGCGTCGGGGTCGGAGTGGGTGTCGGAGTGGGTGTCGGACTTTGCGCATAACCGGGCGTGGCCCCCGACACCACCACAACGAATGCCAAGCCTACAGCAATCGCGGTCGCGATCCGGCGGACCCGGCCCAATCCGATCGTCTGCCGTGTCCCGGAGGGCTCCGATGGGCAGCACATGACGACAAATCCTGAAGCAAAAAAGCGGCGCACAAAAATGCAACACGCGCTTGCAGCGCGTGTGGCGATTTGTGCTGAACCGCCAGGGAGCGTCAATCGGTTCAAGCCCTCAGGCAAGGGCGATTGCCCTCGATTGTGGTTCCGCTGCCACAGGTCGCAAATTGCATCTCGATGCGGCCCACCTGGTCTTGAAATTCGCGTACGGCTTGCTAACGCGCGATTTTCATGTTGCAATATCGGACACAATCGGAATTGGCGCTCGGCTGTGCGTTTCGCGACATTGAGATTCAAGACTCGAACAGACTTCCGGAAGCCCGTTTGTGGCGTGGCACGCGAAAAGCGGCCGCGTCTTTTTTGTATCTAGCGGAGGAGACTACCGATGCCGCAAAAGGGCACCGTCAAATGGTTCAACCCGACCAAGGGCTATGGGTTCATCAAGCCGAACGGCAGCGACAAGGACGTGTTCGTCCACATCTCTGCCGTCGAGCGCGCCGGACTCTCCACCCTCAACGAAAACCAGGTGGTTGAATACGACCTCGTGGAGAACCGCGGCAAGGCGTCCGCGGAGAACCTCAAGGTCACCTGATTTCTCTCACCTTACACGCGAGAGATCATGACGTTGCCCCCGGCTCTGCCGGGGGTTTTGTTTGTGGCGGCGAGAGAGATTTTAGGATCGCACTTGGCTCAATTTCCGGTTATATAACCGGATAGCGATGGAGGCAAGATCAGTGGCGACCAAATCACAGCGGAAAGCTACTCGCACCCACCGGCGCCGCGCTGCGGCGCGCGGCTTGGTACGCGTGGAAGTCCAAACGCCCAGGAAAGATGCGGAGCTAATCCGCGCTCTGGCTGAAACGCTGCGCGACAAGTCCGAAAAGGCTAACGCACTTCGATCGACTCTGGCCAACGCTCTCCTCAATCCTGAGATCAAGACCGCCTTCGATGTCTTTGGCTCCGACCTTCCTGACGAAGCCTTTAGCGGCGTATTCGATCAGCCACGGCGGGACGCCTGGCGCGAGGTCGATTTGTGAGATTCCTGCTCGACACCAACGTTATTTCCGAAATCCGCAAGCGCGAACGAGCCGACCCGAACGTCATTCGTTGGGTCAACCAGACTCCGGTAGAGGATATCGGAACGAGCGTCCTGGTGCTGGCCGAGATTCGTCGAGGCATCGAACTAAAAAGGCGCAACGATCCGCAACAGGCGAAATCGCTGGATCGATGGTTTGCGCAAATGCGGACCCGACTCGCAGACCGCGTTTTGCCGATCGACGAGACCGTCGCTGAGACCTGGGCGCTCCTTGGAATTCCCAATCCTTTGCCCCTCATTGATAGTCTTCTCGCCGCTACCGCCAAGGTACACGGCCTAACATTGGTGACGCGCAACGTTGCCGATATCGCAGCCGCCGGCGTATCATTGCTCGATCCGTTTTCCGCGCCTTAAGCGAACTGATCGATGATTCAGCCATCAGGCTACTTTTCGGTTTGCCAATGACACCAAATGGCTTGAGTTGCGAGAGGCAGTGCTCCAACTCGAGCCCTCCGACCACCCTGCCGAAGGCTTCCGCATTCTCGGATATGTTCGCAAAGGGGGAGCCGGCAAACTATCCGGCAAACTATCCGGCAAACTATCCGGCAAACTATATTGAATAGCCGCGCGGCTCTACCCTAGCTCACGACCGGCGCGACCAGAAAATTCTCCGACGGCCCGCTTCCCGCGGTCTTGCAGACATCGCCCTCGATCCGGACCTTGCCGGTGGCGAGCAACCGCAGCGCTTCGGGATAGATGCGGTGCTCGACTTCGAGGATGCGCTCCGAGAGCGTATCCGCCGTGTCGTTATCGCTGACCGGCACCGCACCCTGCATCACGATCGGGCCGGCATCGGTCTCGGGGATGACGAAGTGAACCGTCGCGCCAGACAGCTTGACGCCGGCGCGCAAGGCCTGGCCGTGCGGGTCGAGGCCCGGGAAGGACGGCAACAGCGACGGATGGATGTTGAGCATCCGGCCATACCAGGACCTGGTGAACTCGGCGGTAAACAGCCGCATGAAGCCGCCCAGGCAAATCAGCTCGATGCCGTGCTGATCGAGCGCGGCTTGCAGCACCGCCTCGAAAGCGGCGCGGTCCTTGCCGAACGGCTTGCTTTCGATCACCAGCGTCTTCACCCCACTCGTCCTGGCCCTTTCGAGTCCCGGCGCATCGGCCTTGTTCGAGATCACGAGCGCAATCTCCGCCGGAAAATCCGGGGCGGCCGCGCCCTTGATCAACGCAGCCATGTTGGAGCCCCGGCCCGAAATCAGGATGGCGACGCGGCGCTTCATGGGGCTACAGGGCCAGATCGAGGTTGCCGTTGTAGACGACGCGATGGTCGCCCTCGGCCGGGATCACCTGGCCGAGCACGGCGACCGTCTCGCCCGCGTCTGCAAAGACCTGCACCGCCTGGTCGACCTTATCCGGCTCGACGATTGCGATCATGCCGATACCGCAATTGAAGGTCCGCAGCATTTCCAGCTCGGCGACGCCGGCCTGTGCGGCCAGCCATTTGAACACCGGAAGCACCGGCAGGCGCGACAGATCGATGCCGACGCCGAGGTGCTTTGGCAGCACGCGCGGAATGTTGTCGGTGAAGCCGCCGCCGGTGATGTGGGCGAGGCCCTTGACCGCACCGGTCTCGCGGATGGCGCGCAGGCAGGATCTGACGTAGAGCCGCGTCGGCGTCAGCAGCGCACCGCCGAGCGTCATGACCGGCGCGAACGGGGCCTGTGCGGCGAAGCCGAGGCCGGACTGCTCGACGATCTTGCGCACCAGCGAGAAGCCGTTGGAATGCACGCCCGACGAGGCCAGCCCGATCACGGCGTCGCCCGCGGCGATGTCCTTGCGCGGCAGCAGCGTGCCCCGCTCGGCGGCGCCGACGGCAAAGCCGCCGAGGTCATAATCGCCGTCCTTGTAGAGGCCGGGCATTTCGGCAGTCTCGCCGCCGATCAGGGCACAGCCCGATTCCCGGCAGCCCTCGGCAACGCCCGCAACGATCGCCGCGGTCGCCTCCGGATCGAGCTTGCCGCAGGCAAAATAATCCAGGAAGAACAGCGGCTCGGCGCCCTGCACCACGAGGTCGTTGACGCTCATGGCGACGAGGTCGATGCCGATGCCGCCATGAAGGCCGGTCTCGATCGCGATCTTGACCTTGGTGCCGACGCCATCGGTGGCGGCGACCAGGATGGGATCCTTGAAACCGGCCGCTTTGAGGTCGAACAGGCCGCCAAAGCCGCCGATCTCGGCGTCGGCACCCGCGCGTGCGGTGGCGCGCACCATCGGCTTGATCAGGTCGACCAGGCGGTTGCCCGCATCGATATCGACGCCTGAATCGGCGTAAGTGAGGCCGTTTTTGCGGTCGGTCATGCCCGATTTCCAGTGGGTTTCCGGCTGGTTACGTCGAATTCCGGGGACACGCAATGGCTCGCATGGCGCGCTGCCCTATACTATGTAGATATCAACCGGTTCAGCCTTCAAACGGGCCGGATTCGAGGTCAGGCCGGGTGCCGGGAAGCGCCGCGTGAGTATTCCGAACATCATTACCCTGGGCCGCATCATGCTGGTCCCGATCATTGTCTGGGCCATCGTGTCGAGCCAAATGGAGGTGGCGTTCGCCGTCTTCCTGATCGCCGGCATAAGCGATGCCGTCGACGGCTTCCTCGCCAAGCGGTTCAACATGACGAGCGAGCTCGGCGCCTTGCTCGACCCGCTTGCGGACAAGGCGCTGTTGGTCTCGATCTACATGGCGCTCGGCATCTGGGGCGCGATCCCGCGCTGGATCGTGATCCTGGTGGTGTCGCGGGACATCATGATCGTGGCGGCCGTGATCGTCTCCTGGCTGTTCGACAAGCCGGTCGAGATGAAGCCGTCGAAGGTGTCCAAGCTCAACACTGTGGCCCAGGTGGCCTTCGCGGCGCTGGTATTGGCCTCGCTTGCCTTCGGCTTCAAGGCGCAGCCCTATGATATAATCCTGATGGGTCTCGTCACCGTCTTCACGCTCTCCTCCGTGTCGCTCTATCTCGTCGAGTGGCTGCGGCACATGAGCACCATCGAGGCCAAATGAGCCTGGAGGCCCCGCAAAAGGCCAACTCGCGCTCGATACGTCTACTCTCAACCGAGGCCGGCCGACCGGCATGGAGCAAAGCAAGCGTGGCAGGCCGCGTTCATCCCCGACAATTGGCGTTTTCGCTTCCGCATGCGGAAAGCCTGAGCCGGGACAATTTCCTCGAAGGCCCCTCCAACGCGGCCGGTCTCGGCCTGATCGACAGTTGGCCGGAATGGCCGAACCGGATCATGTGGCTGGCTGGCCCCGAAGGCAGCGGCAAGAGCCATCTCGCCGCGATCTGGGCCGAGGACGCCGGCGCCCGCTCGACCACGGCCAATGCGCTGATCCCCGCGAGCGTCCCTGGCGCGCTCGCGACCGGCGCCTTGGTGGTCGAGGATCTCAAGGCAAAGGAATTCGACGAGCGCGCCGTCTTCCACCTGATGAACCTCGCGCGTGAAGACGGCGCCTACGTCCTCTTCACCGGACGCGAGGTGCCCGCTGCGCTCGATATCGAACTGCGCGACCTGCGCTCCCGGTTGCGCGCTGTTCCCGTGATCTCGCTCTTGCCGCCGGACGACCAGCTGTTCCGCGGCCTGATCATCAAGTTCTGCGCCGACCACCAACTCGCCGTTGACGAGACCGTGGTCAGCTACCTCGCCACCCGCCTCGAGCGGTCCTCGGCCGCCGCCCGCCAGGCTGTGGAATTGCTCGACAGCGAGGCGCTGCGGCTCGGCCGTCCCGTTACAAGGGCGCTCGCCGCCGAGCTGCTGCGTGACGCCTGACCTGTCTTCCTATCCACAGCGCTTGACGGGGCGCGGCGGCGGAACGTCAATGTCATTGAAACGTCATCGCACTCACACATGCTCGCTCCGGTTTTGCGCCTAAGTCGCAAAGTGAGGCGAAACAGGATGGATCGACTTCTGATGGACTCTGCGCAAGCCATTGAAATTAAAGAAAAAGCTCAAGAATTCGAAGGCCAGCCGGCGATCGCTTCGAGCCCCGAGCGGTTCATCAACCGCGAGCTGTCGTGGCTGCATTTCAACCGGCGCGTCCTGGAGGAATCGGTCAATCCCAGCCACCCCGTGCTGGAGCGGGTGCGATTCCTGTCGATTTCGGCGAATAACCTCGACGAATTCTTCATGGTCCGCGTCGCCGGCATCAAGGCCCAGGTGCGCGAGGGTATTGCCGAGCGCAGCCCGGACGGCTTGACCCCGTCCGAGCAGCTTGCCCTGATCAACCAGACTGTCTCCAAGCTGGCCTCCGACCAGCAGGCGATCTGGCGCGGCCTGCGCGGCTCGCTGGCCGACGTCGGCATCGTGCTGGTCGACGGCAAGGAGGTCACCAAGGCGGAGCGGACCTGGATCGAGGACTACTTCCTCGCCAACGTGTTCCCGCTGCTGACGCCGCTCGCGATCGACCCGGCCCATCCCTTCCCGTTCATTCCGAGCCTCGGCTTCACCATCGCGCTCCAGCTCACGCGCGCCGCCGACGGCAAGCAGATGAACGCGCTGATCCGCATGCCCGGCAAGATCGACCGCTTCATCCGCCTGCCGGCCGACGGTACGGTGCGGCTGATCACGCTGGAACAGGCGACCTCCCTGTTCATCAATCGCCTTTTCCCCGGCTACAACCTGCACGGCCAGGGCGCCTTCCGCATCATCCGAGACTCCGAGCTGGAAATCGAGGAAGAAGCCGAAGACCTCGTCCGCCTGTTCGAGACTGCGCTGAAGCGTCGCCGCCGCGGTTCGGTGATCCGGCTCGAGATCGACGCCAAGATGCCGGAGCAGCTGCGCAGCTTCGTGCAGCACGCGCTGTCGGCCGCTGACGACGAGGTGTTTCTGGTCGACGGCGTGCTCGCCATGAACGAGCTGTCCCAGCTCACCCGCCTCGACCGGCCCGACCTCGAATTCACGCCTTACGTGCCACGCCATCCCGAGCGCGTGCGCGAGCACGGCGGCGACATTTTTGCCGCGATCCGGCAGAAGGACCTGGTCGTCCATCACCCCTACGAATCCTTCGATGTGGTGGTGCAGTTCCTCCAGCAGGCCACGCGCGATCCGGACGTCGTCGCGATCAAGCAAACGCTCTACCGCACTTCCAACAACTCGCCGATCGTGCGTGCGCTCGCGGAAGCCGCAGAAGCCGGCAAGTCGGTCACCGCGCTGATCGAGCTGAAGGCACGTTTCGACGAAGAGGCCAACATCCGCTGGGCGCGCGACCTCGAACGCGCCGGCGTCCAGGTGGTCTATGGCTTCCTCGAACTCAAGACCCACGCCAAGCTGTCGATGGTGGTGCGTCGCGAAGGCGGCAGCCTCACCACCTATGTCCATACCGGCACCGGCAACTATCACCCGGTGACCGCGCGCATCTACACCGACCTCTCCTACTTTACCTCGGAGCCGACCATCGGCCGCGACGCCGCGCGCGTGTTCAACTTCATCACCGGCTATGCGGCGCCAAGTGATCTCGAAAAGATGGCGGTGTCGCCGCTGACCCTGCGCAAGCGCATCATCCAGCACATCCAGGGCGAGACCGAGCATGCCCGGCACGGCAAGCCGGGCGCGGTCTGGATGAAGATGAATGCGCTGGTCGACCCCGACATCATCGACGCGCTCTACGAAGCGTCACAGGCCGGCGTCCAGGTCGAGCTCGTGGTGCGAGGCATCTGCTGCCTGCGGCCCGGCATTCCCGGCCTGTCGGAGAACATCCGCGTCAAGTCGATCATTGGACGCTTCCTGGAACACGGCCGAATCTACTGCTTCGGTATGGGCCAGGGCCTGCCGAGCGCGAAAGCGGCTGTGTATATCTCGTCCGCCGATATGATGCCACGCAACCTCGACCGTCGCGTCGAGGTGCTGTGTCCGCTGCAAAATCCCACGGTGCATCAGCAGGTTCTCGAACAGATCATGGTCGCGAACCTGAAGGATAATGAGCAGAGCTGGCAATTGTTGCCGGACGGGTCCTCAACGCGTATGAAGACCGCGAAGGGCGAGGAGCCTTTCAACGTCCACAACTACTTCATGACAAATCCGAGTCTGTCTGGCCGTGGAAAGTCGCTCAAGGAATCCTCGCCGCGCCGCCTCACGCGCCGGAACGAACGCCATCAACCCTGATCGGGGATTTCTGACGTGACGCAACCGCGCAAGCGCGGCTCGAGCGTCGCTGTCATCGATATCGGCTCCAACTCGGTGCGTCTCGTCGTCTACGAGGCGCTGGCGCGGAGCCTTATTCCGATCTTCAACGAGAAGACGCTGTGCGGCCTCGGCCGCGAGGTGCAGAGCACGGGCCTGCTTGCGCCGGACGCCGTCGACAAGGCGCTGACCTCGCTGAAGCGATTCCGCGCGCTGTGCCGGGTGATGCAGGTGGGGCGCGTGTTCGCGATCGCCACAGCGGCGTGCCGTGACGCCTCCAACGGCCCCGACTTCATCGCGAAAGCCGAGCGCATCTGCGCGGTCAAGATCGAGATTCTGTCCGGACCGCGCGAGGCGCGGCTGTCGGCGCTCGGCGTGATCTCGGGGATTCACCATCCCGACGGCATCGTCGGCGATCTCGGCGGTGGCTCGCTCGAACTGATCGACGTGCGCAGGAACAGCGTACGCAGCGGCGTGACGCTGCCACTGGGCGGTCTCGCGCTGCAGGACCTCGCCCACAAATCGCTCAAGCGGGCCGACCGCATCGTCCGCGAGGCGCTCGACGGGGTGCCGCAGCTCAAGGCGGGCAGCGGCCGCTCCTTCTATGCGGTCGGCGGCACCTGGCGCGCGCTTGCCCGCATCCACATCATCCAGAGCGGCTATCCGCTCCAGGTGATGCACGGCTATTCGATTTCGGCCGCCGAGGCGCTCGACTTTTCGCGTCGTCTGCGCCGTCTCGCGGCCGCCAACATGCTGGCCGACATCGAGATCGTCGCCGACGCGCGCCGCCCTCTCCTCACCTATGCCGCGCTGGTGCTCGAGCACATCATCCGTGTGGCAAAACCGAAGACCATCGTGTTCTCGACCTTCGGCGTTCGCGAAGGCCTGCTGCACGAGAAGTTGTCGCAGACCGAGCGCAGCAAGGACGGATTGGTCTGCGCGGCGGAAGAGCTCAACCAGCTGCTGTCGCGCTCGGCACGCCACGCCCGCGAGCTGATCGCCTGGACCGACCGGCTCGCGCGCGTGGTAAAGCTGCGCGAGAGCGAAGAGGACCGCCGCTTACGCCACGCCGCCTGCCTGCTCTCCGACATCGGCTGGCGCGTGCATCCCGACCATCGCGGCGAGCAGACGCTGAGCCTGGTCGTCAACGGCAATTTCGGCGCGATCACCCACACCGAACGCGCCTTCGTCGGCCTGTCGGTGTTCTATCGTTATGCGGGGCTGAGCGAGGAAAACCAGCCGCCGGTGGCCATGCAGGAGCTGCTGACGCCGGCGCAGATCGAACGCGCCCGTCTGCTGGGCGCTGCGTTCCGCGTCGCGCATCTGATCTCGGCGGCGCGCCCTGGCGTCTTGCCTGCCACGCATTTCCGCAGCGGGAGCCGCAAGCTGATGCTGGTGTTCGAGCACCGCCTCGGCGATCTCGTCGCCGACCGTGTCGGCAGCCGCTTCCGCCAACTCGCCCGCCTGATCGGCCGCGCCGGCTCGATCGTACGGCACTAAAGCATGATCCGGATCCGAAGGGCCGCGTTAGCGCAAACTGCGAAGCGGTCTTTCGAAAAGATCATGCTCAAGAAATAAGCCTTACTCCACCGAGACCTTGGCGTGTCGCTCGGAAGCCTCGAGCGCCGCCTGGCCCAGGCTGCGGCGGCGCCAGATGGTGCCGACCACCAGCACGACGGCAACACCGAGTGCTGCGCAGAGATATTCGCCGCCTCCGCCGCCATGGGTGAATTGCGGCGGGATGCGCAAGGCAGCGAGGATCGAATCAAGCGATGCGCCGAGCGGGCCGTCGAACAGCGTGTGCAGCTTCGGCGCGATGCCAGGATCGGTCGCAATCACTTCGCCCGAGATCCAGCCGAGCAGCGCCGCACCGGCCCATACAAGGACTGGCAGCTTCGCAAGCAGCGCCATGATGAGCGCCGCACCGGCCACGATCAGCGGCACGCTGATGGCAAGTCCGAGGATCAGCAGCGGCATGCTGCCATTGGCGGCGGCGGCCACGGCAATGACGTTGTCGAGGCTCATGATGATGTCGGCGACGACGACGATCTGCACGGCGTGCCACAGATGAGAGGCCGACTCGACGTCGTCCTCGCCCTCCTCTTCGGGCACGAGCAGCTTTGCCGCGATCACGATCAGCGCGAGGCCGCCGACCAGCTTGAGGTACGGCAGCCCCATCAGGCTGGCGACGATGCCGGTGAAGATGATCCGCAGCAGCACCGCGGCGCCGGCGCCGAGCACCATGCCCCATAGCCGGTGTCGCGGCTTCAGGCCGCGACAGGCGAGCGCGATCACCAGCGCATTATCGCCGGAGAGCAGGACGTTGATCCAGATGATCTTGCCGACCGCGATCCAGAAGGTCGGTTCGGCCATCTCATTGCGAAACTGGGTGAAGAATGCCCCGATCGTAGCGGGATCGAACATCTGCCAAAGCCAGTTCACAATGCGTCCTTTCGCCCCGCCGCCTTAACTTATCGGCTGTTGAATCAGCCGACGATCTCGTTGCCCGAGAAGAATTGCGCGATCTCGATCGCAGCCGTCTCCGGCGCGTCCGAGCCATGCGCGGAGTTCTCGCCGATCGACTTTGCGTAGAGCTTGCGGATGGTGCCGTCGGCCGCCTTGGACGGATCGGTCGCACCCATCGCCTCGCGGTACTTGGCGACGGCGTTCTCGCCTTCCAGCACCTGGACCACGACCGGGCCCGAGGTCATGAATTCGACGAGCTCGCCGAAGAACGGGCGTTCCTTGTGGACGGCATAGAAGGTCTCGGCCTGCTCCTTGGTCATGCGGATGCGCTTCTGCGCGACGATGCGCAGGCCCGCTTTTTCGATCACGGCGTTCACCGCGCCGGTCAGGTTACGCGCGGTCGCATCGGGCTTGATGATCGAGAAAGTACGTTCGATGGCCATGATCTTGTCCTTGAGGAGAAAGCGGTGGTTCGGAGTTGCGCGGCTTATATCGGCGCCGTTGCCGAACGGCAAGCGACCGCCGGAACGGCCTCACGGGCGCTTCGCCGCAGGGCCAAGGTCCAAGATTCTACCCGGGTTACAGCAATTTCACCCAGATGAACCCAATCTGAACCCGCCATCAGGGTTTGGTTCAGCCGCGCCGGCATAAGGTGTCGCCTATCGAAACGAATGCCTGATCATGAGGCAAACCGTTTCGGCGGCCTTTCCATCGACGCGCAGGCCCGCGCCGACAGTTCTGAGGAGATCACCATGTTGAGGAAACTTTCGCTTGCCGCAGTTGCCGCGCTCGCGCTGGGTGCCGCGCTGGCGCCGACCTCCGCCTCCGCTCACTGGCATGGCGGCTGGGGCTGGCACGGCGGCGGTTGGCATCACGGCCACGGCTGGGGTGGACCGCGCTTCTACGCCGGTGGCCCCGTCTCCTACGGCTATGGCGGCTGCTACGTGCGCCGGCTGGTCCCGACCCCCTGGGGACCCCGCTGGCGGCTGATCAACCGCTGCTACTGAGAGCGACAGCACCTTCCAAGGGTACCTACCGTCCCCCAGGTACCTTCCAAGAGAAGCCCCGGCGTGCCCCCGCCGGGGCTTTGCGTTGGGCGGCCGTTGGCCTGCACGACTAAATTTATACAATTTTTACTAGAATGCCCGGCAGCCCGCTGAGGGGCGAAACAATTTTACGGTCAGGGACTTGGTAGGGTGTCTTTATTGTGAAGCAATGGAACCTCGCCAATGACTGGCCTCTTCGCCGATGACAGCGAAAAGATCGACCGGCGCACCAGCCGCTCGATCCGCGATGCCGTGGGCGAGCGGCTCCAGCAATATCTTCGCCCCGAGTCCCGGCTCCCGACGCATCTCGAACAGCTGATGAGCGAGCTGGAGAAGCGCGACCGCGAGGACAGCTCGCACTAACGGGCAGACGCAAAAACGGGTTGCGTTCGCGGCGCCTTGCGGTGACAAGGCCGCATGCTTTCCATCACCGACCTTTCGGTCCGCCTCGCCGGACGTCTCCTGATCGACCAGAGTTCCGTGCAGATCACGCCCGGTTCGCGGGTCGGCATGGTCGGGCGCAACGGCACCGGCAAGTCGACGCTGTTCAAGATCATCCGCGGCGAGCTTGCAGCCGAACACGGCTCCGTCACGCTGCCGCCGCGCTGGCGCGTCGGCAGCCTCGCCCAGGAAGCGCCGAACGGCCCCGAAAGCCTGATCTCGGTCGTTCTCAAGGCCGATCTCGAACGCGACGCGCTGCTGCACGAAGCCGAAAGCGCGATCGATCCGCACCGGATCGCGGAGATCCAGACCCGGCTCGTCGACATCGACGCCCATTCGGCACCGAGCCGGGCCGCAGCGATTCTCTCAGGCCTCGGTTTTTCCGCGGCCGATCAGGCTCGCCCCTGCGCCGAATTCTCCGGCGGCTGGCGGATGCGCGTGGCACTCGCTGCGACACTGTTTGCAGCCCCCGATCTGCTGCTGCTCGACGAGCCCACCAACTATCTCGACCTCGAAGGCACGCTGTGGCTCGAGGATCATCTGGCGCATTACCCGCGCACGGTCATCGTGATCAGCCACGACCGCGACCTGCTGGAGAGCTCGGTCGACCAGATCCTGCACCTGGAGCGTGGCAAGCTCACGCTCTACCGCGGATCCTACTCCTCCTTCGAGGAGCAGCGCGCCGCGCGCGAGCTGCTCGATGCCAAGCAGGTCAAGCGTCAGGAAGCCGAACGCGCGCGGCTCCAGGCCTTCGTCGACCGTTTCAAGGCCAAGGCATCGAAGGCGCGCCAGGCGCAATCTCGCGTCAAAATGCTGGAGCGGCTGAAGCCGATCACGGCGCTGGTCACCGAGGACGTGCGCGAGATCAGCTTTCCGGCGCCGGAGAAGATCCTGTCGCCGCCGATCATCGCCGTCGACAATGCCTCGGTCGGCTACGATCCCAATACGCCGGTGCTGGGCCGCGTCACCTTGCGCATCGACAATGACGACCGCATCGCGCTTCTCGGCGCCAACGGCAACGGCAAGTCGACGCTGGTCAAGCTGCTTGCGGGGCGCCTTGCGCCGTTCTCCGGCAGAGTGACGCGCGCCGACAAGCTGTCGATCGCCTATTTCGCGCAGCACCAGCTCGACGAGTTGAACGAGGACGGCTCGGCCTATGACCATGTGCGCAAGCTGATGGGCGATGCGCCCGAGGCCAAGGTGCGCGCCCGCGCCGGCGCGATCGGTTTTTCCGGCAAGGCGGCCGACACCAAGGTCGGCAAACTGTCGGGCGGCGAGAAGGCGCGGCTCCTGCTGGGACTTGCGACCTTCTTCGGCCCCAACATGATCATTTTGGACGAGCCGACCAACCATCTCGACATCGACAGCCGTGCTGCGCTCGCCGAGGCCATCAACGAATTTCCCGGCGCGGTGATCATGGTCTCGCACGACCGCTATCTGATCGAGGCCTGCGCCGACCGGCTCTGGATCGTCGCCGATCGCACCGTGACGAACTACGACGGCGACCTCGACGAATACCGCCGCCTGGTGCTGTCGTCGCGCAACGCGGAAGCCTCCCCGCGCGAGCGCAGCATCCCGAGCGAAAAGCCGCAGCG
The DNA here is from genome assembly GCF_029051685.1 of Bradyrhizobium sp. CSA207. GTDB lineage: Bacteria > Pseudomonadota > Alphaproteobacteria > Rhizobiales > Xanthobacteraceae > Bradyrhizobium. The sequence goes on along the minus strand of NZ_JAACFT010000007.1, from coordinate 212,702 downwards.
CCCGAGATCAGATAACCGCGGCTCATTGAAGAAGCGCATCGCGGAAGCCGAAGCCGAGATCGCCCGCGTCGGCGAAATCATCGCCAAGATAGATACCGCGCTGGCCCTCCCTGACATTTTTACGCGCGACCCCAAGCAGGCCGCGCAACTGTCAAAGGCGCGCGCGAATGCGGCCGACGCGCTGGCGCGCGCGGAGGAACAATGGCTCGAGGCCAGTACGGAGTATGATGAGGCGGCGGGGTAGACTCGCCCGTTGTCGATAGCCAGTGGATAACTGCTGGATATGCGGTTTTCAGCGGCAAATGCGCCTGTTGGGAGCGGCCCTGCTTGCAGCGTTCGCCGCGACCATTGCGTTTATCATCCCATTTCTCGCGCAGAGACGACTTGTTCTCGCGCAGAGACGACTTGGCCCCCAGAAAACTACATTCCGGGGACCGAGCGGTCAGATCCTGTCGTTCGAAGGTGCAATGAACGGAGGCAATAGCCGTCCCGCGCGCCTTATCAGGTCGCCGCTTTCTTCTTCGGCTTCGGCTTGGCGGCCTTCGGCATCACAGGTGCCTCCGGCGTGCCCTCGATCGAGGACAGACGGCCGGCGGTGAACGTATAGATGCCGGCACGCGGACCGGTGGTCCAGGTCACCACGGCGACGCGCCGGCCGGCAGCATCGTTGGAGAGGTTGACGTTCGAGGGCGCGCCGATGCCGCGCACCACGTCGCATTCGGTATGGCCGAGCGCGACCGTGCCGCTGGATGGAGCCGGCGGAGTCGTCGACGCGTTGGCATCAGCCGGCCCGGGAGGCGCCATACCGGGACAGGCGCCATCAGCGCTGACCAGATCGTCGGCCCTCACGGGCGTGTCGGGGGTCAGCGGCGGCGATTCGATCGAGATGTTCTTGATGAACAGGCGGCCGGGCTTCTGAAACCATTCGGCATCCTTGGACAGCAGGTCGGGGGCGCTCGAGCAGCCCGCGATCAGCGGTGCTACGGCAGCCAACGCAAATATGAGCGACCTGGGAAGCTTTTGATGTCGCACGATAAACCAAATTCCCCGCGTGAAGGACCAGCCCTAAGCAATTGTCCCAACATCACTTTGCGGCATCAAGGTGACCGAAGCTAACCTGACCCGAAAAGTACAAATTATCATTAATTGCGAACGACGGCTAATTCCGCCGCTGCCACCGGCCGCGCTCGTCGGCCTGCCAATAGGTGACAACAAATCCCCGCGCCTTGCAATCCGTCCAGGCGCTTCGGGCCAAGGCCAGCGCGTCGGGATCCTCGCCGTTGAACAGCAGCACCATGCGCTCGTAGCTCTGGCAGTTCTGCGGCATTGCGGCGTTGTCGATCAGGAAGCGGACCTGGGCGCCGTTCGGATTGTCCTCCTCGATCGCCAGTACGATCGGCTGCTCGGCGGCGTCGTTCACGCGCCATGTCGCGTGCGGCAGGAAGGAATCGTCGCGATAGCTCCATAGATGCGCATCGAGCGCATCGGCGCGCTCGGGCGAGGTCGCCTGCACCACGACGCGCCAGCCGCGCTCCAGCGATTTCTCCAGAAGCGACGGCAAGACGTTCTCCACCGTCATGTTTTGCAGATGGTAGAACAGCACTTCAGTCATTTCGGGTCATTTGCGCTCGTAATGATCTGCCACCAGACGGTCCAGGAGCCGGACGCCATAGCCGCTTCCCCAGCTCTGGTTGATGTCGGTCTTCGGCGCGCCCATCGCGGTGCCAGCGATGTCGAGATGCGCCCAGGGCGTGCCGTCGACGAAACGCTGGAGGAACTGCGCCGCGGTGATCGAGCCACCATGGCGGCCGCCGGTGTTCTTCATGTCGGCGAATTGTGAATCGATCAGCTTGTCGTATTCGGCGCCGAGCGGCATGCGCCAGACCTTCTCGCCGCTCTCGAGTCCGGCCGTCAGCAGACGTTCGGCAAGCTCGTCATTGTTGGAGAACATGCCGGCATGGTCGGTGCCGAGCGCCACCAGGATCGCGCCGGTCAACGTCGCCAGGTCCACTATGAATTTCGGCTTAGTTTTCTTGGCGACGTACCAGAGCACATCGGCAAGCACCAGGCGGCCTTCCGCGTCGGTGTTGATGATCTCGATGGTCTGGCCCGACATCGAGGTGACGATGTCACCCGGACGCTGCGCTTTGCCATCGGGCATGTTCTCGACGAGGCCGATGGCGCCGACGACGTTGACCTTGGCCTTGCGCGCCGCGAGCGCATGCATCAGGCCGACGACACAGGCGGCTCCCCCCATGTCGCCCTTCATGTCCTCCATGCTGCCGGCCGGCTTGATCGAAATGCCCCCTGTGTCGAAACAAACGCCCTTGCCGACGAAGGCAACCGGCGCCTCGCCCTTCTTAGCCCCGTCCCAGCGCATGATCACGGTGCGGCTCGGCCGCGCCGAGCCCTGGCCGACGCCGAGCAGCGCGCCCATGCCGAGCTTGTCCATCGCCTTGACGTCGAGCACCTCGACCTTGACGCCGAGCTTGCGGAGCTGGCTGGCGCGGCGCGCGAATTCTTCGGGATACAGCACGTTCGGCGGCTCGTTGACGAGGTCGCGCGCAATGATCACGCCGTCCACGATCGCACCGGCCGATGCAAACGCCTTCTTCGCCGCGGCGACGTCGCCGACCGCAAACGAGACGTCGGCGCGTAAGCCCTCCTCCTCGCCGTCCTTCTTCTTGGTCTTGTAGCGGTCGAACTTATAGGCGCGCAGCCGCAGGCCTGAGGCGATCGCGACCGCCTGCTCGCTTGCCAACGCGCCATCGGGCAGTTCCGCCAAGATGGTCATGACAGCGGACCCGGCGCCAAGCTTGCCCGCCGCCACGCCGCCGAATTTCAGGAAGTCGTTGGCCTTCAGGTTTGCGGCCTTACCGGCGCCAATCACGATCAGACGGGTGGCCTTCACCCCTTCCGGCGCCAGGATGTCCAGGACGGCGCCGCTTTTGCCTTTGAAGGCGGCGGCGGTGGCTGCCCGCTTCACGAGTTCGTTGGCGCCGCCCAGCGCCTTGGCCGTCGCCGGGCCGACCTTCAGATTGTCGTCGCAGAACACGACCATGATGCCACGGGGGGCGGCAGACAACGGGGCAAAGCCGACCTTAATGGCATCGGACATGGGGTAACTCCTCAAAAACATGGGGCTTTTGCCGTTCGGCAGGTCAGCCCAAGGGCCGGGACCTCAACGGCGATTCAGCAGACTTTGCGCACTATGGGCCACCGGGCCGGCAGATGCCAAGCACCCCCCGTGGCCGCCAGGCAACAACGAGGGAAATATTAACCATATATTGAGGGTGCCATGGGGCAGCCATTTTGTTGACGGATCAAAGGGATGGTAGTGAGAAAGTAAGCCGGCGGACGAGATGGCTGCACGACCCTGGGGATCCCTTTTGGGATGGGTCGGGTAGCCGGAAATTCCCGTGACTGCATTGGGGTTTTGGTGGGGATCGTGCGGTAGCGCATGGGGTCGATTGACAGGTATATCTTCCGCACGACGCTGGCGTCGTTTGCGCTGGTCCTGGTCAGCCTCACCGGCGTAATCTGGATTACGCAGGCGTTGCGCGGCATCGACCTGATGACGAGCCAGGGTCAGACCATCCTCACCTTCCTCGGCATCACCAGCCTCGTCATCCCGGCGCTGGTCCTGATCATCTCGCCGATCGCGCTGATGATCGCGATCTCGCACACGCTGAACAAGCTGGCGACCGATTCCGAGATCATCGTGATGAATGCCGCTGGCTTCTCGCCGTTCCGGCTGTTCTATCCGTTCTTCTACGCCACCTGCGTGGTGGCGCTGCTGGTCGCCTTCATCGCCGCCTATCTGGCCCCCGACGGCATGCGGCGGATCAAACAGTGGGACGCCGAGATCACCGCCGACGTTCTCACCAACATCCTGCAGCCCGGCCGCTTCGCCCAGCTCGACAAGAACCTGACGATCCGGATCCGCGAGCGCCAGCCCGGCGGCATCCTCGCTGGCATCTTCATCGACGACCGCCGCGATCCGAACGAGCGCGTCTCCATTGTCGCCGAGCATGGCGAGGTCGTGAAGAACGACAACGGATCGTTCCTGGTACTGAAGGACGGCAATCTCCAGCGCTTCGAGGTCGGCAAGCGCGATCCTGCGCTGGTGGCGTTCGGCCGCTACGGCTTCGACATGTCGAAATTCTCGGGCCAGGGCCACGATGTCACCCTCGGCATCCGCGAGCGCTATCTCTGGGAACTGTTCGCACCGCCCGAGGACGACCCGGTCTACAAAGCGGTCCCCGGCCAGTTCCGTTCCGAATTGCATGACCGCATCATGGCGCCGCTCTATCCGTTCGCCTTTGCGGCGCTGACCTTCGCCTTCCTCGGCGCGCCGCGCACCACGCGCCAGAGCCGCAATTTCTCGATCGGCGGCTCGGTGATCGCGGTGTTCGGCCTGCGCATGGCGGGCTTCGCCTGCTCGGTGATGGCCGTGAAATCGCCGTTCGCGGCACTCGTCCAATACGCGATGCTGGCGACCGCGATCGGCGCCGGCATCTGGCTGATCGTCGGCGGCATCGTGGTCGAACCGCCCGCCCGTCTCATGGAGGCCATCAACAGGTCGAACGCGCGAATCGCGCGGATGTTCGGACGGCCGGCCACCGCATGAGCATGCTCACCAACACACTCGGGCGCTATTTCGCCGGCCGTTTCGTCGTCGCCGCGCTCGGCGTGTTCGTGAGCATTTTCCTGCTGCTGGTGCTGGTCGATTACATCGAGATGGTGCGCAAGACGTCCGGCCTCGCGTCCGCCTCCGCGATCATGGTGGCCGAGACCTCGTTGTTCCGCGTGCCGCAACTGCTCGAGAAGCTGACGCCGTTCTGCATGCTGATCGGCGCCATGACCTGCTATCTCGCCCTTTCCCGCCGGCTCGAGCTCGTGGTCGCGCGCGCAGCCGGCATCTCCGCGTGGCAGTTCATCTCGCCCGCACTCGGCAGCGCGCTCTTGATCGGGGTGATCGCCACGCTCGCCTACAATCCGATGTCGGCGAATTTGCGCGAGCTCTCCAAGCGCATGGAGGCCGAGCTGTTCGGCTCGGCTCCCGGCGGCGGCATCCAGGACGCCTCGGGCTTCTGGCTCAATCAGGTCACCGATGACGGCCAGGTCATCATCAACGCGGCGCGCAGCGAGCAGCAGGGCATCCGGCTGACCGGGCTGACGCTGTTCCGATTCGATACGGATTGGCATTTCAAGGAGCGGATCGAGGCACGCGAGGCGGCGCTGGAGGACGGCCATTGGCAGTTCAAGACCGTGCGGCGCTTCACACTGGACTCGCCGCCGGTCGACCAGGCGCGGCTGGAGATTCCGACGACGTTGACCGAGGCACAGGTCCGCAACAGCTTTTCCACACCCGAGACTGTGTCCTTTTGGCAACTACCGAGCTACATCCGCTCCTCCGAGAGCTCGGGCTTCGCGACAGCCGGATATCGACTCCAGTATCACAAGCTTCTGGCGCAGCCGTTTTTGCTCGCAGCGATGGTGATGCTGGCGGCATCCGTGTCGTTGCGCTTCTTCCGGATGGGCGGCGTACAGAAGATGGTTTTGAGTGGCGTGGGCGCAGGCTTTCTGCTCTACGTTCTGTCGAAAGTGACTGAAGACTTGAGCAAGGCTGAGTTGATGCATCCGATCGCTGCGGCGTGGTTGCCCGCAGTGGTGGGCGGCCTCACCGGCTTTTTGGCCTTGCTGTATCAGGAGGACGGATAGTGACGGCCGTCCGCCAAGGACCCGTGTCTCGTTTGACGCGGCGCACCGTGGTGCGCGCGAACGGGTGCGGCTTGTCCATCCGCAGGCTCCTGCTGGCCATCGTCGCCGCGGCATCGCTCGGCGGTCTGATCGGCGTTGCCGCCGTGACGCCGGTCGGCGCGCAGAGCTTCACCTACAATCCGCTGCCGCCGCGTCCGAAGCCGCCGAAGGTCGCCAACGACAACCAGATGCTGGTGCAGGCGACCGAGGTCGACTACGACTACAACAACTCGCGCGTCTCCGCGGTCGGTAACGTCCAGCTGTTCTACAACGGCACCAGCGTCGAGGCCGACAGGGTCATCTACGACCAGAAGACCAAGCGCCTGCATGCCGAAGGCAACATCCGCATGACGGATGCCGACGGCAAGATCACCTATGCCGAGATCATGGATCTCTCCGACGACTACCGCGACGGTTTCGTCGATTCGCTGCGCGTGGATACTGCCGACCAGACCCGCATGGCCGCGAGCCGCGCCGACCGTTCCAGCGGCAACTACACGGTGTTCGAGAATGGCGTCTATACGGCCTGCGCGCCGTGCAGGGACGATCCGAAGAAGCCGCCGCTGTGGCAGGTCAAGGGTGCCCGCATCATCCACGACCAGCAGGAAAAGATGCTGTACTTCGAGACCGCCCAGCTCGAATTCTTCGGCGTGCCGCTGGCCTATATGCCCTACTTCTCGACGCCCGACCCGACCGTGAAGCGCAAGACCGGTTTCCTGATGCCGGGCTTCACCTCGTACTCGGCGTTCGGTTACGGCCTAGAAGTCCCGTTCTACTGGGCGATCGCGCCCGATATGGACGCGACCTTCAGCCCGCGTATCACGTCCAAGCAGGGCGTGCTGCTGCAGGCCGAGTTCCGCCAGCGTCTGATGGACGGCGCCTATCAGATCCGCGTTTACGGCATCGACCAGCTTGACCCCAGCAAGTTCGCCGGCCTGCCGGGCGAGCGCCAATTCCGTGGCGGCGTCGAAACCAAGGGCCAGTTCGCGCTCAACGATAAATGGGTCTGGGGCTGGGACGGCGTCCTGCTCTCCGACTATTATTTCATGTCGGATTACCGCTTGTCGGCCTACCGCGATCCGCTCGGATCGTTCCTGAGCCTGCCGACGGATGCGCTGTCGCAGCTTTATCTGACCGGCGTCGGCAATCGCAGCTTCTTCGACGCGCGCACGATGTATTGGCTGAGCTTCTCGGGCAACCAGAGCCAGGTGCCGGTCGTCTACCCCGTGATCGACTATTCGAACGTCCTCAACTATCCGGTGTTCGGCGGCGAGTTCAGCTACAAGACCAATTTCGTGAACCTGTCGCGTGACAGCGCGGCGTTCGATCCGACCACGACGCTCGCCAACACCAACAGCCTGTGCACGACGGCGTCGGCCGACCCGCTCGCGCGCACGCCGTCGCAGTGCCTGCTGCGCGGCTTCCCCGGCACCTACACCCGCCTGAGCGCGGAAGCGCAGTGGCGCAAGTCCTTCACCGATCCGTTCGGCGAGATATGGACGCCGTTCGCGATTCTGCGCGCCGACGCCATCAACTCCTCGGTCTCCAACCAGCCGGGCGTGTCGAACTACCTGCCCGTCGGCGACACCCAGGCGTTCCGCCTGATGCCGACTGTCGGTCTCGAATACCGCTATCCTTTCATCAACGTTCAGCCCTGGGGCTCGACCACCATCGAGCCGATCGCGCAGATCATCATCCGGCCGAACGAGACCTATGCCGGCAAGCTTCCGAACGAGGATGCGCAGAGCATGGTGTTCGACACCTCGAACCTGTTCAGCGTCGACAAGTTCTCCGGTTACGACCGCGTCGAGGGCGGCGGCCGCGCCAATGTCGGCGTGCAGGCCACCACGCAGTTCGACAGGGGCGGCGCCGTCAAGGTGCTGTTCGGCCAGTCCTACCAGCTGTTCGGCATGAACTCCTATGCGGTCCAGGACTCCATCAATACCGGTCTTGATACCGGCCTGGACAAGCCGCGTTCCGACTACGTCGCGAGCGCCAGCTACTCGCCCAACAGCACCTATACGTTCAGCGTCCGCTCCCGCATGGACGAGCAGACCTTGAACGTTCAGCGCTTCGAGGCGGAAGGCCGCGCCAACTTCAATCGCTGGTCGGTCAGTATGATGTACGGCAATTACGCGGCGCAGCCGGAGCTCGGCTATCTGACCCGTCGTGCGGGCATCCTGACCAGCGGGTCGCTGAAGGTCGCGACCAATTGGGTGGTCACGGGGTCAGCGCGCTGGGACCTCGAGGCCAACAAGATCAACCAATATGTGCTCGGCGCCGGCTATGTCGACGATTGCTTCGTGCTGGCGGCGAACTATGTAACTTCGTATACCTATTCCGCGGGCTCGACACCGCCCGTCTTGAGCCACGCGTTCATGTTCCAGATCGGGCTGCGAACGCTGGCGACCACGTCGGCGAGCAGCAGTTCCGCCAGCGGTATCCAGTGAACGGTTTGAAGTGACGGCCGCGTATTCCCGATCGCAGGTTCACCGCGGCTGACATGCGAGCGACAACCATGACGAATCCATTACCTGCCCTGCGCCTCCTTCTCGTCTTCGCTGCCTTGATTCTGATCGGCACGCCGGCGCGGGCGCAGAACATCGTCGTCATGGTCAACGGCGATCCCATCACCGATTTCGACATCGACCAGCGCTCCAAGCTCGACCAGTTGACGACGCAGAAGACTCCGAGCCGGCAGGACGTCATCAACGAGCTGATCAACGACAAGATCAAGATCAAGGAAGGCAAGAAATACGGCGTCGATCCTGGTGTCGCCGATATCGACCAATCCTACGCCGGAATGGCGCAGCGCCTGCGCCTGACGCCGGAGCAGCTCACCAAGTCACTCGAGAGCAAGGGCGTCCGCCCTGATACCCTGAAAAGCCGCATGAAGTCCGAGATGGTTTGGACCAGCCTCGTGCGCGGCCGCTACAAGGAGCGCCTCCAGGTCGGCGAGCGTGACGTCGCCGCGGCTGTGGAGGCCGAGACCGGACAGAAGCTCCAGGTCGAAGGCACCGAATACAAGATGCAGCCGATCGTGCTGATCATGCCGCGCGGATCGTCCCCGGCCTTCCTGGAGACGCGCCAGAAGGAGGCCGAAACCTATCGCTCGCGCATTGCGAGCTGCGAGGAAGCCAATTCGCTGTTCCGCTCGACGCCGAACGCCACCATCCGCGAAGCCGTCACCAAGACCAGCGCGGAGCTGCCCGACGCCCTGCGCAAGGTGCTGGACGACACCCCGATCGGCCATCTGACCGCGCCCGAGGTGACCAAGGCGGGTATCGAAATGGTCGTGCTCTGTTCGCGCAAGCCGACCATGATCGACACGCCGAAGAAGCGCGAGGTGCGCGAGAAGATGTACACCGAGAAATACGAGAAGACCCAAAAGGCCTATCTCGACGAGATCCGCAAGGCGGCGATGATCGAATATCGCAACCGCTGATGGCCAAGCCCTTCGCAGAGCCTTCCGTAGAGCCTTCCGCAAAGCCCCTCGCCCTGACCCTGGGAGAGCCCGCCGGCATCGGCCCCGACATCACGATCGCAGCCTGGCTCAGGCGCCGTGAATTGAACCTGCCCGCCTTCTATCTGCTCGGCGACAAGGGCACGATCGCGCGGCGCGCCAAGGCGCTCGGCGCCGGCATAAGCATTGCCGAGGTGAGCGCGCACGAGGCTGCGGCCGCCTTCGCCGACGCCCTGCCCGTGGTTGCGACCGGCGAGACCGCGACGGCCGAACCCGGCAAGCCCGACGCCTCGAGCGCGCCGGCCGCGCTCGCCTCGATCCGCCAGGCGGTCGCCGATGTCCGCGACGGGCGCGCCGGCGCCGTCGTCACCAATCCGATCGCCAAGAGCGTGCTCTATCGCGCAGGCTTCCGCCATCCCGGCCACACCGAATTCCTCGCCGAGCTTGCCGCGCAAGACGGCTGTGCGCCGCAGCCGGTGATGATGCTGTGGTCGCCGCGACTCGCCGTGGTGCCGGTGACCATCCACGTCTCGCTGCGCGAGGCGCTGAGCCAGCTCACGAGCGATCTGATCGTCTCGACCGTGCACATCGTCGCCACCGAGCTGAAATCCCGCTTCGGCATCGCCCGGCCGCGGATCGCGATCTCCGGCCTCAATCCGCATGCCGGCGAGGACGGCTCGCTCGGACACGAGGAGCAGACCATCATCGCGCCGGCGCTCAAGGCGCTGCGCAACGACGGCATCGAGGCCAGGGGACCTTTGCCGGCCGATACGATGTTCCACGAAGCTGCGCGAGACACCTATGACTGCGCGGTCTGCATGTATCACGATCAGGCCCTGATCCCGATCAAGACGGTCGCCTTCGACGACGCGGTCAACGTCACGCTCGGCCTGCCCTTCATCCGCACCTCGCCCGACCACGGCACCGCGTTCGACATCGCAGGCAGCGGCAAGGCGAGCCCTGCCAGCCTGATCGCGGCGCTCCAGCTTGCGAGCCGCATGACGGCGACGACAAGTTGATGAGCGCGATCGACGACCTCCCGCCGCTTCGCGAGGTCATTCGCCAGCACGCGTTGTCGGCCCGCAAATCGCTGGGCCAGAACTTCCTGCTCGACCTCAATCTCACCGCGCGCATCGCGCGCGCGGCGGCGCCGCTGGACGAGTCCACCATCGTCGAGATCGGCCCCGGCCCGGGCGGGCTGACGCGCGCCCTGCTCGCGCTCGGCGCCAGGCGCGTCATCGCGATCGAGCATGACGAACGCGCGATCCCCGCCTTGCAGGATATTTCCGCACGCTATCCCGGCCGGCTGGATATCGTGCATGGCGACGCCATGACCTTCGACCCGCGCCCGCTGCTGGACGGCGGCAAGGCCAAGATCGTCGCCAACCTGCCCTACAACATCGCGACCCAGCTCCTGATCGGTTGGCTCACGGCCGAGCCATGGCCGCCGTGGTACGAGATGATGGTCTTGATGTTTCAGCGCGAGGTCGGCGAGCGCATCGTGGCGCGCGAGACCGACGAGGCTTATGGCCGGCTCGGCGTGCTCGCCAACTGGCGCGCGGAAACCAAGATCCTGTTCGACATCGCGCCGTCCGCCTTCGTGCCGCCGCCGAAGGTCACCTCCTCCGTGGTGCGCCTGGTGCCGCGCGCAAACCCGCTTGCCTGCGATCGCCGGCTGCTCGAACAGGTCGCGGCCGCCGCCTTCGGCCAACGCCGCAAGATGCTGCGGCAGAGCCTGAAATCGCTTCAAGCGGATCCGGCGCGACTTGCGGCGGCGGCCGGCGTCGATGCGACGCGGCGCGCGGAGACCATCCCGATCTCCGGCTTTGTTGCCATGGCGCGTGAATTGGCGGATATACGCAGCGAAGAAGCATGATCCGGAAAAGTGTGAAGCGGTTTTCCGAAAGAGATCATGCTCAAACAATGAGCTAAAGCGCATAGCGCTTTAGAGGAAATTTCGGAGGAAGAAATATGGCGTTGATGCGTCGCCAGTCCCTGGTCAAGTTCGATGCGCCGCTGTGCGAGACCATCATCGACACGCCCAAGCCGCAGGGCACGGAAGTGCTGGTGCGCATCGAGCGCTGCGGCCTCTGCCATTCCGACCTGCACATCCAGGACGGCTATGCCGATCTCGGCGGCGGCAAGAAGCTCGACACCACGCGCGGCATGTCGCTGCCCTTCACGCTCGGCCACGAGATCGCGGGCGTCGTCGACGAAGTCGGCCCCGATGTGCCGCATAGCCTCGTCGGCGCCAAGAAAGCGGTGTTTCCCTGGATCGGCTGCGGTCAGTGCCGTGACTGCAAGAATGGCGACGAGAATCTCTGCGCCAAGCAGCGCTTCCTCGGCGTCTCGATCGATGGCGGCTTCGCCAGCCACGTGCTGGTGCCCGATGCGAAATATCTGCTCGACTACGATCCCCTGCCCGTCAACCAGGCCGCGACCTTGATGTGCTCCGGCGTGACGGCTTACGGCGCACTCAAGCGTCTGGTCGATCGTCCGCGCCAGCGCAACCTGCTGCTGATCGGCCTCGGCGGCGTCGGCATGATGGGCCTGTCGTTCGCACAAGCCATGTTCAAGCAGCCGATCACGGTCGCCGATCTCAGCCCGGCCGCGCGCGACACCGCCCTGAAGAACGGCGCAGCCAGTGCCTACGACCCGGCCGAGCCCGACGTGATCAAGCGCATTCTCAAGGAGACCGACGGCGGTTTTGACGAGATCGTCGATTTCGCCGGTAACGAGAAGTCGATGGCGTTTGCGGTCGCGGTCGCCGCGCGCGGCGGCAAGATCGTGGTGTCCGGGCTGATGGGCGGCCAGTTCACGCTGCCGATGGTGCAATGGGTCTACAAGCGCATGACCATCGAAGGCTTCATGGTCGGCACGCTCACCGAGGCTCAAGAGCTGATGGCACTCGCCCGCGCCGGCAAGATCAAGCCGACGCCGATGCGCGAAGAGCCGATGGGCGACGTCCAGAAATGGATCGACGAGCTGCGCGCAGGCAAGGTGGTCGGCCGCATCGTGCTCAAGAACTGAGGCGCAGGAAAATCAGACAGGCTTGGCGGCGCGATGCATGTCTGGTCGCCCGTGCCTTGATTCGGAATTGGACCCAAGCCGGGTTCCGCATTGGGACGCCGGTGACATGTAAAAATATTGTCCTCACCCGGATCGCCACCGGACGCCTCGCGGCGCGAGCGACCTCAGCACGTCCTCAGGCTCAAAACTCTGGGCTGGCGTCAAGACGCCGGCTTGGGACGGCCCGCTCGCGAGCCGCCGAGCGAATTCAACGGAAATGATGGCCGTCGTATCATAGGTGTCCGTGCCTTCAACCACGCCCCGACGCGACCGCCCATCAGCCGTCGTACCCTCGAGAACAATCATGAACTCCTGCGCGGCGCGCTGTTCGGCGGAGGGCCCTTGCTGCATTTGGTCGATCGCCTCCATCGGCATCGGGATGGAAAGCCTCTCGCCTAAGGCGGCCTCAGTTACGCCGGAGATTCGCTGAACGCGCACATGCCGCGGCACGCTAACGACCTCCGGCAACGGGAACGCCAACACCGCGGTGTCCTCCGCATCGCCGGGAAAGCGGAACGAGGGGCGCGCAAGCGGGACATCCGAGCACCAGTCCCCGTCAACATAGGTCAGGCCGCCGCGGGCGATGAGGTCCTTCGTCTCGACGGCCGAGCGCAGGGTGCCCCGCGAGGGCATGCCTCCGCCTCTGATACGATGGGCGACGAAGAGCTCGTCCATCTTGCCGAGATCGCGGGAGAGCAGCGCTGCCATGAGGTCGCCCAGTGCCCCGCCGTCCGTCGTAGCCGGTATCGCAGCGACGCCAGCTTCCTTCGCCTTGCCGCTGAAGGCATCGAAGATGTGTTTGATGTAGAGCTGCTCTCCCGAGGTGTCGACATAGTGGCACCGCGCCGCCACCGCGGCCTCCACCACTCTGGCGCCGCGACTGGTGAACGGTCCCGCCGCGTTGATCACGGCGGCGCAGCCGCTGAACGCGCGGATCAGCGCTTCCCCGTCTTCGATGTCCGCGATCCGTTGCTGGGCGGTTGTAAGCCCCAACCCGGCAGCTGTCGCCGCCAGCCGGTTTGGGTCACGCCCGATCAGCACGGGCTCAATCCCCTGCCGAATGAGCTCAGCCACAGTCATCGCACCCTGGAAGCCATTTGCCCCGACCACCCCGATCCTCATTGCTCGCACTCCTCCATCGTCGGCGCCACTTGACACAAGGGACTGCATGTTCGACGCTCGTCTCTGGATGATCAATGCGTAGAAGCGGCGAATCTATACGTGATCATCCCAATGTGGAGTGTCCAACGCGGCGATGGACGTACTCACCGATGTAATGGCGGCAATGCGTGTCGGGGCGCCGCACTCGCGCCGCGTGGCGCACGCAACGCCTTTCGGCTGGCGCTTCCCAAGCAGCGCAGCCGCTGGATTCCATATCGTTCTTCAGGGAAGCTGCTGGCTCCATCCGCCGGAGGGCGAACCCTTCCTTCTCAATGCGGGTGATCTGGTCTTCCTGTCGCGCGGTTGCACCCACGCGCTTGCCGATCAGCTCTCGACGCCCCTGATAGACGCTGCGCTGCCGCTGGCTGACGCGCGAGCTCGGAATAGCTCGGCGCCCAACTCAGGCCTTGCGTCGCACGCGACCGCCTCGACCGTTTTGCTGTGCGGCGCATACCTTTTCGATCGGGCTCGGTTGCACCCGCTCCTGCTCGAGTTGCCAGATGTATTCCGAATAGTCTCGCGTGTCGGGAGCCACCCTGAGCTGCGATCGGCCATCGAGCTCTTGGGCGCGGAACTTGAGCACGACTGGACGGGTTCGACCGCTGCCATTGCGGCCATCGTTGAGCTCCTCCTGATCTACATCCTTCGCAACTGGATCGCAGGACAGCGGATCGAGGGCACACGTACAGGCTGGACCGCGGCGCTCAACGATCCCCGCACAATGGCCGTGCTTCAGCATGTCCATGAGTGCCCTGAACGCCGTTGGACCCTGGAAGCCATGGCCGAGATAGCCGGCATGTCGCGATCAAGCTTCGCCCGCCGTTTCGCCGAGCTCCTTGGCCAACCGCCGGTCACCTATGTCACCTGGTGGCGGATGACGATCGCGGCGCGTTGGTTGCGCGAGACGGACGCCCCCATCGCCGACATCTGCGGTCGGGTCGGATATTCATCGGAGTTTGCGTTCGCCCATGCCTTCAAAAAGGAGTTTGGTCTCGCTCCCGGATCGTACCGCCGACGGGGCAAGCTATAATGCAAAAAAGCTCCATGAAGCCTGAGGAGCCTTCTAGATTGCCAGTGCTGCTGAAAGCTGGGACTCCTCAAGAGTGTCCTCGTGGCTCTGCGACGTGGTGCGCTCGTAATTATTGGTCCTGCCCAGAAACTCGATCAGTCCGGCGGCAAAGGCGTGCGGGTTCTCCTCGGCGATCCAGTGCCCGGCGCCGGCGACCGCAAGCACCGTTGTCGCGCTAGCGACTTCTTCGATCATCCCGCGCACCAACGGCGCGGTGGGACTGGTCTCTCCAACCGCGATAAGAACCGGAATCGTCAGCATTCCGTTGGCCGCAATGAAGTCGCGGTTATCTTTGGTATCCTGATCGAACGCCCGATAAAGTTCGAACGCCGCACGCATCGCGCCGGGCATCGTGTATGCTGTAAGATAAGCCTGAAAGTCGGCATCGGTAATGGCGGCCGGATTGGACATCCGGAAATTGAAGAACCACTGCAGGTATTCGCGCTCTTTGCCCGAAACCAGAAATTCGGGAAGATCCCGGACGTTGTGAAAAGAGAACTGCCAGTTCCGCGGGTTGGCCCGTAACTGATCGAAGATGGCCGTTCCCGGCAGCGGCGCATCGACGGCGACTAGATGAGTGACGTCGTCGCGATAGGACTGGGCATAGGCATACGCCACCATGAGACCAACATCGTGCCCTACCAGCGCGACCGGTTCCGCAAGCTGGAGATGCTCATGGAGCAGCCGATGGATGTCGCTCGCCATGGTGCGCTTGTCGTAGCCGGAAAGCGGCTTCGAAGAACGGCCGGCGCCGCGATAGTCGGGAGCTACAACCCGAAAGCCTGCATCGACAAGTTGCGGTATCGTGCGGTGCCAGGCCCACCAGGTCTGGGGAAAGCCGTGCAGCAAGACAACGGTGCGAGGCCCGCCGCCAGCGACGACATAATGAAGGCTGACGCCCGGTTCGATGTCGACGGTTGCGTGCTCTAGCGACGCCTCGATCTGTTCGCCGTCCGCTTTGGTTCGAACAAGCCATTGTTCCATGGTATCTCGCCTTCGATTGTCTGTCTTTGGGCGCCGCTGCCACTCGAACTCCATGAGAGCCGCGGGTTAGAACATGCCATTGGTGTTTGCGGACGTCTCGGTGAGCGGCTGGCGGACATCCCAGTGCTCGACGATCTTGCCGTGCTCGAGACGAAAAATATCGACGATCGCCAGGCCCAGTTCCTCGGGCGTGCGCCTGGCGTGAACGTGGAGGATCACGTAATCGCCATCGGCGAAGACGCGCTTGATTTCGCTGCGGAGCTCGGGAAATTGCGCCTTGAGATCCTGCAGGAACGAGCGGAAACCCCCGATGCCGTCCTTGATCATGGGATTGTGCTGAATGTAGTGCGGCCCGAAATGTACCGCCGCTTCATCGAAATCGGACCGATTCAATGCGGTTTCGTAAAATGCCAGCACCGTTCGCTTATTGCTCTCGCGGCTGTCTTCCGCTGCTTGGCCCGGCACCGCGCCGGCAGCGGCCGGCGTTGCTCCGATGGTTCGTCGATCGATCATCATGTTTGATTTCTCCTGCTGAATGCCAACGCGGCATCTTTGTCGCTTCAAGTGGGATCAAGCGGTTTCGATTGGCTGCTTCAGATCGCTCGCAGCGGAAGCGGCGATCACGGCGGATGCTTTGGAGTCGGTCCGGGCGGCGCTCGGCAAGCTCCACGACAGGATTGCCGCTATCGCCGATAATGCTGCGGTCCATAGGAGGACTGAGGAATAGCCGGCGCCCATGGCCTTTGCGGTCGCGAGATTTCCGAAGCCGCTGAACACAGCGACCGCGGCCGCCGCGCCGCACGCCCACCCCAACTGTCTCATCGTGTTGTAGACGCCCGACGCCTTGCCCATGTCGGCGGGACTGACGGCGCCGAGCACGGCGCTCTGCACCGCCGGCATTGCCATGGAGATGCCGACCCCGGCCAGGACCAGCGGCGCGATCCAGGCGCCGTAGGGATAAGCTCCGCTCGAGAGCAGCGACATCCACACCAGCGCGGCGCTTTGCAGAATGAGGCCCGCCATCGCCGGGGCCCTTTCTCCGAGGCGGCCCGCCGCAATGCCGCCAAGCGGCGCGACGGCGAACAGCGATACGGTCCAGGGCATCATTCGCCAGCCGGCACCTGAGGCACTCGCCTGTTCGGCGATCTCGAAATACTGCGCCATGAAAATCAGAGTGCCCATCATGCTCATGAACATCAGCAGGCACACCGCATTGCCGGCCCGGAATTGGCCCGATCCAAGCAAGCGGCTCGGCACCAGCGCGTGCGGAACGTTGCGCTGCGAGGCGAAGAACAAAAGACCCGCCGCCGCTCCGATTGCGAACGCCGCTACCACCGCCGGACTCGACCAGCCTGACCCGTTGCCTTGCGACAGGCCCCAGACCAGCGCCGTCATCGCCGCCGTCAGCAACGCGACGCCGCGCCAATCGATCTGAGAGGTGATGCGGTCGGCGTTATCGATGCGCCATCTCGCCAGAAACGCGGTCGCGGCGCAGAGCGGCACATTGATCCAGAACACCCAGCGCCAACCGAGGCTATCGACCAGGAGGCCGCCGATCACGGGCCCGGACAGCACGGCAAGGCCGGTAAGACTGCTGAACAGTCCCATCGCGCGCGGCCGCTGAGCCGGTGTCACAGTCGTCCCGAGCAGCGTCATGGCTACTGGTACGAGCAAGGCGGACGCGGCGCCCTGCAAGGTGCGCGCAGCGATCAGCCAGCCGATCGTTGGCGCTGCCGCGCAGCCGACCGACGCGAGGGCGAACAGTCCGAGCGCGCAAATGAACATGGACCGGCGCCCGAAACGATCGCCCAGTGCGGCGCCGGCCATCAGCAGTGCGGCAAAGCTCAAACTGTAGGCTGTCATCGTCCAATGCAGAGCCGACAAGGGCGCGGAAAGACTGAGACGGATCGTATCCAGCGCGGTCGTGACCACCATGCCGTCCATGACGGCGATGAATGATGCGCCTGCGGTC
Source organism: Bradyrhizobium sp. CSA207 (assembly GCF_029051685.1). Classification (GTDB taxonomy): domain Bacteria; phylum Pseudomonadota; class Alphaproteobacteria; order Rhizobiales; family Xanthobacteraceae; genus Bradyrhizobium. The sequence goes on along the minus strand of NZ_JAACFT010000007.1, from coordinate 195,221 downwards.
AGGGCTAGCACCCAACGCTGCTTGGCAGTGAAACTATCGGTCGCCATGGCTTTCCCCGTTATTGTGGACGAAATGGTCCACATTGAAGCAAAAAATTTATTCCAGCGCCTTGAGGATGATGCTCAGGGTTTTCTTTCTCGAATGAGCCGCGAGATTAGCTCGCCCGAGCATCTGCAGGCCGTAACCGTTCGCCACCAGAAACGTCGCGAATGCGCGCGCATCGCCGTCTGCGGCAAATTCGCCGGCCGCCTGCCCGCGCGCAATGGCGTCGCGAAAAGCCTCCTCGAGCAGTTCGACACCGCGGCGAACCCGCATCCTGACGAGTTGGTCGTGCGCCGCCAGTTCAACAGCGCAAACCTGAAGGAAGCAGGTCTTCGAGACCGGCTGAAAGCCAAGAATCTTATCAAAGTGCCGCACGATCGCCGCGCGCGGAGATCCGCGCCGCAGGTCTTCGATGTTGGCCTGCAGCACGGTCTCGATGTAGCGGTCGAGCGCCGCCAGCAGCATGTCATGCTTGCTGCCGAACGCGCCGTAAAAGCTGCTCTTGCTCAGCCCCACCTCGCCAAGCATTCCGTCCAACGAAGTTGCCTCATAGCCGTCGCGCCAAAATAACCCAAGCGCGCCGTCCAGCACCTGCTCGTAGTCGAATTCTCTCAGTCGCGCCATTTTTATGGACCAGTTAGTCCGAAATCTATTAGAGGTCGGGATGGCGGGAGTCAAGCTCCTGCCAGCAACTGGTCAGCGGTATTGCGAATTTGACCATCGGGATTCGGGCTGCGTATTCTGCGGCGCAATGGATTCCGGGCTCGCGCTTGCGCGCTCCCCGGAATGACGTGCGGAGGTCGAGGTTGGCCTTGCCGCGAGGCGTCGGGCAAAGCACAACGCGCCAAAAAAGCCTTATTTCGCGGCGGAACGAACGCGCCGCGGGCCCGATTCAGGCCACATCCTCTCCGGATTTGCGGCTCATTGCCACCCAACTCTTTGACGAGAAAGGGAAGCTAGAGCGTTGCGTTATGCGTTACCGGGAGACCAGGATGGGCAACCGATCCGCCAAGTTCATATCAACACTTGTCGCCAGCATCGTTGCCGGCGCGCCGCTGGCCGCCGTGTCGCAGAACGCGCCGAGCGCGTCGAGCGCTGCAAACGCCGCGAGCGACTGCCTCGCTTCGCCGAAGAGCACCGCGCCGCAAGGACAGCATTGGCACTATCGCCTCGATCGCAGCACCAAGCGGCAATGCTGGTACCTGCGCGCCGAAAGCGGCAAGGACACCGATAAGGCCACCGCACAGATCGCGCAGAACTCGACAGAAACACCCGACGCGAATAATTCAGCAACGACGCAGCCGTATTCAGTGCAGAACGCGCGCGCCGAATATCTGGCGCCGCAGAGCGCGCCCGCTCAGCCCGCGGTGATCGCACCGTCGGCTGCGCCTCCATCTCCGAGCGCCAATGACAGCAATGCGCAACAGCCTGCCGTCGCTGCGCGTTGGCCGGACGCCTCCGCCTCGCCCGCGCCGCAACCGGTGGCCCCACCCGCAACGGCCGCGGCCCCGCCGAGCGCCAAGCCGGCAAAATCCGCTGCTCCAGTGGCGCCCGCCGCGGCCGATGCGCCCGCCGACAAGCCGACCGGCTCGCTCCAGACGCTCCTGCTCGTCGTCGGCGGCGCGCTGGCGCTCGCAGGCCTGCTCGCCAGCGTCGTCTACCGCTTCGCCGGCGGACGCGTCCGCGTCCAGGCGGGTGACCACCGCCGCGTGAACTGGAACGATTGGGAGCCGCAGGATCAGCGCGGCAGCCGCGCCCCCTGGCTCAATGCGACACCGCGCGCGCAGCCACGTCCGGTGGATTTCGATGCCACGCGTCCCCAACAACGACGTCCCCAGGCTGCAACACTCGCAGCGTTCGCCGACGAGATCGGTATTGTCGTGGCGGCGCACCAACCGTCCGCCCTTGTCTCCTCACTTGCCTCCTCCCCGGCCAAAGCAGCAGAACCTGACGAGGCCGAGATCGAGGCATTCGACGGGGAGTTCGAGATCGAAGCATCGGCGCTACAGCTTGCGGCCAACCATCCCCATGACGAAGAGCCGGCCGATCACGCTGAAAATTCGCGCGATGAGGATGCGGTCGATATCGACGTCATCACGACGATGCTGGAACGGCTGGCGAAGCAAGGGCCGCGGCTGTCGCGGCCTACGCCTGAAGCTGGCTTTGCAGACTTCGCACGAAGCCCACGAGGCCAGTCCGCCGCTCGCGCTTGAGGCGCTCGGCCTTCAGGATCGACTGCACCTCGGCGAAGGCTTCGTCGATGTCGTGGTTGATGACGATGTAGTCGTACTCGGCCCAGTGGCTCATCTCGTGGCTGGCGCGGCTCATGCGGTTGCGGATCACCTCGTCGGAATCCTGCGCACGCGAATGCAGCCGCTTCTCGAGATCGCCGGCTGACGGCGGCAGGATGAACACGCTGACGACGTCGGCGCGCGCCTTCTCGCGCAGCTGCTGCGTGCCCTGCCAGTCGATGTCGAACAGGACGTCCTGCCCCGCCGACAGCGCGGCCTCGACCGGAGCGCGCGGCGTGCCGTAACGGTTATCGAACACGGTCGCCCATTCTAGCAGCTCGTCGCCCGTGACCATCTGCTCGAACCGCGCCTTGTCGACGAACAGATAATCCTTGCCATCGACCTCACCGGGCCGCATCGCCCGCGTGGTCGCCGAGACCGACATTCTCAAGCCGGGCATGCGTTCGATGAGGAGACGCGACAGCGTCGTCTTGCCCGCGCCCGACGGCGAGGACAGCACGAACATCAGCCCGCGCCGCTCGACACCGTCAGTACCATGCCCCGTCGTCATCGATCACTCCAGGTTCTGGACCTGCTCGCGGAACTGCTCGACCACGTTCTTCATGGCGAGCCCCGTATTGGTCAGCTCGATATCGTTGGACTTCGAGCAACAGGTGTTGACCTCGCGGTGAAACTCCTGCGCCAGGAAGTCGAGCTTGCGCCCGACCGGGCCGCCCTTGCCGATCAGCTCGCGCGCCTGGGCGATATGGGAGGCGATGCGATCGAGTTCCTCGCGGATGTCGGCCCTGGTCGCGATCAGGATCGCTTCCTGCATCAGGCGGTCGGAATCGAAACGGTCCGACGTATCGAGCAATGCCGCGATCTGCTCGGCGAGTCTGGCCTTGATCGTCTCCGGCTTGCGTCCGGGCGCGGCCTCGGCCTTTCTCGCCAGTTGCTCGACCTCGTCGACCCGCTGGGTCAGGATCTGCCCGAGCGAGGTGCCCTCGCGCCTGCGCATCTCGACGAGCTCGGCGAGCGCCTTGTCGAAGGCGTCCGCTGCGGCGAGGCGCGCGGCCTTGTCCTCGTCCTCGTCGCCCTCGGGCTCGGCGACCTCGATCACGCCCTTGATGGCGAGCAGGCCGTCGACGCTCGGCGCCACCGCATCGACCTTGCCGGCGATCACCGCGGCGGCCTTCAGGACGGCGTTGAGCACGTCCTCGTTGACGCGGACCGAGGCGGCCGCGTTGGTGCGCTTGACGGTGAGATTGGCATAGACGGTGCCGCGCGACAGCACCTCGCCGGCGCGCTTCTTGGCGTGGGCTTCGAGCTCGTCGAACCCCTGCGGCAACCGCACCCGCAGGTCAAAGCCCTTGGCGTTGACCGACTTCAATTCCCATTCGAACGTATACGGCCCGCTAGCGCCGTGGCTTCGGGCAAAGCCGGTCATGGACGACAGCGCCATCGGGTCAGTTTCTCCGGACAAATGAGATTCGCGAGGCCATCAGGGCACGCGAATCTTAAGACTTTTTTGCAGGAAAGTGGAATCCGCTAGACCGCAGGTCAGGGCGGCCGCTAGCGCTGGACCACCGGCGGCGACGGCTGCACGGCGCCTTGCCGGGCAGGAGCCGGATTGGCAGGCCGCGCCGGCGGCTTTTTCTGCTGATTGGGCCGCGCCGGCGTGGTCGCGGTGGGCGTATCGGCGGCGGCGGGCGGCGCGGCGGCCGGGGGCTGCGCATCATCGGCCGGCTCGACCGTGTCGTTCTGGATCTGCTTCTCCATCGCGCGCAGCTTGGCGACGTTCTTCTGGTGCGCATCGTAGGTCTCGGTGAAGGCGTGCCCGCCGGTACCGTCGGCGACGAAATAGAGATCGCGGGTGCGGGCCGGATTGGCGGTGGCTTCCAGCGAGGCGCGGCCGGGATTGGAGATCGGACCCGGCGGCAATCCTTCGATCACATAGGTGTTGTAGGGCGAGGGCTGCGTGATCTCGCTCCGCTTGATCGGGCGGCCTAGCGTGCCCTTGCCGCCGACGATGCCGTAGATGATCGTGGGATCGGACTGCAGCTTGATCCTCTGCTTCAGGCGATTGACGAACACGGCGGCGACACGGCTGCGCTCATCCGGCTTGCCGGTCTCCTTCTCGACGATCGAGGCCAGCGTCACCAGTTGCTCCGGAGTCTTGACCGGAATGTCCTGGCTGCGACGCTCCCAGATCTCGGCCAGCACGCGCTTGTGCGCCTGCTGCATGCGCTGGACCACCTGCTCGCGCGGGGTCCCACGCGGGAACTTGTAGGTCTCCGGCAGCAGCGTGCCCTCGCGCGGCAGCTCGCGCACGCTGCCGATGAAGATGTCGTTGTCGGAAAGCCGCGCCACGATCTGCTCGGAGGTCAGGCCTTCGGGAATCGTGACGGCGTGCTGCACCACCTTGCCCTCGACGATGGTGCCGATGACGTCGCGCAAGGACGCGTTCTTCTGGAACGAATATTCGCCGGGCTTCAGGTCCGAACTCGCCTTCAGCGCTGCCACGCTGGCGATGAACACCCACGGATTGACGTCCGTCACGCCTTCCCGGTTCAGGGTTTCGGCGATGTCGCGCTTGCCCGCGCGCTGGGGAATGTTGACGATCTTGTCTTCCTTGAGGGGACCTGCGGCCTCAAGCACCTGCCGGCCGTAATAATACACGCCGCCCGCACCGATCATGGCGATCAGCAGCAGTGTGATGATCGCGTTGCCGACGATCACGAAGGGATTGCGCGCCCGGTCCGATCGCTTTGGCGGCGGCGGGACCTGCTCGGGCTCGAGCGCTGCCCGCGGACTCCGGGGCGAAATGGGCGGCCTTTCACTCATCGAAGCAACCTGAATCCTGCCGGTTCAAATGCGGCCCGACAATCGTTTGTCCAGCCAAATGCACGCGCCCACATGTATGACTATCGCCGAATGCGGCAAATCGGTGGATTCGGTTCAAACGCAAGCTAACTGGCCAAGCGGCGGAAGATCACCGACGCGTTGGTACCGCCAAAACCAAAAGAATTCGACAATACGACATTGACCTCACGCTTCTTCGCCGTGTGCGGTACGAGATCGATCGCAGTTTCGACCGAGGGGTTGTCCAGATTGATAGTCGGCGGGACGACATTATCGCGAATCGCGAGGATGGCGAAGATCGCCTCGATCGCACCGGCCGCGCCAAGAAGATGACCGGTCGATGATTTGGTCGAGGACATCGCGACTCTGGAAGCGGCATTGCCGAGCAGCCGTTCGACCGCACCGAGTTCGATCTCGTCACCGAGCGGCGTCGAGGTGCCATGCGCGTTGATGTAGTCGAGATCGGACGGCGAGAGGCCGGCGCGCTTCAGCGCGGCCACCATGCTGCGGTAGCCGCCGTCGCCATCGGGCGAAGGCGAGGTAATGTGATAGGCATCGCCGGACAGGCCGTAGCCGATCACCTCGGCATAGATCTTCGCGCCACGACGCCGGGCATGCTCGAGTTCTTCCAGGACCAGGACACCGGCGCCCTCGCCCATCACGAAGCCGTCGCGCTCCTTGTCGTACGGACGCGAGGCCTTTTCGGGCGTTTCGTTGAAGCCGGTCGACAGCGCGCGCGCGGCGTTGAAGCCGGCAATACCGATGCGGCCGATTGGCGATTCCGCGCCGCCGGCGACCATGACGTCGGCATCGCCCAGCGCAATCAGACGCGCGGCGTCGCCGACCGCATGCGCGCCGGTCGAACAGGCCGTGACCACCGAATGGTTCGGCCCCTTCAGCCCATGCTTGATCGAGACATAGCCGGAGGCGAGATTGATCAGGCGGCCCGGAATGAAGAACGGCGACACCCGGCGCGGCCCGCGTTCCTTCAACAGGACCGCAGTATCGGCGATGCCGTTCAGGCCACCGATGCCGGAACCGATCATGGTACCGGTCGCGCATTTGTCCTCTTCGGTCTCGGGATGCCAGTTGGCATCGTCGAGCGCCTGGCCCGCAGCGGCCATGCCGAAAATGATGAAGTCGTCGACCTTGCGCTGGTCCTTCGGCTCCATCCAGAGATCGGGATTGAAGCTGTCGTTCGAACCGTCGCCGCGCACCACGGTGCAGGCGATCCTGGTCTGAAGATCGGAGACGTCGAAGCTCTCGATCTTGCGCGCCCCGCTTTCGCCGTCGAGGATGCGCTTCCAGGTCGGCTCGACGCCACAGCCGAGTGGCGACACCATGCCGAGGCCCGTGACGACAACCCGCCTCATATCCGAAAACTCCGCTTCGAAAGATTCACGGCCGATAACAAGAAACCGGCTGACCGCCGGTAGGCGGCCCGTCCGGTTTCAATGTTGTCCCCGCGAAATTAAAGAGCTTAGCTCTTTGCGTTCTTCTCGAGAAACTTCGTGGCGTCGCCGACGGTGAGAATCGTTTCCGCGGCGTCGTCCGGAATCTCGCAACCGAATTCCTCTTCGAACGCCATCACCAGTTCGACGGTGTCCAGACTGTCGGCGCCGAGGTCGTCGATGAAGCTCGCAGCGTCGACAACCTTCTCGGGTTCAACACCAAGGTGTTCGACCACGATCTTCTTAACCCGTTCGCCAATGTCACTCATTGCTTTAACCTCGTGTTGTTCCCTGTAGACCCGACCCCCCGGGACGATACGAGCCGTCGTGGTCGTTTATTGCCTTCGCTTACGAACTTTGATTGACCCCATCCTAACCGAAGCGGGGCCCGGCGAACGACGGCCAAGGCTCCGCATCGCCAATATACAGGGTTTCAAAAACCTGCAATGGCGTTCTTTGCCCATCCGTTGAAGGTCCGGTTATCATACTTCAATTGCCTTGACTACAAGCCTCATTTTCCTTCGGAAACGGCCGTTTGCCGTATCCCGCACCGCCCCCTTCCCAGGCGCGGAACGAGCCTTCAAATCATGGCCATGCCGCCATTGACGTGGATTGTCTGGCCGGTGACGTAGGCCGCTTCGTTCGAACTCAGGTAAACGGCAGCCGCCGCGATATCCTCGGGAGTGCCGAGTCGGGCAGCCGGAACCTTGGTCAGAATCGTTTCGCGCTGCTTGTCGTTGAGCGCATCCGTCATCGGCGTCTTGATGAAGCCGGGCGCGATGCAGTTCGCGGTGACGCCGCGCTTGGCGTATTCGGCGCCGAGCGTCTTGATCATGCCGATCAGGCCCGCCTTTGACGCAGTGTAGTTGCCCTGCCCCGGATTGCCGGTGACGCCGACGACCGAGGTAATTGCGATGATGCGGCCGAAGCGCTTGCGCATCATCAATTTCGTGGCAGCGCGTGCCAGGCGGAAGGTCGAGGTCAGGTTGACATTGATGACCTCTTCCCAATCCTCGTCGCGGAGCTGGACGAACAGATTATCGCGCGTGATGCCGGCATTGGCGACGAGGATGTCGACCTGCCCCATCGCCGCTTCCGCGGCGGGCACCAACGCCTCGACCTCGTCGGCCTTGGAGAGATTGCAAGGCAAAACGTGGGTGCGCTCGCCGAGCTTGCCTGCAAGCTCATCCAGCACTTCTTTCCGCGTCCCCGAAATGGCAATTGTGGCGCCCTGCGCGTGCAGCGCCTGCGCAATCGCGCCGCCGATGCCGCCGGTCGCTCCGGTGACGAGCGCCTTCCTGCCAGTCAGATCGAACATCGATAACTCCTTCAAAGCACGATCCGGAAAAGTGTGCAGCGGATTTCCGGAAAGATCGTGCACAAACTTTTAGGCCTGCTTCGCAGCGGCCAATGCATCCTTGGCGGCGGCGATGTCGTTCGGCCCGCCGACGGCGACACCGACGGCACCGTCCGCGATGCGCTTGACCAGACCGGTCAGCACCTTGCCCGCGCCGATCTCGAAGAAACGGGTGACGCCCTGCCCTGCCATATAGGCAACCGATTCGCGCCAGCGCACCGTTCCGGTGACCTGCTCCACCAGGCGGCGGCGGATCTCGTCGGGATCGGTAATGGCGCTCGCCAATACGTTTGATACCAGCGGCGCCGCCGGCGCCTTGATGGTGACCTTGGACAGCGCCTCCGCCATGGCGTCCGCCGCGGGCTGCATCAGTTTGCAATGGAACGGCGCGGACACCGGCAGCAACATCGCCCGCTTGGCGCCCTTGGCCTTGGCGATGTCGACGGCGCGATCGACCGCCACCTTGTCGCCAGAGACCACCACCTGCCCGCCGCCATTGTCGTTGGCGGCCTGGCAGACCTGGCCCTGTGCCGCCTCGTTGGCGACCTCCACGGCCGCTTCGTAGTCGAGGCCGAGCAGCGCGGCCATCGCGCCAATACCGACGGGCACGGCCTTCTGCATTGTGAGACCGCGGGTGCGAAGGAGGCGCGCGGTGTCGGAAATGGTCAGGCTGCCAGCCGCAGCCAACGCCGAATATTCACCGAGCGAGTGGCCTGCGACGAAGGCTGCGTCCCGTCCCACGGAAAAACCGGCTTCCGCCTCCAGCACGCGCAGGGTCGCCATGGACACCGCCATCAGCGCCGGCTGGGCGTTTTCGGTGAGCTGGAGGGCTTCGGCCGGACCATCCCAGATGGTCGACGTCAGCCTCTCCCCCAGCGCCGAATCGACCTCGTCGAACACGGCGCGCGCCATTGGGAAGGCATCTGCCAGAGCCTTGCCCATGCCAATGGCCTGGGAACCCTGCCCCGGAAACGTGAATGCTGCCGTCATCGGCGCTCCCTGCTTGTCGAGCATGATGCCCGCGCGAACCGGCAGCCGACTACGCGCGGCCTAGGCTATGGTTCCGGATCATGCCTCAAAGGGGGCCGTAGACACTGTCCGGGGCGGCGATGTCAAGCCAAGATGGGAACCTTGGACCGGCATTCAACCGGGGATGCGGCCTTTCAAAATCCTCCCGCCTTCTGATCTGCACCGACCTCGGCACCCGCCCGCGCACGGCGCGCACTGCTCGCCAATTGTCCCGGCCGGTCGTCGCGGTTCGGCTTTGCGGTCGCGAGCCGCAGCACCGCGGCGTAACCCGGCTGCACCTCCATGCGGCCGGCGTGCCGGCTCTCGCTGAGCAGGCGGTGGACTTTCGGCAAATTGTAGCAGGGGACGTAGAACAGCAGATGATGCTCGAGGTGATAGTTCACGTAGTAAGGCGCGATGAACAGGCGCTCGAGAAAATTGGCGTGGGTGGTGCGGGTGTTGCGCAGGGGATCGCTGCTGTCGGGGACGACGGCATGTTCGGCGATGTTGCGGATGCGGGTGATGACCATCATCCAGGTCAGAAGCGGCACCAGCCATAGCAGCGGATAGGCCCACCACACACCCGCCGCCGTCAGCGCGGCGAACAGGATGGCGTTGAAGATGCATTGGGGTCCGAGCTTCTCCCAAAAATGCGCGGCACGCTGCCGCCACGGCCAGTCCTTCCGACCGAGTGCGTTGAGCAGTTGCGCCTTGCGCTGCTGATAGCCGGTCTGCCCGGTGATGTCGCGGATGAACTTGCGGCGGTAGCTCAGCTTCGTGATCGGGAACGGCGCCGACAGCACGAGGTCGGGATCGTCCTCCTGTTGAGTACGCGCATGATGCTGCAGATGATAGCGCCGGTAGGCGCGTGTCTCCGCGAAGATCGGATAGGCGCAGAACCACTGGCTCAGCGTCAGGTTGGTCCTCTCGTCGGCCGACAGGCATCCATGCGCGCCGTCATGCATGAGGATCGCGAGCCCGAGCTGACGCGAGCCGACGATCCCGACCGCGAGCAGATAAGTCAGCGGATTGGGCCACCATGCGACCAGCGCGATCGCGCCGATGATCAACCCCCAGGCATGGGCGATCAGCGCAATACCCTTCCACGTGACGCGCTGACGCACGTCGATGAGTTGATCCTCGGTCAGGAAGTCGCGAGCCCGCATGCGAAGCGCGGTCATGGCCTAATTCTCCTCATCCGAAGTGGTTGATGGGTCGCGGTCGTCGACGAGGCGCAGGCGCGCGGTCTCGCCCGTGGATTTCGCCTGCTCGCCGAGCGCGCGCAGCATCTCGCCGCAGAGTTCGTCAGGCGAGCGGCCCATGGCGTAGCCTTCGAGGATGACGCCGACGGCGATGGCCCAGAACCTGCGCGAGCTCTCATCGGGTGCACGCAGGGAACGCCAGCCGTGGCGAGCGACCTGGCTCGCATAGGCGCGTGTCCCTTCGGCGTGCAGGCGTTCGATGGTGCGCTCGACCAGTGGCGCCAGATCCTGGCGCCGCCGTGTCAGCGTCAGCGCCTCGGCGAAGAAGGCGATCGAATCGCTCGCCGTCACCGTCTCAGCGAGCGCGTGCGTATACTCCTGCGGCGAACGCGCCTTCAGCGCCGCCTGCTCGGTCGCGCGTGCCAGGTACAGGAGATCGCGGCAGGCGCATTCGACGAACAGCGCCTCCTTGGTGCGGAAATAATAGGTGATCTGGCTCGGGAATGCGTTGGCGGCGGTCGCGATGTCGGCGATCGAGGCGCCGGATACTCCCCGTTCCTTGAACAGAGGGCTCGCCGCGTCGAGCAGCAGCGAACGCATTTTTCGGCCGGCGGACCGCGTCGCCCGCGCCGCATGCTTGGGATCGCCTGCCGCTGCCTCAAATGGCGCCTCAACCGACCTTTTCGCCATCATGGTCCTCCCTTGATTTACTTGTATGATATACAAACAAATAAATCAAGCCGTTCGATCCCAAGACCCCCACAATGACCATTCGGGCTGAAACCTGGCCCTGCAACCTTGCCAAGCCGGCCAAAAGCCGTATAAAGCGCGTCATCCGCAGACCCCGGCCGGGAGCTGAACGGACGGTCTCAGCAAATCATTCGTGATTTTGGTGTGGCAGGGCCAGTCGGCCCGTCGTCCCGTGTTTCCGCCTTCTGAGCTTAATCCCAGAGTCCTTTCCGAAGGTCTCTTAAGGGCTTGACGCCGGGCGATGCGCCAACATGAGGAAAGGACGTCCATGCCTCTTTATGAGCATGTTTTTCTCGCGCGACAGGACGCGAGCACGCAGCAGGTCGAAGAGCTGACCGCACAGATGACCGGCATTGTCGAAGGTCTCGGCGGCAAGATCACCAAGACCGAGAATTGGGGCGTACGCTCCCTCACCTACCGCATGAGCAAGAACCGCAAGGCGCATTTCGTGCTGCTCAACATCGACGCGCCGTCCGCGGCGATCGCTGAGGTCGAGCGCCAGGAGCGCATCAGCGAAGACGTGATCCGCTATCTCAGCGTCCGCGTCGAGGAACTCGAGGAAGGCCCGTCGGCGATGATGCGCAAGGCCGACCGCGATCGCGAGCGTGACGACCGTGGCGGCGGCTTCCGCGGCGAGCGTGAAGGCGGCTTCCGTGGCGACCGCGAAGGCGGCTTCCGCGGTGACCGCGGCCCGCGCCGTCCGCGCGACGAAGCTGAAACCACGACGGATGCGGAGTAAGATCAATGGCTGAAGCTGGTGCACGCCGTCCGTTTTTCCGTCGCCGCAAGAGCTGCCCGTTCACGGGCGCGAATGCTCCGAAGATCGACTACAAGGACTCCAAGCTGTTGATGCGTTACGTCTCCGAGCGCGGCAAGATCGTGCCGAGCCGCATCACCGCGGTGTCCGCGAAGAAGCAGCGTGAGCTCGCCCGCGCTATCAAGCGCGCGCGGTTCCTGGGTCTGCTGCCCTACGTCATTCGCTAAGACCAATACGATCGGCGGCGACACGCCGCCGATCGTCAATTTCTGAACTCATAAGGCTTCCGGGTCGTCCGGTCGCCGATGGTTGGGGCGAGATGCCTCTAACCGCTCGGAAGGAGCGGGACAGCTGATGATGGCCTTTGGACTGATAGCCCTGATCGCCGGCGCTGCGTCGGCCCTGATGTTCGCCTCGATCGTTTCGGGCGCGTTGATCTCGCTCGTCCTGTTCTATCTCGCACCGCTGCCGCTGATGGTGGCCTCGATCGGCTGGGGACCGCTTTGCGCGAGCCTGGGCGGGATCGCGGCTGCGCTCGGTCTTGGCGCCCTGTTTGGCCTGCCCTACTGCATTGCCTTCGCTGTCACCGTCGCGCTGCCGGCCTGGTGGCTCGGCCATCTGGTGTTGCTTGGCCGGCACGTGGCCAGCGCCACACCTCCCGCCACCGAGCCGCCGGCCGCGCCCGAGATAGAGTGGTATCCGGTCGGACGCATCCTGCTGTGGATCGCAGGCTTCGCCACGTTGACGACCATCGCAGCGCTGCTCACGCTTGGCACCGATGCCGACAGCATCCTTGGCACGCTGCGGCGCGGCCTGATGCGCGTCCTAAGCACCACCGATCCGCAGGCCGCAAGCGAGGCCGGCCCGTTCGTCGACGCGCTGGTCCGCATCGCGCCGGCCGGCGCCACCATCGTCGCCATGATGACGCTCACCCTCAATCTCTGGCTCTCGGCCAAGGTCACGGCAACGTCGGGCCGGCTGCGCCGTCCCTGGCCGGACATGATGACGGCCGAACTGCCGCCGATGACGCTCGCGGCGCTCTGCGTCGCGCTCGCCTTCTGCTTCACCGGCGGGCTGCTCGCGATCATCGCGCAGATCGCGACGGCGGCGCTGATGATGGCTTACGCGCTGACCGGCTTCGCCGTGCTGCATACGCTGACTCTCGCGCTGAAGAGTCGCACTTTCTGGCTCGGCTCGACCTACGCCGTCGTCGTCGTATTCGGCTGGCCGGTCATCGCGATGGTGATCCTGGGCTTGGCGGATGCCGTGTTTGGCTTCCGCCAACGCTTTCTGCGCAACCGGCAGCCGCCGCCGCTGCCAACCTCTTAAGTCCGACCCCGAAAACTGAAACTCAGAGCACTTCAAAGGAGAACGAATATGGAAGTCATTTTGCTGGAACGCGTCAACAAGCTCGGCCACATGGGCGAAGTCGTGAAGGTTCGCGACGGCTACGCCCGCAATTTCCTGCTCAAGCGTGGCAAGGCGCTGCGCGCCACCGCCGATAACCGCGCCAAGTACGACGGCATGAAAGCCGAGCTCGAGGCCCGCAACCTCCAGAGCAAGGGCGAAGCGTCCAAGGTCGCAGAGAAGATCCAGGGCAAGAACATCATCGTGATCCGTCAGGCCTCGGAAGCCGGCCAGCTGTTCGGCTCGGTCACGGTGCGCGACGTGGTCACGGCCTTCGAAGCCGACGGCGTTGCGCTGGAGCGCCCGCAGGTGCAGCTCGACGCGCCGATCAAATCCATCGGCAAGCACGCCATCATCGTCGCCGTTCACCCCGAAGTCGAGGTTGAGGTCACCGTAACGGTTGCGCGCAGCCAGGACGAGGCCGAGCGCATCAACCGCGGCGAGGACATCTCGACCCGCAACGAAGATCGCGATGCTGCCGCCGAGGCGATCGCCGCCGCCGGCGAATTCTTCGATCCGGAAGCCCAGCAGGAGGACGTCGAGCCGGCGTCGGCTGCGGAAGAGACCGAGAAGTAAATACGCCTCGTCATGCGCGGGCTTGACCCGCGCATCCATCAAAAGAGTCCTGCTCAAGAAGATGGATTGCCGGGTCAAGCCCGGCAACGACGACAGAGATGGATCAGCCCGGCCGTTTCAAGCGGCCGGGCTTTTCGTTTTGGCGGCAACGTCCTCGTTCAGCATCGCGATCGAGGCGAGCGCCGTTGCGGTATGCTTCTCGATACCGTCGCTGACGCAGAACACGTCGGCCGCGACCACAGAGACCTGACGGCCCGGCTTGATCACCCTCGCCCGGCAGATCAGCTTTTCCCCGATCGCCGGCGACAAAAGATTCAGCTTGTACTCCGCCGTCAGCGCCGGCTGGCCGCGCGAGGTCGCCGCCGCGATCGTCGTGGCATTGTCGACCAGGAACGCGGTGACGCCGCCATGGAAGAAACCGTGCTGCTGCAGCAGCTCCGGCCGGCGCTCCACGGCAATCGTGCAGGCACCGCGCGACAGTTCGGACAGCTCGGCACCGACCAGGTTCATAAAACCCTGCCGACCGACATTGGCGTGGATGCGCTCGGCGACGGCTGCGAATTCGGGGTCGGCTTCGTTGCTCATAACGCAACTCCCTATTTCTTGATGCGTTCGGGCGGCCGCAGCGCACGGATGGCGCAAGCGATCAACGTGTCGGCCTCGCTGCGTGGATCGGCGCGATCGCGTCCTGAGAGGAACGCGCGGCAGAAGATCTGCGCCGGGCCTATGAGTTGGCTGATAAACATCACCGGCGCCATGGACAGCAGGTCGCCGCGCTCAACCAGCGGCCGGCGCCAGCGCTCGATGCCTTCGGCAAGGCGCGCATTCTGCGCGCGCTGGGCGTCGCGGACGTCCTCGCTCCATTCGCTGCGCGAGATTTCGAATAGATAGCGCGCCTCGCGCCGGCTGGTGACGACCCAATCGAGATGGGCACGGATCAGGCGATCGATCCCTTGCCCCGCATCGGGCGCGGGATCGAGCGCAGCCAGCATCGCGGCATGATAGTGCTGCAGCACCTCCAGGAGCAGCGCACCCGCCAGCTCCTTCTTCGACCCGAAGGCATGAAAGAAGCTGCCGTTGGAGGCGCGCGCCCGAGCCCGGATCGCCGCGACCGTCGCGCCTTCGAAGCCGACGCGATCGAACACCGCAAGCCCTGCCGCCAATAGTCCGTCACGCACGCCAGCCGACATCAGCACCTCCTAGAGCATTACTCTAGAGCAACACTCTAATATCGGTCAAGACGATGCGGAGGCCGCAATGATGAGGTCTCCGTAACCGATCAGAAGATTGGGCCTAGCGCGAAATCGGGGGAGTCGGGGGGCCGGAGGACTCGGGCGGCGCCGGGGCTGCAGCAGTTGCAGACGGTGGCGGCTCCGGCGGCTTGGCCGCCGGTTCAGCGCTGCTGTTGGTGGCAGGCTCGGCTGGCTTGGAAGCAGCCGCGTCCGCGGGTTTGGGCGCAGCCGGCTCGGCCGGTTTCGCGGCAGCCGCTGGCGGAGCCGGCGTCACGGCCGGCACCGGGTCCGACCGCAGCGCCGGAGCCTCGCTGCCGCTCGGTTCGACCCTGGCGCTTTCCGGCTTCACCTCGGCCGGTTTCTCGGTCGCCTTCTCAGTCGCCTTGCCGCTGTCCGGCTTGGACTCGTCACGACCGGAATCGACCTTCGCGGTTTCAGGCTTGGGCTCGCCCGACGACGGCGCAGCGGTACCGGTCTTCGGCGCTTCTTCGGTCTCCGACTTGCCGCGCTTGCTCAGCCGCTTGGCCTTGCGGCCTTCGGGCGATTGTTCGTTGGTGGCCTGGCCTTCGGGTTTGGCGCCATCCTTTGCGGCCTCCTCGTTCGGCCGCGCCACGCGCTTCTGGCGACCCTCGGGCGCCGGAGCTGCACCCTCACCCTCCGGTTTGGCAGCCTCCTGGGACCGCGAGCGACGGCCCTGATGTTCAGGAGACTGTGCCGGATTGGTTGCAGCTTCCCTCTCCTTGGCGCCGTCCTTTTTGTCCTTGCCGTCCTTGGACTGATAGCGCGTGTCGGTGGCGCCGTTGGAGACGAGGTAGGCGGCGAGCACCCCGGCCATGTCGGAGCTGGTCGTGTAGTGCTGACGCAGGAAACCGGGCAGCGAGCCCGGCGCTACCGTCTTCAACAGCCCCCTCGGACTCTTGTGGCAGGCATTGCAGGTCTGCCCGAAGAGCTGGGATGGAGCCTTGCCGGCCTCGAGGTTCGTCGCCTGCGCAAGAACGGCATCGGCCGCGCCGAAGCCGATCAGAAGCAATACCGTTGCGAGGCTGAGCGCTCGGCTCGACATTCCCATTATCTCCATTGAAATCCGAGGGGTGCAGCCGCCATCGGGTGCGGCGGCGGGTCACCTTTTAGCGGATTGAGCTGCGAATGGAAGCAGGCTCGTCGCGCAAGGATGTGATTGTCCATTTTGGAATATCGGCTTTGAACACAACGCAATGGCGGGAAAACACACAGCGCCTAGATTTAGATGCAAACGCATAGGAACCGACCGGGCGCCTTGGCGTCAAATATGTGGAGGCCGGATTAGTCGTGTCTTTCGGGTTCGCTCGAGAGGAAGGAGTCCATGAACCGTTTGTTGCTTAAATTCCTGTCTCAATTTATCCGCCGCGGATCGATGACGGTGACCTGCGCGAGCGGTTGGAAGTTTACCGTTGGCGACGGTACCGGAGAGCCGGTGGAAGTCCGCTTCGCCACCGCGGATGCGCAACGCAAGATCCTCGTCAATCCCGAGCTTGGGCTTGGCGAAGCCTACATGGACGGCGAGTTCGTCGTCGAGCGCGGCAGCATAGCCGATGCACTCGCGATCCTGCTCGATCAACCCGACCTATTGCCGCAGTGGGCAAAACCCTGGTGGCACCTTCGCTATCTGACGCGGCACCTGAAGCAATTCAATCCGCCCTCGCGCTCCCGCAGAAATGTTGCGCACCACTACGATCTCGACGGCCGGCTCTATTCGCTCTTCCTCGACGCCGACAGGCAATATAGCTGCGCCTATTTCGAGGCGCCGGAGACCTCGCTCGACGACGCGCAGCTCGCCAAGAAGCGTCACATCGCAGCAAAGCTCCTCGTCAGACCCGGCCACCGCGTGCTCGATATCGGCTCGGGCTGGGGCGGCCTCGGCCTCTATCTCGCCGAGATTACGGGCGGCGACGTCACGGGCGTCACGCTGTCGACCGAGCAGCTGCAGGTCGCCAATGCGCGAGCCGCCGAAAAGGGGCTGGCCGGATCGGCCAAATTCCTGCTCCAGGATTATCGCGACGTCGATGGGCGGTTCGACCGCATCGTCTCGGTCGGCATGCTCGAGCATGTCGGCGCCAGTTTCTACGACGCATACTTCAAGCGCTGCGCCGAGCTCCTGGCCGAGGACGGCGTCATGCTGCTGCACTCGATCGGCCGTTCGCAAGGCCCGGACTCGACCAATCCCTGGATCGCAAAATACATCTTCCCTGGCGGCTACATCCCCGCGCTGTCGGAGGTCCTCCCGGCGATCGAACGTGCGGGGTTGTTGATCTGCGACATCGAGATCCTGCGACTGCACTATGCAGAGACGCTGAAGGCTTGGCGGGACCGGTTCATGGCGCGGCGCGAGGAGGCTGTGCAGCTCTACGACGAGCGTTTCGCACTGATGTGGGAGTTCTATCTTGCGGCCAGCGAGATGACATTCCGCAAGCAGGGCATGATGAACTTCCAGATCCAGCTCACCAGGCGGCAGGGTGTGATCCCGATGACGCGCGACTACATTACGCGTGAAGAAGCCCGGCTGCGCGCCATCGAGGGCGACGCCAAGCCCAGGTTGAAGCTGGCGGGTGAATAGGTCCTATAGGTCCTAATGACGCCAGCGCGAGACCGGGAAAAGCCGGAAGGCGGCCGGGGCAGCCAGATGCGCCCGCAGCCGCGCGAGGGTTTCGGTTTCGACTGGCTCGCGCCGGATTTCGGGCCGCGCGGCCTGCTCCATGGCGGCGATCAGCCCCGACAGCCAAAGCCGGCTGCCCGCCTCGCTGCGCCACATCTGGTGCTGCCGTTCTGGCCGCATCGCCTTGCCCTCGTCTCCCTGACAGCGAGTGTCCGCGGAACAACCCTCTGCCCGCCTGCGTGTTCCGGTCGTAACCCCCGAAAGAATCCGGAGAGATGTGATCTGTTTCACATAAGTCTGGTCGGCCCTGGCCTAGACCGTCGCCATGAGCAAAGAGAGACAAACCTCATTCGACGTGCAGGACGACCTCCGCACCGATTACGCGCTGATCGCCACCGGCGTCGGCGCGGCCTTGATTGCGCTGGTCTACCTCCTGCTGGTCTGAACCCGCGCCAAAAGCCACCAGCGCGCCCGAGTTGCGCGCGCTTCTGGTAGGTCGGCGCGCCGACACATAAGGTTCACCTAATCCGGATTTTTCCGTGGCTGGGCAGCGGCCAGTGCAGCCCCGGCGAATTCCACGAAAATCCGTCAAGCGCCGCGCATGCTGCGACCACTAGTCATCCACCATTTTAACTGAGCGGTTGATAGCGGTGAGCTTTCGCTTCCGCTTCCGCCGCAGTCGGCGCTTTATCGCCGCCCCGCCTCCGCCCAAAAAAATTGTTAAGCACGTCTGACCATGGCCCTGACTGATTCGAACGTCCTCAAACTCGCGCCCGATGCCGGAACTCCGGCCTACCGGAGCGCGCCGCATAATATCGAGGCGGAACAGAGCCTTTTGGGCGCGATCCTGGTCAACAACGACGCCTTCTATCGCGTCTCCGACTTCCTGGAGCCGAAGCACTATTTCGAGCCGCTGCACCAGACAATCTTCGAGACCGCCAGCAGCCTGATCCGGATGGGCAAGATCGCGACGCCCGTCACGCTGAAAACCTTTCTGCCTGCCGATACCGACGTCGGCGGCATGACCATCGGGCAGTATCTGGCGCGCCTCGCCGCCGAAGCAACCACGATCATCAACGCCCAGGACTACGGCCGCACCATCTACGACCTGGCGCTACGGCGCGACCTGATCGGCATCGGCGAGGACATGGTCAATGTCGCCTATGACGCCCCGGTCGACTTCGCGCCGCGGGCGCAGATCGAGGACGCCGAGCGCCGCCTCTACGAGCTCGCCGAGTCCGGCCGATATGACGGCGGCTTCCAGAAGTTCTCGCAGGCGCTGACGGTCGCGGTCGATCTCGCGGCGAAAGCATTCCAGCGTGACGGCAAGCTGTCCGGCATCTCGACGGGGTTGCGCGACCTCGACACCAAGATGGGCGGCTTGCAGCACTCCGACCTCATCATCGTGGCGGGCCGTCCCGGCATGGGCAAGACCTCGCTTGCGACCAATATCGCCTACAATGTCGCCCAGGCCTATGTTCCGGAACTCCAGGCCGACGGCACCATGAAGGCCGCCAACGGGGGCGTCGTTGGTTTCTTCTCCTGCGAAATGTCGGCTGATCAGCTTGCCACCCGTATTTTGGCCGAAAGGAGCGGCATTCCGTCCTCCCACATCCGCCGCGGCGGCATTTCGGATGTCGAATTCGAGAAGATCCGCGAAGTTTCGGTCGAGCTGCAGTCGCTGCCGTTCTACGTCGATGAGACCGGCGGTCTGTCGATCGCGCAGCTGATGGCGCGGGCGCGCCGGCTGAAGCGGCAGAAGGGCCTCGATCTCATCGTGATCGACTACATCCAGCTGCTGTCCGGCTCGGGCAAGCGGAGCGAAAATCGCGTGCAGGAAATCACGGAGATCACGACCAGCCTAAAAGCTCTGGCCAAGGAGCTCAGCGTCCCCATCATCGCGCTGTCGCAGCTCTCGCGTCAGGTCGAATCCCGCGAAGACAAGCGGCCACAGCTCTCGGACCTGCGTGAATCCGGCTCGATCGAGCAGGACGCCGACGTCGTGCTGTTCGTGTACCGCGAAGAGTACTACCTGGCTATGAAGCAGCCGAACCTTGGCACCGAAGAGCATCACAAGTGGCAGATGGAGATGGATCGTGCGCTAGGTAAGGCCGAAGTCATCATCGGCAAACAGCGTCACGGTCCAACCGGCACTGTTCCATTACAATTCGATTCTATGGTCACCCGTTTCGGCGATCTCGCCGAGGGGAGCCAATTGCCGGACCGCAGCGAGTACTAGGTCCCTTGGCAGGTTCCCTGGGTTGAACCACGCCGGGCTCTTGCGTAAAACGGCGCCATGACAATGGCGTCCGACCCGAAAATGATTCCACAAACCGGCCTTCTCTCCGCGGAGGCCAATCAGGCTGCCGCGCTCGCAGCCTATGGCGGCGTGCTCACCGTCGATCTCGACGCCATCATCGCCAACTGGCGCAAGCTCGAGAAGACGGCGGTGCCTGCCGAATGCTCGGCGGTGATCAAGGCCAACGCCTATGGCTGTGGCACCGAGCAGGTCGCACGCGCGCTGAACAAGGCCGGCTGCAAGACCTTCTTCGTCGCCACGATCGAGGAGGCCCGCTCCGCACGCGCAGCAGCGCCGGAAGCCGCGATCTACGTGCTCGGCGGCTACTTCCAGAACACCGGCGAGCATTATGCAAAAATCAACTGCCGCCCGGTGATCGGCGATCTCAACGAGCTCGCCGAGTGGGACGTGTTCTGCCGCCGCACCGGATGGTCCGGAGGAGCTGCGATCCACATCGACACCGGCATGAACCGGCTCGGCCTGACGCTTGCGGAAGCGCAGGCGATCATCCCCCGCATCAACGCTGGCGATCACGGCATCACGCTGGTGATGAGCCATCTGGTCTCGGCCGAGCAGCTCAACAGCCCCGTCAACGCCAAGCAGCTTGCGGCTTTCCGCGGCATCGCCAGCGAATTCTCCGGCGTACCGGCGGCCCTCGCCAATTCCTCCGGCATCTTCCTCGGTGCGCCGTTCCAGTTCGATCTGGTACGGCCCGGCGCTGCGCTCTACGGCGTCAACCCGACGCCGGAGGCTGACAATCCGATGCAGCCGGTCGTGGACCTGAAGGCGCGGATCGTGCAGACCCGCAATGTCGAGCGTGGCGAGGGCGTCGGCTATGGCGGCACATGGACGGCGCGGCGGCCGACCAAGCTCGCGATCATCGCGGTCGGTTATGCCGACGGCTATTTCCGCGCCGCCAGCTCCAATGACGGCACCCGCGGCGCCGAGGTGATCGTCGCGGGCAGGCGCTGCCCCGTTGCGGGCCGCGTGTCCATGGACCTGATCGCGATCGACATCACCGATCTGCCGCCGAACGCGGCACGGCGCGGCCATTTGGTGACGCTGCTCGGCGACGGCATCACCGTCGACGAGCTCGCGCATCACTTCGGCACGATCGGCTACGAGGTGCTGACCAGCCTCGGCCGCCGCTACGCACGCATCTACAAGGGTGGCAATGTGGTGGAGCCGCTGGAGCGGCCGGTTGCCGTGCAGGCGGCCGAGCAGTCATCTTCCCCGCCGGCCGAGCAGCCGGCAAGCCCGCCGCCGCTGCCGAGCTAGAAGCTCACCGCTTACTTCTTTTTCCTGCTGTCCAGCGCCGCCTTGCAGGTCGCGCTGAGCTGGTCGCGCTTGCCGTTGAGGCAGGCGAGGATGCCGCCGCCCGGTGCCAGGCCGGCACAGAATTTGTCGTAGTCCGCCTTGCACGCGCCGCGCGGATCGGCCGATTGTGCAAAAGCGGCCCCGGAGAAAGCGACGGCAAATGCGATAGCGGCAAAGTTCAACTTGGACATTGTCTCTCCGGTGTCGGAACGTGCGAGGCGGTCAGCTCTACATGAAGATTGCGACATTCAACATCAACAACATCAACCGCCGCCTGCCCAATCTGCTGGCATGGATGCGCGCAGCAAAGCCCGATGTCGTCGCGCTCCAGGAGTTGAAGGCAAGTGATGGCGAATTTCCGGCGGCGGCGATCGAGAAGGCCGGCTATGGCGCAGTCTGGCGTGGACAAAAGACCTGGAACGGCGTCGCCATCCTCGCCCGTAACGCCGAGCCCGTGCTGACGCGCGACCGGTTGCCGGGAAAGCCTGGCGATCACGAAGCACGCTACATCGAGGCCGCGGTGCGCGGCATCATCGTCACCAGCATCTATCTGCCCAACGGCAACCCGCAGCCGGGGCCGAAATTCGACGACAAGCTCGATTGGTTCGCGCGTCTCAAGCGCCACGCCAAAACCTTCGTCAGGCAGGATCTGCCTGTGGTGCTCGCTGGCGACTACAACGTCGCGCCGACCGCGATCGACATCTATCCAACCCGGTCATGGGACAATGATGCTCTGATCCAGCCAAAGAGCCGCGCGGCCTACGCCTCGCTCGTCGCGCAAGGCTGGTGCGACGCGATCCGTGAGCTCAATCCGGACCAGCGCATCTACACTTTCTGGGACTACAAGCGAAACCGCTGGCCGCGCGATGCGGGCCTGCGGCTCGATCATCTCCTGCTCAGCCCTGCCCTCGTCTCGCGCCTGGCCAAAGCCGGCGTCGACAAGACGGTCCGCGGCGAGGACGGCGCCAGCGATCACGCGCCGGCGTGGGTGGTGCTGCGGTGACCGCGCTCACCACAAATTCTTGCCATCGATCACATTCACCGGCACCGCATCCAGATCGAAATCGTCGAACAGGCGCGCGTTGACGCCGATTTTGGGATTGTCGAAATCGGGCTTGCCGGTCGACCAGTCCGGCGACTCCGAATAGGTGCCGCAGCCGCAGCTTGCACAGAAATGATGTTTGA
Source organism: Bradyrhizobium sp. CSA207 (assembly GCF_029051685.1). GTDB lineage: Bacteria > Pseudomonadota > Alphaproteobacteria > Rhizobiales > Xanthobacteraceae > Bradyrhizobium. The sequence goes on along the minus strand of NZ_JAACFT010000007.1, from coordinate 172,913 downwards.
CGGTGCGGCTGCCCCAGAGATAAGTCGCGACGTTCTCTGGCGGCGACAGCAGGCGGAACTGCGCCGGCTTGTAATAGGCCCACAGCGCGCCCCGCTTGGCGCAGAGCGAGCAGGTGCAGCGTGTCACGCTCGCCGGCGCCTCCGTCACCTCGAACACGGTCTCACCGCAATGACAGCTTGCCTCAATTGGCATGACTCGCACCCTCCACTTTTGTCAGGAGGTGGTCGTAGCCGGTGGCTGCTGCCAACATGCTGTCAGCAGTGCGCGCCGCCGCCCTGCGCGCTCAAAATGCGCTGCGGCCCCCGGCCAGCCGACAATCCAAAATATGAAAAACAACCCCATGCACAGTAGACGACCGTAGTCGAATCAATACCTTACGCATGTCCGCGAGTGCGGTTTGACTTGGCGGGCAAAACACCGGCACGATACTATCATCGAAGACTTGCCCCCTACTCCCTTGGCCTTCCTGTTCGTTCTCACCGTCGGCCTCGTCGCCGGCACCATCTCGGGCATCGTCGGCACGGGCTCGTCGATCATGCTGATGCCGGTGCTGGTCTATGCCTATGGGCCGAAGGAAGCCGTGCCGATCATGGCCGTGGCTTCCGTCATGGCGAACTTTTCGCGCATTCTTGCCTGGTGGCGCGAGGTCGACTGGCGGGCCTGCGCGGCCTATTCGGTGACGGGGATTCCGGCCGCCGTGCTCGGCGCGCGCACGCTGCTGGCGCTGCCCTCCCATGCGGTCGATCTCGCCATCGGCATCTTCCTGATCGCGATGGTGCCGGTGCGGCACTGGCTGGCGCGCCACCACCTCAAGGCCAATCTCTGGCATCTCGCCATCGGCGGCGCAATCATCGGCTATCTCACCGGCATCGTGGTCTCGACTGGCCCGCTCAGCGTGCCGCTGTTCCTTTTCTATGGCCTGAGCAAGGGCGCATTCCTCGCAACCGAGGCTGCCGCCTCGCTCGGCCTCTATTTCGCGAAGTCCGTGACCTTCGAACGTTTCGGCGCGCTGACGCAGGATGTCTTCATCAAGGGCCTGATCGCAGGTTCGTCGCTCATGGCCGGCGCTTTCGTCGCCAAGCGCTTCGTCATGCACCTGAAACCCGAGATGTTCCGCATGGTGATGGATGCGATCATGATCGCAGCCGGCCTCTCGATGCTCTGGACCGCGACGCAGACGTAATGGCGCTTGGCTCGGGCGGCGAATGGCCGTTAGGAACTCTCTTATCATCCGATCATTCAAGATTAATGGACGAACAGCCGACAGGGCTTGCAGATCAGCAGGGGCCGCCTCAGGACATTCTGGCCGCCGCGATACGGCAGCGCCGCGCCATTTTGTTCGTCGGCGCAGGAGTCTCGATGGCCGTTGGCCTGCCATCCTGGCAATCCCTTATCGACCATCTGCTGGATGATCTTGGTCTCGAACGCGACGTCATCGAGGGGATGCATGGCGGCTATCAGACACTGGCGGAGTATTACCGGCTGAAGCGCGGCGGCATTGGTCCACTTCGGAGCTGGTTGGACCGCAACTGGCGGGTCGATCCGGGGAAGATCGCAGCCTCGAAGCTCCATAAGCTGATCGTCGAGCTCGATTTTCCAACGGTTTATACGACGAACTACGACCGCAATCTCGAGACCGCGTTCGATGTCCTGGGAAAGCCCTATGCCAAGATTAGCAACGCAAAGGAGATTGCGAGCGCGACCGCCGGCGTTACGCATATCATCAAATTTCATGGCGACTTCGACGATGATACCTCGCTTGTCCTGACCGAGACCGATTTCCTCAATCGGCTCGCGTTCAATTCTCCGCTTGATGTCCGGTTTCGCGCCGACGCCCTGGCAAGCACGCTCCTGTTCATCGGCTACAGCATGTCGGATCCGAACATCCGCCTCCTGCTGCACCGCATTTGGCAGACATGGGAGGAATCGGGGCACCGCCAGGACCGACCAAGATCATTCGCATTCGTGTCTCAGCCCAACCCGGTGCAGGAGGCGGTGTTGGCGAACTGGGGCATCACCACCGTCGGCGCGCCTGACGGCACGACGGCCGATGAGGGGCTCACCCGGTTTCTGCGGGACATTCGCAGGCGTCTCGATGTGAAGACATAGAGCAAGTACGCTGGAACACCGCTATCGCCGGCGCACGCTGCAGATCCCGTCCTTGTCGGGAGCCAGTCTTGCGGTATGCTGCATATCGAGGAAGCCCGCCTGCCATCTTTGTGCCATCGCGACTTCTGACAGGTCGCACAACGGCAGCTGCAACAATTGAATGTCGCATGAGTGCCTCCAATTCCGATATTGGGCGCCGGATTGGAAGCGGCGTTCCTGGCGCCGGGGCCCCAACGCGGATGTCGCGATGAATTGCAATAAGTGAGGCGCTGGTGATCCCCTCACGACCTTCCATTCCGTGCTATCAGCAAATCCGAGCTCCTCGAATCCCTTTCCCATGGCCAAGAACACGCTTTCCTTCGTCTGCCAGAACTGCGGCGCGGCCTATAACCGCTGGCAGGGCAAGTGCGAGTCCTGCGGCGAGTGGAATACGCTCGCCGAGGAGGACACGACCGGCAGCGTGCCGGTGTCGATCCGCTCCAAGCGCAAGGGACGGACGTTTGCGCTGGAGAGCCTGTCCGGAAAAACCCAGGACGCGCCTCGCCTGTCCTCGGGCATGACCGAGCTCGACCGCGTCACCGGTGGCGGCTTTGTCCGCGGCTCGGTGTTGCTCGTCGGCGGCGATCCCGGCATCGGCAAATCGACGCTGCTGACGCAGGCGACGAGCCTGATGGCGCGCGCCGGACATCGCATTGTCTACATCTCGGGCGAAGAGGCCATCGCCCAGGTACGCCTGCGCGCCGAGCGGCTCGGGCTGTCGGATGCGCCAGTGCAACTGGCCGCCGAGACGTCGGTGGAAGACATCGTCTCGACGCTGTCGGAAGGCGCCGTCCCCCGGCTGATCGTGATCGACTCGATCCAGACGATGTGGACCGACACGGTGGAATCGGCCCCCGGCACGGTGACGCAGGTGCGCGCCTCGGCGCAGGCCCTGATCCGGTTCGCCAAGAAGACCGGCGCGGCCATCATCCTGGTCGGCCACGTCACCAAGGACGGCCAGATCGCCGGCCCCCGCGTGGTCGAGCACATGGTCGATGCGGTGCTGTCTTTCGAGGGCGAAGGCTCGCAGCAATTCCGCATCCTGCGCGCCGTGAAGAACCGTTTCGGCCCGACCGACGAGATCGGCGTGTTCGAGATGACGGGCCTTGGCCTGCGCGAAGTCACCAACCCGTCGGAGCTGTTCCTGTCGGAGCGCGACCTCGGCACGCCGGGTACCGCGGTGTTCGCGGGGATCGAGGGCACAAGGCCGCTCCTGGTTGAATTGCAGGCGCTGGTGGCGCCGACCTCGCTCGGCACCCCGCGCCGGGCCGTGGTCGGCTGGGATCCAAGCCGGCTCTCGATGGTGCTCGCGGTGCTGGAGGCCCATTGCGGGGTCAAGCTGTCCGGCCACGACGTCTATCTGAACGTGGCAGGCGGCCTGCGCATCCACGAGCCGGCCGCCGATCTCGCCGCCGCAGCCGCGCTGGTGTCGTCTCTGGTTAATGCGCAGTTACCGACCGATGCGGTCTATTTCGGCGAGATATCGCTCTCCGGCGTGGTCCGCCCGGTGGCGCAGACCCCGGCCCGTCTGAAGGAAGCGGCCAAACTCGGCTTCCAGCACGCCGTGCTGCCCGAATCGGCCCGGGGCGAAGTCGGCGGCGACGCCGGGCTCTCGCTCAACGCCATCAACAGCCTGACGACCCTGGTGGCGGAAATAGCCGCTCGCGGCTCTCGCCGGGGCGAATCGAGCGCGCCCGCGGAGAAAAATGCCACACCGCCAAGATTCCGCCGTGGAGAGGGTTAGGTGGAGGTGACGTCCCCCGCCCCCACCGCTATACAGCCGTCACAAAAGCAGCACGGGATTGCGTGGTTACGGCCTTGCCGGGAGCGCCGTCTGCCCTTCTGTTAGGGCGGCGGCCAAACACCGATTCGCCGAGCACCTTTGAGAGTACGAGCGGACCAGACCAGCCGATGCCGATTACCCTCCTCGACCTGATCCTGCTCGGTGTGATGCTGATCTCGGGCCTGCTCGCGATGGTCCGGGGCTTTATGCGTGAAATCCTGTCGATCGCGGCTTGGGGCGCGGCGGCGGTCGTGACGCTGTACTCGTTCTCGAAGCTGCTGCCGACCGCAAAAACCTACTTCAACAACGACACGGTCGCGAGCGTGGTGGTGGTCGCCGGTGTGTTCGTCGGTACCCTGGTCGTGGTCTCCGTGATCACGGTCCGGATCTCCGACATGATCCTGGACTCGCGGATCGGCGCGCTGGACCGCACCCTCGGCTTCCTGTTCGGGCTGGCCCGCGGGCTCTTGATCGTCGTGGTCGCCTTCCTGTTCTTCACCTGGCTGGTGCCGGACAAGCAGCGCCCGGACTGGGTCGCGGGGGCGAAATCCCGCGTGGTGCTCCAGGGAACCGGGGATTGGCTGATGGCCCTCTTGCCGGATGACCCCGAGAACACCATCTTGAAGAGATTCAAGAAAAACAAACCAGATGAAGAGCAAACTGATTCCGAGCAGCAGCCTTCGGGCAGTGGCGACGGATACAGCAAACCGGCTCGTGACAGCCTGAAAAAGCTGATCGAGAAACCTGCGGCGCGTTGATTTAGCCCCAACAGAGAGGCGCGGACGAGATGCGAAACCCTGATCAGGACGCCCAGCGTGATCTCGATCCAAAGGCCGGCTTGAGCCCGGCCGCGCTGGAGCTTCAGGACGATCTGGAAGGGGATACGCTGCGCGAGGAGTGCGGCGTATTCGGCATCTACGGACACCCGGACGCCGCCGCCATCACGGCGCTCGGCCTCCACGCCCTTCAGCACCGCGGCCAGGAAGCCGCCGGCATCGTCTCCTACGACGGCAACCGCTTTCATTCCGAACGCCGCCTCGGCCTCGTCGGCGATACCTTTTCCCGCCGCGAGGTGATCGACCGCCTGCCCGGCACTGTCGCAGTCGGCCATGTCCGCTATTCCACCACCGGCGCCACCATCCTGCGCAACGTCCAGCCGCTGTTCGCCGAGCTCAATGCCGGCGGCCTCGCGGTGGCCCATAACGGCAATCTCACCAACGGCCTGACGCTGCGGCGCGAGCTCGTGAAGAACGGCGCGATGATGCAGTCGACCACCGACACCGAGGTGATCCTGCACCTGGTCGCACGCTCCAGGCGCAGCCGCTTCATCGAGCGCTATGTCGACGCGCTGCGCGAGATCGAAGGCGCCTATGCGCTGGTGTCGCTGACCAACAAGAAGCTGATCGGTGCCCGCGACCCGCGCGGCATCCGCCCGCTGGTGCTCGGCGATCTCGACGGCTGTCCGATCCTGACGTCGGAGACCTGCGCGCTCGACATCATCGGCGCGCGCTTCGTCCGCGACATCGAGGCCGGCGAAGTCATCGTGTTCGACGAGAACGGCATGGACATCCACAAGCCGTTCCCGCCGATCGCGCCGCGCCCCTGCATCTTCGAATACATCTACTTCTCCCGTCCGGATTCCATCGTCCACGGCCGCTCGGTCTACGAGGTGCGCAAGGCCTTTGGCGCGCAGCTCGCGCGCGAGAGCCATGTGCCGGTCGACGTCGTCGTGCCGGTACCCGATTCCGGCGTGCCTGCCGCGGTCGGCTACAGCCAGCATTCCGGCGTGCCGTTCGAGCTCGGCATCATCCGCAATCACTATGTCGGCCGCACCTTCATCCAGCCGACGCAGGCGATCCGCGAATCCGGCGTGCGCATGAAGCATTCGGCCAACCGCGCCGCGATCGAAGGCAAGCGCATCATCCTGATCGACGATTCGCTGGTGCGCGGCACCACCTCAAGGAAGATCGTGCGCATGATGCGCGATGCCGGCGCCAAGGAAGTGCATTTCCGCCTCGCCTCGCCGCCGATCCTCTATCCCGATTATTACGGCATCGACCTGCCCGACCGCGGCGGCCTCCTGGCGGCGACGCATTCGCTGGATGAGATGCGCGAGATCATCGGCGCCGACTCGCTCGCCTTCCTCTCGATCGACGGCATGTACCGCGCCATGGGCGAACCCGGCCGCGACCCGGCCAATCCGAAATTCTCGGATCACTGCTTTACCGGCGCCTATCCGACCCACCTCACCGACCAGACCCAGACCGAGCCGCAGCCGCGGCAATTGTCGCTGCTGGCGGAGGCGAGCTGACCCTGTCGTCCTGGCCTGGTGCGCAATTGCGCACTGGAGCCAGGACCCACTATCACAGGCCTCAATGGTTCGAAGAAGGTGTGACAACCATCTTCACAAACCATAAACGTCACGGCGTATGGGTCCTGGCGTTCGCCAGGACGACGCTGGATACAAGCTCTCGATGACAATCTCCCTCGCCAATCGCATCGCTCTCGTCACCGGCGCCTCGCGCGGCATCGGCTTTGCCACCGCCAGGGCACTCGCTAAGGCCGGCGCGCATATCGTGGCGGTCGCGCGCACGCAGGGCGGGCTCGAGGAGCTCGATGACGAGATCCGCAAAGACGGCGGCAGCGCCACGCTGGTGCCGCTCAACCTCACCGATTCCGATGGCATCGCGCGGCTCGGCGCAGGACTGCATGAACGCTACGGCAAGCTGGATATCCTGGTGGGCAATGCCGGCGTGCTCGGCCCCTCCTCGCCGATCGGCCATATCGAGCTGAAGACCTTCAACGACGTGATGGCCGTGAACGTCTCCGCGAACTTCCAGCTCATCCGCTGCATGGAGCCGTTGCTCAAGCAATCGGATGCCGGCCGCGCCGTGTTCATCACCTCGGGCGCCGCCAGCAAGGCGACGGCCTATGTCAGCCCCTACGCCGCTTCCAAGGCCGCGCTGGAAACGCTGGCGCGCGCCTGGGCGCAGGAGACCGCGAACACAAAACTGCGCATCAACCTGTTCAATCCGGGGCCGATCCGCACCCGCATGCGCGCAACCTTGATGCCGGGCGAGGATCCGGCAACACTGGACACGCCCGAGCAGGTCGCCGAATTCATCGTGCCGATGTGCGCGCCCGACTGGACCGAGACCGGCAAGTTCTACGACTACAAGACCCGCAAGCTGATGAGCTTCCGCTCGCCGGCCTGATTGAACTGGGCGCCACCCGATCTTGAATTCGACGCGCTCAAATAGACGGCGCCGCGCCTTGCCTAAAGGTTAATCGCGGGTGGCCGCGACGACGCAGCGCCATCCGGCTTAAGGCGCATTGCCGCGGACCGCGGGACACGCTAGAGCCATCAGCTGGAACAGGGCTCCGTCCAAGAGAGCCGTCCGCATATTTGACAATGGAGGAAACCTTTTATGACGACGCTCGCGCGCCGCACTGCGGCGCTTCTGGCTTGTGCCACCTTCGGTTTTGCAACATCCGCCTACGCCCAGGACAAGACCGTCAAGATCGGCGTGTTGAATGACATGTCGAGCCTCTATGCCGATATCGGCGGACCAAATTCGGTGGCCGCGGTGAAAATGGCGGTCGAAGATTCCGGCCTGAAGGCCAAGGGCTGGACCATCGAGGTCCTCTCGGGCGATCACCAGAACAAGCCCGACATCGGCGTCAACATCGCCCGGCAATGGATCGACAACGACAAGGTTGACGTCATCTCGGACACGCCGAGCTCGGGCGTGGCGCTCGCGGTCAACAACCTCGTCAAGGAAAAGAACTCGGTGCTGCTCAATTCGGGCGCGGCCACCGCCGACCTCACCGGCAAGGCCTGCACGCCCAACACCGTCTCCTACACCTACGACACCTACATGTTGGCCAACGGCACCGGCAAGGCGCTGACCAAGGCCGGCGGCGACAGCTGGTTCTTCCTGACCGCCGATTATGCGTTCGGCCATGCGCTGGAGCGCGACACCAGCGCGGTCGTGACCGCCAATGGCGGCAAGGTGCTCGGCGGCGTCAAGCACCCGCTCAACACGGCTGATTTCTCCTCCTTCCTGCTCCAGGCTCAGTCATCGAAGTCCAAGATCGTCGGTCTCGCCAATGCCGGTGGCGATACCACCAACGCGATCAAGCAGGCCTCCGAATTCGGCATCGTTCAGGGCGGCCAGAAGCTTGCAGCGCTCCTGCTGTTCATCAACGACGTGCATTCGCTCGGCTTGAAGACCGCGCAGGGCCTCACCTTCACCGAGTCGTTCTATTGGGATCTCAACGATCAGACCCGCGAATGGTCGAAGCGCTTCCAGAAGGTCTCGCCCAAGGGCTCGATGCCGTCCATGACGGTTGCGGGCCTCTATGCCGGCGTCCTGCATTACCTGAAGGCGATGGATGCGCTCGGCGGCAATCCGCATGACGGCGCCAAGGTCGTCGCCAAGATGAAGGAGATCCCGACCGACGATCCGCTGTTCGGCAAGGGCCCGCTGCGCGCCGACGGCCGCCGCCTCATCCCGGCCTATCTGTTCGAGGTGAAGAAGCCGGAAGAGTCGAAGGGGCCGTGGGATTACTACAAGCTGGTGGCCACCATCGCGCCTGAAGACGCCGCCAAGCCGCTCAAGGACAGCGAGTGCCCGCTGGTGAAGAAGTAACCGGGAAATCGTAGGGTGGGTTTAGCCCCGCGGCTGCGCGAAGCGCAGTCCGCTGGCGTAACCCACCTCTTCTCGTGCAACGATAGAAATGGTGGGTTACGCCGAGCGACTGCGCTTCGCGCAGCGCGGGGCTAACCCACCCTACCGTTCTGATTTTGCCGCAGCCGGCGTCCGCATCGCGATCGCCACGCATACCAGCATCAGCACACCCGCAAGCAAGAACGGCGCGCCGGGCAGATGTAGCGGCGCGCCATTGCCGATGAAATAAGCGAACGTGAGCGTGAACAGGAACGGGCCGACGAGCTGCGACACGCTCTGCACGCTCGCGGTCGCGCCCTGCAACTGGCCCTGTTGATCGGGCGCAACCAGCCGCGTCATCAGCGATTGCATGGCGGCGCCCGAGATGCCCCACAGCGACATCACGGGAATGCCCAGCCAAAATAGCGGTCCGGTCGACGCACCGCCGAAGATCATGAAGCCGGTCGCACCACAGCACAGGCCGAGCAGCAGCGCATTCCGCTCACCAAGCACGCGCACGATCGGGCCGATCGCCAGCCCCTGCACCACCATGGCGCAGATGCCGACCATCGCCAGCGTCAGTCCCACCGTCTTCGAATCCCAACCGTAGCGATAAGTCGCATAGAGCACGAAGGTCGACGGCAGCACCACATGCGCGACCTGAGCGATGAAATTGACCACCGACAACGCGGCCAGCACCGTGTTGGAACGCAACAGGTTCAACGCCCCGATCGGATTGGCGCTCCTCCAGCGGAACGCCGCGCGCTTCTCCGGCGCCAGCGATTCCGGCAGGATCAACAGCCCGTACAGCGCATTGGCGAAGCTCAAGCCAGCCGATGCCCAGAACGGCAGCCGCGGATCGATGTCGCCGAGCAGGCCGCCCAGCGCCGGACCGAGGATGAAACCGGCGCCGAAGGCAGCTCCAATCCTGCCGAACACCGCCGCACGCCGCTCCGGCGGCGTGATGTCGGCGATATAGGCGAACGCGGTCGAGATGCTGGCGGAGGTGATGCCGGAGATGACACGGCCGACGAACAGCCAGACCAGCGACGGCGCGAGCGCCATCAGCACATAGTCTGCGGCAAGCCCGAAGTTCGACAGCAGCACCACCGGACGCCGTCCGAGGCGGTCCGATAGCGCACCCAGCAGCGGCGAGAACACGAACTGCATCAGCGCCCAGGCGGTGCCGAACAGTCCAAAAATCTCGGCCGCATGCGCGGTGTCGTTGCCGACAAAACTCTCGATCAGTTTCGGCAGGATCGGCATGATCACGCCGAGCGCGAGCATGTCGAGCAGGATGGTGACGAAGATGAAGGCGACGGCACCGCGCCGGATCGGCGCAGCGCCTGGCGCTATCGCCTCGCCAGCCGGTTCGCTCACGACGGCCGCTTGCGCTTGTGCGCGAAGGGATTGGCCTTCTCGCGCAAGGTGATGCGCACCGGCGTGCCCGGCAGATCGAAGGCCTCACGCAGCGAATTGGTGAGGTAGCGCAGATATGACTGCGGTACGGCGTCCGCGCGCGAGCAGAACAGCACGAAGCTCGGCGGGCGCGCCTTGGTCTGGGTGATGTAGTTCAGCTTCAAGCGGCGGCCGGACACGGCCGGCGGCGGATTGGCCTGGACCGCCTCCTCGAACCAGCGGTTCAAGGCCGCGGTCGAGATGCGCCTGTTCCAGAGCGCGTAGGCGTCCTGGATCGCCTGCATCAGGCGATCGATGCCCTCGCCCATCAGGCCGGAGACGGCGACGATCGGCACGCCCTTGACCTGCGGCAGCAAATGGTCGGCATCCCGGCGCAAGCCGGAGATGGCGCCGCCGCCCTTGCTTTCCATCAGGTCCCATTTGTTGGCGGCGAGCACGATCGCGCGGCCTTCGCGCTCGATCAGGTCGGCGATGCGCAAATCCTGCTCCTCGAAGCGGTTCTGCGCATCCATCGTCATCACGACCACTTCGGCAAATCGCACCGCGCGCAATGCGTCGGCGACCGAGAGCTTTTCCAGCTTCTCCTCGATGCGCGAGCGCCGGCGCAGGCCTGCGGTATCGAACACCCGAAATTCACGGCCCTTCCAGGTGATCTCGACCGCGATGGAATCGCGCGTGGTGCCGGCCTCCGGGCTCGTCAGCAGGCGCTCCTCGCCGAGCAGATGATTGATCAGCGTCGACTTGCCGGCGTTGGGCCGGCCGACGATGGCAACCCGGATCGGGCGCGTCGCGGCCTCTTCCTCCGTCAACGGCTCGTCGTCCTCGGCCTCATCCTCGTCGACGGGCTCCGGCATCAGCCGGGCCAGGGCGTCGTAGAGCTCGCCCATGCCCTCGCCGTGCTCGGCCGAGATCTGGATGGGATCGCCGAGGCCGAGCGCAAAGGCCTCCATGGCGCCGGCATCGCCATGCTTGCCCTCGCTCTTGTTGGCGACCAGCAGCACCGGCTTGTTGGCGCGGCGGGCGAAATCGGCAAAGGCGCGGTCGTTCGGCGTCAGGCCGGCGCGCGCGTCGACCACGAAGAACAGGGCGTCGGCCTGCGCGATCGCGGTCTCGGTCTGCTCCTGCATGCGCGCAGTCAGCGAACCTTTGGCGCCCTCGTCGAGGCCGGCGGTATCGATGATGGTGAATTCGAGGTCACCGAGCCTGGCCCCGCCTTCGCGGCGATCGCGGGTGACGCCCGGCAAATCATCGACGAGCGCGAGCTTCTGTCCGACCAGACGGTTGAACAGCGTCGACTTGCCGACATTGGGCCGGCCGATGATGGCAATTGTGAAGGGCATCGGTCATTCGTGCGCTGCCGGAGCCGCGTCTGTCAATGCAGTGAAAAATATCAGCGCGAGAAACTGCCGCTCGGCAGCGGCGCCGGGAAGCCGCCTTGCGATTGCTGCTGTGTGGTCTGGGTTGGTTGCGCCTGCTGAACGGGTTGATCCGGCGGCGGCGCGGTGGTGCGCTTGCGGACGATCTTCTGCCTGGGCGGGGGAGCGGCCGTGGGCGGCGCTGCCTCGGGCTGAGCCTCGCCGTCGACTTCGCCGGCCGGCGCCTCAGCGGGCGCGACGGTGGCCGACTGCTTCGACTTCTTCCCCTTGGTGGCTTTGGACGATGGGGCCGGCTCGGGCGGCGGCGCCACAGGCGCAGCCGCAACGGCGGCGTTCGGATCCGGCTGTTGCTGCGCGCCCTTGTACATATCCCGCGGCACGCCCTGCTCGAGGCCCGGCACCCCCTCGGGGAATACCGGCTTGCGGTCGCCCGGAAGCTTCTTCTTGGTGTCGAGGAAGTCGAGCATGTCGCTTGGGTCGAAGCTGGAGCAGCCGCCCAGGAGGCCCGTGAAGGCGATCAGGACGGCGGCTGCGATCAAGCGTGGCGTGCGGCGCATATCGTTGTCTCGTCTCAGCTCTCGGGGCCGTCAGCTTTTGGCGACGGGCGGCAGCAGGGCCTGGAGCGCCTCGGCGCGCGAACGCAGGCCCGGCGGCGTTTCGCCATCCTCGGCGATCGCGTCGAGCCATTTGCGGGCTGCGGTCATGTCGTTGTTGCGCCAAGCCGATAGCGCCAGCATCTCGCGGGCGCTGTGGCGGAATGTCGACTTGGGCGCGGCGGAGGCCTCCAGCCGCTGCTGGATGTCGGCATAGCTCGCGCTGTCGAGCAGCAAGCCCGCCGCGCGGACCTTCGCCAGATCCTGCCACTCGGCGCCGACACCGCGGTCGGCGGAAATATCATCGTACATCTTCGCGGCAGCCTTCGGATCGCGGGCTGACGCCTCAGCCGCGGCGCGCAGCCGCGCCAGCGTGCGGTAGCCCCACGGAGCCTTGGCGGCGAGATCGGTGAAAGCCGCCTCGGCCTCGGCATGCTTGTCCTGTTCGGACAGCTCGACAGCCTTCTCGAAGGCGGCGCCGGCCTCGGCAGCCTTCTTGGTCTCCAGGTACTGGTAACCGCGCCAGCCACCCACGGCGGCGACGATCAGCACCATCAGCGCGATGAAGTAGATCGAATACTTGTCCCACAGCTTCTTGAGCTGGTCGCGACGTACTTCCTCGTCGACTTCGTCAAATAATTCAGCCACTTAAGCCAATCCCATGCCCGACCGGGAGCGCGCGCCAGATCGTTCGCGTCAAAAACCCGTTCCCCACGTCGCGGCGGCGATAGCCTATCGATATGGCGGTGGCAAGGCAAAGCAAGCCCGATCAAGGCGTTAACCCACGGCCCGGGAAATTCCGGAGCCCCGCCTTGCCGGTTCAAATTTCGGCCAGAAGCTCCCGCAGCTGCCGTTTCAGCACCTTGCCATTGGCGTTGCGCGGCAGAGGCTCGGCGGTGACAGTGATCGTTTCGGGGACCTTGTAGTCGGACAGCCGTTCTGCGCACCAGGCCCTCAGCTCGTCGCCCGCGACGGCGGCGCGCGTCACAACCAGGGCGTGGACGCGTTCGCCCAGCACGGGGCATGGTTTGGCGATGATCGCGCTCTCGACCACGGCGGGGTGGCCGGCCAGCACCGACTCGACTTCGGCCGAATAGATCTTCAGGCCGCCGCGGTTGATCATGTCCTTCTGGCGGTCGAACACGCGGACAAAGCCGTCAGCATCGACCGAGCCGAGATCGCCGGAATGCCAGAAGCCGCTAGTGAAGCTTTCCGCGGTGGCCTTCGGGTTGTTCCAATAGCCCTTGATGACGGAGGCGCTCTGGATCCAGAGCTCGCCGATCTCGCCGTACGGCAGCTCGCGCCCGTCCGTCCCCATCGTCACGATGCGCGCACCGGGACAGGCCAGGCCGACGCTATCAATGTGGCTTGCCGTCAGCTCGCCCGGCATGATCGTGGACGGCGACGTGGTCTCGGTCGCGCCGTAGCAGTTCATCAGCTTGAGACCGGGAATTTTTGTCTCGAGTTTCTCGATGGTTGTGACCGGCATCGGCGCACCGCCAAAACCGCCGATGCGCCAGCTCGACAGATCATAAGCATCGAATTCCGGCTGGAGCAGGCAGAGATTGTACATCGCCGGCACCATCACCGTGTAGGTGACACGCTCGCGCGCGGCGAGCTTGAGATATTCCGCGGCCTTGAACTCCGGCATGATGATCAGCGCGCCGCCGCAGCGGATCATGGTCGTGATGTTGGCGACGACACCGGTGACATGGCCAAGCGGCACCGCCGCGATCGAACGATCCGCCGCCGTCAATTGCAGGCAGGACGCGAACACCATCGAGGAATGGACGATGTTGCAATGGGCAAGCATCGCCCCCTTCGGCTTTCCCGTCGTGCCCGAGGTGTAGAGGATCATCGCGGTGTCTTCCTCGCTGACATCGACCGGCGCCGGCGCCGGTGCATTGTCTGCGAGCACCGCGAAACCCGAGAGCTGCGGAGCGTTGTCGATGGCGATGCGATGGATCACCTCGGGAACATCGCGCGCATCGGGCAGCCGCTCGGCAAGCGCCGCTTCGTGGATCAGGATTTTGGCGCCGCAGTCGGCGAGCACGTAGGCGATCTCCGGCTTCTGCTGGCGCGTGCTGAGCAGGACCGTAACGAGGCCCTCATGCGCGGCGGCAAACAGGATCAGCGGAAATTCGATGCGGTTGCCAAGCAGGATTGCAACGCGGTCGCCACGTTGCAGGCCGAGCTTTCGCAGGCCCGCCGCGATCCGCGCCGCGTGCTCCACCGCCTGCCGCCAGCTCAATCGGACATCGCCGCAGATCAGCGCTTCGCCATCGGCATTGCCGGCGCAAGCCTCCGCAATCATCGCCCAGATGCTGGCCGGCCGCTCAGCGAATGCCGGCACCACCCGATCGCCAAAGCGCGCCTCGAGCCGCATCGGCGGGATCTGAGATTGCGACCAGTCCATTGGAATGCCATGAGCTCGTTGCTTGTCACCTTCCGCGCATGGGTGCGCGGTCCTGTCTTGCGCTGATCGGCTGGAGCTAAACTCCTATAACGGGAACACCGATCACGACGGGATGGAACGCAAAAGCCAGCGCCAGATAGGCCACGACGCCGACTGCAATCGCGATCAAATCATTGGTGACACCGCCCACCGGAATCGGCGGGGCGCCGGCGTCGGTGCGATATTTCAGCGAGATGCGGTCATACACCGCCCAACCCAGGAACGAGCCGAACAGGACGATGGAGCCGAGATCGCCGTTGGCCAGGAGATGCGCCACCGCCCACAGCTTGATACCGGCGAGCATTGGATGCTTCAACGTCGCATAGATGCGGCCGCGCAGATATGAGGCGACCACCAGGATGACGGCGGGCAGCATCAGCGCGATCGTGACGTGCTTCATTGCCTTCGGCGGGTACCAGACGTCGATCCAGCCGGTCGCCCGATAATGCGCAAAGCCCCAGATGATGAGCGCGAGACCCGCGAGCGATACCAGCGCATAGAGGATCTTGTAGGTCCCCTCGCCCAGTCTCGCGATTGCCTGCGCGCGCGCCTCGCGCTTGGTGGTGAACACATGCGCCGCAAAAAACAGCGCAAGCCCCAGGATCATAACCAGCAGACCCACGACATCCTCCCCTTAACCAGCCCACACATGGCCTATCATCGATTGGCAGCTTGTCGCAACCGATGCTGGATTTTAGCTCCTCATGGTGAGGAGGCGCGTCAGCGCCGTCTCGAACCATAGACATCGACGCCGCGCTGCAGCAGCGGGGGCCTGCATCCTTCGAGACGCGCGCGAAAGAGCGCGCTCCTCAGGATGAGGGGGTACTTCCACTTGTGGGAGACTACTTGTTGAGCTCCCTATTATCGACATAGCGGATCGCGATCGGCCGACCGGCCAGTGCGCTGCCAAGACCGGTGGTGAATTTCAGTGGCAGGCAGGCTTTCAGCGATGTGTTGATGGCGTCGAGATAGGTCGTTCGGGTCGCGGCCGGAACGCCGGCGGTTGCAAAGGTCAGGCGCGGCGGACCGATCAGGCCGCCCGCCTTGTTGAAACTGAAGCGCACCGACATCTGCATGCCCGCCCGCGCATTGTCTGATGGCGGCGACCAGCAGGTGCGCAACTCGGCGAAGAGATCGCCGATCGTGTCGAGGTCGTGATCCGGCTTTTCATACTTGGCGCGATCCGCCTCGGACGGCACGCTCTCGATGGTGAGCTGGAGATTCTGGCCATAGGGATAGTCGATCTCGGGAATACAGGGGCCGTCCTCGAGCACGCTGCAATAGGACGGCGTGCAGGGGCGGTTGTCGAGAACACTACACGGCTCATGTGAGAATGGAATCGGATTGATCTGACGGGGCCGCGCGTCGGCGGCGGCCGTCGATATCCCTAACAGGACAAGAACAAGGATGCCGCGCCACATGATGCTGAGACCGTATTGCATTTGCACAACAGGTGGCGACGGTTGTGAAGGGGTCAAGGCTCGCCGCGATGCGACGACGGGCTTGCCGCCAGAATTTGGAAAACAATCCCATGCAAAGTTGCCGCTCCGAGGCGGAGCAGGCTCAGTCGGAACAGCAAACCTGCTTCACTCAACGACTTGATCCGCTTGTGCAACCAGCGTGGGCGGTACACTCAGTCCCAACGCGTTGGCTGTCTTGAGATTGAGCAGGAATTGGAATTCATTCGGCTGCTGGACTGGTAAATCTGCCGGACGCGCTCCTCTCAAGACGCGGTCAACATAGTCCGCCGAGCGACCGACAAGATGCGAAATCGAGATTCCGTACGACATCAGCCCGCCTTCCGTGACGAAGAAAGGGAACGGATACATCGCCGGCAGACGGTGGGTGGCCGCCAAGTTTAGAATCAATTGCCGGTGAACGAGTGGAAACGCGTCGGGAAAGATCAGCAAGCCGCCGTGTGGCTGCTCTGCAAAGCGGGAAATCGTCTGTTCGAGCTCGGTGGCGTTGTCCGCCGGTGCCGGAACCAGCTGGAGCTGGACTGCCGGAATGGCAGCTTCCACGGACGGCATCAAG
Source organism: Bradyrhizobium sp. CSA207 (assembly GCF_029051685.1). Taxonomy (GTDB): domain Bacteria; phylum Pseudomonadota; class Alphaproteobacteria; order Rhizobiales; family Xanthobacteraceae; genus Bradyrhizobium. The sequence continues at coordinate 156,434 of NZ_JAACFT010000007.1, read as the reverse complement.
ATCATGGGAGCTGTTCGCGGATTGAAGACTGCGGCGACCCTTCGTATCTCTGGTGCCGCCTGCTTGAGCAGTTGCAGCCACTTGCCAGCCATTTCAGGTTCGAAAGTTGTGAAGCCCGTAATGTTTCCACCCGGCTTGCCCAGGCTTTGAACGAAACCGGCACCCACGGGATCGGCAACTACCGTGAAGACAATCGGCAACGTCGGCGCGTGTCGCTTCAAGGCTTCCACGGACGGAGTACTGATTGCCAGGAGCACGTCCGGACGCAATCCGGCCAGCTCAGCCGCCTGAGCATCCGCAAGAGCCGGATCGCCGGCCCACCAACGATATTCGATCTGGATGTTGCGTCCCTGTTCCCAACCAAGTTCACCTAGACGCTGTCTCAGTTTCTGGTAGCTGGCCTGGCTTTCCGGGTCACTGGGCTTGCCTCCCGCCATCACACCGATTCGCCGCATATTGCCTTGCGCGGACGTGCCAAGCGGGTAGGCCGCCGCGCCTGCAACGAGCATGATGAAATCGCGCCGCCTCATGACCGCCGACCTCGCTATACGTTGCCATCGTGCTTCACGGGCAACATCTGGGAAACACTAGCTCTTCTTCTTGACGTCCTTGACATTGGTGAACGCGATGCCTTCGGCGCGCTCCCGCGTATAGCCGAGATAAAATTCGTTCCTGGCCAGATAGACGGGGTCGCCGTCGACGTCGTCGGCTATGCTCGATGTGTTGGCGGCGATGAAGGTGTCGAGCTTCTTGCGGTCGTCCGAGGAGACCCAGCGCGCAAGCTGGAACTCGCTCACCTCGAATTCGACCGGGAGCGCGTATTCCGCATCCAGCCGCGCCTTCAGCACGTCGAGCTGCAGCGCGCCGACCACGCCGACCAGCGCCGGTGCGCCGTCGCGCGGGCGGAACACCTGCACCACGCCCTCTTCCGACATCTGCTGAAGCGCTTCCTTCAGCTTCTTCGCCTTCATCGCATCGGTGAGACGCACGCGGCGGACGATTTCCGGCGCGAAGCTCGGTACGCCGACGAAGTTGAAATCCTCGCCCTCGGTCAGGGTATCGCCGATGCGCAGCGTGCCGTGATTGGGAATGCCGACGACGTCTCCGGCAAAGGCTTCGTCCGCCACCGAGCGGTCCTGAGCGAAGAAGAATTGCGGGCTCGACAGCGGCATGCTCTTGCCGGTGCGCACCAGCTTGGCCTTCATGCCGCGGCTCAGCTTGCCCGAGCACAACCGGGCAAAGGCGATGCGGTCGCGGTGGTTCGGGTCCATGTTGGCCTGGATCTTGAACACGAAGGCGCTCATGCGCGGATCGGTTGCTTCGACCCTGCGCTGGTCGCTCTCCTGCGCGCGCGGCTCCGGTGCGAACTTGCCGAGTCCTTCCAGGAGGTCGCCGACCCCGAAATTGCGCAGTGCACTGCCGAAATAGACCGGCGTCAGATGGCCCTCGCGAAACGCGGCGAGCTCGAACGGTTTGGAGGCCTCGGTGACGAGCTCGAGCTCGTCCTTCACCGCGGAGACGTCGAGGTTTGCGTTGAGCTTGCCGAGTTCGGCAATCTCGATCTGCTGTGCCGCGCCGGTCTTGGCGCCGCCGCCTTCGAGCAGACGCACGCCGCCACTGACCACGTCGTAGGTGCCGAGGAAGTCGCGGCCGCGGCCGACCGGCCACGTCATCGGCGTGGTGTCGAGCGCCAGCGTCTTCTCGATCTCGTCGAGCAGTTCGAAGACGTCGCGGCTGTCACGGTCCATCTTGTTGATGAACGTGATGATCGGGATGTCGCGCAGGCGGCAGACCTCGAACAGCTTTCGCGTGCGCGCCTCGATGCCCTTGGCGGCGTCGATCACCATCACGGCGGAGTCGACCGCGGTGAGCGTGCGGTAGGTATCTTCCGAAAAGTCCTCGTGGCCCGGCGTGTCCAGCAGGTTGAATACCAGCCCCTCGAACTCGAAGGTCATCACGGAGGTCACGACCGAAATGCCGCGTTCGCGCTCGATCTTCATCCAGTCCGAGCGCGTGTTGCGCCGCTCGCCCTTGGCCTTGACCTGGCCGGCGAGATTGATGGCGCCGCCGAACAGCAGGAGCTTTTCGGTCAGGGTGGTCTTGCCGGCGTCGGGGTGCGAGATGATCGCAAAGGTTCGCCGCCGCGACACTTCAGCGGCAAGCGGGGAACGGGCCGGCGATTCGGCTGATATGGCGATGTCGGACATGGCGGCAGCGTTTGGCAGGGAAAAGGGGCCCGGGCAAGCCTCATTTGGTGATTGCGGAGGCTTCCAGCCAGCCCCATATCGCCCGCGGGAAGGACGCCCTTCCCGCCCATCAGTGCATCACACGCGGGGACGACCCTGCCTGAGCGGAGGGTCGTCATGGCCTGGAGCATTCTGTTCGTCGCCGGCCTGCTGGACTGGGCCATCGGCCTCAAATACACCGAGGGTTTTACCAGGCTTGTTCCGTCCGTCCTCACGCTTGCGGCGATGGCCGGCTGCATCATCCTGCTTGGGCTCGCGCTGAAGACGCTTCCGATTGGAACCGCCTATGCGATCTGGACCGGGATCGGTGCAGTCGGCACCGCGACGCTCGGCATCATCCTGTTCGGCGAGCCAGCGACCGCATTTCGCCTCGCCAGCATCGGACTGATCGTCGCCGGCATTGTTCGGCTGAAGCTGGTTACTTGACGAAAATCCTGACCGCCCACCAGGTCAACGCCGCGACGATGGCGGAGGCCGGGATCGTGATGACCCAGGCATAGACGATCGAGCTTGCGACGTTCCAGCGCACCGCCGAGACGCGGCGGGCAGCGCCGACGCCGACGATGGCGCCGGTGATGGTATGGGTGGTCGAGACGGGCACCCCGAGATAGGTCGCCATGAACAGGGTCGCCGCGCCGCCGGTCTCGGCGCAAAACCCCTGCATCGGCGTCAGTTTCGTGATGCGCAACCCCATGGTGCGGACGATGCGCCAGCCCCCCATCAGCGTGCCCATCGCCATCGCCGCCTGGCAGGACAGCACCACCCAGAACGGTACGAAGAACTCGCTGCCGAGATGGCCCTGCGAATAAAGCAGCACCGCGATGATGCCCATGGTCTTTTGCGCGTCGTTACCGCCGTGGCCGAGCGAATAAAGCGAGGCGGAGGCGAATTGCAGGATGCGGAAGGCGCGGTCGACCGCAAACGGCGTCGATCGCACCGAGGCCCAGGACACGATCGCAACCAGGATCATCGCAAGCAGGAAGCCGACCAGCGGCGACAGCACGATGGCCAGCACGGTCTTGCTTAATCCACTCCACACCGCCGCCGAAATCCCGGCCTTGGCCATGCCGCCGCCGACGAGCCCGCCGATCAGGGCATGGGACGACGATGACGGGATGCCGAGGGCCCAGGTGACCACATTCCAGACGATGGCGCCGACGAGAGCTGCGAAGATCACCTGCGCATCGACGATCGCGGGATCGATAATGCCGGTGCCGATGGTCTGGGCGACATGCAGCCCGAACACCATGAAGGCGACGAAATTGAAGAACGCGGCCCAGAACACCGCAAATTGCGGCCGCAGCACGCGGGTCGAGACGATGGTCGCGATCGAGTTGGCGGCATCATGCAGGCCGTTCAGGAAGTCGAACAGCAGCGCGACGGCGATCAGTCCGACCAGGACGGGTAGACCCAACGCAGCATCCACGGCGCGCCCCTGCCTTAAAGTTTGAGCATGATCTCCGCGCAAGCGCCTGCTGCGTTTGACGCGAAGGAAAACCGCTGCACACTTTTCCGGATCATGCTCTAGACTTGCTCGATGACGATGCTGTTGATCTCGTTCGCGACGTCGTCGAAGCGATCGGCCACCTTTTCGAGGTGGTCGTAGATCTCGGCACCGACGATGAAATTCATTGCACTGCCGTCGCGGTGCTTCAGGAACAACTCCTTCAGACCGATGTCGTGGAGATCGTCGACGCGGCCTTCGAGCTTGCCCAGTTCTTCCGTGATCGCCGTCAGCATGGCGACGTTCTGACCGATCGCCTGCATCAGCGGCAGCGCGCGTCCGACCAGGTTGGCACATTCGATCAAGAGGCCTCCGATCTCCCGCATCGGCGGCTCGAAGGTGCGGACCTCGAACAGCATCACGGCTTTCGCCGTCTGTTGCATCTGGTCGATGGCGTCATCCATCGAGGTGATCAGGTTCTTGATGTCGCCGCGGTCGAACGGCGTGATGAAGGTGCGGCGCACCGCCGTCAGCACCTCGCGGGTGATGTTGTCGGCATCGTTCTCGAACTGGTTGACGCGCTGGCAATAGACCGGCGTCTCCTCGCCCCCATTCAGCATCCCCTGGAGCGCGATGGAGCCCTGGATCACGGTCTTGGCATGGCGGTCGAAGAGGTCGAAGAACCGTTCTTCCTTGGGCAGGAAAGCGCGAAACCAACGCATCATGGGGAGAGGCTACCGGTTGGAAATGGCCCGGCCCGACCGGGCCGTCACGAAACTGTCATAAACCATTTTCGTTCCGCGCGCGTGCCATCTCACGCCCGCAGCGCCGGATCATCCACCGCTTTCACACGCCGACAAAACCAGCACCATATCAGTGACTTAGAGCGAACGCCGGAAGTAATGCGCGATCTCACCGACCACGCCGCGGCGGAAGGTGAGCACGCAGATCACGAAGATCGAGCCCTGGATCACCGTCACCCACTGGCCGAAGCCCGCCAGATATTGCTGCATGGCGATGATGGCGAAGGCGCCGACCACGGGTCCGAAGATGGTGCCGAGACCGCCGACCAGCGTCATCAGCACCACTTCGCCCGACATTGACCAGTGCACGTCGGTGAGCGAGGCGTTCTGCGCCACGAAGACTTTCAGCGCACCGGCAAAGCCGGCCAGCGTGCCCGACAGGACGAAGGCCAGGAACTTGTACTGGTCGGTCCGGTAACCCAGCGAGATCGCACGCGGCTCGTTCTCGCGGATCGACTTCAGAACCTCACCGAACGGCGAGTTGATGATGCGGTAGATCAGCAGGAAGCCGGCGAGGAAACCGACCAGCACGACATAATAGAGGACGGTCGGCTTCGTGAGATCGAAGACGCCGAACATGCGTCCCTGGGGAATGCCCTGGATGCCGTCTTCACCATGGGTGAACGGCGCCTGGAGGTAGATGAAGTACAGCAACTGCGACAGCGCCAGGGTGATCATCGAGAAATAGATGCCCTGGCGACGGATCGAGATGTAGCCGGTCACGATGGAGAGGACGAAGGCGCCGGCGATGCCGACGAGGATGCCGAGCTCCGGCGGCAGCGCCCACACCTTCAGCGCATGCGCGCTACAATAGCCGGCCGTGCCTAAGAACATCGCGTGACCGAACGACAGAAGGCCACCATAGCCGATCAGAAGATTGAAGGCACAGGCGAGCAGCGCGAAGCATAGCGCCTGCATCACGAAGAACGGATAGAGGCCGCTGAATGGCACCGCGGCCAGCAGCAGCGCCATCACCACGAACACGATCATCTCGTCGCGCATCGCGCGCGGGGTCACCGGCAGCGTATCGTCCGTCAAGACTGTCATGTCAGGCCGCCCTTCCCGTCAATCCCGTTGGCTTCACCAGCAGCACCAGCACCATCAGCACGAACACGACCGTGTTGGAGGCCTCGGGGTAAAAATACTTGGTCAGGCCCTCGATCACGCCGAGCGCAAATCCGGTGATGATCGACCCCATGATCGAGCCCATGCCGCCGATCACGACCACCGCGAACACGACGATGATGAGATCGGCGCCCATCAGCGGCCGCACCTGATTGATCGGCGCCGAGAGCACGCCGGCCAGCGCGGCAAGGCCGACGCCGAGACCGTAGGTCAGCGTGATCATGCGCGGCACGTTGATGCCGAAGGCGCGCACCAGCGTCGGGTTCTCGGTCGCGGCGCGCAGATAAGCGCCGAGCCGCGTCTTCTCGATCAGGAACCACGTCGCGATGCACACAATCAGCGAGAAGACCACGACCCAGCCACGATAGACCGGCAGGAACATGAAGCCGAGATTCATGCCGCCCTTGAGCTGATCCGGAATGGCGTAAGGCAGGCCCGACGATCCGAAGTAGTTCTGGAACACGCCCTGCACGATCAGCGCAATGCCGAAGGTGAGCAGCAGGCCGTAGAGATGATCGAGCCCGGTCAACCATTGCAGCATGGTCCGCTCCAGGATCATGCCGAAAATGCCGACGACAATCGGCGCGACGATCAACGCCGGCCAATAGCCAATGCTGAGATAATCATTGTTGAGCAGGAAATAGGCGACGAACGCGCCCATCATGTAGAGCGCGCCATGGGCGAAATTGATGATGTTGAGCATGCCGAAGATCACGGCAAGCCCGAGACTGAGCAGCGCGTAGAACGAGCCGTTGATCAATCCCACCAGTAGCTGAGCGTAAAGAGCCTGCATCGATCCCGCACCCGGTCCCATTTTGTTGTTGACAGCGCCCGCCAGCGGGCGCTGTCGGCATTACTTCTTCACCAGCGGACAGGCGCTCTCCGAGAGCGGCCTGAAAGCCTGGTCGGCCGCCGTCGTGCCGATCAGCTTGTAGTAGTCCCACGGTCCCTTGGATTCCTCGGGCTTCTTGACCTCGAACAGATAGGCGGGATGGAGCTTGCGACCGTCCGCGCGGATCGTGCCTTGGCCGAACAGTGGATCGTCCGTCGGCATTTCCTTCATCTTGGCGACCACCTTGGCACCATCGTGCGGATTGCCACCCAACGCTTCCAGCGTCTTGAAATAATGGATCAGGCCCGAATAGACGCCGGCCTGCACCATCGATGGCATCGCCTTGTTCTTCATGCGCTCGGAGAAACGCTTGGAGAAGGCCCGGGTGCCGTCGTTCAAATTCCAATAGAAGGTTTCGGTGAAGTTCAGCCCCTGCGCCACTTTCAATCCGAGCGCATGGACGTCGGTGATGAACAGCAGAAGCCCCGCGAGCTTCTGGCCGCCTGCGACGATGCCAAATTCCGCCGCTTGCTTGATCGTGTTGGTGGTGTCGCCACCGGCGTTCGCCATACCGATGATCTTGGCTTTCGACGCCTGCGCCTGCAGGAGGAACGAGGAGAAGTCCGCGGTATTGAGCGGATGCTTGACGCTCCCGATCACCTTGCCGCCTGATTTGACCACCACCGCAGCGGTGTCGCGCTCGAGCGCATGACCAAAGGCGTAGTCGGCGGTCAGAAAGTACCAGGTGTCGCCGCCGGCCTTCACCAGCGCCTGTCCTGTGCTGTTGGCCAGCATGTAGGTGTCGTAGACCCAGTGGATCGTGTTCGGCGAACATTGCGCGTTGGTCAGATCGGACGTCGCCGCGCCCGTGTCGATCAGAATCGCATTCTTTTCCCTGACGACATTGTTCACCGCCAGCGCGACGCCGGAGTTCAGCACGTCCATGAAGACGTCGATCTTCTCGACATCGATCCACTGCCGCGCAATCGCGGTGCCGATGTCGGGCTTGTTCTGATGGTCGGCGGAGATGAGGTCGACCTTCCATCCCTTGGCTGCAAGCCCCGAATCCTCGATCGCCATCTGCGCGGCCAGCGTCGAGCCGGGACCTCCAAGGTCGGCGTAGAGCCCGGAGTTGTCGGTGAGCACGCCGACCTTGATGGTCTTGTCCTGCGCCATCGCGCCGCTTGTCGCGGCAAGCGCCAGCGCGGTGCCGAGCAGAAATGAAGCGATTGGCCGGGTGTTCATGCAGCTTCCCTCTCTAAATATTCTCGATGGTTCTAACTTCTTTTGGCGGTTCTAGACGCCGAGATAGGTGTGGAGTTTGTCCATGTTGGCGGCGAGATCAGCGTTGGCAAACCCATCGATGATCTTGCCGTGCTCGACCACGTAGTAGCGGTCGGCAACGGTGGACGCGAACCGGAAATTCTGCTCGACCAGAAGGATCGTGAAGCCTTCCTTCTTGAGCCGCGCAATGGTGTGGCCGATCTGCTGGATGATGACGGGCGCGAGGCCCTCGGTCGGCTCGTCCAGCATCAGGAAGCTCGCCCCCGTGCGCAGGATACGCGCGATCGCGAGCATCTGCTGCTCACCGCCCGACAGCTTGGTCCCCTGGCTGTTGAGCCGTTCCTTCAGATTCGGAAACAGATCGAATATCTGTTCGAGCGGCAGTCCGCCTGCACGCACCACCGGCGGGAGCAACAGGTTCTCCCGCACGTCGAGACTGGAGAAAATTCCACGCTCTTCCGGGCAGAACGCGATACCCATTCGCGCGATCTTGTCCGAGGTGGTGCGGATGATGTCCTCGTTGTTGAACTTCACAGAGCCCGTGCGCTTGCCGATGATGCCCATGATCGACTTCAGCGTGGTCGTCTTGCCCGCGCCGTTGCGCCCGAGCAGGGTGACGACCTCGCCCGCGTTCACGTCGAAATCGATCCCGTGCAGGATGTGGGACTCGCCATACCAGGCTTCCAGGTTGCGAACCTGAAGGATGTTGCCGCCGGTGGCAGCCAGTGCCGGAGCTTCCGCAATCGCAGTCTCAGCCATGACCGGCTCCCAGATAGGCTTCCTTGACGCGCTCGTCCTTGGTGAGCTCGGAGTAATGTCCCTGTGCGAGCACCTGCCCGCGCGTCAGCACGGTGATGATGTCGGAGAGATTGGCCACGACGCTTAAGTTGTGCTCGACCATCAGAATGGTGTACTTCGCCGAGATGCGCTTGATCAGCGCCGCGATCTTGTCGATATCCTCGTGGCCCATGCCCGCCATCGGCTCGTCCAGCAGCATCATCTCGGGGTCGAGCGCGAGCGTGGTTGCGATCTCAAGTGCGCGCTTGCGTCCATAGGGCATCTCGACCGCCGGCGTATTGGCAAACTCGCTGAGGCCGACATCGTTCAACAAGTCACGCGCGCGCTCGTTGAAGCGGTTGAGCACGGACTTGGAGCGCCAGAAATCAAAGGAGCTGCCCTGCTGGCGCTGCAGCGCGACGCGGACGTTTTCCAGCGCGGTCATATGCGGAAACACCGCCGAGATTTGGAACGAGCGCACAAGTCCCATGCGGGCCACGTCGGCCGGCGCCATCGCCGTGATGTCTTGTCCCTTGTACAGGATTTTCCCGGCGGACGGTTTCAAGAACTTGGTCAAAAGATTGAAGCACGTCGTCTTGCCGGCCCCGTTCGGGCCGATCAGCGCGTGAATACTTCCACGGCGAACCTTGAGCGCGACGTCGCGGACGGCGAAGAAGCCCGCGAACTCCTTGGTCAAACCTTCCGTTTCGAGAATGAACTCATCGGCCAAACAGATTTCCCCCTGCCCGCACGACGCGCTGGCCGCGCGTGGCTGTCCTTGTTGCTTCGACGTTCCGGGGGCCTTGGAGCCATCCCGGAACGCCGCCTCCGGGCGCGGAATATGCCGGAGGTGACGGGGGTTAGGCAAGGCGGAAAGCTGAGCAGATCTGGCCTCCGGTCGGGATCCAAATGCTCCCTTAGTCGGAGGTGTTTCGACGTCGCGCCTGCCCGGCCTCCCGGTTCGCAAAGCACCGGTCATCAAGCCGTCGTTAACGGTCTTTCGTTCCGTGCGCCAGCCTTCATAGAAGATTTTCCCGCAACTGGGATCATGTCCGGGGTTTTTATCGCCGGGAATATTGTTTTGGATTTTGCAAGCGCCGCTCCCGCCGCCGTGAAGTCGATCAGGCAGCGTGATCTGCTGAACACGTGGCTGCGACTTTATGCGCGCCAGCAGATCGCGCCGGCGATCTGGGAGTATCAGCCTGCGCGGCTCGAGGAAGAGCTGTCGGACCTCATCTACTATACGGTGGACCATTCGACGCCGACGCCGCGCCTGACTATCCAGAGCGAAGGCACGCGCATCTCGCGCGCCTATGGACACACCGGCAAGGGCGTTCTGCTCGACGACTATATCGGGCCACGACTCGTGCCCTTTGTAATGCCCATCTACTATGAATGCGTGGCGCGTGGGCTCCCGGTCTACAGCGTAGCCGACGTCGACGACATCTATGGGCGTATCGTCGCGTATGAACGGCTGCTGCTGCCGTTTCAGACCGACAGCAAGGTCTGCCACATCATCGCATCGCTCAAGACCTTCTGCGAGGACGGCGGCTTCGAGATCAAAAATCTGATGCGCGGAAATGACGCGCTGCCGCGCCCGAAAGTACACGCGCTGATCGACCGCGACCTCTTTCACCGCACGCCCGGACGCATCGCGGCTGCCGATGTGGTGGAATTTGAGGAGCAGTCCGGTCCTGGCGTCGCCACGGAGATCATCGAGCTGAACTAGACCTTTGCCCTAACTGGTTAGGCCTTCGCGCTACTTGGCGCGGACTTCCTTCGCATAGATATCCGGCTTGAAGCCGACCAGCAGCTTGCCTCCGATTTCGAGCACCGGCCGCTTGATCATCGATGGTTGCGCTAGCATCAACGCCAGCGCCTTCTTTTCGGTCAAGCCTTCCTTGTCCGCGTCGGGCAGCTTCTTGAAGGTCGTGCCGGCGCGATTGAGCAGCGTCTCCCAGCCGAGCTTGTCGCTCCACTGCTTGAGCTTATCCTTCTCCACGCCCGCGGTCTTGTAGTCGTGAAACGCGTAGGCGACGCCATTCGTATCGAGCCAGGCGCGCGCCTTCTTCATGGTGTCGCAGTTCTTGATGCCGTAGATGATGTTGGGCAAGACGTTCCTCGCGCATGCGTCGTATCGTGGTGTCGTGGCGTTGTACGAAACTCCGCCTGGCGCCACAATATTGCGAACGAAGCTTTCGAACCCCTTGAGCGGACATACCATGCACGTCACCCACGATCCCGGCGCGGCTACGTCACCGATCATCGACTTCAACGCCTTCCTCGCGGTCGATATCCGCGTCGGCACCATCGTCGACGCCAAGCCGTTTCCGGAGGCGCGCAAGCCGGCCTGGCGTCTGTGGATCGACTTCGGTCCTGCCATCGGCGTGCGCAAGAGCTCGGCGCAGATCACGGAAAATCATCCGCTTGAGACGCTGGTGGGGCAACAGGTCGCCGCCGTCGTCAATTTCCCGCCGCGCCAGATCGGGCCGGTCGTCTCGGAGGTGTTGACGCTCGGCTTCCCCGACGCCGACGGCAAGGTCGTGCTGGTCCAGCCGGTCAAGCCCGTCCCGAACGGCGGGCGGCTGTTTTAGCTTGCGAGTTCAGGGACCGGGCCGTCGCTCGGGCCCACCAGTTGCCAACCCTTCCGCGGCTCAGGCCGTCCGGCTTGACAAAAACATTTTCGGCCTATAAAATCGACTGATCGATCGTTTTTTATTTGTTTGCGGCTGTGCCAGCCGGTTGCTTGAGAATCTCTAAAACGATCGAATCGTCGTTTATTTGCGGACGGCCCGATGCCCAAGATCAGCGAAAAGAAGCGCGAAAGCCGCCGGCAGCAGATCCTCGAGGCGGCCCTCGCCTGCTTCTCCGAAAACGGCTTTCACCAGACTGGCATGGCCGACATCGTGAAGCGGTCGGGGATGAGCCAGGGCGCGGTTTACCTGTACTTCCAGAGCAAGGACGATTTGATCGAGGCCCTCGCCGACGACCGGCACCGCCGCGAAGCTGTGCTCAACTCGGTTGCAAGGGGATCGGGCGATCCTATTGAAGGCCTTCACGCGCTGATCCGCGTCTATGCACAATGGCTCACCGATCCCGCCGGTGAAGCGCGGCGACGCGTCGGCATTCACGGCTGGGCCGAAGCGCTGCGCAACCGCCGCATTCGCGCCAGCGTCGTCGAAGGCATCGATATGCCGCGCGCGCTGATCGTCGCGCTGGTCGAGCGCGCCCAGCACGATGGACTCATCAAGCGCGACCTCGGCGCCGACGCGGTCGCGCGCGTGCTGGTCGCGATCTTCCAGGGCTTTGTGCTGCAAAAGTGCTGGGACGAGGACTTTGACGTTGAGGCCTGCATGGCGGCCGTCGCTAGCGTAATCGAAGGATTTCGCACGACGAAGCCGGACGTCGGGCGACGAACCAGGGCGTGAGCGATGTCCGTGATCCTCGAACTGCTCGCCGGCGCCGGCGTCGGTCTGGTTGGAGGGCTGGCATCCGGCTTGACGGGCACGAGTCCAGGTGGCGGTCTCGTGATCTTCTCCGTGCTACTGCTTGGCGCGGAGCAGCATGTGGCCCAAGGCACGTCGCTGATCGCACAGGTGCCTCCGACGGGCCTCGTTGGCGTGCGCCGCTATTGGCAGAGCGGCAATCGTAGCCCGCTGCAATGGATCATCTGGATCGGCGTCGGATTTCTGGTTGGCGGCGGAATCGGCGGCTATGCCGCGGCGGCGGTCTCCGACTCGTTCCTGCAATGGACTTACGCCTTCTACCTCGTCGCGCTGGTCGCACTGCTGGCTTCGCGCCGCGAACGCAAAGGCCAGAGCAGCGAGGCCAGCGGTCAAACCGAACTGCCCTGGCTCCCTTTGCTCCTCATCGGCACACTTGCCGGCTTTTCATCAGGCTTCATGGGCATCGGCGGTGGACTCGCGATCACGGTCGGCCTCGCGGCGGGCCTGCGCGTGCCGCAGCATCAGGCACAACTCGTCAGCCTCATCTTCTCGATCATCCCGACCAATATTCCGGCGGCCTCGATCTACTGGAGCAAGGGACTCGTAGTCGGCTGGCCCGCCATCATCGGCATTCTTGCCGGCCTCTGGGTCGGCACCGATCTTGGCGCACGCATGGCCAATGCTGTCAGCAAATCGGTACTACGCCGGATCATGATCGGGCTGATCTCACTGATGGCCCTCTACATGACCTACAAGGCTCTGACCTAGTTACGGCCGCTTGGGAATGTTGAGCCCGCGCTGTACGGCCGGACGCGCCAGCCCGCGTTCGAGCCAGGCAGCGACCGACTTGAACTGGCTGAATTCGACGAGGTCACCCGCACCGTAAAATCCGATTAGGTTGCGCACCCAGCCGAGCGTGGAGATGTCGGCGATGGTGTAGTCGTCGTCCATGAACCATTGCCGGCCGGACAGATGCGTCTCCATCACGCCGAGCAGGCGCTTGGACTCGTCCACATAGCGCTGCAGCGGCCGCTTGTCCTCAAACTCCTTGCCGGCAAATTTGTGGAAGAAGCCGACCTGGCCGAACATCGGCCCGATGCCGCCCATCTGGAAATGCACCCATTGGATGGTCTGGTAGCGGCGCGCGGCATCCTGCGGCAGAAGCTTGCCGGTCTTCTCCGCAAGGTATTGCAGGATCGCACCGGACTCGAACAGCGGCAGCGGCCTGCCACCCGGGCCGTTGGGGTCGAGGATCGCCGGGATCTTGCCGTTCGGATTGAGCGAGAGGAACTCCGGCGTTTTCTGGTCATCCTTGCCGAAATCGACGAGATGCACCTCGTAAGGCAGCCCGATCTCCTCCAGCATGATCGAGACCTTGACGCCGTTCGGGGTTGGCAGCGAATAGAGCTGAAGCAATTCGGGGTGCATGGCCGGCCAGCGCCCGGCTATGGGATAGGTGGAAAGATCGGACATTGAGACCCCGGCCTGGTTCGTGAGACGCGGCCTAATCTAGGCCGGCCTGCGAATGACACAAGGCCGAGCAGCCTTCACACGATCTTCCGTCGCCAAATTCGAGTCATAACGGCCGCAGCAGTTGACTTGTGGCGTATGCAGTATCGCGTTGCGCGCGTTGCTCGATGAAGAGCTGCCCCGTGACGAGGAGTGCTCCGATGAATACGAGCGCGAGCACCGCGGTCGCGAATTGACTGGCATCATTCATCGCGAGAGTTCTCTGTAGTCGTTCGCACGGAAAACGCGGACGACCATCGACAGTTCCTGCATATTCGAAGCAAATTGCCGCTTTTTCCCGCGCCGCACGACGGCCAGCGGGCTCAATAATTGATCTCCATCCGCAGTCCCCGCGGATCGATCTCGTTTCCGCCGACGCGCTGCGTGCTGTCGCGTGCCGCGATTGCGCAGGCACAGGCGTCGATCAGATCGTCGCGGCCGATGCCGGTGCCATGACGTTGCGTCAGCCATTTCGGTAGGCGCGTGAAGCCGCGCTGCTCCAGGAGCGCACTGCGCTGCTCGCGCCCGCGCACGGAATTCTTGCTGTCGAGGCGCACGCGGCCTGCGAGATTCCAGAAGACCAATTCCGGATGCGCCTCGCCGACGATCGCTTGCCGTGCCGGCGTCATGACCTCGTCGACGTCCCTGATCTTGTCCCTGATGTTCCAGAGCTGCGCCGAGACACCCCTGCCCTTGCCCTCGAGCTCCCAGTAGTGCCGATTGGCCGCAGCCATGTCGGCAAACGTCCACAGGTCTCGGCGCGCGCCGAGAAACACGGCAGCGCCGACCAGCTCGCGTGCATGCAAGTCGCAGGTTCGATAGCCGCTGGTGTTCAATCCGATCGGCATGTCGATCATCGCGCGCGCATGCGGCGTTGCGAGGAGACGCGTGAGGCCTGGTGAATAATCGAAGCCGTGATCGCCGCGATCATCGATCCAGGCCGCGACCCAGCCAAAGCGAAATCCATCGATGCCGAGATTGGTTTTCACGCCTACGATTCTGCTACCCTACGATGCTCGTTCATCCCGCGCTCTCAGTCGATGTTGCTCGAACAGGCGCTGCGCCAGCAATGCATGGCCGAGCGTGCCACCGGCCCGCACTGCAGCTGCGATCAGAGCAGCCTCGGCCACCTCCTCGCGCGTCGCACCGGCTTTCGCTGCTTGCACCGTGTGCACGTCGAGGCAATAGGCGCATTGCGTGGTGAGCGCGACCGCAAGCGAGATCAGCTCGCGATATTTTGGCGGGATCAGCCCGTCCTCGCGCTCGACCGCATGGCTGAAGGCGAGGAACGCGTTGGCCTCGACCGGCGCCAGCGCGGCGAAGGCGGGAATAGCTTTCAGGTCATCCGGGGTTTGATAATTTGTCATTGTCATCTCGTCAGATATTCGCGCATCAGGGCGCGGGCCCGATGCAGCCGCGCCTTGACGGCCTGCCTGGACGTGTCGAGTGCCACGGCGATTTCGTCGATAGTCATTTCCTTGACGTCCCGCATCAGCGCAACGTCGCGATAGTGCGCCGGCAGCGCCTCGAATGCAGCGGCCACGTCGAGCCGCAGATCGGCCTCCGGGCGCGACAGCAGCAGTGCCTCCGACTTCCCGTCGTCGATCGCCGCCGCGAGGCCTGCCTTGCGGGCCAGACGCAGACATTCGCGGCGAACCACGCTGAAAAGCCACGCGGAGAATGCCAGCAGGGAGCGGATCGTGCCGACATGGCGGAACAGTATCCACATCGCTTCCTGCGTCGCATCTTCGGCATCAGCAGAGCTGCGGCAGGTGGCGCGCGCATAGCGGCGGATGTCTGGCTGCGCCGTCTCGAGCAGAGACGCGATTGCCTGGGGATCGCCGAGCCGCGCCGCCTCGAACAGGTTTGGCGAGATAGCGACCGCGCTCACGATACGCCTCCCCTTCCGATGCCGGCCATCGCACACATCGGGCAATAGCCGACGAGGCCGGTCAGAGCGAAGCCTGCGCCACCGAGTGCGACCAGCCACGCCGCGATCCCGGCGAGATACACCAATGCGCTGATCGTAACCGCAACTCCGAGCGCAATCCGCAACGCCTGATGCAGGCCGCCGATATTCTTCCTGTAGAATCCCATCACATCCTCCGGCATGAGCCGAGGCGAAATGCCTCGACAGACAAGAGGGTGCGAAGGCCGGAAAGGATTCGCGGGGCCCAACAATTCTTTCGCGATCAGCTCCCGGCCGCCTGGTAGGCCAGCCGCTTGAACTCGAAGAAGAACGGATTCCAGAAGCCCATGTAGCGCTGGGCCATCAGCACCCCGGCGGTATTGGCCTGCGGGCATATCCACCAATGGGTACCGGCGAGCCCGCCCCACTGGAATTCGCCGGTCGAATTTGCGGGATCGAGGGGCGTCGGTGCGAACGTGACGGCGCCGCCGAGGCCAAAACCCTTGCCGGGGATGGGGCCGAGATTGGCGAAGCGAATGGTCTGCCCTGCAGGCAACTGGTTCGTCATCATCTGCCGCAGCGTCTCCGGCTTGAGGAGCGCGTCCGAGCCCGACAACAGCGCGCGCACCAGCGCGAGCATGTCGGGCAAGGTCGAGACCAGGCCGCCGCCGCCAGACAGCCGCGGGAATTGACGCCGATAGGCCTGCGGAAAGGGCAGATTGTCGGCACGCGTGAGGCCGGGCTTCATTGGATCGAGCACGTCGGCGCCGGTGTAGAGTGCGACCAGCCTGCCCTGCTCCGCCTCCGGCACGTAGAAGCCGGTATCGACCATGCCGAGCGGATCGAAGATGCGCGTCTTGAGGAAGGCATCCAGCGACTTGCCCGAGACGACCTCCACAACGCGGCCGAGCACGTCGGTGGCCACCGAATATTCCCAGCCCGTGCCGGGATGATAGGACAGCGGCAGATCGGCGAGCCCGTCGATCAGGTCGGTCAGCGGCGTCAACGGATTGAGCACCCGCGTCTCGTTGTAGCCCTTGAACAGCACCGTGCCGGGATCGAAGATGCCATAGCTGAGACCCGAGGTGTGGGTCAGAAGTTGCCGGATCGTGATCGGGCTCCTGGCCGGCTCGGCGTCGGCGAGGCTCGCCGCACCCTGCTTCAGGACCTTGCGATTGCCGAGTTGCGGCAGGAATTTCTCGATCGCATCATTGAGCCCGATGCGCCCCTCCTCGACCAACAGCATGACCGCGCAGGTAACGAAAATCTTGGTGTTGGAGAACGCGCGGAAAATGTGGTCGGGCCGCAATGCGGTGTCGGCCTCGCGGTCGGCAAAGCCGACGCATTGCTGGTCGACGATTTCGCGGCCACGCAGCACCGCCCAGGACACGCCGGGGATGATCTCCTGATCAACATAACGCTGCATCGCCGTCCGTGCGGCGGAAAAATCGGTCGTCCTGGCGTCCATGTGTTTCCCCAAATTGTGTTGAGATGGATATAGCGCGAAATCGCCGGGAATGAAGCTCGGCGAATAGCGCTCATTCCTGCTTCATCAGCGCGGTCACGTACAGGCGGCGGCGGATTGTCATCCCCTGCCGCTGATACAGCGCGATCGCCGACGCGTTGCTCGAGAACACGTGCAGGAACGGAATTTCGCCGCGCGCCTCGATCTGGCGCGCTACGGCCGCGAGCAAGGCCTGCGCATAGCCCCGGCCGCGATGCGCAGGATGCACGCAGACCGCGGTCATCTCGGTGAAATTTCCCGGCTTCATCCGCTCGCCCGCCATCGCGACCAGTTCGCCGCCGGCACGGATGCCGAGGAACGTGCCGAGTTCGTGCGTGCGAGCGGCAAACGGGCCGGGCTTGGTCAGTTCGGTCAACGCCATCATGGCGGGAACATCGGCTGCGCCGAGCGTGACAATCTCGGCATCGCGAAGCGGACTATCGGCCGGCGAGCCGATCATCTGCTCGCCGCTTTCGGCGAGCACGACCTTGAACCCGTCGGGAACGTCGACGGGCTCGGGCGTGAACAGCACGGCGACCTGCGAGCCCGACAGGAGTTCACCGAGCGCGGCGAAGCTTGCCGCCGACACGTCGACCATATCGGCGAACGGCGTCATCGCCACGGGATAGCGCAACGCGCGCGTGCTGCCTTCCGCGAGATGCTTCTGGCTGGTTGTCAGTGCACTCCAGATCGGACGATCCAGCAGCGTCTCATCACTGTTGGACACCGGCCTAGTCCTTGTCGAAGCTGACGATGACGGCAGCATTGGCGATGAGGATGGGGTCGTTGGCCTGTTCCGCGGCCGAGGGAATCTCCAGCCCGCCCTTGACCGCGTTGACGGTCACCGTGCCGTAAGGAAGCTCCTTGGCGACGGCTTCCTTGTCGACCGCCTCAGGGTTGGGCACCGCGATGGTGACGTCGACGAACATGTCGTTCGCGGTCTTGCCGATCATCCGGAAGAAGCCAAGGCTCGAATGCCTGATCGCATCCGACACCGCGCGCTTCGCTGCCTTGGTGGCGTCCTTGCCGTGGACGTCGACTCCCATGCCCATCTCGGTGATACAGCGAACGCGCGTCATCTCATATTCCTGTTGTTGGTTGGATGATATCGACGCAACTTGTTATCGTACTCGGTCCGGTCGTCATACTCCGTCATTGCGAGGAGCAAAGCGACGAAGCAATCCAGACTGCCTTCGCGGAGACAGCCTGGATTGCTTCGCTTCGCTCGCAATGACGAGGATGGCCAGAGCATCGCACAAAATCACGCCTTCGACTTCTCCCGCGCCCGCAACTCGTCGACGAGCACCCGCACGTTCTCCGTATAGTCGATCGGGATCGAGACCAGGTGCACGCCGCCCTCCTTGAAGGCAGCATCGAGTGTCGGGGCAAAGCTGTCGACGCTCTCGATGCGATGCCCCTTGGCGCCATAGGCTTTTGCATACAGGACGAAATCGGGATTGCCAAAAGTCATGCCGAAATCGGCGAAATGATCGACGGCCTGCTTCCAGCGGATCATGCCGTAGGCGTTGTCCTCGAGCACCAGCACGACCAGGTTAAGCTTGAGGCGGACGGCGGTTTCCATCTCCTGGCTGTTCATCATGAAGCCGCCGTCGCCGGCGACCGCGAGCACGCGGCGGTCCGGATAGAGCATCGCGGCCATCATCGCCGACGGCAGACCAGCACCCATCGTCGCCAGTGCGTTATCGAGCAGCAGCGTGTTGGCGACACGGGTGCGGTAGTTGCGCGCGAACCAGATCTTGTACATGCCGTTGTCGAGCGCGACGATGCCGTTCTCCGGCATCACCTGCCGGATGTCGTGCACGATGCGCTGCGGCGTCGGCGGCCAGCGCGCCTCGGTGGCGCGGTCGGCGATGTGAGAGAGGATTTTTTCGCGCAGCGGCAACAGCGCCGCCGCCTGCGGCAGCCTGCCTTCGACGCGATCGGCGAGCAGTTCCAGGCTCGGGCCGACGTCGCCGACGAGCTCGGCATCCGGGAAATAAACCTGCTCGACGCTGGCCGAGGTGTAGCTGACGTGAATGACCTTGGGCCCCGACGGCCCCATGATGAAGGGCGGCTTCTCGATCGGATCGTGACCGATCGCCACGATCAGGTCGGCGGCATCGATGGCCTCGTGAACGTAGTCGCGCTCGGACAGCGCCGCGGTGCCCATGTAGAGATTGGTGCCGCCGGGCACCGTGCCCTTGCCCATCTGCGTGGTGAAGAACGGAATGCCGGTCCGCCGCACGAAGCTTGCGATGCCGTGGGTCGCGCGCGGCCGGCTGGTCGCAGCGCCCATCATCACCAACGGATGTTTTGCGGCCAAGATCATCTCGGCGGCGCGGTCGAGCGCGGCGCGATGGGCGACCGGGATTTCGATCGGATGGACCGGGATCACAGGCACGAAAGGCACTTCATCGCCTGCGATGTCCTCCGGCAATTCGAGATGCACCGGACCCGGCCGCTCCTCCATCGCCACGCGAAAGGCGTCGCGGACCACGGTCGGGATGCTGGAGGCGCTGATGATCTGCCGCGACAGCTTCGTCAGCGGCTTCATGGTCGCGACCACGTCGACGATCTGAAAGCGCGCCTGCCGGCTGCTCATGATCGGCTTCTGGCCGGTGATCAGAATCATCGGCATCGCGCCGAGATGCGCATAGGCAGCTCCCGTGGACAGGTTGAGCGCGCCCGGGCCGAGCGTCGACAGACAGACGCCGGGCTTGCCGGTCAGCCGACCATGCGTCGCGGCCATGAAGGCGGCGGCCTGCTCGTGCCGTGTCAGAACCAGCTCGATCCTGGAGGTGCGGAGCGATTCCACGAAATCGAGATTTTCCTCGCCGGGAACGCCGAAGATGCGATCGACACCTTCATTCTCCAGTGCCGCGACAAACAGGTCCGACCCCTTCGCCTTGCGCTCCTGCCCGCTCATGTCGCCTCCCGGTCGCTATGCTGGCTCCCGTGTTCCACGGCAGCGAGTGCATGGTACCGGTCTGCGGCGCGGGCACAATTCACAATGAGGGGCGGCATCCGCGTCATGATTCGTTCCGTCATTCTGAGGTGCGAAGCCTGCGGTGCGAACGCATCGCGCGCGGCGCAATTGCGCCGCCGATCGCGCACCTGACGGTGACAGATTGTGAACTGCCTAGCCGCGACGTCTCGCCCCTCAATTGCAGGGCTTGCTGTCCTTGACGTCGAATTTGCCCATCGCGCCGGAGATGACGAAATCATTGTAATCGAGCACGAGTTGGCGGGAGACGCCGTTTTCGTAGAGCTCGAACGCCATCGCATAGACCGGGGTCTGCTCGCCCTCCTTCTGCTGGGCGTCGCGGTCGAAATAGCTGACGGTGACGGGCCAGCGCTTCAGCGATTTCATGTGCTCGTCCGAGGTTGACGGATCGGGCGAGGAGGCTGCGCGGTCGGCGGCGATCGGCTGGCCGATTACGGTCAGCGTGTTGTAGACCTTCTGCCCGTCGTCGGAGCCGTCATAGACGGAGAGTTCCAGCAGCGACTTGCCGTCCTTGGCGGCGGCGATGATGCGCTGGATCTGCTCGGTCGGGAATACGACCTTGCCGTCGAGCGTAAAACTCTTCGGCGCCGGCAGCTTCAGCTTGACGTTGATATGGTCGCCGTCGCGTTCCGCCGAGCCATCGACCCGGCCGGCGTCGGCCTCGTTCATCCGCGTCTCGATCTTGAAGCGATAGCTTTTGCCCGCAGCGTCCTCCCAGGAATTGGAGCGCAGATCGCTCAGCGTGACCTTGCCCTCGCCGCTGTCGAGCTCGGAGACCTGGCGGAATTCGGACGTATAGCCCTCGCAAGAGCTTCCACCGAAATTGTAGAGGATGCGGCCGCGCGCGCTGTTGATCGAATTCGAGCGCGATTTCACGAGGCTCAGATCGTAGAGCGCCTGGTGCGCCAGGAACGGACCGCTGGCTGCGTCAGCCCTGCCGCCGGCCCCGAAAGCGGCCGCCGCGAGCGCCATCACACCGAGCGAAGTCCGGAAAAGGTGCACCATGTCTGTCCCTTGGGAAGCGCAGATTCGACACTTTAATGACCGTTCCAATGCGTCGCAACTGCGGCGGTTTCACGTATAATTGCGGCGCGTCGTTGAACCTCCTGTCCCGCCTCAGGAAAATGCGGCCCGGGCCTAGCCTCCCACCGCCGGCACCGGGCTTGCTTGCATGTGGCGGCATGATGGGCGAAACAGGGCGCACCCGGCCGCGAAAAGTGGCACCGGGGCGAAATGAATTTTGGGATATCGAGGTCGAGACATGGCGGGCACGGTCGAGCAGAAACTGGCGGAACAGGGCATCAAGCTGCACGAGGCCCCCACCCCCGTGGCCAACTACGTGCCGTTCGTGCGCACCGGCAATTTGCTGTTCGTCTCCGGCCAGGTCTGCTTCGATCCCGCCGGCAAGCTGATCGCCAAGGGCAAGCTGGGCGCTGACGTCCCGATCGAACAGGGCGCGGCGGCCGCGCGCGGCTGTGCCGTCAACCTGCTGGCCCAGGTCAAGGCGGCGCTCGGCGACCTCGACAAGGTCGTGCGCGTTGTGCGCCTTGGCGGCTTCATCAACTCGGCGCCCGACTTCCTGGACGGACCGAAGGTCCTGAACGGCGCCTCCGACCTGATGGTCGCCGCCTTTGGCGACAAGGGCCGCCACGCCCGCACCACCGTCGGCGTCGCCTCGCTGCCCGCGGATGCAGCGGTCGAGGTCGAAGCCGTGTTCGAGGTCGCCTGACGCGGAGCGAACGGCCTTGCGCGCTCCTGATTGGCTGACGGCCCGTCCGGTTGCCCATCGCGGCCTGCATGACATCTCACGCGGTATCGTGGAGAACATGCCGGGCGCGGTGCAGGCTGCGATCGCGGGCAATTTTTCGATCGAGGTCGACATCCAGCTCTCCGCCGACGGCGAGGCGATGGTGCACCATGACCATGCGCTCGGCCGCCTCACCGAGGCGACTGGCGAGCTGGTCGAGAGGACTGCGGCTGAGCTGAAGGCCCTCACGTTCAAGGACACCACCGAGCGGATGATGTCGCTCGGCGACCTCTGCTCCGTGGTTGCCGGCCGCGTGCCGCTGGTGATCGAGGTGAAGAGCCGTTTTGACGGAGACCGCAAGCTGGTAACGCGGATGGCCGAGGTCCTGCCGTCCTACGATGGCCCCGCCGTGGGCATGTCCTTCGATCCCGACCAGGTGCTGGCCCTGCGCGAGTTGCTGCCCTCGCGCCCCCGCGGCATCGTCGCGCAGCGGACCTACGAGGACGAATATTGGGCGAAGCTGACGCAGGCGCAGCGCGACAGCATGCTGTCCCTCCGCCACGGCCTGCAGACCCAGCCGCATTTCGTCGCCTTCAAGGTCGACCACCTCCCGGCGCCCGCGCCCTGGATCGCCCGTAACGTGTTCGGCTGCGCCCTGCTCGGCTGGACCGTGCGCACGCCGGAGCAGCGGACGCGGGTCGGGCAGTATGCGGATCAAATGATCTTCGAGGGATTCGTGCCGTAGGGAGTTGCCCGTGTCCCGGACGCGCTGCAACGCGTAGGGTTGCTGCGCAGAGCCGGGACTTCTCCGCGAATTCGGTTCGGCATTGGGCCCCGGACGCAGCGCACCGCTGAAGGGCGCTGCGCTGCGTCCGGAGCACGAGAGGGGTCCGCCTCTTGAAGTCGCTGCTGCAATGCACGATCTTGGGCACGATGGCATCATCCGAAATCACCCTCGAAGCCGTACCGTCCATCGGCGAAGTGTCACCTGACGACTGGGACGCCTGCGCAAATCCCGGCAAGGCCTGCAACGGACATGGCAAGAACGGACATGGCAAGGGAACCTCATCCGGGCTCCCAGGCGATTCCGCCGGTCTCTCAAAAATTGCCTATAACCCCTTCGTCTCGCACGCATTTCTCTCTGCGGTCGAGAAGTCGGGTTCGGCGACCATCCGCACCGGCTGGGGGCCGCGGCACCTCGTGGCCAAGATCGACGGCCGCGTCGCCGGCATCGTGCCCTGCTATCTGAAATCGCATTCGCAAGGCGAATACGTCTTCGACCGCGGCTGGGCGGATGCCTATGAGCGCGCCGGCGGGCGCTATTATCCAAAGCTGCAAGTCTCGGTTCCCTTCACGCCGGCGACCGGGCCGCGGCTCCTGATCCGCGACGGCGTCGATCGTGAGCGCATCGCGGAGGCGCTGGCAAGCGGGCTGGTGGCGCTGTGCGGGGTCAGCAAGGCCTCCTCCGTCCACGTGACGTTCGCGCTTGAGGCCGAATGGAAACTGCTCGCCAAGCACGGCTTCCTCCAGCGCACCGACCAGCAGTTCCACTGGCACAATGAGGGCTTTGCGACCTTCGATGACTTCCTCGCCACCCTGAACTCACGCCATCGCAAATCGATCAAACGCGAGCGGCGCGAGGCGCTGGCCGCCGACGTCACCATCCACTCGCTCACGGGAAGCGACATCACCGAGGATGCCTGGGACGCCTTCTTCGCCTTCTACATGGAGACAGGCTCGCGCAAATGGGGCCGGCCGTATCTGACGCGCGAATTCTTCTCGCTGATCGGCGAGACCATGAGCCAGGACGTGCTGCTCGTCATGGCCCGCCGCAACGACCGCTGGATCGCGGGCGCGATCAACTTCATCGGCTCGGACACGCTGTTCGGCCGCAACTGGGGCGCGATCGAGCATCATCCGTTCCTGCATTTCGAAGTCTGCTATTATCAGGCGATCGATTTCGCGATCAAACGCGGCCTGAGGCATGTCGAGGCCGGCGCGCAGGGCGAGCACAAGATCGCGCGCGGCTACCTGCCGCGCACCACCTACTCCGCCCACTTCATCGCCGACCCGGGCCTGCGCCGCGCCATCGACGATTACCTCAAGCGCGAACGCGCCTACGTTGCGGAAGCCGGACGTGAGCTGGCCGACATGGGACCGTTCCGAAAGGACGCCGACGAGGCGCCTTGACGCCCCCACTTGTCTGGTGACAGTAAGCGCAAAGTTTCGAGGAGCCGCCGCCATGACCGCCTACGATCCCAACAACATCTTTGCAAAGATCCTGCGTGGCGAATTTCCCTGCTACAAGGTCTACGAGGACGAGCACGTCTTCGCCTTCCTCGACATCATGCCGCGCGTGACCGGCCACACGCTGGTGATCCCGAAGACCCCTGCCCGCAACATCCTCGACGTCACGGCTGACGACTACGCCCACGTCGCCCGCGGCGCGCACAAGATCGCGGCTGCCGCGATGAAGGCGTTCAAGGCCGACGGCATCACCGTGCAGCAGTTCAACGAGCCCGCCGGTGGACAGGTGGTGTTTCATTTGCACATGCACGTGATGCCCCGCCATGACGGCGTAGCAATGCTGCCGCCCGCAAGCCGCAAGGAAGACGTCAAGGTGTTGGAAGAGAACGCCGACAAGCTGATCGCGGCGTTGAAGGCGGGCTGATCGCCTCCCCCGTCATTGCGAACGAAGCGAAGCAATCCAGACTGCTTCCGCAGAGGCAGTAGGATTGCTTCGTCGCATCAGCGCAAAATTGCTACGCAATTTTGTCGCGAGCTCCTCGCAATGACGGGGTTGGAGCGGAGCGCCCCTCACTCCGTCTAAAAATCCCCGGCCTGCGGCTGCGCCAGCGGGGTGAACTCGCAGCGATCGGGCTTGAGGTCGATCAGCGGCGTGTTGTCGATGCAGTCGAGGCCACGCACCAGGATCGCATTGGCCTCGATGCCGACCAGCTTGACGATCGAGGTGCCGATCGGATTGGGCCGCACCGGCGAGCGCAGCGAGAAGGTGCCGCGGGTCTTCTCGTTGTTCTTCGGGCTCTGCAAAACGATGTCGCGGCGCGACTTGTC
Organism: Bradyrhizobium sp. CSA207; assembly: GCF_029051685.1. GTDB lineage: Bacteria > Pseudomonadota > Alphaproteobacteria > Rhizobiales > Xanthobacteraceae > Bradyrhizobium. The sequence continues at coordinate 131,729 of NZ_JAACFT010000007.1, read as the reverse complement.
GAGCCAGTAGAGCACTTCGAGATTGCTGTAGAAATCGACACCCTTTATCGCCGGCACGAACGGCTCGAAGATCTCGAGCCGGCAGATAGGGCCGTCGTGACGTCCTTGCCGCGGCGTCTCCAGTCGAGACGTCCAGGGCGTGCGGATGCGGCCAATGAAGACCAGCCCGGCATCCTGCGCCGGCGGCAGCTCGATGGCGACCTCGCCCTCGCGGAGCTCGTTTTGGCGAACCATATTTCCAGTTCCTTGCTATTCGGAAGCGGTTTTAGCCCAACCACCACTTGCCGGCCAGCATGAAGACCTCGCCGGCGACGACGCCGGCAAAGATCGAGCGGCGCGTGCGGCGGGGCTGGCATGCGTGGCGGACTGCCGCCTAGCGCCAGGCGATGCTCGGGTAGATCACGTCGAACAAACCGGTCCACGCCATGATCGCGCACAGGCCCAGCGTGGCTGCCAGGGATAGCCGTTCATATCCATGAGCGGACGCCCGCCTGGTCACGATGAAGTATGCGAGAGCGATGGCGATCAACGGCAGCTTGAAAGTGTACAGCAATGTAAGCGGCACCGACTGGACGATCAGTTTGGCGACGGGCAGATCAAAAAACTTGATGTCGACAACGCTGGAGCCGATCCCCGCAACGAGAGTGGCCGCCAACAGGGCCAAAACTGTGATCATCCTTATCTGGTAGCGGTGGCAGATAAGCCCGAATGCCAACAAGCTCCAGCTGAGGCAGATGGCAACCTTGCTCACCCCAACGGTTCCGCTGATCGGATGCCCCTCCAGTTTCGCGGCCCACAACAGAGCGTTGGAGAAGTCTGCATTCAAGGCGAGCCAGAGCACCAGGCTCACCACGCAAGCGCACGCCAGAGCAATTCTTTGGACTGTTCCGGCGGAATCTCCGGATGTTGCGCCGCCGATCACCTGCACCAGATTCCGTAGCTCCGCTCTCCGCAGGCCGCTCGCCCGTCGATTGTCCTTTCACACGGTTGCACCTGCCGCACAAGATCAAAGCAATGCTTTGATCTCGCTCCTCACAAAGGAGCAGCTCTGGCTCTCCTACCCAGCTACACCCCTGTTCTTCAGCACGAAGCAGGCGCCGCCGGCCTTGCGGATGCGGTTGCACAGGTCATCCGCCTCACTACGCGTGTCGGCGCCGATGCGCACCTGATAGAAGGCGCGCGTGCCGCGGCTACGCATCACCGACGAGAGGAGGCTCGGATCGCGGTCGCCGATCACCGCGCTCAGCCGCGTCACCGCGCGGGAATACATCGCCAGCGCCCTGTTGCGGTCGAAGCCGGCGGCGAGCTGCACGCCCCAGGTCTTTGCGGCGGCGAGCTCCACATGCTGCTCGAGTTCGGCGACGAAGGGATTCGGCGCGCGCTTCAAGAGCGCCATCAAATCGCGGCAGCTCGTGGGCGGCGCGCTTGGCGGCCCCTCGCCGGTCGCACCAGCCTTGGCCCAGGCCTCGACCGTCGCGCCGGTGATGGCGAGGACGTAGTTGCGAGTCTGCTCCGGCATGGGGCCGCTACCGGCAAGCCATTCCTGGACCCGGCGCGGCCCGGCATTGTAGGCGGCGGCCGCAAGGCCGAGATTGCCGAACTGGTTGCGCAGCTCGTTCAAAAACTCCGCCGACTTCGGCAGCGCCTGCACCGGATTGAAGGGATTGAGCAGCCCGCGCTCGCTCGCCGTGCCCGGCATAAACTGCGCGATCCCCTGCGCGCGGTCGCCGCTGCGGGTCACCGGCCCGACGGCATCGGTCTGGAAGCGGCTCTCCTGCCAGATCACACGGGCGAAGAATTCCAGCGGCAAATTGGCATCGCGCGCCGCAGCCTCGATGATCAGGCAGATCGATTCGCGTGTGTCGTTCTCGCGCGCATCCGCAGGCTTTTGCGGCTTCGTCGCAAGCTCCTCGACGTTCGGCACCGCGACGTCGGTCTGTGCCGGAGAACTGTCCCATGCGAGCCCCCGCGTGACCGACAGAAGCAGCGTTGCGATGATGGCCGGCGCGGCGCGACCGCGTCTGTGGCGCACGCCGGCACGGCGTGCCACAAGGTGATCTGCCATGTTGTGGCATTGTGCCATCGTTCAAAGAGTTGCCAATATGCTGCCTGACCTGCTTCCCTCAATGCGCTACCCCGCCAAACGGATCCACACCATCCTTGTCCTCGCCTGGGCCGCCCTCGCGGTGATGGCCGCGCCGGCCATGGCGCAAGTCGCCACACAGATCACCTGGCGGATGACGACCGAGTACCCGCAGAACAACATTTCCGGAATCGGGCTCACGACCTTTGCCAAGCGCGTGGCTGAGCGCACCAACGGGTTCGTGACGGTGAGCAGCGCCTTCGATAACGAACTCAAGATCAGCTCGGGCGAGATGCCCCGCGCCGCCCTGGACGGCCGGATCGCCGGTGGCGATGCCTTTGCAGGCGCACTGTCCGGCCTCGACCCGGTGCTCGGTTTGTCCACCCTGCCCTTCCTGGTGCAATCGGTCGACGTCGCCCGCGATGCCAATCTGCGGGCACGCCCGCTCTACGAGAAGGCGCTCGCGGCGCGCGGCCTCAAACTGCTTTATGTGACGATCTGGCCCGCCACAGGCCTCTGGTCCGACCATCCGCTCGAAGGCGACGGCGACTTGCCGAAACTGAACTTGCGGGCTTATGACGCCAACTCCAGCGACGTCATGCGCGCGGCCGGCGCAAATGCGCAGTTCCTGCCGATGGACGCGGCGCTCGCCGGGCTCAGGGAGCACCGGTTGAATGCGGTCCTCACGTCTGGCGACGGTGGCGCTGGACGCAAGCTCTGGGACTTTTTGCCGCATTTTACGGCCATCAATTACGCGATGCCGGTCTCCATCGCCTTTGTCCGCAACGATGCGTTTGCGGAGCTGTCCGAGCCGGTGCAACGCGAGGTCCTGGCGGCGGCGGCCGAGACCGAGCAAAGCCAGTTCGCACTGCTCGCCCATCGCACCTCCGAAAATTATGCGCGCATGCGCGACAACGGCGTCCGCATTACCGAGCCCGCGCCGCCGTCGCTCCTCGCCGCACTCCGGAAGGCGGCGACGGCCACAGTCACCGCGTGGCAGACGCAGGCCGGCACGGATGCCGCTGCGATCGTCGAATGGACCAAGCAGCAATGAAGGCAGCAGCGGCGGCGCTGCCTTAGTTTTTGACCGGAACCGGGCTTTCACCGCTGATGGCGCGATCAAGCGCGTCGATCAGCGCCTGAAATTCGACGAATTTGTTGCGCGCGCGTTCGGCCGTGTCGCGCTCAAAGGGGGCCGCCAGAACTTTCGCATGCGCGTCTCGGTCCTCGATCATGCGATCGCGGGCTTTCTTCAGTGTCTCAAGTCGCTCGCTCATATAGGCTCCTCTGCATATATCTTCCCAATCAAGGTCTCAGTCGAAGCCCGCCGGAAGCTCGCCCTTCCGGAAGAACACCGTAGGCTCATCGTCATAGTCCCCCATTTCGGGATCGCCGCTGGACGAGAACGCAACGACGCCGAGCTTGCTCAATGCCAATCGCTCCGCGGTTCGCAGCGCACCGCTTTCCGACTTGCAGACGATCGGAGAGTCGGCCTTCAGATTTCCGCCCTTGCCGGCATTGAATGCCTGCACCACGTAAGTTGTTTCGCGGGCCATGACGGTTCCTCGTTATCCATCGCGACAACACATAACCGCAAAGTATGCGCTTCCGAGTGGCAGCTGCGCATGCGACGCCCCATTGGCCGCCCGCCCTCAGGCTCCCGCACCCGGTTTGTCAAACACCTCAACAACCGCGACAGATATTCTTCAGCTTCGCCGCGGTTATGGCCTCTTCCGCAACGAACGGGTCTTTGTATGGAGCAGCCCGGGATGCGTCGCCCTCTACAGCGGAGGGTTTCTTGACTTTCGGAGGAAACGCGGCGTCATAGCAGGCGAGCCGCCCGCTGGTGCTTTCGATCGCGCGGCAATCGGACTCGCCGGCGATCGCGCCTTGCGCAAACGTGCCGAGCACCAATGCGGCAAGCAGCGGTTTCATGCAGACGTTTTTCCAGGCCGCAATCATATCAAAGATCCTGTGATTTCTGCCCATGCACCGCCGGTTGCTGCTCCAGCCAGGTGCGACTGCGGATGGATACGGAAGCAGCCATTTGAAGAGCTGCTGGCGTCTCATCAATCTTCGAACTGATCGAACTCGTCAGGCAACAGAAGTCGGCCCTGCGGCGTGCATATGCGTACGTCGAGATAGCCTTCCTGCACCAGCTCTCTCGCCTTCTTCAGGGCGGCAGCGGTCGTAGCCCGGCCAAGGCTGACGCGGCCGCCTTCATGATCCCCGCTGACGAGGTATTGCAGTTGCGGCGTCTTATCCATGCAGGAAAGCCGCCGCGGCCACCAGCAGCAGAAGAAATAGCGGGACCATCACTGGCGGCACGATCCAATCGGCCAGATGAAATCGAGACATGCACCCTCCTCCTCTGTCGGCGGGAGTGCTCGTGACCCTCAGTCACCGATGGAAGCCGTTGGAAGGGCGGTGATGGCGCGACTTTACGCCCACGTTTTGCGAATAGCGAGCCTTAAAACGGTACGCGACATTAGCGAAGGGAGTCCGGTATGACGACTGTGCGAGTTGCCTCGGCCTGCAGCCTCGTCTAGGTCGGGCAATAGACGGCAGTATCAACGCAGGCGCGGCGACAATGGTGACTATCTATTTTGATCTCGACGGCACGCTGACCAACCCGAAACCCGGAATCACGCGCTCGATTCAGTACGCACTTGAGCGGCTAGGCGTTGCCGTGCCGAGCGAGGACGAGCTGACCTGGTGCATCGGCCCGCCGCTGCATGCCAGCCTGAAAAAGCTCGCCGGATCGGACGAGCTCGCCGACCGCGCGCTGCTGCTTTATCGCGAGCGCTTCAGCGATGTCGGCCTGTTCGAGAACGAGGCCTACAGCGGAATTACGGACACATTGTCCTCGCTGGCAGCAACAGGCCAGCGAATGTTCGTCGCCACCAGCAAGCCTGTGATCTATGCCACCCGCATCGTCGATCATTTCGGCCTGAAACCGTATTTCGAGCGCGTGTTCGGCTCCGAGCTCGACGGCACGCGCGTCGACAAGCGCGACCTGCTCCGCTACGCGCTCGATGAGGCCAAGGTCGATCCGCGTAGCGCCATCATGATCGGCGACCGCAGCCATGACGTGATCGGTGCCCGGACCAACGGCATGACCGCGATCGGCGTACTCTATGGCTATGGCAGCGAGGCGGAGCTCAAAGAGGCCGGCGCACATCACATCTGCGCCGCGCATCCCGAGCTGCTCGGCCATTGCGTCGTGTAACCCTCACGCGCCGGCGGTCTCGACCGCGGCCAGCATGCCCGTTTTCGGATGGCAGTTCAGGTATTCAAAGAACTGCTCATCCCCAGCCGCCACCGTGACCTCGTGATAGAGCCGGAGTTTTGCCGACGGCCCCAGCGTCGAGAGAAATTTCATCGCCGCGCCGAAGATCTTGACGTGAGTCGGATGCGACTCCGCCCAGCGCTCCAGCGCCGCAAGGCTGTTCCACCAGCTCTGGCCGTAGGATTTTTCGCTGGCGCTGCCATCAGCCGTGAGCACGTGCATGTAGCGGTTGCCGTAGCAGCCGATGCCGAGGCCGTGATCGCGCAGGAAATCCATGCCTTCGCGCAGCACCGGCTCGACGTCGTCGAGATAGAGCTTGCGCTCCGACGCCTCCGTGTCGCTCCAGTCCTGTCCGGAACGGATCAGGCAGAGATTGTCATGCGCTTGCACACGCAGCCGCGCGCCGTCGCGGATCAATTCGGGATTGCCGGCGGGCGCCATTGCGTCGGTCTGCGACAGCGGAATGCGGTCGCGCATGCCGCCCCAATAGGCATGCTCCTGCACCTCGCCGCTCATGCCCTCGGCAATGGCGGCCACGCCCTCGGGGCGGTCGATCGAGGAGAACAACGTCTCGTGCCGCGCAACTAAGGGACGTAGCACCTCGATGAAAGTCCCGATCCCATCACGTGCCTTCCCCGTCCACGCCTCGCGCGCCGGCGCAAACCAGGCGTCGAAGCGCGCGATGTCGTCCCAATAGGCGACGGAGACCACGTTCTCATGGCCGACCTGATCGATGTAGCGCGCGCGGTCCCAATGCGATGGGCCGCTTTCCTTCGCAAAGCGTCCGGCGATTTCTGCGAGCGCAGCCGTCGCGACTGTTGGCGCCGTGCCGCGATACTGCACGCCGAAATAGGCCATCGCGACACGGCTGACCGTGGGCTTGTAGCGCGCGACGAACGACGGATATGGCGGCTGGTAATCGTCGGGCACTCGCTTGTGGCGCGAGCGCTTCATTTCCAGGTTCTGAGGAATAGCAGATTCCATGATCGGGCCTCCCTGCAAGCTCAGCTTGCCGCCGCGGCGATGTCCGTTGGCTCGACGGTATCAACCGGCAGCGCAAACTGCTCGACGCGCTGGTACCGCTTCTTGTTGAGGAGGAGCCGCGTGACGTCTGGGCGCGAATAGTGCCCGGCCGGATCGGCCGCGTTCTTGGCGACGCCGATGGCGCCGAGATCGATCTCGGCGATCAACAACCCCTCCTGGTCCGGCGCGAGCTTGTCGCCGATCTGGCTGCCGTCCGGGCCGTAAATCGCGGCGAACCCGCCACCGACGTGGAGCAGCGCGTTCTTGTCGGGCCGGTCGCAGAGCTCGTCGATCATGGCCTGCGACACCGTTGCGCAGGGCGCGAGCACGAAGCAGGAACCTTCGACCGCATAGACGCGCGAGGCGGCGTTGTTCACCTCGGCGCCCAGCGCCGGCGCGAAGGGATCGTAGAGCGAAAAGCTCGGCCAGGCCGCGACATGGACCTGCTCGTTCTGGGCATACATCGCGTATTTCGACAACGGCTGGAGATGCTCCCAGCAGCACAGCGCGCCGATGCGGCCGATGTCGGACCTGGCGTGGACGGCGAGGTCGCTGCCGTCGCCCTCGCCATAGACGGTGCGCTCGGCATGGGTCGGCCGCAGCTTGCGGCGCGTTGCAATCGTCTCGCCATCGGGACCGATCAGCCATTGCGCGAGGTAGAGGCTGCCGCCGTCGCGCTCGGACAGGCCGATCACGGTGGTGAGCTTTGCCTTCCGTACGGCGTCGCGCAGCTTCCCGGCCTGCGGGCTGTCATAGGACAGCGAATTGTCGAAATAGCGCTGCACGAAGCCGCGGCTGATCGCCCAGGCCGGCGAGTCCAGCCAGATGTGCCAGGGGTAACCGGGGATGAAAGCCTCCGGAAAGGCGATCAGCCTGGCGCCCTTTTCTGCCGCCTCCCTGATGAGGGCGATCGACTTGTCGATCGAGGCGTCGAGATCGAGCCAGGCGGGCGCCGCCTGCACCACCGCCACCTTGTATTTCGGATGTTGGATGCCCATTGCCGCCTCCTCGTGCTCCGCTGGGACAGGTGGCTTTCCGGTTGATCGCGGCCCGCCCCCGATGCAGTCTATTGGGCCAGAGCCGGATGAGGTTCGCTCGACCGCCACGGCACGAAAATTCGACTGGAATGGCGGTACGGAATTTGCCTCGAGCTCTGCCAGGCCAGCGATTGCATGCGAATTTCGCGACGTGAAAGGGAGGCCAGCCCATGTCCATCCAGTTCACCACCGACGACAGCCCCGGGCACAGGCGTCTGGCCCTCTGGCAGGATATCGTTTGCGACGTCTTCGTCGGTCTGGACTGCAAATCGGACCTCGGCAGCGCCTTTCGCGGTTCGGTGACGCAGGCCACGCTCGGCAAGGCGGTGTGCTCCGAGGTTTGCTCCGACCGCCAGCACGTCTTCCGTACGCCCTCGCGCATCGCGCGCTCGGACCAGGATTTCGTCCTCGTCGCGCTTGGCAATCGCGGCGACGGCGGTGTCGTGCAGGACGGCCGCGAGACCGTGATCCATCCGGGTGAGTTCGCACTCTACGACACCACGCGGCCCTACGAGCTGAAGTTCAACGACGCTTTCACGCAGACCATCTTCAAGGTGCCGCGCGAGATGCTGCAGCGGCGGCTCGGCCGCACCGAAGCTCTCACTGCGTTGTCGTTCGGCGCCGGCGCGCCGCTCGAACGGCTTGCCTACGATTTCATCGTGAAACTCTGCCAGAGCGCGGATCAACTCGCGGCGGATAACGCCGCCGCGCTGTCGGAACAGGCCGTCGACCTCCTGGCGATGGCGCTGAGCGAGCGGCTCGGCAAGACGGCGCTGCCGTCTTCTACCCATCGCTCCGCCCTGCTCTACCGGCTGAAGGCGCATATCCGTGCGCACCTCGCCGATCCCGACCTCTCGCTATCGGAGACCGCGGCTGCGCTCGGCATCTCGCCGCGCTACGTGAACGATCTTCTCGCCGACGAGGATACCTCGTTCCAGCGCTACGTCTTGGCCGAACGTCTCGCCCAATGCCGGCGCGACCTCGCCACGCCCGTGCTCGCCCACCGCCACGTCAGCGAGATCGCCTTCGCCTGGGGCTTCAACGACCTCTCGCATTTCGGCCGCGTCTTCCGCGAGCATTTCGGGATGTCGCCGCGCGAGTTCCGGCAGAGCCAGCTGCGGCATTAAGATCGGCCGGACGGAATAACCGCGCCGGCCGCCTTCAGCCCCAGCCTTCGATTTGGACGAAGGCAGCACTCGGGAATTCCAGATTGTCTCGTCCACCGGCGTGCATCAGGCTGGCGCGCATGAGAACCCATTCAACGACAGGCGGATCGGAGCTGTTGCTGGGTGTGATCGCGATCCGGCTCGCGGTGCTGGTGCTGGCAGGCTGGAGCCTGGCTCTGCTGCCTCGGCAGGCTCGTGACGGCAACGTCGGCTGCGGTCCGCAGGCAGCAAGCATCGAGGCCCCAGCTCCACCGAAGATGATCCGCTCGCACGTCAGCGATCCCAGCTTCGACGACATGCGTCTGCACGACTAAGGCGCAAGCGCGTCGCTTGGAGATGTGACGCGGGCCTTCATCGCTTCGCTCATGGGAAGCTGGAGGTTCTGTCCCTTTGGCGGAATCGGCGACTCGAACCATTTGACGTAGAGCCGATCGAACCCACCGGACACCATCTTTTCTTTGATGGCGGCGTCGACGAGTGCTTTGAATTCCGGGTCCTCCCTGCGTGTCATCAGCCCGTAGTAGGATGGCGCATAGCTAGCCGCCAACATCCGGAACGCCTCGGGATCGGATGCGTTTGCGACAAGCCCAGCAACCAGGATATCGTCCTCGAACCACGCCGCGGCGCGGCCTGTTCCAAGCATGAGGAGCGACTCGGCATGGTCCTTGGCCTGGACGATCGTCACACTCAGCTTCTCGTCATCCAGTATCTTCTTGGCGAGCCCGAAATTCAGCGAGCCCTGCGTGATGACGACCGTCTGCCCGTCGAGTCCTGTCGGCTCCGTCACCCGAGACGAGGCGGACACCAGCCAGCGCGGCGATGCGACATAGGTCGCAATGGAGAACGAGACCTGCTTCTGCCGTTCCGCGGTGTTGGTCGTGCTGCCGCACTCGACGTCGATGGTGCCGTTCTGAAGCAATGGAATGCGGTTGGACGCGTTCACCGGCACGTAATCAATTTGCAGCACCGAGCGCTTCAACACGGACTTGATCTTATCCGCCACCGCGGAACAGAGATCGAGCGAGAGCCCGGTCGGCTTCTGATCAGCCCCGAGATAAGCAAACGGAATCGAGGCCTCGCGGTAGCCAAACGTGACCTTTCCGACCTCCTTGATCTTGTCGAGGGTCTGGCTGGCCGCTTGCGCTGCGGGAACATCCAGTAGCACAAGCGAGAGGGCGGCAATGGCAAGCGTCGGCGCGTGTTTGCGGATCATGTCAGCCTCCGGACTGTTGCTAGGCGGCGGGATTTCGCGTCAGCTCATCGAGGCTTTCCCTCAAGGACCGATCCAGGATCTCGACAGCGCGATCGATCTCCTCGGTCGAGACGGTCAGTGGCGGTGCGATGCGCCACACCGATCCGCGCTCGGGGCGGCGCCGGATGTTCATGCTCAGCCCATACTCGAAGCACTTCTTCGTCGTCAGCCCACCGAGCTGATGGGCCGCGCGCCGGCTGTGGCGGTCGGTGACCAGCTCGACGCCGAGCAGAAGTCCCATTCCCCTGATGTCGCCGATCTGCTCGTATTTCTGCTGAAGGCCCTCGAAGTGGCCGCGCAGATAGGCGCCCATGACATTGGCGCGTTCGACGAGCTTCTCCTCGGCGATCACGCGCAGCACCGCGAGCCCGACCTCGGCCAGGAGGGGATCAGAGACGTGGCTGGTGTAGTAGGTGAAATGATCCTCGTGGAGCTTGCTCTCGATCACCTCCGTGGTCGACACGGCCGCAAGCGGAAGGCCGCCTCCGAGCGTCTTGGACATGGTCATGATGTCAGGGACGACGCCGAAATATTCGGCTCCGGTCTTTTTGCCGATGCGCCCGAACGCGGTCTGGGCCTCGTCGAAGATCAGCAGCATGCCGCGCGCGTCGGCGGCTTTGCGCAATGCTTCCATAAAAGCCTTCGGCGGCACCAGCACACCGCCGGCGCTGATCACGGGCTCGGCGATGATCGCGGCGCCTCGCCCGGTCGACTGCATGTCGAACATCTTCAGGGCAAGTTCGAGATTGGCGAGCGCGGACTCGTCCTCGCTGCCTTTTGCGATGTAGGGCCTGTAGGCGTTCGGCTCCGGGATGACGAACACGCCGGGCGGCGGCACGCCATAGCCCTTGCGGTCGCTCGCCATCGAAACCGAGGCAGCCCCCCCGGTGATGCCGTGCCAGGACCCGCCGAGGACGAGCACCTCGTAGCCGCCGGTGTACATCTTGGCCATCCGGAGCGCGACTTCGGTCGCTTCCGAACCGGTGTTGATGAAGATCGAGCGCTTGAGATCGCCGGGCAGCCAATCCTTCGCCAGCACCTGGGCGAGTTCGGCCACCACTTCGGGGATCATCCCGCTGAAGAGATGGAAGGCCTTCTTGCCCGCCCGCTCCACCGCCGCGACGATCGCGGGATGGTTGTGGCCGATCGTCGCGCACATCTGCCCCGACGTGAAATCGAGATAGTCGCGCCCGTCGCTGTCGGTGACGATGGTCCCCTTCGCCGAGGTGAAGAGGTTCGGGAACACGTCTCCGCCATACCGGACCAGGAATTCGTCGGCGGCCTGTTTCAACGCTGAAGTCATTTAGTCTCCTCGGGTAAGCGGCATCCGCCGCGCAGGCGTGCGGCGCGGCGATGCGGAGTCCGCTCACCGGTCTCGGTCTCGGGGCAGGTTTGGGGCACGAAGCAGTTGCGTCGGGGCGCTAGCGGTACGAAACTTGCCCGTGCAACGGGGAAATTCGTACCGGGCAGGCATGATGGGCGCCAGTTCAAAAAACTCAGCAGCCGATGAAGTGGATTCAACGGAGCGGCCGCGAATGCCGCCGCTCAGGGCGCTGTCGGCGTTCGAAGCAGCCTCCCGACATGGCAGCTTCAGCCGAGCTGCCGAGGAGCTTGGGGTCACGCCCTCGGCGATCAGCCATCACATCCAGAAACTCGAAGACTTCCTCGGCGTGCGCGTGTTCTCGCGGCATGCCGGCCGCGCGATGCTCACCAATGCCGGCCGCCTCTATGCCGGCGAGATCGAGCGCGCGTTCGGTACGATCATGGGCGCGACGCGGCTGGTGGCGCCGCAATCGCAGCGCGATCATCTGTTCATCGCAAGCGGACCGAGTTTTGCCGGCAAATGGCTCCAGCCTCGGATCGGCAATTTCATCGGCCAGCATCCGGGGATCGGGATCAGGCTGTCGACCATCGCCGACTTACGCGATCTCGAAACCATCCGCTTCGATCTCGCCATTGCCTATGGTCGTCCGCCGGTCGTGAACAACAGGCAGATCGAGCCGCTGCTGGCCGAGCGTTTGCGTCCGCTCTGTAGCCCGCGGTTGATCGAGCAGCTCGGGCTGCGCGAGCCCGGCGATCTCGCCCGCGCAACCCTGATCCATTCCTCGAACGCACTGACCTGGACCGACTATCTGCGCAAAGTCATCGGCACGAACATCAAGGCGCGCCACGAATTGTGGTTCGACCGATCCACCATGGCGATCGACGCGGCTGTCGAAGGTCTCGGCGTCGTCCTGGAGAGCGAGATCCTCGCCGCCGAGGAGTTGGATAAGGGGACGCTTGTCGCGCCGTTCCGCCAGCCTGAATTCGAGGTCGAGACGGTCTCCTATTATCTCGTGCGCTCTTCGGAAACCAAAGGTCGCAGCCATGTCGGCGCATTCGAAGCCTGGCTGCGCGCGAAGATCTCGGCCGCGAACTTGCAGACGACGAGCGTGGCCTAGCAAATACGAACCTCGCAAAGCAGAGCCGCCATGTGCGCGCAATGGTGCGCAGCTCTTGCTTGCGCTAGCTTCCGCACCAAGGTCGCACCGATCAACCAGCGGCCAACCGAGGAGCATATCAATGGAATACCGACGCTTGGGCCGGTCAGGCCTCATGGTGCCCGCTTTGAGCCTTGGAACGGGCACCTTCGGCGGCGTCGGCCGCCTCGCTGCATGGGGTACGACTAACGCGAGCGAAGCGCGGCGCCTTCTGGATATCTGCCTCGAAGCCGGCGTATCGATGTTCGACACCGCCGACGTCTATTCGCTCGGCGAATCCGAGCGCGTTCTCGGCGAGGCCATCAAGGGCCGCCGCGACAAGGTTCTGGTCTCGACCAAGGCAACCTTTCGCTTCGGCGAGGGTCCGAACGACATCGGCTCGTCGCGGCAACATCTGCTCGCAGCCATCGACGCTTCACTGAGCCGCCTCGGGACCGATTACATCGACCTGTTCCAGCTCCACGGTTTCGACGCATTCACCCCGCCCGAAGAGGTGCTTGCGACCCTCGACGTGCTCGTGCGCGCCGGCAAGATCCGCTACGTCGGTGTTTCGAATTTTTCGGGCTGGCACCTGATGAAGTCGCTCGCCGTCGCCGACAAGCACGGCTTTCCGCGCTATGTTGCCAATCAGACCTACTATTCGTTGATCGGGCGCGACTACGAATGGGAGCTGATGCCGCTTGGCCTCGACCAGGGGCTCGGCGCGGTGGTGTGGTCGCCGCTCGGATGGGGACGCCTGACCGGAAAGATCCGCCGCGGCCAACCCAAGCCCGAGGTCAGCCGCCTGCCCAAGACCGCCGATTTCGGCCCGCCGGTGCCCGATGAGCACGTCTATCGTGTCGTCGATGCGATCGATGAGATAGCCAAGGAAAATGGGAAGAGCGTCTCGCAGATTGCGTTGAACTGGTTGCTGCAGCGTCCGACGGTCTCGACGCTGATCATCGGCGCGCGCAACGAGACGCAGTTGCGAGAGAATCTCGGCGCGGTCGGCTGGTCGTTGACCAGAGAGCAAATCGAAAAGCTCGACGCCGCAAGCAAGGTGACGCTGCCCTATCCCTACTGGCATCAGCGCACGACCTTCAGCGACCGCAATCCGCCGCCGGTGTAGGGATCTCATCAGTTCGGCGAGCCTGCCCCTTGCGCTGCATCAATTTGGAGCTTGCGAAAGCCACCCTGACCCATGCTTGCCGCACCGGAAGGCCTGCTTCCGGGACGGGAACCGTCCGTGTCCTGCCGGGTTGCGATCCATCCTGCAATTGCCTAACCCGGAGATGAATCACGGCTCGAATCAAGCTCGCCTCCATGATGTCGACCGCCCCGATCGAGCATGCCGACGGCCTGCCGCAGCCTCAGCGCAACCAGGCGGTCCTGACCATTGCGCTCGGCATCATCATGGCTGTGGTCGACAGTGCCATCGCCAACGTGGCACTGCCCACGATTGCGGCCGACCTCGATGCGAGCCCGGCCTTCTCGATCTGGATCGTCAACGGCTATCAGCTCGCGATCACCATCTCGCTGCTGCCGCTGGCTTCACTCGGCGAGATCGTCGGTTATCGCCGCGTGTATCTGACCGGGCTCGTCCTCTTTACGCTCGCATCCGCATTCTGCGCGGTGGCGCACACGCTGCCGATGCTCACGATCGCGCGCATCGTGCAGGGGTTCGGCGCAGCCGGCATCATGAGCGTCAACGCGGCGCTGGTGCGCTTCACCTATCCGCGCAGCCAGCTCGGCCGCGGCATCGGGCTCAACGCGCTCGTCGTCGCGTTCTCGGCCGCGATCGGACCGACGCTTGCCGCGGGCATCCTCGCGGTGGGAAGCTGGCCCTGGCTGTTCGCCATCAACGTGCCACTCGGCGCCGTCACGCTGGTGCTGGGCCTGCGCAGCCTGCCCCACACCAAGCCTGCGGGCCGTTCCTTCGACTGGCAGAGCGCCGCGCTCTCCGCGATCACCTTCGGCGTCGGCATCGCCGCGATCGACAGCGTCGGCCATGGCGGGGCGCTCGTGACCTGCCTCGTTCAATTCGCAATCGCCGTCGTCGCCGGCGCGCTGCTGATCTGGCGGGAAACCCACATCGCATCGCCGCTGTTGCCGGTCGATCTCTTGCGCATCCCCGTCTTCGCGCTGTCGATTGCGACCTCGATCGCCTCGTTCTGCGGACAGATGCTGGCCTTCGTCGCGATCCCCTTCTACCTCCAGAGCCGTTTCGGCTATTCCGCCGTGCATATGGGTCTGCTGATCACGCCATGGCCGATCACGGTGGCCTTTGCAGCCCCCCTTGCCGGCCGACTGGTCGAGCACTATCCAGCCGGCCTGCTCGGCGGCATCGGGCTCACGCTGTTTGCCTGCGGCCTGGGCGCGCTCGCCTTGCTGCCTGCGGACCCCACGCCGCTCGACGTGGTCTGGCGCATGGCGCTAGCCGGCGCCGGCTTCGGTCTGTTCCAGACGCCAAACAATCGCACCATGATCGCGGCCGCCCCGCGCCAGCGCGCCGGCGGCGCCAGCGGCATGCTGGGCACGGCGCGGCTGCTCGGCCAGACCACGGGCGCGGCGCTGGTGGCGCTATTCCTGGGCCGCTATCCGATCGAGGGAACCCGGATCGCCCTGCTCGCCGGCGTCGGATTCGCCTTGTGCGGCGCCATGCTGAGCGTGTTGCGGCTATCGCCTGCGGGCGCCCGCGGCGCCGAGCACGTCCGCGTGCAGGACGATCAGCGTCTGCGCGGAGATTGATTAGCGGCGCGTGCTGCCAAGGTTCCCAATCGATCCACGGTTGGCGCGCACCCTGCCGCTCCGAACCAGCCACGGCTGCCGGCGCGCCCGAAGCAGTAAGAGCCCGGGCGGTCCCAAAATGAAAAGGCCGGCTTCTCAGCCGGCCATTTCGATTCGTGCGACGATGCGATTAGACCTTGACCAGCGGACCCTTTGACGTCGGCCCCTTCGAGCCGCCGGGGCCGCCCGGCTTCGACTTGCCCGGCGGACGCTTCCGGGCGGGCAGTTTCTCCTGCTTCGGCGTCACCGGCCCCTCGACGAACTCGAAGCCGATCTTGTCCTTGGTCTCGTCGGCCTCGTCCTTGACCAGGACGACGCGGACGTGGCCGCCACCCTTGAGCTTGCCGAACAGCACCTCGTCTGCGAGCGGCTTCTTGATGTGCTCCTGGATCACGCGGGCCATCGGCCGCGCGCCCATCTGCTCATCATAGCCGTGCTGGACCAGCCACGCCTTGGCGGGCTCGGACAGCTCGATGGTGACGTCGCGGTCGCCGAGCTGGGCCTCGAGCTGGAGCACGAACTTCTCCACCACCGTACCGATCACCTCGACGCTGAGATGACCGAACGAGACGACGGCATCGAGACGATTGCGGAATTCCGGCGCGAACTGCCGGTTGATCGCCTCGTGGTCGTCGCCTTCGCGCTTGGACCGCGTGAAGCCGAACGCCTGCTTGGCGAGATCCGCCGCGCCCGCATTCGTGGTCATGATCAGGATCACGTTGCGGAAATTGACCTGCTTGCCGTTATGGTCGGTGAGCCGGCCGTGATCCATGATCTGGAGCAGCACGTTGTAGAGATCGGGATGCGCCTTCTCGATCTCGTCGAGCAGCACCACGCAATGCGGATGCTGGTCGACGCCGTCGGTGAGCAGACCGCCCTGGTCGAAGCCGACATAGCCGGGAGGGGCGCCGATCAGGCGCGACACGGTGTGCCGCTCCATGTACTCGGACATGTCGAAGCGCAACAACTCGACGCCGAGGCTCGCCGCAAGCTGCTTCGCCACTTCCGTCTTACCGACGCCGGTGGGACCCGAGAACAGGTAGCAGCCGATCGGCTTCTCCGGCTCGCGTAAGCCGGCACGCGCCAGCTTGATCGATGCCGCAAGTGACTCGATTGCCTTGTCCTGGCCGAACACCGTGCGTTTCAGGGTCTGTTCGAGATGCTTCAACACCTCGGCATCGTCCTTCGACACGCTCTTCGGTGGAATCCGCGCCATCGAGGCGATCGTGGTCTCGATCTCCTTGATGCCGATGGTCTTCTTGCGCTTGTTCTCGGCGACCAGCATCTGCGCCGCACCGGACTCGTCGATCACGTCGATCGCCTTGTCCGGCAACTTGCGGTCGTGAATGTAGCGCGAGGAGAGCTGCACCGCGGCCTCGATCGCCTCATTGGTGTACTTCAGCCGGTGGTAGTCCTCGAAATACGGCTTGAGGCCCTTGAGGATCGCGATCGCGTCCTCGACGGTCGGCTCGTTGATGTCGATCTTCTGGAAGCGCCGCACCAGCGCACGGTCCTTCTCGAAGTGCTGGCGGTATTCCTTGTAGGTTGTCGAGCCCATGCAGCGGATCGTGCCCGAGGCGAGCGCGGGCTTGAGCAGATTCGAGGCATCCATCGCCCCGCCCGAGGTCGCGCCCGCACCGATCACGGTGTGAATCTCGTCGATGAACAGGATGGCGTTGGGATGCGCCTCGAGCTCCTTCAGCACCTGCTTCAGGCGCTCCTCGAAGTCACCGCGATAGCGCGTGCCCGCGAGCAGCGTGCCCATGTCGAGCGAGAATACCGTGGCCGCCGCCAGAACTTCCGGCACCTCGCTGTCGACGATGCGCTTGGCGAGCCCCTCCGCGATCGCGGTCTTGCCGACACCGGCCTCGCCCACGAACAGCGGATTGTTCTTCTGCCGGCGGCACAGCACCTGGATCGCGCGGTTGATCTCGGAATTGCGTCCGATCACCGGATCGATCTTGCCGTCACGCGCCTTCTTGTTGAGGTTGACGCAATAGGTCTCGAGCGCCTCGCCCTTCTTTTTGGCGTCTTCGCTGCCCTTGGCCTCGGTCTCTTCGTCGACGCCGCGCACAGGGCGCGCCTCGGAGACGCCCGGCCGCTTGGCGATGCCGTGGCTGATGTAGTTGACCGCGTCGTAGCGTGTCATGTCCTGCTCCTGCAGGAAATACGCGGCATGGCTCTCGCGTTCGGCGAAGATCGCAATCAACACGTTAGCGCCGGTCACCTCTTCGCGACCGGAGGATTGTACGTGGATTACCGCGCGCTGGATCACGCGCTGGAAACCGGCGGTCGGCTTGGCATCGTCGGCGCCATCCGTCACCAGATTCTCGAATTCAGTTTCGAGATAATTGACCAGGCTCGTGCGGAGCTTGTCGAGATCGACGCTGCAGGCGCGCATGACGGCAGCTGCATCGGAGTCGTCGATCAAAGAGAGCAAGAGATGCTCGAGCGTCGCGTATTGGTGATGACGCTCGTTTGCGATCGCCAGCGCACGATGCAGGGATTGTTCAAGGCTTTGGGAAAAAGTCGGCATTCGCGTCCTCTATGGCCCCCACCATCATGATCGCCATCGCCCGGTCAGGCAACAACAACCTTTGTCACATATAGTTATACAAAATCGCGGCGAAAGACCGGTTCCGCGACTCGGCGGCGACACACCTGCGGCATTCTCGATGCAAAACCCGTTCCGATTTGGGCAGGATCGGCGCCGACGCAGATTTACGCAGGTTTCCCGGCCGCGCAGATCGCGCAGACGTCACGCGACAATCGCTGCGGCCTACACAACAACCGGAGGCGCCGTGACGAGGTTTACTTCTTTTCCATCACGCATTGCAGCGGATGCTGGTGCTTGCGGGCAAAATCCATCACCTGCGTCACCTTGGTCTCGGCGATCTCGTAGGTGAACACGCCGCACTCTCCGATGCCGTGGTGGTGGACGTGCAGCATGATCTTGGTCGCAGCCTCGATGTCCTTCTGAAAGAACTTCTCCAGCACGTGAACGACGAATTCCATAGGTGTGTAGTCGTCGTTCAGGATCAGCACGCGATACAGGTTTGGCCGCTTGGTCTTCGGCTTGACTTTGGTGATGACGGACGTGTTCGGAGCGGAGGGACCGCCGGAACGGTTCTCGTCATTGCTCATCCGGGGAGCGTAGGCGGCGGAGGCCGCAGGCAGGTCAAGGCTTGAAGACAGTTGCGGCATGGCTCAGGCGTTCAAATTCCCCACGGAAGCGTATGAGACGGACCACTGCGCAGCTCCGCCCTTCGGAGCTTCGCGCAGGCGCGCCGCCTTGTTGGACCGCCGCTTCCAACCGTTCCGGTCCAAGCCGGATCGGTTTTCGGGAATATGGGCCTGCCCCCGGCTCGCCGCAAGGCAAGGGCTCGACCGACGCGCCCACGGCAATCCCGATTCCCGGTCCGGGCGATCCTCGGCAAGGTTAATCAATCCGGATCGATTTGACAAAAACTTCCAGCCCGGCCGCTTAGAACATGTTTGACCAGGAACCCGGCGCTCACGCGGCTGCGACGGTTTCGCGCGGCGCAGCTCCGGTTTTTACGGGGCGAACTGCCGGCCGTTCGATGGCGTGGCGCAATCTTGGGCGGTGTCATTCCGCAGAACCGCTGGTACAGCAGCAACGGCTCACAGCCCAGGTGAATACCTGCCGCGACGACGCGACTTCCAGTGCTGCAATATTGCGCTGGCAATACCGACAAGCTGCGCGTGGCGCGCTGACGAATCCCACGCACGCAAGCAAAAAAAAGCCCGGCTGATTCAGCCGGGCTTTTTGATTCCAGGAGTCCGGAGGATTACTGGGCGGCCGGGGTGAACTTCGACACGATGGTCTCGACCGGCTTGAAGGCCTGCTTGGCGAGGTCGTTATAGAGGCCGGCGATCTTCTGCGATTCCGCGACGAAGGTCTCGTAAGCGGAACGGGCGAAATCGGTTTGCGCTTCCAGAGCCTTGTCCAGCGACTTCACGCCAGAAAGCTTCTCGACGAAGGACTTGGTGTCTTCGAACGACTTCTTGGTGTAGTCGCCATAGGCACTGGCGATCGCCTGGAGGCCGTGCTGCACAGTGGTCGCGGAGGTGACGTACTGCTCGAAGTGCTCTTTCCCGTAGTTCTGAAAGTCTTCAACCTTGAACATCTTGGAATCCTTTTCCCTGACTTTGTCGGGAAGCCCCGGCTCCCTGACGCTGCCCATAATTAGTGCAACGCACAAAAAAGTCAACAATTTTGTGCGACGCACAAAAGGAGTACGCAAGTTACGGAGATTCCCGGGATTTTCCGCAAGAGTTCCTTAAGCTTTTGGAAACCGCAGCCCCCTACCCTGATTCCCTGGATGTGTTCACCTACGCAGGCGGTCAAAAGCCGTTTGAGAACATTGCCTTAGCCAGAATAGCGGCTCAGGCCCAACGTCCCCCGCGGCCAGCAACGGCGGAGGGACAGCCTGAGCAGGTAATGATCCCGGGTCCGCAGGGCACAATTTCGCCTCACGAGCCGGTGATCAAGTCAGAAACGGGGACGGGGTTCCATGCTTCGTAAAAACTTGGCTTCCTCGCGCTTGGCGCGGGTTGGCGTTTTCGGGCTTCTTGCGGTCACCGCCGTGGTCATCTTCACGACCGATGCGGCCGAGGCCCGGCGCCATCGGCATCGCCACTACGCGCACCACCGGGTGCAGCGCGATGTTTCCGAGAGCTACAGCCCGCAATTCGCATCTATCATCGTCGACGGCAATTCCGGCGCGGTGCTTCAGGCGACGAGTCCTGACGGGCTGCGCCATCCCGCCTCGCTCACCAAGATCATGACGCTCTATCTGCTGTTCGAGCGCCTCGAGTCCGGCAAGATGAAGCTCGACACCGAAATGCCGGTGTCTCAGCACGCCGCCGCACAGGATCCGACCAAGCTCAATTTGCGCCCGGGCCAGACCATTCGCGTCGAGGACGCGATCAAGGGTCTGGTCACCCGTTCCGCCAACGACGCGGCCGTGGTGATCGCGGAAGCGATCGGCGGCGAGGAGGACGATTTCGCCCAGATGATGACGCGCAAGGCGCGCGCGCTCGGCATGTCCAAGACCGTGTATCGCAATGCATCGGGTCTGCCGAACGACGAGCAGGTGACGACGGCGCGCGACCAGGCCACGCTCGGTCGCGCCATCCAGGAGCGCTTCCCGCGTTATTACCGCTACTTCTCGACCGCCTCGTTCAATTTCCGTGGGCAGTCGATCCGTAACCACAATCGCCTGCTTGGCAGCGTCGAAGGCGTCGACGGTATCAAGACCGGCTACACCCGTGCCTCCGGCTTCAACCTCGTGACGTCGATGCGCCGCGGCAACCGGCATCTGGTCGGCGTGGTGCTGGGCGGCCGCAGCGGCGGTTCGCGCGACGCCATCATGCGCAATTTGCTCGCGGAGAATCTCGAAAAGGGCGCGTCGAGCCGCACCGTCGCTGCAATCGCCGAGCGCAACGGCTCGGACGCCAACACAGATGTCGCCGATGCTTCGGATGCTCCGGCCCGCCCGGTGCCGCAGGTCCAGGCTGCGGCGGCTCCTGCTCCCGAACCGGCCCCGCCGCGTCCCTCGCGCCTGTCGGCGCTTGCGGCGGCGACCGCCGCGATGCCGCCGGCGCAGCCCAGGGCTGACGCCAGGGCCGACACCAGGTCCGCCGAGGCCAAGGTCGAGCCCGCTCCGCTCACCAACGGCGTCATCGCCAGCCAGCCACTCTCCATCATTCCGGGGTCGTCCGAGCCGATGAAGCCGGTCCGCGTCAAGACGGTTCAGGTCAAGGCGGGCGCCGTGAAGTTCGCTTCCGCCGCCCCGACGCAAGCGGCGCCGCCGATCACCAGCACCATTCCGGCGCGAACCGAAATTGCCGAGACCTCCGGCGCCGTCGTCGCCCGGGCCGATCTCGCTAGCAAGCCCGAGATCGCGAGCCAGCCCGAGACGCCGAAGGCCGAAATCGCCCGTACCGAGCTGCCGCGGCAGCCCGCGGGCTTCGGCACGGGCAATGGTATTCTCGGCGTGCTGCCGGCCGCAACCGCCGCCGCTCCCGCGCCGGCTGCTCCGAAGCTCGCCTCCGCCGATCCGGCGCCCCAGCCGGTCCAGATGGGCACCACGGCTCGGCCGGTGCTCACCCACAGCGGCTGGATCGTCCAGGTCGGCGCCCTCGAGAGCGAGAGCGAAGCCCAGCAGCGCATCGACGCTGCGCGCAGTTCGGCCCGCGGCCTACTCAGCAAGGCCGATCCGTTCACCGAGCCGGTCCTCGCCAAGGACAATCGCAAGCTCTACCGCGCCCGCTTCGCCGGGCTCGAGCGGGATCAGGCCGAAGCCGTCTGCCGCGCCCTGAAGCGCGCCGACATCTCCTGCATGACCGTCCGCAACTGATCGTCATCATCGTTCCGTCAAAATGCCCGCGCCTTTCGGCGCGGGCATTTTCGTTTTGGGGATGAGATCGTGCGAAGGCTGTTCCACGACAACCTCTCGTCAAGACTTTACGGTTAAGACTTTGCTCTAGGGATCGACCACGCCGACAATGGCGGGCATCGGGGCGACGGCAAACAGAGCAAGCGGAGCTCACGCGGTACGGGCGTTTGTAGCGTGGTGCCGGAGTTAGCCGTTATGCGTACGAAGCAGAGTATCCTTAGCCTCGTTTACACGGGCAGCGAGGTACGTCGAGCCCCCCTGGTCGGGATGCAGTTTCTTCATCAGGGACTTGTGGGCCCGGCTGATGTCGTCTCGCCCCGCCCCAGGCTGCAAGCCAAGGATCTGATAGGCTTCCTCCGCCGTCATTTTGCCGCTCGCCACCGTGCGGCGCTGCCGCCCTGCCGCGTCGCCCTGCGCGTTCTGACGCCAAGCGGGAAACCGGCGGTCCAGATAGCTTTCAAGTAAGGCCACGCTCTCGGCGTCGAAGGCCGGGACCATCGCCAGCAGGCCAGCGAGATCGAACTCGTCGAGATTGCGCCCGGCATGAGGCCCGGCGACGATCTGGCCCGCAAGCTGACCAGAATCGTGGTCGAGCCGCATGTCGAGGAATTGCGAGCGCACGCGCGACGCCTGCCCGGACGAGCGCGCCGCGCCGCCGAACAGCCCGCCGATATTGCCGAAGCCCGAATTTGCCAGCGGCGCCCAGCCGAGCAGGCCGGCGCCGAAGATCCCGAGAGGGATCGCAACCGCCAGTTCGCCCCGCAAGCCCGTGAACGCCGCGACCGCCAGCGCCACCAGGCCCCCACCGAACTTGATGGTGCGCGCCAGCACCGCCGGATTGGCGGAGCGGAACATCTGGAGCAGCAGATAGAGCGTGATAACGGCGACAACGCCGGCGATCAGAGTCATGGCCCGTATATAGTCGCCTCGCACACAAAATGCATGCGGGCACCGCGTGCCAGGCAAATCTGTCTCACTTCATCTGGCCGATCAGCTTCGCCGCACCATCCGTCGTCTTCGACAATTTCAGCAGTGCCTCGCGACCACCCGCCGCATAGGCCGCAGCGGCGCGCAAAAGGTCACGCAACTGCGCCGCTGCGCCAGGATCGAACCGGCACCAGGCACCGCCGGTCAGGCGCGCGATCTCGCGAAAGGCCTGCTCGGCGACGTTGTCATGGCCCTCCTGAAACATGAACACGGGCACTTTGAGCATGCCAAGCTCACCGGCCTTGGCGCAGAGCTCGTCAACTTTCTCCTCCATGGCATCGCCAACAAAGACCACCGCACGCACACCAGCTGCAACCGCCTCGCGCCGTGTCTCGCTCAGCACCTTGCCGATCTGGGTGTCGCCGCCGCGGCAGTCGATCTTGCTCATCAGCGTCGCAAGTTTGGCGCTGTCGGAAATCCAGCCCGTGGCGCGGCACTCGTTGAGCCCGCGATAATAGACCAGCCGAATGTCGAGGGTGCCGATGGCCGCGGCTTCGCGGAACATGTCCGCCTGGAGTGCGCAGGCCATATCCCAGGTCGGTTGCCGGCTCATCGTCGCGTCCAGCGCGAAGATCAGGCGCCCCTTCGCGCCGGGTGCGTGCGGCGAGAGCGCACGCGCCTTGGTGACGAAGGCAGCAATATCCTCCGAGGTCGACGTCTTGGCCCGCGGCAGCGCGCCGCCTGCTTGCGTCGAGACGGCATCGCCGCCGCGCGGTTTGATAGGTTCGCCCGACATTCCAGCTCACACCTGGCGTGAACGGCTAATGTGGTTAGCGCGCACTGCCCGGTCAATGTGCAAAGCCTCCGCAGGCGGGCGCCGGCGGAGGCTTTGAAAATCCAATTGCTGCCGAGGAGCGAACGTCAGCTCTTGGCAGGCGCCATCAAGGCGACCGGACCAGGCTCGAGGATCTTGGGCGGGGACGAACTGGTGTCGACCGGTCGCACCTCGCTATCAGTCGCGCTCAGGAACTTGTCCAGCATGCCCTGGATCGAGTTCTTCGCGTCATCCGGACCGGTGTCGCGCATGTCGTTATGCTGGTATTCGGTCTTCACGACCTGGATCCCGGCCTGCTCGCACTCCTCGTCCGTCGGGATCACGCCCGGGTCGGTTTTGAACTGCGGATCCTTGGAGCGGAACGACAGGATCTTGAACTTGCCCGCGGTGACGAAGGGCACACGCAAATTGTCGAGCGTGACGACCTTCTTGACCTCATCCGGATACTGCTTGGCGAAGTACATCGTGATGTCGCCGCCCATGGAGTGGCCGACCATCGTCACCCTGGCGTAATCGGCGTTGGGCTGAACCTTCTTCATCTCCTGCATCGCGAGGTGGATGTTGGCCACGCCGCGCAGGATTTGCGGCAGCCGGCCGACATAGAGCTCGCCGGGCTTGGTCACCATCGGAGGATCGGTCGGCAGATCGTGCTGCGGGCTGACGACGAGATAGCCGCGCGCCGCGAAGATGTTGGCGAGGAAACCGTACTCGGTGTTCTTGACGGTGTTGCCGTGATTGATCACGGCGACCGGCATCGTGATCATGCCGGCATTGGCCTGCATTTCCTTGTCGCGACGGATCGCGATATCGACAGGCACCGGACGGTTGTCGCGCGAGGCATCGTAGAAGGTGATGGTCTCGTGCCTGATGGCCCACTTGCTCGCCGTGAAGTAGGCGATGCCAAAGAGGGCAGTGACCGAAACCAGAACGGCAATTCCACGCTTCATTTTCGTCCTCAGCCTCAGGCTTGTGTCACCTGAAATCCCTGCCGAAACCGTGTTTGTTCGGGGAGCTCTTTGGCCCCCTCGCGCCTATTCCCTAATATATGTCACAGCCGCGTGACAGGAAGGCTAAATATTGTGAACTGGCAGCCCTTTCATTGTGCGACGCACACACTTCTTAAGCATCCCTCCTCTTACGACTACGTCAGGCTGCAAGTCACTATCTGACGCAACCCGTGTCGATGGGGTTCAATTTCGCAGCAAATGCGGAATGAAAACGAACTTGCGCCGACTCAGTTCCCGCCGGAACCGACAATACCGAGCGACCGGAAGTAGCAAGATACCGCGGGTCAGGCGCCGAGGATGTCGTGGACCTCGAGCGGCTTGTCGACCTGAGTGAACCACTCGGCCCGATTGGCCGCACGGCGGCGGCCGCGCTCGTCGAGCGGAAGCTTGAGCTGGCGGAGCAAACTCGTCACCTCTTCCCGCGCAGTGAGATGGCCGAGATTGGGCCGCATGCCGAGCGTGGCTTCGTCGATCTCGTCGAGGGCGGTCAGGCCGCGCGGGAAGAATTCGCGGTAGACGACGCGCTCGGCGAAGCCGTCGACGTAGCGGAAGCCCAGCCGCAGCGACAAATCCTTCAGGCTGTCGGCCACGAGCTGCTTGTTGCGGGAGCCAAGCATGGACAGGCGGTTGCGCACCACGATCCAGTCGGTGGTCGAACCGTCGAGCTGGCGGCGCTTGCGCCTGACGTCGCGCACCATCTCGGCGTAGTGGCTTTCGCCCGTCACCGCATAGTTGGCGGGGTCGACGGTGCCGAGCACGTCGAAATCGAGAAAGCTGTCGTTGATCGGCGTGACCAGAGTATCGGCCATCGAATGGGCGAGCCGCATCAGGTAGCTGTCGGTGCCGGGCGTATCGATGACGATAAAGTCGAAACTGCTCTCGACCGCCGAAACCGCCTCCATGAATTGCTGGAACTCGGAATTCTCGTTCTCGGCGATCTGCATGGTCTCGCCGAGCTTGATGCAGCGATGCACCGGCAGCTCGAGGTCGAGCCTAGTGCGGCGCGCCCAGGCGGAACGGTTGGCGATGTAGTGGGTGAAGCTCTGCTGACGGCAGTCGAGGTCGATGCTGGCGACGCGCTGGCCGGCCTTCAGAAGCGCAACAGCGATGTGCAGGGCGGTGGTCGACTTGCCGGATCCGCCTTTCTCGTTGCCAAGCACGACAACATGCGCCGAGCCGGATTGGCCTTGGCTAGCCTGCACAAGCATAGCGATCCTCAACACCCCTGCGGAATATCTTCAAGTTGGCTGCGTCTGCGGTCAAGTGAAATGCGTGACAGGCAAGGCAAATCGCATCGCGCCGTTCTTCATCATGAATCGCCGCGCCTTCTGTCGTCTGTGATCCAGTCCACAATGTCACGCACATCCTGCGCGGACTTGCGCGGGATGCTGTGCCGCATCCGGACGCATGGCGTCCACGACCGCCGCTTGTTAAGGTTAGCCGCTCGGGCGCCGGCACGCGCCCGCCTCCGCTCCCAACCCCGTTGAGTCCTGATGCCACCAAGCCCCTTGATCGCCCGCACGGTCCCAAGCTTGCGACGCGCGGTCGACAATCTTCGCAAGCGAAAGTCCATGATCGCGCTGGTGCCGACCATGGGGGCGCTCCATGACGGACATGTGTCGCTTGTGCGCCTGGCCAAGCGGCGCGCCAGCCGGGTCGTGGTCTCGATCTTCGTGAACCCGACCCAGTTCGCGCCGACCGAGGATTTCGGCGCCTATCCGCGAACCTGGAAGGCCGACATCGCCAAGCTCGCGGCCGAGGATGTCGACATCGTCTGGCACCCCGGCGTCGAGGCGATGTATCCGGAGGGCTTTGCCACCCGCATCGTGCCGGAGGGGCCGGCGCTGGCGGGCCTCGAGGACCGCTTTCGCCCACACTTCTTCGGCGGCGTCGCCACCGTCGTCGGCAAGCTGTTTACACAGTGCCGGCCGGATATCGCGATTTTCGGCGAGAAGGACTTCCAGCAATTGCGCGTGGTGACGCAGATGGCCGGGGATCTCGACCTCGGCGTCAAGGTGATCGGCTCCCGCACGGTGCGCGAGCGCGACGGCCTCGCGATGTCCTCGCGCAACGTCCATCTGTCGCCGGAAGAGCGGCAGACCGCGACCACGCTCTACCGTGCCATGAAGGACAGCGCCGGGCGGATCCGCGCCGGCGAGGCAATCGCCTCCGCGATGGCGCGCGGCACCGATATGATCAAGGCTGCCGGTTTTGCGCTCGACTATTTCGACGTGCGTCACGCCCAGACACTTGCGCCGGTCACCTCGCTCAAGGACGGACCGTTGCGGATCCTGGTCGCAGCCAAGCTCGGCTCGACGCGGCTGATCGACAATATCGCGGTTTAGAGCAGTCCGAGGTCGCGCAGCTCGCGCCGCATCGGCTCCGGCATTGCCGCGATCGTGCCCGCGGCAGACTTGCCGAGGTCCGGCGGAACCACGTCGTCGGCGAGATAGCGCCAGCCCTGGAACGGGCGCATCGGCCGCGGCGATACCGAGATTACCTTGGGCTGCATCACGATCCGGCAGCGGCCGATACCGTCCTTGTCGCGGAACGGCTCGATGCCGATGATCTTTTCGCGCGCGGCGATCTCGCCCTTGATCACCCAATAGAGCGAGCCGCCCGAGAGAATCTCGGCGTCGCGCTTGGGCACCATGCGGGTGACGTGGATGTGGTGTTGCGGCAGGCCTTTTTTCTTGGCCGTCTGCATCCGTTCGGCGATCCACCCCTTCAATTCCTTGACGGAGTCGCAGCCGACGGCAAGCTTGATCAGATGTAGTGGCATGCCCAAGCATTAGCGGGCCGGCCAGGGGTTTTCAAAGCCGAACTATTCGTTATCCGCAGCCGCGGGAGCCGAGGCCGGCGGCGGCGCCAACGGAACCGGTGCGGCCGGCGCGCGTGCAGCCTTCGGAGCCGGCGGCTTCTTCGCGGCCGGTGCCGTCGGCGCGGCGGCCTGTGCCGAGGCCGCAGCCGGCGCGCGCGGAGCAGCCGGCGCGGCGTTGGCGATGGGGGCCTGACGCGTCGCCGCCGTGGGCGGCTCCGGATTCATGATGCTCACCGGCGGCGTCGACGAGGCGCTCGGGAACTCCGCATTGGTCGGCTTGCCGGTCGGCATCGATGGCGGCAACCCCGCAAGCGCTGCGGAGGCCGGCATCGCCGGCGCTGCGGTGGGCGCGTTCCAGCTCGGCGCGTAGCGCGCGACCAGCGTATCGAAGAGATGGGCATCCATGTTGGCCGCGACCTGCTGCTGATCGGTCAGCGAGCGGAAGGCGGCGCAATCGAACCGCGTGCATCCGTCGCGCGCGACCAGCACCTGCGCGACGAGACCGTAGCGATCGCGCTCCAGCGACTTGCGCAGCACCTTCAGGTCCAGCGTCAGGCTCATGTCGGCGATCGCGGCATCGCCGAGCGCGGTCAGCCGGTCGATCCTCGCTGCGGTGTAGGAGACGGCCGCAGCTGCCGCATCGGGCGAGCCGAACAACGCCTTCTCGCAGCCGGCGGCTACCATGTCACCGGCGAGATCGTCGAGGCAAGACAGCGCCGGCAGGCTCGCGGTCACGGTGGCTTGCGCGCGCGCGTCAATCGGCGCTCCCTGCCCAACCGGTCCGTAGACCCGCACGGTGGCAGCCCCCGCGATGGCAATGGCGAGCAGCGTGATCACCGTCAGCGCGCCATTGGCGACCGACCTTTCGGCGCGTAGCAGCGTGATCAACAGAATCAGCCCGAAGAAGCCGGCGGCCGCCAGCGTCATCCACATCGGAAGGGCCGGTGAGCGCCAGATTTGGTCGAGCGAAGTGGCCCCTGCCCAGTTCATGCGCGACGTCCCCTCACGCGAGCAAAGAGCGAATGGTCAAAGCGAGCACCGCATCCGTCAGGAGAGTGCGAGCTGGCTTTCCTTGGCGACGCGTTCGAAGGCTTCGGTCGAGCTTTTGATGCGGTACTGACAGTCGTCGCCATCGGTCGGCAGCAGGCGGATGACCTCATACGTGCCGGTGGCAGCCGGACGCGCGACATTGCTGGCCGTGAACAATACGTGCGTGCCGATCGGAAATTTATGCTTCAACGCCCTCTCCATGACTCAAACAGCGCCTGCCGTGCCCAGGGTCCCACTGCGACGGCCGGCCGAAAACCCGGGCAGTCTATAGCACGCAGC
This sequence comes from Bradyrhizobium sp. CSA207, assembly GCF_029051685.1. Lineage (GTDB taxonomy): Bacteria > Pseudomonadota > Alphaproteobacteria > Rhizobiales > Xanthobacteraceae > Bradyrhizobium. The sequence goes on along the minus strand of NZ_JAACFT010000007.1, from coordinate 103,292 downwards.
CCACCGATTTGGCCAGCGGTATCCAGCATGGCAAACGTGCCAATTTTGCAGTTATATCAGAGTGATGCCCCCCGGCCGCCGAGGCCGCCGGAACCGGCCCGTCAGGCGGTCTCGGGCAGGCTGCCGACTCGGCTCGGGTGATCCGCAGCCTTGCGCAAGGTTCCGGCCCACCTTCGCCCTCAATACGCGATCCATTCCCATTCGCGATCAGACAGTCTCGAACCTTTCGATGACGAGCGATTCGGCGAGCCCGTCGCGGCTCCATTCCTGGAACGCCGGCAGCGCCATCATCGTGTCCATGTAGGCCTTGGCCGCGGGGTCGACGTCGATCGCATAGGTGCGGAAGCGGTGCACGACCGGCGCGTACATCGCATCCGCCGCGCCGAAGCCGCCGAACAGGAACGGTCCGTTGGCACCGTAGCGCGTCCGGCAGTCGCGCCAGATCTCCTGGACGCGCGCGATGTTGGCGAGCGCATCCGCCGACAATGCCACGGGACGCACGGGACGGTGCAGGTTCATGCCGCATTCGTTGCGCAAGGCCATGAAGCCGGAATGCATTTCCGCGCACACCGAACGGGCATGCGCGCGGGCAGCGACGTCAGCAGGCCACAGCTTCGCTTCCGGATAGCGCTCGGCGATGTATTCGATGATGCTAAGCGAATCCCACACCGTGACGTCGCCGTCGACCAGCACCGGCACCTTGCCGGCGCGGCTGAAGCTCAGGATCTGTTGCTTGTCCGCGGGATTGTCGGTGTAGAGCGGGATGACGGTCTCCTCGAACGGAATGCCATTGGCGCGCAGCGCGAGCCAGGGCCGCATCGACCATGACGAGTAGTTCTTGTTGCCGATCGCAAGCTTCAGCGCTGCCATGTCATCAGTCCTTCCCGAGTCTTATGGATGCGGCTGCTTTTAGCGCCATCGCCTGCCACCAATCAATCGTTGCCGCTCCTCGCTGCGCGTGGCAATCGTGGCGATCCCCGCGAGGAGAGCGACATGAGCAGGCATTGGGTCGATATCACCGCCGTCGGCTTCTTCATCATCGAATGGACGGTCTATGCCCTGACGCTGGAGCACTCGGCCTACGGCCGCGACAGCCTGTCGGCGCGGATGAACCGCTATCGCGAGGTCTGGGTCCGCCGCCTGCTCGACCGCGACACCCGCATGGTCGACATGCAGATCATGGCCTCGCTCCAGAACGGCACCGCCTTCTTCGCCTCCACCAGCCTGTTCGCACTCGGCGGCGCGCTGGCCCTGCTGCACGCCACCAACGACGCCATCACCATCCTGAGCAAGCTGTCGATCGACCTCAGCCCCTCGCCGGCGCTGTGGGAGCTGAAATGCGTCGGCCTGGTGCTGATCTGCGTCTACGCCTTCTTCAAATTCGCCTGGGCCTATCGCCTGTTCAACTACGTCGCGATCCTGTTCGGCGGCATGCCGCCGGCCTCGCAGCGCGACACGCCCGAGGCCGAGGCGCACGTGATCCGCACCTCGCGCCTGTTCGAATCCGCAGGCCGCCACTTCAACCGCGGCCAGCGCGCCTTCTTCTTCGCGCTCGGCTATCTCGGCTGGTTCGTCAGCCCGTGGCTGCTGTTCGTGACAACGGCCGCCGTGGTGATCGTGACCTGGCGGCGGCAGTTCGCGTCGAGCGCGTGGGAGGCGATGGCGCCAGAGGTGGTGGGGGATGGCGGGGAGACGCGGAAGAGTCGTTTCAAACGATGAAGCGATGGACTGTCGCACCGCCGCGCTTTCTCCAGGTCACCGATCCACTCGGCAACAGCGAGCGCGAGGAATGGCTCGAGCCGGCGCCTATTCCGGATAGCGATCCCGCCGCCACCGTTCCCGTAGGGATGCCAGTCGCGCCGACAAATCAGTACCTCACCTACCGGAACAGCTTCCACTGGGACAAGAGCGCCTACGTGGCAGCCGGCTGTACCCCAAGCGGCGGATGCGACTACTCTAAGGCGCGCATCACGCACTTTGCCCACGTCGCCGGCAACGTCAATCAGAAGTCGAACGTGGTCGAGAGCATCAAGTACGCGCTAGAGAACCGCATCTGGTTCAACTATCCCGGACAGACTAGTTCGAGCTTCTCGGGAAACTACGTCAAGCCGAGCGTGACGGCGCGCGTTCTCGACGACGGCACAACGCAGCTCAGCAGCGTTTCGTATGATACGTCCGGCTATTCCAAGGTGACACAGCGCACCGATGCGGTCGGGCGAACGACATCATTCGCCTACTCCAATCACATCGATCTCGCGGCGATCAGCCAGACGACGGCTTTTGGTGTTCAGCAAACGCTTGCACAATTCATCTACAACACAAAGCACCGCCCGATTTTCTTCACCGACGCAGCCGACCAGACGACGAGCTTCACCTACAATACGGCAGGTCAGGTTACATCAGTGACAAATCCGCTCGGTCAGACGACGAGCTATCAATACAACACCACCGGTGATCTCACCGCCGTCATCAATGCCAACAACGCCACTGCCGCAACCCTAACCTACGATGCATACGATCGAGTAAGGACCTACACGGATTCCGAAGGTTGGACCGCCACCTACGACTATGACACAGCGGATCGCGTCACGAAGATAACCTACCCCGATGCTACAAGCAGGATTTATACCTACGACAGACTGGACCTCGCCAGTTTCCAGGACCGGCAGTTCCGAAAGTGGGTATACACGTATGATGCAAACAGACGGCTGACATCGATCACCGATCCCGCCAGCAAACAAACTCTTTTCGGATATGGCCCCACCAACGAATTGACCGGCCTGACAGATCCGAAGGGCAATCTCACGTCCTGGGCTTACGACGTCGAAAGCCGGATCACGCGGAAGACATATCCCGACACCAGTACGGCCACCTACACCTACGAGAGCACAACAAGCCGCCTGAGGTCGGTGTTGGACGCACTGGGGCAGACCAAGCAATACGGCTACGCTCAGGACAATCTACTGACGAGCATCACCTATCTAAACGCGGTAAACACAACTCCGAACGTCACCTTTGCTTATGATCTCTATTTTACACGCCGCACGTCGATGACCGATGGCACTGGGGCCACGACGTACACTTACGTTCCAGTAGGAAGCCTCGGCGCTCTCCAACTGCAGCAAGAAAGCGCGCCGCTTCCGAACAGCACGATCGCCTATGCTTATGATGCGCTGGGACGGCTGGCATCTCGCACTATATCGGGAGCCGGCGCCGAGACATTCAATTACGATCCGATTGGCCGGTTGAGCAGTCACACAAGCGATCTCGGAGCATTTGCGTTGAGCTATCTCGGGCAGACCAGCCAGATGACGCAGCGCCAACTGGTCAGCACTACATTATCGACCGAATTGAGTTATTTGCCGAACGCTGAGGACCGTCGGCTTTCGGGTATTACCAACGTTGGACTGTCGTCGGGACAATTCTCGACCTACGGCTATTCGACAACCCCTGAGAATTTGATTAGCGCCATCAGTGAAACGAGCGACAGCGCAGCGGTCTATCCGAACGCGGTGGCACAATCGGCGAGCTATAACAATCTCAACCAAGTCACCAATCTCTCCGGGCAGGCTTTGAGCTTCGATGTCAACGGTAATTTGCTCTCGGACGGACAACGCAACTACAATTGGGACGCTGAGAATCGCCTGATCGGCATTACCTATCCCGGTCAGTCAGGCAAACAGACCGGCTTCGCTTATGACGGTCTGAGTCGACGCGCTGCGATCATCAGCACGCCGGAGGGCGGCAGTGCGACGACGGCTCACTATTTGTGGTGTGGGGCGAGCATCTGCCAAGCTCGAAATGCGAACAACGCGGCAACGCGCGGGTACTATGCAGAGGGCGAGCTCGTTCCTGGTGCTCCTGCGCAGACCTTTTACTATGGACCGGATCAGATCGGCTCGGCTCGGCGCATCTTCGCCAGCACAACAAGCGCGCCAGCCTACGGCTATGATCCTTACGGCCGGGCTTTGCAGAGCACTCCGCCGCTCACCGACTTTGCCTATGCGGGCATGTTCTACAATTCCGAAAGCGGACTTTATCTGACGCAATATCGGGTGTATGATCCAGTCGCAGGTCAATGGTTATCTCGTGATCCTGTGGGGGAAGGCACCCATCCCGCGGCAAACCTATATGCCTATGTTCAGGGTAATCCGCTGGGTCTGGTCGATCCGCTTGGCCTACAGGAGATTCCATCAACTCCCCCTCCCGGAATTCCAGGTGGCCCTTGGACGCCAGCCGGACCAGGGCAGGCGCCGGGGACATTTTTTGGCCCGCCCCAACCAAATGGTCCTAGGGCGATCTGTCGGTGGGTACCTCCGGTACGGGAGGGCGGCCCTCCTGGATCTGAAGGATACTGGAAGGCTCAAGGTGGAGGATCCGGGGATTGGTCTCGCTTTAACAGGAACGGAGCACCTATTTCGCCGGAACAAGCCCATCCCAATCCACTGCCGGAGAATCCTGTCCCTCCTATTTTCCGCTACGGTGGCGCGGTCGGAGTGTTCTTGGGAACATTACTGTACTCCGGTCCTGCCGAATGACGGGCTAGCAGCCTAAGTTGGACATCCGCTTCTCGGCTGTGCATCCTCGGCTACAATCCCGCGTTGCTCCTGGAAGTGGAGGTGACAAACATGCGATGTCTGACCTCACAAGAGGCCACGGACCTGCTTGGTCGGGAAGGCTTCAGCGTTCGATCCAATACCCCAATGGGCCGAACTGCGCTCGTGCTTGATCCAACAATCGCCTCCAGTCAGACCCGCGTTGGCGGGAGGCCACCGCCAAACGTTCGACACTTGCCGCATTTTGCGGAGGCCATGAACCGCTGGCACTCGTCGAATGGGGCGCGCCTGCTCTGGGTCGACCATTGGAGCAATGACTTCCCGAGTATGCACGCGACGTTCGTCTCTCTACGAGCCGGATTGGGCGAAACCAGATCGCTATCCGATGCTCCGGGACACTATTTTGGTTCTCAACCCTACCACGAGCGCGATCAATCGGTGATTTCGGCAGAACAGGCTCGAACCATAGGAATATTGATAGGCTTGATGTCAATGATCATGATTGAGGGCTGGGACGGCTGGTTGGTTGCGCAGGGAAGCACCGATCGTATCGAGTTTTGGGAAGGAAACATCTTCTTCTACTCCAGCGAGGCATTGCGCCTGTCTTCGGCGAACACCTTGTTGGACGATTTCGGTTGCCCTCGAAATCTGGAATGACGCGCTGTTATTCAACAAGGCCGATAGTAGATCGGACGAGACGGCACGCAAATGAGGAACATACCTCACGCTTGGCAATGGCCCTCTACCCCCCGTCGAAATCCCGCGGCGAAAACGGCAGGTCCATCACCTTCCATTCCCCGTACTTGTCTGCCGGCAGCATCCTGTAGGGTTGGCAGGCTTGCAGCGCGCTCATCGCGGACTTTACGAGAGCGACGCCCTTTGCGGATGGCGGGGCTTCGATCAGGATCGGCTCGCGCGCCAGCGTGCCGTCGGTGGCGAGCACCGTGCGCAGCTTGATGTGCAAATTGTCGGTCGGCTCGACCCCGGCCGGCAGTTTTGCGCAGCTCCTCAGGTGCCGGCGGAGCTCGGCGATCACTTCGGGCGGCAGCTTCGCACCGATCGAATCCTTGGCATCGCCGCCGTCGTCCTTGGGCGCGTCCTTCGGCTCGGGCGGCAATTCCAGCGGCAGGCCCAGCATGACGCCGTACTTGACGGTGACGTCGGGTTCGGGGGCCTGATAGGCCGGCGGTGCGGCTTGCGGCTGCGGCATCGCCTGTGGCTGCGGTGCCGGCTGAGACTGCAGCTTCGGCAACGGCCGTTGCGGCGGCAATTGCGATGGCTGCGGCTGTTTCTGCAGCAATGGCTGCTCGGGCAAGGCCTGCTGCTGCGACGGTTGCGACGTGGCCTGCTGCTTTGTCGCAGGCTTCGCCGCAGCGTCCGCCTTCTCCTTGTCGGTGAAATCCAGCTTCGGCAGCTTCAGGTCGGGCGGCGGCTCCGGCGGTTTCTCCTTCACCTCTTGCTTGACCTCTTCCTTGGCCTTCTCCTCGGCTTTGGCCTCCTCCTGCTTCACCTGTTCTGGTGTAACCATGTCGACCGACACCGTCTCGGGCGCCGCGGGGTGAAACGGATGGACCTCGCTGATCAAGATGATCAGCCCCACCAGCGTCAGATGCGCGATTGCCGACGCTGCAATGTCCGTCCGTATGATCTTCCGCGGTTCCATCGACTGGTCTTGGGTTGCCGCGCTGGTCCTAGCATACCGGATCGGCCCCTCAATCCCATTTCGGCGCGAAGCCGAAATCGGTCAGGCGCCCCTTCGGATTGGCCAGCGCCGCGACCTGCGCCATCTCGTCATCCGTCAGCGCGAAATCGAAGATCTCGATGTTTTCGGACAGCCGCTCGATCCGCGAGGTGCGCGGGATCGCGGAAACATTCTGTTGCACCAGCCAGCGCAGGCAGATCTGCGCCGGCGTCTTGCGATGGGCGCGCCCGATTGCCGCAAGCGTCTGGTCGGACTTGATGCGGCCCCTGGCGATCGGGCTGTAGGCGACCAGCGCCAGGCCATGCTGGTCGCAGGCCGCCCTGACCTTGGCCTGGTCGAGATAGGGGTGATATTCGACCTGGTTGCAGACGAGCGGCTCCGGGCACAGCGCGACCGCCTCTTCGATCAGGGCCACCGTGAAATTGGACACGCCGATGTGGTGCGTCAGGCCCATCCGCTTGGCATGCGCCAGCGCGCCCAGCGTCTCCGCCAGCGGCACATGCGGATTGGGCCAGTGCAGCAGCAACAGGTCGACGAACGGAAGCCGCAGCCGCGCCAGGCTCTCCTTGACCGAGCGCTCGAGATCGTGGGGCGCGAAATGGTTGGTCCAGACCTTGGTGGTCAGGAAGACGTCGTCACGCCGCACGCCCGAGGACCGCATTCCATCGCCGACTTCGCGCTCATTGTCATAGGCCTGCGCGGTGTCGATGTGGCGGTAGCCGAGCCGCAGCGCCTGCTCGACCACGCGCGCGCAGGTCCGCCCGCTCAGCTCCCAGGTCCCCAGCCCGATCGCCGGGATTTTGGCGCCGTTGGCCTCGACGAACAGCATGAGGAATCCTCTCTGTCGAAGTCGCCCTCAGGTCGCATTATGGACCCCGCCGGCGACAGTGCCAACGGAGGCCGCCGCACGCGACGCGGTTATTCAGCGCAACCCTAACGGGACATTGGCGTCAGGCTTTGGCGAGCGCCTGGAACACCGTCTCCGGCGCATGCGCGATCACGGCGAGCAGCGCGCGGGCGGGTCCCCGCGGGGCGCGCTTGCCCTGCTCCCAGTTGCGGATGGTCTCGACGGGCACCCCCAATTTGGCAGCAAACTCCATCTGGGTGAGGCAGGCGCGGCGGCGCAAATCGCGCACCGCAAGCGGACTGGCTTCGGCGGCCGGGCTTGGCATCGCGGGCTGGACCGGAAACTCCTGCCCGTCCCGCAATTCGACGATCCGTCCGTCCGCCTTCAGCCGCAACCGCATGCTCATTCCCCCAAGCACGGGCGATGATGCGGCAGGCCGCTTAAGTTCGGATTAAAGATAGCGGTTTCGACTCGGTCAGTAGCCCGGATGGAGCGAAAGCGTAATCCGGGGCGCCTCCCGCGCCGACACAGCGGTCCCGGATTGCGCTTCGCTCCATCCGGGCTACGAACTCCATGCCCTACTTCAGCCCGAACCACAGGGTGGCGATGCCGAGAAAGGAGAAGAAGCCGACGACGTCGGTCACGGTCGTGACGAAGGTGCCGGAGGCCACGGCCGGGTCGGCCCGCACCCGGTCCAGTGCCATCGGGATCAGGATGCCGCCGAGCGCACCTGCCAACAGGTTGCAGATGATCGCGAGCCCAATGACGATACCGAGGCCCGGGATCTTGAACCAGACGACCGCCGCGATCCCTGTGATCACGGCGAAGGCAAGACCGTTGACGAGGCCAACCAGACCCTCGCGCATCACCACGCGAAAGGCATTGAAAGAGCCGAGCTCGCGGGTGGCCAGCGCACGCACCGCGACCGTCATGGTCTGGGTGGCGGCGTTGCCGCCCTGGCTTGCGACGATCGGCGCCAGCACGGCAAGCGCCACCATCTTCTCGAGCTGGCCCTCGAACAGGCCGAGCACTGAGGACGCCAGGAAGGCGGTGGCCAGGTTGACCAGCAGCCAGTTGAACCGCGCCCGCGCAATGGTGAACACCGTGTCGGACAATTCTTCGCCGCTGGAGACGCCGCCCAGCGCCTTGAGGTCCTCGTCCGCCTCTTCCTCGATCACGTCGACGACGTCGTCGACGGTGATGACCCCGACGAGGCGGTCCTGGGTGTCGAGCACGGGCGCCGCGACCAGATTGTACTTGCCGAACATGCGCGCCACCTCTTCCTGGTCCTCCAGGACGGAGACGCGGCGGCGATCCTCGTCGGTCAATTCGGCGAGCGCGATCGGGCGGCGGGCGCGAAGCAGGACGTCGAGGGGGATCGCGCCCTGCCAGTGCTGGTCCTTGTCGACGACGTAGATCTCGTAGAAGCGGTCGGGCAGATCCGGCGTCTCGCGCATGTAGTCGATCGCCTGGCCGACGGTGAAATCCTGCGGCACCGCGATGAACTCGGTCTGCATGCGCCGGCCGGCGGAATTTTCCGGATAAAGCAGGCTGCGCTCGAGCGCAACGCGCTCTTGCAGCGGCAGCTTCTCGAGGATCTCCTCCTGCTCGGCCTGGTCGAGGGCTTCGAGCAGCTCGACGGCATCGTCGGATTCGAGCTCGCGGACACCCTCGGCCACCGTCTCCGGCGGCAGCTCCTCGAGGATCTCCTCGCGCACGCCCTCGTCGAGCTCGTTCAGCGCCGAGAAGTCGAAGTCGCGCCCGGTGAGCTCGACCAGGCGGACGCGGTCGTGGGGCTCGAGAGCCCCGATCAGATCGCCGAGATCGGCCTCGTGCAGCTCGGCAACGATGGCACGCAACAGCGCGCTGTCGCCGCCTTCGATCGCGTGCGCAATCTCCTCGACGAATTCGTGACGAATTTCGCCGTCTTCATTGCGCATCGGAACGTGGTCGAGTACCGAGGCCTCGGCGGAGGTGGCAACGTCCATATGTTCGTCCATGGCGCGCCTCTCCGTTTGACAGGTCGGGTCAGGTGGTCTCAGCTGATCGTTCAGGCAATACCCACAAGGCATTAGCGAGCGCAATGGCAAAGATGCATCAACCGAGGTGGGCCTCGATGCCGGCGGGCGCGCTGCTCGCTGCCCTGATCGGCATCGCCTGTGCTGATGCCGCCAACTGTCCGCGCAAGGATGCGCTCGGCACCTCACGGGTGCTGAGCGTCGATGCCAAGACGACGCCACGGGTCGGATTGAAGAGCTTTCCCCAGACGCTGCCTCTCGCCGATCGCGAGGTCGTGCTGACCTTCGACGATGGCCCGCATCCGCCGACCACCTCGAAGGTGCTGGCCGCGCTGGCGCAGGAATGCGTGCGCGCGACCTTCTTCCTGATCGGCCTGCCCGCCTCCGAGCATCCCGACATGGTCAAGCGCATCGCCCGCGAGGGCCATACGATCGGCCATCACACCTGGTCGCATGCGTTCATGGCGCGGATCCCATTCGACAAGGCGAGGAGCGAGATCGACCGCGGCATCGCAGCCAACGAAATGGCGCTGCACGGCACCTCGACGACGACGCCATCGACGCCGTTCTTCCGCTTCCCCTATTTCGAGGCGACGCCGGCCGAGCTCGACCTGCTCCAGTCGCGCGGCATCGTCGTGTTCGGGGCCGATCTGTGGGCCAGCGACTGGGACGAGATGACGCCGGAGCAGGAATTGAAGCTCGTCACCGAGCGCCTCGCCGCAGCCGGCAAGGGTATCATTCTCTTCCACGACCCCAAGGCGCGCACGGCCGCGATCATGCCGGCCTTCCTGCGGTATTTGCGGGAGAACGGCTACCGCGTCGTTCACGTGGTGCCGGCGGGCGCGGTGCAGAAGAATGCCGACGCGCATTGATGCCGGAATGTCACGCCGGCGCAAAATGGGGGGATTTGGCGTCTATTAACAGTCTGTTCATGCTACGCCATGCAAACATGACGGGGACTGTTTGATAGGAAGGGACTCGCGCCTGAACCGTTTTCGGGCGCCTGCGACCTACTATGGCGGCAATCGCACATGAGGGCAGACCGGGTTGATGATCGGCAGTAGCGTTGCTTTCCGGACGCGACCGTGGATCGTCCTCGGTCTCGGTGGTTTCCTTGGATTTCTGACCCTCGGCTCGCCGGCGGCGCTTGCGGCCGATTGCCCCGGCCATCCGGACGCGCTCGGCACCTCGCGCACCCTCGTCGTCGACCCGCACGAGCATCCGCGGATCGGCACCATGCAGTACCGCGAGACGCTGCCGTTGAAAGATCACGAAGTGGTCCTGACCTTCGACGACGGCCCGCTGCCGAAATACTCCAACCAGGTGCTGCAGATCCTGGCCGATGAATGCATCAAGGCGACCTTCTTCATCATCGGCGGCCAGGCCAAGGCCAACCCGGAAGGCGTGCGCAAGCTGGTGACGGCGGGCCACACTGTCGGCACCCACAGCATGACCCATCCCCTGACATTCGACAGGATGCCGATCGAGAAGGCCGAGGCCGAGATCAATGGCGGCATCGAGTGGACATCGGCCGCGATGACCGATCCGTCCGCACTGGCGCCGTTCTTCCGGATCCCCGGCCTGATGCGGGCCGAAGGCGTCGAGAATCTTCTGATCTCGCGCGGCATCCAGGTCTGGAGCGCGGACTTCCCGGCCGACGACTGGCGCCACGTGTCGCCTGATCGCGTCTACCAGCTCGCGATCCAGCGCCTGGAGGCCAAGGGCAAGGGCATCTTGCTGCTGCACGACATCCAGCCCCGCACCGTCGCGGCGCTGCCCAAGATCATCCGCGACCTCAAGGCGCGCGGCTATCGCATCGTCCATGTGGTGCCGGCGACCGCGGACCGGCCGGCGACGCCGACCGCGCCGGTGGAATGGCTGCTGCATCCGCCGTCGGAGACCACGCCGATCGCGCGCTGGCCGGCCGTGCCCAATTTTGTCTACGCGCAGACCGAGACGCTTCCGGCGCCTAACCTGGCCGATCTCAACGCGCAGCCGGCGCATCAGCCGCTGTTGCCGCGCCGGACCATGGCGCAGGCGAATGTCGCCGCCATCCTGCCCACGCCGGGCCGCGATCTCTTCGCGATTCCCGAGGGCTCGCTCGACGTGCTGCTGTCCACGACATTGTCACGGCGCGCCGCGACGCGGCTCGCCATGGCCGCCGAAACCACCCGCGCTCCCAAGGGCAAGACCGCCAAGCCGCAAGCCCGGCACACCTCGCATGCGACGCCGGCCACGCCGAAGCACGTAGCCCAGCCCAACAGCGGCACGCCGCGTCCGACCCGGCTCAGTAAGCGCTACCCTACTGCCGCATGATGTTGGCGACGCAGAGCAGCACGATCAGCGCCAGGAAGAGCAGGTCCATATAGGACTTCAGCTCGCCGTCGCGGCGCAGCCGGGCAACGTCCATCACGACCTGCTTGCGCGCACTCGTTCCGCCGCTGCCGTCATTGATGGGGCCCTGCAACCGCCGCGTCTCGGTCTCGAGCTTCTCGATCTTCTGGAAGAAATAGAACGAGCGCAGCGTCGAGGCTGCGCGCATGGCGCTGTAGATCAGCACCAGGATCGCGAGCATCGCCCGGTTCGGATATTTCTCCATGAAGTTCAGGCTGAAATATACCATCGCCAGGAACGCGAAATTGGTCAGGAAGCGGTAGGCGATGCTTAGAAAGACCATGCTGGCTCCACCCGAGAGAAGGCGCGCAACGGGACAAATATTGCGAATTTCGCCGGCGCCGGCGTGCAGGCCGCAAGGCTGGCCCGAATGCCGCGCAGGCCCCTCTACGCCAACTTTGTTGCAACTAAGATAAGATCGCCGCCCGCCGGCCGCCGGCCGCCTTTTAGCCATGCTCGGCCACAATGCAAACAACCACGGCGAGCCAACTGTTCCAGCCGCGCGCGCAACGGCTCAATGGAGATTCGGCGCAAGCCGCGATAGACTGTCGTCGCCACTCGCATGGGGGTCTGCCGATGCCGAAGAAGGGAATCACGGGCCACGACGAATGGGTCCTCACCGAGGCCCTCGCCACCGCGCTGGTCGCGCTGGAGCAGCTCGAGGCAAAGCACCAACCCCGCGCGCACATGGACGACATCCGGAAAATGCTGTCGAACGGCAAGGAGCCGGCGGCCGTGAGCCTGCACCTCGCCCAGGCCAAATGCCGCCTGTTCCCAGACATTGATCCGCTGGAGATCTACCGGGAGTACGGGATCGGCGAGGAATATGGCTGAGGCGCGGCGATCTATCGGCTGGGCTGGGGGTGTCCAAACGACGCCCGCACGAAGCGCTGCGTGCAGCAGTAGGTTTAGACGTGAGCGGGGTGGTCATGCACCGCGCCGTCAGCGCGCCGACGATTCTTGTCGTTTGGCGAGCACGAACAGCGGCAAGGACAGCAGCTGGGCGAGCACCGCGAAAGCGACCAGGCCGACACGCGATTGATCATAGAGCAATCCGGTCGCGACGCTGTCACGGTGTCGCAGCGAATGTCTTCCTTGCCATGTGTCGCTTGAGGATTGAAAGCCGGATCATGCGCTAGCTCCCAGCGGCCACCCCTCTACCTGCCTGCTCCACTCCTGGTGCCAGCCGGCGCAGATCGGTCTTGCGTCAGCCCCAGCACCATGTCCGAGAAGCGCTCACCCTGTACCAGCACGTGGCTGTGAAGACGGCTCGCAGCGAGCTGCTCGTCGCCGGCGCGGATCGCTTCGAGAATCCCGGCGTGCTCTTGTAGCGATTGCAGCAGACGGTTACGCGCGCGAAGCTGGATGCGTCGATAGGCGCTCAAGCGCTTATGCAGGGCGAAGGCTTGATCGGCCAGGAAGCTGTTGCGGCTCGCGCGGTAGATCGCTTCGTGAAAATTGCGGTTGTCCGCGTAGTACTGCTCGCTGTCGCCTTGCCGCACGTCCAACTCGCACGCGCGGTGCGCCGCCTCCATTGCAGCGTCGTTCTCCGGTGTGAGCCGGCGCGCGGCCAAGCGGCCGCAGGCGCTTTCGATCTCGGCCATGGTCTCGAACATTTCGAAAAGCCGGGTGGGTGAGGGAACGCTGACGATCGCCCCGCGCCGCGGGCGGACATCGATGAAACCTTCGGCGCCGAGCTGAAGCAGCGCCTCCCGGATGGGCGTCCGCGACACCCCGAATCGCTCGGCCAGGGAAGCCTCGTCCAGGCGATCGCCCGGTCGAAATTCCCCAGCCATCACAGCGTCTTCGATCGACTGTTTCAATCTGAAGGCTTGGCTCATTGTATACACCTGATCCTCTAATTCCATACCACATGCTTGACAAACCATACAACATCCGGTTCAAATAGCGATTGTATGCAATACCAAGATTAAAAAATGCAATACGACACGGGAGGTATGGAATGAAGGTTTCAAGACGCCAAGCCCTCGCCCTCGGGATCGCCGCACCGGCGCTATTCCGGCTCGGACCCGCGCGCGCGGCCACAGCGCTGAAGATCTCGCACCAGTTTCCAGGCGGCACGCCAACCGAAGGCGATTTCCGCGACCGGCTGTGCCGGCGCTTTGCGGCCCTGATCCAGGAACGCAGCAAGGGAGCGATGAGCGCCGAGATCTATCCGGGCTCCTCGCTCATGAAGACCAACGCGCAGTTCTCGGCGATGCGCAAAGGAGCGCTCGACATGAGCCTCATCCCGATCTCCTACGCCGGCGGCGATCTTCCCGAACTCAACATCGGCCTGATGCCCGGCCTCGTCACCGGCTACGACGAGGGACTCGGCTGGAAGAACAAGCCGATCGGCCAGGAGTTCAGCAAATTACTTGCGGCCAAAGGCGTCGTCATCATCACCTGGATCTGGCAGGCTGGTGGTGCCGCCAGCCGCGCGCGTCCATTGGTCGAGGTCGCCGATGCCAAGGGCATGAAGATCCGCGGCGGCTCGCGCGAGATGGATCTCGTGCTTCAGGCTGCCGGCGCCTCGGTCCTCTCGCTGCCGTCCAATGAACTTTACGCTGCCATGCAGACCGGCGCTTGCGATGCCGCCCTCACCTCGTCCACCAGTCTGACCTCGTTCCGGCTGGAAGAGCTCGCCAAGCATCTGACGACCGGACGGGAGAAGAGCTATTGGTTCATGCTCGAGCCCCTCGTCATGTCGAAGGCGGTGTTCGACCGGCTTTCGAACGAGGAGCGCGAGATCATCGTGTCGGTTGGCGCCGAGCTCGAAGAGTTCGGCCGCGCTGCGGCGGTGGAGGACGATGTCCGCGTAGCGAAGGTCTACCAGGCCGCCGGCGCGACCGTCCATGATCTCGACGCCAAGCTCGTCACGGCATGGCGGGACCTCGCGCGCGATACGGCCTGGAAGGATTATGCCAACAAGAACGAGAACTGCGCCCGCTTGATCAAGCTGGCCATGGAGGCCGGCTCATGAGCGCGCACGGCGTCGATCTCGGCCATCCTGTCGTGGTGACGGCAGCGCGCCCCGGTTCCGCCATGGCCCGGATCAACCGTGCCATGGCCCTGCTCAACAAGACCATCGTCGTCGTCTGCTCGATTGCCCTCATCGTCGCGAGCGTGATTCTGAGCTACAGCGTGGCCGCGCGTTACTTCTTCAACGCCGCAACCTATTGGCAGGACGAAGCGGCCGTCTTCCTGCTGGTCGCCGCAACGTTCCTGTCCACCGCCTTCGTGCAGGCCGGCCGCGGTCATATCGGCATCGAAGCCCTCACCGGCTACCTGTCCAAGCGCGGCAACGCGATCCGCATCCTCGTGGTCGACGCGACAAGCTTGCTGTTCTGCTGCTTCTTCTCCTGGAAATCCTGGACGCTGTTCCACGAGGCGTGGGTCGACGGACAGGTGTCGGGATCGACCTGGGCCCCGCCTCTGTGGATTCCCTACAGCATGATGGCGCTCGGCATGACGCTACTGACGCTGCAGATCGCGCTTCAACTGGCTGCAGCGATCGATGGATGGAGAAGCAAATGAGCACGCTTGCCGTTGGACTGATGTATGGCGGCGCCACGCTTGCCGTCATGGCATCGGGCATGCCAATCGCGCTGGCGCTCGGTGCCGTAGCCGTCATCTTCATGTACTTCTTCATGCCCTCCGCATCGCTCGATACGGTGACGCAAAACGTCTACGAGGAGCTGGCTTCGATCACGCTGCTGGCCATCCCGCTCTTCATTCTCAAGGGCGCTGCGATCGGCAAGTCGAAGGCGGGACAGGATCTCTACAGCGCGCTGCATCTCTGGATGGGCCGCATCCCGGGTGGGCTTGGCATTGCCAACGTCTTTGCCTGCGCGCTGTTCGCGGCAATGGCCGGGTCTTCTCCGGCGACCTGCTCGGCGATCGGCTCGGCAGGGATTCCCGAGATGCGCAAGCGCGGATATTCCGGCGGCTTTGCCGCAGGCGTGATCGCAGCCGGCGGCACGCTCGGGATCCTGCTGCCGCCCTCGATCACGATGATCCTGTATGCGGTCGCGGCGGAGCAGTCGCTCGGGCGTCTGTTCCTCGCGGGCATCGGGCCCGGCCTTCTCCTGGTGGTGCTGTTTGCAACCTACGCGGTGCTGAGGTTCAAAGCCGAATACAAGGCGGCGCAGCGGGCCTATGCGGCAGACCCCGCGCAGCATCCGATCCTTTCGAACGAGCGCTTCACCATGGCGATGCGGTTCGGTGCGCTGCCGCGGGTCCTGCCCTTCGTGGTGCTGCTCAGCGGCGTGATGGTTGCGCTTTATGGCGGCTATGCCACGCCTTCGGAGACAGCAGGCCTCGGCGGCATCCTGGCGCTGGTCCTGATCGCCTCCATCTACGGCGTGTGGCGCCCGCGGGATCTCGGCCCAATCCTGGAATCGACGCTAAAGGAATCGACCATGCTGATGCTGATCATCGGCATGTCGCTGCTCTACTCCTACGTGATGAGCTATCTCCATATCAGCCAGGGGGCGGCTCAAGCCATCGTCGCCATGCAGCTCTCCCGATGGGTGCTGCTGGCAGCGATCCTGGTGCTGGTGGTCGTGCTCGGCTTCTTCCTGCCGCCGGTCTCGATCATCCTGATGACCGCGCCGATCATCCTACCGCCGCTCAAGGACGCAGGCTTCGACCTGATCTGGTTCGGGGTGGTGATGACGATCGTGATGGAGATGGGTCTCATCCATCCGCCCGTCGGCCTCAACATCTTCGTCATCAGGAACATCGCGCCCGACATCCCCTTGCGGGACGTGATCTGGGGAACGCTGCCGTTCGTGCTCCTGATGGCGTTCGCCGTGGTGCTGCTTTGCCTGGTGCCCTCGATCTCAACCTCGTTGCCCAACCTGGTGATGGGCGCACCAACGCGTTAACCGAGGAGGCATGAACCATGCTGAACGATACGAGGTCCGGCCGCATCACGGCGCCTGAATTCCTGCAAGGGCTCATCGACACCTTGACGCAACGTGGTCGCGCGGTCCTGGGTATCAAGCCCGAACGCAATGTCGGCGAGGATCGTGATCTCGAGATCCTGGGCGAGGCGCTGCTGTCTCGACGCGGCGAAGCCTCCGGCGTCGCGATCGCGCAATCGCTGCTTGCGGCTTTCGAGCAGGCGGGCGAGCCGCAGCGGCTGAAATTTCTCTCCTCGCTCGCCGACCGGTTCGGGCCGGACCGCCGCGCGATCGAGCTCGCGATCGCCGCCTACCAGCGCAAGGAGGACGGCGACGGCGGCAAGCTCGAGGCGCTTCACGCCGCGGCGGAGCCGCGCCGGCAGGAGCTCATCCGCCGCCTCAATCTGGCACCCGGCGGGACGGCCTCGCTCGTGCGCATGCGAGAGGTCCTGCTTGCGCTCCTGCGCGAGCATCCCGAACTCCAGCCGGTCGACGACGATTTCGTGCATCTATTTTCGTCCTGGTTCAACAGGGGGTTCCTCGTGCTGCGGCCGATCGACTGGACGACGTCGGCCAACATCCTCGAAAAGATCATCAAGTATGAAGCCGTCCATGCCATCCAGGACTGGGACGATCTGCGCAGCCGGCTCGAGCCGCCCGATCGCCGCTGCTACGCGTTCTTTCATCCCCAGCTGGTCGACGAGCCGCTGATCTTCGTGGAGGTCGCACTCACGAAGGAGATTCCCGGCGCGATCAATCCGCTGCTCGACAAATCGCGCCAGGCGATCGCGGCACGTGACGCCACGACCGCCGTATTCTACTCGATCTCGAATACGCAAAAGGGCCTCGCCGGCGTCTCCTTCGGCAATTTTCTGATCAAGCAAGTGGTCCAGGACCTCGCCCGCGAGCTTCCGAACTTGAAGACCTTCGTCACCCTGTCGCCCGTTCCCGGCTTTGCCGGCTGGGTCCGGCGCGAGCTCAAGACCGAGGCCTCCAGCGCCATCGACGAGGACACGAGGCGTGCACTGACTGCGCTCGATGACGGCGGCGACATCGCGCAGGCAAAAGAGGCCATCACCGCCCTCGCCGCCTATTACTTCCTGAAGGCGAAACTGCCGTCAGGCAAGCCGGTCGATCCGGTCGCCCGCTTTCATCTCGGCAACGGCGCGCGCCTGGAGCGGCTGAATTTCCTCGGCGATGCTTCGCCCAAGGGCATCAAGCAATCCTACGGCCTGATGGTCAATTATCTCTACGCACTCGACCATATCGAAGCGAACCATGAAGCGTTCGCGGAGCACGGCGCTGTCGTGGCCTCCGACAAGGTGAAGAAGGCGCTCCGCGCCAAGCTGTCGTCCCGCGACCTTGTGCCGAGCTCACAGACCAACTCTCAGCGGAAGATCTCGTCATGACCTGGAATTTGTACGACCGCCTGCTTGGCTCCGCGCACTCGGATCAGTCCATCTGCATCGAGAAGGACGACGGCGCCACCCTGACCTACGCGGAGCTCGCCGCGCTTACCGGCAGGTTCGCGAATTTGCTCGCCAGCCACGGCATCGGTCCGAACCACCGTGTCGCGGCCAAGGTGGAGAAATCCGTCGAGGCTGTCGCACTTTATCTTGCGACGCTCCGCTCCGGTGCCGTCTATCTGCCGCTCAATACCGCCTATACGCCGGCCGAAACTGAATACTTCATCCGCGATGCGCAGCCGAGCCTGATCGTATGCGACCCCAAGGAAGCAGCCGACCTGCGCGCCATTGCCGCGAAGACAAGCGGACGTGTCGAGACGCTCGATCAGGACGGGCACGGGTCCCTGGTCGATGCCGCAGCTGGCTTTCCGGCGGCTTTCGACACGGTGCCGCGCGCGAAGGACGATTTGGCGGCGATTCTCTACACCTCGGGCACGACCGGCCGATCAAAGGGCGCGATGCTGACGCATGGCAATCTGGTCTCGAACGCGCTGACGCTGGTCGAGCAATGGCGCTATACGCAACGCGACGTGCTGATCCACGCTCTGCCGATCTATCATATTCACGGGCTGTTCGTGGCCGGCAACGTGACATTCGCCGCGCGTGCGCGAATGATCTTCATGCAGAAGTTCGACGCAGAGCGGATTGTCGCGGCGATGGCGCGATCGACCGTTCTGATGGGCGTGCCGACTTTCTATGTTCGCTTGCTCCAGAGCCAGAATTTGAGCGAGCACACGACCGCATATATGAGGCTGTTTGTTGCTGGCTCCGCGCCGCTATTGGCGGAGACCCACCGCGCCTGGAACGACAGGACCGGTCACGAGATCCTCGAACGCTACGGCATGACCGAAACGGGCATGATCGCCTCCAATCCCTATGACGGTCCGCGCATTCCGGGTTCGGTCGGTCGCCCGCTGCCCGCCATCGACGTCCGCATCACGGATCCCGAGAGCGGTGCCGTGCTGCCGACGAACGAGGTCGGCATGATCGAGGTTAGAGGACCAAACGTCTTTGCCGGCTACTGGAACATGCCGGACAAGACCGCTGCCGAATTCCGCGCTGACGGCTTCTTCATCACCGGCGACCTCGGCAAGCTCGATGCGAACGGCTATCTGTACATCGTTGGGCGGGGCAAGGATCTCATCATCACCGGCGGCTTCAATGTCTACCCGAAGGAGATCGAGACGGAAATCGACGCCATCCAAGGCGTGTTTGAAAGCGCGGTCGTCGGCGTGCCGCACGCCGACTTTGGCGAAGGCGTCACCGCTGCCGTCGTCCGGAAGGCCGGCTCATCGGTGGACGAACGCGCCATCCTGGCGGCGCTTTCCGGACGACTGGCAAAATTCAAGCAGCCCAAACGCATCATCTTCGTGGATGCGCTACCCCGGAACGCCATGGGCAAGATCCAGAAGAACCTGCTGCGCGAGCGTTTTGCCGATCTCTATTCAGCCAAAGTCGAGTGAAGGCCATCCCCCGGGATTCATGTGTGTGGGGAAAAATGAGCGTGATTGGAAGTTTCGCAAAAACAAACGACCCCGCCAGTTACCGAAGTAAGCTGACGGGGCTTGTGAACCGATCTTTGGTTTGACTTACCATTCCTCTCGGGTTTGGCTTGTCATTCCATTGACCGCTCACTAGCTAACCAACGGAGCGCGCTGGTTACCGTTCCCGGTACGGCGCGAATTTGTTCGACCACTGGTGCCCACAGATCGGTCCCGGAAAATCAGAGATCCCGATACAACCACTGGCGCGGGCTAGATTCGATCACGCAGGCCTTTGACACCCTCGCCTTGGGCGCAATGCTCGCAACAGAAAAAGGTACCCGCCTTCTCCAGGCCGTGTCCGACGATACGGATTCCACAATGATCGCAGGTCGGCGCGAGCGCGTGAATAGCGCATTCGAAGCTATCGAACGTATGCGCTTTGCCGTTCATCGAGACCTGAAAGGTCTTGTCATAGTCATTGCCGCAGGTTTCACATGTCGCCATGATGTCTCGCCTTCACCGACGTCGCAGATGTGTCCTGAAGTCGCCAAATGGCACTTGGTTCCAGCAGGGTGATGCGGCTAGGCGTCCCACGAACACCGCAGCAAGATCGTGGCCCGCGCGTACCCGCCCATTCAGCGTGTCGAATAATGATCTTTCGGGTCATCACCACCTACCCGAAATGGATCGGTCGTCCAGAACCCGTTTGTCAACCGATTGCCTTGCGCCGATCGGCCGAACGGATCTCGGTAAACTTGTGAAGGCGGCTGGCACAGCAATAAGCTCGCTCCGGCTGCTGTAAAGGAGGCCAAGAACTGAATATCCGGCGGTTGTGCGGGATCGCGCGCGATTGACGCTGCTTCATATTGAAGTCTTGCGTTGCAAGCGCAGCTCGGAACGCCATTGAAACGGCCGCAGGCATCGTGGCGCATACAAGCAGCATCCAGAGCGTCAACGGGCCGAGTTCCGGGTCGGTTGCCCGGGCCACAGTAATTTCCATGGAATAACAAACCGCCGGGGTCGATGTGATGGCCGTCTCCAGCAATCAATTGCCTCGCACGGAATTGCCCGGGCCGAGCTTCCGTCGCTGCTATTGGCGCAACCGACGCGCATAGCAGGAAAACCGCGCACAAGCATTCCAGCCGAAAACGCATGGCACAAAACCTCATCTGAACCCACCCAAACTCGGGTCGGCTGGAAACTCCATTGAGTCCAATATTCGGGGGGGTGCTCGGTTCCAGATGAAGTACGCCAAAGTGTGGGAGCTTGCGAGCATCGGCTTCCTCCGGCTGATGCGAAGGAACGTCCAAGAGCGGGGTGAGTTGCGCACATGAAGGACGGCGATCGTCGGCTTTGCCGATCGATCCGCTCTGGGTGCGGGTAACGCTGATGTACCGCCGAACCACCATTACGGAAGGAATTCCGCATGGCCCTCTCACCAGCAGCCGAGCGCATTCGCGAGCGGACCGAGCGCGAATTGATCGAGCTCCTGCATCGAGCGGGTGAGCATCTCCCTGCACCAGAACACGACGATTTCGGCCCCTATTTCGACCGGTTTGCTCGCGCAAAGGTCGTTCTGCTCGGTGAATCGACGCATGGCACATCGCAATTTTACCGGGCGCGCGCCAAAGGCGCCGCAGAAACGTATCCGTTCGGGTTCTGATCATGATGGCCGAAAAAGACCAACTCAGCGAAGCCTCAATCGGGCAGCACCGCCTTGCGGGCATTCTTGGTGTGCCCAACAACGCAACCGGCATCGTGATCTTCGCCCATGGTAGCGGCAGCGGCCGGATGAGCCCGCGCAACAATCAGGTGGCGGCGGGACTTCGCCAGGCCGGTCTGGCCACCCTCTTGCTGGACCTTCTCACGGTCGAGGAAGAGCGGGACCGTCGCAATGTTTTCAACATCAGGCTGCTGGCATTCCGACTGGCCGAAGCTGCCGAGTGGAGCCGCAATCAGCCCGAATTGGGTTCACTGCCCCTCGGCTATTTCGGGGCAAGCACGGGTGCGGCGGCGGCCCTGGTGGCGGCCGCCGAAGGGCAGAACGTCGCGGCAATTGTTTCACGCGGCGGCCGCCCGGATCTTGCCGGTGAGGCATTGCAGGCCGTGAGCGCGCCGACACTGCTGATCGTCGGCAGTGCCGATCGGCGGGTAATTCCGCTCAACCAGGCCGCCCTCGAGCGACTTTCGTGCGAGAAAGACCTCGTCATTGTGCCGGCGGCGAGCCACCTTTTCGAAGAACCCGGCACTCTGGAGCAGGTCATGCAACACGCCAAGCGATGGTTCGGCCGATTCTTGTCTTCGCCATTGCAGAGCGCGCCGGACGATATGGTGTTCGCGGACCGGCGCGAGGCTGGGCAACGGCTCGCGCCGCTTCTCATGAAATACAAGGACCAACACCCGGTGATACTCGCGCTGCCGCGCGGCGGCGTACCCGTCGCTTTCGAGGTGGCGCAGGCCCTGAACGCGCCGCTCGACGTCGCGCTCGTGCGCAAGATCGGTGCGCCCGGCCACAAGGAGCTTGGACTTGGCGCTGTGGTCGACGGCGCCCACGCGCAAGTCGTCTTGAATGACGAGATCGTTCGCACGCTCCAGCCGGGCAGAGCCTATCTGGAGGCGGAGACATCCCGTCAATTGGCTGAGATCGAGCGCCGCCGCCACCTCTACCGGAATGGCGAGCCGCCGCTCGATGTTGCCGGACGGACGGCCATCGTGATCGATGACGGGATCGCGACCGGCGGAACTGTAAAAGCGGTCCTGAAGGCGCTCGCCAAAGCAAAGCCAAGCCGCCTGGTGCTTGCTGTGCCGGTCGCACCAAAAGAGTCCCTTGCCGATCTCAATTCTGATGCGGACGAAATCATTTGCCTGGTCACCCCTGATCCATTCTATGCCGTCGGCTTGAATTACCGGGATTTCGGCCAGACTTCAGATCAGGAGGTGGTCGAACTGTTGCACCGTTCGAAGGTGCGCAGCCATTTGCGCGAGGGCCCATGATGTCTCCCGGAATTTCGCACGGCCGGGACTCAAAGTTCGGATATCTGACCGATGGACTCTATTCCCGTCTCAAGGATGTCGCCCAAGCGCAGTGGACGATGAGGCGCGTCCCGCCGTTTGGCGGGAGCGCAAACCGACATGTAGCTCCAGCAAGCGGAACCAAAGGAGGGCTCAATGAAAGTTCGCGATGCAATGACCCCCAACGTGCAGCTTTGTGCTCCGCAAGATAGCACCAGAGATGCAGCCGAAGCGATGACCGCACTCAATGTCGGGCTCCTGCCGGTGGCCGACAACGATCGACTGGTGGGAATGATCTCCGATCGCGACATCACCACGCGCGGCGTCGCCATGGGCCGAGGCCCGGACACGCTGGTCCGCGATATCATGACAATCGATGTCAAATACTGCTTTGAGGACCAGGATATCGCGGAGGTCACGCGTAACATGGCCGACATTCAGGTGCGGCGGCTACCAGTGATCAATCGCGACAAGCGCCTCGTCGGAATCATTGCGCTCAGCGACATCGCGCTTTCAGCGCCGGATGACTGCGCGGCGATCGCCCTGAACGGAATCTCCCAGCCTGGCGGACAACATGCGGGCGCGGTCACCGGCTAAAGCACGAGCTAAGCTAGAGATTTGTTGGGAGCGTTCGCGGCACAGCCGAGGAGAGCGCTCCTGGCGAACGTCAAGTCGCAACATCGATCGAACGCGCCACAAGGCAAACGTGGAGGATATCATCCGATGACGACGGTTGCGACCCTGCTTGCCCGAAAGCAACAGCTATTGGAGCGGCTGCAGGACAATCCCGGCCCGAACGAGCGGGACGAAATTCAGCGCCTGCTTGAACAGATCGACGCCGCGTTGGACTCGCTCGAACGATCGCGGCCTAGCCACGGCAATGCGCAATAGCACTGCAAGCACCAACCATCGGACTCAGGCCAGGACGCCTACGCGGCGACTATGCTGCGAATACCGTCTGCGATCGATTGGCTCGCGGAGAGGATCGTGACCTTCTCCGCTACCAAGCCGGCGTCGAGACGGAAGGGTGGTATCGTATCCGAGATAATGATCCGATCGACCAAGCCGCTCGCAACCAGCTTCTGCGCGCCGGGAAGGAACAGGCCATGTGTGGCCGCCAGGATGACATAGGCCGCGCCGCCCCGGCGGCAGGCTTTCACGGCGCGCAGCATGGTCGAGCCGCTGGCGATCATATCGTCAAAGATGACCACGGTCCGTTCGCGGACGCCGCTTGGAATCTCTTCGGCGCTGACGATGTGATCCAGTCGCCGTTTGCCCAGCGCGCCCAATTCGACATCTTCATTCATGGTCGTGCTGAGGGCATCGCGGAACTGTTCGGCGCGTTTCACCCCACCAATATCGGGCGAAATGACTTCGATATCCTGGTCGGCGAGAGCTTTGCCGAAATGCGTGGCGAAGAGCTCGGCACATTCTACGTTCACCGCCGGTATCCGAAATGCGTTCTCGAACGCGGCGGGATTGTGCACGTCCAGCGTCACGATAGCGTCCACCCCGGCGGCTTCGATGAGTTGAGCAATATACCGCAAGGACAGCGCCTCTCCAGGTTTCGTGCGCCGGTCCTGCCGCGCGTAGCAAAGATAGGGCGCGATCAAGATCACGCGCGCCGCCCCGGAATCCTTCAGAGTGCCCGCGAAGAGTAAGACATCGCAGAGCTTGTCGTGCACGCCGCGCGATGGCCCGTCATATAACGACTGGATAATGAGTGCATCCCGCCCGCGTGTGTCTGCCAGCGGCCTCATCTTGCGCTCGCCGTCCTCAAATGCCCTTTCTTCATGTTCCGCCAGGCTGGTGCCCAGGCATCCGGCGATTCCTTCCGCTTCGGGACGGCTGTCCTCCCAAGCGAAGATCACCGGCGCATGCATCAGAGCCCCGCTGCGATGCGAATCCCCAGTACCAGAAGTACGCATCCCACAAGTCCGGCAATGAAAACCAGACGCATCCACGGCTTGCGCAGGATGATCTCGCCCTGCCGCGCCTTCTCGGCTGGATAGCTTCGGGTACCCTCATTTGCACGCGAATGCGTCGTATTCTGCGTTTCAAGCATCTGCACCAACCGTTGCAAGATGTTCCACCACGGAACCTCAAAGCACTTCTTCGACCCGTGGCTCGCGTCTTGGCGTCTGCCGTAAGACGCGAAGGATAACCATCCATGGCAAGATCCGATCCCTGGACGAGGCAATCCTTGCGAAGAGTTGGCCAAGCCAAGCGTCAATTCATTGGAACGGGGATTTGGCTGAGGCGTTCGTCGGTTGGGGCTTGCAGTCAGAGGAGACAGACATGAGAAAGCTGATCCTGATACTGCTCGCCGGCGCGGGTGCGCTCATCACATCGAGCGCCTATGCTGCTGATGAAGTTCAACTCGGAGACGGTTCGCCTCTGCTTCATCAGGCACGGCTCGTTTGTGATGACACCGGCCGATGCTGGCACACCAGAGGCGATCGCCGCGTGATTATTGGAGACGACTACTATTACGGACCGCGGAGATATGATTACTACGATCGCGGCTACTATCACCGACCAGGTATCGGTGTTCATGGGCCGGGCTTCAGCTTTGGAATCGGCCCAGACTGGTAGTGGCCTGATGCGGCCATTCAACGGACCGGCGCCGCCGAGCCAGACTTGAGAACTCGGCGGGCCGCTACCTGCGGGAACTTCTCGCCGGAGATCAATCCGCTCGGATGCCTCGGATGCCGGAGCGCTGAGCAGCCAAAAACAATGCCGCTCGGATCAGAGCGCATCGCCGCCGGCAGCGCTGTCACCTTTCGTAAGGTGGCGCTGCAGCAGTCGGTCAAAGCACATTCACCGAATAATATCGTTCCGATCAGGCAGCAGATCGTCCTTGCTGATGACCGACTACCCAGAGAGCCCGCACCTCTTCAGGCAACGCATGGCGGACCTTCTCGACCTGATTAGGGTCAAGATGATGATTCAAGACCCGGAACGTTGCTTGCGCGGCATCGCCTGCGCCGATTGGCCGCAACGAACTCAATTCTGCCGAAATGATCCCGAGAAACTCGGCAGCGGAACGCCAGTCTTTCGGGACTTCGCTCGGCCGCCACTGATCGTAGTAGAGCCCACGGACCAGCAACGGAAGTTGGGCACCCAGGTGTGCGGCAAGATTGACCGGGATCCGATCACGAATGGTTCGAAGCACCGTTCCCAAAGCATGCCATGCAAGCTGCTTGTCATGCGGCAACGTCGTCATCATCTCATCCAGCCAACTGTTTGTGAGGTGGATCGTTCTGTCGAATACATCGAGACCTGTCGCACTCATGATAGATTCCTTTGGCTTAACGGCAGCTAGACGGACAACGTCGTCCGCGATCATCGGTTCTCGATTGTTGGGCGAATGATACCGCGTGCGGTAACGCTGGTGGAGTTCTTCACGTCCTCGCGCGGACCCGAGTGAGTCCGACACAATTGCCGCCCGGTCAGTTCCATCAGTGCGAGGGTTCATTACTCATCTTTAACGAGGCCAGCCATCTTTCATGAAACCTCTGCACGATGCATTCCATTGACATACATGCCCATGCGCCATTGCGCCGGCGGGCATCTGTTCTCACGATTGAACTGGGGAACGGAAATGAATGAGCATCTCGCGCAGCGCCGCGAACACTCGCTGGAAACCCGCTCGGAATTCCATCCGTTAGTCTACAAAGCTGCAATCGGATTTGTGGCTCTTTTCGTCATAGCAGCCTGGGTGGCCTTCGATCGGCGAAGCGATATCGAACTTCCCCTCGCTATGGTGAGCGTGCTGCTGCTCGTTGCGGTGTTCCTTCCCTACCTTCTTTGGAGGACATGGCGCGCAGCTCAGGCCCGACCACCGACGCTGAGGACCAACAGGGGCTTTCGGAAATGGATGAAGGGGTCGACCCAAGTCTGGCAAAGCAGGCTCAAGAACAGTGACGCTGCAATCGACATGTTGTTGCCCCTCGCGGCGGTGGCGCTCGGCCTCATTGCGCTGGGTATCGTATTTGATTTGAGCTGAGCGCAGCCATCTGGTTTCCGCTCGCATCTAACAGCTCGAGCTCAACGCTCGATTGTTCCGGTCCGGCGGATCTTCTTTTGCAGGAGCATCACGCCGTAAAGGAGCGCCTCTGCAGTCGGAGGACAACCGGGGACGTAGATATCTACGGGAACAATGCGGTCGCATCCGCGGGTCACCGAATAGGAATAGTGATAGTACCCTCCTCCATTGGCGCATGATCCCATCGAGATCACATATCGAGGTTCCGGCATCTGGTCATAGATCTTGCGCAGCGCAGGCGCCATTTTGTTGCACAACGTGCCGGCCACGATCATGACATCCGACTGCCTTGGGCTGGCACGCGGCGCAAATCCGAAGCGCTCTGCGTCATAGTGCGGCATCGCCATTTGCATCATTTCGATCGCGCAGCAGGCGAGCCCAAACGTCATCCACATCAATGAGCCGCTTCGCGCCCAGGTGATGAGGTCATCGGCCGCGGTGACGAAGAAGCCCTTGTCGGCGAGATCACCCCTGACAGCGCCGAAAAACTCATCGCTTATTGGTTTGCCGGTTCCCGGGTCCAGGAACCCTCTGCCGGCGGGCACGATCAACGGACGGTCCATGCCCCTCTCCTGTATGGCTCCGTTCACCCAACGCGCGGGCAAGTAACACCGTTCGTTTCGTGCGCGATATTTCACGCGAACACGAGGGCCCTGCCTCCGTCTCCCGCATTGCCGCAATACTTGGACCTCAGTTTGGACCTCAGTTATGACTCCAAGCGCCCCGTTCAGACTTCAAGCAAGGCATAAGGTCGGCCCGAGGGCTTCTCGATCGATCGGGCCACGTTGTAGACCCGCGCGCCTCCGGGCGTGCGGCCTTCATAACGGCCCTGGTGAGCATGGCCGTGCACCACCGCACTCACCTTAAATCGATCGATTGTCTCGCCGAGACGTGACGAGCCGAGGAACGGAAGAATTTCCAGGGGCTCACCCTCAACCGTATCGAGAATGGGCGCATAGTGAAGAACGACGACAGCCTGCTTGCTCGCCACGGTGCGCATGGCATTTTCAAGGCGCGTCGCTTCACTGACGGCTTCGGCGACCACGCTCTTGACGACGGCCTCGCCGAACGAAGCAAGCATGCGGCGGCCAAATCCACCGATGAAGCCCTTTACCCCGACAAAGGCGACGCCGTCGATTTCGTACGACTGGCCATCTAGCAGGTGCATCCCGGCACCCTTCAAAATGCGCCTTATGTCTTCAGTCTGTCCGGACTCGTAGTCGTGATTTCCGAGCACGCCGACAACGGGAATGGAGCAGGCGCGCAAATCCTCCGCCAGCAATTCCGCTTCCGTCGGCTTACCGAGGTCAGTGAGGTCGCCGCAAAGGACGAGTACCTTGGCCTTGGTCGATAGCTCGGCAAAGAGCTCCCGGAAAGACAACGTTCGATCCTCCTTCACATGGAGATCGCCGATGGCGGCGAAAGTGAGATTGTCGTGACTTTCGGACATCGCGCTACTCACTATCCTCGTCTGCGTCGACAAACCCCCACTCCTGGACGGCCGGCTCATAGTCGACCTGCGAAAACAGGCGCCCCCGACATATCCTCACGCGCGGAGGAGGAAGCTCGAATTGTGCCTTCAAGCGGGCGACCAGTTCCTCCATGAGCCAGCGCGGCACGCAGTCGCGCTCGCTCGGATAGGCCCAGCGGAAGTTGAGCAGATGTGCCAGAAGCACCTCCCAATGCAACTCCATGTAGGCAAGCAGACGCCGCCAGTCGATCCGATCGTGCTGCTTGAGAATGAGATGCGCGATATCCGCGCCGTCGTAACGGTGCCGCAGCTGGACGAAGGCCTTGGACCAGATCAACTCGGTCGGCGCGATGATGCGCATCCGCGTGCCGAACACCTCGATGTGCGGCGCGGATTCGAACCACTGATCGGCGACGGGAGCCATGCCATGCCAAAACGCGAAGATCACATCGAAGAAGTGCTCGTCCTGGAAGACTTTGCCGAGCCAGCGTTCGTCCTCGACTGCGACAGTGTATCCGAGGTCCCGAAAGTGGTTGAGCACACGGGGATAGTCGGCCGGCTTGCACACGATATCGAGATCTTTGGTCGCGCGCGCCACGCCGGTATAGGCGCTGAGCGCATACGTGCCCGCCAACAGAAACGGAAGATCGAGCTTCGCGAGCTCGCGCAAGGCCCGAGCGTAAAATACCTCGGCGCTGGCCGACGGGACAATCGGCTCGGCGGCTGCGTCGACCGTCTCAATAGATCCGGTGACTGGCCTGATTTCCTTCACCATCAAGGTTCACTCGAAGCTCATCGGCTTCGGCCATGAGGCTACCCCGTTGGACAATCAAATAGACCATGCAAAGTTCCGCGGTCGCCGAGGTCGCCATTGCCCTCGTCACTTTGGTCGCCGGGATGCGGCGCGTAATGGAGCGGTCCCTCGAGCTGGACGCAGCTTGAATTCGTCGGCCCAGTTTCCTATATCGGCTTTAGCAGTTGATTTGGATCGCTTCGGCCCTCGCTAGGGCACGCTTTAGCGATCGTGATGTTCGATCGCCCCAAAATCCACGACTGCACCCAATCACCTTTAGAAGAGCGTCGTGCGGCTTGCGCTGGGCGACTTATGGATGGATATGATAGCTTCTGAACGCAGGGGGGTGGCGGCTGAGCCGCGCCTCAACATCAAAATGCCTCGCAAACCCCAAATGCGGAAAGCCAAGCACGCACGCAACAGCGTCGAGACCAGTTCGTCCCGAAATGCACAAAGACACTACGAACGCTATCTGGCGCTAGCCCGCGCCGAAGCCTTGAAGGGTGACCGGATTGCTGCAGAGAATTACTTTCAACACGCCGATCACTATCTGCGATTAATGCGCGAGGATGGCGCGGCCGCATCTTCTGGTGGCCGCTCGTAGTGGTTGGCGTTTGCCACGAGCAACCGCGCGAGCTGCTGCGGGTCACAGCTATGCTGGATCGCTGTCGTAGGCGCTCTCGTGAACCGCCGCTGTTTGCGTCACCGACTATAGATGCCGATGAGTTCGGCCTGCCCGAGCATGTGCTTTTCAGCCGACTTCCAGATATCGGCAACGGACATCTCGGGAGCCCGCGAAAGCGCCTCGACATCCAGCGCCGCCAGCTTGAAGTGGTAGTGATGGGTTCCGTGTCCCTTCGGCGGGGCGGGCCCGTGGTATCGCGGCTCGCCGAAATCATTGATGCCTTTTCCGAGCCTCTCCGTTTTGGTCTTGGCGTCGGTCTTGGCATTGGTCTTGGCGCCGTGGCCGATTCCCTCCGGCAGCAACGTGCGTTCGCCCATGATGTTGTAAAGACCCCAATGATGAAAAGTGCCGGATGGCGCGTCCGGATCCTCAACAACGAGGGCAAAGCTTTTGGTTCCCACCGGCGGATCCGACCACTCCAGCGGAGGTGACAGGTCGTCTTCATCCGGCGTGTATTTCGCGGGAATTCGGCCGCCATCGCCGAATGCCGGGCTTTTCAAGCTGAACGTCATCTGCGTTCTCCTGATACTTGCACCGCCTGATATTTGCACCGCTTGATATTTGCACCGCTTGATATTTGCGCCGTCGATCACTTGCGCGGCGAAGCACTTCCCCTGCTTGCCACCTCGGCTCGCGGCGGGCATTCCTTCGCTATTGGACCGCGCGGACCATGTGAGTGGCTGCGGACTGCAATCCCGCTATCTTGGGATGCTCGGGAAGACGTTGGGTTCATTGGACAGCTGACCCACGGTCACGCTCAATGAGTTCACTTGTCCTTGTCTAAGCCTAGCAATCTGAATCCGAGAGCCCGGCGCCGTCGCATGGACCTTCCTGGTCAATTCACTCGCGTTCCTGATTTGCTCACCATTCACCGACGTAATCACGTCCCCGGTCCTTAATCCTGCCTTCGCCGCGGGACCATTCTCTTGAACGCCTGTCACGATCGCGCCGTGGAGATCGCTTCCGCCCAGGCTGTCAGCAAGCTCCGCAGTGACCGATTGAACCTCAACGCCCATCCACCCGCGCGTTACCGTGCCCTTGTCTTTCAGTTGCGGTATCACCGTCTTAACGGTCTCGGCGGGAATCGCAAACGCAACGCCTACTGAGCCGCCGGAAGGCGAAATGATCATGCTGTTGACGCCGATGACTTTGCCGCTTGTGTCAAAGGTCGGGCCGCCAGAATCGCCCTGGTTGATCGGCGCATCGATCTGGATGAATTCCTGCGCAGAACCAGTCTCGATGTTGCGTTCGCGCGCCGAAACAATGCCGGCCGTGACCGAGCCTCCGAGCCCGAACGTATTGCCGGCGGTCAGAACCCAGTCGCCGGCGCGCGGCGGTTGATCGGCGAGTTGCACGTAGCTGAAGTCGTTGCGACCGTCGACCTTGATCAAAGCGATGTCGCTCAAAGAATCCATTCCCACCACTTTCGCGGAATAGGTCTTCTTGTCATTGGTACGGATCTCCGCCGTATCACTGGCTTCCACGATGTGACTGTTGGTTACGGCATAACCGTCAGGAGAGATGAAAAAGCCAGATCCAATCGCGACCGTGCGTGTCGCTTTTGGAGCGGTACCGTGATCACGGGCACCCGGCGGCGATTCCTCGTCGGGCTGACCGAATTCGAACGATTGATCGGGCAAGAAATTGGACGTCGGAGCTTTGGAGCTGACCGCTACCACGGCCGGTACGACTTTTTCGGCGAGATCTGCGAAGTTACCCGGTCCAACATTGCTCCCACGGTCCGCAATCCGGCGTATGAAGTTCACAGACACGCCACCTGATAGGGCCTGTTGTGCGGGATTGATGGCCAGTGCCCGCTCGCTAGTCGCAACCGACAAGATCGTGGACGCGATCGCGCCGCCAATCATGGACGCCCGACGGCAGCTGAAAGGTCGTTTTGTATGAGTCATTTCCGCTTTCCTTCCACTGCTTGCCGGCTTTGATTGCGGCTTCTGCTCGAACCGCAGTATTGTTGCGTACAAGCTTACGCGTGCGTGGATATCGATCGTTTATGGGCGTCGGCGCTTTTATGGAGCGTTCGGCGCTCCCTGCAATCATCCCTCGGCAATCGTGAACGCAACGATCTGTCTGAAGGCTAGTTCCACTCCATTCTCGGGCCGCTTTTCGGGTTCGGGCTCGACGATTGCAATTGGAAAGATAATTGGCGGGACGTCGATCCGGATCTGCTGCATGGCGGCCTCCCATTCGCAATTTCATCGATCGATTTCACCAAACACGATGTCCAGCGAACCGATGATTGCCGAGACGTCCGCCAACAAATGGCCGCGGCTGAGCAAATCCATCGCCTGCAGGTGCGCGAACGAGGGGGCGCGGATCTTGCACTTATAGGGTTGGTTCGTGCCATCGGAGACCAGGTAGACGCCGAACTCGCCCTTGGGGGCTTCCACTGCCACATAGACCTCGCCGGCCGGCACGCGAAACCCTTCTGTATAAAGCTTGAAGTGATGGATCAGCGCCTCCATCGAGCGCTTCATCTCGCCGCGCCGCGGGGGAAAGACCTTATTGTCCTGCACCGCAACCGGCCCCTGTCCGTCGGAAGCGCGCAGCTTTGTGATGCACTGTCGCATGATGCGCACCGACTGGCGCATTTCTTCCATGCGGATCAGATAACGGTCGTAGCAGTCACCATTTTTGCCGATCGGAATGTCGAATTCCATTTCCGGGTAGCACTCATAGGGCTGCGCCTTGCGCAGGTCCCAAGCAGCGCCGGAACCACGCACCATGACGCCGGAAAAGCCCCACTCCCAAGCTTCCTTCAGCGTCACTTTCCCGACGTCCACATTGCGCTGCTTGAAGATGCGGTTTGGCGTCAACAGCCGATCCAGGTCGTCCACTACGCGAAGGAACGGATCACAAAAGGCTTCAATGTCGTCAATCAGCTTCGGGTGAAGATCCTGATGCACGCCGCCGATCCGGAAGTAATTTGCGTGCATGCGCGCGCCGGACGCTCGTTCGTAAAACACCATGAGTTTCTCACGCTCTTCAAATCCCCACAGCGGCGGCGTGAGGGCACCGACATCCATAGCTTGGGTCGTGATGTTGAGAAGATGCGAAAGCAGGCGTCCGATTTCGCAGAACAGCACGCGGATCAGTTGGCCGCGACGCGGCACTTCGAGGCCAAGCAATCGCTCCGCTGCGAGGCAGAACGCATGCTCCTGGTTCATCGGTGCGACATAGTCGAGGCGGTCGAAATACCCGATCGCCTGCAGATAGGTCTTGTTTTCAATCAACTTTTCGGTTCCACGGTGAAGCAGCCCAATATGAGGATCGACCCGCCGGACCACCTCACCGTCAAGTTCCAATACCAGCCGAAGCACACCATGGGCCGCTGGATGCTGCGGTCCGAAATTAATGGTGAAATTGCGAAGGCCGCCTTGTTCCATGGGCGAACTCAAGGTTTGTGCGCCGGCAGCTCAGCCGATCGCCGAACTCATGCGGCTGTCCGGACCCTTGGCGGGCGCAAAGGCTGTCGGCACAACAGGCCCGGGCCGACGGGCCCGCACTATCCGACCCGCGAAGCGCCAAACATCTCCAGGCATTGGTTGTTCCTAACGCCCCCGGCGACCGCCAGGCGAGACGTGATATGCCGCGCGCTTTTTGGAAATCAGTGACGGGATGGCGGTTGATAGAGCCTGAACTTTGCATAGTCAGGCTAAACCAGACGCAGGAACCGATGGCTAAGGCAAGCGTCGCCAGGACACATCTCGATCATCGTCGCGTCGCACCTGAGGGCCCGTTCCGACGACCGCGGCTATACGTGGTTGGCGAAGCACCTGGCGCCGAGGAAGTCGCGCAGGGTAGGCCCTTTGTCGGGCCGGCCGGTAGGGCATTGCGCGAGATGCTAAAGGAGGCCGGGATCGCGCCCCAACAGGTGCGTTTGGCAAACGCCATCCCTTTCCGACCGATCGCGTATTCCAAAGACCGGAGGCCACGTAACCGCAGCCCAACAATTGAGGAAGTCGATCATTATGGAGCAGCAGTGCTAAGTGACATCCGGCGTTCTAGGCCAGGCGTGATCGTTGCTCTTGGCAGCACCGCGTCTCGCCTGTTTGGCGAATCGCAATCGATCCGCTTAACGCGCAAGGCAAAGCTCCAATTTGAAGGCTACCCGCTCCGCATCACCTTCCACCCGGCCTACGTCCGCCGCTTCGGTGGACGCAACGGCGACGTTTGGCGCCAGGCGGTTGCCGATCTACGCAAAGCCGCTCGCAGGCGTCGGTCTTGATCGAACCCGGAGTGACAACGTTGAAGGATCGCGAAATCTTCTTTCGCGTCAACGACCTATACCATTGGTGCGCTCGGAGGGCGGTCGCATTTGTTGTAATTTCAATGACTTGTCGAGGTTCATCAAAGCATAAGGTGCATTTCCAGCTCAAAAATGCCTTTGAAGGGATGGCGCTTTGAGATCATCCCAAAATCCACCTCCGCGCGTGCTGACCTGATGAGAGGCTCATCAGCGACCGTCGCGCTCGCCGGCAATTTCGAAACCCTGCTCTGTGTTAACCGGCCGGAACGACGGCGGGAGACGAGGATTCGTCTCGGTCGAGCGAATAATGCTGATGTTTAAGGAAAGGCGGCTAGCGGTCAGGACGCTACGCGGTTGGGCTATTTCGGTCCTCCACGACGCGGGAGCCATTTCGGAGTGCGGGCAGCAACGGCCGAGTTCGCAACTCACGGTTACGCCGGCGGCCGCATCACCCGCATCGTCAAGAAGGCCGGCAGCAATCCAAGGACGATCTACGAGCAGTTCGGCTGTCTCGGCCAATCCGCACCGGCGCTGGTGGCCAAGCAGGTCGACACGCCGCAGGGCGACAGCGTGCGCACCAGTAATTCGGCGCCGTTCATCTCACGCTTCCAGCAACTGCATGCCCGCTTGCACACCGGGCCGCCGCGCGATGCGCTTGGCCCAGGCGCGTAGGCGGGGCAGATCGGCCAATCGCTCGATCAGCGTGCGGCGCAGCACGTAGTTGGGATACAGCATGATGTCGGCGAACGAGAAGTCGCCGGCAAGGAAATCGTGGCCCTGCAGCTGCTGGTCCACGTAGCCGAAGTAGCGAATGAAGCGCTGCTCGAACAAGTCGACCGTGCTCTGCACCTTCTCGGGCGCGACCACCGCCACCTGCTGCAGGCCGGCGCTGGCGCCGCCGATGTCGGTGGCGGCCTGCATGTACCATTGCATCGCCGTGTAGAGGGTCGCCTCGTCCTTCGGAATGTGGCGGCCGGCCTTGTTGCATGCGTACAGCACGATTGCGCCCGATTGCGCCAGCACTCGCGGGCCTCCCGGCGCGCCATGGTCGATGATGGTCGGGATCTGGCCGGCAGGGTTGATCGCCAAATACTCCGGCGTCTTGTGTGCCTTCCGGCTTAGGTCGACCGGGAGCACCCGGTGCGCGAGCCCGCACTCGGCCATCGCGAGCGTCGCGCGGAGACCGTTCGTGGTCCCCCATGCGTACACATCAATCATGCTGCCGCCAGTTCCTCTGGATGTGTACTTCGCCTGCGGCCATCACTCGACCTTGATGCCCGCATCTTTGATCAGCTTTGCCCAAGCTACTGCCTGATCCGACAGCCAGGCATTGTACTCGGCGGAGGTGTAGGCGCGCGGCTCGACCTTGAGCTGCTCTGCGCGGGCCGCCATCTCCTTGCCGCCCATGATCTGGTTCACCGTGGCATTGACCTTGACCACGATGTCGTCCGGGGTGCCGGCCGGCGCAAACAGGCCCTGTGAGATGATCGATTCAAAGCCCGGCACGCCGGCCTCCGACATGGTCGGCACCTCCGGCGCGAACGGCGAACGCTGCAGCGAGGCGATCGCCAGCGCCTTCACCGTGCCGGACCTCAGATACTCGGAGATGCTGGGCAGGCCGCTGAACACCATATCGACTTGGCCGCTGATGGTGTCGGCGATGGCCGGCCCGCTGCCCTTGTACGGTACGTGGATGAGCTTGATCTTCGCCTCGGCCTGGAACTTCTCGGCCGTTAGATGGGGGCTGCTGCCGTGGCCGGCCGACGCGATGGTCAGCTTGCCGGGATCCTTGCGCGCAGCCTTGAGCACGTCGTCCAGCGAGTTGAAGCGCGAATTGGCCGGCACGATCAGCACGTTGGCAAAGCGCGCAAGGTCCACTACCGGGATCAGGTCCTTGGCCGCGTAAGGCAAGGCGGGGTAGAGCGACGGGCTCACTGTGTAGGCAGCAGAGTCGGACACCAGGAACGTGCGCCCGTCCGGTGCCGATTTGGCCACATAGTCGGCGCCGATCACGCCGCCGGCGCCGGCGCGGTTGTCCACGATCACGGTCTGGTTGAGGGCCTCGGACAGGCCGGGCGCGATCACGCGCGCGAACAGGTCGGATCCGCCACCGGGATTGAACGGCACGACCAGGCGGACGAGCGGTCGCGCGCTCTGCGCCGAGGCGGCGAACGCGCTGGCGAACAGCAACATGGCAAGGCCCAATACGGATGTGGTCTTGATCATGGCCTTGTCTCCGTCGCGAGAATGGGTGGTGGTAGTCGGGCCGTCAGCCGGTGATGCCGATTTGCCAGGGCACAAACTCGTTGTCGCCCAGGCCCAGGCTTTCGCTCTTGCTCTCCTCGCCGGAAGCAATGGCCAGCATCAGTTCGAAAATGCGCTGGCCCATGGTCTCGATGTCTGCCGTGCCGTCCAGTATCTCGCCGCAATTAATGTCCATGTCCTCGGACAGGCGCGCGTACATCGGCGAGTTGGTGGCCAGCTTGATCGATGGGGCCGGTTTGGCGCCGAACATCGAGCCGCGGCCGGTAGTGAAGCAGATCAGGTTGGCGCCGCCGGCGATCTGCCCGGTGGCGGAGACCGGGTCGTAGCCCGGTGTGTCCATGAACACGAGGCCGCTGGCCGTGACTGGCTCGGCGTATTTGTAGACCTCCATCAGCGGTCCGGTGCCGCCCTTCATGGCCGAGCCCAGCGACTTCTCGAAGATGTTGGCCAGGCCGCCAGCCTCGTTGCCCGGAGCGACCTTGCCGTTGATCTGCACGTCTCGGCCTTCGGAGTAGCGCTTCCACCACTGAATGCGATCGACCAGTTTCTGCGCCACATCGGGCGTTGCCGCACGGCGCGTCAGCGTGTGCTCCACGCCGTATATCTCGGGCGTCTCCGACAGGATGGCGGTGCCGCCGTGGCGCGTCAGTGTCTCCACCGCGCGGCCCAGCGCCGGGTTGGCGGTGATCGACGAGAAGGTGTCAGAGCCGCCGCACTGCAGGCCCACCTTGAGGTGGCTGGCCGGCACGCGCTGGCGCGTGGCTCGGTTGCAAATAGGCAGCATCTGCCGCACGGCCTCGATGCCAGCTTCGATGGTCGCACGCGTGCCACCGACCTGCTGCATGGTCAGCACGCGCAGGCTGTCACTCTCCTGCAGCCCCTGCGAGGCCAGCAGCTGCGTGGCCTGGTTGCGCTCGCAGCCCAGGCCAACCACCAGCGCAGCGCCGATGTTGGGGTGCTTGATGTAGCCGCCGATCGTGCGGCGCAGAAGTTCGATCGGCTCGCCGGTCTGTTCCATGCCGCAGCCGGTACTGTGCGCGAATGCCACGACGCCATCGACGTTGGGATAGTCGGCCAGCCGCTCGGGCGTGAACCACTCGGCGATCTTGCGGATGACGGTGGCTGAACAGTTGACGGTGGCGACCAGCCCCACGTAGTTGCGCGTGGCCACGCGGCCGTCCTCGCGCACGAAGCCCATGAAGGTGGCGCGCTCGGGTTCGGCCAACAGCGCGGACGGCTGGTAGGCCTTGCAGAACGCGTAGTCGCGGTCGAACTCACGGTACTCGATGCGGTCGGCACCGATAGGCTCGCCAGGCGCGATGTCGGTGATGGCAAAGCCGATGGTGGTGCCGTACTTGAGGATGGGCTCGCCCTTGGCGATGGCTCGCGAGGCGATCTTGTTGCCCGCGTTGACCGCGTGCAGCAAGACCAGGCCGCCGTCGTCGATCGGCACGCCGGGCGGAAGGTCGACGCGCGCTACGACGAGGTTGTCCGCCGGGTGCATGCGGATCACGGGGTTGTAGACGAGGACGGCCTTGGGGCTGTCTTGACTCATGATTTCTCCTGGGGAGATGCGGCCAGGGTCAGAAGGTGCCGAACTCTTGTGGTGTGCCGAAGCGGCCAGCGAGGATCCCGCGGCGGCGCTGCTGCATCACTTGTCGACGGATCTTACTTAGATGTAAAGTTGTCAGTCAAGTTATTAAGTTGACAACTGGGTGCTTCCCATAGAAGACGCTCGAATGGCTCTGCCCCCCTCCTCCTCCTCATCGCTGCGCTTGCTGCGTGGTGGCAGCCAGTTGCTGGGAGCCAAGGCGACGCGAGCGCCGCGGCTGGCCGAGCAGCTCTACACGCAGATCTACAAGCTGATCACCGCGGGGCACTTCCCGGTCAACAGCAAGCTGCCTTCGGAGGCGGAGCTGTGCGAGGCCTTCGGCGTGTCGCGTCCGGTCGTGCGCGAAGCGATGTCGCGGCTGCACGCGGATGGCGTGGTCGAAACCCAGCGCGGTGCAGGCTCGTTTGTGCGGCTGCGCCGCGACGCGGAGTTGTTCAAACTGGCGCCCATCGGCGGGCTGCCCGAACTGCTGCGCTGCATGGAGCTGCGCAGCGCCATCGAAGGCGACGCAGCCTACCTCGCGGCCAGCAGACGAACCGATGAAGACCTGGAAGAAATGCGGTCCGCGCTGGACGAACTGGCTCAAGCCATCGAGACGCGCCAGATCGGCCACGCGGCCGACTTGCGGTTCCACCAAGCCGTGGCTGTCGCCTGCCGCAACGATCTTTTCGCCAACTGCCTGCAGGCCCTGTCGACGCAGATCTTCGACTTCATGCGCGTGATGCGCAGCTTGGCTTTGAGCAGCACCCATGCGCGGCTACGCATGGTGCAGGACGAGCACGTGCAGATCTACCGCGCCATCTTAGAAGAAGACCCCGACCGCGCCCGGCAGGCGATGCGCCAGCACATCGCCAATTCCAAGAGCCGCACCCTGGCCGACACAGTCGCTACTTGAAATCAAACCATCCCGTTTGGACGTGAAGCGGTGCCGGCGATGGGACCCGCAGCACATTGGAGTGGCACGACCGCCTGACTGGAGCCCGCCTAGAGAGCGCGTGGGCTTTGTTTAGTAGTCGATCGCACTCCAGCACAAGGGCATCGTCACGCAAGGCGTCGTCGCCTAAAAAACGCGGCTGATCGACACGCTTTTTTTGGTCTGCCGATCAGCAGCGCAAACGCGTGCCGGGAGCTCGGGCAGCGCCATCGCCGCGCACGCTACTCGATCGGCAGGTCGGCCACTATCGGGGGTGTCGGTGGCGGCGGCGCCTGTTCCGCCTCGGTTGCAGCGTCGGCTTCCAGCAGAACGCAGCGGGCAGGATCGATCGATAGATACGCGGTCGATCCTTCGGCCGGTGCTGTCGAGGCGGTCTGCCGGACGACGAGCTCACGGCCGCCCCACTCGACGTGCACCTGCGTCAGGTCGCCTAGAAACACGGTGCGTCGCACCCGCACCGGCCAGACATTGATCGAGGCAGCCGGCTGCGTCGCATTCAATTGCAGATGCACCGTGCGCACCGACATCGTCGGCGTCGGCCCGGCCTCGCGGCCGCGCGCCTCGCCGTACAGGATGCGACCGGCGTCGGCTTCGAGCGCGATCAGTCCGTCACGGGCCAGGTCGGCTCGCAGCCGGCCAGAGATCAGGTTCGCCGAGCCGACGAAATCGGCGACAAACGCGGTACGCGGGTAGTTGTAGATATCGGCTGCCGGTCCCGCTTGCTCGATGTGGCCGCCGCGCATGACGATGATCCGATCCGACATCGCAAGCGCCTCTTCGAGATCGTGCGTCACATACACCGACGTCACCCCGAGCCGATGCTGCAGTTCACGCAGCTCGATGCGCATCTGCGCGCGTAGCTTCGCGTCGAGGTTCGACAGCGGCTCGTCAAACAGCAGCACCTTCGGCGAGAACGCGCACGCACGAGCGACGGCGACGCGCTGCTGTTGGCCGCCGGAAAGCTGCGATGCGTTGCGGCTCGCATAGGCACCCATCTTCACGAGATCGAGCGCGTGCCGCACCTTCTCGTCGATCTCGGCAGCGCTCGCATTGCGAACGCGAAGTCCGTAGGCGACGTTCTCGAACACCGTCATGTGCGGCCAGATCGCGTACGACTGGAACACCATCGACAGGCCGCGACGCTCGGCCGGCATATTGATGCGGCGTGAAGCGTCGAACACGGTGTCGCCGCGGATGCGGATCGCGCCGGCAGTCGGCCGCTCGAGCCCGGCGATCGCGCGCAATGTCGTCGTTTTCCCGCAGCCCGAGGGTCCGAGCAGCGTCAACTGCTCGCCCTGGGTGACGCTGAAGTTGACTGGTCCGACAGCCGCCACCGCGCCATAGCGGATCACGAGGTCCTCGACTTCGATTTCTGGCGCGCGGTCGCTATCGGCCATCGAGGTCACGCTCCATGCACCGCGGCGCGGCGCGTCATCAAGGTGAAAACCACCATCGCGGCGGCAACGACAACGGTCTGGATCAGCGCCATTGCGGCGGTCAGCTCCGAGCTGGTTGAGAAGAATGCTTCGGCGATGGCCGGCGTCATGACTTTGGAATCCGGCCCCATCAGAAGGATCGACGCGCCCAACTCGCGCACGCTCGCCACGAAGATCAGCAGCCATGCCGCCAGGATCCCGGGCCACAGCAGCGGCGCGACGATGGTGCGCACCCGGAAGCTCCATGACGCGCCGCATACCTGTCCGCATTCCTCCAGACTCTTGTCAAGCTGCATGATGACGCCCGAGATCGTGCGGACGCCGAGCGGCAGGAACACTGTCAGGTACGCGATGAGCAGGATCCAGAACGTGCCGTAGATCGGGATCGGAAACGCCAGCCACGCCCACATCATGCCGAACGCGAACACCAATCGCGGTACCGCTTGCGGAAACATCACGATGTATTCGAGCACGCCACGTCCGGGCAGCCGGCTGCGCTGAATGATCCATGCCAGCAGGCCGGTCAGCACGACGCCGATCGTTGCCGTCAGCAAGCCTAGGAAGAGGCTGTTCGACAGCGCGGAGCGAACAGCGTTGAGCGACAGCGCCGTCCGGTAATTGTCGAGCGTGAAGTTATCGGCAGCAGGCCAGGCCACGGCCAACTTCTGAAACGACGCGAAGACCAGTGTCGCGATCGGCAGCAGGACAGAGAGGAAGACATACCCGGCGCAGACAGCGAACAGCACCCAGCGCAGCCACCCCATGTCGATCGCGCGCGGGCGGAAGGCCTTGCCGCTGATCGTCACGAAGCTGCGATTGGCGGTGATGCGGCGGTATAGGTACAGCATCCCGAACATCACGGCGAACAGCGATACGCCGAGCGCGGCAGCCAGGGGCAGGCGCGGCGGATACTGCGAGACAAACTGGTAGATCGCAGTGGTGATGACATAGAAACGGGCCGGCGTGCCGAGCACGAGCGCCGCCGAGAACGAACCGAGCATCTCGGCGAAAACGAAGATCGCCGCGCCGAGAACGCCCGGCGCGACCAGCGGCAGCGTGATCCGCAGCATCGCGCGCCAACGGCCCGCGCCCGACATCTGGGACGCTTCCTCGAGTGCCGGGTCCATCGACTTCATCACCGCACCGATCATCACGAACGCGACCGAGCCTTCGAACAGCGCCATCACCCAAGCGATGCCAACGGCCGACGTGATGTCAATCAGCGCCCCCTGTCCTCCGCCTG
This sequence comes from Bradyrhizobium sp. CSA207, assembly GCF_029051685.1. Classification (GTDB taxonomy): domain Bacteria; phylum Pseudomonadota; class Alphaproteobacteria; order Rhizobiales; family Xanthobacteraceae; genus Bradyrhizobium. Next base: position 62,152 of record NZ_JAACFT010000007.1, on the reverse strand, counting down.
CGCGCCAGACCTGGTTGATGAAGCCGCTCTCGGGTGCACCGAGGAAGTTCCACGCGAGCGCGCCGAGCAGCGGCGTAACGTAGTACGGCACGGCCATCAGCTGCTCGAGGGTGCGCTGAAATGGCACGTTGGTCCGGGTCAGAATCCATGCCGTCAGGAAGCCGAAAGTCAGGGCCATGATCGTCGCCGCAAAGGTAACGACCAGCGTGTTGAGCATGATCTCCCAGTACTTCCCGAGCGCTGAGAAGTTGTCGAACCCATACGCGGCCGGCGGGCGGACTTCCGCCGGACCGACGTCGAATGCCGCCTGCAGCAGATAGAACACCGGGTAGAGAACAAAAATGGCCACCACGACGATCACCATCGTCATGGCGACCATCTGCGTCGAGATAGCCCGGTGCGGCCGCGAAGCCAGTGCTGCAATCGCAGTGGACAAGGGCACGGCCTACAGCCCGAGCATCGCGTTCCATTCCTTGGTGAAAGATTCCTGCGCCGCCATGTAGGCCGGCATCTCCGCCGCGGTCGGCGCGAGCAGCTTGAAATCGCGAAGGCGCGTGCCGCCGGGCATCGGCGGCGCGTCCTTGCGCACCGAGCCATAGTAGAAGAACGGGTTCGTCTGGTAGTGATTCTGGCCGCGCGGCGACATCAGCCAGTCGACGAACAGCTTCGCGGCTTCCGGATGCGGCGCCTTGTCGACGACGCCGTTCCACAGCGTGCTGGCCGGCAGGCCGTCGGGCGGCGTGATAAATGCGATGTGCGCGCCCTTTTCCTTCTGCAGCAGGTAGCCCGCGAGCTCAGCGAGGCCACAGATCTTGTCATCGCCTTTGGCCAGCCGGTCGAACAACTGCGCGCGCGAATCGAAGCCGCGCGGCTTCAGCTTCGCGAACTCCTTCCAATAGCCGTCGCCGTACAGCTTCTTCAGCTCAAACCACTGAACGAATTGCAGCCCCGATGTTGACTGCTTGACGCTCATCGCGTTCTGCCAGCGAGGGTCGAGCAGATCCTTCCAGTTCTTCGGCACTTCCTCAGGCTTCACCTTGTCAGTGTTGTAGCAGATGCCGGCGAACGTCACGCCGGGGCAGAAGAAATCGCCGACCGGATTGGATAGATACTCCGCCGCATAGAACTCGGATTGCGGCGACACGTGCCGCATGTACCCGCCGCGCTTCTGGAAATCGAGCGCGGTTGCGGGCTCCGAGAACTGGATTACATCGACGACGTAACGTCCCGCGGAGCGCTCGGCCAGCACCTTGGTGAACAGCGCACCGTTCTGCGCGCGAAGGTACTTGCCCTTGATCTTCGGAAAGTCCTTCGCGAAAGCTTCGACGACGCTGGCGCCCGCCGGCTCGCTATCGTGGGTGTAGAAGAGGAACTCGCCTTCCTGCTCCGCCTTCGTGACGTCGGCAGTCGTCGTGAAATCGAGCACTTTCGTCGCGGGTTTTGCCTGCGCCGCAGCGTAGCTGGCGAAGATGCCTGAGAAGGGGAGCGCCGCTACCGCCAGTCCCGCCTGCAGCGAGGCGCGCCGCGTGATCGGTTTGGTCGTTTTGGAATCGGACATCGGTAATCCTCCAGGAGTGCGTATCGAGAGTGGCGCAAGTGGAAGAAGAAAAGCGCGTTCGTCCCAGTCGATTGCCTACTGCAGCCCGCAATCATCTGCGTCGCGCATCGAACAAGCGCTTTCAGCAGGCTGCATTGCATACCGCTCCTTCAATGACGATTGATCATACTTAGACGTAAAGTTGTCAGTCAAGTTATTAAGTTAGACTCGAGCCTGAGGCCAGCTTCCATAGAAGACGCTCGAATGGCTCCGCCCTCCTCCTCGTCGCTGCGCGTGCTCTGCGGCGGCAGCCACCGCGGCTGGCCGAGCAGCTCTCCGCACAGATCTACAAGATGATCACCGCGGGGTACTTCCGGTCAACAGCAAGCTGCCCTCTACGTCCTGCGCGTGATGCGCAGCCCGGCTTGGCGACATCGTGGTGATGGACAATCTGCCGGCCCATAAGGGTGCTGCTATTCGCACCGCCATCGAATCCTGCGGTGCGACTCTCATCCTGTAGCCGCCGTACCGGCGCCATCAAGGCGATGCTATGAGGTCTTCTTGCAGGCACGCGAGTAGGATCAACGCTGTTGGATTTCCGTCTGCAATCTTTTCCGGGCATGCGCGACACCCCCCGTTGTTAGTCCGCCATCTGCCGTCACCTCGCTGCCGGTCATGAACGACGCATGGTCCGACGCCAAGAACAGGACGATATTGGCGATCTCGTCGGGACGGGCTTCCCGACCCATCGGGATCATCGCGCGATTAGCGTCCATGTGGCCTTCCGGCGCAGCGAACGTGAGCGGCGTAGCGATTATCGCCGGGTGGACGGAATTGACCCTGATCCGGTCGGCGCTGAACTCGAGCGCCGCCGATTTTGTCAGGCCGCGAACGGCCCATTTGCTGGCAGTATAGGAAGGGTCGCCATGAGCTATGATACCAGCGGTCGACGAGACGTTGACGATCGCAGAAGGCGCTGCTTCAGCCAGCAGCGAGCGGCAATGTTTCATCCCCAAAAAGATGCCGGCGACATTGACGTTCATCACCTTGTCCCATTCGGATTTCGACGTTTGCATCAGCGGCTTGCGGATGATGATCCCCGCGTTGTTGACCAGCACGTCGAGCCCGGTGCCGGCCGCGTCGATGGCGGCCACGAGCCTCTCCCAATCGGCTTCGTCGGCGACGTCGAGCCGATGCGCCGTCGCCAAGAGACCTTCGTCGCGCAGGCTGCGGCCCAGCGCTTGAATCTCCTCGTCAAGCAGGTCGGCGACATGTACGTGAGCACCCGCGATCGCAAAGCGCCGCGCGATGACGGCGCCCAGGCCCCGGGCTCCTCCGGTGACGCAGACGGATTTGTTGCGGAATTTCGGCTCAGTCATGCGGATACCAACGGGACCGGTCTACAAATGGGCAGCGAGCTCAAAGCGAGGCACCGCCGCAGACGATGATCTGCTGGCCTGTGATGCTACCAGCGCCTTCGGAAAGCAGAAAAGACGTAGTCGCAGCGATTTCCTCCGGCCTTACCAGACGGCCGATCGGCGGCATCTTCGGCGCGACCGATGCGCGACGCGGGTCTCTCAGCATCGGCGTGTCGGTCGCACCGGGCGCCACGACGTTCACTGTGATCTGGCGTGGTGCAAGCTCGATCGCGAAGGAACGCGCCATTCCGACCACAGCAGCCTTAGTCGCCGCATATTGCGCGCGCCCGGGAGAGCCGCCAGCCGTCCGGCTGCCGAGCAGCACGATGCGGGCGCCGTCGGGAAGCGAGGGTACCAGCGCTTCGACGATCTGCTCGGCCGCGTCGACATGCAGCCGCCACATCTCGTGCGCGTTTTCCGGATCGAGCTCTCCAAGGTGCCCCACGCGCAGGATGCCGGCTGCATGGACGATGGCGTCGAGCGACTCAAGCTTCTTCAACGCTGCGGCGAGCGCCTCTCGATCGGAGAGATCGACCTCCTTGTGGATCAGCCCTTCCGCTGCGAAGGCGGGCTTGCTGCGGCTGAAGCCAACCACGTTCCAGCCCTCGGCGAGCAACCGCTTCGCGATCGCCTCGCCAATGCCGGAACTCACACCGGTCACGAGCGCACGTCTGGCGCGCCCGTCCTGCGATGTGATGACGGTGCTCATCAGGAACGAGCCTGCGCCCGGATCTGCTCGACGTCGAACTTATTAATCTCGTCGATCAGGTCGTTGGTGTATATTTTCGTGAAGTCCTTGATGTCCCAGCCGTTCATCTGCGCTTCTGTGGCGAACTCCTCTTCCCGGATGCTTCCCATCTTTGCGCCCTGATAGGGCGGCTCGTAGAGCTTGATGCGCCGGCTGATCGCCTCGAGCACCGATTTGACCGCCTGTTCCGCAGTGGAGCCGCGCGGGGCCGTCTCGGGATACATTTTGAGGAAGGCCTGGGCGCCGGCCGAGGGGTTGGCGAGCAGAAAAACGGATGCCTTCGCGACCGAGCGGCCATAGCCGACGAAGAGGGCACGATCGGCCTCGATGCGCGCGCGCTGCGCCATCAGGAACTGGCCACCGATCATCGGCAGCTTCTCCGGGCGGGGCAGCATCTCGATCGCCATGCCGGCCGCCTCGATCTGCCCGAACCCGGTGTCGTAATAGGCAAGCGCGTCGATGGCGCCACGATCCAGCGCTACGCCGGCGGGGATGCCATTGCCCACCGCGGTCCATTTCACGTCCCGGTCGGGATCGAGACCGAGGCTGCGCAGAACGTTGCGAGTGACCGGGTATTCTGTTCCGGCAAAGTCCGAAACGCCGATATTCTTGCCTCTGAGCTCGGCATAGCTTTTCGTGCCTGCGCCCTTCTTGATGGCGATATCCCATTTGTAGGGATAAGTGTATTCGTAGAAATTGACGGCGCTGCCCCATTCGCCCTTTGACAGGATCGGCAGCGCGGTCGATGGGACGCCAACGCCGACATCGACGTCGCCCTTGTCGGTTGCGACCTGGACGTTGTTGTTGCCGCCCAGTGCCATGCCCTGGACCTTGAAGCCTTCGGCGGCGTTATAGCCGAGCGTCTCGCCGATCAGCAGGTTGATGAGATTGGGACTGATCGCCTTCTGCCCGAAACCGACCTTGAGGGTCTTGGCTCCCTGCGCGAAACCCGAGCGCGAGCCGATCGTCAGCGCCGCGGCGAAGGCGCCGCTCGCCAGAAGCCATTCTCTGCGTGTAGCCATCGTTTCTCTCCCTTCGTTCTAATTATGCTCTGGACTACGGGCCGTTATTGGAATCCATAAAGTTGCCCAGCATTCTTGCTGAGAATTGCCCCGCGAAGGGGCTCGCTATCGAAAACGCCAGCGAACTCATCGAGCAGCGCGCCGGTATCCGGCTCACTGTCCAGCAGGGGATGAGGCCAGTCCGTACCCCAGAGGCAGCGTTCCGGCGCGGCCGCAGCAAAGCGCCGCAAGAACGGCACCATCTCGTCGCCCCTGCCGCCAGGCGGCAGCGATCGGTAGCTGATGAGCTTGATCCAGCCTCGCCCCGTCTCGAGCAGATCCAACATCGCACGCATGGCCTCTTGGTCCTCACCTTCGCGCGGATCGATCCGGCCGCAATGGTCGATCACCACATCGACAGGCAGATCGCGAAGCAGAGCCGCATGCTGCACGATCTGGTCGGCGCGCGCGTGGAACTGGATGTGCCAGCCCAACTCTGCAATCATGTTCGCACGGGCCCGGATAGCATCGGCGTCGATACCCTTGTCCGATATGGCGTTGATCCGAATGCCGCGCACGCCGCCTTCATCAAGCCGGCGGAGATCTGCGACGCTCGTGGCCTCGTCGATGACGGCAATTCCGGAGGCGCGATCCGGGCCGAGGCTCTGCACGGCGGCGAGCATCGCTTGGTTGTCGACGCCATAGCAGCCGCCCTGGACGACCACCATGCGGTCGATACCGAGCCGACTGGTGACGTCGCGATATGCCGCCACAGTCGCCTCCTTCGGCCGATAGGAAGCGTCGCGCGGCAGTGGGAAGCGATCATAGGGACCGAAGACGTGGAAATGCGTGTCGCAAATGCCGGCGGCTGCCTGCGCATCGATACGCCGCGCTGTCGCCATATCCATCTTTGTCGCTCCTATGCTCATGCGTAGGACCGCGCCTGCCGTTTGATCTCGTCGCGATCGAAGCGATTGATCTCATCGATCAGCTCGTTTGAGTAAAAGCCGTCAAAAGAGGCAATCTTCATGGCGTTCATCTGCGCCTCGATCCGGAACTCCTCCGGATTGATGCTGCCTAGCTTGGCACCCTGATAGGGCGGCTCGTAGAGCTTGATGCGCCGCGCGGTCGCGACCAGCACGGACTTGACCGCATCCTCCTCGCTGGAGCCGCGCGGGGCCGCTTCCGGATACATCTTCAGAAAGGCACGCGCACCGGCACGGGGGCTGGCTGCGAGAAAAACGGATGCCTTCGCCACCGATCTGCCATAGCCGATCAGCAGTTCGCGATCCTTGGCGAAGCGATCGCGCAACGCCATCAGGAACTGTCCACCGACCATCGGCAGATCCTTGGGCAGCGGCAGCAGCCTGAAGTCGATGCCGGCTCCCTCGATCTGTCCAAAGCCGGTGTCGTAATAGGCAAGTGCGTCGATGGCGCCGCGCTGGAGCGCAACGCCAGCCGCAACGCCGCTACCGACCGCAGTCCATTTCACGTCGCGCTCGGGGTCGATGCCGAGATTGCGCAGGACGTTCTTCGTTACTGGGAATTCGGTGCCGGCGAAGTCCGAGACGCCAATATTCTTGCCCTTGAGCTCCTCATAGCTCTTGAGGGTCGAATCCGGTTTCACCGCCACGTCCCACTTGTAGGAATAGGTATACTGGTAGAAGTGGGTAGCCTTCCCCCAATCGCCGCGCGCCAGGATGGGTAGGGCGAAGGACGGCACGCCGGTCGCGATGTCGACATCGCCTTTCTCGACGGCGACTTGCGCGTTCGAGACGCCGCCCACCATCAGGAACTGCGCCTTGAAGCCCTCCGCCGCGTTGTAGCCAAGCCCTTCGCCGATCAGCAGGTTCACGAGATTGGGGGCGATCGTCTTCTGACCGATCGCGACTTTCAACGTCCTTGCGGATTGCGCCGACGCCGTTCGCGGGCCGATCGCGGCCGCAGCCGCGAAGGCGGCACTCGCGGCAAGCCAGGCTCGACGTGTGATCATTGTCTTTCCTCCCTTCCCCATTTGGTTTGGTCACTTTCGACCGCGATCGCCCCAATGAACGATTTTCGTTTCCAGTCCGCGGACGATGCTGTGCAGAAGGATTCCCATGGCACCCAGGATCACCAGCGCGGCGAATACGCCCGCCACGTCCGTGACGGCCTGGGCCTGCGTGATAACGACGCCCATGCCCTGCTGCGCGCCAAGGAACTCGGCGACGATGGTGCCCAGCAGGGCATAGACAACCGCCATGTCGAGCCCGGCGAAGATGTATGGCGCGGCGTTCGGCAGCTTCACGATGCGATAGGTCTCGAAACGCGAGGCCGAGAGCGAACGCATCAGGTCGATGCGCTCGGGCTCGACGGCGCGAAGGCCGGTGAAACTGTTGATCAGCATCGGGAAGAACGCGAGGAGCGAGGAAATCGCGATCTTCGAGCCGTCGCCGAAGCCAAACCAGATCACGATCAGCGGGGCGATGGCGACCTTCGGCAAGCTCTGCAGCGCGAAGGCATAAGGCATGATCAGCTTCTCGATCAGCCGGCTTTCGGCCATCAACGAGCCGAGTACCAGGCCGAGGCCGGAACCGATGGCAAGACCGAGCGCCGCGTTCTTCAGCGTACCCCAGAGCGGCAGGTAATAGCCAAGCGGGCTCGTCGGGCTGACCGCGATGCCGGACCAGAGCGCCTTCCAGACGGCGAGCGGCGTGGGAAGGATGTAGGACGGGATGTCCAGATACTTCACCGCCAGCGACCAACCGATGAAGAGCAGCACGAGGCCGACGAGCGTGATCGCGGTGCCGTTGACGCCCCTCGCGTCCTTGTGCTTACCAGCCGCCGTCTTCGGCTTGGGTGCGGCGCGCTCGATCGTTACGGGATCGGCGACGATAGTGGTCTGTGCCCGGCTCATCACTCGTCTCCCGAGGCGTTGAGAAGTCCGCGGATCTCCTTGGCAAGCGCAGGATAGGCCGGATGGCTGATGATGGTGTCATTCGAGCGAGGGCGCGAGATCGGCACCTCGAGCTCGCGAATGACTCGGCCAGGCCTTGCCGACATCACCACGACGCGGTCGCCGAGGAAGATCGCTTCCGAGATCGAATGGGTGATCAGCAGCACGGTCTTGCGGCTCGCCTGCCAGATGCGCTGCAGCTCGAGGTTCATCCGCTCGCGGGTCAGCGCGTCGAGCGCGCCGAACGGCTCGTCCATCAGCAGCACGCGGGGTGAGCGGACCAGCGCCCGGCAAATGCCGGCACGCTGCTGCATGCCGCCCGAGAGTTCGTAAGGATAGCGGTGGCCGAAATCCTTGAGGCCCGTGACGTCGAGCAGGCGATCGATGTCCTCCGCCTGGCCGACCTGCTTGCCGCCGACGCGCAACGGCAGGGCGACGTTCTCACGCACCGTCAGCCACGGCAGGAGATTGGCCGCCTGGAAGACGACGCCGACATCCCGCGAGGGGCCGGTGATGGTCTTGCCGTCCAGCGCCGCATCGCCGCTGTCATAGTCGTCGAGCCCGGCGAGGATGCGCAGCAAGGTCGACTTGCCGCAGCCGGACGGACCCACGACGCAGACGAATTCGCCATCCTTGATGTCGAGATCGATGTTGGACAGTGCATGCACACTGCCGCCGGCATAGGTCTTGTCGAGCCCGCGGATCGCGATGAGGTCGCGGGTCGGCGGCGCGGCATCGAGCGGGTGGTTCTGAGCGAGGGCGGCCATTGGCGTCTCCGGGTTGTCCTTCTGGAGTTTTCGTGGCGGGCGATCAGGCGCCGCTCGCCCAATCTGGCGGGACGCGGACATGCTTGATGGCGCGGCGGTAGTAGGTGAAGGCGATCTGCAGCAGCCCGTCGGGCGTCTGCGTGATCGATGGATAGGAGAACTCGCGGTTGAGCTGGTCCTTCGAGTTGTTGGTCATGCAGAAGCCGTCGCCGGTTTCGAGATCGCGCATGACCGGCCAGGATCGGCCGCCATCCGCGGAGATCGCGAGCGTCATCGGCGCCCGTGGCGCACCCCAGAAGGCTGTGCGACCCGTCGCGACGGAAGCAGGCCCGGCTTTGTCGCGCGCCTCGCCCTCATCCTCGATGTCGTCGTAGAGGCCAGTGCGCCGACCCGAAGCGTCGGCTGCGCTGGAATGGTTGAAGACCAGCGCGATGCGTCCGTCGACGAGCACGGTCGCCTGGATCGAAGAGTTGTTGTTGGGCAGCGCGGTAGGCTCGGGCGCCGACCAAGCGCGGCCATCCGCCGAGCGGCTGGCATGAATGAAATCGGCCCAGCGGCTGCGATAGAGCGCCAGCAACCCGTCCTTGAGCTTGAGCACGTTCATATGCACGCAGCCGAGCGAACCGGGCACGACATGTTCGCTCCAGCTTCGGCCCTGATCAGTCGAGATCCGCACCGCGCTGATGTCGCGATCGCCGACCCATTTGGCGCCCGGAACACTGACGCAGTGAACCACCGGGATCAGCCAGGCGCCGTCATCGAGCACGACGGGCGGCTGGCGCACGAACAGACCGTAACCCTGCGGCGCCTCGAACAACGTCTCGATCGGACCCCATGTCTGGCCATGGTCATGTGAGACGCGCTTGCGTATGAGCGAGGTGTCCTGGTTGCCGGAGACCTGCGCCGTCCAGATCAGCCAGAGCCCGTCGGTCGGCGTTGTGAACAGTACCGGGTTCTGCTCGGACCGGGTCGGATCGTCGGATAGCTTGATCGGCGCCGTCCAGCGCTCCGCCCCCTGCGCGAGCCGGGAAAAATACACCGAAATGTCGGGAATCCCCTCCTGCGTGCCACCGAACCAGACGGTCGCGAGGTCGCCATTGCCGAGCATGGCAATGTTGGCGGCATGATTCTGCACGCAAGGCGAGGGCAGATAGGCTTCGCTCCGGGCCGGATCGCCCTGCCGCGGGTGAAGGATGCCGGTGCGCTCGGACAGCCCGGCAGGCTCGATGGTGGTTGGGTGGGCGCCCATCAATAAGCCTCCTTATAGAGCGCGAGGATTTCCTCGCGGCTGATGTCGCGCGGGTTGTTGTCGAGCAGGCGGCGGATGGCATGGGCCTCGCTCGCCATGGCCGGCAGGCCGTCATGCGGGACGTTGAGCGCCGAGAGCTTCATCTCGCAGCCGAGATCGGCGCAGTAGCGATACGCGGCTGCGAAGACCTCGGCCTCTCGTGACGAGGCTTGAAGGCCGAGCGCTGTAAGGATCGCAGCGGTCTTCTCCGGCACGGCAGGCGTGTTGAAGGCGAGCGTGTGCGGAAAGATCAGGGCGTTGGCAGCGCCATGGGCGATGTGATGGCGGGTGCCGAGCGGATAGGCCACGGCGTGGCCCGCTGCGGTGTTCACCGGACCGAGACAGAAACCGCCATAAAGGGAGGCGAGCGACAGGCCGGCCCTCGCCTCGATATCGGAGCCGTCGGCGATGGCGCGGCCGAGGAAGCGGCCGACCAGCCTGACGCCTTCCAGCGCATACATGTCGATCAGCGGATGCGCCTTCCTGCTGGTGAAGGCCTCGACGCAATGCGCCATGGCATCGACGCCTGTCGCGGCGGTCACCGCCGGCGGCAGGGTCAGCGTCAGCGCCGGATCGATGATCGCGATGTCGGCGAGCGCATGCAGGCTCTGCACCGCGCGCTTGTTCTGCGTCGCCGGGTCGGTGATGAGCGCACGGGTGCCGGCCTCGCTGCCGGTGCCCGAGGTGGTCGGCACCTGCATGAGCACGGCGCCCTTGGCCCTGACCTTCTCCGCGCCGACGACGTCGTGCAACGTCTGGCCCGAGCCCGGCAGCACCGCGACGAGCTTGGCGAGGTCCATGGCGCTACCGCCGCCGAAGCCGATGACGAGATCAGGCTTCACTTGGCTGGCGAGTGCCAGCGCCGCCTCCAGATTGGGTACGTCCGGTTCGGGGCGGACCTCGCCGAACACCGTGACCTCACCGTTCAGCTCCAGAACCGCGACGCGGTCCGCGTTGAAGGCGTCCGCCACAACGAGAATGCGGGTAAGCTTCTGCTCGGCCGCCCAACGACCGGCGATCGAGGCCGTGCCCGCGCCGAACTCGATGATCCGCGGCCGTTGGATGGTGATCGGCGTCGCCAGGCTTGCGGCAGCGAGCGGGCTTGGTGCATGTATGTTCATGGCTTGCCTCCTTCAGGCTGAGGATTTGGCGGCTGTGCCGCGCGCCGCAGCCAGTCTCTCGGCGTATTCGATTGCTTCGATCAGGCTCAGCTCGTTGGCGATGCCCTTGCCTGCGATGTCGAAGGCGGTGCCATGATCGACGGAGGTGCGCACGATCGGCAGGCCAAGCGTGATGTTGACTCCCGACAGCGAATCCCAGGCTCCGGTCTGTGGATTGACGTTGAATCCAAGCAGCTTGACCGGGATGTGCCCCTGATCGTGATACATGGCGACGACGGCGTCATACTGGCCGGCGCGAAGCTTGACGAAGACAGTGTCGCCCGGCACGGGCCCGACCACGTCGAGCCCGTCGGCGACCGCCTTGGCGATGGTCGGAGCCGAGACTTCGTCATCCTCGCGGCCGAAGAGTCCGCCTTCACCGGCATGGGGATTGAGCGCGGCAATCGCGATCCTGCGGCGGCCGAGATCGAGTGCGCGCAACGTCTCGTCCGTGCGGTCGATCACGTAACGCAGTCGCTGCGGCGTCAGCTTACCCGGCACGTCCTTGAGGGCGACATGGGTGGTGACGTGGCTGACACGCATGCCGCCATGGGCGAGCATCATCACCGAGCCCTTGGCGCCGGTCAGCGTCGCCAGCATGTCGGTATGGCCAGCGAATTTGTATCCCGCCTTGTTCAGCGCCTCCTTGTTGAGGGGAGCCGTCACGATGCCGCCGATGCGGCCGTCCTGGGACAATGCCACGCCCTTCTCGACGGCGAGATAGGCGAAGCGTCCGCCATCGGCGCAGAGTATGCCGGGACGGATCGGCTCACCTTCGGGCCCGGCCTGCAGGCAGGCGAGATGCGGCCAGGCCTCGGTCTCGGAGACCTCCGGTATCACGATGTTGACGCCAAGCATGCGACGCGCCTCGAACAGCGCCGGGTTGCTGCCGATGACCAGCAGTCGCAGATCGCCGCTCGCGAGCCGCTCCTTCAGCGCCAGGCAGGCCTTGACGATGATCTCCGGGCCGACGCCGGCGGGGTCGCCCATGGTGATGGCGAGGTGAGGTTTCATGTTGCCGCTCCGGCCGTGGTTGCGACCGAGGTCGCCACGAGTTGCTGAAGAAGATCGGATTCGCCGAAGGCGCCCGATTTGGAGACGATTGCGACGCCATCCCAGCGTCCGCCGCGCATGACCGAACGCGGCACGCCGGGCATGATCTCGCCGACGACGTCGAGCCGGTCGGCTTCGAGCGCTTCGCAAAGACCGCGCAGGGTCTCCCCTCCTGCCGCGATGAGCGTCCCGGGCCGCGGCAGCCGCGACAGGAGCCCGGCGAAACGCCGTTCGATCACAGCGGCGGCAGCTCGCCGGGAGGTACCAGGCGAGATGTCGATGCTGGCGAACACGACGCCTTGGTCTTCGAGATGGCCTGCGACCGTGTCGTCATCGCGGCCAGTCTCGCTCAACGAGTAGTGTAGCGTGTCGAGCCGGGCCAACTGTGCGCGGATCGCGGCATGCTCGGAGCCGATCAGCCCAAGGATGGGTTGCTGCAGCGGCGCCGGAGCAGGCCGGCCCGGCAGCAAGCCGGCCGCTCGGGCCAGCGCCGAGGCGAGCCCGGCGCTGCCGACCCAGAGCACGTCTGGCAGGGCGGATCCGGCAGCGAGGATCGCGTCGAGATCGGCGTCCGTCGCGGCATCCCAGAGGCTGATGCCCGTGGGAAGCGCGTCGCCTGCGGCGACCGGGATGGCCGGGTGGCCGCTGACGGCCAGCGCTGCCGCGAGATCCACAGGAACCGGCCTAAAGCCGCCTTCCGACCAGGCATACTGATGTCCGCCTCGCGTGATGCGCCGCTGCGCCGGGAAGGCCGGGGCAATGATGCAATGCGCCGGACGAAGTACATCAAGGATGGCAGCAAGCTCCACCGCCTCGTGTCCACGCAGCAGGCTGTCGATCTTCTTGAAGGCGAGACCTGTTCCGGCCGCCCATAGCTTCGGCGCCACCGCCGCGACCGCCGCCGCCGCTTCATCGGGCGTGGCCTCGCGCGTGCGGCTGTCGAGCGCAATGGCTCCTCGCGCCGGCACGGCGCCGCGCCAACACACTGCCACCGGCTCATCGACGGAGCCGAACGCAGCGGCGCTGTCGAGCGCCCCGGTCAGGTCGTCGGCGAGCAGGCGCAGAGGCGTCCCGCGCGCGGGCACTTCAGGCGCCCTTGACCACGGAAAGCAACGAGCGTGCACCACGCGTTATCAGGGTGGTGTCATTCGCGATGCCGACGAAGTCGATGCCCTGAGCTACGCGGCGGACCGCCTCGCCCTCATTGTTGGTAAGGTAGCCAGCCGGCTTCCCGATCGCCTTGAGGCGGCGGAAACCGTCATCGATCGCCTCCTGCACCTGGGGATGCTGCGCGTTGCCGAGCTGGCCCATCGATGCAGCAAGATCGGCCGGGCCAATGAAGACGGCATCGACGCCATCGACCGCCGCGATCCTTTCGATATCCGCCAGCGCCTCAGTCGTCTCGATCTGGACGATGACGCAGATTTCCTTTTGGATCTTGGCGAAATAGTCCGGGATCAGCCCATAGGCCGCAGCGCGCGACGAACCGGAGACGCCGCGCACGCCATGGGGCGGATAGCGCGTGAAGCTGACGGCGCGCTGGGCGTCATTGGCATTCTGGACATAGGGAAAGAGCAGCGTCTGTGCGCCGAAATCCAGCAGGCGCTTGACCAAAATCATGTCGTTCCACGCGGGTCGCACGATCGGTTCGGCCGCAAGCGACTCCATGACCTGGAGCTGCGCGACGACGTCGCCCGGCTCGTTGGGGCTGTGTTCGGTGTCGATCAAGATCCAGTCGAAGCCGAGCTGCGCGAACATCTCGGTCAGCGCCGGACTGGCCATTGTCGAAAATAGTCCTAGCATCTGACGTTTGCCGAGATCGCGCTTGAAACGGTTCGTGCTGACTTCTGGCATCGTCCACCTATCTCCAGGATGCTTGGGCGCGGCGCGGTTTCATCAGCTCGTGCGGCCGCCAATGCGACTCGGGTTGGCGCGTTTCCTTTCGCCGACCTCTGTGGGCCTTGTGCGATGTTCAAGCGCATTCTTGCGAACATGTCAACATGTTGTAATTATGATGCCCGAATCTCCCCGCATCCTTGGTCGGAAGCGCTTGACTGAGTTGTTATAAGTTGTAAACATCACATGGTGGACCAGTTCGCAAACTCCCAGAACCGCGCCGCGTCGCCGCCATCGCCGCTCGTGCAGCGCGTTCATCATCAGCTGCGCGCTAGGATCGCTTCGGGCGAATACGCTGCGAACACGCGCTTGCCCGGCGAGCACGATCTTTCGGCGCTTTATGGCGCCTCCCGGCCAGTCATCCGCGAGGCGCTGCGGCGCTTACGCGATGACGGGCTGGTGTTCTCGCGACAGGGCGCGGGCACCTTCGTGCGAGGCGTTGAGACGGAACAGGGCAAGACACTTGCTTTCGCCCCGGCCGGCACGATCGCCGATGTGCAGCGCTGCTATGAGTTCCGCCTCGAGGTCGAGCCGGCGAACGCCTTCTACGCGGCCATGCGGCGCAACGAAGCAGCACTGCGGGCGATCGAAAGAGCCCTGGAACTTATGCGGGACACGACGCGGGCCCACGGCCATCGCGAGGATGCCGACTACGCCTTCCACATTGCGATTGCGGAAGCCGCGAATAATTATTTCTTTCTATCGTCGATGCACGCACTCAAGGACCATATCAACGTGGGCATGAAGCTGCATGGGCTATCGTTGCTCGGCCCGGCCGGTGGGTTGGTCGGCGTGTTGGACGAGCATGACGCGATCTTCGCAGCCATTCGCGACCGCAAGAAGGAAGACGCCCGCGACGCCATGCGCCGCCACATCAAGGGCTCGTACGACCGCCTGTTCGGAGGCAAGGTGCTCGATTTATCGCTTTGAATCGCTAAACTAGAAATACGAGCACCGAGCCCGTCATGCTCCGACGAAATATTTGTCGAGCGGAAAGCCCCGATGCCCCGAGCTCCCCTCCTTCACTATAGTCATGGGCGGGTCATCAATCTGGGATCGCTCGCCGGAAAACGCGTGGGAGGCAATGTCGGCTACGCCATGACCAAGTTCGCCGTGGTCGCCCTCACCCACGGTATTCGCCGGGAAGGACGCGCGGCAGGTATTCGGGCGACAGTGATCTGCCCGGGCTATGTTGCCACCGACATGACGCTGAATGACGACGAGATTCCTCGCCATGAGATGAGCCAGCCGGGAGACATCGCGCGGCTGGCGGAGACCGCGCTCATGCTGGCCCGGGCCATCGACGATCCCGCGCTCTCCGATGAGGTCCTGGAGGAGACGCGCGCCTGGATCAATGCAGGGCTTGATCAACAGTCAACTAGTTAGCCCAGCTGGTGTGTTGCCTTGTGCACCTCACTTTGGGGATTGCCTCGTCGGCCGCGACCGGGTGCTTGAGCCGTCCGATCCATTCGTTTGATCAATCGCCCAGACGCCCCGCACTCAGCGCGCGGGCATAGGTCTTCCGGTTCAGAAGCGGCAGCTCGCCGGTAGCTTTAGTGGCGGCGATGTACTTGAGCATGAGTTGCTGCGCTTCCTTTGACTGGTCTCGCACGAGAAACTCGGCGTGCTCGAGCTGCAAGCCCTCTTCGAGCGGGAGCGAACTGCCAAAGTAGATGGATCGCTTGATCGCCCCGAGAGACTTTTTAGTTGCTTGGTAAGCGCAGCATCGAACAGGGCATGCGGGCCTCCGTCGATGCGTGCGACGAGGACTGCCCCGCGCTCTTCGATATCGATGTGACCGTGGGAGCCTGTTTCGGTTTTGTGGGAATCTGAGGTCATCTCTGTCTCCTAAACGCTGGAGTTTTGACCAGCGACCTGTTGTTGAATTGCATCTCGCCGCAGCGCTCGCGCCGGCTGCAAGGCCCCCCGAACCAAGCGGGCGGCTGACCTGTCGTGTGCGTCCGTTCAGCCGCCGTTGAGTGCTTCGTCCAGTGCCGCGAGGTCTTTCTCCTCTAGGCGTCGGTCGAGTACACCCCAGGTAAAGGCACCATGCGCTCCGCCCCCCTGGAGAGCCAGGTTGATGGTCCGAACCTGGCTGGAGAATGCCGGCTCGTGACCGGCTCCCCCAGGCACCTCAGGCTCTTCTGCCGAATTCCGCTCCGATGTAACGTCCATAACCGAACCCAATCCGCAAAGCATTCAATGACCAGAATGGGACTATTCGCAGCTGCGGAAACGCACGTCGATCAACGACAATCACATGGGCATGGATAGCACAAATGGATGGCAGACGATGCGGTGCTCATCCCTAATTTTTCCAGGTTAAGGCGATAGGCGATCCCGGTTGGGCGGGGATTCGGGCGACAGTGATCTGCCCGGGCTATGTTGCCACCGACATGACGCTGAATGACGACGAGATTCCTCGCCATGAGATGAGCCAGCCGGGCGACATCGCGCGGTTGGCGGAGACCGCCCTCATGCTGCCGAACAACGCATCGGTCTCCGAGATGCTGGTGCACTGCCAGTTCGAGCCGATGCTTTAAGGCTCGGGCGGGACCGCTACCTCACAGCAGAGATTGAAGCGACCGGCAACCGGAGAAACTGCCGCGTGAAGCTGCATCGCGGCGTGGTCCCACTTTCCGCGCACGTCTAGCGCCGCGGATGCAAGCCTTGGCACAGAAAAAAGAGGCGTCTGCTCGCCGCCGTCGCGTGTCCTTAACTTCTCCGTGCATTCGCGGATCGGATGCGGCCCCAATTCCGGTCTGCTTAGATTAGCCGACGCAAGTTTTTCTTGATCTCCCGGTGCACACGTCGTGCACACGCCGCCTTCTAGCCAATTGAAATGCTTAAGCTCTCGCTCCAATCCATCATGGACCAATTTGAGCTAGCTGCAGCTAGCGAGAGGCAGCACGATCGAGAATTGTCCACTTGGCGCCAAGAGCGGCACTCAACAGCCGAATTGGTCCCCGACCTCTTCGCAGGTCAGGAACGAGACACCGTCAAGATCGCGCAGCCATGATAGCAGCCCGTCCAAGGCCGCGATGCGGCTCGCCCGCGCGCTGCCGTAGTCGCTGCGCGGATGCAGCGTCAGCGTGATCAGGCAGCGCTCGCGATGCATCGCCTCGATCTCCTCGCGCCACATCTTCATGACGCGGTCATGCGTCTGGCGCTGGCCGTAGAGAGTCGCGTCGATCAGGATCTCCGCATGCGGCACCTCGACCATGCCGCGGCCGCCATCGGCATCGAGCCGGTAGGGATGATCGTCGTCCTGGAAGCTCGAATCATAGCGATAGCTGAGGTCCACGAGATGACTGAGCGTGCGTTCCGAAAGACGGCCGTGCGGCGCCCGAAAACCGCGCGGCGCTCGTCCCACGATCCGCGCCAGCGTCGCATGCGTGCGCTCCAGCAGCGCCCGCTCGTCGATGCCTGCCGCGTCCATCTCCTCCATCGCCCAGCCGTGCGCGGCGATCTCATGCCCACGGCCGGCGAGCGCAGCGACATAGGCGGGATTGGCCTCCGCTTCCGCGCCGGGAACGAACACCGTGGACTTGATACCGTGGCGATCGAGCAATCCGAACAGCCGCTCGCAGCCGACCGCATAGGCGTATTTCCCGTAGGAGGCGCGGCCGAACAAGGCGTCCTCGCCGAGCTGGGTTAGCTCGACTGTCTTGCCCTGAAGGTTGACGGTCACGACAACTGGAATCATCGGCTTGCTCATTGTCCGCTCCAGTCCCGTCGCCAGTCGGACGGATGCTTCAGGCACCATTCCGCCAACTCCAGCATGCCGACGAAGCGCACGCCTTCGTGGCGCTTGGCGTAGTTGATGAGCCCTTCGACCGCCGCGACGCGCGCGGGCGAACCGGAGCCATAGCCGACGCGCGGATGGAAGGTCAGGTTGTAATAACCGCCCTCGGCGTAGATGGCGTCGAACTCCTGCTTCCAGTGTGTCAGAACTTCCGACGGCGGCGTATAGCTGACGCGGTAGAACGGAAAGTCGTCGAGGCTCGAGGTGTTGTTGGGCAGGCAAACATAGTCGCTCCGCTTCTCACCGTCATAGCGCGCGAGATACGGCAGGTCGAAATCCTTGTCGCTGGAATCGTAGACATAGCCGAGCTCGCGGAGCTTGCGCAGCGTCCGCGCGGTCTTGTGCCCGGACGGCGAGCGCCATCCTCTCGGCGCGACGCCGGTGATCTTCGTCAGCAGACGGTGCGTCCGCTCCAGCAGCTCCGGCTCGGCATCGCCGGGATCCACACCCTCGTGAAAATAGCCGTGCGAGCCGATCTCGATGCCGGAACGCGAGATGTCGCGGACGAGATCGGGGCTCTCCTCGGCGTCGTAGCCGGAGACATAGAACGTCCAGGGCACGTTGTGTCGCGTAAACATGTCGACGAAGCGCGGGATGCCGCATTTGGCGGAGTAGCGGCCATGCGAGCGGGCGCCGAGCGGTAATTGCCCGCGGCCACGCTCCAGCGAGGTGCCGTCGAAATCGAGCGTGAGACCGACGACGCAGCGCGCACCGTCCGGCCAGGCGTGTTGCCTGCGCTGGGCAAGAGAGATCATCTGACAACCTCGACATTCCAGAAGCGGGGTTTCCGGCCGGCCCATGGCGCATAGCCGCGCACCGCGGGCGAGACCGCGGAAACGTTGACGCTGGAGCTCCACACGATCATCGGCGCGTCATCGACGAACAGCTTGTGGAGCGCGTCGAACAGCGGCTGACGCACCTCGGGCGTGGACGTTTCCATCAGCTTCCCGAGCAGCTCGATTGCATCAGCGTTGCCCCAGACGCGATCCGGCTGCGCGGTCTTGTCGCCGATGAAGCGATCGAGGCCGAAGGCGGGGTCTAGATAGGGTGTGTAGTTCCATACCATCAGCTGATAGTCGCCCTTGTTGTAGCGGCTGAGCTGGGTCGCGAACTCGACGACCTCCACGGTGAGATTGAGGCCGGCCTGCTGCGCCATCGCCTGTGCCAGCACGGCGACGTCGTTCATGACGGGAAAGCGCGAATTGGTGGTGATCCTGATCGGCTCGCCCTTGTAGCCGGCTTCAGTCAGCAGCTTTTTCGCACGCGTGATGTCGAGACTGTAACCCCCCTGCTCGGTCGCGCCGTAGTAGCGGCTCGAAAGCGGAACCAGCGAGGTGCTGGGCTTGGCATATCCGTCCGTCAGGCTGTCGCTCATGCTGGCATAATCGAGCGAGGCCGCAATCGCCGCGCGGATGCGCTTGTCCTTCAGCAGCGGATCATTGGTCTGCATCACGATCGCATTGAGCGAGGCGACCGGTGCCGACGCGATCACGAGCCCGGCCGATTTCAGTTCGCCCGCGAATTTCGGATCGGCCGAGGGCCAGAGATCGAGGTTGCCGGATTGGATCGCAGCCTTCGCCGCCGCCGGATCTGGCACGATCGACAGCCTGACACGGTCAATCTTGGCAAGCTTGGCTCCGGCGAGCCCATCCGTCGGCTCGCTACGCGCGGCATAGGCCTCGTTGCGGGCCAGCTCGATGAACTGGCCACGCCGCCATTCGGCGAGCTTGAACGGACCCGTGCCGATCGCCTTCTGCCAGGTACCGTCGGCGCCCACCGAATCCGGATGCGCGATGCCGATGCCATCGCAATCGGCCCGCGCCATCGTGCTGAGGAAGGCGCCGCTCGGCTCGGCCAGCCGGAAGACGACCTGCGCCGGAGACGGTGCCGTGATCTCGATGATCCTGATTTTGCGGGTGCCGTCGAAATTGGTCCGGCACGGCCAGCCGGATTTCGGATCGAGGAAGCGCTCCCAGGTCCACGCCACCTCGCGCGAGGTCAACGGCGCGCCGTTGTGGAAGGTCACGTCCTCGCGCAGCGTGAAGGTGTAGGTGCGCCCATCCGCCGAGGTCTCGATCGCCTTCGCCAGCATCGGGGCAACGGTGCCGTCGCTGCGCCAGGCGACGAGGCCTTCGTAGATCTGCTGAAGCACGAGACCGGTGTTGTCGTCAGGACTGTTGCCCGGCATCAGGCCGCGAATGTCGGTCGTGACCATGCTGCGCAGTACGCTCTCGGCGCGAGCCGCGAATGGCGACACAAGCATCAGACACAACGCAACGGCAAACCGATTCATACGCAAATCCTGTTCAGCCCGAGGCACGCTCCGCCGCGGCACCCGCGAAGTCCAGCGCAGGCGCGGCCGCGAGCAGCGCCTTGGTGTATTCATGCTGGGGGTGATCGAAGACGTCGTCACGCAAGCCCCGCTCGACGATTTTGCCGTCCTGCATCACCACGACGCGGTCGGCGACCTGCTCGACGGCGGCAAGGTCGTGGCTGATGAACAGGCAGGCAAAGCCGTATTGTGCCTGGAGCCGTTCCAACAGTTTAAGCACCTGCGCCTGGATGGTCATGTCGAGCGCAGAAACCGGCTCGTCGGCGACGACGAAGGCCGGCTGGCGCACGATGGCACGCGCGATCGCGATTCGCTGACGCTGACCGCCGGACAATTCGTGCGGCCAGCGCTTGCCGAGACCGGCAAGCCCGACCTCGTCGAGCATCGCCTCCACCCGCCTGTCACGCTCGCTGGTCGCTAAGTTCGTCACATGACGCAGCGGCTCGGCGACGATCTCGCCGACGCGCATGCGCGGGTCGAGCGAGGAGTAAGGATCCTGGAAGACGAGTTGCGAGGCAAGACGGAAGTCGCGATCGAAGGTCGCCGTCACGTCCCTGCCCCGGAATCTGATCTCACCGCCCGACGTCGGGATCAGCCGCAGCATGGCGCGGCCAAGCGTGGTCTTGCCCGAGCCAGAGCCGCCGACCACAGCCACCGTTTCGCCCGCGGCGATCTCGAGATCGACACCGTTGACGGCGGAGACGCCGGTATCTCGGCGAAATAATCGCTGCCGCCCGGCGAAGCCGACCTTGAGGCCGCGCACGCTGACGAGAGGCTCGCCGCCCTGTCGCGCCTTGGTCGTGGCGCCGCGGCGCGGCAAGGCCTCGACCAGACGTTTGGTATAGGCCTCGCGCGGCGAGAACAGGATTTGCTGGCTCGTGCCGGTCTCGACCATCTTGCCCTGGCGCAGCACCAGCGCGCGCTGTGCATAGCGCGACACCAAGCCAAGATTGTGGGTGATCAGCATCACCGATGTGCCGTGGTCGCGGGCGAGCCCGACCATCAAATCAAGCACCTCGCGCTGGGTCAGCGTATCCAACGCCGTCGTCGGCTCGTCCGCGATCAGCAACTTCGGCTTCAGCAGCATCACCGACGCCAGCATGATGCGCTGGCGCATGCCGCCGGAGAATTCATGCGGATAGGCGTCAAAGGTCCGCTCGGGATCGCGGATCTGCACCCGCGCGAGCATGTCGAGGCAGCGGCGCTTGATCTCACGCTTGCCAAGCCGCTCGTGCAGGCCGAGCCCCTCCGCCATCTGGGCACCGACGCTGATGGCGGGATTGAGCGAGACCATCGGCTCCTGGAACACCATGCCGACAACAGGCCCGCGCAGCGCCCGCATCTGGCGCGCAGAGACATTTGCGAGATCGACGCCATCGAGCACGATGCGCCCGCCGGCCTTGCGCAGCCCCGGCGGCAGCAGGCCGAGCACGGCGCGCGCAGCCGCCGTCTTGCCGCTGCCGGATTCGCCGACGACGGCGAGGAACTCGCCGCGATCGACGGCGAAGGAGATGTCCTCCACAACCACGGCCTTGCTGGCGGACGCTTCGATACGCAGATTTTCGACCGACAGCAGCGTCATCCGTGCGCCATCCTGGGGTCGAGGCGATCGCGCAAGGAATCGCCGAGCAGATTGATGCCGAGCAGCGTCAGCGCAATGCAGAGGCCCGGCGCGATCGAGAGCCACGCCGCCGTCTCCATGAACGGCCGGCTCGCCGCCAGCATGTTGCCCCAGGTCGGCGCCGGCGGCGGCACGCCGAGGCCGAGGAAGCTCAGCGCGCTCTCGGCCAGCAGCACCCAGCCGAACATGCTGGTCGCGAGCACCGCGACCGGCGCGATCGCATTCGGCATCACGTGGCGGATCATCGAATAGGCTTCGGAGTTGCCGATGACACGCGAGGCCTCGACATACTCCTTCTCGCGGATCGACAGCACGGTGCCGCGCACCACGCGGACGACCGACGGGATGTAGGCGAGACCGAGTGCCAGAATGAGCCCAACCTTGTTGGTGCCGACCACGATCATCACGGCCAGCGCCAGCAGGATGCCGGGGAAAGCGAGCAGCGCATCGTTGACCGCCATGATGATGCGGTCGGCCCAGCCGCGGATGTAACCGGCCGTGCAGCCGACCACCATGCCCGCCGCAACGGCCAGAAGCACCGTAACCAAAGCGATGACCACGCTGGCGCCTGCGCCCACCATGATGCGGCTCAGCACGTCGCGGCCGAATTCATCCGTGCCGAGCCAATGCAGAGATGACGGCGCCTGAAGGCGGGCGCGCAGATTGATGCGGAGCGGATCGAACGGCGTCCAGAAGGCTCCGGTGAGGGCCGCGCCGAGCAAGAGCGCCATCAAGGCGCCGCCGATCGCGGTGTTGGCGCGTATCCTCATGCCACCGTCACCCTGGGATCGAATAGCGGATAGCAGAGGTCGACGATCAAGTTCACCACGACATAGATGACGGCCGTAAACAACAGACAGCCCTGCACCACCGGATAGTCACGCGCAAAGATGGAATCGACCAGAAGGCGGCCGAGGCCGGGCAGCGTGAACACGGTCTCGATCACGGCGATGCCGCCGAGGAGATGGCCGAGCACGAGGCCGATCAGCGTCCAGGTCGGCGCGAATGCGTTGGGCAGGACGTGCCGGGCGAGCACGCGCCATTCCGGCACGCCCTTGGCGCGCGCATGCGTGACATATTCGAGCCTGAGCACCTCGATCGAGGCGGCACGTGCCATGCGCGTGAGCACGCCGATCTCGACCATCGTCAGCGTCACGATCGGCAGCACGATGAAGGTTGCCGCCTGCCAGAAATTTTCCGTAAAGGGCACATAGCCGATCACCGGCAGCCATTTCAGCTTGAGCCCGAACAGCAGCAACAGCAGGAGCCCGAGCCAGAAGCTCGGGATCGACAACAGCAGCGTGGCGCCGCCGACGACGGAGAGATCGAGCAGGCTGTTCTGTCTCCAGGCCGCGACGAGGCCAGCCGGGACGGCGATCGAGGCGGCCGCAGCAACCGCCACCAGCACGATGACGGCGCTGACCTGAAAGCGGTCGATGATCAGCGGCAACACCGCGAGATTATTGGTGATGGAGTGCCCGAAATCGCCGGTCGCAAGCTTTGCGATCCAGTGCATGAACTGGACGGGGATCGGCTGGTCGAGGCCAAGCTGGGCGCGGAGCTGCGCCGCCTGCGCGGGATCGGCGGCATCGCCCAGCATCACCTGCACGGGATCTCCGGGGATGAGCCGGACCAGCGCAAACACCCCGATCGCGACCAGCAGCAAGGTCGGGACCGTCATGGCCAGCCGTCTTGCGAGGTAACCCAACATGGCGCGCCCTTGCCTACTGAACCGTGACGCCCCAGAACCGCGGCTCTGGATAAAGCCAGCCGGCATAGCCCTTGATGCT
The DNA here is from genome assembly GCF_029051685.1 of Bradyrhizobium sp. CSA207. Lineage (GTDB taxonomy): Bacteria > Pseudomonadota > Alphaproteobacteria > Rhizobiales > Xanthobacteraceae > Bradyrhizobium. The sequence goes on along the minus strand of NZ_JAACFT010000007.1, from coordinate 38,801 downwards.
CTTGCGCAGCGCCGTCAGCTCGGCGCCGTTGAACAGCGCGATCATCGGCACGTCGGCGATGAAGCGCTTGTGCATCTCGTCGAACAGCGCCTGCCGCTTCGCGGCATCGCCGATCGTCATCGACTGGCGCAGCATCTCCTGCCCGTCCGGATTGTCCCAGACCTTGCGCGGCTGCGTCGCCTTCGGCCCGGTCAGCATCTCGAAACTGAGGGAGGGATCGAGCCGCGCCGAATAGACGAAGGCCATCGACTGGTAGTCACCGCGGTTGTAGCGGTCGAGCTGCGCCGCCCAGTCCATCACCTCGAGCTCGATATTGATCCCGACGGTCTGCGCCATGGCCTGCACCAGCACGGAGGAATCGAACACGAAGCTGTAACGCTTGTTGGTGATCATCTTGATCGGCTGGCCGCGATAGCCGGCCTCCAGCAGCAGCTTCTTGGCCTCCGCGATGTTCTGCACGTAGCCGTGCGACTGCGCCTCGCTGTAGAAGGGGCTGCCGAGCGGCAACGCGGAATTGTTCGCCCGCGCCGTGCCCATCATCACGGCATCGACGATCTGCGCGGTATCGATGGACAGCGCAATGGCGCGGCGGATCCGCACATCCTTCAGCAGCGGGTCTTTTGTCTGGAACAGGATGCCGGTGAGACCGAGCGCAGGCGTGATACTGAGCTGCACCTCGGGGCGCGACTTGAGCTCTTCGAGATCCGGAATCGACAGGCTCATGATGACGTCGAGCGAACCGCTGAGCAGCCCCGCCTTCGCAGCCGAGCTGTCCGGGATCACGTTGAAGCGCACGCGATCGACCTTGACGTCCTTGGCGCCGGTGTAACCGGTACGCAGCTCGCTGCGGGAGACATAGCCGTCGAAGCGGACGATATCCACATACTGTCCCCGCTTCCACTCGCCGAGCTTGAATGGGCCGGTGCCGATCGGGGCGATCCACTTGCCGTCAGGGCCGACGGAATCGCGGTGAATGATTGCGGTCTGGCCGCAATCGGGCCGCGCCAGCGTCGGGAGAAACAAGGCGGACGGCTGGTCGAGCGTAATTGCGACGGTCTGCGCATCAGGCGCCTCGATCTTCTCGATGCGCGCAATACCGGTGGCGCTGAATTCGGAGAGGCAGCGCCATTGCGCCGCCGGGTCGAGCCAGCGCTTCAGCGACCAAACCACGTCATCCGCGGTCATGGTGGCACCGTTGTGGAACTTGACGCCTTGCCTCAGGTGGAACGTGTAGGTTTTGCCTTCGTTCGAAACCGCCCAGCTCTCGGCCAGCATCGGGCCAATCGAGGTATCTTCGCGGAAGGCGACCAGCCCTTCGACGATATGGGCAACCACCGCATCCGTGTTGGCGTCGCGATTGGTGCCGGGATCGGTCGAGCGGATGTCGGCGTTGAGCCGTGTCCGCAATAAGGTCTCGGCGCCGGCCTTCTCCAGCATCGCCAGCAGGGCCAATGCGGCCAGACCAAGCGCCCATGCCGCCGATGGCCGACGCCGGCGCATCACGCCGCCCCCGCCGCAGCCGACCGCTCGAACGCGGCACGTCCGATCTCGTCGATCTCGAGCCGGTAGGTCGTGAACTCGCGATTGAGCGCCGGCAGCGGCGCCACCTGCATCAGTCCGCTCGCCGGCTCCATCAGGATCATCGCGACGGTGGCGCTGAGATTGTTGCTGAGATTACGGCGCGGCGGGCGACACACCGACCAGGGATAGGCGAACTCGTCGAACAGTGCGCTCTTGACCGTGTCGAAGGTGATGCTGCCGATGTGCGGCTGGAGCAGATCGCGAACGCGGATGTCGCGGTAAAGGCTGTCCGGCGTATTGAAGATGCCGCTGTCCTTGAGCTTGCCGAGCGCGACGGGGCTGACGAAATGATTGGCGTGAACCAGCAGACCGTTCTGCGGGTGCACCTGGAAGGTCTCGTCGGGGGCACACTCGAAGTCAATCGCGACGCCCTCGCGATGGCTGACGATCATGTTGTTGGCCGCCGACTTCTTGGTGCAATAGACCGCGCGCATCGCGAGCGCAAGGTGCTCGTTCTCCAGAACCTTGCGGCGGATCAACGCGAGCGGCACGCCGACCTGGCGATAGTCCCGATCGCTCTCGAGATAGTTGGCCGTGATAGCGATGCCCACGGAATTGAAGCCGCAGCGGCCGAGCGCACCCGCCTCGGTGAAGGTCATGACGTCAGGGCCGTCGTCGCGCCGCACCTTCAGCACCACAGCCGTCTCCGCGCATTCGCGCTTCCAGTCCCAGTTCTGGGCATGGATCAGGCGACCGCTGCCGGCCGCCTGCGGCAGCACGACGACGCCGGTGCAGCCATCCGGGTCCTCCGGCGTCTTCCGCCGCGCGCGGATCGCCGGGTTGGCAAGCTTGATGATCTCGGTGCGGGCGTTGATCAGGACGACATCCTCGAACGGGACATCGGCGCCCTCGGCGATGCCGCGCATCTCCTCGATGTAGGTCGGATCGAACGACTCGATGACGGGCAGATAGTCCCGCACCAGTTCAGCCACACCCTTCGCATCGAGCGAGAGCTCCCGCAGCTGCTCGAAGTAGTGCGATGTCCCCTTCTTGATGCGGCTCACAGCCTTCTGCCCATATTGACGTCCACGCTCGCGCGGCGGACCGGAGATCTCGATCAGGGGAAAGGGTTCGACCATGGGACGCAAAGTTCCTTTTGCTTTCCCAGGGAGCCTAATGTACTTTGTGATGACATGAAACAAAAATCTTCAGCCTCAAAGTCTGCCTTGGAAAAGACGCCCCCAAGCCGGCTTCAGCGCGAATTGTCCGCCGGGATCATCGACCTGATCCGGAGCGAGGGGCTTGCGCCCGGAACCCGTCTTGCCGAAGTCGCGCTCGCCGAGCGCCTTCAGGTGTCGCGCACGCCGGTACGCGCCGCGCTGAAGCTTTTGGCGCGGCGCAAGCTCGTGCACGCCGGCGCAAGCCGCGGCTATTTCGTCACCGACATCGCTCCTGCCCTGCACAAGGCGCCATCAAAGCCGAGCCCAGACGATACCGACCGGCTGTTCCTCGCGATCGCGCGCGATCGCCGCGCCGGCCGGCTGCCCGACGAGGTGTCCGAGCGCGACCTGATGCAGCGCTACGATGCGACGCGCCCAATCGTGCAGCGCGTCCTCACCAAGCTTGCCGAAGTTGCCGCGGTCCAGCGCAAGCCGGGGCACGGTTGGCGCTTCCAGCCGACGCTCGCTGATACGCAGGCGCGCGACGAAAGCTATCGCTACCGCCTGCTGATCGAGCCGGCCGGCCTGCTAGAGCCCGGCTTCCAGCTCGATCCGGCATGGGCCGCGGAGATGCGCCGCCGTCACCAGGAGATGCTGGCGATGCCGTGGAGCGACACGGCCAGCATCGCCCTCTACGAGATGAACGCGGCCTTTCACGAAGGCCTCGCAGCCGCATCAGGCAACCGCTATCTGCTGGTCGCGGTTCAGCAGCAGAACCGCCTGCGGCGCTTCGGCAACTACGACTGGACCTTCGGCCATGAGCGCGTGATCGTGAACTGCCGCGAGCATCTCGCCATCCTCGACCAGCTCGAAGCCGGCCAGAACGAGGCTGCTGCTGCGCTGCTGCGCCGGCATCTCGAAGGCGCCTCCAGGCTCAAGCGCAACCCGGCCAATTCCAACGCCTCATCGAAGACCACCTGACGATTTGCAAGAGTTGCCATGACCATGAATGCGTTCGCCTCGACCAACCGCCCCCTTACCGCCGAGGCCATGGAGCCCTTCTGGCTGCCGATGACGCCGAACCGGCAATTCAAGTCGAAGCCGCGCATCTTCGTCGGCGCCGAAGGCATGCATTACATAACCGATGACAACAGGCGCATTCTCGACGGAATGGCGGGGCTGTGGTGCGTGAACGCGGGACACGCGCAGCGGCGCATCGTCGAGGCGATCCAGACGCAGGCGGCGAAGCTCGACTTCGTCTCATCGTTCCAGATGAGCCATCCGGCCGCGTTCGAGCTCGCCCGCCGCATCACCGAGATCGCGCCCGATGGCCTCGACCACGTCTTCTTCACCAACTCCGGCTCGGAATCGGTCGACACCGCGCTGAAGATCGCGCGCGGCTATCACCGCGCCCGCGGCGAGGCCAGCCGCATCCGCTTCATCTCCCGCGCGAAGGCCTATCACGGCATGGGCTGGGGCGGCCTGTCGGTCAGCGGCATTGTCCGCCATCGCAGGGATTTCGGTCCGCTGCTCCCGGAGGTCGATCACCTCCCGCATACGCATGATCCGGAGCACGCGGCGTTCTCCCGCGGGCAACCGCAATGGGGCGCGCATCTCGCCGACGAGCTTGCAAAGCTGCTGCAGGTGCACGATCCCTCGACGATTGCCGCCGTCATCGTCGAGCCCGTGACCGGCTCCGGCGGCGTGTTGCCACCCCCGATCGGCTATCTCGAGCGGCTGCGCCAGATCTGCGACCAGCACGGCATCCTCCTGATCTTCGACGAAGTGATCACGGGCTTCGGACGCCTCGGCGCGGCCTTTGGTGCGAACGCCTTCGGTGTTACGCCCGACCTCATTACCTGCGCTAAAGGCATGACCAACGCTGCCGTGCCGATGGGCGGCGTCATCGTCAGCGGCAAGGTCTATGACGCGCTGATGCAGGGGCCGGACAATACGATCGAGCTGTTCCACGGCTACACCTATTCGGCCCATCCGCTCGCTTGCGCGGCAGGCCTTGCTGCGCTCGACGTGTACCAGGATCTCGGCTTGTTCGAACGTGCGCGTCGCATCGCGCCGCTCTGGGAAGACGCCGCACATGCACTCAAGGGCGCGCCCCATGTCGCGGACATCCGCAACATCGGTCTGCTGGCCGCAATCGACCTGAAGTCGCGCGACGGGGCGACGGGCGCGCGCGGTGCGGAATGCGCCAACCGCTGCTATGATGACGACATCCTGATCCGCAGCAGCGGCGACACGCTGCTGATCTCTCCGCCCTTGATCATCACGGAAGACCAGATCGAAGCGATCTTTTCCGCCATCCGACGCGCTCTGATCGCGATCGACTGACGGTCGATTTCGGCAGTACTCAGCGTTGGTACGCGTGATCGCGGCGGCCTTCTGCACCGGAAGGGGACCGCTCATCGTCTCATCTCAAGCTCGATGTTCAGCTCGTCCCAGAGCGGATTCCAATGTTGGTTGTCATAGGATTTTTCTTGATCTTCCGGTGCACAGGTCGTGCACACGCCGGCATCTAACCAACTAAAAAACTTAACCTCTCGCTCCAATCCATCATGGGCAAATTTGAGCTAGCGAGGTTCAACGCGAGGCAAACGCCGATACGTTCCTACAACTGCACCCCACGTGTAAGTGCGCCGTCGACGACGAGATTTGTGCCCGTGATGAAGCTGGCCGCGCGGCTGGCGAGAAACACCACGGCGTTGGCCATTTCCTGCGGCGTTCCCATCCGCCCCGTCGGATTGAGCGCCAGCGCCGTCTTATAGAGCTCGGGATTGTTGTCCTTGATCATGTTCCAGACCCCGCCGTCGAAATAGGTATTGCCTGGGGAGACCGAGTTGGCGCGAATGCCTTTTCCCGCGAGCTGATTGGCTAGTCCCTGCGTGTAGTGGATGATCGCCGCTTTGAAGGTGCCGTAGGGACCCGCTGCGAAATCGACCTCGCGCCCTGAGACGCTAGAAATGGTGACAATCGCGCCGGCGGCACTCTTCTCTAGATAGGGCATGGCCGCATTCACTAGCCGAACCGTACCCATCATGTCGGTCGAAAATTCCTTCTCCCAGCTTTCGTCGTCCTGCCCGATGGCAAGCGCGCTGACATTGGCGACGACGATATCGATGCCGCCGAGCTTTGCCGCCATATCCCCGATCCAGGCCTTCAACACGGCCGCGTCAGCAACGTCGACGGCGCCGCCATAGGCCGCGACGCCCTTGGTCTTGAGTGCGGCGACCGTGCTCTCGACCTCAGCCAGATTGCGGGAGCATACCCCGACATCGGCACCTTCAGTGGCGAATGTCTCGGCGATCGCGCGGCCGATTCCCTTGGTGCTTCCCGTGACGAGTACCTTGGCTCCCTTGAGTCCCAGATCCATGGCCAAATTCCTTTTCTTGGCTCAGTAGTTGGTCGCAGCCGCCTTGACCAATCCACGATAGCTGTGCGGCATGCGCATCGACACCAGATCCTTTCGCCGCACCACGTTGGTCGGATAGATGCTGTCGAGATTGGTGGTGTCGACCAGCGCGGTTGCAAGGCCCGTGCCGCTGGCCGCGATCGCCTCCCGGCGCGGAAAGGAGAACGTGTCAGGACCGAACACGCCGCTCAGCCCGGGATAGCCACGCTCGGGATCGACGATATTGGCGAAGGCGAAGAACAGGTTGTTTTCGCCGGCGCGAACGCGGAAATGATGCCAGTGATGCGGATCCGGGCCGGTCGGAATCGGCTTTGACTGCAACACCTCAGTTCCGGCATGCGACGAACTGAAGCGTCCCTTGATCGCGGCGGCACACGCGATGAGATCGCAGCCGCGCAGCGCCAGCACCCGGCCCGCTTCTGGGAAAGACGCATCGTGACCGATCAACAGCCCAATACGGCCGATCGGCGTGTCGACGACGGTCCAGCCGTCACCGGCGGTGGCCCAGCTTCGCTCGTCGGCCGCCAGATGCGTCTTGCGATAGACGAAGATGCTTCCATCGGGCGCGACCAGGCAAGCGCTGTTGTAGACCAGATCGTCGTTGCGCTCGGCGAGGCCGCAGACGAGATAGACGCCAAGCTCCCCCGCAAGCTCGCCGAGGCTAGCAGTCGCCGGCCCCGGTATCGGCTGTGCCGACTTCGCGGGATCGGTCAGGCCTGTCACAGCCAGCTCCGGAAAGACGACAAGCTCCGCCCCCTCTGCTTTTGCCGCGCGCGCGTACGCCTCGATCTCCTTCAAATTTTGAGCGGCGTCATCACCAGGTGCAAATTGCGCAACGCTGACCCAAGACGTTTTTCCGGCCGGCCACGGCTCGTGGCCGTAGAGGCCGAAGAAGTCGCGCGGATTCCAGCTGAAGGTGTCGGTGAGCAGTTCCGGATAGAGTTCCGGCCGTCGCTGCGCGAACACGGTCTCGCCGAGCACGCGGCGCGCGCGTGCGGCATCGAGATCGATCTCCGACAACAGCACCCCATCGCCCTTGTCGAGCACGGCCGTGATCTGCCCGTCCGGTGCGATCACGCAGCTGCCGCCGCTGAACTGCACCGTGCGTTCCAGCCCCCATCGATTGCTCTCGATGACGTAGCAGCCGTTCTCGAAGGCCCGGCTGATCCAGTACGGCGCCGGCGTGCGCTCTGCCAGCCAGTTCGAGATGTGGCAGATAACGTCCGCGCCGCCCAGCGCCATCAGCCGTGCGGTTTCCACGAAATGGATGTCCATGCAGATCAGCAGCGCGATTCGCCCGATCGGCGTCTCGAACACCTGATTGTGCAGGTCGCCCGCCGCCGCCCATTTCGGCTCCGAGATATACGGATGCGTCTTGCGGTGACGGCCGACGATGCCGTCGGGCCCGATCAGTACCGCCGAGTTGAAGTAGATGCCGTCCTCGTCGACCTCCGGCATGCCGACCACGATGTAGCAGCCGTGCCTGCGCGCCAGCGCCGCAAAGCGATTCGTGGTCGGGCCCGGGATCGTCTCGACGAAAGGGGCGACCTCGGCGCGGTCGAACCAGCAATAGCCGGTCGTTCCCATTTCCGGCGTGACGATGAGCTTGGCACCGGCCGCCGCCGCCTGCTCGCAGAGTTCGAGCAGGCGCGCGATGTTGCGCTCCTTCTCGAACATGGTCGGCTCGAACTGGACGGCGGCGACCTTGTGGATGGTGGACATGATCCGGCCAGCTTCAAACGAGGTAGGATTTCTTGATGGAGGCGCCGAGCGTATATTTGGGATCGACCATGTTGCCGACGCGGACGCGTCCGGCCTGGGTCAGGAGCATGTAGGCGTCGATCTCGTCGAAGCCGTAATCGGCTGCCATCCAGCGGCAGAGCTCGCGATAGGCGATGCGGGCTGCATCCTCCATCGGCCGCGCCGACCCGATGGTCATGATGAAGTCCTTGGTCTCGAGCCGCGGCCAGGCAATGGTCCAGTTCTTGATCAGGTCGATCTGCACCGTGGTCACGGTCGGATGCTCGATGGCGACGCCGCAGAGCTCGCCGTCGCCCTGCGCGGCATGACAGTCGCCGAGATAGAGCAACGCACCCTTGGTGTTGACCGGCAGGTAGATGACGGCGCCGACGCCGACATCCGGCAGGTCCATGTTGCCGCCGTAATAGTCCGGGACCAGCGAGGAGATCGCCTCGATCTCCGGCGAGGTGCCGATGGTGCCGATGAAGGGTTCATAGGGCAGCGTGATCTTGTCGTTCCACTTGGTCCCGGTCTTGGCGTCGATCACGAGCTTCTTCACGCGCTCGGGCAGCGCCGGATTGAGCAGCGCGGTCTGGCCGGTCGAGACCAGGCCGCCGAAATCCGGCATGACCACGGTGGTGCCGCACGGCTGCGGCCCGCGCGGCACGATGCTCTCGATGTAGATCGCGAGCACGTCGCCCTTCTCTGCGCCGTTGACGTGGACGGGCCCATTCTGCGGATTGAGGAACGGAAAGTTGAGGATCTTCGACGGGCTGTCGGTCTCGTGCTTGATCGCGCCTTCGAACGCGTCGTGCGTCTCGGCGGAGACGACCGCACCGGGATCGACGGTCAGAACCGGCCCTACGTAAGGGCCGTAGACATAGTGATACTTGCCCTGCTCGCTCTCCGTGATCGTGTGCTGCTTGCCACGCTCGCCCTTGGCGACGCCTTTGCGTGCCATGATGGAATCGCTTTGCCAGGCCATTGATATTCTCCTTGGTTGGGCGTCGCTTTTTTTCAAACTGCCAGATGGCGGCGCATCTCCGCCACGTCGTCGAGCGCGGAGCGGTCGAGACTTGCGACGATGCGGCCCTTGACCATGACGTAGCAGCGCTGCGCCATGGCGCGGATCATGTCGAGATTCTGCTCGACCAGGATGATGGTCACGCCGGTCCTGCGGTTGAGCTCGACCATGTTGCGCGCGATGTCCTGGACGATGTTGGGCTGAATGCCCTCCGAGGGTTCGTCGAGCAGGATCAGATTGGGATCGGCGATCAGGACGCGTCCGATCGCGAGCTGCTGCTGCTGTCCTCCGGACATCGTGCCGGCGCGCTGATTCCAGCGCTCTTCGAGGATCGGAAACGCTTCGACGATCCTGCGCCGGCCCGCCTCGGGAATGCCGCCGCGCTTGATCGCAGCGCCGACCGCGACGTTCTCGCCGACGGTCAGGCGCGGAAACACGTCCCGCCCCTGCGGCACGTAACCCATGCCGAGACGCGCCCGCTTGTGCGCCGGCAGTGTTTCCACCGCTTCGCCGCGATAGACGATCGAGCCGCTCATCGCCGGCACGAGCCCGATCAGGCTCTTCATCAGCGTTGACTTGCCGACGCCGTTGCGTCCGATGACGGCGACGATCTCGCCTTCCCGCACCTCGATCTCGAGGCCCTGGAGCACCGGCTTGCCGCCATAACCGGCGCGCAGAGCCAGCGTCGAGAGGATCACTTCCTTGCGCGGCACATCAAGCATGGGCCTGCCCCAGATAGATCGCCGCGACGCGCTCATTGGCCACGATCTCCTCGATCGAGCCTTGCGCGAAGACCTGGCCGAGATGCAGCACGGTGACGCGCCGGGCAACCTGGCGCACGAACGCCATGTCGTGCTCGATCGCCAGCACGGTCATGCCGTCGGCGTTGAGCCGCTGGACCATTTCGCCGGTCATGTGGGTTTCTTCGGGCGACATGCCGGCGGTCGGCTCGTCCAGCAGCAGGAGGCGCGGCTTCAGGCTGATCGCCATGCCGATCTCCAGCCACTGCTTCTGGCCATGACTGAGATTGCCGGCCGTCTGCGTCTGTTCGGACTCCAGCCCGAGGAAGGTTAGCAGCCGGCCGATCTCGGCTTCAAGCCCGGCACCGCGATGTCGGCTCTGGAGTGCAATCTCGAGGTTCTGCCGCACGGACAAGCCCTTGAAAACGCCGGGCACCTGGAACTTGACCGACAGGCCGCGGTGAATTCGCGCAAAGGACTTCAGCGCGGTGATGTTCTCACCAGCGAACAGAATGTCGCCGCTGCCGGGATGATGCTCACCCAGGATCAAGCGGAACAGCGTGCTCTTGCCGGCACCGTTCGGGCCGATCAGGCAATGAATTTCGCCAGGCTCGAGGGTGAGGTTCACGCCGTTGGTGACGTGCAGCCCGCCAAAATGCTTGTTCAGTTCGCGCAGCTCGAGCAGCGACATCAGCCGGCCTTCTGCGTGAAGCGGGTGGCGAGGCGGCCGAGCCAATTCATCACCCCGAGCACGAGGCCGTTCGGCGCGATCAGCACCGTGAGCACCAGCAACACGCCCATGAAGACGAGCGCATACTGGCTGCCGTAGATCGTAAGTGCCTGGAACGCGGCGAGCACCACCAGCGTGCCGATCACTGTCGAGGTCAGGTCGCTACGGCCGCCGACCGCAACCCAGATCAGCGGCAGCGCCGCCGCCGTCATGCTCATGCTTGACGGCGTGATGTACTGCCCCCACACCGTATAGAGCACGCCGGAGAGCCCGGCGAGCGCGGCGCCGATGACGAAGGTGATGAGCTGGTATTTGCGGATGTCGTAGCCGAGCATCTCCGCCCGCTCCGGATTTTCGCGGATCGCGACGATGACGTTGCCAAACGACGAGTTCATCAGAATGCGAAGCGCCAGATAGACGAGGACCAGCAGGCCGAGCACGAGGTAATAGAGCCCGACATCGGCGAACAGCACGATCGGCTCGCCCGGCCACGGGATGGTCAGGGGAGGCATCGCACTCATGCCGTTGAAGCCGTTGAGCCGCGCGCTGCCGATGTGCCATTCCGGTCCCGCTGTCTGCGCCATGAAGCGTTCCAGCATCAGCGTCACGGCGAGCGTGACGATGCCGAGAAAGACGCCGGCGATGCGGCCGAAGAACATGAAATAGCCGAGCAGGACCGCGAACAGCGCGGCTATCGCGACCGCAGCCACCAGCGCGACCAGCGTGAAGCCGTAAGCCGAGCCGAAATTGAGGGTGAGGACGCCATAGCCGTAACCCGCGATCCCGAAGAACGCCGTCTGGCCAAAGGACAGCGAGCCGCCATAGCCCCAGATCACGCAAAGGCTGAGCGCGATGAAGACCCAGACGAAGAAATAGACGGTGTTGCCGACCGTGTAACCGTCACTGAACAGCGGATACGCGAGCGCGGCCGCGAGCACGACGGCAAAGAGACTCCAGAAGGCCGGCCCCCGGCCGACGGTCTGCGGGCCTTCGAGGCGACGAAAGAATGAAACCAACCCTGTCACGACCCATCACTCCGTCAGGTGCGCTCGCGCAGCACGAAGCCGGAGATGCCCTTCGGCAGGACCCGGACCACGATGATGACGGCGACCAGCAGGCCGATCTGGCCGAACAACTGCCCCTGCCACGACGTCATCACCGATTTCACCACCGCGAGCACGCCACCCGCCGGCGCCGTGCCGAGAAAGACGTCGGCGCCGCCGATCACCACGGTGACGAAGGCCTCCATGATGAAGGTCGCGCCCATGGTCGGCACCAGCGTCATGGTCGGCGCGTAGAGCCCGCCGGCAAGTCCGGCAAGCCCTGCGCCGCAGGCGAAGGTGAGGCTGTAGATCAGGCGCGTATCGACCCCGAGCGCCGCCGCCATGTGCGGCACCTGGATGGTGGCGCGCACCAGCACGCCGAAGCGGGTCCAGTTGAACAGCGCATAGAGTGCGGCGAGCACGCCGAGCGCGGAGCAGAACAGCACGATGCGATAGATCGAATAGGAGTAGTCACCGACCTGGAAGCTGCCGAACGGCGTGCCGACCCCCGCCATGGTCGATCCGACCATGATCAGCGTGCCCTGCGTGGCGATCAGGCTGAGCCCCCAGGTGGCGACGATGGTGTCGAGCGGCCGGTCGTAGAGATGGCGGATCACCGCGAGCTCCACCAGCACGCCGACCAGCGCCGACACGACTGTACCCGCCAGGATTCCCAGCGGCAACGGCAGGCCGGCATGCACGGTCGCCGCGGTGACATAGGCACCGCACATGATGAACTCGCCATGGGCGAGATTGATCACCCCCATCATGCCGAAGATCACCGCGAGCCCGCAGGCCGAGAGCACCAGGAACGCAAAAGCGTCGCCGAATTGATAGAGCGCCGAGAAGACGTGGGTCGCGATATCCATGAACCAACCAGACTATGAGAAGACGCGGCGTTGCCGCTGCAGGTGTCCGTGATCGCCCCGGCCCGCCGCGAGGCCGGAGCGATCCGCCGCCGGTCAGGGTTTCGGCGGGGGATTCGATGGCGTGTACTGGGCCATCGGATCTTTCTTGGTGAGATCGCAGCCGGCCTCACCCAGCCAGTACGGCTTGATGTCCTCCCAGATCTTCGGGAAGGAGATCGAGTGATCGGCGCCGACCTTGGCGAGATAGATCGTGTGCGACATGTGCTGGCTTTTCGGGTCGATGCAGACCTTGCCCTCAGGCGCGTCCATGCAGACGTCGCCCATCGCGATCACCTTGCGGATCTCATCGCGCTTGGTCGACTTCGCCCGCTCCACCATCTGCTTATAGAGGTAGACGGCGAGATAGGAGTTCTCCGCCTCCTGGTTCACGTAGGGCTCGCTCGGGAATTTCGCCTTGAACTTGGCGTAGAATTCCTTGCTCTTCGGTGAGTCGATCTCCTCGATGTAGTTGGTGGTGACGTACATGTCCTTCAGGCTCGGCGGCTTGAAGCGCTTGTGCTCGTAGCCCTGCCCGACATTGACCGAGGACGCCATCGGCAGGTTGACGTTGGCGGATGCGGCCTGCTCGTAGTAGGACGCCTGCGCGGTGCCGACCAGCAGCGTGACCACGAAGTCGGGCTTGGCCTTCTGGATGTTCTGGATGCTCTGCGAGAATTGCGAGACGCCAAGCGGGATGAATTCCTCGCCGGCCATCTTGCCGCCGTTCTCCTTGACGATCTTGCGCACCCATTCCGCCGAGATCTGGCCGAAATTGTAGTCGGCGGCGAGCGTGTAGACGTTCTTGCCGTACTTCTCCATCATGTAGGGAATGAGCGTGGAGAACTGCTGCTCCGGCACTGCGCCGGTCACGATCATGTGGCCGTCGCAGACGCCGCCTTCATACTGGTTGTTGTAGAAGGCGAAGCCGTTGAACTGATCGACGATCGGCCGGTAGGCCTCGCGCGAGGCCGAAGAAAAGCCCGCAAACACCACATCGACCTTGTCACGCTGAAGCACGCGCCGCATGAATTCCTGATAGCGGGTGTTGTCGGACTGGGTGTCGTAGGGCGCGAGCTCGAGCGGCCGGCCCATGATGCCGCCGGCCTTGTTGATCTCATCCGCGGCGAGCTGGATGGCGTGGACCTTGCCGATGGTGGCGGCGGCGAAGTCGCCGGACTGATCCTCCAGCACGCCGAGCTTGATCGGGTTTTCCGCGGCGAGCGCCAGGTTTGACGCGAGGACAAGCGTCCCCGTGAGGGCTGCGGCGCGCAGCCCCCGCAATACAGACGTGCTCATTTTGCTTCTCCTAGATGGCTTGCTTGTTGCCGCCTTGCAGCATGATGCCGGTCGTGCGGCCGGTCGTGTCGGGCGGCTTCGCCCGCTTGCTCAGAAACTCCTCGCAGTAGAGTTCCATGTTCTGCCGCGCGCGCATGCTTTCGCGACGGAGCTGGGAATAGGCACCCTCCTCATCGAGGCCGCCTTGCTGCATCAGCAGGATCACGGCCCGGATCACCGCCCGCCGGCCGCGGCGGCGCTCTTCGAGATCCCGCAAGCGCTCACTCATTTCGGCGCGCAGCAGAAACTGGTTGATGCCCATGAACAGAGATGTGTAGACCGCACCGCCATGCACCGGCTTGCGCAGGAACGAGGTCGCACCGAGATTGACGAGCGCCTTCAGACGGCTCGGCGCCTCGACGCCGACGAGGCCGATCACCGGCACCGGCGGCAGCCGCGACGCGGGATCGACCTCGATGGCGACAGCGCCTTCGAGATCGCCGTCGACGAAAAGGATGTCGCGGTCGGCCTGGAGGCTCGCAACGTCGATCTGCGCACGGCCGTCGATGATTTCAGGATATTCGGTGGAAACACCGAGCTTGGCGAGCGTCGTTTCGAGCGTGCTCTCCCATCCGCCTCGCCGTGTCACGACGATGGCGCGGCCACCCTTGAAATTTTGTAGCAGTCGAGAGCTCATGATTACACCACCTTCAACAGCGGAGAGCGCATCGCGCTGGCAAAGCGCGGCGACGACTGGACGAGATAGGGATCGGGCGCGATCGGCTCGCGGGATTCCAGCAGCACCTCGAATTGCCCGTTCGCGGCCGAGCGGCCGATCCGCGGCGTGAGCCAGGCGTGAAAGGTCTGCCGGTCGATACGGACCTCGCCTTGCGGCGCACGCAGCCGTTGATCCGCCACGGCGGCGCGCACCGTGCGCGCGTCGTCGGTGCCGGCCTGCGACAATGCCGCTGCGAGCAGCTTGACGGCGATGTAGGACGACTCTGCATCGGCCGACGAGACCGGTCCGTCCGGAAAGGACTTCGTATAGACATCGATGAAGGCGGCATTCTCCGGTGAATTCAGCGACGAGAAATAGACGCTCGACGATAGATGTCCGTCGATCGCATCGGGCCCGATCTCCGGCAGCTCCGGTTCGGACAGCGTGCAGCTGGCGACGGGAATTTCCGCAGCCTGATCGATGCCACGCGCGCGGCAAGCGGCCCGGAATGCGCGGAAGAAGGCATAGGCGCTGGTGCCGATCAGATTGTTGAAGACGAAGTCCGGGCGCTGGTCGATGATCGCGGCAATGACCTGGTCGACCTCGGTATCGCCGACCGAAAGATAACGTTCGGCGAGCACGGTGCCGCCGCGTGCAATCAACGCCTCGCGGAAAATGCGGTTGTTCTCCCAGGCCCAGATGTAGTTGGAGCCGATGCAGAAGGCGCGCGTGCCGACCCGGGAGGCCAGATAGTCGACCAGCGGCAGCACGTGCTGGTTGGGCGCGGCGCCGGTGTAGATGACGTTATCGGAGCTCTCGAACCCCTCGTAATGCGAGGGGTACCACAACAGCCCGTCGAACTTCTCGAAGCACGGGATCACCTCCTTGCGGCTCGACGAGGTGTAGCAACCGACTACCTGGTGGATGCCGGAACCGAGCAGCTCGAGGCTGAGCGAACGATAGCGCGCGAGGTCGCCGGACGGATTGACCACGACCGGCTCCAACACGATGTCGCCGCCACTCGCATTGATCTCCTGGAAGGCCAGCAATGCGCCATTGAGGATCGAGCGCGCGACGACGCTGTAGGAGCCCGTTGTCGAGAACATCACGCCAATTCGATACCGCTTCTGCGTCATCACTCGATCCAAAACAAAAAAAACGCCCGCCGGCTGT
The DNA here is from genome assembly GCF_029051685.1 of Bradyrhizobium sp. CSA207. Lineage (GTDB taxonomy): Bacteria > Pseudomonadota > Alphaproteobacteria > Rhizobiales > Xanthobacteraceae > Bradyrhizobium. Next base: position 23,345 of record NZ_JAACFT010000007.1, on the reverse strand, counting down.
GAAGCCGAGGGCGCCCTCGCCGCCAACCGAACACGCGATGAAAGCGTGGCGTTGGAAATGGTTGAACTCGCCGCGTTGATGGGCCGTCTTGCCCAACGCTTGCAGGCTACGGTCGTTGAGATCGGATATTATGTCAAGCGCGTTGTTGCAGCGGAAGTTGCCGCAATTCGTGCCGGCCTGTAGCAAAACTGTGCAAGGTGGTTCATGCCCGCGGAACGGGCCTACCAAGGCGGCCGGCACGGCGGCGGGTCAAAAATTGCCCGCACAGAGTGGTGCGCGCGACCACCGATCGATCAGGTTCACCATCAACCCAACCTCAGGACCGCATAGCGACAAAACAAGTGGACCGTTTTGTCTCGCATGTCGCCTTCTCGTCCTTCCTCCCCGGCGGCGTCGACGAAGCCGCCGGACTCGACGACCGTGGAAGTCAGCAATCCCGTCTTTGTCAGCAGATATTGCGGCATGTGCGACGCAGCGCGCAGGCCGCTCTCCTCCCCGAACATCGAGATCGGATGCTTGATCTCGCACTGAACGCTGGCTTCCAAATGGTCCTGGTTCTCGCCAACTCTGGGCAGGTCGGCGACGATTTCGATGGGTGAAATTTAATCAAGAGTCGCTGATCGAGCCTGACCTATTGCCAGATCACCCTTGTTGATGACAAGAAGGTCGGCACGAATGACGCCTGGGCCTCGCTTACGCGGGATATCGTCGCCACCAGCGACATCAATGACGAACATCCAGAAATCCGTCAGATCACGCGAAAAGGTCGAGGCGAGATTGTCGCCGCCGCTTTCGAGCAGAATGAGCTCGGACACCGGGGAAACGTCGCTCGAGTTCGTCCGCCGCCTCGATGTTGAGTGTCGGATCTGGCCATTCGCCTCTTTGTCGATGGCCCGACACTCACAAAGATTATCGACAGGATGGTTGAATCGGCCGAGGTCTATCGTGGCCCTGATCCGAACGACCGACGCAGGGTTCTGATCTTCGTCTCGCGCATAGGAGCAGCACATTTCGATGACATTGCTCCCCTGATCTCGTCCATCGAGCGGGACATCCTGGACAGGCTGGGCGCATCAGATGCTGCAACTTTGACAAGCCTGCTCTCGGAATTGCTCGGTGACCCCGTCTCTTCGCGTCCACTTTCGTCTCGCCGCCGGGAAACCTTGAATTACAAATGATAGTGGCGGCTTTGGAACGAGCGGCACGACACCGCACGACGGCCCTGCTCGCAAGGTGCTGGCTGCAAGGCACGCCGGTCTTTGCGATCGGCGAACAGCCGCTGCTCGCAGCCATTGAGGCAGCCGGATACGATCTGGCCTCCGAGGACCCGGAGGTCGTGGTGCTCGGATTCGATTCGACACTCGACTACGCCCAAGCTGCGGACGGCGATACGGGCCGCCCTGGCGGAAGCGGCGATCATTGCGACCAATCCCGATGTCCTCACGCCGGTGCACGATGGATATGACCCTTGCGTCGGCGTGATGACCGCGGCGGTGGTCGCCGCGGTACCGAGTGTGATGCCGATCGTCGTCGGCAAGCCGCATCCCTTCCTGATCGAACAGGCGCTCGAGCATCTCGTTACCGCAAAGCGCGAAACGATCATGTTCGGCGACCAGCTCGCGACCGATATCGCGGCCGGCAACGCCGCCGGCCTACGCTCCATCCTGCTCGCCAGCGACGTCCCGTTCAATGCGGCCACGGGGGTCGTCCCTGATCGTGTCGTGTCGAGCCTTCTCGATCTCCTCGATGCCGCTTCCAAGAGGGCCGGCCCGCTCTCATGATGACTCCGACGTTGATCGAGAGCATGCAGACCGAGCTCGGCGCAGCCTTGCCGCTCTGGGATCTTTCGTCACAATCGACGGTCTCCTGCCTCAGCCATTCCGAGAACACAACGTTTCTGGCGCAGGACCCGGCGTCTGGACGGAGGCTGGTGCTGCGCGTGCAGCGGGTCGGCTACCATACGTCCGCCGAGATCAGGTCCGCGCTCGCCTGGATCGATGCGCTGATAACGGAGGATATTGTCGTCACGCCTCGCCCGGTCAACCGACGGTGAGGGCCGGTCGCTATGTCCGATCGTCCTGAATGGCTCGCCGCGACAGATTGCGGCACTCGAGTATCTCAGCGGCAAGGAGCCCGATCCATCGGACCATCTCATCGCCTGGTTCGGAAAACTCGGCGCGATCAGCGCCAGGCTTCACGCGCATAGCCGCCGATGGAAGCAGCCGCCGGACTTTCAGCGCAAGGTCTGGGATTTTGATGCAATGTTGGGGACTCGACCGTTGTGGGGCGATTGGCACGCCGGCCTCGGTCTTCGCGAAGATGGTCGAAAATTGCTGCAGAGGGTCGCCGACACACTCAGGCAGCGTCTCGATACCTACGGAAACACAAACGACCGGTTCGGCCTCGTTCACGCCAATCTGCGACTGGCCAATCTTCTCGTCGACGGCGCGCGTCTCGGCGTGATCGACTTCGACGATTGCGGGCTTCTCCTGGTTCTTCTACGACTTTGCCGTGATGCTCCGGCGCATGTTGCTGACTGCATGGATCGCGTCGCATTCGGACACCGAGACCGCACGACGGCTGGGAACGGACTACACCGATGGAACCGCCGCGATGGGGGAGCGATTCCTGCAAGCGCTTTGATGGTCGCCCGTGACGAGACAGAGTCGTCGCTTGTTTTCATTTCGTTCCAGTCTCTCCTACGTTCCAGTCTTGCCCTCGCGCCAGTCTTGCTGTTCCGCGGCTCCAGAGCGCCACGACCGGTGCTGTCCAGCCGGGAAGAATCCCCGGAACGTCAGCTTCATCATAATTTCCGATATCGGCGAACGATATTTCGAATTTTACAAGCGTCTCCCGCAACGCAAAACTCCGCCTGTGATTGGCGGCGAGTGAGAAGGCGTTGAGATGACTTCCGGTGGCTTGGAGTTGGGCGCTCACGACGTCAGCGTCCAATTCGAAGGCTTGAAAGCGCTGTCGAAAGTTACGCTCTCGGTTCCGCGGGGACGCATCACCGGACTGATCGGCCCCAACGGCGCCGGAAAGACGACACTTATCAACGTGCTGACGGGGTTCCAGCCGATCGGCACAGGGACCGTTTCGCTGGAAGGCGAAGTGCTCAACGGCGTCGTGGCCCACAAGCTTCGACGCAAGGGCGTCGCGCGCACGTTTCAGTCTGGCCGACTTTTCCGCGACCTCCCGGTCGTGGACAATCTCGAAGTCACCGGCGTGGGTCTCGGTCAGGCGCGGCGCGAGGCGATCACGGAGGCCGAGCGCGTGATGACCTGGCTCGGCATATCGCACCTCGGCAGCACGATCGCAGGCGCCCTGCCCTACACCGACGAACGCCGTGTCGCCATCGGCCGCGCCATCATGTGCACGCCGCGCTATCTGCTCCTGGACGAGCCCGCGGCCGGCATGTCCGAGCATGAAAGCCACGATCTGGCCGTCATCATCAGGCGGATCGCCGCCGAGCTCGGCGTCGGCGTGCTGCTGATCGAGCACAACATCGGCCTCGTGCTAGAACTCTGCAAGCGAATCTTCGTGCTCGATTCCGGCGAGATCATCGAAGTCGGGGCTCCTGCGCAGATCCGCAACAGCGACGCGGTCCGGCACGCCTATATGGGCACGCAGCGCGACGAAGTGATTCCGGCGATCGCGGCTGAGATGGGCGCCGCATCATGACGTTGCTCGCCGTCGACGACATCACCGTAAGCTACGGGCGCCTCACGGCCTTGCGCGGCGTCACGCTGAAGATCGCCGAGGGTGAGGTTCTGTTCGTGACAGGCCCCAACGGCGCAGGCAAGTCGACCCTTCTGAACGCGATCGCCGGCGTCGTGCCGGCGGGCTCGGGCTCCATCACCATGGACGGTGCGAAAGTGACGGGTGCCTCGCCGGAGGACATCGCCCGGCGGGGATTTTCGCTGGTGCCGGAGGGTCGCAACGTCTTCGGCGCACTGAGCATCGAGGAAAATCTGAAGGTCGGCACGGGTATGCGGGCCGACAGGCACAAGATCGCCGGCGACCTGGAATCCGTCTACGCCGAATTCCCGATGCTGGCCGATCGCCGCCACACTGCGGCCGGCATGCTCTCCGGCGGCCAGCAGCAGATGCTCGTCATCGGCCGTGCGTTGATGACGGCTCCACGCATCATGGCCATCGACGAGCCTTCGCTGGGACTTGCACCCAAGATCATCGATCAGGTCTACGAAATCCTTGTGCGGCTACGGGCGCAGCGCAAGCTGACGCTGCTGATCGTCGAGCAGAGCTCGACGCGAGCCATGATGACCGGCGGACGCATGATTTTGATCCGCGGCGGACGCATCGTCCTCGAGGGCGCGGCCGCCGACATGATCGAGGACGAGCGTCTGAAGCAGGCCTATTTCGGCTTCGGAGACCACTGAGAATGACGGCGGTTCTGCAGATCATCTTCGACGCACTGAGCCTCGGCAGTCTCTATGCCCTGGGCGCGCTCGGCATCGCGCTGATCTTCGGCGTCATGCGCCTCGTCAACTTCGCCCATGGCGACTTCATAGCCTTCTGCGTGTTCGCGATGCTGTGGCCGTCGATCGATGCAACAGCGGTCGTCTTCGCCGGCATGCTGCCGTTCTATCTCCTGATTCCGCTGTTGCTGATCATCGGCGCGGCACTGTCGATCCTATCGGAGATCATCGTATTCCGTCGTTTCCGCAACACCAATCCGGCGACGATGATGATCGCGTCCTTCGCCCTCGGATTCGTCATCCGCCACATCCTGCTGATGTTCTATTCCAGTCGCCCGAAATCGATCACGCTGTGGCCGAGCCTCGGCCTGCCGGTCGATTTTCTCGGCGCCCACATTCCGATGCTGCAAGTCGTGACCATCGTCATCACGCTGGTCACGCTCGCCGTGCTCGTGCTGTTCCTCAAGCGCACGCGCTATGGTCTCGAGATGCGCGCTGCCGCCGAAAACTTCACCATGGCGCGCATGCTCGGAGTCCGCGCCAACGGCGTCATCCTGCTGGCCTTTGCCATCAGCGGCATGCTGGCCGCGGCGATCGGATTGATCCTGGCCACCATCTCCGGCACCGCCGATATCAACATGGGCGCCAACGTCATGCTGATCGCCTTCATCGCCACCGTGATTGGCGGTCTCGGCAGCGTGCCCGGCGCTGTGGCCGGCGGCTTCATTATTGGCGCGGCCAGCGTCATCTTCCAGGCAACATTGCCGCACGACGCGCGCGTCTTCCGCGATGCCTTCGTCTATGGCGCGGTGATCGTTGTCCTGCTGGTGCGGCCGCAAGGCCTGTTTGCCCCGAAATCCGCCAAGCAGAGGGTCTGATCGATGTCGCAGCGGGCGTCTGTCGTCCGGCAAACGATGCTGACACCGATCGTCCTGATCGTCGTGCTGCTCGTCATGGCCACGCTGAGCTATCAATTCGGCAGCCGCGCGTTCAACCGAACTGCGGTCGAGATGTTCATCAACATCATGGTTGTCGTCGGCCTCTACGTCTTTGTCGGCAATTCCGGCCTGCTGTCGTTCGGGCACATCAGCTTCATGTGCCTCGGCGCCTATATGACCGCCTGGCTCGCGATACCGCCCGTGATGAAATCGATTACGCTCAAGGGACTGCCGGCATGGCTGCTGCACACGCAGCTGCCGATGTGGGTGGCCACGCCGATTTCGGGCGTGTTCGCGGCCTTGTTCGCGCTCGCCGTCGGGCGCGTCATCATGCGCCTGTCGGGGATTGCCGCCTCGATCGCGACCTTCGGACTGCTCGGCGTCGTTAACAACGTCTATTCAAACTGGGATTCGGTCACGGGCGGTCAAGGTTCGATCGTCGGCATACCGCCGACCATGAATGTATGGATTGGCTGGCTGGGTGCGGCGGTTGCAATCGTGATCGCCTATCTTTACGCGATTTCCCGATCCGGGCTCGCGCTTCGCGCGACCCGCGACGAGCCCGTCGCCGCCAGCGCCTCCGGAATCGACATTGTCCGCGAACGGCTGATCGCATTCGTGGTCAGCGCCTTCATCATCGGCATCGCCGGCGCGCTCTACGCGCACTTCCTGAGCATCGTCAACCCCGGTGCCTTTTATCTGCGGACGACCTTCATCACCCTGTCGATGCTGGTCGTCGGCGGGATGTACAGCCTCAGCGGGGCGGTCACCGGGGTCGTCGCGATCTCGGTGCTGATCGAATTGTTCCGCAACCTTGAAAAAGGCATCAGCCTTGGCGCACTCAAGATCGCGCTGCCGAACGGGGTCCAGGAGATCGCGATCGGCATCATCACCATCGTCATCCTGATGTACCTGCCGACCGGCCTCACCCGCAACCAGGAGTTCTCCTGGCGCGGATGGCCGATGCTGCGACGATGGTCACGCCCCGTGCGGACGGCGAAGGAACTGAACTGAATTCAACTGCACAACTGGAGGAATGGTTATGCGTCTTGCGAGAATACTGGGCGTCCTGGTTGGAGTGTCCGCACTCTGGTTCGCACCGGCCAAAGCGGCCGACGAGATCGTCATCGGATTTGCGACCGCAGCTTCAGGCTTTATGCAGGCCTATGATAAGCCGGCGCAAGATGCGGCAATGATCCGCATCGACGAGATCAACAAGGCGGGCGGCTTGCTTGGCAAGAAGATCAAGGCCGTTTTCGCCGACACCAAGACCGATCAGGCTGAAGGCGCCAAGGCCGGCCTCGCGGTCCTCGACCAGGGCGCCGACCTTGTGGTCGTCTCCTGCGACTACGACTTCGGCGCGCCGGCGGCGCTTCAGGCGCAAGCGGCCGGCAAGGTCTCGTTCTTCCTCTGCGCCGAGTCGATCAAGGCAGGCATCCCCGGCGTCGGTCCCTACTCGTTCTCCGGCTCCGTTCTGGCGGCCGTGCAGGGCGCGACGATGGCGGAATGGGCCTACAACAAGAAGAATGCCCGCACCTTCTACCGGCTGCTCGACAGCTGGACCGTCTATAACAAGGGTATCTGCGACGGCTTCGACTGGATGATGCCGAAGCTGAAGGACGCGAAGCTGGCCGGAAGCGACACATTCAAGAATGATGACGCTTCGATCGCATCCCAGATCACGCGTATCAAGAGCCTGCCAAAGGAGCCTGACGCCATCATGGTCTGCACGATGATGCCGGGCGCGGTTTCGGCCATCAAGCAGATCCGGGCCGCCGGCATCAAATCGATGATCCTCAACGGCTCGAGCATGGACGGCAGCTACTGGCTGAACGCCATTCCGGATCTATCGAACTTCTACGTTCCGGTGCAGGGCTCGATCTACGGCGACGATCCCAATCCGAAAGTCAACGAGTTCAACAAGAAGTACAAGGACGTGACGGGCGGCGATCCGTCCAGCCAGTACGTCTATCCCGGCTATGTCCTGATCGAAGTCTGGGCCAAGGCGGTCGAACGCGCCAAGACAACCGACGCCCCGCCCGTCGTCGCCGAGCTGGAAAAGATGAACAACGAGGCCACGCTGTTCGGGCCGCGTACCTTCAACAAGGACATCCACCATCAGAACCAGGGCCGCTACCTGATCATCGACACCGAGGTTGGCAAGCCGAAGATGGTCGATCAGTGGACGATCTCGGAGAAGATCCCGGTCGACTATCTGGTGTCGAAGTAAATCGGCAATGCGCCGCCCGCGGTGCCTGTTGCACCCGCGGGCGGCCGTCCCCCTTGGATCGAACCCAAGCCGTTGAGAGGAAACAGGAGAATGGTCGTGATTAATTGCGACATGGGCGAGGCCTATGGCCTCTACAAAATGGGCGACGACAGGGGGCTGATGCCCCACATCGATGTCGCCAACGTGGCTTGCGGCTTCCATGCATCCGATTTCAACCACATGCGCAAGACGGTGCAGCTCGCCAAGCAATTCGGCGTCAAGGTCGGCGCCCATCCGTCACTGCCGGACCTGCAGGGCTTCGGACGGCGGGAGATGAAGATCGACCGCGAAGAGCTGACAAACTGCCTGCTCTATCAGATCGGCGCGCTCAAGGCTTTCCTGGATGCCGAAGGCCTGCCGCTCAATCACATCAAGCCGCACGGCGCCCTCTATGGCATGGCCGCGCGCAACGAGAACATCGCGGAGGCCGTCGCGGATGCCGCCGATGTTTACAAGGTGCCACTACTCGGCATGAAGGGCACGCTGCATCAGATGGTCTACGAGCGGCGAGGCCACACCTTCGTCGCCGAATACTACGCCGACCTCGACTACAACGCCGACGGCAGCCTGATCATCACACGCGAGCACGAGGCCAAGGATCCGACCGATGCGGCAACGCGGTGCACGCGGGCCGTGAATGAAGGCAAGACCCGGTCGGTGGCCGGAAACGACGTCCTGGTCGGAGCCGACTCGATCTGCATCCACTCCGACACGCCCAATGCCGTCGCGATCGCGCACGCCGTTCGCGACGCAGTCCGCCCCTATCTCACCGCGCGGTGAGGCGGAAGGCTGGAAGAGACGATCCACCAGGAGGACCCCATGGCAACTCAGCAGATATTCTCGCCGCTACCGGGCATATTCTATCGCAAGCCCGCACCCGACAAGCCGGACTACAAGTCCGACGGAGACACGATCATGGAGAACGACACGATCGGGCTCATCGAGGTGATGAAATCATTCAACGAAGTGAAGGCCGGCGCGGCGGGCAAGATTTTGCGTTTCCTGGCCGAGAACGAAGAGGCAGTTATGGCCGGCCAGCCGATTGCCGAGATTGACGTTTGAGACGGTTCGCGCGTCCATGATGATCCGGAAGCTCCTCATAGCCAATCGCGGCGAGATCGCCGTCCGCATCATTCGTGCGGCGCGCGAACTCGGCATTGCGACCGTCCAGGTCTACAGCAAGGCCGACAAGGACTCGCTTGCCGTGCGGCTCGCCGACGAGTCGATCGAGATTGGCCCGCCGCAGGCTTCAAAGTCATATCTCAATCAGGCGACGATCCTCGCTGCCGCCAAGACGACCGGCGCCGACGCCATCCATCCCGGCTACGGATTCCTGGCCGAGAACGCCGAATTCGCCGCCGCCGTCGAGGCGGCGGGGCTGATCTTTGTCGGCCCGACGGCGCAATCGATCCGCCTGATGGGCGACAAGGTCGCGGCCCGCGAGGCTGCTGCCGCGGCCGGCGTTCCGACTGTTCCAGGAAGTCGCGGACGGCTGGAGTCTGCCGACGCAGCCTTCGCGCTGGTCGAGAAGACCGGCTTTCCCGTGATGATCAAGGCCGCGGCCGGCGGTGGCGGACGCGGCATCCGCATCGCGCGTTCGGCCGAGGAATTCCATCATCTGATGCCACAGGCGCAGGCGGAAGCACTCGCTGCCTTCGGCGATGGCGGGCTCTATGTCGAGAAGCTGATCGAAGGCGCGCGGCACATCGAGGTGCAGATCCTCGGCGACGGGCGCGACGTCATCCATTGTTTCGAGCGCGAGTGCTCGCTGCAACGACGCCGTCAGAAGGTCTGGGAAGAGGCGCCCTCGCCTTCGCTGACACCGGCCGGTCGTGACAAGCTGTGTTCATCTGCCGTTGCGCTCGCCAAGGCCGTCGACTATCGCGGCGCCGGCACGCTCGAATACCTCTACGACGACCGCAGCCACGAATTCTACTTCCTGGAGATGAACACGCGCATCCAGGTCGAGCATCCCGTGACGGAGATGATCACCGGCATCGACCTCGTGTGCGAGATGATCCGGATTGCCGGCGGTGAGCCGCTTCGCATCCGCCAGGATCAGGTTCGCGTCCGCGGTCATTCGATCGAGGTCCGCATCAATGCCGAGGATCCGGCGAAGGGCTTTTTCCCAAGCCCCGGCACTATCAGCGCGCTCAGCGTGCCCAACGGTGAAGGCGTGCGCTTCGACAGCATGCTCTATGAGGGCTACACGGTACCGCCGTTCTACGACAGCCTGCTTGGCAAGCTGATCGTGCATGACGACGACAGACGGAGTGCGATCCGGCGGCTCGAGCGTGCCCTTGCGGAGCTCCGTGTCGAGGGCCTGGCGACGACAAAGCCCCTGCATCAGGCGCTCGCACGCGATCCCGACGTTCAGGCCGCGCGCTTTCATACCGCCTGGCTCGAGCCATGGCTTGAAACCCATGCGGCGTCGCTCGGCACCGCAGCGCCGTCACCGACCACCAAGGTCGCGCAATGACCGCGAGAGACCCCGCCCCGTCAGCAACAGGAGGCCGCTAATCATGCAAACCCGATTTTCCTACGGCGGCGACGAGCACATCTTCGCCGAGGTCGCTGATTCCATGTCACTGGAGGCCTTCTTCAAGGGCCTCTTTGTCACCAATGCGGTGCGTGACGCCAGGATCAAGGGCGTGACAGAGATCTGCCCGGCCAACGCATCCTATCAGGTCAAGTTCGACCCGGATCAGATCAAGCCCGATGACCTTCTTGCCGAGCTGAAACAGCTGGATTCCGCATCTGAAACATCCGCTCCGGTCATCAAGACACGGATCATCGAAATTCCCGTGCTTTACAATGATCCCTGGACCCACGAGACTCTGATGCGCTTCCGCGAGCGGCATCAGGATCCGACCGGCACCGATCTGGAATACGCCGCGCGCATCAACGGGCTCGATGGGGTCGACGCCTTCATCAAAGCGCACTCCAGCGCGCCATGGTTCGTCTCGATGGTCGGCTTCGTCGCAGGCCTGCCGTTCCTCTACCAGATGGTGGAGCGCCAGCGGCAGATCCAGGCTCCCAAATATCTGCGCCCACGCACGGACACGCCGAAGCTCACCGTCGGACACGGCGGATGCTTCAGCTGCATCTACTCGGTACGCGGCGCCGGCGGCTATCAGATGTTCGGCATCACGCCGATGCCGATCTACGATCCCAACCAGAAGATCAGCTATTTGCGCGACTTCATGTGCCTGTTCAAGCCGGGCGATATCGTGAAATGGAAACCGATCGACCGACCGGCCTATGACGCTGCCGTGGCCGATGTCGATGCGGGCCGTTTTGCGCCGATCATCCGCGATGTCTCGTTCTCGCTGACCGAGTTCAACAACGATATCGATGCCTATAATCGCAAGCTCGAGGGGGTTCTCCATGGCCATTAAAGTCTTGAAGCCCGGCCTTGCCACCACCGTGCAGGACCTTGGGCGTCCCGGCTACTATCACATCGGCATCCCGCTTTCGGGCGGCATGGATCGTCACGCGCTTGCCGCTGCTAACCTGCTCGTGGGCAACGAGGAAGGCGCTGCGGTCCTCGAGGCCGTCTTCATGGGACCGGAGCTCGAATTCACCGATGACACCTTGGTCGCAATCACCGGGGCCGAGTTACCGCCGAAGCTCGATGGCGAGCCGCGCGAGACCTGGACGAGCTTCAAGGTGAAGCGCGGCCAAAAGCTCTCCTTCGATTTCCTCAAGCAGGGCGCGCGCGGCTATATTGCAATCGCTGGCGGTATCGACGTGCCGCTTGTCCTGGGCTCGCGTTCCACCTATGCGCTCGGCGCGCTCGGCGGCTTCAAGGGCCGCAAGCTCGAGGCCGGTGACGAACTTCCCATCGGCAAAACCAGCGCGGCAGTCAAGGATGGCCGCACCGTCGCAAAGAATCTGCGTGGCCTGCCGGCGGCGATGCCGATGGAACTGCGTGTGATGCCTGGCCTTTACTGGCACCGCATCACCGAGGCGGCCGGGATCGGGTTTTTCGGCGACACCTGGAAGGTCGCGCCGGAAGCTGACCGGATCGGCTACCGCTTCAAGGGTGGCAAGCCGCTGGAGTTCGTGCCGCGCGAGCCGCCGTTTGGAGCCGGTTCCGATCCGTCCAACATCACCGATGCCTGCTACCCCTACGGTTCGATCCAGGTGCCCGGCGGCACCGAGCCAATCGTGCTGCATCGTGACGCGGTTTCAGGCGGCGGATATTTCATGGTCGGCACGGTCATCGCAGCGGACATGGATCTGATCGGCCAGCTCCAGCCCAATACGCCGGTGAAGTTCGTCAAGGTCGCGATGGATGAGGCCCTTGCGGCGCGCAAGAGCCGGACCGAGTTGTTGGGCAAGCTCCGTAGCGCTTTGGCATAGCCGCCAGCTTCGGCAAAGGGCCGTGCGGTATCCGGCCGCACCTCGGCTGCCAGGCGCCGATGCGACGGCGCTTGGTCGCTCTGACCGCCCGCCGTTCCACTAATTTTGTTCCCGCAGTCACCCGCGCGCCCGTTGGGCACGAGAGTTGCACGGAAAACTCTTGCGCCGAGAAGCAGCGCTCAACCGCTCGTGAGTTAGGTAAAATCAAGATATCGGATCGACCGCGATGTCCGTTTCTCTGAAACAAATCCGCTATTTCGTCGCCGCCGCCGAGACTGGACGTATCAGCCAGGCAGCCATCGACCTGAATGTCTCACAATCCGCGGTTACCGCCGCAATCCAGCAACTCGAAGCGACGGTCTGCGCCCGCCTGCTGGAACGCACGCCGACCGGCGTGACCGTCACCATGGAGGGCAGCCGGTTCCTGTCGCAGGGGCGCCAGATCCTTGCTTCAGTCGCCGAAGCCGTGCGCGGGACGCATATATCGGCCGGTCCGCTGTTCGGAACGGTGCGCATTGGCGTCACCTATACCGTATCGGGCTATTTTCTCCCGCGCCATCAGATGCGTTTCCAGGCAAGCTTTCCCGGGATCACGGTCGAGCTGTACGAGGCCCCGCGCGACGTGCTCGAACGCGCCGTCGTGGACGGTGCACTCGATCTCGCGGTCATGCTGGTCTCAAACCTGCACAACAACGCCATGCTTGCAAGCGAGACGCTGTTGCGGTCGCCGCGCAGGCTGTGGCTGGCTCCCGATCATCCGCTGACGCGCGCCGAGCGGGTCCATCTCGCTGAGATCGCGACCTACCCTTACGTCATGCTTACCGTCGACGAGGCCAAGCACACGTCGATGCGCTACTGGAACGCCTTGTCGCTCGAACCGAGAACCATCTTCCGCACCTCCTCCGTCGAGGCCGTCCGGTCCATGGTTGCGGGCGGAATGGGAATTACCATCCTGTCCGATCTCGTCTACCGGCCCTGGTCGCTCGAGGGCCAACGGATCGAGACCCGCGTCATCGAGAACGAAGTGCCCAGCATGGACGTCGGACTGGCCTGGCGCCGCGACACCCAATTTTCCGAGGCCGCGAAGGCGTATCGCGACTTCATGCGCTTTGCCGTGGCGGGCGTTGGTCCGGCACGTCCTCCGGTCGGCATCGACCACCGACACCGATCGGACGAGGCCATCGAAATCTGAGATATCGGCATCCGTTTAATTCGATTTGACGCCGTCAGGTCGTCCTCGCCAAGCTTGGGGCGATCACGGCGGTCGGCGCGATGAAAGAGCACAAGGCCCGGACGAGCGGCGGCAGGGACGGAGTGCGGCATGCAGGCTACTTATGCGACCAGCAATGTTCCCTCGCAAAATCGGCGGCATTTCTGGCAGGACGTTGTCTCCAAGACATACTTCCCGCTTGATCTTGTCTTTCCCGGCGGCCGCGACTTCCACGCGAGCCTGGGCGCCTGGTCGATGGGCCTGCTCTCGGTATCCCGCAATGTCTCGAATGGCCTGCTCTACAGGCGCCACGAACGGCACCTCGTGAACGAGCGGGAGGAATCTTTCCTCATCACGGTTCCTGAACTCGCCGAAATCCGTTTCGAGCAGGACGGCAAGGACGTGCGCTGCCGGCCGGGCACCTTCGTAATCGAGCGAAGCCATCTGCCATATGAATTCAGCCACCATGATCCGGCGGCGCTGTGGGTGCTGAAGGTGCCGAGCGCCGTCCTGCGTGCCCGGATATCCCGCCCCGAACGCATTGCCACCCTGCAATTCGACGCCAGCCGCAGCGTGGGCGCGCTCTTTGTCGACACGCTGCGGCTTGCCGGCGAACGCATCGTGGACATGGACGAAGCGGCTCGCGCTGTGATGGGCAAGCATCTGATCGACCTCCTGGCGATGGTGGTCGAGTCCGACGATCGCGTGCTAGTGGGCCATTCCTCGTCCGTTCGCAACGGACACCTCCATCGCTGCGAACAGTTCATTCGCACGCGGCTCGACGACATGCGGCTTACGCCGCAAATGGTCGCGGACGGCTGTGGCATCTCGCTCCGATATCTGCATCAGATCTTCGAGGGCGAAGGCATCACCGTTTGCGCCCATATCAGGAACCAGCGCCTGTCAATGTCCGAGGCGATGCTGCGTGATCCCGGCTGCCGCAAGAGCATCTCGGAAATCGCCTACCAATGGGGCTTCGGCGACCAGGCGCAGTTCAGCCGGAATTACCGCAGCCGGTTCGGCTGCACCCCGAGCGAAGCCCGCGCCGCGGCGCGCACCGCCCTTCCCTGAAGGCGCATTCGCGCGCCTGGCCGATCCTTAGGCAGCCGGCGCCGGTGCGGCGGTCGTTGATGCTCTCTCGCACAAATCTTCCTGCGCTCAGCGTCAAGAAGTGCCGTCACCGATCTGCATATGATCGGCGATCGGAATTCGATGAGGAAGTCGCATGGTGCAGAACCTTCGTGTGGCCGTCGACGTCGGCGGCACCTTTACCGACATCTGCATCATGGACGAAGCAACCGGCCTCATCCGCATCGAAAAGACGTCGTCGACGCCCGATCCCATCGAGGGGATCATGGGCGGCGTATCCAAGGCAGGCATCAATTTTTCCGAGGTGGCGCTGTTCTCCCACGGCACCACCGTTGCAACCAACGCGCTGATCACGCGACGCCTGCCCCGCACCGCTGTGGTCACGACCAAGGGTTTTCGCGACGTCATCGAGATCCGGCGCGCCAACAAGGAAGACCTCTGGGATACCTACAAGGACGTCGTCAAGCCTTACGTCCCGCGACGCGACCGCCTGACCGTGCCGGAACGGGTCGACGCGAGCGGCGTCGTGATCGAGCCCCTCGATGTCGAGGCAGCACGCAACGTCGCGCGCATTCTGAAGCGCCGCGGCGTTGCCGCGATCGCGGTCTGCTTCATGAACGCCTATCTCAACGGGACGAATGAGCGCGCCATGCGCGACATCCTCATCGAGGAAATGCCTGACATTCCAGTCTCGATCTCTTCGCAGGTGCTTCCCGAAATCTTCGAGCACGAGCGGTTCTCGACCACGGTCGCCAATGCCGTCGTCAGCCCGGTCGTGGTCAGCTACACAAGCCGGCTCGGCGAGCGTCTTGCCGATGAGGGCTATACCCGCGATCTCCTGTTGCTTCATACCGGAGGTGGCGTCATGACGCCGGCAAGCGTCAAGGATTTCGCTGCACGCCTTGCCGGTTCCGGAATTGCTGCCGGCGCCATCGCCAGCCGCTACATCGCCGGCCTCTGCGGCTTTCCAAATTCGATCGGCCTCGACATGGGCGGCACCTCGACCGACGTTTCGCTGGCCTATGAAGGGCAATCGCGCATCACCAAGGACTGGTATATCGAGTTCGGCTATCCGATCCGCTTTGCGTCCATCGAGGTCCTCACCATCGGTGCCGGGGGTGGATCGCTGGCCTGGACCGACTCGGCTGGCTCGCTGCGCAACGGCCCGCAATCGGCCGGCGCCTTTCCGGGCCCTGCCTGCTACAGCAACGGCAACACACAGCCGACCAATACCGACGCCAACGTCACGCTGGGCCGGCTCGGCACAAATCTCGCCGGCGGCAAGGTGAAGCTCGACCCCACGCTGGCAAGCCAGGCGGTCGAGGATGGCGTCGCAAAGCCCTTTGGCCTCGGCCTGCACGAGGCAGCCGACGCGATCGTCAAGGTCGCCAACGCCAACATGTCGGATGCTGTACGGCTGATCTCGATCAGCCGCGGCTACGATCCGCGCGACTTCGCCCTGGTTGCCTTCGGCGGCGCCGGCGCCCTGCATGGGGTCGATGTCGCCCGCGAGCTTGCGATCCCGGTCGTCATCGTGCCGCCCAATCCCGGCGTGACCTCGGCGCTGGGCTGCCTCCTGGTCGACATGCAGCACGACTTCTCGCAGAGCTGCATGGTCGGCGCCGACGAGGCCGATGCCGCCGACATCGAAGCACAGTTCGCCGCTCTGGAGAAGGACGCACTCGCCCGGCTCACCCACGAAGGCATCGCGTCACAGGATATCGTGCTCCAGCGATCGATCGACATGATGTATCGCGGCCAATGGCGGTCGCTCGCGGTCCATGCGCCGAGCCCCATCGGCGCGATCGCGGACCTCGTCCAAAGCTTTCACGCCGAGCACAAGCGTGAGTACAATTTCCGCCGCGACAGCGCCCCGGTTAGTTTCTTCCGTCTCAATCTCAAGGCGGTGGGCGTCGTCCCCAAGGCGGAGTTCGCCGTCCATGAACCGACCGGTGTGATCCCTGAGCCGGTTGGCCGCCGCAGGGTGTGGTTCGACGGCAACGGGTTGGACACGCCCGTCTACGAGCGCGACGACCTGCCCTGCGGCTTCTCCTTTCAAGGCCCCGCAATCGTCGAGCAGGTCGACGCCACGACCGTCGTGCCGCCAGGCGCCAGCGCCGAGGTCGACAAATATCTCAACATCATCATCCGCGTGAAGGAGTGAACCATGGCCGGAGATCTCCCGCTCGATCCCGTCACCTTCGAGGTCCTCAAGAACTCCTTCATCACCAGCGTCGACCAGATGGGCGAGCAGGTGCTGCGGACCTGCTACTCCTTCGTCATCTACAACCGCGATTTTTCCAGCGCCCTGCATGACGCCCACGGCGAATGCGCCGCACAGGGCAATCAGGACATCGCGGTCCATGTCGGCACGCTGCATTTCACCTGCAAGGACGTCATGCGCTTCTTCGACGGGGATATGCATGAAGGTGACGTCTTCGCCATCAACGATCCCTACGCCGGCGGCACCCATTTCCCGGATGTGCGCCTAATTCGCCCGATCTTCGCCGACGGCAAGATCATCGCCTTCAGCCAGTCGAACGGCCATTGGTCGGATGTCGGCGGCAGCGTGCCGGGATCGTTCGACGTGGCCGCGCGCGAAATGTTCCGCGAGGGGCTGCGCATCACGCCGATCCGCCTGTTCGACAAGGGCCGCTTCTGCAAGGATGTCGGGCATCTGCTCGCCTCGAACACCCGCGACCCGGTCTCGATCATCGGCGACATCCAGGCGCAATCACAGGCCACGCAGGTCTGCGAGCGCGAGATCCTCCGCCTCGTCAACAAATATGGTCGCGACACGGTCGAGACCGGCCTTGCCGCCGTGCAGGACTATGTCGAACGTTCGGTCCGCCAACGCATCGCGGCCCTGCCCGACGGGGAATGGGAGACAGTCGACTTCATCGACCGCGATCCCGCCGGCGGCGAAGGCATGATCCCGATCCGCATCAAGCTGACGATCCAGGGCGACCGCGCGATTTATGACTTCACCGGCAGCCATCCAACCATCAGCTCGATCTACAACTCGGCCTTCGGCACGACCTTCTCCGCCGTCGCGGCCGGTATGAAGACCTTCTTCCCGGATCTCCCGCTCAACTCCGGATTCTACCGCTGCTTTGAAATCATCGCGCCGGAAGGCTCGATCGTCGATGCCAAATGGCCGATCGCGGTCACCGGCTTCCTGATGCCGTTCGAGAAGATCATGAACTCGATCTATGAGATGTGGTCGAAGCTGATGCCGGAGCGGGCGCTCGCCTGCGCCTTCAATCTCGAATATTTGCTCACGGGCGGTCTCGACGCCCGCAGCCCGGACAAGCCCATCTTCATGTTCTACGACTGGCTGCCAGGCGGCTGGGGCGGACGCAACGGCAAGGACGGCAGCAACGTCACAACGGCTTGCTTCGGCACCGGTCTGATGTCGCAGCCCGTCGAAGGCCAGGAGCGCGCCAATCCGATCCTGACTACGGAATGCGAGATCCTTAAGGACTCGGCCGGTCCAGGCAAATGGCGCGGCGGCGCCGGGGTGGTCAAGACCTCGCGCATGCTGCAGGCGGAGAAGACTGTGATTTCTTACATTTGCGACCGCGAACGTGCCGTGGTGTGGGGCACCGAAGGCGGCTTGCCGTCCATGCCGCACGGATTGACGTTGACGCGCGCCGACGGCAACGGCGAAGAGCGGCTCGGCTCGATCTTCTCGGATGTCCCGATCGGCGAAGGCGATATTTTCTCACGCCCCACAGCCGGCGGCGGCGGGTTCGGCGATCCGCTCGAACGCGACCCAGATCTTGTGATTGAGGACATCAAAGACGACTACGTCTCGGTCGAACGCGCTGCCAAGGACTATGGCGTGGTCGTGCGCACCATCGATGCTGAATTGTGCGAATATGAGGTCGACAGGTCCGCGACAGAGGCGCTCCGCGCCAGCATCAAGGCCGGGCGCGTTGCCGACGTCCGGCTCGATCCGAGCATTGTGGCGGAACGCTACCGCAGCGGCGCGATCGGAGCGCTCGACGTGATCCGCCAGCACGCCGTGATCCTCGACTGGGGCACCGGCGTCCTGCTTCCAAAATCCACAAGTCAGTTTCGCGAGGTATTCGAGCGGCGCTCGGTGGCGAAGTGGAGCACAGGCTGACCGATCGAACCGGGAGCTCGGATGACATGGATACGCCTGCTTCGAGGTCCGTCTACGTCGCGCCGTCGCTGATGGCGGCGCTCGATGCGCTCGACGAAGGCGGCGCCGAAACCGCGCCCTTCGCCGGCGGCACCTGGATCATGCGCGCCCCCATCCGACATGAGCCGCTCAAGTCCCGTTACGTCGCAATCGGGAAAATTCCGGAGCTCCACGCGATCAAGGTCGAAGCCGATGTGGTGGAGGTCGGTGCGGCGGTCACGCACGCCGCGCTGGCCGTCGCGCTGACGGAGCTTCCGGAGTTTGACGTGCTCACTGCGGCGGCCAGCCGCTCCGCCAATCCGGCTATCCGTGGGATGGCGACCATCGGCGGCAACCTCGCAACGACGGCGTTCGCCGCGGCCGACTGCGTGCCCGCGCTGCTCTGCCTCGATGCCGAAGTCGAGATCGCGAGCCGAAACGGCCGGGAGCGAACCGGCTTGGAGCAGTTCCTGACGATGAGATCGACACTTGCGCCCGGGCGGCTGCTTCAACGGATCATCGTGCCCCGGCGCGGGCGCAAAACCGTTCACGCCCGCCTGCCGCTGCGACAGGCCGGTGACTATCCGACCGCCATCGTCTGTCTCGCCGTGAGCCTTGACGATGTCGGGGACGTTCAGACGGCACGTGTCGCCGTCGGATCAGTCGAGCCGGTTGCGCGCCGATGGGAACGTCTCGAGGCCACACTTGTCGGACATCCGTTGAACGCGGCGTGGGCTGCGGAGGCAGCGGCCGGGCTGGCGGATGAATTTACAGGTCGCGATAGTGTCGAGGTGCCCGGCTGGTATCGGGTGCGCGTGCTACCCGGCCTGGTCCGCCGTGCGATCGCCGCGCTTGGCTCTTGAACCCTGGGGATGAACATGGGCCTTAGCCTGACCGTCAACGGCGATCACCTCACCTCCACTGCCGATCCCATCACGCCTCTCGTCGACGTCCTGCGCGAGGAGTTTTATCTGACAGGCGCCAAGCCGGTGTGTCGCGAGGGCTTTTGCGGCGCGTGCATGGTGTTGGTCAACGGCAATCCCACCCCCTCATGCCTAGTGCCGGTCGCGCTGGCCCAGGGCCACGATATCTGCACCGTCGAGGGCCTTGCCGCAAATGGCGGGTTGAACCCGATGCAGGCCGCGCTCGAGGCCTGCGACGCGGTCCAATGCGGCATGTGCTTTCCCGGCATGGTGGTGAGCCTGACGCACCTCCTAGCAACCCGCCCCGAGGCAACGCGCGACGACATTCGTGCCGCGCTGACGGGCAACATCTGCCGTTGCACCGGATACGAACGCATCATCGAGGCCGCGCTGCTGGCGCTTGCGACGAAATGACGGGAGGCGTAAAGGTGTCCGACACGTCCGCAACCATGAACTTCCGGCGGCGCGACGCGGCCGACAAGCTGAGCGGCCGCACGCGCTATACGATCGATCGCTATCTGCCCGGCATGCTGCACGCGGCCGTATTGCGCGCCAGTGTGCCGTCGGGCCGGATCGCCAGCCTCGACACCTCCAGGGCTGCACGTATGCCCGGCGTACGCGCCATCGTGACCGCAGCCGATGCGCCCGGCATGATCGGAATCGGCATCGCCGACCACCCGCTCTTTGCCCGCGACGTGATCCGCTACGACGGCGAGCCGATCGCCGCGATCGCGGCGGACACGCTGATGCAGGCTCACGCCGCGCTGGCTGCAATTGACGTCGATATTGAACCACTGCCCATGGTTCTCACCATGGCGGATGCGCTTTCTCCAGACGCTCCGCTGGTCCATCCGGACTGGCGAAACTACGAGGTTCTGCTCGAAGGCGGTGCCCGCGGCGGCAACGTCGCCTGGGAGGCGACCGTCGTTCGCGGCGACGTCGACGCCGCGTTTGCCCGGCCCGATGTCGAAATCATCGACAGCTCCTTCCGGGTCGGCCGCCAGAACCATGTCGCCTTCGAGCCGCGCGCGGTGGTCGCAATCTATGAAGACGGGCGCTTTCACATCGAGACATCGACCCAGGTGCCCTGGACCATCCGCAACGCAACAGCACGGCTGCTGGGCGTGCCAGCCTCTCAGGTTCGGGTCACCGTACCGCCTGTCGGCGGCGGCTTCGGCCTCAAATTCGATCTCGCGATCGAACCCTTTGCGGCCCTGCTCGCTCGGGCGAGCGGACGGCCGGTCCGGCTTGTCAATTCGCGCGAAGAGGAGATGCTCACTTGTCTCTTTCGCGAAAACGCCGAAATCGGCATACGCTCGGCGGTGACGCGCGACGGCGAGATCGTCGGACGCGAAGCCGTCGTCCTGATGGATTGTGGCGCGTACGGGGGCGAACAGATCTTCCTGACCACGATGACAGCTCACACGCTCGGCGGAAACTATTCCCTCGGCGCGGTGCGGCTTGTCTCGCGCGCGGTCTACACCAACACCGCCCCGAACGGCGCTTTCCGCGCTTGCAACGGCGTCTACAATACTTTCGCGCTGGAGCGGCATACCGACGAAATCGCGGCGCGGATCGGCATGGATCCCCTCGCCTTCCGCCGCCGCAACGTGCTTGGCGACAGCGATCTCGGCGCCACCGGCCAGGCCTTCGAGGGCGACGTGCTTGGCCCGATGCTCGACCGGATGGATACAATGCGGGATGCCGCCGCAACGCCGCCCGAGCGTGCCGACGGACGGCTCTATGGACGCGCGACCGTTGTCGGCGCATGGTTCGTCTTTGTCGGTCCTTCGGCCGCGACTGTGAACATGAATGCCGATGGCACAGCTACCCTGGTGACGTCAGGAGTCGAGATCGGGTCAGGCTCCATGATGCAAGCTCTGCCCCAGATCGTGGCCGGTGCGCTTGGCCTTAACCCCGACGATGTCATCGTCCGCGCGGCCGACACAGATGCCGCCGGCTACGATGTCGGCGTCGGAGGTGGCCGTACCACCGTTTCTCTCGGTTCGGCCAGCCTGTCGGCGGCACAAGAGGTGCGCACGAAACTGCTGAAGGTCGCCTCCGAGATGATCGAGGCCGCGCCCGAGGATCTCGTCATGCGCTCCGGCCGCATCGAGATCGCCGGAGCCCCCGGCTCCGGACGTGCGATCTCCGAGGTTGCGACCCGAGCTCAGGCCCGGTTTGGGCCGGTGTCCGGCACCGGCGCTTTCACGGGATCGGGCGTGCCCGCGATGCCGGGATGCGTTGCCGGTCATTTCATAGACGCGATCGACATCCCCGTCTTCGCCGTCCATGACTGCGAGGTCGCCGTCGACGAGGAGACCGGACATGTCGAAGTGTTGAACTATCGGGTTGTTCAGGACGTCGGCCGCGCGCTCAATCCGCGCGCAGTCCACGGTCAGATCCAGGGCGGCGTGGTTCAGGGATTGGGTTACGCCTTGCACGAGGAAGTCACGATCGGCAGCAATGGCCGCGTCTGCCAGAATGGCTTTGAAACTTATCGCGTCCCGCTGGCCCTCGATGTCGTTCCGGTCGAGATCAACCTGTACGAAGGTGCGCCCTCGATCGGGCCACTCGGGACGAAGGGCGCCGGCGAAGTTCCGATCCTGAATGTCGCAGCCGCCGTCGCATGTGCCGTCGCCAACGCAATTGGAAAGCCGACCCGCGAGCTGCCATTGACTCCGCCGCGGGTGCTCGAGCTCCTCCTCGACCAAGGGCCAACTCTCTCCCTGCCCCACATTGCCGACGCCTGGACAGACAATTTGGTGCGCCCGCACGGCGCTAGCGGATCGAATTGAACGACCGAAGGCGGCCCAGCTTGGATTTTCTGATTTTCTGCCCTAAGCCGAGCACGTAAGCGACCTGCCTGATCGGACCTGCGCGCTCCCGTCCCACTTCAAAAAGGCTTGCTCACATTGGTTGACATAAGATCTTTCTCGATCTCCCGGTGCACACGTCGTGCACACGCCGCCTTCTAACCGATTGAAAAACTTGAACTCTCGCTCCAATCCATCATCGGAGCTACACAAAGGCAAGACTCCCGCCATTTCAAGGATTTACGGGATCTTCTTAGCGGATTGAAACATCAACACAGCACTCCAAATTAGCCGAAATTGCTGGCGTTCGTATCTGCCTTGATCTTTCAGTGCACACGTAGCGCACACGAAATGGGAAGTGCACACGGGCGGATGCGCTCATGCAGCTGCCAGCATCGATCGCAGTGAATTGCTAAAGCCAAAGGCCACTGTAAGCCTCCGGTGGGGACCGTCTTCTCGGATCGTGTTCGAGCGTGAGATGATTTGCTCATTGATTTGCAAGCAAATGAGCAAACGTGACGACGGTTACGGTTCTATCCGCTCCAGAGAGGCGACGGCGGTGGACGACTGCCGAGAAGCTTCGGATCGTGGAGGAGAGTCTGGCGCCTGGGACCAGTGTTGTCGAGGTTGCTCGACGACATGATGTTCACCGCAATCTGGTTACGGCTTGGCGCCGGCAGGTCCGCGCAGGCGTCCTCGCTTGTGGGCCTGAGCCGCTGACGCGGCGGGGTGACGACGTCGGTTTTGCGGCAGTCTCCATTGCGCCCGACCGGCAACCGTTGACGGCGCCCTCCGGAAGCTGTGGTGGGATCGAGATTGAGTTCGCGGCCGGGGCTCGGATGCGGATCACGGGCGCGGTTGACGCGGCGACGCTGAGCGCAGTCGTGGCCGCGCTGACCGATGGACGGCCACGATGATCCCGTTGCCGGCCGGGGTGCGGGTTTACATGCTGCGCCGCTGGGACCGGTTCGCTCGCTTCGTCGATGACGGACGGATCTGCCTGACAAGCAATGCGGCGGAGCGCGCGCTGCGCGGCTTTGCCCTCGGCCGCAAGTCCTGGCTGTTCGCCGGCTCCGAACGTGGTGCCGACCGGGCCGCCCTCATGGTGACGCTGATCATGACGGCAAAGCTCAACGACGTCGATCCGCA
>NZ_JAACFT010000079.1 GCF_029051685.1 Bradyrhizobium sp. CSA207 | reverse complement strand
TAGCCTTGCTTTCCACGCAAGACATCGATTTTCGCTTTGGGGTCAAAAGCGGCGTCTTGACGGTCACTTCCGGTCTACTCTTGTCATCGGACAAGCTCGGCCCGTCCAACGCTTCGCATTAGGGCCATAAGCCGTCATCGCTCCAATCAAGCAGCGATACTTGTCAGGCTCCTTAGCGGCCGTAGGGAAAGCAGCGGCTGCGATCGAGTGTGAGACCGAAATGCGCTCCCAGCGCAGCGATGGCCGCGTCGTGCTGAGGATAAGGATCGGCATTGGATGCGGCAACGATGATGATCCGGAACCCGCCGCGATCCTTGCCACCCGGTGGCAGCATCGCTGTAGTCAGTGCATTGCCCTCCCTGTCGCGCAACGTGAGGAAAAGCGGCATCTCTCGCTGTACATGGGCCTCGAGGCCGACGTCGCGCTCGATCGCGTTGGGCCGCTCCGGACGCCAGGACTGGACTGCCTTCTCCCGCTCGCGGCGGAAATATTTCTCGACTGTGTGGCTCATCAGGCGCGACTCATGCACCGCCTCACCTTCCGTCTCGATACGGAACCAGGTCTTACCCTTCGGCGCGTCGCAAATATACTGCATGTTCGCCCGTCCTGCGATCGCCGCAATTCTAGGGCGGCGGGCCTGCAAAGCCAATAAGAGAGCGAGGCGACAGTTACGGTGGGCCGCGGCCGAGCGTCGAGAACTGTGGGTGCGTCGCTCGCGCTACCGGCGGACGCGGCGTCGGGGGCGACGTCTCCAGTACGGGACGCGGCGTGTACGTACCGTTCTCCGCTGGGTTGCCGAACTTGCAGATCTCCACCACGTTCCGCAGCGTTTCATTCGCCTTGCCCAGCTGTAGCTTGAAGAAGCCAAGCTGCGTCTCGTAAAGACAGCCGTTGAGGAAGACGAGGCTGGTCGCATTATCCAAGGGGTCGCCGAACTGATCGCGGGAGGCAATCAGCTGGCGGCGGGACCCGTCGGGTGAGAAGGCCCAGACGTCGCTGTTGTACGTATCACCGAAGTAGACCGTTCCGTCGGGGCCCACCTCGAGACCGTCATTGGCCCCGAGCCCTGCGGCAAAGAGATCTGCCTTGCCCGCCGAGCCGTCGGCCTGGAGCGGGATGCGCACCAGCAGCCCGCTCCCGGTGGGACCGCCGGGGCCGCCGTCGGTGCCGGCGAAGAGGTAACGGCCATCGGGGCTAAGAGCCACGGTGTTGATTCCGATGTAACCACCCACCGTGCCGTTCTTCGTGTTCCACGTACCGGTCTGCTCGGTCCAGCCGAGCAGGGGGTCATCCGACCAGACGCCCCCGTGGCCGGCGCGATCGAACTTCCAGATCACCCCGAGCTCGAGATCGGAGACGTACACGTTGCCGCTCGGATCGATCGCGATGTCGTCGGGGAAGCAGAGCGAGACGCCGGTTCCACGCGTCACGAACGGGCTTACCGCTCCAGTCTGTGGGTTGACCCGGTAGATACCGGTTGATGCGTCGGTGGCGTCGCGACAGTCAGGATGATCCTCCGTGAACAGGTCGACCTTCGTCGCGCGCTTGAAGGCGGCAAGGATAGTGCCGTCGATGGGATCCCGCTCGATCCCGATAAGGTCGCCCTTGAGGTCGCCGCCCGGCACGTCCGCAACCTTCTTCTTCTCGCCGGTGGCCGGATTGACGTGCCAGATCTGATCGAGGACGAAGAGCGAGACATAAAGCCCGTCCTTGCCGTCCGTGGTGATTCCCTCCGGCACCCCCGGCGCATCGCCCACGTTGTCGAATGTGACGACAGTCCGAGCAGTACGACCCGCTACGCTCTGTGCGGAGGACTCCCCGGGGGCTGCGAGAACGGTGAGTATAAGAACGCCGACAATCGAGAAAACCAATCTCATCATTGCTCCGCTCCTCCCGCTTTCTTCAACGCTACATCCACCCACAATCAACATCAATGATCAAAGCCGCCTGAGCCGCACAATGGCTATTTACAGCGAACTCAAATGACCAGTTTCTGGATCGCCACCTCAACTGAAGGCCGATAGCGGCAACAGCGGGACCAGCGTGCAGATCGGGTAACGGGCCACCAAGCAAGCCGCCCGCTCCTACGGCGCTATGCGGCGCATCGACATGACCTATGCGGGCTGACGTCAGATCCGGGTCAACATGCGAAGAACTCAACGTGAGCAAATCTGGTCCGCCATGTTTCGGTGAGCGGACCTCCTGGAGGGCTGCCGCCACTTCGCCGATGGGCCATCAGCGGAAGAACTCTTGCTTGCACCGTAAGGATAAGCAGTGCCCTGGGCTTCAAAGATCATGGCAAGGCGCGAGTACAGCCCATCCAGCATTCAGAGTTGCTGGCGCAGGCTGTAGTGTCAGTCGCGCCAGGGTTCGCGTCCTCACCGGAGACCTGCGTCGGAAGGGGGTAGATAGGTAATGCCATACTTCGCGTAGATTTGTGCTGGTATCCGCTGCTCGACTACTCGGGCCAGCGCAGCATCCACGGCTGCAAGCAGCGCATCGTCGGCTCGGCGAAGCCCGACTGAAACACTCCAGTGCAGTGCCGGGTCTGGCTCGTATCCGTCGGGTATCCTTACTGCCGTGCTGGGGTGTTCGTGCCGATACCAGCCGATAATCACGGGGTTTGTCGCGCCAACTTCGATTTCGCCTGCCTCGATCGCGGCAATTATGTCTTCTTGAGAGGCGAAGACCGAAACGCGGAAGCCGTGCTTGGCCAACCACTCGTGCTCGACGGATCCAACCATGACGCCAATCTTCTGACCGTGCAAATCCTCAAGCCGACGAACCGAAGTTCGAGATGAAATGACGAGGACAACACCGCTGTCTGCGTAAGGTCTCGAAAAGCGAAGGGGTAGATGGGTTGTCAGGGGTCCGGTAAGTCCCTCCCGATAGTAGCTTGCGGCGGAGGCGACGACGCCCATCAAGACATCACAATCCAAGTTCTTAATATCACCGGCGTTTCGAACCCAGATCACACCGAGCTCCAATCCCATCTCGTGCGCTAACACTTCCGCGAGTTCGACTTCGAACCCGGCAAGGTCGCCTCTATCGGCGAGGTTCGAATAAGGGAGTGCGGACGGGTTGGCGCAGAGACGTAGGCTACCATTCTGCCGCACCTCTGCCAGTGATGCAGCGTCCGCACGGTGCGTGGTGCCTTCGATGAGCGTCGCTAGTATGGCGATAGCAGCACTGCAAGGGATCAGACCACGATGCATAACGAGACTCCAGACTCCAAAGTCGCGCCGAGGCAAGTCTTCATCCATCTTAAATAGTAGCGGCGTCGTCAGCGGACAACTCGAGCGCCGCCGCTTCCCGCCGTCATCACGACCTTGCCCCGCCCCCTCACATCTGAGGTTCGCATCTAGGTGCGATCGGAAGCGCGTTGCTGGGCCAAGGTCGCTTAAGGGTCAATCGCGCCGGTTTGGCGCTCGGTTGCAAACTTCCGGTCCGCTCCTATGAATCGACGTTTGGCTACACCGCGTCAACGGAAGCGATGGGCCAAAATCGGAAGTCGCCCTGGTGGCATCGCGACCGAAATCTTCATCTTCTGAAATAATTCACATTCACTTCAAAATAACGGCTAGGCATGGGCATGCAGGAAATTCCAAGAGCGCAAGCTGGCTCGCTGCTTCAGCGTTTGTGGCGAGGGCTTGGTCCTGGCTTGGTCACCGGAGCCGCGGATGACGATCCAAGCGGTATCGCCACCCACAGCCAGATCGGTGCGCAGTTCGGCTATGCGCTGTCTTGGACCTTTGTGCTCTCTTTTCCCCTGATGGTCGTGATCCAGGAGGTGGCTGCCCAAATCGGCTGTGTGACCGGGCGTGGCATTGCCCACAATTTGAGACGGCACTATTCGCCATGGCTTCTCAGGTCGGTCGTAACTCTGTTGCTGGTCGCGAACATCGTCAACCTGGGAGCCGATCTCGGAGCGATGGGCTCAGCGCTCCAGCTTCTGATTGGCGGTCCAGAACAGCTTTACACGCTGTTGTTCGGCGGCGTGTGCATCGTGCTCGAGGTCTGGCTAAGTTATCCGCGTTATGCAGCCGTCCTGAAATGGACGACGCTGTCGCTGTTCTCGTATGTCGCCGTGGTCTTTGTGGCAGATGTGCCATGGGACATAGCGCTGAAGTCTTTGATTGTTCCGCACATCGATTTAACGGGACCATCCGCGATGGCGATGGTGGCGATCCTCGGAACTACCATCAGTCCCTACTTGTTTTTCTGGCAAGCGGGGCAGGAAGTCGAGGAACAACATCGTCACCACGCCAAACCGCTCTGCATTACGCCCAAGACCGCAGGTCCGGAACTTGCGCGTATCCGCCTCGATACGATTGTGGGTATGGCCTTCAGCTCGCTGGTGTCGCTGGCAATCGTGTTCGCGACCGCGGCGACGCTGCATTCGCATGGCATCGTTGATGTCGCCACGTCGGCGCAAGCTGCCGAGGCGCTGCGTCCTATCGCGGGAGAGTTTGCCTTCGCACTGTTTGCGCTTGGCATCATTGGCACTGGATTGCTGGCCGTGCCGGTTCTGACGGGATCGGCGGCGTATGCAGTCAGCGAGGTGTTCGGTTGGGCTGAAACCCTCGACGCCAAACCTAATGATGCGCGCGCCTTTTATGCAACGATAGCAGTAGCTACTATGCTCGGAGCTGCTCTCAACTTCATTGGCCTCGATCCGGTGCGGGCTCTGTATTGGGCGGCTGTCGTCAATGGTGTATTGGCGGCTCCACTGATGGCAGTGATGATGTTGATTGTACGCAACCCCCGGGTCATGGGACGGCTCACTCTATCCCGATCGATGGCGATCTGGGGCTGGGCGGCGACCGCAGTCATGGCTGCTGCTTCTCTGGCTTTCTTCATTCTGAATTAGGCGGGCGAACACCGTGCTAATTATATCTGTTGGTCGCTCAGAATCCATCGCAGAGGGAGCTTTGAGTACTTCCGTTGTGGGTCATTCGCGTAGGTTTTGCCGGACCACGGCGACTTCCGGTCTACCCCGGTGAACGGACATTTTCAGGATAGGCGAGCATGTCTCAAAGGTGCCAAGAGCCGACTCGCCAGTCGCTCCGCCGTAAAACTGCTGGGCCCTCACATGCCAGGCTCGATAGGCTTGTCGACTGCGCCCCCGCCTTCAGCCCAATCCTTGAAGGCGCCGAGATTGTAGACCTGATCATAGCCCATTTCTTTGAGCACCTTGCCGCTCAAGGCCGAGCGCCCGCCAGAGGCACAATAAAGGATAACGGTTTTGTCCTTGGCGAAGTTCTTATCATGGTAGGGCGACTCGGGATCGGCACGGAATTCCAGCATGCCGCGCGAAACGTGTAGGGCGCCGGCGACCTTGCCGCTTTTTTCCACTTCCGGAGCGTCGCGTACGTCGACCACCAGCGTATTGCCCTTGGCGATCATCTCGCGCGCCTGCGCCGGCGTTATCCGCGGCACAGTGGCGTTGGCAGCTTCCATCATCACCTTGACGGTTAATGCCATGGCGTCCTCCTCTCTAGAATTCACGACCCTCAGACTGCGGACATACCCCGAGCCTCAGGGTACGCCAAGATATCACACCTCACGTTGGTGCGGCAGAGGCATCGAAGAAGCGGCGAGGACCCGACAATGACCACTTCGGGTGTGCGCCGTGACAAGGCGGCGCTTTCCAGTGGGTGCAAGTCCCACCCGGCAAACGCTCCAGCCGGAAGCAATCGGAGCAGTCATGGAGGTAACGAAGTGGCTGAAGCCTTCGATTAGCGTGTCACGAATTGGTGACAGCGCGAGTGTGCAGGCCGTAACGCGAGTAAACGCCGAGCAAGCCTCGAAAAGGACGATGCGCAGGCCGACCCGACGACCCTTTCGGGGAAGGCTGATACGGCTGGGGGAATGAGCGAAGTAGTACGCCCAGCCGCTGCGCCGGGGTAGTGGCGACAGCATGTACACAAGGAAAGCGTACGCAACACGGGAGGCCCCACGACGTGGTCAGGGATGACCAACCGGACGCCCGCGAGGGACAGGCCGGGCGCCGTGGGGATGCGGAGGGGTTCGTAGTACCGGTGAAGCCGGGTAACGCCGGTGGAGGGAAGGGACCTCAGTTCAAGACGAACGCAAGACGTAGTGAGGGACCTGGGGATTGGGTAACCTATCAACTCCGAAGAGTGTTCAGAAACTGCAGACGGCGTTGCACGCGAAAGCGAAGGCAGAAGCCGGCTACCGCTTCTATGCCCTGTACGACAAGATCAGCCGGGAAGGCATCTTGGCCCATGCCTATGCTCAATGCCGCTCCAACAAGGGCGCACCGGGTGTGGACGGCCAGGACTTCGCGGGCATCGAAGTGTACGGGGTGCAGCGGTGGCTTGGCGAACTGGCGCTTGCGCTCAGGCAGGAGACGTATCGACCGGACCCTATCAGAAGAGTGTACATACCGAAGGCCAATGGCAAACTCAGGCCAATGGGCATCTCAACCTTGCGCGATCGAGTCTGCATGACAGCAGCGATGCTGGTGCTGGAACCGATCTTTGAGGCCGATCTTCCACCAGAGCAGTATGCCTACCGTCCCCGGCGGAATGCCCAACAGGCGGTGGTCGAGGTGGAAGAGCAGCTGTTTCGCGGCCACCCGGAAGTCGTAGACGCCGACCTCGCGGACTACTTCGGGAGCATTCCGCATGCCGACCTTCTCAAGTCGGTGGCGCGCCGGATTGTTGATCGGCGCGTGCTGCATCTGATCAAGATGTGGCTGGAATGTCCCGTGGAAGAAACCGACGATCGAGGAAGGAAGACACGTACGACCGAGGCCCGGGACAAGCGGAGAGGCATCCCGCAAGGCTCACCGATCTCACCACTGCTGGCTAACCTCTACATGCGCCGGTTTGTACTGGGATGGAAGATGCTCGGGCTGGAGCGAAGCCTCGGCTCTCGTATCGTGACCTATGCCGACGACCTCGTAGTCCTGTGCAGGCCAGGGGAATCGCATGTCGGCGCGTCCAAGCTATTGCCAAGGCGAGGAAATTTGATTCTGACAGTGTCTCCTGACTCGAGAGGGGACTATTTTGGAGCGCTTCACGGAATGCTTTTCGTCGTTGGTCGATCCTCGGAAGAACCAAGCACAGCACGATTTGACAGAGATGCTGTT
>NZ_JAACFT010000078.1 GCF_029051685.1 Bradyrhizobium sp. CSA207 | reverse complement strand
CTCGACGTTATGCGGTGCACCGCATAACGCGGATTATGCGTAGCGCGGGATTATGCGGAGTCGTTGGCTGATAGCCGGGGCTTTCCCGGGCTTTTGTGGCTGCGCCGCTCCGCATAATCCCGTGGAGAGAAGCCGCGGCGCCTCGCACGAGGTGAGGCGCCGCAGCGGCGCGGGTCAGCGCGACCAGACCAGCGCGTAGCCGTCATCGACCGCGACGAGGTTGGCATAGATCGGCGCCGGGAAGGACGGGTCGTCGAGCTTGACCGAGTGGTAGACGGTGTTGTCCTTGGAGGTCCGCTGCCACGCGGCACCTATCTCGACATTGCCGACCACCACGCGCAGGTTCGGAGCCTTCTCGTTCTCGGAGGGTTCGGCAGGAAGGAAGCGCGCCTTGAAGTTGAGCGAGAGCGTCTTGATGGTGCCGGTGTATGAGCCGTCTTCGGCGCGGGTGAAGGTGCCAATCTGAGCCATGGTAATCTCCTGTTGCTGTTCCCAAGCCCGCGACCATCGCGGCCTTGATGGCGATCTCTGAGCGCCGCAACGACCGGCCCGCAGCCTCTGGCCCGCAGCGCAGCGGAGGATGGCGGGCTGAGCGATCTTGTTGCCTCGCGAGGAATGCCGCCGCTTGGCGGCAGGGGAAGAAGATCGCGAACAAGCCATTGCGGGTAAAGGTCGGCGAGCGCAGTGAGCGTATTGTGGCGCGTGATCCGCCAGCAAAAGGCCGGTATGGACGTGGGCCAAACAGCCCGACAGGAGAGCAACGGCTCAAAGGCCTCGCCACCGCCGCGACGGCGACACCATCACGGCAAGCGCGATTGAGCCACAGCACTTTGCTTCGCCGATCCCAACCTAATGGAGAAGCGCTCGATTGCTCGTGCGGAACGGCGCGGTGATGCCGCGACGTCACAGCGCATCAAAGGTATTTCGTCGTAACGATCGGCTGCCCGACGCCTCTCACCCTGAAGGCAGAGGTGCTTTCTCCAACAGCGAGGCAATCAGCGCGTCTGGTGCCTTGAACCGTCCACGGCGCAGCGCCGGCGGAATGACCGCTTCCACCGCCTCCAGCTTTTCCGAGGGATCCATGCGGAGATAAACCTCCGTGGTGCGGATATCGGCGTGGCCAAGCCAGAGCGCGACCTTACGGATGTCGCCTGTGGCCTGCAACATCAGGACCGCACAACTGTGCCGCAGAAGGTGTGGCGATAGCGTGCGGCCGCTCAGGGTCGGGCATCGAGCCGCGGCGGCCTTTGCGTGCTTTTCGAGGATATACTCAAAGCCGGCGCGGGTCATTGCCATCCCTTGGGCGTTGACGAACAGCTCTGTCGCCGGCGGCTTTCCTCGCACTGATAGCCAAGCGCGCAGGTCGCGAGCGGTTTCCTTCCAGAGCGGAAGGCTGCGTTCGCGTCGGCCCTTGCCGAACACCAGGATGCTTGGCCTCGGTTGCAGCGTGACGTTTTCCAGGGTGAGGCCGACCAACTCGGAGACGCGCAGGCCGCCGGCGAAGCACAGATGCAACATCGCACGATCTCGTAGTCCGAGGCGTGTCGTCGTGTCGGGAGCATTGAGCACGGCGCGGATCTCGTCCATAGTCAGATGGCGGATGAGCTTCTGGTCATGACGCTTGCCTGGGATCGCATTGATCTGGGCGACCTGCTCCAAGGCGCTGGGATGCCGCAGCTCGACGTAGCGCATGAACGACTTGATCGCGGCGAGCCGCAGGTTGCGAGTCGCCGGACTATTGCCGCGGTCATGTTCGATGTGATGCAGGAACGCGACCACCATGTCTGCATCGATCTGCTCGAGCTGGAGCAGAGAGGGGCGCGTGTGCAGGCGCTGGGCAGCGAATGCGAACAACAGCTGGAAGCTGTACGCATAGGTCTCGCAGGAGTGCGGACTGTAGCCACGCTGCTGTGGCATGTGCTCGCGCATGAAGCTGGTGATGAGCGGGGCGATCGGCGTCATGCGACTTCCCCGGCGATCAGCGCCTCGGCAGCACCGGCAATATCGGCCATGAGGTCCGGCGTGGCTTCCAGATACCAGTAGGTATGCCGGATGTCCGCATGGCCGAGATAGGTGGCGAGAGCGACGAAGTCGCGCGCAACGTCATCACGACGCGTCGCGCATTGCTCCAGCACGCGCGTCGCGAAGGTGTGGCGCAGATCATGGATACGCGGACGTCGCGACCGATTCTGACCGACGTCAGCCTTGCGCAGGATCACATTGAAGTTGCTCTGGGCGGTCCGAAGCGACATCGGCTTGGCATCCACGGACAGGAACACATGGTCATCCATCCCGGCGAACCGCCGCCGTATCGCAAGATAGGCCCTCAGCGCCTCGACCACGCTGGGGTGCATCGGCACGAGCCGGCTCTTGTTGAACTTAGTCAGGCGGATGTGCAGCACGCCGTCGGGCAGTAGATCGTCTAACCTCAGGTTCAGAGCCTCGGAGATCCGCAGACCCGTCGACGCCAGCAGCCCGACCAGCATCACATAGACGTGGCGCCTGAGCGGGCTGGGCTTCTGGCGCCGCAGATTGCCCGCAGCGTCGAGCATGCGCGCCAGTTCCTCTGGCGTGTAGATATAAGGCGCAGGACGTGTTGCAGGGCTGCGGGGATGATGCGGCACTTCATGCTCGCGATCCTCCGCGTAGAGGAAGCGGCTAAAGAGCGCGATCTCCTGAAGCCGCCGCTGGTGACTGCGCGGGGTCGACGAGACGGCCGCCGCCCAGGCGATCGCGGTCTCGCGGCGAACGTGAGTATCGCCCCGGTCGACCGCATAACGCGCGAACGCGGTGAGGTGTCGGGCCGTCTTTGCGAGCTTGAAGCCGAGCGAGCGGCGCAGCTCGATGTAGCGATCAACATCATCGATCAGCATGGCGACCTCCCCGGCCAGGGCTGCGCGATGGCCGCCAGCAGCGCGATATCGACCTTGGCGTAATGCGCCGTCATCGCCTGCGATCGGTGGCGCAGCACCATGCTCACGCCTGGCAGGCTGACGCCGTGGCGGAGCATCGCCGTAGCCGCCGAGTGGCGCAGGATATGCGCACCCTTGTAACGGCTCTCGACGCCCGCGCGCTTGAGCGCACGCTTGACCAGGCATTTGACCGTGATGCGGTCGATTGGCCGCAGCGGCGCATATTCGGTGATGAACAGGGACGGTATGGCCAGTGCCGGCCGTCCGCGTTCGATGTAGGCGAGCAGCGCGTCGCCGATCTCCTGGGTGAGCGGCAGCAGTTCCTCGCGCCGGCCTTTGCCGCACAGGCGGATGCTGCCCTGGCGCCAGTCGATATCGTCGAAGCTGAGCCGCGCCACCTCGCTTGCCCGAAGCCCGAGCCGGACCAACAGCAGGATGATGGCTCGGTCGCGCAGGCGCCGCTCCCCGTCGCACGCACCGATGATCCGCGCGATATCGGCATCAGGCAGGAAGCGCGGGATCGATGCCAGCCGCCATCCCGCAACATTCGGCATGGCGTGGTCGAGCCCAGGCGGACATCGTCCTGTCGCGATCAGGAAGCGCAGGAACGCGCGGATGCCGACCGATATGCCCTTCATGCGCTCGACCGATACGGCCTTCGCACGTCCGATCATGTATGCCCGGATCGTCACGGCGTCGTAGGCCGTCGGGATATCCCCCAGCGCATCGACGAAGGGAGTAATCGTCCCAAGATACGCGGCGAGCGTCGTTTCAGCCAGGCCGCGCTGCTCGCCGGCCCAAGCCGCAAATTCGAGAACCAGTGGCGCCGCCGATTTGGTCGGTAATCGCGTCATCACGCCCTGATCCTCAAGGTAGGCGATGAACAGCTTGGCGCACTCGACCGCGTCCTTGTTGAGGTCGCCGCGGAAGCGCGGCCGATGTCCCGCTTCGATCAAGGCGAATGAGGCCGCATGCGCCTCACGGATCGAAGGGAGCGTGTAGCCTTCCCCGCGCGCCCAGTGCGTCCAGCTCGCAAGCAGCCGTGTCCTCTCGACGATGGTAAGTGGCGTGTATCGGCGCCCGCGGAGCCATTGAGCAAAGTCGGCCGCGTGGTCTGCCGCCATTCCCGCCTTCAATCGGTCCCAGACCGCGTTCTGACGGACATAGACACCTGTTGGCATGTCGCCCCCTTCTGCATGTGGAGGCTGGACTATGGTCGAGGTAGTTGCTGTTCGGAACGTCAGTCAGCGGTTGTGTTGGGCGCGCTCGTGCCGTGCGTGTCCGATTGGAGCCGGATGGTTCTCCGGGCGTGCCGTGATGCCCTGCGACCGACGGGCCTTGCTGGGCGGATCTGCCCCGAGATGCGGTCTGCGACCCGGCCTGTTCCCCGCAACAGCGTGCCGGCGATCTTCTTCCCCGCGGCTGCGCCGCTCCTCGCGCAGCAACAAGATCGCCGCACGCCGTCCTTCGCATGCGCTGCGGCGTGACGGTGCGGGTCGGCCGTCCCGGGGCTTTCGATCGCCACAAGGCCGCGATGGTCGCGGGCTTGAACACAGCACAGGAGATCCACCATGTCCCAGATCGGTTCGTTCACCCGCAGCAACGATGGCACCTACACCGGCACCATCAAGACGCTCGCGATCGATGCCAAGGCGCGCATCGTCCCCAGCGATCCCGCCTCCACCAGCGACAAGGCGCCAGACCTGCGCGTGATCGTATCAGGCGTCGAGATCGGTGCCGCCTGGCGCCGGACCTCGAAGGACAACCGCTCCTACCACTCGGTCAAGCTCGACGATCCGTCCTTCCCGGCGCCCATCTTCGCCAACCTCTTCGAAGGCGATGATGGGGAGTGTGCGCTGATCTGGTCGCGCTGACCCACAACGCGGCGTCTCGCAAACACGCGAGGCGCCGCGGACAGCGCCCCGTCATTATGCGGAGCGACACAGCGGCAAAAGCCCGGGAAAACCGCGGCTACCAGCCAACGACTCCGCATAATCCCGCGCTACGCATAATCTGTCTGGCCCACATAGCTGCGGTGGGGCGGCGCGCCGCGCTCGATCATTCCTTGCGGGACGATACCGCCCTTTGCGGCAGATTGTTTCTCTTTCTGCGCCGAACCGTGCCGACCTCTTGTTCAGCACAACCGAGATTCGCCAGTCTTCTCCTCAAGATCGCGGTTCAGCACGCAGACCACGTGGCCTCTTTGATGGCTTGATCTGGCCGAAGACCGGCTGCGCCTCGATCGTCTGAGCCGCAACGCCGTTGGAGCGACTTTCTTCCCCTGGGCTTGCGCCCATTCCTCGCGAGGCAAGAAAGTCGCTCCAACGGCGTCCTCCGCTGCGCTCCGGCCCGCGAGCGGGTGCGTCGCCGATCGTCTTCGGCCTCCAGATCGCCATCGAGGCCGCGGTGGTCGCGGGCTCGAAACACAACAGGAGAAGTGACATGGCTAACATCGGTTCCTTCAAGAAGGTCGGCAACGATTTCCAGGGCGAGATCATCACTCTGAGCCTGCAAGCCAAGGGCGTCCGCATCGTCGCAGAGACCAATCGCTCCAACGACAACGCGCCTAGCCATCGGGTCTACGTGGGACGCGCGGATTATGCGTAGCGCGGGATTATGCGGAGTCGTTGGCTGATAGCCGGGGCTTTCCCGGGCTTTTGTGGCTGCGCCGCTCCGCATAATCCCGTGGAGAGAAGCCGCGGCGCCTCGCACGAGGTGAGGCGCCGCAGCGGCGCGGGTCAGCGCGACCAGACCAGCGCGTAGCCGTCATCGACCGCGACGAGGTTGGCATAGATCGGCGCCGGGAAGGACGGGTCGTCGAGCTTGACCGAGTGGTAGACGGTGTTGTCCTTGGAGGTCCGCTGCCACGCGGCACCTATCTCGACATTGCCGACCACCACGCGCAGGTTCGGAGCCTTCTCGTTCTCGGAGGGTTCGGCAGGAAGGAAGCGCGCCTTGAAGTTGAGCGAGAGCGTCTTGATGGTGCCGGTGTATGAGCCGTCTTCGGCGCGGGTGAAGGTGCCAATCTGAGCCATGGTAATCTCCTGTTGCTGTTCCCAAGCCCGCGACCATCGCGGCCTTGATGGCGATCTCTGAGCGCCGCAACGACCGGCCCGCAGCCTCTGGCCCGCAGCGCAGCGGAGGATGGCGGGCTGAGCGATCTTGTTGCCTCGCGAGGAATGCCGCCGCTTGGCGGCAGGGGAAGAAGATCGCGAACAAGCCATTGCGGGTAAAGGTCGGCGAGCGCAGTGAGCGTATTGTGGCGCGTGATCCGCCAGCAAAAGGCCGGTATGGACGTGGGCCAAACAGCCCGACAGGAGAGCAACGGCTCAAAGGCCTCGCCACCGCCGCGACGGCGACACCATCACGGCAAGCGCGATTGAGCCACAGCACTTTGCTTCGCCGATCCCAACCTAATGGAGAAGCGCTCGATTGCTCGTGCGGAACGGCGCGGTGATGCCGCGACGTCACAGCGCATCAAAGGTATTTCGTCGTAACGATCGGCTGCCCGACGCCTCTCACCCTGAAGGCAGAGGTGCTTTCTCCAACAGCGAGGCAATCAGCGCGTCTGGTGCCTTGAACCGTCCACGGCGCAGCGCCGGCGGAATGACCGCTTCCACCGCCTCCAGCTTTTCCGAGGGATCCATGCGGAGATAAACCTCCGTGGTGCGGATATCGGCGTGGCCAAGCCAGAGCGCGACCTTACGGATGTCGCGTGTGGCCTGCAACATCAGGACCGCACAACTGTGCCGCAGAAGGTGTGGCGATAGCGTGCGGCCGCTCAGGGTCGGGCATCGAGCCGCGGCGGCCTTTGCGTGCTTTTCGAGGATATACTCAAAGCCGGCGCGGGTCATTGCCATCCCTTGGGCGTTGACGAACAGCTCTGTCGCCGGCGGCTTTCCTCGCACTGATAGCCAAGCGCGCAGGTCGCGAGCGGTTTCCTTCCAGAGCGGAAGGCTGCGTTCGCGTCGGCCCTTGCCGAACACCAGGATGCTTGGCCTCGGTTGCAGCGTGACGTTTTCCAGGGTGAGGCCGACCAACTCGGAGACGCGCAGGCCGCCGGCGAAGCACAGATGCAACATCGCACGATCTCGTAGTCCGAGGCGTGTCGTCGTGTCGGGAGCATTGAGCACGGCGCGGATCTCGTCCATAGTCAGATGGCGGATGAGCTTCTGGTCATGACGCTTGCCTGGGATCGCATTGATCTGGGCGACCTGCTCCAAGGCGCTGGGATGCCGCAGCTCGACGTAGCGCATGAACGACTTGATCGCGGCGAGCCGCAGGTTGCGAGTCGCCGGACTATTGCCGCGGTCATGTTCGATGTGATGCAGGAACGCGACCACCATGTCTGCATCGATCTGCTCGAGCTGGAGCAGAGAGGGGCGCGTGTGCAGGCGCTGGGCAGCGAATGCGAACAACAGCTGGAAGCTGTACGCATAGGTCTCGCAGGAGTGCGGACTGTAGCCA
This sequence comes from Bradyrhizobium sp. CSA207, assembly GCF_029051685.1. Lineage (GTDB taxonomy): Bacteria > Pseudomonadota > Alphaproteobacteria > Rhizobiales > Xanthobacteraceae > Bradyrhizobium. Next base: position 3,025 of record NZ_JAACFT010000078.1, on the reverse strand, counting down.
CGCTGCTGTGGCATGTGCTCGCGCATGAAGCTGGTGATGAGCGGGGCGATCGGCGTCATGCGACTTCCCCGGCGATCAGCGCCTCGGCAGCACCGGCAATATCGGCCATGAGGTCCGGCGTGGCTTCCAGATACCAGTAGGTATGCCGGATGTCCGCATGGCCGAGATAGGTGGCGAGAGCGACGAAGTCGCGCGCAACGTCATCACGACGCGTCGCGCATTGCTCCAGCACGCGCGTCGCGAAGGTGTGGCGCAGATCATGGATACGCGGACGTCGCGACCGATTCTGACCGACGTCAGCCTTGCGCAGGATCACATTGAAGTTGCTCTGGGCGGTCCGAAGCGACATCGGCTTGGCATCCACGGACAGGAACACATGGTCATCCATCCCGGCGAACCGCCGCCGTATCGCAAGATAGGCCCTCAGCGCCTCGACCACGCTGGGGTGCATCGGCACGAGCCGGCTCTTGTTGAACTTAGTCAGGCGGATGTGCAGCACGCCGTCGGGCAGTAGATCGTCTAACCTCAGGTTCAGAGCCTCGGAGATCCGCAGACCCGTCGACGCCAGCAGCCCGACCAGCATCACATAGACGTGGCGCCTGAGCGGGCTGGGCTTCTGGCGCCGCAGATTGCCCGCAGCGTCGAGCATGCGCGCCAGTTCCTCTGGCGTGTAGATATAAGGCGCAGGACGTGTTGCAGGGCTGCGGGGATGATGCGGCACTTCATGCTCGCGATCCTCCGCGTAGAGGAAGCGGCTAAAGAGCGCGATCTCCTGAAGCCGCCGCTGGTGACTGCGCGGGGTCGACGAGACGGCCGCCGCCCAGGCGATCGCGGTCTCGCGGCGAACGTGAGTATCGCCCCGGTCGACCGCATAACGCGCGAACGCGGTGAGGTGTCGGGCCGTCTTTGCGAGCTTGAAGCCGAGCGAGCGGCGCAGCTCGATGTAGCGATCAACATCATCGATCAGCATGGCGACCTCCCCGGCCAGGGCTGCGCGATGGCCGCCAGCAGCGCGATATCGACCTTGGCGTAATGCGCCGTCATCGCCTGCGATCGGTGGCGCAGCACCATGCTCACGCCTGGCAGGCTGACGCCGTGGCGGAGCATCGCCGTAGCCGCCGAGTGGCGCAGGATATGCGCACCCTTGTAACGGCTCTCGACGCCCGCGCGCTTGAGCGCACGCTTGACCAGGCATTTGACCGTGATGCGGTCGATTGGCCGCAGCGGCGCATATTCGGTGATGAACAGGGACGGTATGGCCAGTGCCGGCCGTCCGCGTTCGATGTAGGCGAGCAGCGCGTCGCCGATCTCCTGGGTGAGCGGCAGCAGTTCCTCGCGCCGGCCTTTGCCGCACAGGCGGATGCTGCCCTGGCGCCAGTCGATATCGTCGAAGCTGAGCCGCGCCACCTCGCTTGCCCGAAGCCCGAGCCGGACCAACAGCAGGATGATGGCTCGGTCGCGCAGGCGCCGCTCCCCGTCGCACGCACCGATGATCCGCGCGATATCGGCATCAGGCAGGAAGCGCGGGATCGATGCCAGCCGCCATCCCGCAACATTCGGCATGGCGTGGTCGAGCCCAGGCGGACATCGTCCTGTCGCGATCAGGAAGCGCAGGAACGCGCGGATGCCGACCGATATGCCCTTCATGCGCTCGACCGATACGGCCTTCGCACGTCCGATCATGTATGCCCGGATCGTCACGGCGTCGTAGGCCGTCGGGATATCCCCCAGCGCATCGACGAAGGGAGTAATCGTCCCAAGATACGCGGCGAGCGTCGTTTCAGCCAGGCCGCGCTGCTCGCCGGCCCAAGCCGCAAATTCGAGAACCAGTGGCGCCGCCGATTTGGTCGGTAATCGCGTCATCACGCCCTGATCCTCAAGGTAGGCGATGAACAGCTTGGCGCACTCGACCGCGTCCTTGTTGAGGTCGCCGCGGAAGCGCGGCCGATGTCCCGCTTCGATCAAGGCGAATGAGGCCGCATGCGCCTCACGGATCGAAGGGAGCGTGTAGCCTTCCCCGCGCGCCCAGTGCGTCCAGCTCGCAAGCAGCCGTGTCCTCTCGACGATGGTAAGTGGCGTGTATCGGCGCCCGCGGAGCCATTGAGCAAAGTCGGCCGCGTGGTCTGCCGCCATTCCCGCCTTCAATCGGTCCCAGACCGCGTTCTGACGGACATAGACACCTGTTGGCATGTCGCCCCCTTCTGCATGTGGAGGCTGGACTATGGTCGAGGTAGTTGCTGTTCGGAACGTCAGTCAGCGGTTGTGTTGGGCGCGCTCGTGCCGTGCGTGTCCGATTGGAGCCGGATGGTTCTCCGGGCGTGCCGTGATGCCCTGCGACCGACGGGCCTTGCTGGGCGGATCTGCCCCGAGATGCGGTCTGCGACCCGGCCTGTTCCCCGCAACAGCGTGCCGGCGATCTTCTTCCCCGCGGCTGCGCCGCTCCTCGCGCAGCAACAAGATCGCCGCACGCCGTCCTTCGCATGCGCTGCGGCGTGACGGTGCGGGTCGGCCGTCCCGGGGCTTTCGATCGCCACAAGGCCGCGATGGTCGCGGGCTTGAACACAGCACAGGAGATCCACCATGTCCCAGATCGGTTCGTTCACCCGCAGCAACGATGGCACCTACACCGGCACCATCAAGACGCTCGCGATCGATGCCAAGGCGCGCATCGTCCCCAGCGATCCCGCCTCCACCAGCGACAAGGCGCCAGACCTGCGCGTGATCGTATCAGGCGTCGAGATCGGTGCCGCCTGGCGCCGGACCTCGAAGGACAACCGCTCCTACCACTCGGTCAAGCTCGACGATCCGTCCTTCCCGGCGCCCATCTTCGCCAACCTCTTCGAAGGCGATGATGGGGAGTGTGCGCTGATCTGGTCGCGCTGACCCACAACGCGGCGTCTCGCAAACACGCGAGGCGCCGCGGACAGCGCCCCGTCATTATGCGGAGCGACACAGCGGCAAAAGCCCGGGAAAACCGCGGCTACCAGCCAACGACTCCGCATAATCCCGCGCTACGCATAATCGA
>NZ_JAACFT010000077.1 GCF_029051685.1 Bradyrhizobium sp. CSA207 | reverse complement strand
TCCCTCCACCGCTGCCGCCCACCCGAGTCGACTTCACCGGCGATCGTTCCGGGTTTCGCAAATTGGTCACCACGGGCGCGATGCTCGAGCTCGTCACCTTCGGCTTTTACCGCTTCTGGCTGGTGACCGACATCCGCCGTCACCTCTGGTCGAACACGTCGATCGACGGTGACGCCGCCGAATATACCGGGCGGGCTAAGGAGCTTCTGGTCGGCTTCCTTATCGCGCTTGCAATCCTGGTGCCGATCTATCTCGCCTATTTCCTGATCGGCATCGAGTTCGAGCGTTGGCGACGGCGGGCGTGCTGCCGACCTCGGTGCCGAATGCGTTTGCGCTGCCGGGCGGCAAGGTCTTCGTGATGCAGGGCCTGCTCGACAAGGCGCAAAGCCCCGACGAGCTCGCCGGCATCCTCGCCCACGAGCTCGGCCATCTCAAGCATCACGACAACATGCGCGGGCTGATCTACAACGGCGGCACCTCGTTCTTGATCGGCCTGTTGTTCGGCGACGTCACCGGCTCGTCGGCCGTGATCTTCGCCTCGCGCAGCGTGGTTGAGGCCTCCTATTCGCGCGAGGCCGAGATGGGGGCCGATACGTTCGCGATCGAGATCATGCACGCGCTCGGCCGCTCACCAAAGCCGGCCGCCGAATTGATGTTCCGCATCACCGGCAAGGAAGGCGGTAGCGGTTTCACGATCCTGGCGAGCCATCCTCTGACCGAGGACCGCCTCGCCCGCATGACCAAGGAAGACCGCCCCGCCAGCGGCCCGCCGCTGCTGACCGATACGGAGTGGCAGGCGCTGAAAGGAATCTGCGGCAGCGGGAAGATCTAAAGCGGGATGAATTTCGGCTGAATCGATGCGCGCGCCAGAGCTCGAATCACCTCTCCCCGCCGGGCAGAGGTGAACCGCTGACAGCCGACGAACCTGATTTCATCATGTTCCAGTTGTCGCGCCGCTCTCATCGCGTTCCGTAGGCCCGGTCGCCGGCATCGCCGAGACCCGGCACGATGAAGCCGTTCTCGTCGAGCCCTTCATCGACAGCGGCCGTCCAGATCGGGACGTCCGGATGCAGCCCACGCAGCCGCTCGAGTCCCTCCGGAGCTGCGATCAGGCAGGCCAGCCGAATATCCTTTGCGCCGCGCTCCTTCAGCCGATCGATCGCGGCAACGGCCGTGTTGGCGGTCGCGACCACCGGCGTCACCACAATCGCAAGGCGCTCGCTAAGATCGGACGGCGATTTGAAAAAGTACTCGACCGCGGCAAAACTGTGCGGCTCGCGGTAGAGCCCGATGTGCGCGACGCGCGCGGTCGGCACCAGATCCATCATGCCGTCGACGAAGGTGGTGCCGGCGCGGAGCATCGGCACGAACACCAGCTTCTTGCCGGCGATCTTGGCCGAGTGCATGCGCGCCAGCGGCGTGTCGACGACGACGTCGGTGAGCGGCAGGTCCCGCGTCACCTCGTAGCACAAGAGCATCCCGATCTCCTTGATCAGCTCGCGGAATGATTTTGTCGAGATGGATTTGTCCCGCACCAGGGTCAGCTTGTGCTGAACCAGCGGATGATCGACGACCGTGACGCCTTCCATATTGAATGCTCTTGCTTTTTCCCTTCTCCCCTTGTGGGAGAAGGTGGCGCGAAGCGCCGGATGAGGGGTATCTATCCGCGAGTTCAAATGGATGAGGAGCACTCGCGGAGAGAACCCCTCACCCGCCTCGCTTCGCGAGGCACCCTCTCCCACAAGGGGAGAGGGTCAGAAAACCGTGCCGTCGCTGATGACCTTGAGCGGCGGCGCGCCGTCACTTCGGCGCGCGAAGGCGATGGCCCGGCCGGCCGCCCAGGTGCCGCCTTCCAGAATGCTGGCGAGCGGTAGTGACTCCGGCGTGCGGCCGAGTTTCGCGCGCACGAGGTCTGCGAGCCGGTCCAGCAGCGCGACGGTGAGGGCGCGCCACTCCACGACAAGCAGCGAATCGACCGCATGCGCGCGCTCGGCATCAGCGGGATCGCGCAGGTGAAGCACCTCGTGATCGACGAACAGCCCGCCATTGCGGTATTCGGCGAGCCCGGTCAGGCCGTCGATGTCAGTGACCTCAAATCCGGCGCGCTGGAGCGGCTCGGTCAGCGAATAGCTCAGCCATTGCGACAGCTTGTGCAGCGGCACGAGGCCCGCGGTCGCATCATCGGCCTTGATCGCCGGATGGCGCCAGCAATCGCCGAGCGGAACGCCGGCAAGTTCAAGCCGCGACGGCCAGATCGGCCCGAGCTGGTTCAGCACCGCGGACAGGATGGCGGGCGCGGGAAGCGCGCCGTACGTCGCCTGCGCCGCGATGTGATCGAACAAGCCGCCCGGACGCGAGGTGTCGTGCAAGCCGAAAACCTCGGCACGCTCGGCAACCAGCCGGCCCAGGCGCCGCAGCAGATCCGTGCGTCCTTCGAGACCGAGCAACGGATTGGCGTCGCTCACCTGGAAGGCGGACGTGAGCGCGGCGAGCGGTAGTTTTGCGAGCACATCCGCGTCGACCCTGAACGGCGCGCGCGCGTCGCCCGAGAAGAGGCCGCTCGCGAACATGTCGAGGCTTGCGATCGCGAGCCCCTCGGATCGGCCGATACCTTCTCCCGTGAGCGCATCGCGGTATCGCCAGGCGGGTCCGGCGCCGGCATCGAGCAGCACGCTGACGATCGCTAAGTCGAACTCCGCGCGCGCCCGCGCCGCGCGGTCCGGCCAGGACGTCGCGTCGGCAAGGCGCGCCCAGCGATCGACGCCGCCAAGCACAAAATGCCGCCAGCGCGCATGGAAGGGAATGTCGAGCGTCGGATAGGTCCGGCGCGTGACCGCGACCACGGCGTCCGCGACGCTGTCCATCCGATCGAGATCGACCGTGAAATGGCTTAAGCCGTCGCGCAGGCCGAGTTCAAGCATCTGCTCCGCGCGCGCGCGCACCGCCTCTGCGCTGAGGAGCGAGCGGGCCGGTTGTTCTGGGGCGTCCGCCATGACGTTCAGTATTTTTCCAGCGAACGCCCGACTATGTCGTTCACGTCCTTTTCAGTCACATCGTCGGCGGAGTAATAGCCGGCGGCCTTCTTCGCGGCGATCTCGACATAGGCATCGGCGGGAATCAGCTCCGGCGGGATCGGTACGCGCTCGACGATGTCGATGCCCTGCGAGGTCAGCGCGTCATGTTTCATGTCGCTCATCGACAGGAAGCGGTCGATGCGCTTTAAGCCCAGCCAGTGGATCGTATCCGGCATCAGCTGCTGGAAGCGCGCATCCTGGACCCCGGCGACGCATTCGGTCCGCTCGAAATAGGCGGCGGCCGCGTCGCCATCCTCCTGGCGCTTGCGCGCATTGTAGACCAGGAATTTGGTGACCTCGCCGAGCGCGCGGCCTTCCTTGCGGTTGTAGACGACGAGCCCGAGCCCGCCATCCTGCGCGCCGCGCGCCGATTCCTCGATGCCGTGAATGAGGTAGGGCCGGCAGGTGCAGATGTCGGAGCCGAACACGTCGGAGCCATTGCACTCGTCATGCACGCGGCAGGTGATTTTGGTGCGGTGGTCCGGCAGCTTGGTCACGTCGCCGAACATGTAGACGGTGGTGCCGCCGATCGGCGGCAGGAACACCTTCATGTCCGGCCGCGTCACCAGTTCGGGGAACATGCCGGCGGTCTGCTCGAACAGCGTGCGCCGCAGCTCGGTCTCGCCGGTCGCAAAGCGCGCCGCAAGGCCGGGCAGGTACCACACCGGATCGATCGCGATCTTCACCACCGAGACACTGCCATTGGCGTGCACGACCTCGCCGTCGGCGCGCAGCCGTTTGGCAGCCAGCGCCTCGCGGATCTCCGGCAGGTCCAGCCGCGCGCGCGTCACCGCGATGCTCGGCCGGATGTCGCAGCCCTCGGCAATCTCCTTGCGGAAATTCTCGGCGACGAGGTGGCCCCAGGGATCGAGCGCGACGATCTTGGCCGGATCGCTCCATTGCGAAAACGGCCCGATGGTCGCGGCCGGAAAGGTGTTGGTGAGGTCGGGGCGGCGGATCGGATCAAGCGCGCCGGCGGAGACGGCGAGCGCCCGATACATCGCATAGGATCCGCCATGGCTGCCGATCACGTTGCGGTCCTGCGCGCGCGACACGGTGCCGATGATCGGACCCCGCGCCCGCGCGTCCGCGGCGCCCCAGTGGATCGGAAAGGCGGCCTTCCTGCCCGGCTCCGGATGGGAGGTGAGGCGGATGTGGTCGGTACGGTTCGCGCGGCTCATGACCAAACTCCCAAAAAGCCAACGGCCCGCCGCTCGGACGGGCCTGGCTCGGTCGCGCTGCCGGTGCTGAACACGGGTCACGCGAGCTCAATCAAACATATTGTAGCGGGCAGTCGCGACAGACAAGTTAATCGTGCTGCGCCGCTGGGCCGTTTGCGGCCAAAATCCCGTCATCGACCAGCCGGCAGGGCTCGCCTGAACGCCGCGCCCTGGCGCTGGCCGACCTTGCCGCTCTGCCGGTGCGATCGACTTAAGGGATTGAAGTATTTCTATTTTTCATGTTTTCAAGGGGCGATGCATGGTTTGTCCGGCGAGAGCCGAATCCTGGACAAAACGTGTCATCAGACCAATCGTACAGAACGCCTTTGCCTCGGAGACCGCCATGCCTTCCGCCGCCTACATCGACCCCCGCAACGGCAAGCTCTATCCACTGGACCAGCCGCGCTGGTGCTCGGACGAGCGCACGCCGCTTTTGGTGACGCCGGGGGCGGGGATGTCGCGGGACGACATCGAGGGCCGCACTCGGTCGCTCTGGCGTTACCGGGCGGCGCTGCCGGTCGAGATCGCAAAACCGATCACGCTCGGCGAAGGCTGCACCCCGCTGGTGCAGCAGGATTGGGGCGACTTGCGGCCATTCTTCAAGCTCGAATGGTTCAACCCGACCGGCAGCTTCAAGGACAGAGGTTCTGCGGTCATGCTGTCGTTCCTGCGGCAGATCGGCATCGACGCCATTCTGGAGGACTCTTCCGGCAATGGCGGCTCATCGATGGCCGGACTCGGCGCCGCCGGCGGCATGCGCGTGAAGATCCTGGCGCCGGCCTCGACATCGCCGGCCAAGATCGCCCAGGTGCGCGCCTATGGAGCCGCAGTGCAGCTCGTCGAGGGCCCGCGCGAGGAGTCGGAGGCCGAGGCGATCCGCCAGTCGAGCCAGACCTTCTATGCCAGCCACAATTGGCAGCCGTTCTTCCTCGAAGGCACCAAGTCGCTCGCCTATGAAATCTGGGAGGATCTCGGCTTTCGCGCGCCCGACAACGTCATCGTCCCCGTCGGTGCCGGCAGCTCTCTGCTCGGTTGCGCCTTCGGCTTCCGTGAGCTCAAGAAAGCCGGCCAGATCGCAAAGCTGTCGCGCCTGTTCGCGGCGCAGCCGCAAAACTGCTCACCGATCGATGCGAGCTTTCAGGCCGGCGTCGACACGCCGGTGCCGCGCGAGGTGCACAAGACCATCGCCGAAGGCACCGCGATCAAGCATCCTCTGCGCCTGCGCGAGATCATCGGCGCGTTGCGCGAGAGCGGCGGCGGCACCGTTGCGCTCAGCGAGGACGAGATCGTCGCCGCCCTGCGGCGACTGGCGCGGCAGGGCCTGTTCGCCGAGCCGACCAGCGCCAGTGCAGTCGCCGCACTGGATAAATTGTCCGGCATTGGCGCCATCAAGGCGAACGAGACCACGGTGGCGGTGCTCACCGGCACCGGCCTCAAGGCCGCAACCACTGTCGCCGATCTCGTGCAATAGGGCCGGCGCGGAACGGCCCTTGCATCTGCTTTGAACCTTCGGCGCCCGGTGGCAGCCTCATGAAGATCGAAATCGAGTGAAGGGAGAGTTCCATGAACGCGCAGGACCCGTTTGCAGGCTTCAAGGCAGTCCAGAAGGAAGCCTGGTCGCTGTTCACGCCGATGGAGGTGTTCACGACGCCGTCGGCCGCCAGGCTCGTGAACTTTGCCGGCGTTGCCGCCGGTCAAAATCTGCTCGACGTCGGCTGCGGTACCGGCGTCGTCGCGATCACGGCGGCGCGCCGCGGTGCCAAGGTCAGGGGTCTGGATTTGTCGCCTGTCCTGATCGAGCGCGCCCGCGAGCACGCAGCTCTGGTGGGCCTCGATATCGACTTTCGGGATGGCGATGCAGAGAGCCTGCCCTACGGCGACAACGAGTTCGACGTGGTGCTCAGCCAGTTCGGCCACATGTTCGCGCCGCGACCCGATGTCACCATCGCCGAGATGCTGCGCGTGCTCAAGCCCGGCGGCACCATCGCCTTCTCCACCTGGCCGCCGCATCTCTTTGTCGGACGGATGTTCGCGCTGATCGGGGCGCGCCTGCCGCCGCCCGAGGGCGTGGCGTCGCCGGTCTTGTGGGGCGATCCGAAGATCGTCACCGAGCGTCTCGCGGGCCGGGTGAAGGACCTCTCGTTCGAGATGGACATGATGACGCCGTCCGCGCTCAGCCCGCAGCATTTCCGCCGCACCATGGAAGCGACGATCGGGCCTCTGATCAAGCTCGTCGCCGAGTACAAGGACGAACCGGAGAAGCTCAAGAGCTTGCGCACCGAGTTCGAAACGCTGATCTCCGGTTATTTCGATGCCGGTAACAACGTGATGCGCCAGCAATTTTTGATGACGAAGGCGAGGAAGCTGTGAGGCGGCGATGATGGTGCTTTCCCTTCTCCCCTTGTGGGAGAAGGTGGCGCGAAGCGCCGGATGAGGGGTTGTATCCGCGAGCTCAAACGCGAGAGATGTGCTCGCGGATAGGACCCCTCATCCGGCTTCGCGTGCCGCGAAGCCACCTTCTCCCACAAGGGGAGAAGGAAGAGACCTTCCTCACTCCTTCAGATCATTCACCCGCTTCACCCACATGCGCACGTCGACGAGCACTTCGGGCAGCGCCGCCTTGACCTCCTGCACCGTCATCCCCGCCTTGATGCGGGGATCGTAGAGCAGGTTGAGGATGTATTGGTCGTAGACGTCGAAATAGCCCATCGAGACGTTGTCGTTGAACATGGTCCAGGGCACGCTCGACGTGTCGTTGATCGGGCCGAGCGATTGCAAGAGCTCCTCATAGGCGCAGTCGAGGAAGACGAAGTCGCCATTGTCGACGGTGAGGATGACGTCGGAATGCTCGATCTCGAAATTGTCGTTCTTGCGGAAGCCGGAGAGGCATTGCGGATCGAGCGAGGTGCGGATCTCACGCGCCTTCTCCGCGCCGTAGAAGCTGGAGATGGTGCGAAACAGGTCGCGGTCGCGCACCAGCTTGACCCGCAAATTCGCCGCCTCGCTGCTGTCGATCATGGCGATGTCGAGATGCTGCACGCGCTTGGCGATGTCGGCCACGACCTTGGCCAGCTGCGCCTTGCGGTCGGCGCGGTCGCTCTCGGCGAACACGCGCACCGGCCCGTCGAACTTGCGGATGCGGTCGACGCGGCCGGCGAGGTGGTATTCGGCGCCGAACGCCGTCTTCAGAAAGCCGTCGACGATCTCGCCGTCGGTAAAGCTCTTTTTCTCGGCGCGCTGGCGCGCCGCGATCGCGGGCAGCTCGCTCGCCACCGCAATGGTAGCGGTGTCAGGCGCGACGATGAGCGCTGCGAGCGCCAACAGGGCGATGCGAAGGCGAGGCGAGGGCGGATTCAATGCGCTCATCGTCGTGCGACGCTGCCGTATTCGCAAGCCGCGCACAAGACCGCAAATCACGCGCCCTTCCGGGTTTCCGCCGTGGCCCCACCAGCTAGTTGTTGAGCACGACCACCGTGGTACCGACCGAGACGCGGCCATAGAGGTCGCTGACGTCGTCATTGGTCATGCGGAAGCAGCCCGAGGAGACCGCCTGGCCGATCGTTTCCGGCTCGTTCGAGCCGTGGATGCGGTAGAGCGTCGAGCCGAGATACATGGCGCGCGCGCCGAGCGGATTCTCGATGCCGCCCTTCATGTGGCGCGGCAGGTCCGGCCGGCGGGCCAGCATCTGCGACGGCGGCGTCCAGTCCGGCCACTCCTTCTTGGCGGTGATCCGATGCACCCCGCCCCAGCGGAAGCCGTCGCGGCCGACGCCGATGCCGTAGCGCAATGCCTGGCCGTTCTGCAGCACCAGATAGAGCCGTCGCTCGGTGGTGTTCACGATGACGGTGCCCGGCGCGTAATTGGTAGGATACATCACGGTGGAGCGGGGAACCGGGCTCGCACCGCTGCCGAGATAGCCGGTGGAGCTCGTGCCCGTGAAGTCTATCATGCCCGCGGCGGATGCGTTGCCCGCGCCCGCCAGCAACAGCGCCGTTGCGGCAATCGGCGCGGCAAAAAACCGGATCATTGTTTCCCCCAGCAAAAAATCGATTCAACGAACGCCACAGGCCATATTTGCGGGCATTTCGCAAGCCACGGCCGCGTGAGGGACGTCATCCCCGCGATCGGCGTTATCAAATCGGCAACCACGCCAATTGGTCGGAAAGCATTAGCCAAACCCGCGCGTCGTCACGCCCGGCAGGGCAGCAATGCCCGCTATTGCTTTGACGAAGGCCGCGAACAATGATTGATCGAATGCATTGGTGGACATTGCCGGTTGCGGGAGCTGACGGATGAATGGTGCGGAAAGCCTGGTGCGGACCATGGTCAAGGGTGGGGTCGACGTCTGCTTCAGCAATCCCGGCACCTCCGAGATGCATTTTGTCGCAGCGCTCGACCGCGTGCCGGGGATGCGCTGCGTGCTCGGCCTGTTCGAAGGCGTGGTGACGGGCGCCGCCGACGGCTATTTCCGCATGAAGGGCACGCCGGCCTCGACCTTGCTGCATCTCGGCCCCGGCCTCGCCAATGGCCTGGCCAATCTGCACAACGCCAAGAAGGCGAACTCCGGCATCGTCAACATCGTCGGCCAGCATGCAGTCTACCACATCGGCTACAACGCGCCGCTGACCTCCGACATCGAGGGCCTGGCCCGGCCGATGTCGTCCTGGGTCCGCACCTCGCCGGATTCCAAATCGGTTGCCGCCGATGGCGCCGCGGCGATCGCCGCCGCCAAAAGCGCGCCGCCGCAGATCGCGACCCTGATCCTGCCCGCCGACACCGCCTGGAACGAGGCCGACGGCATCGCCGAGGTGCCGGCCGAGCAGCAGCGCGCGAGCTACTCGCCGCAGGCGGTCGAGCAGGCCGCAAAAATCCTGCACGGCGACGGCGAAGGCACGCTGTTGCTGATGACCGGCAGCGCGCTGAGCGAGCAGGGGCTGGCGCTGGCCGAGCGCATCGCCGGCAAGACCGGCTGCACCGTGATGGGCCCGACCTTCCGCCCGAAGATGGCGCGCGGCCGCGGCCGCTTCTCGATCGACCGCATCCACTACGTCATCGACAACGCGCTGCCGATGCTGGCGAAGTTCCGTCACATCGTGCTGGTCGAGTCCGATGATCCCGTGGCCTTCTTCGCCTATCCGAACAAGCCGAGCGTGCTACGGCCCGAGGGCTGCGACGTGCATCGCATGACCTCCTGGGGCGAGAACTCGGTCGCCGCGCTCGAAGCACTGGCCGGCGCGGTGAAGGCGAGCACCAGGGACGTCAAGCCACAGGCCTTGGCTGAGCTGGTCAAGCCGACCGGCGCGCTCAACTTCGCCTCGATCGCGCAGGCGATCGCCTGCGCGATTCCCGAGAACGCGATCATGGTCGACGAATCCCTGACCACCGGCCGCGGCTTTTTCCCGCCGACGGCGGCGGCCGCCCCGCATGACTGGCTTCAGAACATGGGCGGCTCGATCGGCTTCTCCACGCCGCTGTCGATCGGCGCCGCGATTGCCTGTCCCGACCGCAAGGTGATCTGCATGGTCGGCGACGGCAGCGCGATGTACACGATCCAGTCGCTGTGGACGCAGGCGCGCGAAAACCTCAACATCGTCACCATCGTGTTCGCCAACCGCATCTACCAGATCCTGCGCGGCGAGTTCGACAATGTCGGTGCCGGCGAGCCCGGCCAGCGCGCCAACGACATGCTGAAGCTCGACCGGCCGACGCTGGATTTCGTGGCGCTGGCGAAGGGCATGGGCGTGCCCGGCCGCGCCGTGACCAATGCCGACGAGCTCAACAAGGCACTGGCCGAAGCCGTCGCCGAGCCCGGTCCGCGGCTGATCGAAGTCCAGATGTGAGGTGTGGTTGACTAGGTTCTCTCCCGACGTCGTCCCGGCCTAGTGCGCAATTGCGCACTAGGCCGGGACGACACCGAGGTGTGGCGGCGCGGAAGGTCGGAAGGCACGATGCAGACCGAGCTGAACAAGGTGATCGCGGCGCTCCGGGACTTCTACGCTCACGAAGGATTCCTGTTCGAGAAGGACATCGGCGAGCGGGCGATCACGCATCGCTTCGCCGTGCATCTCGAGAAGCAGTTCTCGGGCTGGGCGGTCGATTGCAACTACGACCGGCTCGGCGAGCGGACGCTGCATTTGCCGCACGGCACGATTATTTCCACCGACGATCATCTGGGAAAGTCGATCTATCCCGATGTCGTCGTGCATCAGCGCGAGATCCCGAACAATCTGCTCGCCATCGAGATCCGCAAGGCGAGCAATCACACCTCGCTCGAGCACGATCAGCACAAGCTGAGGGCGCTCACGGACGCGCATGTCTGGTTCGCCTTTTGGATCGGCGTTCTGCTGGTGCTGGACCAGCACAATGTGACGACATCGGAGGTCTATGTCGGCGGCATCGTCGAGCCACAGCTCTCGCGCTGGTTCGCAACCCGGCTGGAGGAGACCGGTCTCGGGGCTGCGCATTAACTGGGACGTGATGGGAAACGGGACGCAATGGGTTGAAGTCGAATCAAGTCGGCCGACAGCATCACTCTCACCGTTCCCTCCCCCCTTGTGGGGGAGGGGCAGGGAGGGGGGGCCACTCGGGGATTCTTTCCGTTGCGCACCCGCCTGCGGTGTATCATC
>NZ_JAACFT010000076.1 GCF_029051685.1 Bradyrhizobium sp. CSA207 | reverse complement strand
GATCCTGACGCCGACGAGGCCGAGTGGCTCACCACGGAAGTTGCGGCCCTCGCCAAAAAATGGTCGCGCAAACCCGCAGGCAAGCGCGCTAAACGCAGCTAACCCGCGGCCTTCACCGGAGGGTTTCGACGGGGGACACCGACGGCCAAGATCCGTTAGCAGCTCGATCTGGTCCGGGTTCCACAAAACGCCGATAGGCTAACCGGTGGGGCTATCCCCGGGCTCCGCGCGCCCCATCTCCGTATTCATCCGGAATCCACAAATGGCCCACAAATGGCGATCTCTGCCATAGCCCAAGGCATGGATTGACGACGGCGATCCCGGCGAAAGATAAAGATAGTGACGTGCTGCCACTTACCCCTTGCCGCGACGGGCTATCGATCGTGTTCAAAGCTGGGACTGCCGAATTTTTTAGCACCTTTCCTTCCCAGTTCCATGAGGCTAACGTGGGCCCATACTCTTGGTTCTTTTTCGGTAGGTTCGGATGGTGATCGCTCTCATTGTCTTGAGCATTTGGGTATTGCTCAATGTTCTTTTCGTATTGATCGTGGTTCCCCCACGTAAGGCGCGGCGGGAGGCTCGGCCGCTGGCGACCACTCTCGCGCCTGCCCCGCTCGCCTCGAATCGCCGGGAGCTTGAGCATGACGAGCCTTTTTCGCTTCGCCACGTCGTCACCTCGGTCGCCATGGGAGCGTTCTTCGTCCTTGTGCCGCCACTGCTCGCGCTGCGGGACGCCCTCCTTCGCCTCCTCAAGAAGACGCCCCGCAATGGAAGCTAGGGGGCCATAGCTGCCGCGTCCTCTTTTACGCGGCTCCTAATAGGCTTCCTGGAACAGCACCGCTGAGGCCGTCCGCGCCATGATCTTCAGATCCAGCCAGATGCTCCAATTGCTGACGTACCAGACGTCATATTCCACTCTTTTTTCCATCAGGTCGATCGTCGGCGTTTCTCCCCGGAAGCCGTTGACCTGAGCCCAGCCCGTCAGGCCGGGCTTCATGTGATGCCGATAGACGTATTTGCTGATCAGCTCATCGTAGTAATTGTCATGGGCGAGTGCATGCGGGCGCGGCCCGACCAGGGACATGTCGCCGCGCAAGACGTTCCAAAGCTGCGGCAACTCGTCGATACTTGTCATCCGAAGGAAGCGCCCGATCTTGGTGACCCGCGCATCCTGCTTGGTGGCCTGGGTAATCGTCTGCCCATTTTCGCAGACGGTCATCGTCCGAAATTTCCAGATCTCGAAAGGCTTGCCGTTGAACCCTCGGCGCGACTGGCGGAAGATGGCAGCTCCCGGCGAACCGAGCTTGACCAGAACGGCGACTGTCAACAGCAGCGGTGTAAGCATGACGAGCGCCAACAAGGCTACCCCTACATCAAGACAGCGCTTTTGGAGACGCTCGAAAACACTGAGCGGCGGCCGCTGAATCTCCACCGCCACGGTCCCGCTGACCGGCAGGAAAGGGCGCGACACGAGGTCGGCGATTGAATCGTCCGGCAGAAGGCGTACCGGTTGGGGCACCGCGCGCAGGTAGGGCCCGAGCTTTCGAAGCATCGGTAATTCGTTCCAATCGATCGCTAGAAGATATTCGTCGACGTCCGCCTGGCGCGACTGGCGAATGACGTCGCGAATCTGTCGCTCCCAATGGCCATCGCCGCTGTCGATCCCAAGCACGAAATGGCGCATGACGTCGAAACCGTTTCTGCGCAGATCCTTGAAGCGGTTTGAGGTGAAATCGAGCGGCTTCAAGCTCAACAGGATCACCTTGCGATCGACCAACCGGCTTCTGGCATAATTGGTCGCGAGTACGAACTGCCAGACAAAACGCAGACTGATTAATCCAGCGCCGCCGATTGCGGCAAAAATGATCACTGTGCCGCGTGACAGATTGTCGGTGGATTTCAGCAAGAACGCCGCGACAGCGAGGATTGTCAGCGACGCCAACCAGATGAAGACGGCCTTGCGAAGCTGCCAGACCAAATTCAGCAAGCGGTGGGTGGCGTATACGTCCTGAAAATATGCGACCGCGACGAACACAACGCCGACAATCAGTCCGGCCCCCATCGATGCGCCGTCGACGGTTGAGGCAATCGCAACATTGTAGAGCTCAACTCCCGCACCATAACTGAGCAGGATCAGCAGGAAGTCAGCAGCGATGATGACGATCTGAAACGGCCGCTGAAGAGCCGTGCCGCGCGCTGATAGCAGCGCGCCAGTGCTTCCAGAACCATAAGTTGCAACAGTCATTCGAACCTCTGCTATCGAAGAATGCTTGACGCTGATCCGTGATGCTGAAGATCCGTCATTTCCCCGGACGCCAAACTGTGAAGTGATCACAGCGATATTGTGGCGCTGCACGCGAAACTTTTGCGATGCAGGAATGCATCGCGATTTGTTGTGTGTCGCGCGCCAAAAATTGCGTCACAGTGCTGACACACGATCGAACTCGCTGCCCTATTTTGAATCAAGTTCCACTTCGACGCGATCGGGCGCTTGTATCAAGCGTCCGTAGGCACGTCGGGCCAACCTCTTTTGATCGGGTCACCCGTTGCCCGCAGCGAGTGACTAACTCCAAAAGCACCACGAATCGATTACGCGAATTCCTATGGATTGCGATTTAAAGCTGTATCGACCCAAGCGTCTTCAACGAGGCATGCATCTTCCCGCTGCGGAGCGCAATGCAGCCCCTGGCGCAATTGCCTGATTTGCTCCGCGCGCGCCGACAAGCTAAGCAAGCGAACGTGCTCTCTGTCCTTCGGCGCAATCAGGCCATCTCAGAAGGGACACTCTTTAGTAATGTGCTTAGTAATGTGCGGCTGCGAGCCGACTTGGCGAAATTATCCCCACACCTCTCCGAGTGCGCGCGCCATGATATCTCTTGCCCGATCACACCCGCCAATTGATAAGCCGCAACTGCCGGACGGCGTTCGAATTTACGCGATCTCGGATATTCATGGCTGCTCGCATTTGCTGCAGCCCATGCTGCGGGTGATCGACGCCGACGTTGCCCACAGTCGGCCGCGCTATGCGATCGAGGTCTTCATGGGCGACTATCTCGATCGCGGTCCGGACACGCGCTCCACCCTTGACCTCTTGATTGAACGAAGCCGGCGGGGAAACGCGATTTTTCTCAAGGGGAACCACGAGGCATTTCTGGTGAAGGTTTTCGAAGACCCATCGTTGTTCGAAGATTGGCTTCGCATCGGCGGCGCCCAGACACTCATGTCCTATGGGCTCGCGCCGCCAGACCTGAAGCGCGACGATCCGGTATCGATAATGCGCGATTTGATCCGCGCAATGCCGGGCGAGCATCTGGAGTTTCTGGACGATTTACGGCTTAGCTTTACCTGTGGAGACTTTTTCTTTGTCCACGCCGGCGTTCGCCCGGGTGTACCTTTAGCCGAGCAAAGGGAAAGCGACCTGCTTTGGATTCGCGAAGAGTTCCTTCAGAGCGACGAGCAGTTCGGCAAGTATATTGTTCATGGTCACACTCCGGTCCGCACCGCCGAAGTTCTGGCAAACCGAGTCAACATCGATACCGGCGCCTACGCCACGGGCAATCTGACCCTCATGAGCATACAAGGCAGCCGGATGCTCGCGGTATGACCAGCCAGGAGATGTCTGCCGACTCGTCAGGCAGATCGCTTCATGAGACGAACGGATGGTCCTCGGCGATCACGAGCTAACAGCGTCACCTAGTTGAGCGCGAGCGGAATTTCCCGCCCTGCTCGCGTGTCGGCCATCCAATTGCTCCAGGCTCGCTCATGCTTGGCGTAGAGCTCGAGCCATCGTTGCTCCGGCTTGTGCTGATCGGAGCGACGGTCAGGGCCCAGGCGGGCGTCGGGATTGTCTAACGTCTCGAACTCGATGGTTTCCGCAATCGTCAAACCGACAAGGACGCGCCGTCCTGCACCGTCCACAAAGTACCGTCGTGGAGCGTCCCTGTTCGGCTGGGTCATGTCCTGTGTCGCCTATGGTCGTGAGAACCGAGGTGCCGCTCGCACGCTAGACGAGGCCTAAAAGGCCCGCCGGACGTGGCCGAACGTTGAGTTGGGAGTTGATCGGGCCGTTCGGCCTGAGGTGCTGCCATTAGGCTCGTTTGTCGTCCTTTGTTGCAGCCGCCAGTTGCGCAGCGCATAGCCTAAGATGACACCAGCGCTGAAGATCAAGGCGAAGACAAATGCAGAAGTCATAGGAGCCGTCCTGAATGGTGCGGTACTTATCAAGAGCGAGCAGTGTGTCGACATCATGATTCTTGATGACTCTCGGCGCCGAAAGATTGCACACGACTGATCTTGGACTGAGCAGCAGCATCCAGGTTTCCTGCTCATCCCTAGCGCCGTCGTTCGCCGGCGGCGCCGATCACCGATATTCACTCTCACGTCCGTTCTGTCCGAACCGGCGGTGGCGGATTGCGCGCCCCCGAAAAACTGGATTTCGCAGTCATTCTAAGGAACGATGGACTTGCAACCTTTCAGAGGCCGTCGCATTATTTCTCGCCCATTTTGAGAGGGATTGATCCAATGAACCTCCGGCCCCTTGCTCCATCCATTGCACTTTCTGCTCTTGGCCTTGCCTTGATAACGACCGCAGCTCCAGCCGCGGAGCTCGCGCTTGCTCCGGCGCATCATCGGGCGGCCTACGCCAAAACCGGTTACGTGTTTTGGGATGATGTTTACCCGCCTGCGGTCTATGGCCCCAACCTTCGCTCTGTCGAGGAAGTCGCGGCGCTCAAGGCGCAAGCGCGGCCCGTGTCGCAACGCTGGTGGGGGTATTGGTACGCTTGGTGAACGACAAAGCGTTTCGCGACCAGCTGCGCTCAACCATGGACTGCCGCAACACCGGGCAGCCGGTGGCGGCGGCTTTGTTTGAGTCCGCCTGGGCCCATCCAACCATGATCACCGAATGGGCGGCCGCATGAAAACCGCAGGCGGATCGTCCGTGATCACTGTGGAAGTAACTGTCAGATAGAGCCGTCGACTGGCGAGGAAGTGACGTCACAGCCCCGTTGCAGCTGGCAGCTCGATAGAGTGGAGGTGAGGTGGCCCGGCGAGTGACGACTGAACTCTGCCCCCTTACCCATGGCTTGCGATTGCCGGCCAAGCTTCGACTTCCTGCCGGGAAGGCGCTACTTCGAAGGCGCTACTTCGCCTGCGCACCCCGGTCCCAGGGCCGCTTGCCATCCGCGCCCCTGTCCCACGGGCGCGCTGTTGGGGCGTCCTTCTCCTGCGTGGCGGCCTGCGCACGATCGGCTTGAACCCGTTCGCGATCGGTTAATGGGGCCTTCGGAGCTGGTGGTTCGTTCTGCGCCAATGCCGGCGTCGTGATGAGCAGCGTCGCCAAAATGAATTTTTTCATCCCCGGCTTTAACACAATGGCCGGGAGCTGTCCGATCTATTCGGAGATCTTCGAACGGAGTGGTGTGCGCCGATAACAGGGAATATTTCGAATGTGCCAGTGCCAAAACAGGAAATCAGTCGGCTGGTGTGTCGAGCCAAGCGAGACATTTGGCTGCATCTTAAATCTCTCAGCCGTCCGCCCCCGCTCTTTCCTGAAATCATCTAGAACAGGCTCCGAACAGGAAGACAGGATGTCGAAGCACCTGTGCCGCGAACGATCGTCGCACATTGACTTGGTCTCCGCATCTGGATTGGAGGCGGCCGGGATCCGACGGCGTCAATGGCTCTAAATGAGGACCCCGACAATCGGGACTTGCGGGGCGGGACGACAATCAGCAGCTAGAAAGCGTTCAGCAGCAGCCAGCAACTGAGCACAATCAAAATGGTTTGCATCGCAATTTTCGAGAAAATCCGGCGAAAAAAGAATAATTGGAAAAGCAAGAGGGCAATCGGAGCGTAGCGGCGGCTCCGGCTCAAGTCGAATCTTTGATCAAAGCTGCCGCGCAAAGACGCAATAGCGAGCTGATACACCCTTCGAGGCTCGAAGGGATAGGCCCGCAATTGCGGGCCTATCGGTGAGAGTTGATGCTAGGTCGTCTATTTCTGATCTTCGTTGCTGGTGCCTGATCCGGGGCTTCCGATGGGTATTCCATTAGCTGAATGACCAGCCCCGAAATTGCGCTCGGCCTGCGCCGCCGCTGGCGTCTTTCCGTTCGCGGTCGGGGGTTGGACGTTCGGATTGGTCTGGGTGGTGTTGGTGTTGACGTTGACGCCGGTGGTGATGCCCCGAGTCCCCACGCCGGAAGGAGCCGAGGGTCCCGAGGTTGCGCTGCTCGACGAGGTCCCTGTTCCGACCCCAGAGCTTGCCGCCGGGCCCGCGCTGGCGCCAGCTCCGCCACCCGAACCGCTGCCAGCGCCACCGCCACCGCCACCGCCTTGGGCAAACGCCGCTGACGAGAGTGCGATGCAGGCAAGTGCGACAGATAGAGGTTTTCGAATCATAGATGGTCTCCCTCGTTTGGTGGACAATCCATGACCGCTCAAGTTGGTTCCTCCACCAGCTCGATCAGGACGATCGCGGCGATCGTTCCGATAGGCTCCATCCGATATCCGAGTGTCGATGGGTCTAGACCAACTCGTCTATGACGTGGCTTGCCTTCATGACGCGGTCACCCTGGTAGCAGGGTCGACAAGAAATTAGGCCGCGGCCGAGTAGCGCCTCTCAGTCTGCGCATTGAACGGAACGAGTTGCTGCTAGATTATGCCACGGCCAAGCCGGTCAGTGGAGCGGCCCATCATCGCCGTGGCCATGTCGACGCCGAGGCGCCAAGTGTTTTGCAACATCTCGGCATTTTGTTGCAGCAGATGGCTGCTGGCGCGGCCCAAACAGTTGAGGGCGGCGCGCACAGTCCAGGACCGCACGCGCGCCTCGACTGGTCGCAGGGCTCACTGAAAACGCGCAAAGCCGCGTGAGCCACCATTGCCGATTTCAGCGCCGCAACCGTGCATTGTCAGCAAGCCTGAGGAAGAGGCGGCTCTAATGCAACACTCGGGTTGCCTCTGCTAGCCGGACCTTCTCTCTCAGCTCCTCAAGATCCTCGATCGCATCGAGTAGTTGCACCAGATCGCGGGCGACATGTGCCAAGTTGAGCTTTCGACGTTTGAAAACTCGATTTTTTTGTCCCATTGCTACACGTCTCCTCGCAACGAAGATCACTGGTCCGACCGATTGGCAAGGAGCGTGCCATCTGAGCGTCCGCCGAGCGCTCCGCTGATGAGAACGCCTCGCGCTCCCGCCCCAATCTAACAGGGACGGAGAGCGCCAAGAGACGCCGCTCGCATTCCCACACATTCGAGGACGATTATCTCCCCTCCCGGTTGCGAGTGAACTATGGGCAGCAAGCCACGAGATGGCGACAGTTGCGGAGCAAGCAACAGCGCCCTCGGCCCTCCGCAAACGGGGTCCCACAGCGCTGAATAGTCCGATCAGTCCACACGAGAGCTCTTGACGACCGCAATGGCGGTGGAGTTCGAGGATTGGGCTCCTCCACTTCTACTGCCCGGCGACAGCCTTGAATGCTACCAGATGCTGCGGCAGCCGATCTTCACCGGCCTCGCTCCGCAATCTGCATCAAGTGGCGGCTGGCGATTGACGTCGCAGAAAATTCCTTGGAAATCCAGCGCTAGCGGATCTTGCGCCACAAGCTTGTCAGGGCGTATCGCCAACAGACAATCGAAAACGCGTTGCGGCGCATCGATTTGGTCGGGATCGCGCCTGAACTCCAAGATCAAGCAGAATTCCATTCGGTCCAGAGCGCGTTGAGCTGGCAGCTTGATCCAATACCGCCTGCGAAATCGAGGAGGCCTCGCGTCTTATGGCCAAAACGCTCGATCGGCGTGGAGGTGTATGCGCAAGCCCGAGATATCTTCGGTCATTTTGAGGACCTGTTGAACACCGCACAGGCAAGAAGATTGCTGCTTCTCAAGGAAATCAAAAGCCACCGAAGCCTTTTGGTGCGCAGGGCAAGCCTCCATGGCCCGGCAATCAGACGCGTTGAAACAGTTAATCCCTAGTCCTGCACGGCTTGATCGGTCTGCAACTGCAGCGGCGCGTGTGGCCGCCCCCTGTCTTGCGGCCGCGGGACGGTTGGCACAGGTTTGCGGATCGTTGCGGCAATGGGCCTTGGCGAAGGCACTGGCGTCTTAGGGCGTAGATTTTGCTCGGAAGTGTTGGCGGCGATGCTGGGTATTCGTTCTTGAACTATCCTAATCTGCTGGGCCGCATCCGCTCTGTCTCGCACCATTTGTGCCTGGAACGCCGTAAGCTGCTCGGAGAGCTGGCCAAGGTCGCGAACGATTTGATCTTGGCTGGCCTTGAGCTGCTCGATCGCTTGCCGCGCGTTGGTAAGATCGTCCGACATTCCCTGGAGCATCGGCGCCAGCTCCAGCGAGCTGGGAGCGGCTGCTTGGGTCGCATCGTGCGGTGTAGTCTGCGCCAATGGCGCCGGCTGCTGAAGTGCCACATCGGTTGCAGTCGTCTGAGTGGTAGGCAGAGCCGAGGAGATCTCGGGTCTTTCTTGCGGCAACGACGAAGGTGAAACGGCATGCGCGGACCACCGATACATCATTTCTCTGGCCGCATCGCCATAAGATGACTGCGCAGTGAGAGCAGCCACACAGATGCCGCTTGCCAACAGCAGACCGATCAGGCCGCGCAGTACCGGCTTTCCCTCCGATGAGCGCGCCCCCCGGTCAGGTGGGTGAAGCCATTTCGCGGAATTCTTCGGATGAGAAGGAGGGCGCGTGCCATCCTGATCTAGCTTGGAAAGCTGTTCATTGACACGCGCCAGTTGTTCATCTGCACGTGCGATCTGGTCATAGGCGTGGACGAGCCGTTCATCCGCGCGCGCAACAAGCTCGACGTCTTCTGGTGAGAGCGCGGGACTATGAATCTGTGAGCCGCGATATATCGGTTTAATCGGCGAATGCATTGGCGTTCCCCATCGCACCCAATGTCACCCGAACCGAGGGCGAGCATTAAATCGGGCAAGTCCACAGTCCCCGACGCCGGTTTGACCAAAGCAAGGCCACAAGATGAAAACCAGAGGGCGGATTTTCGGCGACAGCTCGGCGGACAGGACTCGTCGGCGCAATATCTCCACACCCGAACCGTGACGGAGCATAATTAGCTCACCAATGTCGCCCCGAGCTAGATCAAGTTGAAATCTCGAAGGAGCGTGTCAGGTCAGGCGCGATAATCTTTGATCCGCCCTAGTGCTCCGCCGCGCGCATCGGAAGATGCCTGCCAGCGGATTCATCTTCGTTGCGGCGAGTTCTTTTTCCTTGTCGCGACCGTAAGCCGTTTTGAGGCCCCGGCTTCGGCCTTTCTGACCCGCTCTCGCAGCTCGATGAGCTGACGGTACTCGGTTTCAAGCGGGTCGCGATAGGAGAACTGCGCGGCAGGTGCACGATAGTTCGAACTTCCATACGACGAATATCGAATCATGGAAATCGATGCCTGTTTTCAGGCAACCCCCACTAACTGGTGGCTCGGGAAAATACCCGATCGACGCGACGATATTCCGTCTCGGCAATTTGGCAACGAATGTCACCAGTTAAGCTTGATGCTCGCGAGAAGCGTTAAACCTGGAACTGTCGACCGGGAATGAATCTGCACGCAAGGGCCGGCTAGCTAAACGAACACACCAGATCGAAAAGGCTTTGAATGCTGACGTCACCCGACCACGAACATAATACCGCAAATAATCGCTGCGAGTTGCAGCCACTTCTTTTGAGCTGTGGAGAATAGTGAAAACCAGAAGAATTGTGAGCGCAGCTCGCATTTAATCCGACGCAGTGAGTCGGAGTCCC
This sequence comes from Bradyrhizobium sp. CSA207, assembly GCF_029051685.1. Classification (GTDB taxonomy): domain Bacteria; phylum Pseudomonadota; class Alphaproteobacteria; order Rhizobiales; family Xanthobacteraceae; genus Bradyrhizobium. The sequence goes on along the minus strand of NZ_JAACFT010000076.1, from coordinate 1,953 downwards.
CGAAGTGCCCGACATTTGGTTTCCACTTCTCGCGACCGCCATCGTCGGCACACTCCTTTTCCTTGCGTTCCGACGATAGCCCGCCCGTGTGGCAATGAATCCTCAGCCGCTGCTGAAATCGCGGTTCCCTACGCGATGCCTTTGACTGTGCATAAACAGGAAGGTTCACTTCCAAGACAGGAGGTGGACGTGAGTACCTGGTTGGTTATTTTTCTAATTGTTTTGAGCGTGGGCATTTTAATCGCACACGCTATCGACGCGATGCGCACCTGAATCCGCGGACGTCACTTGTCGAGTTTAATTGGATTTCGTAACGAAGGACAAAATCGTGCACTGTCTAATCGTAAGCGCTGCTCCGCGCGAAATAGACCGGCTGAGAGCTGAGGCTTCCCGCATCGCTCGTCAAGGCGAGGCAGATTGGTGGGTCGAGAAGCAAGACAAAGGAACGCATTTTTGCTTTGGCACTAACGAGGCGAAGGCTGCCTTCGCGCAGCTATGCAAGTCGCAAAGCGTTCATTGTTCAGAGGCCTAGCGGCCGAGTTTGCTCTCTCAGAGAGAAGCCCGTGCGCCGCCAGCCAGAGACCAACATCGGAGCGCGGGCTTGCGCCTGGGCTCACGATCTGTGGCCGCGCGGCCTGACTTTTTGACAGATGACATGACCTGGGCACCTAGGGGCTCCCTTCAAACTGCATCAGCTCGCTGCCGCCAAGCCTAGCGTCGCAAACCCCAAGCACGTTATAATATTTCTTCGGCCGACGGGGTGCAGATGCCCGCGTTGATTAGGTCAATCTGTCGCGTCTGATCAAATGCTGAGACAATGAGGAAATCATCCAGCTTCCGGCCACCTCGAAGTTGCGGCTTGAGCCATCGCGGCATCCTGCCCCGCCCCGACCAGGTCTCCGTCGGATTCTTCGGATTCCGATACTTTGGACGAACGGGCGGGTATTGCCGGCGCTTACGCTCAAACCGGGTGGCTTCGTGAGCCATTCCGATCCGTCGCAGCCGTTCCTCCAATCTGGCTTTCTCCGCCAACATTGTGTCGCCAAGTTTGGCGGTCACCTCGTCGTGAATTTTCAAAAGCTCGTCAAGCGACAGCAACTTCAGATGATCGATGTTCATAGCTCCATCCCCGGTTCTAAGAGCATTAATCAATCAAGCCCAAGCAGCGGGCAAGGCACGGGTTACAAAACGGTCCCACAATCCACATTTAATTGCAGCAACCAGCAGTGATAAAGGCAAGAGAGCGGTAATACCGTGGCGAGGGCGAAAAACCACGGGCATTTAATTCGCTCACCTGGTTTGCGATCCTGAATTCTGCACTGTCGCCTTTTGGCAACCCGGGCACCGCGCTGGGGCGCTGACCCACACCTTCGTAAAAAGGCACAAAACCGGAAAAAATTGTCAGCGTGATCGAAGAGATTAGACCTGGCATTGAGAGACCCGGTTATGACGTCCGTAGGGTGGCGCTCGCGTTGATCGCTTTTGCGGCGCTAGCGCCGATCTACGATCGTCCCTCCATCGGGGCCCCTCACCTCGAACATTTTGCTGCGTTCTTATTGCTCCGCGTAGGATTTATGCTGACCTATCCAAACCGTCCGGGTCTCGTCATTCTGATCGTAATTGGAAGCGCGCTCATTCTGGAGGCCCTGCAGCACCTGACTCCTGTTCGCCACGGCCGGCTAATCGACGCGCTGATCAAAGTGGCGGGGGCCATTTGTGGAATGGCAATGATCGCTTTCTCCGGCGCCGTGAGCCGGATGGCGAGAACCAGGACCGTTTCTCGAGGCTGAGTGATTGGCTTGCTAACTCGGACGCGCGACAAGCCTCCCGATGCTCTCATAGACGAAGCCGGCGGCTTGCATGTCCTCGGGGCGGTAGATGTTGCGGAGATCGACGACGACCGGCTGCGTCATGGTCGCCTTCAGCCGGTCGAGATCGAGCGCACGGAACTGC
>NZ_JAACFT010000075.1 GCF_029051685.1 Bradyrhizobium sp. CSA207 | reverse complement strand
AGCTGCAGGGCATCAGCATCGACGGCCGCACCGTCTATGACCTCAAGCTCGGCGACGTCACGCTGACCAGCTATCACGACAGCAACACCGGCCACGACATGCTGGCCTTCAGCTATCAGCAGGTCAGCCTCACCACCACGCCGCAGTCGCCCAACGGCGCCATCGGCACGCCCGTCACCTTCAGCTGGGACGTCGCCACCAGCACCGAAGACGTCAATATTCCGAATCCCGTCACCAACCACTCTCCCGTCGCCGTTGACGATGCCGCCAATGCAACTACCGGAATCGGCGGTACGGCGACCGGCAACGTGCTTGCCAATGACAGCGATGCCGACGGTGATTCCCTGACGGTTACGCCCTTTGTCGGCGTAGGCGCCCACGGCAAGCTGACACTGAACGCCGACGGCTCGTTCAACTACATTGTCACAGATCTTACGGGCCCAACGGGCAGCCATCTGCACGACGTGTTTTCCTACAATGAAAGCGACGGCCGCGGCGGCATTGCATCCGCCGATCTCGACGTCGCGCTCAATCGCGCCCCGGTCGTGCTCAACAATACTGCCGGATTGAAGATCGGAACGACGTCGAGCGGCAACGTGCTTGCGAACGATACGGATCCGGACGGTGATCAGCTCTCCGTGACAGCTATAGACGGCGGAAACGTCGGCAATGCAATCAACGGCACCTACGGAACGTTGGTGCTCAACAGCAACGGCAGCTATTCCTATACGGCGATCCACGGCGCCGGCGGTTCAACTGCTGTGGACGTTTTTCACTTTACCGAGAGCGACGGGCATGGGGGCGTCGTGCAATCGACCCTCGCCTTCACCGTCATCTCGAACGGGCAGACCTATCTCGCCGGCACCCCTGGACAAACGATCACCGGAGGCAATGGCAAAGGCGTTCTCGACGGCTCCCTTGGCGGTCAGCATCTCGCCGGAGGAAATGGCGCGGATGCATTGGTCGGCGGCAACGGCGATGTCCTGACCGGCGGCAATGGGCCCGACCAATTTGTCTTCAAGGGCAACTTCGGAGGAAACGAGATCACGGACTTCAGTCACAATGACACGTTGCAACTCGACAAGTCGACATTCGGGAGCGTCAACGACATTCTGACGCACTACGCTGCGAATGACGGTCACGGCAACACGACCATCACCGATCCAACTGATCCGGCGAACTTCATTATTCTCGATCACATCGGAATAAACCAGTTGCGGGGATCCGACTTCGTGCTCGTGTGAAGCGCAAACGTTCTCAGACGTCCGCAGATGGCGATCTCAGCGGCAGCAGCGCCTCCATCCGGGGGTCGCGCAGACAGAGACCGCCCCATGCAAGAATGGCCAGATACACGCCGAACGAGGCGCGCTTGCGCGCAGGATTCGAGCGGACGCTCATCGCATCGGTAGGGCCGGCGGTCTCGGGTGAACTTGCCGCGCACGGGTTGCGCACCGGCGTCTCACCCGCACCGAAAAGCGGCCGCAGTAGAGGGTTTAAGTCCCAGCGCCAGCGCCTAAACCGCCACCTGCGAGGCAGCCGACATCAGTTCCTGCGGGCTCGGGGCGGCAAACATGCGATGGCCGCCTTCGGGCACCTCGGTAAAGCTCCAGCGCACAACCCCCTCGCGGTCGAGCAGAAACTGCCCAAAGAGCTGGCCCTGGCCGGTTGCCGCCATGCGCTGATCGGCTTCCGTTATCTCATAGCCGTCCTTGCTATTGAGGTACTCCGCGGCCGCCGGCCGGTTCATGGGGCCGGGCAATTCGCCGGGCATGTCGACTTGCATGCTCATGATCACGTTCATGCTGACCTTGTGCGGCCACTCTGTCTCCTTCTCCGTGAACTCGATATTGGGCAGGCCGAACGCGCGGTGCGAGATCCGCTCGGGATCGGACGCGGCGAGCAGGTTGGGCAACGGATGGTAACGGAAATAGAGTCGCGCGCGCTCGATCGGCGTGTTGACCACCGTGAGACTTTCGATGCCTTTCTCGTGCAAGGCGGCATCAAGTTGCGCCTGTGCCGCGATATGGCGGCGGCAGAACGGGCAGTGCAGCCCCCGATACAGGCCGACCAATATCGGGCTTTGTCCGCGAAAGTCTTCGAGCGCGATCTTTCCGTCGCGCGTGATCGCGTCCAGCACGACGTTCGGCGCACGATCGCCCGGTTGAAGTGGTCCTTCGACGTAACGTTCAGACATGATGGCACTCCTTCACATGATCTAGTCAAGAAACGGCAGTACGATCAGCCCTGCGGGATCAAGCCCGTGCCGCGCGCAGACGTCCTGTGCCAGCGCGAAATATCGCTCGGCCTCGGGCATGTCGCCGCGATCAAGGTTCAGCGTCGCAAGACCATCATAGCATGGAAACAGCTGCTGCGGCTCGCCGGTTTCGCTCGCCACCTCGATTGCCTCATTGTAGCAGCGAGCAGCCAGATCGGGCCGGAAATGGCATTGATGGATTTGCCCGAGCACGATCAACGGCACGGAGAGATGCTCGCGCTGATCAAGCGCGCGGTCGATTTCGATCGCCTTTTCGGCAGCCGGCACCCCCTCCTCGGTACATTTGTCGGTGAAGGTGCAACAGGCAACGGCAAAATTGGCAAGAAGGCGCGCCTGGAAGCCGAGATCGCCGATCCGACGCGCGACATCGAGTCCGCGCCGGCAAACCTCCACGGCCTTCGCCGGGTCGACGATCGTGTAGAGCACACCGAGATTGGTGTAGCCGCGGCAGGCAACGTTGAGGAGACCGGCGGTCTCGGCTGCTGCGACACTCTGCTCCACCTCGCGCACCGCCTCCTGGTGTCGTCCAAGCCGCGCCAGTGCTGCCCCCTTGGTGTTGAGCGCCTCCGCAATGGCGCGCGCCGCCTCGAGTCCGGCTTGCCTGTCGGCGTCCGCCGGCACGCATCGGGCGTAGCCAAGCGCCTCGTCCGCCCATCTCGCGGCGGCCACGTGATCGCCCGTGCGAAACGCGAGACGGCCGCGCTCTTGCAGGAGGTGCGCCCACTCGATGGGCGCGTCGGTCCCTCCAAGCAGTTCGGCCGCCTCGGCATAATGCGCCTCTGCCTTGATCCGCTTGCCGGCGTCCCACAACAATCGGCCAAGCTTGCGGAGAATTCGCGCTTCGCCGATGCGGTCCTCCGCGTTGTGATGACCTTCCAGCGCACTCTGGTAGTGCTCCTCAGCCGTGATTCTCCGGCCGGCCGCGGCACACAGCTCGGCGATCCGCTCGTACAGGACCAAGCGTTCGGGCTCCCGTTCCCCGCCGGTCAACAACACGGCGAGGGCCTGCTGGTAGAACCGGATGGCATCGTCATTGGCATAGGTCGCGCGGGCGCGATCGCCGGCCGCGCGCAGATAGCGCGCACCTTTCGGCTTGCTCGCGCTCAGGCTGAAATGATGTCCGAGCAGTATCAGGTCTTCGAGCCGCTCGGGCTCATTGCCATAGAGCCGCTCGAGCGCGGCACCAATCCGTCCATGGAGCTCGATCCGACGCTGCAAGAGCAGGTTTTGATAGATCACGTCCTGAAGCATGGTTTGCGTAAAGCGATAGGATCGCAGCGAGATCGAGTTCGCGCCCGCGACCTCCTCGACAATCTCGGCATCGCACAGAAGTTCGAGCCCCGCTTCCACCCTCGTCCGCTCGGATGCCGTCGCACCGAGAAGAGCCGCATCGAAACGCGGGCCGATCACCGCGGCCTCCTGAGCCAACCGGCGCACCTCATACGGCAGCCGGTCCAGGCGCGCCAGTAACAGGGCCTGAATGCTTGCCGGGATATCGGCAGCGGCTTCATCTGACTTGATCCGCCACCGTGAGCCGTCACGCTCCAAGGCGCCAGCTTCGATGAGACCGCGGATGATTTCCTCAAAGAAGAGTGGATTGCCGCCCGCGCGCTCGAGGATTCGACTGAACAGATTTCCCGGCGGTTCACTCCAGCCGTGGCTGAAGTAGGCCGCTAGGAGCTTTTGTCCGTCTGCATCGCCAAGCGGAAGCAATCGAAGGGTCGTATGGCTGATCCGACCCGAACCGAACTGATCCAGTTCCAGCATGGGCCGATGCGTGAACAACAGCATCAGCCGCGTACGCTCCAACCGGTCCATCAGGAATCGCAGCGCTTCAAGAGATACGGCATCGGCCCAGTGCAGATCCTCGACAATGATCAGGAGCGGCGACTGGACCAGGCGCCGTTCGAACACGGTGCGAATCGCAAAGAATATCTGCCGCCGAAGCTGCTCGGGCTCGACGTGCTGCAACGCGGCGTCCGGATCGCCGAGACCGAGAACGTGGAAATAAAGGGGCATCAGGCGATCGGCCTCTTCCACCGCAAGGCCGAGCTCCAACAGTGCCGTAGCCAGCTTGGCCTGGGCCTCTGCCACGGTCGCCTTCTGCGCGATGCCGTACGCGCTGCGCAGCACAGCGGCAAGGGTGCCGTAGGATTGTTCGCCCAGCGGCGAGCAGATAGCGCGCCGGATCGCCACGCCTGCGAAACGGTCCTCATCGCCGGCGCGCGTGACGAATTCGTCTACCAGGCGCGTCTTTCCGATGCCAGCTTCACCGACCAGCCGCACCAGTTGCGCCGCGCCGCCACAGGCCCGGTCAAGGCTGCCCAACAAACGCGCAAGCTCGGCGTCGCGGCCGATCATTGGCGCGCTGAGGCCAAGCGTATCAAGGCCGCGTGCCGCACGCGGCGTGTCGAGCGGCCCCTTCAAGCGATGGACCAGGACACTGCCCATCTTGCCTTTCAGCACAACCTCGCCAAGGGATTCATACGAGAAAGCGTGCCGCGTGAGGCGATAGGTCAGCGGCCCCACGAACACGTCGCCGGAGGGAGCCATCGACTGCAATCGTTGAGCTGTATTCACCGTGTCTCCGGTCACCGAATAGGATTTGGCGACGCCCACACCAAGTCCGCCCGCTACCACGTGCCCGGTGTTGATGCCGATATGAAGCAGGAGCGGTGAGCCGGCGTACGCCTTCGCATGTTCGCCGAGACGCTCCATCCGGCTGATCATGTCGAGGGCAGCGCGGACCGCCCGTTCGGGGTCGTCTTCGTGCGCAGCCGGCGCCCCGAACAGCGCAAGCAGCGCATCTCCGATGAACTTGTCCACGAAGCCGCCAAAGTTTTGTACCGCTGCCGTCAGTTCCTCGAACAATTCGTTCTGAAGCGTCTGCACGACCTCAGGGTCGAGCCGCTCGCTCATCGTGGTGAAGCCGCTGAGGTCGGCAAACAGCACGGTAATGGTGCGGCGGTTGGCTTCGCTGTCGATGTTATCCGGCTGCGATCGAAATGCGTATTGGGCGTCGGCCGTCGGCGCCAGCGGTGGCGAGGAGGCCCTGATCGGGAATGTCACCGGGCTCGTCCGCATCGTCGTCGGCCCGTCGGCCTTGGAGGCCTCACTGACGAGGGCGCCGCATTTCGGGCAGTACGCAAAATCCGGTGCACACAAATGGCCGCAACCCGGGCACGCGTTCGGCTGCTTCGTGCCGCACTTTGGGCAGAAAGCAAAGCCGCTCTGAACCTCGGAACCGCAGCAAGCGCAGTTCATGGGTAAAGACCTCGCGGAAGCCGCGATCTGCTGAACCAACAGATGGGTCCAGGAACCTGGCAAGCATGGGCTCGTCGCACCGGAAGAGCAAGCGGTGGTTGGTTAACGGCCGCGAGCGCGGCCTCATTCCCCACCGTAACTGCGCAGGCGCTCGATATCGAGAATGGTCACGCCGCCGTACTCCAGCCGCAGCAGCCCTTCTTTCTCCAGCCGGTTGAGCGCGCGGTTGGCGTTCTGCCTGGACATGCCGGAGAGCGCGCCGATCTCCTCCTGGGTGATCTCCAGATGCGCGGTCGATTCCGGATAGAGGATCGGGTTGAACAGCGAGGCGATGCTGCGGGCGAGCCGTGCGGTGGCATCCAGCGTGCGGTTGACCTCGAGCATCCCGATGAACTGGCCGAGCCGCTCGTTGAGCTGGCGGACCAGGAAACGGTTGAAGCCGACGCTGTTCTCGAACAGCCACATGAAGGCGCTGCGCTCCATCAGCGCGACGCGGCTGTCGCGCAGCGCGACCACGTCGTAGCGGCGCGGCTCGTTCTTGAGCACGCTGCCCTCGCCGAACCAGGCCCCCGCCGTCAGCCCGGCCAGGCTCGTCTCCTTGCCGTCACGCGAGACCCCGCCCATCCGGGCGAGGCCGCTCACCATGCCGGCCCAATAGGCGAATGCGTCGCCGCGCATGAAAACGGTCTCGCCGGTGCCGTAGGACCGCTCCGTGATTCCACCGCGGGCGACTGCGATCTCCCGCTCGGTAAGCTCGCGCGACCAAGCGGCGACGCGCTTCAGTTGATCCTCTGAAATCATGATCTAGAGGCCAGCCACACCGTTTCGTCACTCCTTCTGTTGCACCGCAACACGATTGTTTCAGCAGCATCCGACGAAAGATGAAGGCCGCTTGTCGCCCGAAATACTTTGTCGCCGAATTGTCAGCCGGGAGACATTCCTAAATAGCGCTTTCCCCTATTGAGGGCCACCTTGGGCAATGCGGCTTTTGATCCCGACCGGGAACGAAAGCCGCGCGGTCCGGTCGAGACCATCTGCTGCATGGCCTCACCGGCACGACCGTACTAGGATCGCCCGAGAGGAACCGACGAAGAGCGCCACAAAAAGCGCCATCACCGGGAGGGCTTTGTTTGGTGGCTACCAGTCTTGAAGTGCGCGGCGTGTCCTTGCGATTCGGCGGCGTCCGTGCGCTGACCGATGTCGGCTTCGCCATCAAGGAGGGCGAGCTGTTCTCGATCATCGGTCCCAATGGCGCCGGCAAGACCTCGATCGTGAACTGCATTTCCGGCCGCTACAAGCCCACCGAAGGCCAGCTCTTCTACCAAGGCCGCGATATTACCGGATTGACGCCGAATGCACGGGCCTCGCTCGGCATCGGCCGCACCTTCCAGAATCTTGCGCTGTTCCACCACATGAGCGTGCTCGACAACATCATGGTCGGCCGCCATCACCTGCTGAAGAACAATTTCTTCACGGGCTCGCTCTACTGGCTCACCGGCGCGCGCAAGGAAGAGCTCGAGCATCGCCGCAAGGTCGAGGAGATCATCGACTTCCTCGACCTCCAGTCGGTGCGAAAGGCGCAAGCCGGAACCCTCTCCTACGGTCTGCGCAAGCGCGTGGAACTGGCCCGCGCAATGGCGCTGGAGCCGCGCCTCATTCTCCTCGACGAGCCGATGGCCGGCATGAATTTCGAGGAGAAGGAGGACATGGCCCGCTACATCGTCGATCTCAACGAGGAGTTCGGGATGACGGTGGTGATGATCGAGCACGACATGGGCGTGGTGATGGACATCTCCCACCGAGTCATGGTGCTGGATTTCGGCCGCAAGATCGCCGAGGGCGATCCGGCCGCGGTGCTCGCCGACCCCCACGTCAGACGCGCCTATCTCGGCGAGGAGGATGAGGTGCTGGTCGATCCAGACGATGCTCCGCCGGCGCAGGAGAGCGCGGCATGATGGATTACGCAGGCCGCGTCGCGCAGGCCGATACCTATCCAAAGATGCTCCGGCTGAATGCCAAGGAGTACGGCTACGAGATCGCGCTACGCGAAAAGGATCTCGGACTGTGGCGCCCGTTCACCTGGAATGACTATCAGACGCGGGTACGCGACTTCGCGCTCGGTCTGATCGAATTGGGCCTCGGGCGCGAGGATGTCATCGGCATCATCGGCGACAACCGGCCGGACTGGGTTGCTGCCGAAGTGGCGACCCATGCGATCGGCGGATTGAGCCTCGGGCTCTATCGCGACGTACTGGATGAGGAAGCCGCCTACCTGCTGAATTACGGCGAGGCGCAGCTGGTCTTTGCGGAGGACGAAGAGCAGGTCGACAAGCTGCTCATGCTTGCCGACCGCGTGCCAAGGCTCAAGCACATCATCTATTCCGATCCGCGTGGGATGCGGAAATATGACGATCCGCGGCTGATGTCGGCGGAGAAATTCGCCGAGCTCGGCCGGGCGCGAGCCGCCCGGGAGCCCGAGCTTTATGATCGGCTGGTGGATGCCACCAGGGGCGAGGACGTTGCGATCCTCTGCACCACCTCGGGTACCACGTCGCACCCGAAACTCGCGATGCTCGCTGCCGGACGCGTGCTCGGCCATTGCGCGACCTATCTCGCTTTCGACCCGAAGGGGCCGGACGACGAATATGTCTCGGTGCTGCCGCTGCCCTGGATCATGGAACAGGTCTATGTGCTCGGCAAAGGCCTGCTCTGCCGGATGAAGATCAACTTCGTCGAAGAGCCGGATACGATGATGAACGATTTGCGCGAGATCGCGCCGACGTTCGTGCTGTTTGCGCCGCGCGTCTGGGAATCCATCGCCGCCGATGTCCGCGCCAAGGTGATGGACGCCACACCCTTCAAGCAGCGCCTGTTCGATATGGGCATGAAGACGGGCCTTGCCGCGCTCGAACAGGGCAAGCGCTCCGGCTTTGCCGACGCAATCCTGTTCCGTGCACTGCGCGACCGCCTCGGCTTCACCCGCCTGCGCTCGGCCGCAACCGGCGGCGCGGCGCTCGGCCCCGACACCTTCAAGTTCTTCCAGGCGATGGGCGTGCCCCTGCGCACGCTCTACGGCCAGACCGAATTGCTCGGCGCTTACACGCTGCATCCCGAGGGCAAGGTCGATCCCGACACCACCGGCGTGCCGATGGCCGACAGCGTCGAGATCCGCATCGACAATGCCGACGTTCACGGCGTCGGCGAGATCGTGGTGCGGCATCCCAACATGTTCCTGGGCTACTACAAGAACCCGGAGGCGAGCGTCGCCGACCTCAGGGATGGCTGGATGCTGTCGGGCGATGCCGGCTATTTCAACGACAACGGGCAGCTCGTGGTCATCGACCGCATCAAGGACCTCGCCGAGACCTCGCGCGGCGAGCGCTTCTCGCCGCAGTTCATCGAGAACAAGCTGAAATTTTCGCCCTATATCGCGGAAGCCGTGGTGCTTGGTGCCGGCCGCGATGCGCTCGCGGCGATGATCTGCATCCGCTATTCCATCATCTCGAAATGGGCGGAGAAGAACCGGCTCTCGTTCACGACCTACAGCGATCTCGCCTCGCGGCCGGAGGTCTATGCCCTGCTCCGCAAGGAAGTCGAGACCGTGAACCTCACGCTGCCGCCGGCCCAGCGCATCTCGCGCTTCCTTTTGCTCTACAAGGAGCTCGACGCCGACGACGGCGAGCTCACCCGCACGAGAAAAGTGCGCCGCAGCGTCATCAACGAGAAATACGAAGGCATCATCGATGCCATCTATCGCGGCGACCCCGACATCCCCGTCGACACCGTGATCCGATTCCAGGACGGCACTACCCAAAGGGTGCGAACGACGCTGCGGGTGGTGGATCTCGGCGGACCCGGGCAATTGGCGGAGGCGGCGGAGTGACCTCGCTTCCAACCCAGAGCGCGCCACCAATCGATGCGCCCTCTCCCTTTGTGGGAGAGGGCATCTCCGCTATCGGCCAAACCCTCACTCGGGTGAGGGGTCTTCTCGCCGCACCGTCACTGCGGCGACAACCCCTCACCCGGCTTCGCTTCGCGAAGCCACCCTCTCCCACAAGGGCAGAGGGTGCACCGTCATCGCCTCTGCATTCAGCACGTGGATCGACATGAACACCGCCTTCCTCATCCAGCTCCTGGTCAACGGCCTCGTGGTCGGCACGCTCTACGGCGTGGTCGCGATGTCGTTTGTGCTGATTTACAAGGCCAGCCAAGTCGTCAACTTCGCGCAGGGCGAGCTACTGCTGGTCGGCGCCTGGGTGTGCTGGACGCTGCTGGCGAAATACCAGGTGCCGTTCTGGATCGGCATGCCGATGACGCTGGTCTTCATGTTCGTGTTCGGCATCGCCATCCAGGTCTTGATCCTGCGGCCGATGATTGGCGAACCCATCATCTCGGTGATCATGGTGACGATCGGCCTCTCGACCGTGCTGCAGGCCACGCTGAAATGGATGTACGGCGTCAATCCGCAGCCGTTTCCGCATGTGTTCGAGAGCCAATCGGTCAGCCTGTTCGGGCTTCAGATTCAGACCGTCTACGTCATGAGCCTCGTCGTTTCAGTCGCCATGATGATCGGCATGGCCTGGTTCTTCCGCGCCTCCAAATACGGCTTGGCGATGCGCGCCACGGCGTTCAACCAGCAGGTGGCGCAGTCGCTCGGCATTTCCGTCAAGAGCGTGTTCGCGATGGCCTGGGCGATTTCGGCGACGGTGTCGGCGGTCGCGGGCGTCGTGGTCGCCGTGGTGAATGGCGTGTCGTCAGGGTTGGCCGCCTACGGCATCAAGGTGTTTCCGGCAGCGATCCTCGGCGGGCTGGATTCCGTCGGCGGCGCCGTGCTCGGCGGCATCATCATCGGCCTGCTCGAGAACATCGCGCAATATGTCGACAGCGAGTATCTGCACTGGGGCAATCTCTACGAGATCGCGCCGTTCTACGTGCTGATCATCATCCTGATGATCAAGCCCTACGGACTGTTCGGCACCAAAGACATCGAGCGGGTGTAATCCATGGCAGGCCCTACCCTCATTCCCGCTGGCGACTTCCGCTCCACCTACGCGCAAGACACCACGATTTTCCCGACCGCGACCAGCCGCAACATGGCGATAGCAGGCGTGGTGCTGATCTGCTTTGCGCCACAGCTGTTCAGCGAATACTGGCTCAGCATCCTGATCCAGATCGGCATCTTCTCGATCGCAGCCCTCGGCCTCAACATCCTCGTCGGCTTCACCGGGCAAATCTCGATCGGCCACGCCGCCTTCTTCCTGTTCGGCGCCTTCACCTCTGCTTATATCAACAACAACTTCCCGATCCCCGTCTTCTTCGCCATTCCGCTCGCCGGCGTTGTCACCGCGGTGGTCGGGCTGATCTTCGGCGTGCCGGCGGCGCGGCTGAAGGGACTCTACCTCGTCATTGCAACGCTCGCCGCGCAATACATCCTGCTCGACTTCTTCTCGCGCGCGGACTGGTTCTCGGGCGGCACGGTGCCGGCCAGCGCCAATCCGTTCTCGATCTTCGGCTATACACTGCGCGGCGACAGGCAATATTTCTACGTCGTGCTGGCCTACGTTCTCGTCAGTTTCATCCTGGTGACCAACCTGATGCGCACGCGCGACGGCCGGGCGCTGGTGGCCGTGCGCGACCACTATCTCTCCGCCGAGATCATGGGCATCAATCTTACCAAGTACAGAACACTTTCCTTCGGGCTTGCCGCCTTCTTCGCCGGAATTGCCGGCGCACTGTATGCGCACTACCAGCTCGTGATCTCGCAGGAAGGTTTCGGCATCGAGCGCTCGGTGCTGTTCCTCGCCATGATCATCATCGGCGGCACCGGCTCGATCATGGGTACGCTGATGGGCACCGCCTTTGTGGTACTGCTGCCGGAATCGATGGAATGGCTGAGCCACTGGCTGAAGGGCGGCACGATCGATAAGGCGCTGGCGCTCAACACCAACATCAGCTTCCTACGCGAGATCGCGATCGGCGTGATCATCATCGGCTTTTTGATGTTCGAGCCGGACGGCCTTGCGCATCGCTGGCGGCAGATCAAGGCGTACTGGAAACTCTATCCGTTCTCACATTGAGGGCGGACACAACTGCAACAAGGTCAAACGAATAACAGGAGGTACAAATGACGATCAAATCCCTTTTGAGCACGGTTTCGCTCGCGCTGCTGGTCGGCGGCGTGTCGGCGGCCGCCCAGGCCCAGATCGCGGTCGGTCATCTTGCCGACTATTCCGGCGCGACATCGGAGGTCGGACAGCCCTATGGCCAAGCCGTCGCCGATACATTTGCCTGGATCAACAAGAATGGCGGCATTGGCGGCAAGCAAGTGAAGCTCGACACCAATGACTACGGTTACCAGGTGCCGCGCGCGATCGCGCTCTACAAGAAATGGTCCGGGGCCGAGAAGGTCGCCGCGATCATGGGCTGGGGCACCGCCGACACCGAAGCACTGACCGGCTTCGTGGCGCAGGACAAGATCCCCTACATCTCAGCCTCCTATGCGGCGGCGCTGACCGATCCCGAAGGCGCCAGCGGCAAGGCTAAGCCCGCGCCCTACAATTTCTTCTACGGCCCGAGCTATTCCGACGCGATGCGGGCATTGGTGACCTGGGCTGCGGAGGACTGGAAGGCCAAGGGCAAGCCCGGCAAGCCGAAATTCGTCCATATGGGCGCCAACCATCCCTACCCGAACGCGCCGAAGGCGGCGGGCGAAGCGCTCGCGGCGGAGCTTGGCTTCGAGGTGCTGCCGGCGATCGTGTTCGCGCTGACGCCGGGCGATTACTCGGCGCAGTGCCTGAGCCTGAAGAGCTCCGGCGCGAACTACGCCTATCTCGGCAACACCTCCGGCTCGAATATTTCGGTGCTGAAGGCCTGCAAGACTGCCGGCGTCGACGTCCAGTTCCTCGGCAACGTCTGGGGCATGGACGAGAACGCCGCCAAGACCGCAGCCGATGCCGCCGATGGCGTGGTGTTCCCGCTGCGCACGGCGGTGATCTGGGGCGGCAACGCGCCGGGCATGAAGACCGTGCAGGAAATCTCCAAGATGTCCGACCCGACGGGTAAGGCTTATCGCGCGGTGCATTACATCGCCGGCGTCTGCAGCGGGCTCTACACCAAGGAAGCGCTCGACTGGGCCGCCAAGAACGGCGGCGCCACCGGCGAGAACGTCGCCAAGGGCTTTTACCAGAAGAAGGACTGGGTGCCGGCCGGCATGGAAGGCGTCTGCAACGCCTCGACCTGGACCGAGAAGGACCATCGCGGCACGCTCAAGGTCGACCTCTATCGCATGAAGGTCGCCGGCGCCACCGACGGCGATCTCAACGACCTCATGAGCAAGGGCACCATCAAGCTCGAGAAGGTCAAGACCATCGACCTGCCGCGCAAGCCGGAATGGCTGGGCTGGTGAGCTTAACGCTAACCTCACGCACAACTGTCATCCCCCGCGAAGGCGGGGGATCCAGTACGCCGCGGCTTCTCAAGAAGCATCGGACGTCTCTGGAATACTGGGTCGCCCTTTCACGCAGGGCGAAGAA
>NZ_JAACFT010000074.1 GCF_029051685.1 Bradyrhizobium sp. CSA207 | reverse complement strand
AACAGCATCTCTGTCAAATCGTGCTGTGCTTGGTTCTTCCGAGGATCGACCAACGACGAAAAGCATTCCGTGAAGCGCTCCAAAATAGTCCCCTCTCGAGTCAGGAGACACTGTCAGAATCAAATTTCCTCGCCTTGGCAATAGCTTGGACGCGCCGACATGCGATTCCCCTGCCCTCCAGGGGAGGGTAAAGGCGAGCACGCATCGCCTGATCCTCCCTCGGTTGCCGGAACTGCGTCCCGCCGCTACAAAGCACCTGAGAGGATCACATCATGTCCGACATGCGCTTGATTGTTGCTGGAGCCGGCGGCCGGATGGGCCGGGCACTGACACGGGCAATCGCCGAGAGCGAAGGCGCGGTGCTGGCCGGGGCGCTGGAGGCGCCGGGCTCCGAACTGCTCGGCAAGGATGCCGGCGTGCTCGCGGGTCTCCCGGCCAACGGGATCACGCTCTCGGCCGATCTCTGGGCGTTGTCGAAGGACGCCGACGGCATTCTGGACTTCACCGTGCCGGCCGCGACCATCGCCAATGTCGCGATCGCGGCCCAACGCGGTCTCGTCCACGTTATCGGCACGACCGGCCTGTCGAGCTCCGACGACGCGGTGATCAAGAGCGTCACCAACCGCGCGGTGGTGGTGCAGTCGGGCAATATGAGCCTGGGCGTCAACCTGCTCGCCGCCGTGGTCAAGCGCGTCGCCAAGGCGCTCGACCAAAGCTTCGATATCGAGATCGTCGAAACCCATCACCGCATGAAAATCGACGCCCCGTCGGGCACCGCGCTGATGCTAGGCCAGGCCGCCGCCACCGGCCGCGGCGTCGCGCTGGACGAGCATTGCGTGCGCGGCCGCGACGGCATCACCGGCGCGCGCCAGCCCGGCGATATCGGGTTTGCTTCCTTGCGCGGCGGCACCGCGGCCGGCGATCACAGCGTGAGCTTTCTCGGACCGTTCGAGCGCCTGACGCTGTCGCACCATGCCGAGGATCGCATGTTGTTCGCCCATGGTGCGCTGAAGGCGGCGCTGTGGGCGCATGGCAAGAAGCCCGGGCTCTACTCGATGGCCGATGTGCTCGGCCTTGCCGACATCTGAACGAAAGTAACGGAAAGGTCTCAATGAGAGAACGTCTTCTCGTGCTCGTGCGTCACGGCCAGAGCGAATGGAATCTGAAGAACCTGTTCACGGGCTGGAAGGATCCGGATCTCACCGAGCTCGGCGTGACCGAAGCCAGGGAAGCCGGCCGCAAGTTGAAGGCACAGGGCCTCGTGTTCGACGTCGCCTACACCTCGGTCTTGACGCGCGCGCAGCACACGCTCGATCTCATTCTCGGCGAGCTCGGCCAGGAAGGCCTGCCGACGTCGAAGGACCTCGCGCTGAACGAGCGCGACTATGGCGATCTCTCGGGTCTGAACAAGGACGACGCCCGCAAGAAATGGGGCGAGGACCAGGTGCTGATCTGGCGCCGCTCCTACGACGTGCCGCCGCCCGGCGGCGAAAGCCTCAAGGACACGCTGGCGCGTGCGCTGCCCTATTACGTGCAGGAGATTCTGCCCGCCGTGCTCAACGGCAAGAGGACGCTCGTCGCCGCCCACGGCAACTCCCTGCGCGCGCTGATCATGGTGCTGGAAAAGCTGTCGCCCGAAGGCATTCTGAAGCGCGAACTCGCCACCGGCGTGCCGATCATCTACCGGCTCAACGCGGATTCGACGGTGGCCTCGAAGCTGGATCTGGCGGGCTAACCGCGTATCCAACACTCCCTGTCGTCCCGGCCTTCGCCGGGACGACAATCTTACTGCATCCCCACCTTTCCCGCTTCCCAGCCCAGCATCGCCTGCTTGCGGGTGATGCCCCAGTGATAGCCGGTGAGCGCGCCGCTTTTGCCGAGTGC
Organism: Bradyrhizobium sp. CSA207; assembly: GCF_029051685.1. GTDB lineage: Bacteria > Pseudomonadota > Alphaproteobacteria > Rhizobiales > Xanthobacteraceae > Bradyrhizobium. The sequence goes on along the minus strand of NZ_JAACFT010000074.1, from coordinate 11,914 downwards.
GCGGTGGCAGGGCACGACGAAGGAGACCGGGTTCTTGCCGACCGCAGCGCCAACGGCGCGCGAGGCCTTCGGGCTCTTGATGTTGCAGGCGATGTCCGAATAGGACACCGCGCGGCCCATCGGGATCTTCAGCAGCGTTTCCCACACCCGCACCTCGAAATCGGTGCCGATCATGACCACGCGCAGCGGCTGGTCCGGCCGCCACAGTTTGGTGTCGAAGATGCGCTGGGCGAGCGGCGCCGTGCCTTCGTGGTCCTCGACGTAAGTTGCATTCGGCCAGCGCCGCATCATGTCGGCGAGCGCGATCTTCTCCTCACCGTGATCGGCGAAGGCAAGGCCCGACAAGCCGCGATCGGTCGCGATCACGATTGCGGTGCCGAACGGCGAGTGATGGAAGCCGTAGCGCAGCGTCAGGCCGGCGCCGCCATTTTTCCACTCGCCCGGCGACATCGCCTCATGCGTGACGAAGAGATCGTGCAGCCGGCCGGGACCTGACAGGCCGGAGTCGAGCGCGGCGTCGAGAACGCTGGCGGAATCCCGCAGCAGGCCCTTGGCATGGTCGAGCGTCAGCGCCTGCATGAACGCTTTCGGCGTGATCGAGGCCCAGCGGCGGAACAGATGGTGCAGTTCGTCCGGCGTAACGCCGGCCGCATCCGCCATCGCTTCGATGGTCGGCTGCGCGCGCCAGTTTGCCGAGATGAAGGCGATCGCCCGTCGCACGGAATCATAGTCGCGCATCGCGGCGTCCTGGAAGCCCGGCTTGGCCAGGCGCTGGTCATGTATGGCGAGTGTCATCATGACCGGAAATGTAGGGGAGGGGGCGCCTCGAAACCACCCGTTTTCCGACCCGAGCTCAGGTGAGCGGATTGTAGATCGGGCCGCGTCGGGCGGCGTTCAGCGCCCCGACCAAGGCATTGTAAAAACTAGATTTTTCCTCTGGACCCAAAAATCCGGCAATCAGCAGCCGGTGGCCGCGCGAGATCAGATAGAGGTGTTCGATGCCGTATTCCTCGTCGACCTCCTGATCAAGGCGGACCCAGAGCGGGTTGAATGTCCACTCGGCGACCTGACCGCGGTGGCTGACGCGCCGGATGCGCAATTCGGACGGCGTGACCACGATCTCCTCGCGCGCGCGAGCGGTGCGGAAATTGACCTTGAAGGCCCACCAGATCACCAGCACGTCGAGGCCGAAGAAGCCGAACACCGGCCATGCTCCCATCATCAGGAACGCGATGCCGGTGGCGAAGCTGATCACGCTCAAAAACAGCATCACGGCAAGGAAACCGGTGCGATTCAGCGAGCGGTGCGGCGTCAGGCGCGCGGAGAAGATCTGCACCTCGCTTTCGCTTTCAGATCGCTCGCGCTCAATTTCGTTGCCTGTGCTCATGGTCCGTCAGTATATCCCGATCATGGCAAAAATCACCCGCAAGGCGGTCCCGCGCAAATCAGCCGTGCCGAAGAAAAAGGCAAAGCCGGCCGCAGCAAAGCCGAGAGCGGCCGCGAAGAAATCGCTCAAGGCTACAAAGCTTTGGACCCCGTCCGAGATCCACGAAGCCTTCAGCCGTTTCCGCAAAGCCAATCCGGAGCCAAAGGGAGAGCTCGAGCATCTCAATCCCTTTACGCTGCTCGTTGCTGTCGTGCTGTCGGCGCAGGCGACCGACGCCGGCGTCAACAAGGCGACGCGCGTATTGTTTGAGGTCGCCGACACGCCGCAAAAAATGCTCGATCTCGGTGAGGAGCGGCTTCGCGATTACATTAGGACCATCGGCCTCTACCGCACCAAGGCGAAGAACGTCATCGCCCTGTCGGCCAAGCTGCTCAGCGAGTTCGGCGGCGAGGTGCCGCGCACGCGTGCCGAGATCGAGTCGTTACCCGGTGCGGGGCGCAAGACCGCTAACGTCGTGCTCAACATGGCTTTTGGCGAGCACACCATGGCGGTCGACACGCACGTCTTTCGCGTCGGCAACCGCACCGGACTTGCGCCCGGCAAGACGCCGCTCGAGGTCGAGCTCGGTCTCGAAAAGGTGATCCCTCCGGAGTTCATGCTGCATGCCCATCATTGGCTGATCCTGCACGGCCGCTATACTTGCCTCGCACGCAAGCCGCGCTGTGAAGTATGCCTGATCAACGATCTCTGCCGGTGGCCGGAGAAGACGGTCTGAGTTGATCCCGCGCCGGCTGCCATCACCGCATCTGCCGCGCCGGCTCGATCAGTTCGGGCCGCGGTCCGGACAGGCGCTTGTGCATATGGACCATGAAGGCCATGCCGAAGATCGGCGTCGCCAGATTGACGATCGGGATCGAGACGAAGGCTGCGATGATCAGGCCAGCGGTGAAGATGGTCGCCGCATTATCACGCCGCATCGCCTTGGCTTCCTCCGGCGAGCGGAAGCGCATGGCGGCGAGCTCGAAATATTCGCGGCCCAGCAGCCAGGCGGTCGCGAGGAAGAAGATCAGGAACCCCGCGCCGGCCAGGAATACGAAGGGCAGCGCGATCAGGTAGACCAGGATGGTCAGCAATGCCGTCTTGACGCCCTCGGTGATAGCTTGGCTGAAAGGCAGCGCAACGCCGGGACGCTCGGCCGGATAATGCTCGCGCTCGACATGGTCGGCGACAGCGTCGACGAACAGGCTCGCCACCAGCGAGGTGATCGCCGGCATCAGGAACACGGCGCCGAACACGACACCCAGGCCCGCCGCGATCGAGACGATCCAGGCCAGAACCTCGAGCGATGTGTGCCAGCCGGGACCAAGCAGCCCCTCGAGCCAGGTCTCGCCATAAGTGGCGAACCAGGTGAGCAGCCGCTGCAACCCGATCGCCAGCACGATGATCAGCACCAGGGCAACGCCGATCGATCGCCACAGGATCGAGCGCATCGGCGGCGAGATCATTTGCGACAGCGCCTTGACGGCGGCATCCAGCATGGCAGCACCTCTCACGAAACCACCCGCGAGAGTTAGACACGCCGGGTCGTTTCGGCAAGGGATGCCGGCCTGGTGGCTGCGGCGCAAGGAGCCGTGTCCCGGAGCGGCGCCGGGACATGTCCGCCCGCGCGGTGCGCTCTTGCCGTTTTACATGGAGTCCACCGCGCTCACAGCCGCGTCGCGCGCAGCCGCAGCGCGTTTCCGACCACGCTGACCGATGACAGCGCCATCGCGGCCGCCGCGATGATCGGCGACAGCAGCACGCCGAACGTCGGATAGAGGATGCCGGCGGCGATCGGAATGCCGGCCGCATTGTAGATGAAGGCAAAGAACAGGTTTTGCCGGATGTTGCTCATGGTCGCCTGCGACAGTTTTCGCGCACGCACAATGCCGGTGAGGTCACCCTTGAGCAGGGTGACGCCGGCGCTTTCCATGGCGACGTCCGTGCCGGTGCCCATCGCGATGCCGACCTCGGCCGCGGCCAGCGCCGGAGCGTCGTTGACGCCGTCGCCGGCCATCGCGACGCTGCGGCCGGCCTTTTGCAGCTTTGTCACCACCGCGCTCTTCTGGTCCGGCAGCACCTCGGCCTCGACGTCGGCAATGCCGAGCCGGCGTGCGACGGCTTGCGCCGTGGTGCGGTTGTCGCCGGTCAGCATGATCACCTTGATGCCTTCGGCGGCGAGCGCCTTCAGCGCCTCCGGCGTCGAAGCCTTGACCGGATCGGCGATCGCGAACAGGCCGGCAATCGCGCCGTCGACGGCCATGTTGATCACGGTCGCGCCATCGCCGCGCAGGCGCTCGGCCTCGGCGTCGAGCGCCCTGGTGTCGATGCCGATCGAGCTCAGATATTTTGCATTGCCGAGCACGATGGTCCTGCCGTCGACCTTGCCGGTGGCGCCCTTGCCGGTCGGCGAATCGAACTGCTCGACCTGGCCGATTGCAAGCTGCTTCTCCTTCGCCGCGCGCACGACGGCGTCGGCCAAGGGATGCTCGCTGGCGCGCTCGACGCTGGCTGCGAGGCGAAGGATGTCGTCCTCCGTAAAGCCGGCTGCCGGAACGATCGCGACCACCTTGGGCTTGCCCTCGGTCAGCGTGCCCGTCTTGTCGACCACCAGCGTGTCGATCTTCTCCATCCGCTCCAGCGCCTCGGCGTTCTTGATCAGCACGCCCGCCTGCGCGCCGCGGCCGACGCCGACCATGATCGACATCGGGGTGGCGAGCCCGAGCGCGCAGGGGCAGGCGATGATCAGCACGCTGACGGCGGCGACGAGGCCGAAGGCCAACCGCGGCTCAGGTCCGAACCAGGCCCACGCCGCAAATGCAGCGACGGCAACGATGATGACGGCCGGCACGAACCAGCCGGCGACCTGGTCGGCGAGCCGCTGGATCGGCGCGCGCGAACGCTGTGCGTCGGCGACCATCTGCACGATCTGCGACAGCAGCGTCTCACGTCCGACCTTGTCGGCGCGCATGATGAAGCTGCCCGACTGGTTGAGCGTGCCGGCGATGACTTTTGCGTCGGCCTCCTTGGTGACCGGCATGGATTCGCCGGTGACGAGGGATTCGTCGAGCGAGGAGCGGCCCTCCAGAATGACGCCGTCGACCGGCACTTTTTCGCCAGGGCGCACGCGCAGGCGGTCGCCGGCATGAAGTGCGTCGATCTCGACCTCGTGCTCGCCGCCGTCGGCATCGATGCGGCGCGCAGTCTTCGGGGCGAGCTGCAACAGCGCCTTGATCGCGCCGGACGTCGCATCGCGGGCGCGCAGCTCCAGCACCTGGCCGAGCAGCACCAGCACGGTGATGACTGCGGCGGCCTCGAAATAGACAGCGACGGCGCCTTCATGGCCGCGGAAGGTCGCGGGGAACGTCTGCGGCGCGAGCGTGCCGATGACGCTGTAAACATAGGCGACGCCCGTGCCCATCGCGATCAGCGTGAACATATTCAGATTGCGTGTTAGCAGCGATTGCCAGCCGCGCACGAAGAACGGCCAGCCGGCCCACAGCACGACGGGTGTAGCAAAGACGAGCTGGATCCAGTTCGACAGCGTCGCGTCGATCCAATTGTGCGGGCCGGCGAGATGGCCGCCCATCTCCAGCACCACCGGCGGCAGCGCCAGTGCGCCGCCGATCCAGAACCGCCGCGTCATGTCGGTGAGCTCCGGATTGGGGCCGGTCTCCAGGCTCGCGACTTCGGGCTCCAGCGCCATGCCGCAGATCGGGCAGCTTCCCGGCCCGATTTGGCGGATCTGCGGATGCATCGGGCAGGTGTAGATCGTGCCCGCCGGCATCTCCGGCTCGGGCGCATTCTCCTTGGCGAGGTATTTTGCCGGGTCGGCCGCGAACTTGGTTCGGCAGCCGGCCGAGCAGAAATGAAAAGTCTCGCCGTGATGGTCGAACCGGTGCTTGGAGGTGGCGGGATCGACCGTCATGCCGCACACGGGATCGTGGACTTTCGTCGCCGCGTCGCCATGGTCATGCGCGTGGCCGGCATGATCGCCGTGCCCGCCGCAGCATGAGGAGGTTGCAGACTCGGCCGGCGCCACCGCCTTGGCGGAACAGCCGCATCCGGAATCGGTGTCCGGCTTGTGATGGTGCCCGTGTTCGCTGTCGTTCATTGCCACGCTCCGGCCTTGCAACATATACCCTATGGGGGTATATAGACGGCATGCGCAAGGACATCAAGGCATCTGTCGGAAAACGTCTCGGCCGGATCGAGGGCCAGGTGCGTGGCCTCTCGAAAATGGTCGAGGAGGATCGCTACTGCATCGACATCGTCACGCAGATCTCGGCGGTGCGCGCCGCGTTGCGCCGGGTCGAAGAGGAGATTTTAAAGGACCACGTCGCCCATTGCGTCGAGCACGCGATCGCCAGCGGCGACAAGGCCGACCAGCGCGAGAAGATCGCGGAGTTGATGTCGGTGATCGGACGAGCGGAGCGGTAGATCACCCCCCGTCATTGCGAGCGAAGCGAAGCGAAGCAATACAGAATCGTTCCGCGGAGGCATCTGGATTGCTTCGCTATGCTCGCAATGACCGGGCTGGAGATCGTTACGCCGCCATCTCGCGTGCACGTGCCCGGCGCCCCGGGCGGTACCTTGCGATCTTCTTCAGCAGCAGGAAATGCTCCGAGACGGTGACGCGCTCCACCATCTGCGCAGGCGCGATCACTTCTTCAGCCGGAACCGGCGTCTCTTCGTCAATCGCCTCAGGAACGAGCGGCGGCGCACAGAACGTTTCTGGAAACACACTGAAGGTGCCGGCTACCTCCTCGAGCGGCTTCTGCTTGTCGGCCCAGTGCAGGGCGGTGTAGTCGAAGCCGTGCACGATGGTGGGTTTGACGACTTCGAAATAGGGCGAGATGTCGAAGTCGCGGGGCATGTAGAGCGAGGAATCGCGGATGTGCAGGATCTCGCGGCGGGCGGCGCGGCTGCCGGCCTTGGTGATCTTCGGCAGGATCGGATAGCGCACCGCGTCGAAGGCCTGCGCGATCAGCGCCGAACAGATGATCTTGGTGGGATCGCCCGAGCCGATCGCGATCATGCGGCGGCGCCAGCGCTGCGGTATCGGCAACGGAAACAGGAAGCGCATCAGGTCGACGATGTTCTTGGTGTCGTAGCCGAAGCCGATACGGTTGATCGCATAGCGGCAGACCGTGGTGCGGTCCTCATGGGACAATCCGACCGGGCGGCAGAGGCGGGTGTGATAGGGAAAATATTTCGACAGCGGCGCTGAGGTAACGCCCTCGCCGATGTTGGCTTCGATCAGCACGTGCGGCTCGCCGTCGGGCTCTTCGGCGCCTTCGACCGGCCCGACATAGAGTGCGGCATGCGACCAGGTCGATTGCGTCAGGTATTTGATGATGCCGGAAATGCGGTTGTTGCCTTCGACCAGCAGCACGTCGCCGGGCTCGATGACGCCGCGCAGATGCTCCGGATCGCTCGGCGTGAACGGCTCATAGCCCGGCACCTCCTTCGAGAGGTACGCGGCAATCAGCTTGCCGACTGAGTCTAGGACCGTCCCCATGTCGAACTCCCCCCGCGGCCTTTTCCGGCCACCTTTTTCCCTGTTCTAGCATGGTCGAAACGTCTTGCAATTCGGTTCATGGCTCTGTGAGGTCAAGCACGATTGATTCACCATGATAGTTGCCGCGCAACATCGGATGCGGCAAGGTTCGCTAGCTGTTCCCGTTTGCCGCAAGTCTCCGGAAACTATGACATGACAATCACGCGCCGCAGCTTCCTATCGGCGTCCGCAGCCTTTGCCGCAGCGCCGATCCTGCACGCATCGGCCGCTACGCTGCCGCGCGAGGCTGACATTGTCGTGATCGGCGCCGGCGCGGCCGGAATCGCTGCGGCGCGGCGCATCATGGCCGCCAATCGCAAGGTCGTGGTGGTGGAGGCAGCGTCGCAGATCGGCGGGCGCTGCATCACCGACAGCACGACCTTCGACGTGCCGTTCGATCGCGGCGCGCGCTGGATGCACAATCCCGAGACCAATCCGATGATCCGGCTGGCGCGCAGCGCCGGGCTCGACGTCCTGCCCGCGCCGTCGGGCCAGAAGATGCGCATCGGCCGCCGTAATGCACGCGCCGGCGAGACCGAGGAATTTCTCGCGGCGCTGGTGCGCGCCAACCGCGCCATCGACGACGCCGCGCGCGGCAAGCTGGATACCGCGTGCGCGTCGGTGCTGCCGAAGGATCTCGGCGACTGGGCTGGCGCGGCGGAGTTCGTGCTGGGCGCGAGTTTTGCCGGCAAGGATCTGAAGGAGCTTTCGGCCATCGACAAGGCGCGCGCGCAAGACCGCAATGCCGCGATCGCCTGCCGCCAGGGTCTGGGCACGCTGATCAGCAGGCTTGGCGAGCAGGCGCCGGTCGCGCTGTCGACGCCGGCAAGCCGCATCGCCTGGAGCAATCGCGACGTCAGCGTCGAAACACCGTCCGGCAAGATCGCCGCGCGCGCCGCCATCATCACGGTCTCGACCAATGTGCTGACATCAGGCGCGATCAAGTTCGTGCCCGATATCCCCAAGCGCACGCTCGATGCCGCGTCAAAACTCGGGCTCGGCAGCTACGATCACATCGTGCTGCAATTGCCGGGCAATCCGCTCGGCCTGTCGCGCGACGACATCCTCATCGAGCAGAGCAATTCGACGCGCACCGCGCTGCTATTCGCCAACATTGGCGGGTCTTCGCTGTGCTCGATCGATATCGGCGGCTCGTTCGGCCGCGATCTCTCGCAGCAGGGCGAAAAAGCGATGATCGCCTTCGCCAGGGAATGGATCACCAAACTGTTCGGCAGCGAGGCGGCCGCCGCGGTGCAGAAGGTCAGCGCAACGCGCTGGAACGCCTCGCCCTTCGTGATGGGCGCGATGTCGGCCGCTTCGCCCGGCGGGCAGCTGTCGCGAAAGATCCTGACTGAACCGATCGGCCCCATGTTCCTTGCAGGCGAAGCCGCGCACGAGACGCTGTGGGGCACAGTCGACGGCGCCTGGGAAAGCGGTGAGCGCGCCGCAGATGCGGCGCTCCGCAAGATCGGCGCACTCAAGGACGAGCCGGCCGACGTGCCGACGCAATCGACCAAGCGGCGAAAGACGACGCGGCCGCAATAAAACTAACTCGTCGTCCCGGCGAAGGCCGGGACCCATAACCACAGGGAATGGTTTGGCGAAGACTCGTAGTTGCCAGATCGCACCACAAATACCGACCGGGGTTATGGGTACCGGCCTTCGCCGGGACGACGAGTGGATCGGTCAGCGCAAAATTCCATCCAGCACCGGCAGCCCGGCGACAACCGCCAGCGCAATCAGCACATAGCAGATGCCGCGAAACACGGTTTCGCTGGCGCGGCCGAATAGCGATGTGCCGAACGCGACGCCGACGGCGTAGACCGGGCCGACGATGAGTGACAGCACGAGGGACTCGCGTGAGATCAGGCCGGTGGTCGCATAGCTGACCATCGAGAAGAAGTCCGACGCGCCGAAGAACAACAGGATATTGGCGCGTGCGACGATCGGGGCGATCGGCCGGCCGAGCCAATAGCCGACGATCGGCGGCCCGCCGGTCTGCGCCAACCCGCTGCAGAAGCCTGAGAGGCTGCCGATGCCGACCGACAGCCAGGCGTGATCCTTGCCGCGATAGCGCCAGCCCGACAGCAGCAACAGAAGCAATGCTGCGACGAAGCAGGAGATGATCCAGCGGGTGGTGACCGGTTCGAGCACGCTGAGGAAATACGTGCCGACCGGCACGCCGACCAGCGCGCCCAGCACGATCACCGCGGTCGCCTTGCGGTCGGCCTTCTGCCACGCGTCCGGCAGGAGCGGCGCCGCCGCGACGAAGTCGATGACGAGGAGGAGCGCTGCGACGAGCCGCGGTGCTGCGACGCTGCTCGCAAGCGGCATAAAGATCAGTGCCGAGCCGAATCCGGAGAAGCCGCGCGCGGTGCCCGAAACGAAAGCGATGGCGCAGAGCGCCATCGCGATGGTGAGGCTGACGTCCTTGGGCAGAAAGTCGGCGAGACTCATGCTCTCAATGTGCCGCCGGTCTTCTTCGTCACCTCGGCCACGATCTTTGCGGCTACGGCCTCAATTTCCTGATCGGTCAGCGTCTTCTCGCGCGGCTGGATCGTCACCGCGACGGCGATCGACTTCTTGCCGTCATCGATGCCCTTGCCCTCATAGACGTCGAACACGTTGACGGCGCTGATCAGCTTTTTGTCGACGCCCTGCGCTGCGCGCACGATCTCACCGGCCTTGACGGTACGATCGACGATGAAGGCAAAATCGCGCGACACCGGCTGGAACGCCGACAGCTCGATCACGGGTTTTGCACGGGTCGGCTTCTTCTTGGCCTCGGGAATGCGGTCGAGGATCACCTCGAACACCAGCAGCGGGCCATCGGCGCCGAGCGATTCGAGCGCGCGGGGGTGCATCTCGCCGAAAGTGCCGAGCACGTTCTGCGGGCCGATCTGGATCGTGCCGGAGCGTCCGGGATGAAGCCACGCAGGTCCCCCGGCCACGATCTGAAGCGCCTGCATCGGCGCACCGGCAGCAGCCAGCACAGCAAGCGCGTCGGCCTTGGCGTCGAACACGCTGGCTTGCGCCGAGCCCGACCAGTGCCGGCCGAGACCTTCCGACGAGGCAAAGCCGCGGCGGATGCCGCTCGCCGCCATGAGCTGATCCTGCGGACGGTCGCCTTTGAAAACCTGCCCGACCTCGAACAGCGCGACATCGCCAAAGCCGCGATCGGCGTTGGCCTGCGCCGCCGCGATCAGGCCGGCCAGCAGCGTCGGACGCATGTCGGAAAGATCGGACGCAATCGGGTTGGCCACTTCGAGTTCGCGCTGGCCGCCGCCAAACAGTTTTGCCGCAGCCTTCGTGATGAACGACCAGGTCACCGCCTCGGTCATGCCGCGGCTTGCGAGCGCCCGCCGGGCGCGGCGGGTGCGGAGCTGGATCGGCGTCAGCACGGGTTTGCGCGCATCCTCGCCGCGCTCGAACGGCGTCTCCGGCACCTTGTCGATGCCGTAGATGCGGACGACTTCCTCGACGATGTCGGCCTTGCCGTGCACGTCGGAGCGCCAGGACGGCACCGCAACCTTCACCACCGGCCCCGGACCCGCCATCATGAAGCCGAGATGGGTCAGGATGCGCTTCATCTCCGGCTGCGGCACCTCGATGCCGGACAGCCGCTTCACCTCGGTGACCGGGAAGTCGATCACGCGATCGTCGCCGAAGGCTTTGCCGACCACGACGTTCTCCGAGGGCGCGCCGCCGCACAGCTCCATCACCAGTTTTGTCGCAAGCTCCAGCCCCGGCACCATGAAGGCCGGGTCGACGCCGCGCTCGAAACGATAGCGCGCGTCCGAATTGATGCCGAGCTTGCGGCCGGTCTGGGCGATGTTGATCTCGTTCCACAGCGCCGATTCGATCAGCACGTCAGTGGTATTCTCGTCGCAGCCCGAAGCCTCGCCGCCCATGATGCCAGCGAGCGATTCGACGCCGTGCTCATCGGCGATCACACAAACGGCGGGATCAAGATTGTAGGTACGGCCGTCGAGCGCGAGCAGCGTCTCGCCGTCGCGGGCACGCCGCACCACGAGATTGCCCTTGACCTTCTTGGCGTCGAACACATGCAGCGGCCGCGCGCGGTCATAGGTCATGAAGTTGGTGATATCGACCAGCGCGTTGATCGGACGCAGTCCGATCGCAGTCAGCTGCTTCTGCAGCCATTCCGGCGACGGGCCGTTCTTCACCCCGCGCACCAGCCGCAGCGCGAAGCCCGGACACAGCGCGGCATCCTCGACGGTGACCTTCACCGGGCAGGGGAATTCGCCCTTGATCGGCTTGATGGTCGGGTCCTTGAACTTGCCCATGTCGGCCGCGGCGAGGTCGCGCGCGATGCCGTGCACGCCGGTGCAGTCCTGCCGGTTCGGCGTCAGATTGATCTCGATCATGGGATCGCCGAGGCCGGCCCATTCGGCGTAAGCAGCGCCAACCGGCGCATCGGCCGGCAATTCCATGATGCCGTCATGGTCGTTCGAGATCTGCAGTTCAGCGGCCGAGCACAGCATGCCGCGGCTCTCGACGCCGCGGATGGTGCCGACGCCGAGCGTGATGTCCTTGCCCGGAATGTAAGTGCCGGGGGGCGAGAACACGCTGACGAGCCCTGCGCGCGCATTCGGCGCGCCGCAGACGACCTGCACTGGTGCCGCACCATTGCCGGTGTCGACCATGCAGACGCGCAACCGATCCGCGTTCGGATGCTGCTCGGCCGAGATCACCTTGGCAATCGTGAAAGGCTTCAACGCCTTCGCCTTGTCCTCGATGTTCTCGACCTCGAGCCCGATCATGGTGAGCTTATCGGCCAGCTTTTCCAGCGGCTCGTCGGTGTGGAGATGATCCTTCAGCCAGGAGAGGGTGAATTTCATGGCTGCTTTTTCTCCACGGAGACGGTCTGCTCCCTCTCCCGCTTGCGGGGGAGGGTTGGGGTGGGG
>NZ_JAACFT010000073.1 GCF_029051685.1 Bradyrhizobium sp. CSA207 | reverse complement strand
ATCACCGACCTGCTGCCCTTCAACTTCCCCAAAACCGCCACTGCCTGAACAGGCCAGACGCCGCCCCCGATACGAAGGCCATCCGTCAAAAGCGCAGGCGTCAACGTGCGGGGAAAATCGCGCTTACGATAGGCGGGCAGATGCAGGACGTAAATTGCGTAGGAGCTAGCGCCCAACCAAGTCGATCCACGGGACAGAACGGGATTTGTAATGCTGCTGGCTGCCGCCAAATAGATGATGGCTGGAAACGCCACAGCGATTGTTACAATCGCGAGCGCCGCTTCGACGTCGTGCGATGGATTGATCGCGAGGGTGGTAATCAGACAACACGCAGCCACTAGGGCAGCCCAATTTGCTAAGGTCGTCCGCCTCTGCTGCCAGATCATATACAGCAACCAGCCGCCAAAAAACGACGGGGCTACCCGCAAGAAACCGAGCGGGAACGTCGCCCATTGAAACCCAACATCGATAGTGCCAATCAACCCGGCCGAGCAAATCAATCCAAGCCCCGATATACCAATGATTGTGAAGAGCAATCGGAGGCTGAAGTATTGGAACCACGCGCCAAGTGCTGCATTCACCACAAGCTCAAAGAATAGTGACCAAGTAGGTCCATTCAGCGGAAAGATGCTGGAATTGAGGTGACCTGGTGCCGGCAAGAACAGCAAGGCAGTCGGCAGCCATATTAGCCATGCCAGCAGGGAAACTCCGCCGCCGCGTATCGTCGCAATTCCTAGCGCCAAGCACGTAACGAGTAGGCCAAGGAGATACAAAGGATACAATCTAATCAAACGAGCGACCATAAACGCTCTAAATGAAAGACTTTTCCCAAGCTGCCTTCCATACGCGTGAGCTAGGACAAACCCACTCAGCATGAAAAAGAAATCGACGGCAAGATATGCCATTGGAAAAAGTTGGCCGCCAAAGAGACTTGATGTATGGCGGGTCATGACGGCGAGAGCTGCTACGCCGCGGAGCATATCCAGTGCTAGGAAAGAGTGCCTTGTTTGCAAAGTTGCTGACTGCATCTGATTGGAGCTGCTGGTCTCAGGAAAGGCCGTTCTTTCGCGATTCTGCATTAAAAAGTTCAATCCTTCGTTGCCTGCCATGATCTCGCATAGTCGATTCGGTACGTGGACGGCATTGAAGCATCATCGGGTATACCGCAGCCCTTGTGGACTTCACTGTCGAAGACCATGTGCATTGGCCTGTGCCACAGGCGGTTCTCGGTACGGCGAACCAAAGCTCCATCAACAAAAAATTCAATTTTGTCGGCAGCCCAATTCAAGCCAAAGACATGAAACTCGTCCGCAAAGTCAAAGGGAGCGCGCCAGTATGCTTCAGAAATTTGGTCGGCGGTGTACCCAGGCAATTGATACACATGCAGCGTCATGTGGTAATTGTTCACAACGCCTCGTTTATCTTTGCAAAGTTCGAAAACATCAATTTCATCCTGCTCAGCCGGGTATTTTTTGTAGAACCAGAATGAACTCAGTGCAGCGGAGCGCATCGCTTTTGCCCGAATTTCAAAATATCCGTACAGCACCGGTGAGACGCTCTTGACGACAGCGGTCGACCATTTGCCGTACCCAGCGCGTGCAAGTGCTGCCGGAGGGTCACGGAGTTGGCAGGTAATGTTCAAGCACCCCCCACTGACTGAAACATTTTCTGAAGAGAAGAACGACGGTTTCATGCCGTTCCATGAGTCGCTTGGCAACCATTTGGAGTGATCCAAGCCATTCCCGTCAAACTCATCGCTATGCGAATCTAACCTCCGCCAACTTCCGACATTTGACTGGTCCGAAAGCGGGAAGGCTTCAGTCTTTCGATCCGGCAATTCCCCGAGTGAGCCAGTCCTCAGAAATTCGCTAGCTCGCGCGAGGCCCACACTTGAGAACGGGAGCGCGATCATCCCCGCCGCAATTGATCTCCTTGTCAGCAAGTTTGACCTCCATCCTGCAACCGCTCTAGGTTCCGACTGAGTCGAAAATCATGTCCGGGCGGGCCATGAGCGCGACCAGGAGGTCGTAGGCCAAACTCCTTTGAGAGATTCCAGCCGAGAAAAAAGCCCGTCCAGCCCCCCGCTAGCTGATCGAAAAGACTTCGAGGACGTCGAAGCAAGCTATGCAACAGGAAGAACAATCCTGGGCAGTGACGGTGTCCAATGATAACTGAGTAGAACACGTACCTGGCTTTCAGATGCCACGACGCAAATGCCAATCGGCTCGCGCAGTTACTTGCCGTCCAATCCCGACACTTAAGGTAACTCCACCTGTCGGCTTGGTAGTCGGGTTTCCATCCAGGATAATGATCAACGATCGCAGTCGGGTCGAGTATAATTTTCCAACCCATTCGCCGGAGGTTCAAGCAATACCAGTAGTCATTCGAAGGTTGAGCTCCGTGGCCTGGAAGTCGCTCGTCAAAGCGTAGCGTACCTATGGCGCCTCTCCGGATCGCCCAATTGCATCCCTTTACGACCTCGACGTCGCGAGCTGGACCGACGACCAAATGATGTTGACCTATGATATTTCCCCAAAAATCCCGATGGCCGACCTTCGAGAGTTCGGGTTTCAAAATGCATTCGCCCCCGATGTGCAGGACATCGCGCCCTCCCGCAGCGCCAACGAGCGGATCCTCGAAGTGAGACAGGACTTTGGAAATCCAGTCGGGTCGAGGGACGGCATCGTCATCAAGCACCACAACGACTTCGCCTTTGGCAACGTCGACGCCGGCGTTTAGCGCTGCAACTTGGCCGGGCACTCCGATGGGCACAAGTAGCCAATCCGGGTGCCCAGCAGCTCTGTCAACAATCCACTTCGCTGTTTCGACGTCTTCGGCTGGCCGATAGACTATGACGATCTGCACCGGCTTTTCATTCAACTTCCTGATGCCATCGAGGCAATCTTGTAGCGCATCCAAGCGGCGAAACGTCGGAATAACGATCGAGAACGAGATTGCACTCACTTGACACCTATTCAGTTGGCAGCGGCGGCTGCGTCGATCGAAATTCGCCTCTTGCATACGCGGCGAGAATGTCTCCTGCGAGGGCGGACAGTGGCCCGACAGCGAAACCTACTTGGAGCCAGAGCACGCCCGTGATCGTCCTAAAGTCGAGAGTCGTTAGTCCTACTAGGCACCAAATTAGGGTTACGGGGATCTGCAGCCATGCCCAAAAGTTCCAGCCGCGGTGTCCGATTAGTTGAAGAGCAATCGAGCCTACGCCGTTCGCGGCAACGCCGAGAGCACAGATCGCGAGTTCGCTTTTTAGAGCGCTGTACTGTGGGCCTATCAGCCAGAGAAAAGCGTTGGGAACTATCAAGCTTGAAATGAGAAGTGCTGCGCTGGGCAGTAGCGCGACCGCTACCCACTGACATAGCCGGCGACCGACGTGTACCTTGGCCCTGCTAAAGCTAGGAATGGCAAACGCTTGGATGAAGGCTTGAACCGGTAACAACAGCTGCGCAATTCTGCTCAATGCTCCAAATTCGGCTGTTTGCGACGGCAAGCCCACCCAAGCAATTATAAGAAAGATCAGCTGTCCTTGAAGAGAGGAAAAAACTTCCAGTGGAAACTGCCGAACCGCAACTCGGCGAATCTCAGAGAAGTAGGCGTCATTCTTGATAGCCCTCTTGAAGGGGGTCTCTCGAAGTGTCCAGCGCTCGATGAAAGGAACGCGCATCAACGCGATGCTAGTTGCAGCAGCAACTGCAGCCGTCGCTCCAAGCATTCCGAGATGATGAAGACCCGATACTAGCGCCAACCTAATTGCAGCCAGAATGGTGTCCAGCGCTTGTGTTCGAGACGCACGTCCAGCAAAAAACAAAATCTGATCAACCAATCGAGTCCGCATATCTGCGAACCAGTAGATAAGAAGCAGGCAGAGTAGTGTGGCCACAACAAAGACTTGTGCTCCGTTTCGGACCAACAACCAAACTGAAATGGGAGCTATGACAGGTAAAATTACGGCCGAGATGAGTCGGCGCTGGCGAAGCGCTGCATCAAGAGCAGAAGCTGCCTGCATGCGGTCAGGCCAGGTCCGGCCGACAATTGCGGCAAAGCCGAGATGCGTGCCCCCTTTGGTTAGTAGCGTGATGGTCCCGAGGACTACAGTAGCTATCGTGTAGACCGCATAGTCTTCAAGCGTCATCCAGCGAACGATCAACAAACCAGTTAGAGCGGCAAGCCCTTGTGACAAAACAGATCCGGAGAGAAAGGTCCCCCACTGCTGGAGCTTCTTGAGGTACATAAGATATTGTGTCAGCGGATGCATGAATGAGGTAGTCGGAGAGAGAGGCTTGCTTTGGTTCGAAGGATTGATCGATCAGCCGCGCTGCTATCAATCAATCTGGAGACTATCAATGATTGCATTCAGGTTCGCTTGAAACGAACTATTCAGATATTTAGCTTCGACTTTCTTTCTTCCATGTTCTCCGAATCGTCGCGCGAGCAAGGGATCTGTTAGCAACTCCTGGAGCCGGTCTGATATCGCATCCGGATCCCGATGGTCGACGACAAATCCATCGAGGCCATCCGAGACGACTTCTTTGGAAGCGCCAAACGAACTGCAGATGACAGGCAACAGACGAAGCCACGCTTCGAGGTAGACGATTCCAAAGCCCTCCTTCGAAGAAGGCAAAGCAAAAACGGAGGCTCGTAGATAAGCCTGAGAAAGCTCATCATCGCTCAATCGGCCAAGAAATGAAACGTTGGCGCCGATCCCAAGTTCTCTCGTCAGCTGTTCCAACTCGCCGCGCAACGAGCCGTCACCCACGACTTCATATCTAACGTTCGGTATCCTCGTTTTCAAAAGTGCAATGGCTCTCAGCATCTGATCGATATTTTTAGCCCGGTCGCCCGAACTCAGCCGCGATACAGTCAGCACCACGGGTGTATCCTTTGCATCAGGGCTCGACGGTCTCTCGACGGCGTCAACGGCGTTCGGAAGAATTCGAAATTTCGTCCGGTTCACCCCAAATTCCTGCGACATGATATCAGCGGTGTACTGACTCACTGACGCGATCCGGCTGACCGCGCGGAGGAAGAGACTGTCGTGCCAGCGCTTCTTCCGTCGCTTGGGCTCGTTCCAAACCTCATCCCCGTGCACAAATAGCAGTATCGGTGTCTTCCAACGAAAACACCTCACAAGCGCCGCAATGGGCAACAGATTGATGTGCCCTACGATAAAGACACTGGCAGTTAGCCCGGCGATTGCGCTACCGAGGATAAAGGCGATCCGATTTGGATAGCTTCGCGCAACAGCTGCGAGATCCTTCGGAATTGAATCGCCGTCGCGCAGAAATCTCATCTGCGGCGGAGACTCGCCGCGTGATTGCGCGCGCGATAGTAGATTTCTGATTACACGTCGATTGAAGTTCTGCATGCCCCCAACCAAAGAGTAGGTTTCGAGCGCGCAAAATACGATTTGCTGCTTAGTTCGATCTTTAGGGTGGATTGTCATGGCGATGAACGAAACGAAGCAGGCGCGCCCATCAGCTGCGAACCTGCTTAAAGAGGAAGTCGGCCTGCAACGGGCCTCTTGATCCGTCCAGATGTTGGTTGAACACGCCACGGAGCTCAAATCGTCGCGTGCGCAGGTATTCGATCACATCACCTGCAAGCGCCTGCCCTTGGTACAGTTCAACGTAGGAGGCTTCAACATAGATAGTATCAAAGCGTTCCAGCAGTTCTTCGGATCCCCTCAGCACGTCTAATTCAAAACCTTGGACATCAATCTTGAGCAACGCCGGAGTTGCTATCTGCTCACCGCTCAAAACTGAAGGCAATCGTCGTAACTCCACGGTTTTTTTCGCGCTCACCTCCGTTCCAAAAACCTCGACCTGCGTGGCTGCAGGCGCGAGGAGCGAGGATGAGTCGTTCTCCTTTGTGACGTTAATCGCAGCTTTTGCATCGGTGGGTCCGATGGCGCAGCGGAAGAGTTGAACCTGCTGATCGCTGCCGAAGATGCTGCTGAATGTGGTCCAGCAATCCTCAAGTGGCTCGAAACTGAAGATGGCTGCCTTTGGGTATCGTTCGCGCGCGAAAAGTGCGAATTGTCCAACATTTGCGCCGATATCAACGATCGTCTTGTATTGCACGTCTCCAAGTGCGGAGCTGTGCTCAATACTTGCGGCAACTCCATGCTTAAGTGCTCGCATTCCCGATGAAGAACTGAACGCGTGCAGGAGCTTTCGAATACGGATGAAAAAGAGGTTCATTGGCAGGGCGCTGAGGCTCGACAAGATCTGATCAATGTGCGGTCGGTCGACCGAAGGTGACAATTATCGTTCCCAGCAAGATTCTTACATCCAACCACAAGCTCCAATTATTGATGTACCACAGATCATACTCCACGCGCTTCTGCATCAGCTCGAGCGTGCGGGTTTCTCCGCGGTAACCATTAACCTGGGCCCAGCCGGTGATGCCGGGCTTCACATGGTGGCGGAAGGCGTAGTTGCCGATGATCTGCTCATATTCGGTGTTGTGGGCGGCCGCGTGCGGGCGGGGGCCGACCAGCGACATGTCGCCGATGAGCACGTTGAACAGCTGCGGCAGCTCGTCGATCGAGGTCTTGCGCAGCCATTTGCCGATTGCAGTCACGCGCGGGTCGTTCTTTTGCGCCTGCACGATTTTCGGGCCGTCCTCGAGCACGCGCATGGTGCGGAATTTGAAAATCTTGAAGGCGCGGCCGCCAAAGCCGTGACGGGTCTGGCGGAAGAACACCGGCCCCTTCGAGGTCGCCTTGATCAGCACGGCGGTCACCAGCATCACGGGGGCGAACACGATCAGCGCCAGGCCGGTGCCGGCAAGGTCGAGCGTGCGCTTGAGCGCGCGTTCGTTCCAGGACAGCGGCGCGCGGCGCAGCTCTGCGGTAAAGGTGTGGCCGGTGCTTTGCAGCGGATAGCGCAGGAAGCGCGCGGCGTGGGCATCGGGCACCAGATGCACGGGAACGGGCAGCACCTTCAGCGCGTCCAGGATGCTGTCGATCGCGTGCTGCCGGCTCCAGCTCATCAGCAGGAAGATGTGCTCGACCCGGTTCTCGCGCGCATAGGCGATCAGCTCGTCAAAGCGCGGCGCGATCGCCGACAGCAGCAGCGGCGAGGCGAGGTCGCTGCCGCGGATCTCCATGATCCGCATCAGCCGATAGCCGTGCTGGGCAAGGTCCATCAGGGTGTTGGAGGCCGCCGGCAGCCCGAATTCGGCGATCATCACCGCGCGGCTGTTGGCGAACGCGCCGGTCGCAAGCGCCCTGGCGGCCCAGCGCCCGGCGGCCAGCTTCCAGGCCAGCAGCACGGCCAGCCCGACCAGGTAGAACGAGATCGTGGTGCCGCGGGAAAAGTCCTCGCTCACCTTCATGGTGAAGGCGAGCGCCAGCAGCGCGCCGAACAGCCCGGTCCACGTCGTCACCGCGGTGCGGACTGCGCGCGGCAGGTTGGTGATGTTCTTGAGGCGATAGCCGTGCTGGACCGTGGTCAGCAGGATGAAGTTGATCGCCACCACGACGCTTGCCGCGGCGTAGACATTGGCCTTGCCGAGCGCCGATTGCGTATAGAGGTGATAGGCGACCGCGCAGCCGATGCCGCTCAGCACCACCAGCAGGCCGTCGCCGACCATCACCAGCCGCTCCACAACCAGAGGGCGAAGAAAGCTCCAGGCATTACTTTGAGGTGTCGCCGAAACCGGCTCCACCACAGCAATTTCCGCAGCCGAATCAGGGACGGGAGCCGGTCGAGCCGATACAATCGTCATCGCGCTAATGCTCACTTACGAACAATTCATTGATCCGAATACACGGTGCTATCAGGCAAAATCGCAATTAAAACAAGACGAAGGAAAAAGTAACCTTACCCCAACGGTTTGACTGTAGCGCATTTGCCCTCACCCGATATGCTAAATCTCACAGTTCGTTAGGAAGCCTTCAGTGTCCCAGACCCGGTCCCGGCAGCGATCCAGGCGACGGTCCAGCCGGTATGTAGCGATTGGTCTTGCGGCCGTTGCCTTGCTGGGCTTGGCCCTTATCGCACTGCGCCCGGATTCGCCGCCGCGCCAAGTATCGAACCCCGCGGCCGCGGCAAGTCTGCTCCTCGACGGCCCCTACGCGGCGCGCTTTGCCGGCGAATTGATCGCGCTCAAGCAGGGCTTTCTCACGTCCCAGATCGCGCTGCGCCCGCACCCTGACGACCCGAACTTCGTCGAGACAGTCGCACGCGAACATGCCATTGGCGTGACCAGCGGCCAAAAGTTTCTGCTGGCCGCCTGGCGCGGCGTGCCCGTAACGGCGTTCGCCGCAAGCTTCCTCGACACCTCGATTGCGATCTTTACCCTCGAAGGATCCGGCTTGCGCCGGCCGCCCGACCTGGTCGGCAAGCGCGTCGGCTACCGCAGGGCAAGCGAGGGAGACGTGATCTTCGACGCGATGATGGCTCAGCTCGGCCTGCCGCGCAGCCAAGTGACGAAAGTGGCCGATCGCGACAGCTTCGATGCGCTCCGGGCCGGCGAGGTCGATGCCATCATCGCCGCCATCGATGACCAGCCAACTCCGTCCGGTACGGGCATCCGGCTGAATGTGATCAAGCCGCAGGACTACGGCATTCATGTCCCGGGGCTGGTCTATTTCGCCAGCAACGACCTCATTCATGATCGTCCGTCCGTCATTGTCGACGTTCTCCACGGACTCATCCGAGGTTGGCAGTTCGTCTACAGCGACTATGCACAGAGTGTGCCTGTTCTTGCCGAGTTTGACCCGGCGAAGCTAAATTTTGAACGGCTGAAGTTCGAACTACAGCAGCAGCGTAACCTGGTCTTGCCGACCGGTGGCCGCATCGCGGACTACGATGAAAGCCGCTGGCGGACCCTGCGCGACATTCTGATGTTCGCGAAACTGGGGGAGGAGGAGGTGCCTCTTGCCCAAACGGTCGCCTACCAATTCCTGCGCGATGTGTACCGCCATTCGCCGGACCTTGCCGCGCCGGGCGCGTGGAGCGGGAAGAACTAGGGCCAAGAAGTCACAGTACGGCGCGTTATTGCCCGGAGCCTAAATTCCGTGCGTCGGATCGGTTGCCTTCCTGCCCCGGTGCTTGGTAATCTTACGAGGATGTTTAACTGTTTTCTGGGCGGTTCGCCGATCGTCTGCCGCTGAAGCCGGCCCCGCGGGCCGTGCGGTTGATCGATGAGATCCGTCGGGGCAAGGGAGCTATACGGATGTTCAAGACGTTTGCGCGGGTGGGTCTTTTAGCGTTGGCCACTTCCCTGTGTGCAGCGAGCGGCGCAAGTGCTGGCATGCAAATGCCTGCAAGCGCGGCCCTCCTGACCGGAGAGAGCCAGGCGACGCCGGTAACTTTCTGGGCCCAGTCCTACCCATACCGTTATGTGCCGCAGCGCCACTGCCCGCTCGTGCGTGTTGAGACTCCGTACGGCTGGTACATGGATCGCGTCTGCGCGCCGGAAGGCCCCGTCCTGCGTCGCGCTTACTGATCAGCCTCACCGAATAGCTAACCTGGATGAAACAAGCAGTCGTGCGATCCGCACGACTGCTCTGTCTATTTTTGTGCCAATGGTCTGCCGCCGGATTGCGCAACCAGGGGCTGTTCACCAAAAAAGCGATTTAACGTCAACTTAGGCTGCTGCCCGGTAAAGATTGTGTTAACAAATTAGTATGCTGCGCTGCACCGTTGGTGTGTGCAGATTGGAAAAGGGGCTGTGCAGTGGATATTTCCGTAAAGAGAAGGCCCGTGTAGTCATATGACAGGGGCATCAACGTACAATCTTTCCGGTAAGCGCGTCTTTGTAGCCGGCCATCGCGGCATGGTCGGCTCGGCCGTCGTTCGGCGCCTTGCGTCTGAGAATTGCACCATTCTCTGCGCCGACCGACATGAGGTGGATCTTATCAAGGAAGAGCCAACGATCCGATGGCTCGAGGCCAACCGGCCCGAGGTCGTGATTCACGCGGCCGCAAAGGTCGGAGGCATTGCCGCCAATAGCAACTTCCCCGTCGATTTTCTCTGCGACAATCTTTCGATCGAACTAAACGTTATCCGCGCCAGCCATGCCGTCGGCGTGCGGCGCCTCTTGTTTTTGGGCTCATCTTGCATCTACCCAAAGCACGCCAAGCAGCCGATCAGCGAGGATGAACTGCTCACCGGACCGCTCGAGCCCACCAATGAGTGGTATGCGATCGCGAAGATCGCTGGCCTCAAGATGTGTCAGGCGTACCGCCGCCAATTCGGCGATGACTTCTTCTCTGCGATGCCCACCAATCTCTATGGTCGTGGCGACAATTACCATCCCGATCATAGCCATGTGCCGGCGGCACTAATCCGACGATTTCACGAAGCAAAGCTGGAGCAAGCGCCGACGGTGACGGTCTGGGGTACCGGAACGCCGCTGCGTGAATTTCTGAACGTCGATGATTTTGCCGACGCGTGTGTCTTCCTCCTGAAGAATTATTCGAGCGACCAGCCGATCAATGTCGGCAGCGGCGACGAATTATCGATCGCCGATTTTGCGGCAACGATTGCAGACGTGGTGGGCTATCGGGGCAAGCTGGTCTTCGATACGTCCAAGCCAGACGGTACGCCACGTAAGCTGCTCGATAGCTCGCGGGTGCGGGCCCTTGGTTGGCAACCAAATATTCCTCTGCGCGCCGGCCTCGCCGCAGCGTATCAGGATTTTCTAAAAGGCTACGGCCGTCATCTGGAGGTTAGCGCCACCAGCTGAGCTCAACTATTCTGCCTGCAATAATTTGAATTCTCAAAACTTACTTGGATTGCGCCTTTATGCGTGTTCTTTTGGTCGGCATCAATTATGCCCCCGATCTGATCGGAGTGGCGAAATACAATAGCGAACTTTGCGAAAGCCTCGTCGCGGAAGGTCACGAGGTCAGGGTGATCACTGCTCCGCCCTATTATCCCGCCTGGAAGACTCCTCGAGGCTTCAGTAGTTTTTACTTCAGATCGAGGCATATCGATGGCGTTCGGGTCACGCGTACGCCGATCTATGTGCCTGGACATCCGTCAGGGGCGAAGCGGCTCATCCAT
The DNA here is from genome assembly GCF_029051685.1 of Bradyrhizobium sp. CSA207. Lineage (GTDB taxonomy): Bacteria > Pseudomonadota > Alphaproteobacteria > Rhizobiales > Xanthobacteraceae > Bradyrhizobium. The sequence goes on along the minus strand of NZ_JAACFT010000073.1, from coordinate 3,777 downwards.
CATGCCTCGTTCGCCCTATCGAGCGCAGTGCCGGTCCTCGTGAACGCGCTCTCCTGGCGACCAGACGTCATGGTCGCGGTTGCCCCTTCTCTGATGTCGGCTGCGTTCGTCTCAGTCGTTGCTCGTCGCATCGGTGCCAAATCATGGCTTCACATTCAGGATTTCGAGGTCGATGCAGCGTTCGATCTTGGTCTGCTGCGTAACGGTTTCTTGCGCAAATGGATGCTCAGGACTGAATCGGCGATCCTCAAATCGTTCGATCATGTTTCGACGATCTCTCAACCGATGGTGGGGCGCCTGATCCTCAAGGGGGTGCGTCTCGATAGAGCGGTCGAGGTCAGAAATTGGATTGATACCCGCGCGATCTGCCCCGCTTCGCGGATGACGAAATATCGCGAGCAGCTGAAGCTCGGCGAGAATGACATCGTTGCGCTCTACTCCGGAACGATGTCGAACAAGCAAGGGCTTGAATTCGTGATCGAGGCCGCGATCGGGTTGGAGCAAAGCCATCCACATATTCGCTTCATCCTCGCCGGAGAGGGCCCAGCTAAGATGAGGCTCCAGCAAATGGCTCTCGGACACTCCAATGTCCATTTTCTCGGACTTCAGCCCAAGGAGAGCTTCAACGAGTTGATGGCAACTGCCGATTTTCATCTGATTCCGCAGAAGGCCGAGGCAGCCGATCTGGTGTTGCCTTCCAAGCTTGGTGCGATCTTTGCGTCGGCTCGACCAGTCGTCGCGATGGCCGAAGAGGGGACGGGGCTCGCGGCGGAAGTAACTGGTGCGGGCCTTGTGATTCCACCTGGAGATTCGTCCGCTCTTCAAGTCGCGATTTGCCAGCTTTGTGAGGCATCGGCCCTCCGCGGGCATTACGGCGAGGAAGGAAGAAAGCGCGCCCTTGATCGGTGGGACCGACAAACAATTGTTCGTCGGTGGTCGGAAGTCATGGCGGACGAGCGCAAGTCGACAGGGCCGAAGGGTATCGGACCGACAAGCGCTGACGACAACATTGGACTTCCAGTGGAGGATGCGGTTCGCTTGCCCTGAGGCATCTGGCCTCGACTGCGAAGAGATGACGTCGGCTGACGACCAAAAGCAGCCAAAGGTGAGCGCCGGGATGAGCGCTTACCTCCTGCCGCTCGCTTTGACGGCTGATCTAGCCCGAGATCACTCGTGACGCGGAAAGTATCTGAATCCGTGCTGCTTGATCAGTTCGTCCCGCTTTGCCGATTCGAGATCTTCCTTCATCATTTCCTGAACCAGAGTCTCGAAGGAGGTCGTTGGCTCCCATCCGAGTTTCTGCTTGGCTTTCGCGGGATCTCCCAAGAGAGTCGCGACCTCGGTGGGCCGGAAATAGCGGGGGTCTACCGAGACGATACATTTGCCGGTAGAGGCGTCATAGCCCTTCTCATCGACGTCGCTGCCTTCCCAGCGAATCCTTATTCCGACTTCGCTGGCTGCAATATTAACGAAGTCTCTCACGGAATGCTGCACGCCAGTGGCGATGACGAAATCCTCCGGCTTCTCCTGCTGCAGCATCAACCACTGCATCTCGACGTAGTCGCGGGCGTGGCCCCAGTCGCGCAGCGCGTCGAGATTGCCCAAATACAGGCGCTCCTGAAGACCCAAATGGATTCGCGCGAGTGCTCGCGTGATCTTTCGGGTAACGAAGGTCTCACCGCGAACGGGAGACTCGTGATTGAACAGGATACCATTGCAGGCGTACATACCGTACGCTTCGCGATAATTCACCGTGATCCAATAGGCGTAGAGCTTGGCGACCGCATAAGGGGAGCGCGGGTAAAAAGGAGTCGTCTCCTTCTGCGGAATTTCCTGAACCAGGCCATATAATTCGGAAGTCGACGCTTGGTAGAAGCGAGCCGTCTTCTCCAGCCCCACGATGCGCATGGCTTCGAGAATCCGCAGCGTCCCCAGCCCATCGGAATTCGCAGTGTATTCGGGTTCCTCAAACGACACGGCCACATGGCTCTGCGCAGCCAGATTGTAAATTTCGTCGGGCTGTACCTGGGCAACGATCCGGATGAGGCTGGAGGAGTCCGTCAGATCTCCGTAGTGCAGCCGGAATGGCGGATCGGGCTCGTGTGGATCGAGGTAAAGGTGGTCGATGCGATCGGTGTTGAAGAGGGAGGTCCGCCGCTTGATGCCGTGGACTTCGTAGCCCTTTCCAAGGAGTAACTCGGCTAAGTAGGCCCCGTCCTGACCTGTAACACCGGTAATTAGTGCGCGCTTTTTGGTCATGTAAATCTCAATGACATGGATGCGTGTTTTCTTACCCAAAAGCCTGTCCCGACGCTACCTGCGGCAGAGCAGTTTTGAGCTGATTGTTGGCTATTATTAACGAGCCGAGCGCATCGCGGGCATTTGGCCCGTTGATGCGGAGCGCCAGCTCGCCGATTGGTACGTCGGCGAATCCTGGAGACGATTTGAATGGCGACACAGTCGAATTCGAAGGAGTAGGGACACAGCTAAGATCTCGCGGGTCCGCGGGTCCAGAGCTGGGGGTTCAGATCCGATTCCGTGCGCAGGAAAACATACTTGTCCAAAGATTCATTGAACTGAATAATTACCCCGCTCAGATTGTCCAAAACAAAGAGGGCCCGTCCTTCTCGAACGAGCAAAACCAGGTGATGTTCTCCCGTCGCGCGAATAGCGACTTCACCCAGAAGAAGAGACGAACTAGGCCAGCCCGATCGAAGCAGCAGATGGCGTTTCGTTACCGCATAGTCCCCGCAATTTCCGTCAGAGGGGAAGATCTGCCAATCATAGTCGTTCCGGCTCGCCAATAGACTCTCGGCCGCGATAACAGAATTAACGCTCAAGTTGATCTGGTTGAGCTCACGCCAGCGCTGCCGTCGAGAACGGAAGTCCGTTATTCGCCGGTCCCGCCGTTCCTGACAGTCCTCGGGGTACTGAGTACAGAACAGCGTGAATGAAAGCGGAGGGACGACCTCCTGCATTTCGAGACTGGAGTAGGCTGGCTGGCTGCAAACGCAATACACCAGCGCCAGCATGCGTGCAGCATGTCGGATCATCGCTTCGGCCTCATAATGGGCTAGACGATCCGTCCATATTGCAACGCAATAATGAAAACGCCATATCAATTGTGAGGCAATTGATGCCCAAATCTGGAGCGCTAACCGCAATTCGATCCGATCCACCAGGCCATCAGAAAAGCCGAGAGGTAGCGAAGCTTCAGGGGTCGGGCTTTTTGCTGAGAGCGCACAACAATTGCGCAGCTCGAAATCAATCGCCCTTATGATTTGCGCATTACTGTACGGCGAAGATACCGCCATGGCCCGATTTGCGGTGCTCGGCGCAAGCGGCGTCCCCAAGCTTGGCTGACACGCAGACTTTGCTCGCGTAGGGTCTGAAGCGTGGCGACGACGAGTATCCCGAGGCCGCTAGGCTGGAGCGATCTCGCCGCCATGTTGTGCCACATCGCGAATGCTCTCTCAACGCAGGACGTTAAGGAATTATTCGGATTCCGCGTTCCTGGATTGGTCGAGCCTGCGATTGGCTGAAAAAATGTACTAGAAGGCGATACGAAACATCCATCGTTCACAGAAAGAGGCATTTTCGTGCGAATTGCGATGATCGGCACGGGCTATGTGGGACTGGTGTCCGGAGCTTGCTTTGCGGATTTCGGTCACGACGTCACCTGCGTCGACAAGGACGAGAAGAAGATTGCGGCGCTCCATCGCGGCGAGATCCCGATCTACGAGCCCGGCCTCGACGAGCTGGTCGCGACCAATGTCA
>NZ_JAACFT010000072.1 GCF_029051685.1 Bradyrhizobium sp. CSA207 | reverse complement strand
GCTCAACATCGCTTCAGCGATAATAGCCGGGCTCCAGACCCTGATGTTCCGACCAAAAGCTGGTTTCTGCCTGGAATTCGGTTCGCCCGCTTAGTGGGGTACGCAAAACAAATTCCTGCCCAGTCTCGAAGCGTAATCCGGGATCACTCGTAGTTTGGAGCGGCGTCGGTCCCGGATTGCGCTTCGCTCCATCCGGGCTACGGGAAAGCGCCGCGGATAGAATTACGGCTCGACCGGCGTTCCCGCCGGCCGCGCAATCCCCTTCTCGCCGGCGACCTGCCGCAGCAGGTCCGGGCGGTCCGATATGATGCCGTCGACGCCGGTCTCGATCATGCGCGCCATGTCTTCTGGCTTGTTGACCGTCCAGACCACGACGCGCAGTCCGAGCGAATGGGCTTCCGCGATCAGCGCGGCGGTCACGTCGCCGAAATTGGGCGACCAGATCGCGCCGCCGGCGGCCTTGATCGTCCGCGGCAGCGAGCCGCCGTGATCGGCGGGGCTGAAGCCCGCCGTCCAGTTGCTGGCCTTGTCGAGCACGACGGTCGGCGCCGAGCCGCGCTGGAGCGTCAGGTACACGGTCGGAATTCCCGGTGCCCGCTGCTGGACCAGCAGCAGGGTCCGCCAGTCGAACGACTGGATCATGACGCGCTCGGCAAATCCTTCGGCCTCGATCACTCCAAGCAGCTTTGCGACAAAACCTTGCGGATCGAGCGACTCCTCCGGATGGCCCGGATCGATCTTGGTCTCGATGTTGAAGCGCACGCGCGTGTTGCCGGATTTTCGGACGAGCGCGAACACCTCGCGCAAGGTGGGAATGCGCGTTCCAGGTATGGCGCGTTGATCAGGGAATTGCTTTGCGTAGGCACTGTCCGGCCGGATCTGACCAACGTCGTAGGTCCTGACTGCGGCGAATTGCAATTTCACGAACGGCGTACCGGGCGGTGTCACATAGGCGCCGGTCGTATCCCGGGCGAGATCGGGATTGAGCCCGCGCTCATGCGATACGACGACCTCGCCATCGGCGGTCACGCCGACGTCGAGCTCCAGCGTGTCCACGCCCATCGACAGCGCATTGGCGAAGGCCGGCAGCGTGTTCTCCGGCAACAGCGCCCGCCCGCCGCGATGCGCCTCGAGATCGAAGGCCGAGTCGGATCCCATGGCCCTTCCCGTCATGAGAAGTGAGAGCAGAGTCAAAATGATCGCAGCAAATGATGGCATGGCGGCTCGGAGGGCAAGCGAAAACGGTAGTTGTCAATTTGGCCGGAGCGCCGCAGCATTGCAGGTTGGGACTGTTGCTTCCCTGCGTCGGTGTGCCGCTCAATCCATGCACAGATTACCGCAATTTCCTGCGGTCGTCAGCGTGCGCAGCCACCGAGTGCGGTAGCTGCGTCAGGTCACATCAGTTCTGGTAGTAATTGTAGCCGCCGCGCGGCTGATAATACGGCCGGGGTTGCTGCTGATAGTAGTAGCCCTGCTGCTGGCCGTAGCCCTGGTCGTAGGACGGCTGCGGCTGCGGCGGATAGACCTGCGCGCCGTAGACGCGGTTGGTGCGCGGTGCCGGGTAGCGCGCGCCGGTATCGCTGCCGTCGGCCGGATAGATGTAGTTGTCGTCCTGCGGCATGTAGCGGCGGGCGGGCTGCGCCGGCGGCGTCAGAGTGACGGGATCGCCGACAGCACTATACTGCTCGTCGGCCGGCTGTTGGGCGCGGGCCACGGCATTGTTGGTGCGGCCGCGCGGATTGCGGGCTAGCGCCACCTGCGCCGAGCCGGTCAGCGTCACCGTGGTGTTGAGCACGCCCTGTTCTTGCACCAGCGCATAGAGCGTCGATGCATTCTGGCGCGACAGCCGCACGCAGCCATGGGAAGCCGGTGTACCGAGCCGGCCCACCGAATCTGTGCCGTGGATGGCGTGCCCGATCTTGGTGAAGAAGATCGCGTGCGGCATCGGCGCGTCGTCGAATTCCTTGGAGTAGTGGTCCTCTTCCATGCGGAAGGCGCGGAACGCGCCGTTCGGTGTTTCGCGCGAGGGAATGCCGGTCGACACCGGCCAGTGATAGCGCGCGACGCCGTCGATGGCGACGGTCAGCTGCTGATTGTCCTTGTCGATGGTGATGTCGACCTTGGCCTGCGCGGCGCCCGCGCTCAAAAGCATCAACGAGCTGAAAGCAATGAAATAGGAACGCATCTGGAAACGCATTTGAGGAAGACGCATTTGAATCCTGGCCTCCGGCCTGTTCACGCAAATGCCGCGGCTCTCCGTCCCCGGCGTGCACTATGCCTGCAATCCGGCTTTCGTTCCAGCGGCCTGCCCGCCCATCGTTAACGTGATGGCGGGCGTAAGCAAGGCCGCTCTGTGCCGCGCCGCCCGCGGCGGTGCTGACATTTTCGCGAGCGGGCCAGCGCGTTCGGACGCCGACAATTCGTCACAAAGGCGCAACCATTTGGCCGCCCCAGGCGTTGAGAATGACCTGCCTCGACACGCGGCTTTCGCCGCCATTTAGCCCTTGTACTTCCTTTGGGACCGAATATGAACAAAGCCCGTATCACAGCTGCGCAATGGCCGGCTGGTTTGCCTGTCCGCTTGTTTTTCGCAGCCGCCGCCATCCTCCTTGCGCTGTTATTGCTACCGCAATCCGGCCATGCCCAGGGCATCGTCCGCGGCGCCCAGGAGGGCTCTTATGAAGGCAACCGCATTGCTGGCCCGGTGGGCGGCGTGGTCGGAGGCGCGGTCGGCGCCGGTGTCGGCGGCGCCGTGGGCGCGGTCGAGGGCGTGTTCGGCATTCCCCATCGTCGCTATTACCACCGCTGCCGCGGGTACTATGACGGGTATCACCGCTTTCACTGCTATCGGTGATGTCGCCGTAGCCCGGATGGAGCGCAGCGTAATCCGGGGTCGTGCCGCAAGCTGCGCTGGTCCCGGATTTCGCTGCGCTTCATCCGGGCTACGGACGCTCGATCAGTTCTTTAGCCGGTAACCGGTCCGGAAAATCCACCAGATCACCACCAGACAGATCACCAGGAACGCCAGCGTCATGCCGAAGCTGACGGACAAGCTGACGTCGGCGATCTCGTAGAAGCTCCAGCGGAAGCCCGAGATCAGGTAGACCACCGGGTTGAGCAGCGCCACCGTGCGCCAGGCCGGCGGTAGCATGTCGACGGAATAGAAGCTGCCGCCGAGGAAGGTCAGCGGCGTCACCACCAGCATCGGGATCATCTGGAGCTTTTCGAAGCCGTCAGCCCAGATGCCGATGATGAAGCCGAACAGGCTGAAGGTGACCGCCGTCAGCATCAGGAAGACCAGCATCCAGACCGGATGGTGGATGTGCAGCGGCACGAACAGGCCGGCCGTCGCCAGGATGATAAGGCCCAAGATGATCGACTTGGTCGCGGCCGCTCCGACATAGCCGAGCACGATTTCGAAATAAGAAATCGGCGCCGACAGGATCTCGTAGATCGTGCCGACGAATTTCGGGAAGTAGATGCCGAACGAGGCATTGGCGATGCTCTGCGTCAGGACAGAAAGCATGATCAGGCCCGGCACGATGAAGGTGCCGTAGCTGACGCCCTCGACCTGGCTGATGCGCGAGCCGATGGCGGCGCCGAACACCACGAAATAGAGCGAGGTCGAGACCACCGGCGAGACGATGCTTTGCAGCAGCGTGCGCCAGGTGCGTGCCATTTCGAACAGGTAGATGGCGCGGACAGCGCGGTAGTTCATGACGTCCTCACGAGGTCGACGAAGATGTCCTCGAGCGACGATTGCGTCGTGTCGAGATCGTTGAAGCGGATGCCGGCCGTGCGGAGGTCGCCGAGCAGGCTGGTGATGCCGGTGCGCTCGCCCTTGGTGTCGTAGTCGTAGATCAGCGTCGCGCCACTGTCGCAGAGGTCGAGCTTGTAGGGGCTGAGGCTCTCCGGCAGCGTGCTGAGCTTGCCCTGCAAGTGCAGCGTCAGCCGCTTCTTGCCGAGCTTCTGCATCAAGGTCGCCTTGTCCTCGACCAGCACGATCTCGCCCTTGTTGATGACGCCGATGCGGTCGGCCATCTCCTCGGCTTCCTCGATGTAGTGCGTGGTGAGGATGATGGTGACGCCGGATTGCTGGAGCGTGCGGACCACCTCCCACATGCCCTTGCGCAGCTCGACGTCGACGCCCGCGGTCGGCTCGTCCAGAAACAGGATCTGCGGCTCGTGCGACAGCGCCTTGGCGATCATCACGCGGCGCTTCATGCCGCCGGAGAGCGTGATGATCTTGTTGTCCTTCTTGTCCCAGAGCGAGAGGTCCTTGAGCACCTTCTCGATATGGGCCGGGTTCTTCGGCTTGCCAAACAGGCCGCGGGAGAAGCTGACGGTCGCCCACACGCTCTCGAAGGCGTCGGTGTGCAGTTCCTGCGGCACCAGCCCGATCAGCGAGCGCGCCTTGCGGTAGGAGGTCTGGATGTTCTCGCCGCCGACCAGGACCTTGCCTTCGCTCGGATTGGCGATGCCGCAGATGATCGAGATCAGCGTGGTCTTGCCCGCACCGTTCGGGCCGAGCAGCGCAAAGATCTCGCCGCGCTTGATATCGAGATTGACGTTCTTGAGCGCCTTGAAGCCGGACCCATAGGTCTTCGACAAATTGGCGACGGAGATGATGGAGGACATGATGGCCGGCGGATTGGGGAAGGGGGCTGGAACCCGTCCCGGGAGGGGCGGCACAGCGGAGCCCTGAGATAGGAATGCCATTGCCCGGTCGCAATTCCCCGGAGAAAAATGACCTCAAAACGGGCCCTTCGGTGGCAGGTTTCAGGCAAGTGTTGCGCAACAGTCACGGGCTGCGGCTAAGATTGTCGCTCACGCGGCTCTTTGTTGCGTCTGCGAGCAGGCCATGGCTACGATTCCGGCCAATTGCAAAGCATGTGTCCCCGGGGAAAAGATCAATGAGACCGAACGGCCGTCACGCAGCCGGCGCGAGCCAGTTGTCCGCCATCCGTGTGTGGGCGATGGCCCTGCTCCTGCTGTCAGCTGTTGCCTTGAGCCCGACCACCGCCAAGGCCGCGCCGAGCCAGGCGGCCGCCACGACCCATGTCTACCTGCTCCGCGGCGTGCTCAATATCTTCTCGCTCGGGCTCGACACTATCGGCGCCCGGCTCGAGGCGCAGGGCATTCCGGTAACGGTCGCCAATTTCGTCTCCTGGTCCTCGCTGGCCGATGAAGCCGCGACCGCCTACAAGGCCGGCCGGCTCAAGACCATCGTGCTGGTCGGGCACTCCTCCGGCGCCACTGCCCTGCCCGACATGATCGCCAAGCTCAACCGTCTCGGCGTGCCCGTGAAGCTCGCGATCGGGCTCGACTCTGTGTTCAAGACCAAGCTCACCACCGGCGCCGAGCGCTACATCAACATCTATATCGGCGACGGTCCCGGCGAGCCGGTGAAGCGTGCCGACGGTTTCCGCGGCAAGCTCGACAATGTCGACCTGCGCGGCTCCGGCGTCGGCCACATCACGATCGACAAGAACGAGGCGATCCAGCGCCGCGTGATCGCCGAGATCGACGCCGCGATCATGCGCTCGCGCGCACCGGCACCGGTTGCCGAACCCGGCGCGCCCAGGCAGGCGCGCTCGGCGGCGGCGACCACGACTCCGGCAAGGAACTAGCCCATCAGCTCGGGTTCGACGCCCCAAATTCCACCCAATCGGTGGTCACTAAGCCACTGGCGGACGGCCTTTGCCTTCCGTGGTGGGACTGCTGGACTGATGATTGACACTAGGCGAATTGTGGTGCTGTCAGCGGTTGCGCTGCTCGCCTTCAGCGCCGGCATGGCTGCGGCGTCACCTGCCAAGACGAAGCCCGTCGCGGTCGCGCCCGCCGCCTCGCCGCCGCCTCCACCGCCCGAGCCGCTACCGCCGCCGAAAATCTACCTGTTCCGAGGCGCCATGGGGCCGATCTTCTCGACCGGCATGGACCGGCTCAGCGAGAAACTGACGCAGGCCGGTTTTTCGGCCGACGTCTACGAATTCACCATCTGCCGATGGATCGGCGACCGCGCCATCTCCAGCTACAAGGAGGCGCCGGCGCCGATCGTGCTGATCGGGCACTCGATGGGCGGGCTGTGTTCGGTGGTCATCTCCGAGATGGCGGCCAAGGAGAACATCCCGATCAGCCTCGTCATCACCATCGACCCCGCGCATGCCACCGGCGACGTGCCGCTCAATGTCGAGCGCTTCATCAACATCTTCCTTTCCGACAGCGTGCTCGGCGGCGGCGACGTCGTGACCAAGCCCGGCTATCGCGGCCATTATGCGAGCTACGACCTGAAGGAGAACGCGCGAGTCTCACACATCAACATCGAGAAGTCGGACAACATCCACCGCCAGATCCTCGACATGGTGACGCAGTTGCCGCGTATCCCGGCGCAGACTCAGGCCGATGCGGTGCCGCTGCGCTATCTCGTGCCCGCCGGCACGCTGGTCGAATTGTGGGACAGCGGCGTGCGGCTGCCCGTACGCCGCGGTGACACCATGGAGAGCATCGCCGCGGCTAATCGCGTGCCGCTGTGGTCGCTCGCGCAGAGCAACTCGCTGCCGGAGAGCGCACCACTCACCCCCGGCCAGTCCATCATCGTCCCGCGCCACCTGACGCCGCCCGAGCCGGCGGCTGCGATGGCGACTCCGAACCGGCGGTAACCCGAGATCGGTCTGAGTGGAAGCCAAGAACGTATGCTCCTTCTCCGCCTGGGGGCGAGCGTTAGGTGAACATTCGGCGATGAGTCGTCGGCATGTGCATCTTCAGCAGACCAAGGTCACACCAGGAGATCGTGCAGCACATGATGTTCGGCTAAATGGCCCACAGCGTGAGTGCCATGATCCAGCTGCGAATCCTCGCCGGCTGTCGCGGCTCCACCATGTCCGTCGGGTTGTGTCGTGCCTTCGTGATGATTGGGCGGCGACGGGATATCGTTCACAAACGCGATGCTCGGTGTTTCAGTCGTCGGATTCGCGAAATTGAAGGAATCGGGTCCGTGCGGATTTGCCTGCGAGTTTCCGTGTGAGCCGGGCGCGCCATCTGTCGCAGAATGCAGGTGGGAATTAGGCCCGTTTGGGCCCTCAGTTGGAGCATGCCTCTGTTCGCTTGCTTGAGGGGAAATCGAATGAGCGCTGCCGCCGTTCCCGAGGCCTTTCTGGGAGGCGTCATCAAGCGCACTCCCGGGATCGGCAAAGCCCGCACGGCCATGAGCCTCCGCGGTCTTGCCGTCACCGAGATGTTGGTCGATCGCAAGGAGTGCATCCGGCATGATGAAAGACACGGCATGATTTCCCTCCGCCATGCCGGGCGCTCCGATTCCGTTCGGATGGATGCTGTCGTCGGTCCCGGCTTGTTCGAAGGCGAATTTGAAGGAGTCCGTCGATAGCGAACCGATTGCCGGTTCCGAGAGGCCGGATTGGGTTGCAGTCTCGCCCGAGGTGGAAGGGGTGAGCTCGTTGCTCCACCCGCTGTAATCCCGATCGAAATCGAAGGAATAGTTCAGATCGATTGCGGTTGAGCTTCCGTCGAACGAAAGAGAACCGCTGTTCGTCGAGTCAGTGGAGGTGTCGGAAGTGCTGAGCGCAATGACGATCGTGTCGCTTTGCGTGACTGCGGTCGGATCGATGGTGTCGTTCACCGCCAAGGCCGGTGTCGCGGTTTGGTCCACGATGAAGTCCGACGAATCGATGGTCGCGATACCCTGGAGATGAACTTCCAGCAGGCTGGAATCGCCGATCTGGAGGGTTTGGTCGGTCGGATTGACATACACAATGGTTTCATTGGCTGAGCTGTCGTAAATCCACGCGATGGTGTGGGGCGGCACGGACGCGCTTGTCGAGGTCAATGCCAGGATCACGAACCCTAGCGCGCCGATAGCCGTCAAATCGATCCTGTCGGCTCCCGATCTGAAATCGGTGATCGTATCGAACCGGCCAGCACGGGAATCTGCCGCCGATAGATAGACGAAGACATCATTGCCATTGCCGCCCGTGAGCTGGTCCGGACCGAACCCGCCGATGATGGTGTCGTTCTCGTTGCTGCCGTCGATATCGTCTCGCCCCGAACCACCGTAGATGAGGTCGTCCCCGTTATTGCCCTTGATCGTATCGTTGCCAGATCCGCCAAAGATGGTGTCGTTCACGCCGGTGCCGTTAAGGGTGTCGTCACCGGCGCCCCCATAAATGGTTTGGGGAATGCTGCCGCCACCGGCGATGCTGTCGTGTCCGGGAGTGCCGTAGATAAACGGGGGATCGGATACGACGGTGGTTCCTGTTGCCAAATTGTCGAAGTCATTGGGGTCCGCGTCGCTGGCACCATGGATGGCGATCGTCACCTCTTGCGTGGTGCCGTCGATGGTCGTCACCGTGAAATGATCGGTGAGCGTATCGCCGACATCCAGTGCGTCCACCAGGCCGTTGTTGTTGTCGAGCGTATAAGTCCATATTCCGGACGCGGTCATCGTGAAAGTGCCGTAGCCGCCGTCGCTTGCAGTGGGCGATGTCACCGCTGTAAAGGTGTTGGCCGGATTGTCGATGTCGGCATCAGTGAGCGTGCCGGTCGCGACTGGCGTGCCGGAGGAGATGCCGCCGGCTTCGAGCACCGAGCTCGTCGTGGTTCCGGAAATGACGGCGGCGTCATTCGTGCCGTTGATCGTGATTGTCACCAGCTGCGGCGTACCGTCGACCGTCGTTACGGTGAACTGATCGATCAGAGTATCGCCGACATTGAGCGCCTGCACCGTGCCATTACTGTTGTCGAGCGTGTAGGCCCATGTGCCCAGCGCCGTCATCGTGAAGGTGCCGAAGCCGCCCGCGCTCGTCTTTGGGGTGCTTATCGGGGTGAAGGTGTTGGACGAATTGTCAGGATCGACATCGGTCAACGTGCCGGTCGCGGTCGGCATACCAGGCGTACCGTTGGCTACACCTCCGGCCTCGATCACCGAGCCGGACGCCGTTCCGGAAATGACCGCCCCATCGTTGCTGCCATTGATGGTGATCGTCACTGTCTGTGCCGTGCCGTCGACCGTGGTCACCGTGAAGCTGTCGGTCAGCGTGTCGCCATTGTTGAGCGCCTGCACCACGGTACTGGTATTGTCGAGCGTGTAAGTCCACCCGCCGGCCGCAGTGATCGTGAAGCTGCCATAGCCATGCGCGCTGGGTGCCGGGGAGCCGACCGGCACGAACATGTTGGCCGGATTGTCGACATCCGCGGCGGCAAGTGTGCCCGTCGCGATCGGTGCGCCGGGCGAAGCGCCGCTTGCCTCGACGACTGAACCGGTTGCGGTGCCGGAGATGACGGCGGCGTCGTTGCTGCCCTGGATCGTGATCGTCACGACCTGGGGGGTGCCGTCGACGCTGGTCACCGTCAGCGTGTCGGTCAGGGTGTCGCCGACATTCAGGGCCTGTACTGTGCTGTTGCCATTGTCGAGCGTGTAGGTCCACACTCCGCCGGCTGTCATCGTGAAATAGCCGTAGCCGCCCGCGCTCCTGGTCGGCGAACTGACCGCCGTGAAGGCGTTGGGCGGATTGTCGACATCCGTGTCCGTAAGCGTGCCGGTTGCGCTGTGTGTGCCCGGCGCCGCATTGGCGACGCCGCCCGCTTCCACCACTATGCCAGCGGCGTTGCCTGAGATAGTGGCCGTGTCGTTGACGCCGTTGATGCTGACGACGAAGGTTTGACTCGTCGAGAGCTCGCCGTCCGAGACCGTGACGACGAAGCTCGTGGTCGTCGGCGACGACAGGGCATTGATCGCATCATTGTTCGGAACAAAAGTGTAGGCGCCGGATACGCTATTGAGATAGAGGGTGCCATACGGACCGGTCTGCGAAAGATCGTATGTCACTCCATTCAGTACCGTGGTGCCGACCGTACCTCCGCTGAGACCGTAGGTGAGGGCGCCATTGAGCGGGCTGCTGGCGGTAAAGGTACCGCTTGTCGCAGTGAATTCGTCGAACGTGATCGTGTCGATTTCGATTGGCCCGGTCGGCAGGTTCAGTGTCGGCGGCGGCAGCACGATCAAGGGGATGTCGAACGGCTGCAGTGGTAGAGCCAGATTTGGCGGCGCAGTCGTGCTATCCGATGTGAAGTTGATGTGCTGCAGCGCGAGCGAACTGCCGAAAGGTGGCGTGCCGGATCCTGTCGGACCTCGCGTGAAATTGGCAAGCACGTCCTGTTGGGCCGCCTGCAGCTCCTCCATGCGGGCAGCACTGTTCGCAACCTGGTTCACGCTGATCGAGGAGCCGATCCTTTTCAGGACGATGGTCTCGCCTGGATCTTCGACGATGATGTGTCGCGGCACCGGCTCCTTGGTGATGAGCTCGAATGCGCCGTGCTGCAGGTCCTTGTAAGCGATCGTATCGTCATCCAAAAACGTGGCGTCCGGGTCTGCGGCTTGTGCGTCCTCCATCATCGAGAAGGTCAAGGCCGCAAGCGTCAGGATGCCGAACCCCGTCGCATAGGAGCGGCCACGAATGCTTCCAAGAGGGGTGTCGACCGTGAGAGTGCCGCCGTTTGCCGGCCGGCCGGCAGCGAATGCAAAGCTTCCGCTGGTGACCGCAACAACGGTCGAACACGAAGCGCCATCGGAATCGGCTGCGAATTGGCGCAACTCGATGCGAGCTCGGCTGGAGACATTGAATATGCTGTCGTTGAGAAATCGTATCCGGGCCTGTGCATCCGCACCAGTTTCGATTACGTCATTGCGATAGACAAGGTCGCCGTCGCTGACCTGAATCGTTGCACCGCCGTCGCGCGTGAGAGTGACGCAACCAAACGCAGTCTCGACTATGCCGATGACCTGGAGAGGTAAAGCCGTAACAACCCCATCCTGGGGTCCAACGCCTGAAGCAACTAACATGGTTCTGGCCTCGCGTGCCGGATAACTCGCGCTTGGCGCGGTGCCGCGGTCTTCTTATCGGTTTTGCCTACGCCACGGGGGCAATTTTTGGCGCTAGCAACCCCAGGCCTGCACGCCGAAGACGTTTGATGAAAAAACTGATCTCTATAGGTATAGGTTAGACGAAGGCAGGTTCACGCGCGATGCGGCCTCTCGACGCGATCGCAATTTGGCTCTCAAGAAGTTGACGACCGAGCGGCGCGAAATTTAGCTCGCCTTCGCTGGCCAGGCAAACAGCTTGGGGCTAAGATCAAGCAATAGATGATACTTTTTCTGGAGGGCTGGTCCGCAGGACCGATCCAGGTTGTAGATACTCACGATACAAGACTTGCGGGCTTGGCCGGGGCTGACAGAGCTCGCATCAAGCGGCACGCAAGCCAGATCTTCTCGGAAGGGGCGGATCATGTGCAGGCATTTGATCGCAGCTTTGGTGACTGGTTTCGTTTGGGCATCCGCGAGCGTTCTTGCTGCGCCAGCGCAAGCTCAGGTCAATCCCGTGAAGCCCGACCTTCAGGAAGTTGCGCCAAGACCAATCGGCAAAGTCGTAGCCGTTGCAGGTTCGGTCACGATCGAGCACGCAGGTGCGGTCGTCGTTCAGGCGAACCTTCCCGATCAGACCTCTCAAACCAAGGCCGGCGATGTCGTGTATCTGCGCGACGTGGTGCGAACCGGGGCGGACAGCCGGGTCAGCATCAATTTCAATGATGGCTCGTCGTTCAATCTGTCGAGCAACGCGCGTATGACATTGGATGAGTATGTGTACGAGCCGGACGGCAAGTCCAACGCGACGTTTTTCAATCTGGCCAGAGGAACGGCCACATTTGTTGCCGGCCAGGTCGCGAAGACCGGCGATATGAAAGTCGATACGCCGGTTGCAACGATGGGAATCCGAGGCACCACGCCGCACATCGAAATTTCGGATGACGGCGCGGTCAAGTTTTCGACTCTTATCGAAGAGGGCAAGAGCAAATTGGTCAAGAAGCGCGTGGCTGCTACGGTGCGGCAGCCCGAGCAGGAGAGCGGTCCCAGGCTGAAGATATGCAGAGGTTGCTGAAGCGAACTTCGAGGCGAGCCTCTTCTCCTCTCCCCGTTGCGGCATGCGAAACATCCGAGGCGCTGTTCCGCCAATTTCAGCGAGGCCTGACACGGACATGACTGTGAGGGCTGCCATCGTCGACGGCGTCGCGTCCATTCTCGTCCTGCTGGCGCTCGGTTCGCCGGCGGCGGCGCAGCAGCTGCAGAAGAATAGCCACCTCAAGAGCATTGAGCAGTGCAACGGTACGGACCGCCTCCCGATCCAAGCCCGGATCGTCGGTTGTACGGCGCTGATCAATTCGGGTGATGCCAAGGCGGATGCACTGGCTCTGGCTTACAACAATCGTGGCAACGCTTATACCGCAGCTGCAGAATATGACCGTGCGATCAGTGATTTCGATCGCGCGATCGAACTCGCTTCAGGCTACGTCAAGCCGGTGAATAATCGCGGTGTCGCCTATTTGAGAAAGGGAGCTTATGGCGATGCGGTCAAGGCTTTCGACGAGGCAATTAGGCGCAACCCGACTTATGGCAGGGCCTTCGCCAACCGCGCGGAAGCCCACCTGAAACTGAACCAGTATGATCGGGCCGCATTGGATTTCGACGAGGCCATTCGTCTCGATCCGAATTTGACGCTGGCGAGGAGCGGACGCTGCTGGACCCGGGCGGTCATCGGCGATTTACAGGGCGGGCTCGACGACTGCGACAGGGCGATTCAGTCGGGATCGAAAGATGCCGCGACATACGATTCACGTGCGCTGATCCATCTGAAGATGGGCCAGCTCGCCGCGGCGATTGACGACTACAATTCGGCGTTGCGCCTGGCGCCAAACCTGGCGAGCGCGCTCTATGGCCGCGGATTGGCCAAGCTCAGGCTGGGCGACAAAGCCGGCGGCGATCGCGACGTCTCGGCAGCAAAGCTCATCGAGCTTAAGGTCGGCGACGAGTTCGCGCGCCATGGCGTACAGTGACGCCATGATTGGTCCACCGAAATTCGCGTTGATGTCGAATAGGTAGACCAGAAGATCTCTGAGGCATTGCGAACCGCAATGCCTTGCGGGCTCGACGCTCCTCGCATCAAGCCTCGCCGTCTGGCATCGAATGGTCCTCCGATCGCCGGCTCTCCAACGCCTGCTAGACGTTAGCCCCGTGGATCGCGTCGATCACGGCGTCGGTCACCTCCCGCGTCGTCGCTTTGCCGCCGACGTCCGGGGTCAGCACGCCGGCGGCGCAGACGCGCTCGACTGCCGCCATCAGCCGCACCGCCGCATCCTTCTCGCCGAGATGCTCTAGCATCTGCGCGCCGGTCCAGAACGTTGCGACCGGATTGGCGATGCCCTTGCCCGTGATGTCGAAGGCCGAACCGTGGATCGGTTCGAACATCGAGGGGAAGCGGCGCTGCGGATCGATGTTGCCGGTCGGCGCCACGCCGAGGCTGCCGGCGAGCGCGCCGGCGAGGTCCGAGAGGATGTCGGCGTGGAGGTTGGTTGCAACGATGGTGTCGAGGCTCTTCGGATGCAGCGTCATGCGCACGGTCATGGCGTCGACCAGCATCTTGTCCCAGGTCACGTCGGGGAATTCGGCCGCGACTTCGGCCGCGATCTCGTCCCACATCACCATGCCGTGGCGCTGCGCGTTCGACTTGGTCACCACGGTCAGGAACTTGCGCGGCCGCGACTGCGCGAGCTTGAACGCGTAGCGCATGATCCGCGTCACGCCGACGCGAGTAAACACCGCGACCTCGGTGCCGACCTCCTCGGGGAGGCCCCTGTGCGCACGGCCACCCATGCCGGCGTATTCGCCTTCCGAATTCTCGCGCACGATCACCCAGTCGAGATCGCCGACGCCGACATTGCGCAGCGGCGAAGCGACGCCGGGCAATATCTTGGTCGGCCGCACGTTCGCGTATTGGTCAAAACCTTGGCAGATCGGCAGGCGCAGGCCCCACAGCGTGATGTGATCGGGCACGTCCGGCGCGCCGACCGCGCCGAAATAGATCGCGTCGAACTTCTTGAGCTCGGTAAGGCCGTCGGCCGGCATCATGACGCCGTGCTTCTTGTAATAGTCCGAGCCCCAGTCGAACGTCTTGATGGTGAAGGCGAGGTCGCCGCTGCGTTTTGCCAGAGCCTCCAGAACGCGAACGCCGGCGGAGATGACCTCGGGGCCGATTCCGTCGGCGGGAATTGCTGCGATCGAATGGGTACGCATGGAGTGCTCCGTTTCAGAGATCAATGGGATTGCGTGACGGGTTCGACGGCCGTGGTTTTCGCGCGCGACAATAGCAGGGTGAGGACCGCCGAGAGAACGAGCAGGCCGGCACGACATGCCGGGTTCACGCCGGCAGCGAACCTAGACGAGCGCAGGACGCAAACTCAATTGGCGCTGGTTTATACAAAAAAATGATATAATCCATCCCGGGATAGACGAGAGGCGGAAGATGGAATTGCATCAGCTCCGATGCTTCGTGGCGGCGGCCGAACAGCTGCATTTCGGCCGCGCTGCGCAGCATCTCCAGACGCTGCCCTCCGCCCTCGGCCGCCAGATCAGGCTGCTGGAGGAGGATCTGGGTACGCGGCTGTTCGCGCGGACGACGCGCGCGGTCTCGCTTACCGAGGACGGTGCCACGCTGCTGCGCGATGCGCGCGCCATCCTTGCCCGCGTCGAGGCGGTCGAGACCAACCTGCGCAACCGCTCGCGCGCAGGGGCCGCACGGCGGCTGCGGGTCGGAGCGATCGACAGCGCGGCGGCCGGGCTGTTGCCGGCGCTGCTGCGCGATTTCCGCGCCAAGCATCCGGAGATCGCGGTGCAGCTTCTCGAAGACAAAACCGTCCGGCTGCTGCCGAAAATCCTGACCGGTGCGCTCGATCTCGCTTTCGTACGTCCGCCCGACCGCCCGGACAAGCGGCTGGAATTCCGTCATCTGCTCCAGGAGACCGCGATCGTGGCGTTCCCGCAGCGGCACGCGCTGGCGGGACGCAAATCGATCACGCTGACCGACATCGCCGATGAACCGATGCTGGTGCCGGACCGCCGTTCGCGGCCGCACAGCCATGACCTCACCATCAAACTGTTCGAGCAGGCCGGCCTGACGCCGCGCATCGTGCAGGTCGCCGACGAGAAGCAGACCATCATTCATCTGGTGGCAACGAAACTCGGGGTTGCGATCGTGCCGCGCTGGACGACGCGGATGGCGGTCACCGGCGTGCGCTTCGTGGCGCTCCGGCCAAAGCAGAGCGGTCCTGTCGGCCGGCTGCCTCTTGCTGCGGCATGGCTGCGCGGCTCGCGCGACCCGGCTCGCGATGCGATGCTGTCGGTGCTCGAGGCGCGCCTGGGCAGCTATGCGCGGGGCGCCTGAGGGGCTATGACACCAGCCTCGACAAAAGGTGTGACGCGATGACAGATGAGAGGGCTGCAAAGCCGGACGACTTGCGGGTTGCCATTGCCGGGCTGGGCTCGATCGGCACCAAGATTGCAACCGCGCTCGATCAGGGCATCGAGGGGCTCGCGCTGTCTGCGGTAGCAGTGCGCGATCCCGCAAAGCATCAGGCGTTCCTGAACTCGTTGCGAAAGCCGCCGCAGGTCTTGCCGATCGAACAACTCGGCGAGGCCGCCGACATCGTGGTCGAGTGCGCGCCGAGCAGTCACCTGCGCTCGATCGTCGAGCCCGCGGTGACGCGCGGCAAGGCCGCGGTCGTCGTCAGCGTCGGCGCGCTGCTCGACAATTCCGATCTCATCGATCTGGCGCGGGCCAATGGCGGCCGCATCATCGTGCCGACCGGTGCCCTGATCGGGCTCGATGCCGTCAACGCCGCCGCGATCGGCACCATCCATTCGGTGAAAATGGTCACGCGCAAGCCGATCGACGGCTTGAAGGGCGCGCCATTCATCGTCGCGAACAATATCGATATCGACAATCTGCGTGAGCCGCTGAAACTGTTTGAAGGCACTGCACGCGAGGCCGCCAAAGGTTTTCCGGCCAATCTCAATGTTGCTGTGGCGCTGTCGCTCGCGGGCGTCGGGCCGGATCGCACAATGGTGCAAATCTGGGCCGACCCGACCGTGACGCGCAACGTCCACCGCATCGAGGTCGAGGCGGATTCGGCGCGGTTCTCGATGGGAATCGAGAACATCCCGTCCGAAAATCCAAAGACCGGCCTGATCACCGCCCTGTCCGTGATCGCGCTGCTGCGCAAGCAGCGCGCCACGCTGTGGATCGGGACGTGAGATGCCACGCTCTGCGTCGGGACGTGAGATGCCACGCTCTGCGTCGGGACGTGAGATTAAGAGCGTGATGGTTGAGGTCGAGTTCGGCAACAGCCGCGCTCTCTCCGTTCCCTCCCCCCTTGTGGGGGAGGGAACGGAGAGAGCGC
>NZ_JAACFT010000071.1 GCF_029051685.1 Bradyrhizobium sp. CSA207 | reverse complement strand
CGCGCCCGGCGATCGCCCAGGACGGAGCATCGTCGCCGCGATAGGACGTCGCCAGATATTCGGCGATGAGACGGCCGGTGTAACCCGTCGCGCCATAGACGATGAGGTCGAAGTCCCGCTTCACGACATTGGTCCTCCTCAAGACCCGGCAGCTATCCTCAGATCCGTATGCAATCTCTTTGTACGCTTCGCGGCCACTGTCGCCAGGGGTCACGCAACATTCGCTACCGAGCGGGCGCTACCCCTTACTTACTCGCGCCGGTCTTCCACCGGCTGGACCGCACCAGCTTGCCTGGCACTCATTCGATCACCTCGTTGGCGCGGGCGAGCAGCGCCTAAGAGGTGGGGATGCCAGGCCATTTTGAGCTGCCGTGGAGCCCGACGAGGACACGGGGACGCTCAGCACGAGCAGCAAGTTCCATTTGAGGGTCCGCCGCTTCATTGAACCGTCCCATCCCGTTTGACAGAGGAGAACGCCTGATCGGCCACAGCAGGAGTGCGCTCAGACTGTCCTCGCCTCATCACCTGACGGCGCAAGCTGTGATGCGTCCTGCGCGACTTGTACTTGGCGGGAATGATCGGTCGCGATCAGGAGATAAATGGCCGGCACCACGAAGAGCGTGAACAGTGTACCGATCGAGAGTCCGCTTGCGATGACAAGTCCCATGTTGAAACGCGAGACCGCCCCAGCGCCGCTTGCGAGGATCAGTGGAACCACGCCAAAGACCATTGCCGCTGTGGTCATGAGGATCGGCCGCAATCTGATTCCGGCAGCCTGCTCGATTGCTTCGCGCTTGGCGACGCCGCCGCGCTGCAGCTCGTTTGCGAATTCGACAATCAGAATGCCGTGCTTGCTGATCAGGCCCATCAACGTCACCAGGCCGACATCGGTGTATATGTTCAGCGATGCGCCGCCGATGCCGAGGCTTACGAAGATCAACGCGCCGGCGATCGACATCGGCACCGATACCAATATGATGCATGGATCGCGGAAGCTTTCGAACAGCGCCGCGAGCGAGAGGAAAATGATCACCAGCGCAAATCCGAACGTGGCGACAAAGCCGGAGGATTCCTGGATATATTGCCGGGACAAGCCGCTATAATCGACGGTGTAGCCTCGTGGTAACGTCTTGGCAGCAAGATTGCTGAGGAAGTCCAGGGCGTCGGACTGCGCTACGCCGGGCG
Organism: Bradyrhizobium sp. CSA207; assembly: GCF_029051685.1. Classification (GTDB taxonomy): domain Bacteria; phylum Pseudomonadota; class Alphaproteobacteria; order Rhizobiales; family Xanthobacteraceae; genus Bradyrhizobium. Next base: position 16,257 of record NZ_JAACFT010000071.1, on the reverse strand, counting down.
CCGCAACGCCCTGAATGGTGGCGCTGTTCAGCTGCTGGAAATGATTAAGCGTCTCCGGGACCGTTTTGGTCGCGATGTGCGCGATCGTCGACAGCGGCACGGGAATGCCCGAAACGGTGGCCACGTAATAGTTGAGCAGCTGATCGGTATTCAGACGAAATCGTCGCTGGACTTGCGGGATTACCTTGTAGGAACGCTGGTCGAGACTGAAATAGTTCACATACCCACCGCCCAGCATCGCCCCCATCGCGTTGCCAACATCGCTCATCTTGAGCCCAAGTTGCGCAGCCTTGTCGCGATCGATCTCGACGACTGCTTCGGGATTGTCGATCTTCAGATCCGTGTCGAGGAAGATGAACATTCCGCTGTCGATCGCAGCTTTCAGGAACTGCTGGGCGGCATCGTCGAGCTTGTCGAACGAATCGGTGGTCTTGATCACGAACTGTATCGGCAGCCCCTGGCTGCCCGGCAGCGGAGCCAGCTGAAAGGCGGCGATCCGCGCCCCGGCAACCTGGTCGAGTTGCTGCTGAACGATCGGCTGCAGCTGGTTGCTCGTCCTTGTGCGCTCGTCCCACGGCGTCAGCACCATGCCCGAGACCACGCGCGCAGGCGAGTTGATCTGGAAGACGTGATCGGTCTCCGGATATTTCTTCATGATCTGGAAGACCTGCCGCGCATACAGCACCTTTTGCTGTAAGGTCGCATCCGGCGCCAACGTGGACGTCGCAATCACCACACCCTGGTCTTCCTGGGGAGCGAGTTCGCTTTTGGTGCCTGCATAAAGGAAATAGATGCTGGACAGCACGAGCAGTGCGAAGACGCCTGTTACAGGTATATAGTCGAGGCTGCCGTGCAGCCAGCTCAGATAGAGACGACGTAGCGCCTCAAAACGGCGATCAATGAGGGCAGCGAATCGTGCTTGCCAACCGCGCGTTGCGCCATGCGGCTTGAGCAGACGGGAGCTCATCATTGGCGACAGCGTCAGCGCGGCAACGGCCGATATTGTCACCGTGCCGACCAGGGTGAAGGCGAATTCCGTGAAAAGCGCCCCGGTCAGACCGCCCTGGAACGCGATCGGGACATAGACCGCGACAAGGACAACCGTCATAGCAACGATCGGGCGGCCGAGCTCTCGCGCCGCCTCGATCGCCGCAACGACCGGCGTCTTGCCGGCCTCAAGGTGACGGTTGACGTTTTCGACGACGATGATGGCATCATCGACCACGAGCCCGATCGCAAGCACCAGCGCCAGCAGCGTCAAGAGATTGATCGAGAAACCGACCGCCAGCATCATGGTGAAGGCGCCCACCAGCGACAGCGGGATCGCGACCATCGGGATCAGGACGGAACGCCCCGACCCCAGGAACAGGAACACGACGAGATTGACGATCAGCAGGGCCTCGACGAGCGTCTGCACGACGTCATAGATCGCCGCGCGCACGAATTTGGTGGAATCATAAACGATCTGGCCGTGCAGTCCGTTGGGCAGCTGTTGTTGTATGCCGGGGAAGATCCGGTGCACGCCCGCGATCACGTCGAGCAGGTTGGCAGTCGGCGCCACCTGGATGCCGATATAGACCGCCGGCGTGCCGTCGAATGCGACCTGTGTGTCGTAGTCGTCCGCGCCGAGCGAGACGTTTGCGACATCCTTCAATCGCACGATCGCGCCACCCGCCTGCTTGACAATCAAGTTGGCAAATTCGCTCTCCGAATGTAGGCCGGTCGATGCTGTGAGATTGACCTCTACCATCTGTCCCTTGGTGGTGCCGAGCCCGGAGATAAAATTGTTCTGCGTCAACGCAGCCGCTACATCAGCGGCGCTGAGACCATAAGCAGCCAGCTTTTTCGGGTTGAGCCACGCCCGCAGGGCAAAGTTCTGTCCGCCCAGAATTTCCGCAGTCTGAACGCCCGGTACGGCCTGCAGCTTCGGCTGAACGGCGCGGGTGAGATAATCGGTGATTTGATTCCGTCCCAGCACATCGCTGTCGAAGCCGAGATACATGGCGTCGATCGTCTGACCGATCTGCACCCTCAGCACGGGTTGCTGCGCCCCTGAGGGGAGCTGGTTGAGCACCGAGCTGACTTTGGTGTTGATTTCCGTCAGTGCCTTGTCGGCATCGTAGTTGAGGCGGAGGTTGATGGTGATCGTGCTGACGCCGCTTGCGCTATTCGAGCTCATGTAATCGATGCCGTTTGCCTGGGCGATCGCGTTCTCGAGCGGTGTTGTAATGAAGCCGGCGATCACATCGGGGGCAGCGCCGTAATAGGTGGTAGTAGCGGTGACGACCGCATTCTGCGTGCGCGGATATTGCAGCACAGGCAGCGAGGTCATGGCGCGCAGTCCGAGCGCGAGTATCATCAGATTGACCACAGTGGCAAGAACGGGCCGGCGAATGAAGAGGTCGGTGAAGTTCATGGCAGGCCTCTCATTGTTCGGAGACCTGAGGGTTCGCGCTGAAAGGCGTGGTGACTTCGTTGTTGATCTGGACCGGCGATCCGTTGTGCAGCTTGTTCTGCCCCGCCGTGACCACGACATCGCCAGGCTTGATTCCATCCAGCACCGCGACTTGGTCGCCGCGGGTTTGGCCGGTTTTCACGAAGACCTGGTGCGCAATCTTTTGCCCCTGCCCGCTGTCGTTCCCGCCGGTATCTTCGATCAGATAGGCAATCTCTCCATACGCGTTGTAGTAGATTGCCGTCTTCGGCAGCGTCACGTAATCCTTCTGCGTCCCCACATCGATATCGACGGTCGCAAACATTCCCGGCAGCAGCTTCTCGTCGGGATTCTTGAATGTCGCCCGGACCTGGACATTACGGGTCGCCGCATTGACGAGGGAGTTGATCGCCATGAGCGTGCCGGTGAATGTCTGATCAGGATAGGTATCGACCTTCGCAATGACGGGTTGGCCGACCCTGATCTTTGCCAGGTCCTGCTGCGGCAGGTAGAAATCCACAAAGATCGGATCGAGCTTCTGCAGCGTTACGATCGGCGTCCCCGGCGCGATATACTGACCGAGGTCGACCTGACGGATGCCGATTCGGCCGGAGAAAGGTGCTCGGATCGACTTGTAGCCGACAAGCGCCTGTTGTTGCGCAACCTGCGCCTGGTCGTTCTTGAGCGTTGCCAGGTCCGTATCAGCAGTCTGCTGGCTTACGGACTGGCTCTTGAGCAACCTGACGTCGCGATCGTAGTTGAGCTGCGCCAGCGCCGTCAAAGCCTCCAGAGCGTGCAAATGCGCGACGTCATCGGCGTCTTCCAGCTCGACGAGCAATGTTCCCTGCTCGACTTCTTCGCCTGACTGGAAGTGGATGGCTTTGACGGTACCGGCGACCTGCGAACTGAGGTCGGCCCCCTTTTCCGCCCGGGTGCTACCCACGGCCTCCAGGCGGTCCTGCCACCGCTGCGTGCCGGCTGTGATCGTGGAAACCGTCTGTGGCGGGTTGCGCAGTCCCGCGATCGACTTCTGGATCATCCTGGCCCGAAAAGCTTCAAACCCGAACACCGACCCCAAAACCAGTCCGACGGCGACCAGCATGACGGCCATGCGTCGAAGCATCCGGGAGTTCTGGCTTTTGGAAGGAACGGCGCTTTTCATTGCCGTTGACCATCAGTTGTGGCGCCCGCAGCGCGCTTCGTCCCGTTTGGATGGCCCCATCGATTCCGAGATGCAGTTCCAGGACTGATTCGAAACGACTATTGAATGCGACGGTTCCCGACACCGTCCTTCACGGCGGGAACTGCCTAACAAATCGTCGCGATCCGCGGCCAGAGTTCGTCGCCCGGAGGCCATTGAGACCGTAGGCTGGTTGGGCATCAGGAACGCCCGGAGGCGACCTCCGTTACGAAGCCGCCCGTGCATCGACCGAATGGTGAGCGGCAGCGAGAGCGCACGGCAGCCGGTATCTTGCCTGAGCCTCTCGCGCCGTTCTCAGGTCCGCGTTGAGGCGCAGGGCCGCTTCCGCCGCCGCAGCAGGGTTTGCCGCGCGCCGGAAATTGGAACTCATGTGCCCCCGCCGTACGGTGTTACCCATACGCAATTGTGCCTCATAGCGCCTTGCATCTAAGCCCCGATGATGTTGCAAGAAGAAAATCCGCTTCGTGGTTGCGGGCTTTTTTGAGTTTAATTGTTGAGAGTGAAAGCGTCTGGAAGTGAACTGGATCTCGGTACGAATAGAGAAGGCTGCCCCGAACAGATGTTGAGGCCACTGGTCCGCGCCGCTCGGAATGGAGAAGGCGGCCGATGCCTCACCCTGCAGTGACGCGTCCCGGCGGAAGTGGCAATCGGCTTCTAGCAGCACTGCTGCCACCGGACTTCGCTCTGCTGGCGCCCGAGCTGGAACCGGTCGCGCTCGATCAGGACGCGATCCTCGCGCGAGCGGGTGACGAGGTCGAGCATGTCTTCTTCCCTCATAGCGGCGCCATCTCGCTGATGATCGACATGGCGAACGGGCAGACGGTTGCCACCGCGGCAATCGGGTGTGAGGGAGGAGTCGGCATCCTCTCCGCGCTAGGGCCGTCACCTTCGGCCATTACCGCCATCGTGCACGCGGCAGGGACCGCTTCGCGGATCCCCGCCTCCCGATTTCGCGCCGCTTTCAACCGCAGCCCCGCGCTCCGGCACGCGCTCCAGGCCCACCTCAGCGCGATGCTGACACAGTTCCAGCTCGGCGCGGCCTGCAATGCGCTGCATCCGGTCCAAGTCCGCATGGCACGCTGGCTGCTCCATTTAAGCGACCACATCGACCACGACGTCCTCCCGCTCACCCAGGAAGCGCTGTCGCAAATACTCGGTGTGCGACGAACGACGGTGACTCCCCTGATGCGCAATCTGCGCGCGTCGGGCGCGATCAGATCTGATCGAAGAGGCCAGATCGAGATCGACCGATCGCGCCTCGCGGCGGTGGCGTGCGAATGCCACGAGACCATGCGTCTCAAAGTTGACGGATCTGCCTCGACGAATACGGCCCGATCTCGCTTTCTGGCTGTTGGGGATGATGAGCGCGTCTCACTAGGTGCATTGGTTGCTCGTTCCGGGAAGGACCCCGTGACCGCGCATCCGACCAGCGTTGGGAAATAGGCTCTTGGCGGCGTTGCCGCCGGCGGATCTCGGCCTGCTCACGCCCCACTTCCAGAAAATCTCGTTCGAACCCGACGCCATGTTGGTGCGGTCGGGCGATGAACTCGACCAGGTTTATTTTCCCCATAGCCATAGCGGCGCCATCGCCTTCATGGTCGCTATGCCCAACGGGCAAACGGTTGCAACCACGTTGATGGGGCGGGAAGGCGCATTGGCCTCGCTCTCCGTGCTCGGCCCATCGCGGTCGTCCGTTACCGCGATTGCTCGCGTGGCCGGCACCGCATCGCGGATTTCCGCCGCGAAATTCCGGTTCGCCTATGCGCGAAGCGCAGCCATCAGGCACGTGGTGCAGGTCCACGCCCGCACGCTGTTGTTGCAGCTCCAGCACGTGGCCGCCTGCAACGCGCTGCATCGGGTGGAAGGCCGCATGGCGCGGTGGCTGCTGCAGATTCACGACCGCGTTCCCGACGACGTGCTTCCGCTAACGCAGGAGGCACTTGCCCAATTGCTCGGGGTGCGGCGGACGACGGTGACCCTGACGATGAGCAAGCTTCGCGTGGCGGGAGCCATCAGGTCCGACCGGCGCGGCTTCGTCGAGGTCGACCGGACGCGGCTCGAAAGCGTAGCGTGCGAATGCTACGCGCTGATGCGGCGCAGGATCGATCGCATGTCCTGCCAGGAATTGTCCGCGCCGCGACTTGCTCTTGCGCTGTGCCAGGAAAGCTCCTTCGTCACCTCCGGTGAAGGCGGCGAAGACCACGCTGAAATCAAGGCCGCTTCGCCGGTGAGGAAATAGCGGGTCCTTCCGTCACGATCAGGCTCTCTCCGGTGTGAACAGGCGTCCAAGATGACCCCTCCACCGCTCGGCAGATCAATAGCTTAGCTCGCCGATCGGCGCCCGGTCGCCGCTGGCCGCGTTCGAAGCCTCGCGCCGCTTCATGATCAGGGCTATCCTTTCTCCGCCATGAAGCTTGGCCCCGGTGGCGGCTCTCGGGTGCAAGAAATGAGCCGCACTGTTTGCGTTGATGATCAAATGACGCACGGCGGCCAAAAGGGTTTCGGCATGACAAAGCACGGCCGATCCGGGCACGCGACCCGATCGCCGCGCTTCCGCTTCCTGCAGAAGCTCGAAGCGCAAAAGAATGATCGCAAGGACCGCTCTCGGATCAAGGACCCGAAACAGTCCGTCGAGGAGCTATTCCATCCCCGGAAAGCAACATGAGACCTGACGAACTATCCGCGCTCGCGGCGTTCGATCTACTCGAAATGATGTTCAAGAGTGGTGTGATTGCGGGGAGACGGCCCTGTGATGCTCATTTGCGAGATCGATTGATGAGGTCTTTCGCGATGCCGTTCGGCTCCAGGATTTTCTCAGTCAGGCCAAGGTAACGTTCAGCAGGAGTGGTTAGCGCCCACAGGGAGTGCCGAATTCAAAGAGGGGGAACGTGAATGGCGCTGAGGCGCAGGAAGTCCGTGGACTTCACCGGCTGCTGGAAGCGGCACGTATCGCAGTAGGGTCGTAATCCCAATGAGGGCCAAGATTATGAAAATAACCTATACGGATTCACGCGATGGAATGGTGCTTATTGGGTTCACCGATGAGCGCGGAGAACACGAAATCGCCCTAAGCACAATAGAGACGGCCGACCTTATCGGCGCGTTGAGGACCTCGCTAGAGGAGGCGGTTGGAAGTGCGGCCGCAAACAGCATGGGCCTTCCGGGCATCGAACGAGTGCAGATCGTTGAGACCGCGGAAGAAGTATTTTTCCGCGTCTATATGAATGATCGCATTTCCCACGATTATCCGGTTCCGAAAGGAACCGTTCTGGCGGATGAGCTTCGGATGATGGCCGACCGGATGGAGGCGCGCAATTCGGCAAAGGCCACACCACCGTCACCCGATATCCAAAAGGGCAAGCTGAATTAGCAGACATGCTATATCTCCGGGGCTGGCGCCTCGAAGGTGGACTAGCATGGACTATCCGGTGCGCAGGCATCCCGCTCATGCTGCCCGCGCGCTGGGTGGAGCGAAATCAGTCGACTTTGGGACACAGGACTGGTACAGACGACGTCGTCTGGCTTGCGATAAGTACCTGATTTTATTGAGCTTATGTTGCTGGCGCGGCAATCCCTTACTCTCCGCCAAGGTCAAAGAAGCGCAGTAGAAGCAACAGGCGATTAGCTCGCCGAACTCTTTGCCTCGCGATCGGTACACACGCGCCGCTTCGCGCCGACCTTTAGCGGTATTGCCTACCCGTGTAGTCCGATGGCTGCGCCGCGTACGTGGGCGCTGCAAACCGCGCCACATTCTCCCTCGAGATCAGCCCGCACCAACTGACTTCTGAGCGCTATACCGGAATAGCGAGAATCAAATCGGTCTGGTGGGCTGCGGGTCAGCGAAGTCAAACCGCGTGACTATCCATCGTCGCACCACCAGCGAGTTGCCGAAATCGCCTGTCGATTCAACCAGCGCTAGGTCGTGGATGCGCAACCCAGGTTACGATAGCTGCGATGACGATGCAAAAGACGGGTCTGCCGTGAGCGTGCTCATCAGCACCCGAACGCCGGCGCGTTCTGCGCAGGCGAGAGCATATTGATCAGAATGTGTAGCGACAACAACATTAGGCCGAGGCCACCTCTAGTGGGAGTGGCACGGTTTTGGTCTGACAGCGCAAATGGGTTGCCTGTACCGTTCGCGCGTACGGGGGTGAAGCCGACTGCAGACTCTGCGGGCCGCGCTGGTGAGACTGATTGCCGGGTCAGACTGTCCTCGCCTCATCACCTAACGGCGCAAGCTGTGATGCGTCCTGCGCCACTTGGCGGGAATGATCGGTCGCGATCAGGAGACAAATGGCCGGCACCACGAAGAGCGTGAACAGTGTACCGATCGAGAGTCCGCTTGCGATGACAAGTCCCATGTTGAAACGCGTTGCGCGAGGCAGTGATTGCCGGTGAATTTTCACGCGGAAAAGCCGCTGAGCTCACTGGATATGAAACAAGGCAGGCCCGAGCGGTTCTGAATACGCTCATCAATCTCGGATATCTAGCGTCGCCAACATCGAAAAGTACGGTACGTCTCGGCTTCCCCGCCGAAGTCGTCGACCGATGGTTTCCGCGACTGTATCAGCCGCCGGGGGCCAACTGATGAACTTGTTAGCGCTGCAATTCTCGCCTCCTAGCCTTTGCCTTTTGCTTTAGCGCGGCACGACCCAGTAGCGCTCCGTCGGAGGCTGCATCCGGCAGCGGAAGTAGTGCCCGTAGATAATCGGTGCAAGCTGGGACGCGTCCTCGGCAAGTCAATGCCCGGCGTAAGGCTTCCGGTAGGACCCAGATTCAGTTTACGGTCAGGAGAACTACGTGTCAGAAACGCGCTACTTGTCCGGCCGCTTCCGGCGCAAAGCGGCCGTTCGTATGCATCCGGCGTCTCGCGACTGGTAGGGAATGGCATGAAATGGAGTCGGTCGTGACTGATAAGGAATGGCAAAATCCTTATCAGTCACGCGGTGCGGTAGGGGCACCCCGCGGACCGTTGGGATCCTCTTGGCTGCTTTTTAACGTTGTTGCCCTGGCCGGAATCGAATTTAAGCATTTGAAAAATTATCGGAATCTTTGAGAGCGGTTTAGTCTACTCACAAATCTACTCGTACAGTTGCTGCTCTCTAGCTACAAGCTATGTGGCGTTATGAGATACTCTCGTGGGGGTCGATTGCGAACGCAATTCACACGCGAGTCATAGGCAAATCTTCGTTGGGGTACTGTTGCCAACGCAGGAATGTATGGTCACATTCTACCCTTGGTAGGCCCAAACGATCTTTCGATCGGTCACTCGTACATGCCCAAGTTCCTTCGCATCGGAGTCCATCAGTCGAACGTTTCCGGATACACGTCAAAGGCATGGTGGGTTCGCCGGGTTGGCCCGACGGTTTTCTTGAAGTGGGGCGCCGTCGAGGTCCATGGCGTGGGAGATGGGCGAAAGATTTACTGGACGCTTCCGCCGCGGGCGAAAACAATTCGTTGCGGCACGGTGCAGCGTGCCAAAGACTATGCAAAAGCCGCAATCGCGCGGCGACGCACCCATCGCTATGAACCGCTGGCTGGAAGTATTGCGATCCGGCGCCGACCTGCCAATCGCGGCGCCGAGCTCGAACGAGCGCTCGCCACGATCCTGTTTGTCGATATCGTCCGGTCCACCGAAAAAGCCGCGCAGCTGGGCGATTCGCGTTGGACACAGGTGATGAATCACTATTACGCCGCCGTCCGTAGAGAGCTGAAGACTTTGCGCGGAAAGGAAGTCGTGACGACGGGGGACGGACTGCTCGCGACGTTCGAGGCGCCGGCGGCCGGGGTCCGTTGCGCGACCGCAATCCGCGAGGCAGTGCGCACGCTGGGGCTAGAGGTCAGGGTGAGACTGCACGCGGGCGAATACAAAGTGAGCGGGGCTGACGTGATCGGTCTCGCGTTTCACATCGGCGCGCGCGTCGCTGCGAAAGCGCGTGCCGGCGAAGTCCTGGTCTCGAGCGCGGTCAAGGATTTGATGCCGCAGCCTGGAATCCGCTTCAAGGATCGCGGCGTTCACCAACTTAAAGGCGTGCCGGAGCGGTGGCGCCTGTACCGGGTCGAACATTAAGGTGTCCTGCTAGAGTGGACACCGGTTTTGCGATCGGTTCGATAGTGCGACTACAGGTGCCGAGAGCCCGCATGGCGAACGGCTCGGCGCCGGGAAAGTTCGGCGGCGAATCGGCCTCGTGATGCCATCCTCCCTGATCGGGCGAGCACGGCGCCGGAGCGCTGGCAACCAAATTCGAGGCCGGCAGCCGCTAGTTCGGCAGGGGGTATTTTTCACCGCGATCGACGGTGTATTTCGATGGATGTTTCGGCGAGGCGTCGCCTTGGGACGCATTGACAGCAGCAACACCCAATCGCAAGCTCGTCTCAGGCGTCTTTGGCGCAGCCCGTGTCAACCGCACCGAGAGAATTCACCAGGAGTTCCAACAGTGGACAGATCAATCGTGCTCGCCGCCGTCTGCGCTTCGGCGCTCGTGGCAGCTTCGGCCGCTTCCGCCAAAACCTTGGTTTTCTGCTCGGAAGGCAGCCCGGAAAACTTCTATCCCGGCGTCAACACGACCGGCACGTCGTTCGACGGCAACGAGCCGATCTACAACCGCATTGTCGAGTTCGAGCGCGGCGGCACGCAGGTGGTGCCTGGCCTCGCCGACAAATGGACGGTCTCGCCGGACGGCCTCACCTACACCTTCAACTTGCGCAAGGGCGTGAAGTGGCACTCGACGTCCAAGTCGTTCAAGCCGACGCGGGACTTCAATGCCGACGACGTCATGTTCTCGATCGAACGGCAATGGAAGGAAGACAATCCGTATTTCAAGGTGACGAGTTCGAATCATTCCTATTTCGGCGACATGGGCATGCCGAAATTGTTGAAGTCGGTCGAGAAGGTCGACGACTACACCATCAAGATCACGCTCAACCAGCCGGAAGCACCTTTCCTCGCCGATCTCGCGATGGCGTATGCGGCCATCCAGTCGAAGGAATACGCGGATGCGATGCTGAAGGCCGGCACGCCCGAGAAGATCGACCAGGATCCGATCGGCACCGGCCCGTTCTATCTGGTGCAGTACCAGAAAGACGCCGTGATCCGGTACAAGGCATTCCCTGAATTCTGGGGCGGCAAGGCGAAGATCGACGATCTCGTCTATTCGATCACGCCGGATGCATCGGTTCGCTGGGCCAAACTCCAGAAGGGCGAATGCGATGTGATGCCCTATCCGAACCCGGCCGACATCGATGCGATCAAAAAGGATCCGAACGTCACGATCCTGGAACAGCCGGGCCTCAACGTCGGTTATCTGGCATTCCAGACCCAGAAGAAGCCTTTCGACGACGTGCGCGTGCGCAAGGCGATCAGCATGGCGATCGACAAGAAGGCGATCATCGACGCCGTCTATCTGTCGACCGGCATCCCGGCCAAGAACCCGATCCCGCCCACGATGTGGTCGTACAACGACAGCATCAAGGACGACCCCTTTGATCCGGCGGCAGCCAAGCAGCTGCTGGCGGAGGCCGGATACCCGAACGGCCTGGAAACCGATCTGTGGGCCATGCCGGTGCAGCGGCCCTACAATCCCAACGCCAAGCGCATTGCCGAACTGATGCAGGCCGACCTCGCCAAGATCGGCGTCAAGGCCGAGATCAAATCGTTTGAATGGGGCGAATACCGCAAGCGGATGCAGAATGGCGAGCACCAGATGGGCATGCTGGGCTGGACCGGCGACAACGGCGACCCCGACAACTTCCTGCATACGTTGCTGGGCTGTGCCTCGGCGCAAACGGCATCGGGTTCGAATATCGCCAAGTTCTGCTACCAGCCATTCGACGATCTGGTCGTGAAGGCCAAGACCGTCAGCGATCAGGCCGAGCGGACCAAGCTGTACGCGCAGGCCCAGGTGATCTTCAAGGAGCAGGCGCCGTGGTTCACCATTGCGCACGCGGTGCAGTTGAAGCCCGTCAACAAGCGGGTGATCGACTTCAAGCTGTCGCCGTTCGGACGGCACACCTTCTATGGCGTCGACGTCACGGAATAGCAGAAGACAAGGGCGGAGCGGCCTGCGCTGCTCCGCCGCTTTTTCTTTACCCTTCCCCTTGCGGAAAGGGTGACAGGGAACGGCATGCTCCGGTTCGTCTTTACCCGGCTGAGCCTCGTGGTTCCGACCTTCATCGGAATCACGTTGCTTGTGTTCGTGCTGATCCGTCTGATCCCCGGCGATCCCATTGAGACGATGGCGGGCGAACGCGGCATCGATCCGGCCCGGCACGCGCAACTGCGCAAGGAATACGGCTTCGATCAGCCGGTGCTGGTGCAATACGGCCTTTATCTGTCGCGGCTGGTGCATGGCGACCTCGGCCGCTCGATCGTCACCCATGAGCCGGTGATTTCCGAATTCGGGACGTTGTTCCCGGCGACGATCGAGCTATCGGTTTGCGCGATCCTGTTTGCTTTATGCCTCGGGTTGCCGGCCGGCATCATCGCTGCGGTCCGGCGCAACTCCATCTTCGACCATGGTGTGATGGGGGTCTCGCTCACCGGATATTCGATGCCGATTTTCTGGTGGGGGTTGCTGCTGATCCTGCTTTTTTCGGTGCAACTTGGATGGACTCCGGTGTCGGGCCGGATCGCGGTGCAATACTACATCGAACCGGTGACCGGCTTCCTGCTGATCGATGCGCTGCTGGCCGGTGATTTCGGCGCGTTTCGCTCGGCCCTGTCTCATCTCGTGCTGCCCACGATCGTGCTCGGCACGGTGCCGCTCGCGGTCATCGCCCGCATGACGCGGTCCGCCATGCTGGAGGTCCTGGGCGAAGATTACATCCGCACCGCCCGCGCCAAGGGGTTACCGGGTTTCCGGGTGATCGCGATCCATGCGTTGCGCAATGCGCTGATCCCGGTGGTGACGGTGATCGGGCTGCAGGTCGGCGTCCTCTTTACCGGTGCGATCCTCACGGAGACCATTTTCTCTTGGCCGGGCGTGGGCAAATGGCTGATCGAGGGCATCAACCGCCGCGACTATCCGGTGCTACAGGGCGGAACGCTATTGATCGGCGCGATCGTCATGATCGTCAATCTGCTGGTTGATGTCACCTATGGGCTGATCAATCCCCGCATCCGGTACACAAGATGACCGCCGAAGTCCTCAAAACCCCCGTCGTCGTGGCGCAAGCGAGCGCTCCGCTGCATCCGCTGTGGGAATTCTGGTCCCATTTCAAGGCAAATTTCGGCGCCGTGGCGGGCCTCGTCGTGATCGTGGTTCTGGTTTTGCTCGCGCTCTTTGCCGATTTCGTTGCGCCACATTCCCCGATCCTCACCAACAATGCGGCCTTTCTTAAGCCCCCGTTCTGGCAGCAGGGCGGAGCGATCGCCTATCCGCTCGGTACCGACGCGATCGGCCGCGATATTCTGTCCCGTCTCATCCACGGCGCGCGGCTTTCGCTTCTGATCGGCATCGCGGTGGTGACGTTGTCGGTGATATCAGGGACGGTCCTCGGTCTGGTGGCGGGTTTTTTCCGCGGCGTGATCGAGATCTCGATCATGCGGCTGATGGACATTACGTTGACGCTGCCGAGCCTTTTGCTCGCGATCGTGATCGTTGCGATCCTCGGGCCGGGCTTGATGAATGCGATGCTGGCGGTCGCGATCGTGCTCTTGCCACACTACGTGCGGATCGCGCGCGCCGCCGTGATCAGCGAAGTCTCGAAGGATTACGTCACCGCGGCCAAAGTCGCAGGCGCCGGCCGGCTCCGGTTGATGTTCAAGGAGGTGCTGCCGAATTGCGCAGCGCCCCTGATCGTGCAGGCGACGCTCGGCATTTCGACCGCGATCCTGGACGCGGCAGCACTCGGCTTTCTCGGTCTCGGTGCGCAGCCGCCGCTGCCGGAGTGGGGAACTATGTTGGCGGACGCGCGCGAATTCGTGCTGCGGGCCTGGTGGGTCGTCACGCTTCCGGGCCTCGCGATCCTCGTGACCGTGCTGGCTTTCAACCTTCTGGGCGACGGACTGCGCGATGCGCTCGATCCCAAGCTCAAGCGATAGCGCAAAGTCGATCTGATGCCGCTCCTCGAGATCAAGAATCTGTCGGTTGAGTTTCCATCCCAGAACGGGATGGTGCGCGCCGTGGATGGCGTCGACATCACGCTCGAAAAAGGCGAGGTGCTGGGGATCGTCGGCGAATCCGGCTCCGGCAAAAGCGTCGGCATGCTGGCCCTGATGGGGTTAGTGCCCTATCCGGGGCGCGTCCAGGCCGACAGGCTGTTGTTCGAGGGGCGGAATCTCCAGACCTTGTCTGACCGCGAACGGCGCGCGCTCGTCGGCAAGGACGTCGCGATGATCTTCCAGGAGCCGACGACATCGCTCAATCCCTCCTTCACGATCGGCTATCAGCTGGCCGAGACCTTGCATATCCATGAAGGGATGGATCGCAAGGCGGCGCGACGGCGCGTGATCGAACTGCTGGATCAAGTCGGCATTCCGGCCCCGGAGAGCCGGCTGTCGGCCTATCCGCACCAGCTCTCGGGCGGCATGAACCAGCGCGTCATGATCGCGATGGCGATCGCATGCAATCCAAAACTCCTGATCGCCGATGAGCCGACGACGGCGCTCGACGTCACCATTCAGGCGCAGATCCTCGATCTTCTGCTGTCGCTGCAACGCGATCGTGGCATGGCGCTGATCCTCATTACCCATAACATGGGTGTGGTCTCGGACACCACCGAGCGGGTCGCCGTCATGTATGCGGGCCAGATCATGGAACAGCGCCCGACGCAGAGTCTGTTCGCGTCGCCGCAGCATCCCTATACGGCCGCGCTGCTGGCGGCACGCCCGGAGGCGAGCGAAGGCGGACGGCTCGCCACCATTCCGGGCGTGGTGCCGGGACTTAACGATCGGCCGCTTGGGTGCCTGTTTAGTCCGCGTTGCGGCCATGCGACGCCGCTCGCCGACGAAGTGCGTCCCGGCCTGCGCCCCTGGATGGACGGCCTGATCCGTTGTCATTATCCGCTCGGCGATCCGACACGGGACGAGCGCATCGCGGCCGATCGGGGCGGCGTCGGCGGAGCGCCGGTCCCAAAGCACGGGACGGTGTCATGACGGCGCTTGTCACCGCCACCGATCTCAAGCGCAGTTACGAGATCAAGCAGGGCTGGTTTCGTCCCCCGGCGCATCTGCAAGCCGTGGGCGGGATTTCCTTCACGCTTGAAACCGGCAAGACGCTGGCGGTCGTTGGCGAATCCGGTTGCGGCAAGTCGACGCTCGCAAGGCTTGTGACCCTCATCGAGAAACCGAGCGCCGGCACGCTGATGCTCGACGGCGTCGATGCGGTCAATCCTCCGGCCAGCGCCGTGAAGACGTTGCGCCGCACCGTGCAGATCGTGTTTCAAAACCCCTATGGGTCGCTCAACCCCCGCAAACGCATTGGCGACATACTCGAAGAGCCGCTGATCATCAACACCAGGCTGTCAAAGCCGGAGCGGCGGGCGCAGGCGCTCGACATGATGGCGAAGGTCGGGCTGCGGCCGGAGCAATATGGCCGCTATCCGCACATGTTCTCGGGCGGCCAGCGTCAGCGCATCGCGATCGCGCGCGCCTTGATGTTGCGGCCGAAGCTGCTGGTTGCCGACGAGCCGGTCTCCGCGCTCGACATGTCGGTGCAGGCGCAGGTTCTCAACCTCCTGGTCGATCTGCAGCGCGAACTGGGGCTGGCTTATCTCTTCATCTCGCACGATCTCGCCGTGGTGCGTCACATCGCCGACGACGTGATGATCATGTATCTGGGGATCGCTGTCGAGCATGGGCCGAAACAGCGCATCTTTGCGCGGCCGCTGCATCCCTATACGCAGGCCCTGCTTGACGCGACGCCGGGCCTTGGCCGCAACCGCCAGCGCATCGTGCCGAAGGGCGAGTTGCCGTCGCCGCTCGATCCGCCGAAGGGCTGCGTGTTCTCGACCCGCTGTCCCTATGTGACCGATCTCTGCCGCGCCCAGCGTCCGCTCTTGCGCCCGCTCGACGGCCGCCTCGTCGCCTGCCACTACGCCGAGCGTTTCCTGGAAATACAGGCGGCTTAGCCATCGGCCTGTCTATGGGAATAAATCCTTGGTGCCTGGCCGGAATCGAACTTATCTGTAAGCAATTGAAAAAAGACCATAATTTTTAGGAACGGCTTGCTCTTGCTCTACTCACAATTCTACTCGCACATTTGTTGTTCTTCGGCGAAGCACTATGTCGCTCGATGTGCGGTCCATAACATCGGGGGTCTCCGCCGCGTCGCTCCATCGCAAGCGGCGGGTTTATAGCGACTGAGCAGTCTGGTATTCCCAACAAAGTACTCGCGACCGGCCGCTTCTGGCACGCAAAGCGGCCAATCGCTGGACTCGCGCCTCTCACGAGGGGCCATTGTCGGAAATGGCTGATCGCGTGACCCGTCACTTTCTGCTCCAGGCCGTGTGAAAACAGTGCAACTTGGGCCCACCGGCGCGTTCCGCGGCCGCCGAGCCTTTGATGCGATGGGATCGACCTCCTGTCATCTTAGGGGCAACCAGAAGCTTCATCTAGGCGCTGATTTGGTCGCGGCGAGCCGGCCTTACGCCTGCATCGCCTCCAGCAATCCGCCTACGCCCA
>NZ_JAACFT010000070.1 GCF_029051685.1 Bradyrhizobium sp. CSA207 | reverse complement strand
GAGCGGGGGCCGGCGCAGGGGCAGCCGGCGTTTGCGGGTTGACCGTGGCTTGCTGCGGCGCCTGCTGGTCGGGCTTGGTCTCGTTCTTCTTGGCCTTCTTCGCGTTGCCCTGGCCGGTGTTGTCATAGACCCCGGGGATCGACACCGTGCCGCGATCGGGATCGATGCGGATGGTGCGCCCGCCATATTCGAAGGTGTACTGTGCCTGAGCAGCCGTGCTCGCCAACAGGAATGCGGCCGTGGCCAACAGCTTCCTCATTTCCGTCTCCTCAACAGGTGGTCCCGCACCGACGCTTACGCCCCGGTCCGATCGCAAAACGTGATCTGGATCACTTTCATCCGTATGAGTCGTCCTCCCGTGGGTTCGGGTTCAATAGGGATCGGGTTCAATACGCCCGGAAACGGTCCACAGTTTGGCCGCCGTCGAGATTGGGGTACGAACCCCGGCCTAGTCGAACCAGGCCGCATAGATTTTCTTATAGCTGCCATCCTCCATCACGATGTGCAGCCACTGGTCGACGAAGGCCTTCAGCGCCATGTCGCGCTGCAGCCAATAGGCTTTCTCGGAGAAGTCGAATGGCTTGTCCGGATGCACCGCGCAGAGCACGCCGGCATGCTGCTTCTGCTGGTAGCGGGTCTCTGAGGCATCCGTCATCATCAGGTCGGCATTGCCCTTGGCGATCTCATCGAAGATCACGGTATTGTCCGGGAAGACGGTGATCTCCGCGTCCTTGACGTTGGCGCGCGCGAAGCGCTCGTTGGTGCCGCCGGGATTGACGATCACTCGGGTGCCCTTCTTGTCGATGTCGGGAAGCGTTTGGTATTTTCCGACGTCGGCGCAGCGCGCGATCGGGGTTTTGCCCTCGCGCATGATCGGCGTGGAGAAGAAGCCCTTCTTCTGTCGGTCGAGCGTGACCGAGACGCCGCCCATCGCGATGTCGAACTGGTCGGCCTCGAAATCCTTCATCAGCTTCGGCCAGGCCGTCGGCACGAACTCGACCTTGACGCCGAGCGCCTTGCCCAGCGCCTCCGCCATGTCGACGTCGAAGCCGCTGAACTGCTGCGTGGCCTTGTCGAGATAGGTGAAGGGCTTGTAGTCGCCGGTCATGCCGACGCGCAACGTGCCGCGCTTGACAATCTCGTCGAGGCGCGAGGGCGCTGCCTGCTGCGCGTGCGCCGAAAGGTTTGCCAGCAACGCCACGGCCAAAGCCGCCAGAATTCGACCGAGCATCTCTTTTCCACCTCCGCGCGAGCTGTCATTGTGCAGCTCTTGAGGTTGGATTTAGACCAGATGCGGGTTGCTGGCGAGATGGAATTGAAGGGAATCCCGAGATGACGATCTCGATGTACGAGGCCTCGGTCGGCCTCTTCGTACCGTATTTGAGCAACCTGTCCGGGCTGCTCGACAAGGGCGTTGCCCATGCCGAGGCTCGCAAATTCGATTCCGCCATCCTGCTCGGCATGCGGCTGTCGCCGAACATGTACGATCTGGCGCAACAGGTCGGCGAGGCCTGCCGCCACGCCGTGGTTGCTCCGGCCCTGCTGGCCAAGCGCGAGACGGTGGCGCTGCCGGCGCTGGAGCACGACATGGCCGGGCTTCAGGCGCGCATCGCGACATCGATCGAATTCATCGAGGGCCTGCCGCGCGCCGAAATCGATGCGGGGGCGGAACGGAACGTCTTCTTCAGGCTGAAGAACGGTACCGAGCTGCCCTTCACCGGGCGCTCTCTGCTGCTGACCTTCAGCGTCCCGCAATTCTTCTTTCACGTGACGACCGCCTACGACCTGCTGCGGCACGCAGGCGTCGAGCTCGTGAAGAAGGATTATCTGGGAAGGAAGTAGCAGCGGCGGGGTTCACCTCTCCCCGACGGGGAGAGGTCGGATTGCGCCTGGCGATGCGAAGCATCGTCCAGTGCAATCCGGGTGAGGGGCCGCGACGCGAATTGAGGCTTTAACCCCTCACCCGGATCGCATCCATCGATGCGCTCCGACCTCTCCCTACGGGAGAGGTGGACCGACGCTTGGCTAAGGGCGATTTAAATAATGCGCAAGCGAGCCTAAGCTTCGCCCTTGCGTTCGAATTCCGCCAGCGAGCTGCGACCGGCAATTTCGCTGCGCAGCACCTCGAAGCGCCGATGCGCCTCGTCTTCGTGCTCGTCGACGAAATGCACCGCGGCTTCGCTCGTCATCGGACCGCTGATGACGGGCGTGGACTGTTCGCCGATGGTCTCGTGTACGTAGTACTGGCCGTCGTCGCCACGATGGACGGTCCATTTGAGACGGATCGCCACCATCGGCCCGGGGCCGACTTTGCTGTAACCGTCGGCATCGGCCGGCTCCGGCACCAGCGGCTGTTCCTCGACTTCGGGATGCTCGTCTGCGATCGCATGCTCATCGACCGCGGCCATCTCGGTTTCCGTCTCGGTCACGGTTTCCCGGACGACGAGGACGGGTTCGGGGCGCTCCAGGATGCTGGCGATGGTCGCCAGCGCGTGATCGGTCGGGTCGATTTCTGACAAGGTCCATCCTCCAGCTCGAGGCGGCCGGCAAATCTGTCCCACTGCCGGCGCGGCAGACCTATTACGCGGGTTTGATTAAGGCTGAGTTGGGGCTCGATCTGCACCAAAATGGGACGCATTCTGGCGTTCCGAAGGCGTGCGGATCGCCGCCCGCCTTGGGAGCCCGCCCTGGGATTTGCTCAGCCAAGCACGTCCTGATTGATGATGTTCTGCCGGATCGGATCGCCGTCCAGCACACTCAGAATGTTGCGCGCGGTCTGCTCGCTCATCCGGCTCACCGCCTCGACGGTGACGCCGGCGACGTGCGGGGCCATGATGACGTTCGGCAGCGCGAACAGCGCGTTGCTGATCGGCGGCGGCTCCACTTCGAACACGTCGATGCCGGCGCCGGCGAGCTTTCCGGAGACCAGCGCGTCGTAGAGAGCAGCCTCGGTGACGATGCCGCCGCGCGCGGTGTTGATGAGATAGGATTTCGGCTTCATCAAGCCGATCCGTGCGGCGTCGAACAGGCCGACCGTCTCCGGCGTCTTCGGGCAATGGATGGTGACGAAGTCGGCTTGAGGCAGGGCGGCGTCGAGATCGGCGACGGGCTCGCAACCGGCGGTCTTGATCTCGGCGGCTCCCTTGTAGGGGTCGTAGACCTGCACCTTCATTTCCATCGCCACGCAGCGCCTGGCGGTGCGGGTGCCGATACGGCCGAAGCCGATGACCAGCACCGTCTTGCCGTAGAGATCGAACGGCAGCATGCCGAGCCGGTCGGCCCATTTGCCGTCCTTGACACAGGCATGCATCTCCCGTGCGCGCTTGGCCAGCGTCAGCATCATGAACAGCGCCGCTTCCGCGACCGATGGCGAGTTCGCGCTGCCGGCGACCATCAGCGGCACCTTGCGGCGGGAGAGGGCGGGCACGTCGACGGCGTCGTAGCCGACGCCGATCCGTGTCACCACCTTCATGTCGCCGGACGACTCGAGCTCGGTCTGGCCGAAGGCAGTGGCGCCGAGTGCCACGCCATGGACCGGCGCGTGGCTCTTCAGCAAGGCCTCGAAGTCTTTCGCCGAGATCAGGTTCGGAAATTCGACGAGCTCGATATCGTCCCGCTGGGTGAGGAGGGCGCGTGCCCCTTGCGACAAAGTTTGTGTAACGAAAATCTTCTTCTTGTTGGTCGCCATTGCTCCCTGCCTGCTCGCGTTTCTTCCGTCGCCGTCACAGCACGGCGCCGGTCGCTTCGTTTAGCAGGTGCATGTTGTTGAGGTCCACCGCCAAACGCATCGGCGCGCCGTCCTTGGCGCCGGCATTGGGGTCGACACGGCCGCAGACCGGCGTGCCTTCGAGTCCGAAATAGACCAGCGTCTCCATCCCCATTGGCTCGGTGACGTCAAGCACGGTGTCGAAGGTCTCGACGCCAGGCTCCAGATGCGAGTGCGATTCCGTGAGATGTTCGGGACGGATCCCGAGCAGCAGGTTTTCAGTTCGGGGCAGCGCGTCGTAGCGGGCCGCGCGGGCCGGCGGCAGCGGGAAGGAGATGCGGTCGGTCAGGCGGATGTTGAGCTTGCCGCCGGCATCCTCCAGCCGGCACGGGATGAAGTTCATCGCCGGCGAGCCGATGAAGCCCGCGACGAAACGCGTCGCCGGCTTGTGGTAGAGCTCGTTCGGCGTGCCGATCTGCTCGATGCGCCCCTTGTTCATCACCACGACGCGATCGGCCAGCGTCATCGCCTCGACCTGGTCGTGGGTGACGTAAACCGTGGTGGTGCGGACCTTCTGGTGCACCTTCTTGATCTCGATGCGCATCTGCACGCGCAGCTTGGCGTCGAGATTCGACAGCGGCTCGTCGAACAGAAAGACTTTTGGATTGCGCACAATGGCGCGTCCCATGGCGACGCGCTGGCGCTGGCCGCCGGAAAGCTGCTTCGGCTTGCGGTCGATCAGATCGGTGATGTCCAGAAGCCGCGCGGCTTCCGTCACCCGCGCCTTGATCTCGGCCTTGGGATAGTGCTTGAGCCGCAGCCCGAACGACATGTTCTCCGCGACCGTCATGTGCGGATAGAGCGCGTAGTTCTGGAACACCATCGCGATGTCGCGGTCTTTGGGTGGGACGTCGTTGACGACGTCGCCGCCGATCATGATGTCGCCGTCGGTGATGTCCTCGAGCCCTGCGATCATCCGCAGCGTCGTCGACTTGCCGCACCCGGACGGGCCCACCAGCACGATGAACTCGTGGTCGGAGATGTCGAGGTCGATGCCGCGCACCGCCTCGACGTCGTCGTAACGCTTGACCACTTTCCGCAAAGCAACGTCGGCCATAAATTTCAACCCTTTGTCGCGCCGGCGGTCAGGCCGGCAATGTAGTAGTCCATGAGGAAGGCGTAGATGATCAGCGGCGGGGCGGCACCGAGCAGCGCGCCGGTCATGATCTGCCCCCAGTTGAAGACGTCGCCCTTGATCAGTGTGGTGGTGATGCCGACCGGCAGCACGAACTGGTCTACGGACGTGGTGAACACCAGGGGATAGAGGAATTGCGCCCAGGACACCGTGAAGGCGAAGATCGTCGCTGCAATCAAGCCGGGAAGCGCAACCGGGATGAAGATCCGCATCAGGGTCTGGAGCCAGGAAGCACCGTCGATGATCGCGGCCTCATCGAGCTCCTTCGGGATCGACGCGAAATAGCCGATCATGATCCAGGTGCAGAAGGGCACCGTCAGCGTCGGGTAGATGAGCAGCAGCACATACCATCGGTTGAGCAGGGCGATCCCGGTGAAATCCTGGATGACCGCAAGCATCTTGAACAGTGGGATGAACAGCAGGCTGTCCGGAATGAGATAGGTGAGGAAGACGCCGGTCGCGAGCGTCGCCGACCCCCAGAACTTCATCCGCGCCAGTGCGAAAGCCGCCGGGATGCTAATCAGCATGGTGACGATCACGACCACAATCGAGACGATCGCGGAATTCCAGAAGAAGCGCAGGAACTGGTTCGAGGTGAGAAGCTCGACGTAGTTCGACAAGGTGGGATGGAACACCCACCAAGGGTTGGTGGCGGCCGAGATCTCCGCGCTGCTCTTGAGCGAGGTAATCAGCATGTAGATCGGCGGGATGAGCGAGAAGGCCGCAAACAGCACCAGGAAGAAATAGGACCAGCGCAGTGCCCAAGTCCGGTCGCGGCTCATGCTGCCGTATTTGACCTTGCGGCTCGGGCCGCCTTTGTCGATTGCAAGCGTGCTCATCAGGATTCGTTCCCGCGTTTGGAGACATCGCGCAGGATGAAGATCGCTGCGACGGCGAGGATCGGCACCATGAAGAGCGAGACGCAGGCGCCGAGCGGAATGTCGCTGCTCTGGATGCCCACCTGGAACGCCCAGGTGGCGAACAGGTGTGTCGAATCGAGCGGACCGCCGGAGGTCAGGATGCGCACGATGTCGAAATTGGCGAACGTCACGATCAGCGAGAACAACGTGGTGATGGCGATGATGTTGCGCATCATCGGCAGCGTGATGAACCAGATCCGCTGCCACCAATTGGCGCCGTCAATGGCTGCCGCCTCATAGAGCTGATCGGGAACCGACTTCAGCGCCGCAAGATACATGATCATGAAGAACGGCGCGCCGTACCAGACATTGACGAGAATGACGGAGAAACGAGCCCAGGCCGCGTCGCCGAGCCAGGGGATGGGCCCGATGCCGAAGAACGAGAGCGTGTAGTTGAAGGCGCTGTAGGACGGATCGAACAGCCAAAGCCAGGCGAGCGTGCTCATCGCCGGCGGAATCACCCAGGGCACGAGGAGCATGCCGCGCCATTTGCGCTGGCCCTTGGCCGGTATGTTATGCACGAAATGCGCGACGATGAAGCCGATCAGCGCCTTTAATATGACGGCGGTGATCGCGAAGAGGCAGGACTGCTTCACCACCATCCAGAACGTCTCGCGCTTGAACAGGAAGGTGAAGTTGCCGAAGCCCACGAACTTCTGCATCGACTTGTTCAGGGTGGCGAGGTGGACGGAGTAAAACGCGGGATAAAGCACGAGTACCGCGATCAGAAGGATCAGCGGCAGCGTCAGGAAGAACGCCACGGTCGATTTGCGCCCGAGCTTGTTGTGCAGACTGGCCCGCTTGCGCGGGCTCGCAGCACGGGCGAGGCGACCTTGCTCAACGACGGCATCGGCCATTACGTTAGCCTTTTTCGAAGAATGTGGAACGGCGAAGCCGGCACAACTGTCGGCTTCAATCGGCGCGGGATAGAGCGGCGCCCCGGCGGCTCACGCGCCATTGCGTGAACCGCCATGGCACACACCCGGCATCAACTCCGCATGAAGCCTTCGCACTCGCCTTCGGCCCAGGCGAGCGCAGTTTCCATCTTCTCGCCCTGAGCGTGACGCAAAGCCAGCTTGGTCAGCGTCGCCTGGAAGTAGATCTGCTGCGCGACCTTGGGCGGCGCTGGCGATGCGGCGATCGACAGCGTCTGCTGCTTATGCGGGTCCGGATAGTGGTAGAGCGTGCCCTTCGGCGGCCCTTCCTCGGCCCAGGTCTTCAGCTTCGTCATGTTCGCATAGGCCGGGAGATCGTAACCGCCGCTCACAGCGACGAATTTCTCGATCGACGACGGCTGCGACAGATGGGTAAGCAGGCTCTTGGCTGCTTCCTTGTTCTTGCCGAAGCTCCAGACGCCCCAGAAATACGGCAGGAAGGGTGCGAAGCGTCCCTTCGGGCCGGAGGGGAAGCCGTGCGTCCAGCATTGCTCGGCCACCTGCGGCGCGTCGCGCTTGGCGACAGCCCAGGCGCTCGGCGGATTCATGATGAGCGCGCCCTTGCCGGAGATCAGCCATTTGTTGTTGGAGGCATCGTCCCAGGACGGCGCGTCGGGCGGCAGGAAGGCAATCAGCTTCTTGTAGTATTCGAGCGCCTGTCGCACCGCGTCGGTTTTCACGGTGATATCGCCCTTGGCATTGACGAGCTCGGCCCCGAATGACTGGAAGATCGCCCCGGCCGTATCGACGCTGTCGGTGGTCTCGCCCAAGCCGATGCCGAACGGAAAGCCGCCCTTCTGGCAGGCTTCCGCCGCCTTCAGAAATGTCTCCATGGTCCAGTTGTCGGCTTTCGGCGGGCTTCCGGCCGGATACATCTCCTGAACGTCGATGTTGGCGTATTTCTTCATCAGATCGATGCGGGTGCAGGGCCCCTTGATCTGACTGCCAGGCGTCGCGGGTACGGCGAGCCATTTGCCGCCGGATTGGCCGAGATATTTGACGGTGCCGTTGACCTCGCCGTTCTGCTTGATGAGCGGCTCCATGACATCGTTGAGCGGCTCGAGCTGATCGGCATAGGCCTGCGGCCACCATGACGGCATCTGGAGAATGTCGTGACCGGATTTGGCCTGGGCCTCGGCTGCGGCGGTCAACTCGATCTTCTTGTTGTTGCTGGTGATGTAGTCGATCGAGACCTCGACCTTTTCCTTCGCCGCCCATTCGTTGACGAGGTCGGTGGAGGCCTTGTTGGCGCCGGGCACCCAGTGGTCCCAGAAGCCGATCGAAAGTTTGCCCGCGGCGTAAGCGCCCCGGACATAGGGCGCCGTGATCAGCGCCGCAGAGGACATTGCAGTGGTAGCCACAAATTGACGTCGCGTCAGTGTCTTGCGTGACATCTCGTTTCCTCGCTTGGGTGTTTTATTGTTCTGGCGTTTCCTGAATTTCCGAGTTTTACTTTTTTGATTTTCTTGTTGGAAGTTTCTTGTTTGGTGCCGTCGCCGCGGTGGCAAATCGCGCGCGTCGCGGCAAATTGGTAGCGCGATCAGATCATGATTGATCGCCTCTGTCGAGGAAGCCGAACTGCTCGTCATCTAGAACTAACGTCGGCTCGGCACGTGCTGCGCTGCTCGATGGCGCGCGTTCGAGGTGAACCAGCGCGGCGCATTTTGCGATGCACACTTTGCGCAACGCAAGTTGGAACGTTGCGTGCGCAATTACGCCGCAGTTTCGAATGAGCCTGCATAACCGCTTCGCACGAAAGACTTTTCGGGCGTGGATAGCGATTGCCGGCGCCTAGACCTCGAAGCGGCAAAAACGATAGAGTTGCGACCGGCGGGTGGCTCCCACCCCAACAGGCCAGTCGGATCGACCATGGAGACGAGAATGATCAACCCGGCGCCGCGAGCGCGGCTTTACCTGCGACGATGGTGCGCGCTGGGGTCCGTGCTCACGTTGCTGCTCGGCGCAGTCGCGGTCGCGCACGCGCAAGGTCTGGTCAAGGGCGTTCAGGAGGGAGCAGCTGCCGGCAACAAGGCGGCCGGTCCGGTCGGCGGCGTGCTGGGCGGTGCAATCGGCGGTGTGGTCGGCGTCTTCACCGGCGTCCTCGGAGTCGGCAACAACAGCCAAGCGCCGGCCGCCAAAGATGGCACGAAGGATGGAACCAAGGACGCCAAGCAGCAGAGCGCCGCAAAGGACAAGGATGCCAAGAGCGCCAAGTCAGGCAAGGGCGCGAAGGGAACCAAGGAAGCCAGGAACGCGCCCCAGGACAAGGACGTTGCAGTCCTGACCCAGAGCGGCGCGCCGCAGCTCACGGCCGAGCAGATCGTCGCCAACAGCGATTCCTATATCGAGCGGATCAAGTCCGAACTGAATCTCACGCCCGATCAGGAAAAGCATTGGTACGGTTTCTCGAGCGCCATGCACTACCTCGGGCATAATGGCGCAGAGCGCCTCAACCTGCGGGTCGCGCGCGCCAAGCGGGATCCGCCGGACGACATCGTCGAACAGATGCGCAATGAGGCGCAGTTCCTGATCGATCGCGCCGCCGACCAGCGCAACGTCGCCGACGCTGCCGAGCCGCTCTATTCGAGCCTTGACGACAAGCAGAAGCAGGTCTTCATCCAGGAGATGGTGCGCCTGAGCCACGAACGCGGATTGGATTGATCAACTTGAATCGGATCGAGCGCGTCCGGATTAACGGCGCCGGCCACGAATACGTGAATGCTCCCACAGGCTCGGTTATGATTAGCTTCATACAATGGCTGCGGGGTTGAGATGGCGAGCGGACTCTCCGTTTTCCTGGTTGAAGACGAGGCGCTGATCCGGATGATGATGGCTGACATGGTGGAAGAGCTTGGCCACCACGTCGTCGCAGAAGCCGATAACGTTCAGGACGCCAGCGCCTATGCGATGACCGCGCAGTACGACCTCGCGATTCTCGACATCAATCTCATGGGTGTCTATGTCGATCCCGTCGCCGACCTGATCGAACGCCGCGGCAAGCCGTTCCTGTTCGCGACGGGCTACGGTCCGGAACTGCTGCCGTCCTTGCTCCGGCGCAGGCCGATCCTGCGCAAGCCGATCGCCCTCGACCAGCTCAAGGCGATAATCGATTCGATGTTCCCCAAGGCATCTAACGCAGTTCCAAGCTGATTGAGCTCAAACGAAATGGCCGCCCCGAAGGCGGCCACTGATGTCAGCACCCTGCCTCGTCGCCTCATATCAGGCCGGCGCCGAGGTCGACGCCGTGCGCCATCAGGCCGAACGAGGCGGCCAGGCCCGCGCAGCAGATCAGCAAGATGGTCTTGAATGAAGAATCGCCAAGACGCATTTCAAGACGCGTTTCGACAGCGACCGGCATTGCGGCAAGTGAAATCATGCTCATGTTCATTCCCCCCTTTGTTGCCCTGAATTGCATCAGGTGGGGAACTCTTAGAGCAAAAAGTTTTATACGGGCTTGCCAAGGATCGTTAACGCAAGGGATCGTTAACGCAATCGCAATCGGATGCGTGTTCTCGCGAGCAGAGGCGGATCCGCAAGTCTTAGTTGCGACCGGCCTTCAGAACATTGGCAATGGTATGGGCGGTCATGGCAGCGCGATCCGAAGCGCGCTGGGCGGCAAGCCGGTCCCGCGCCTTTTCCTCGATCAACAGCTCGATCAGGGCCCGCCGCTTGTTCTCGTCATCCGCCTCGATCAGCAGGCGGTGATAGCGATGATAGTCGAACCCAATGTCCTGCTTACGCATGTCACGCCCCCGTACACAACGCCACAGACGGGTGGGATTGTTTCCTATCGGAAACAAACCGGCAAGTGCGATCCTGCGTGGAACCGCGCGGACTATGCAATCACCTGTGTATTGTGAGCCGTCCGGACGAGCCGGCCAAGAGTTACCCGCTGACGCGATCCGCGCTGTGGCTGGCAAACATCCTGAGCCCGACGAAACTGGCATCGGGCTTGACGACAAGCCGGGTGGGAATGTTGCGCAGATAGTCCTGAAAGCGTCCCTTGGCCTCGAAGCGCGCCCGGAATGCGGAGGCGGCAAGGAACTCCGGGAAGCGCGGCACGATCCCACCGGCGACGTAGACGCCGCCGCGGGCACCGAAGGTTACCGCGAGATTGCCCGCGACGGAGCCGAGAATGGCGCAGAACATCTCCAGCGTCGCGCGGCTGAGTTCGCAGCTGCCGTCGAGGGCTGCCTTGGTGATGGCGGCTGCATCGCGCTGCAGCGCCCGGATGCCGTCGACTTCCGCCATGGCCTCGTAGAGATTTTGCATACCGGAGCCGGAGAGCGCGCCGCGCTCGATCGAGACATGGCCGAGGCGCCGGCGCAGGCACGCGATCACGCGTTCCTCGCGCTCGTTCTCCGCCGGCAGGGTGGCGTGTCCTGCCTCAGTGACGACGGCAAGCCGGGCGCCATGGCGTTCAACCAGGCAGGAGACACCGAAGCCCGTTCCGGGTCCGACGACCAGCAGGGGTTCTCCCGCCATGCCGGACTGGCCACCGAGCGGGATCAGGTCGGCGGGTTGCAAGGCGGGCAGGGACCAAGCCACCACTTCGAAATCATTGAGCACGTGCACGCTGTCCAAGCCGAGCGTCGGCTGGAGCTCGTTGCCATCGATGACCCAGGGGCTGTTGGTCATGACGCAGCGGTTGTTGGTCACAGGACCTGCGACGGCCAGCACGGCCCTTTTGGGCTGCTCGCCGCCCGATCGGCGAAGGACATCGATGATGGCTTCCCGGACTGTCGGGAAATCGGCGACCTTGACATAGTCGATCGGTCCGATCCGATCGCCGTTGCTTGGCTTGCCCTTGCCCGGTTCGCCTTGGCCCAGTTCGCCTTGGCCGCGTTCGCCTTGGCTTGGTTCGTCCTGGCTCAGCGCAAAGCGCGCATTGGTGCCGCCGATATCGGCGAGAAGAATTGTTCCTGTCCTGCCGATATCCATGACCTCCGCGCTTCCGCCGCCTTGCGGCTGCGGGAGCCCATTCCTCCGCTGTTTCGCCCGATCCGCGCGTCGCGGCCGGATTGAGAATCCGCCCTTGGATGCCTCTAGTCAACTCGGACGGAGCCAAACTGTTGCATTCCCGGGGAACGGGTCGACGTGCCATTCAGGCGGATCGCCGCACACGTCGGTGGTTGCGAAGCGGCGCGGGAAGATCGACATTGGCAAGAGCGCTTGGCGCCGGTCTGCCGGGCGGACGGAATGGAGCAGCGATGAAGATTTCCGAAGCCGATGTGCTGCTGGTGATCGACGTGCAGAACGACTTCTGCACCGGCGGAGCGCTCGCCGTTCCCGGCGGCGAGAAAGTCGTCCCCGCCATCAACCGCATCGCCCAAAAATTCACCAATGTGGTGCTGACGCAGGACTGGCATCCGCACGACCACGTCTCGTTTGCGTCGAACCATTCGGGCCGGCAGCCATTCCAGACCGTCGAGCTCGACTATGGCACCCAGGTGCTCTGGCCAGCACACTGCGTACAAGGCACGGCCGGCGCAGAATTTCATCGGGATCTGGACCTCGCGCGGGCAAGCCTCGTGGTGCGCAAGGGATTTCGCCGCGGCATCGATTCCTATTCGGCGCTGTTCGAGAACGACAAGAGGACGCCGACCGGCCTGCTCGGATATTTGCGCGAACGCGAGCTGCAGACGGTCTTCGTCGCCGGCCTCGCGCTCGATTTTTGCGTGCGCTTTTCGGCGGAGGACGCCCGCAACGCGGGATTCGAGGTTGCCGTCATCGAGGACGCTTGCCGCGGCATCGACCTCGACGGCTCCGTGGCCGCGACCCATCAGAGCTTCAGGGAGCGCGGTATTTCCATCGTCGGGCTTGAGGCATTCCTGTGAAGATCGCGAGGTAGTCGTGGCGGATGAGACCGGCAAGCGGCCAAGCGGACCCGAGCATGTCCCGGAGGTCCCCTTGCTGTGGCCGTTTGCGGCGGCGCGTCTGGCCGTGGACGCCTGCTTCTGGTGGCTGGAGCGGGGACCGGCGGGGAAAGACGACAGCCGCCTGCCTTGGACGACGCCCAATACCGTTGCGCTCGAGCTTGCAACCATGCGCTTGCGCGATTGCACGAGGGCCCGGTCCGGTCAGCCGGCCCTGGTCTGCGCGCCCTATGCGCTGCATCGTGCCCTGATCGCCGACTTCGCGCCCGGCCACAGCGTGGTGCAGTCCCTGCAAAAAGGCGGCGTCGAGCGGGTCTATCTCACGGACTGGCGCTCGGCTTCGCCGGACATGCGCCATCTCTCGATCGACAGCTATCTCGGCGATCTCAACGTCGCCATCGATGAGATCGGCGCACCGGTCGACCTGGTCGGACTGTGTCAGGGAGGCTGGTTGTCGCTGCTCTATGCGGCTCGTTTTCCGGCCAAGGTGCGGCGGCTGGTCCTGGTTGGCGCCCCGGTTGATCTCGCGATCGACTCGTCGCTGTCCCGGCTTGCCCGCAACGCGCCCGAAATGGTCTACGACCAGCTCGTCGCGCGCGGCGGCGGCAATGTCAGCGGCGAAGAGATGCTGCGTTTCTGGTCCAGAGCCCTGAGCCGCGACGACATCGCGAAGGCGTTGCAGATAAATCTCGCGGATAAGGAAGTCGCGGCGCTGCTCGCGCGTTTCGATCGCTGGAACACGGAAACGCTCGACCTGCCGGGCACCTACTATCTCCAGATCGTCAACTGGATTTTCCGGCAGAACCGGATTGCCACCGGCAATTTCACAGCACTCGGCCGCGCGATTGATCTGAAGGACGTCAAGGCCCCGGTCTTCCTGCTGGCGGGGCTCGACGACGAGGTCGTGCCGGCCGCGCAGGCGCTCGCCACCGCTAAGCTGCTCGGTACGCCGCCAGCGTTCGTTGCGGCGGCCTCCGAGCCCAGCAATCATCTCGGTCTGTTCATGGGCGCGCGCACGCATGCGCATGCCTGGCCCCGGATCGCCGAGTGGCTGCGCGACGATCTGCCCGGCGTGCTGGCACGCAGTGCCTGACACCGCCAACGGGTGGGACAGGCGAAGGTGCAATTCCGCTATGCATGACGGCGAATGGCCTGCACGAGGCGACGTCGATGGGCTAAATATAGCCGGAGCCGACGGCGGCCGGATCACCTGCGCCGGTCGCGAAGAGATCAAAGGTACTGCGCTCGATGAGTTTTCACTCGATTTACGCCCACGGATTTGCGCGCGTCGCGGCCTGCGTCACCACCTCCCATGTGGCCGATCCCACGGCCAATGCCAAGGCGGTTCTGGCCGCGGCGAATGCGTGCCATGAGCAGTCGGTGGCGGTGGCCGTGTTTCCCGAGCTGTGCCTGTCCGGCTATGCGATCGAAGACCTCGTGAAACAGGATCCGCTACTCGATGCGGTCGAGCGGGGGCTGGCAGCGATCGTCGAGGCCTCGTCGGCGCTGATGACCGTCCTCATCGTCGGCGCACCGCTGCGCTTTGGCGCCCGCATCTACAATTGCGCCGTCGTCATTCACCGCGGCGCCGTTTTGGGCGTGGTGCCCAAAACGTACCTGCCGACCTATCGCGAGTTCTATGAGGGACGGCATTTCGCCTCGGGCGCCGGGATCGTCGGAGAAGCGATAGCGTTCGGCGAGCTGCGCGCACCGTTCGGTGTCGATCTGCTGTTTGCGGCGGAGGACGTTCCGGGCCTGACCATCGGCGTCGAGATCTGCGAGGACATGTGGATCCCGGTGACGCCGGCCTCGGAGCTGGCGCTCGCGGGCGCGAGCGTGCTGATCAATCTCTCGGGCAGCCCGATCACGATCGGCCGGGCGCGCTCGCGCGCGTTGCTGTGTCAATCGACCTCGGCGCGCTGCCTCGCGGCTTACGTTTATTCTGCCGCCGGAGCAGGGGAGTCGACCACTGATCTGGCCTGGGACGGCCAGACCTCGATCTACGAAAACGGTCTGCTGCTGGCCGAGGGCGAGCGGTTTCGGCAGGGCGGGCAGATCACCCTCGCCGACGTCGATCTCGACCTGCTGCGGCAGGAGCGCGCGCTGATGGGGACGTTCGATGACAACCGCCGCCAGCGCGAGGGCTTCTTCCGCAAAGTCGCCTTCGCCATGAAGCCGCCGGCCGTCGATATCGGCTTCCTGCGCAAGGTTGAACGTTTTCCGTTCGTGCCGAGCGACGAGAGCCTGCTCGAACAGGATTGCTATGAGGCCTACAACATCCAGGTCGCCGGACTGGTGCAGCGCCTGCGCGCCACCGGCACCAAGCGTGTCGTCATCGGTGTATCCGGTGGGCTCGATTCCACCCACGCCCTGATCGTCGCTGCCAAGGCGGTCGACCTGCTCGGCCTGCCGCGCGAAAACATCCTCGCCTACACCATGCCGGGCTTTGCCACCGGCAGCGAGAGCAAGACCAATGCGTTCGCGCTGATGAAGTCGCTGCAGACGACCTGGCAGGAACTCGATATTCGCACCACGGCCACCCAGATGCTGAAGGATATCGGCCATCCCTTCGGCAAGGGTGAGATGGTCTACGACATTACGTTCGAGAACGTGCAGGCGGGCCTGCGCACGGATTATCTGTTCCGGCTTGCCAACCATCATGGCGGCATCGTCATCGGCACCGGCGACCTCTCCGAGCTCGCGCTCGGCTGGTGCACCTATGGGGTCGGCGACCAGATGGCGCACTACAATGTCAATGCCGGCGTGCCGAAGACGTTGATCCAGCATCTGATCCGCTGGGTGATTGCCTCGAAGCAGTTTAGCGACGACGTGAACCGGACCCTTTCGTCAATCCTGTCGGCCGAGATCTCGCCCGAGCTGGTTCCGGTCAAGCCCGGCGACAAACCGCAAAGCACCGAAGCCTCGATCGGGCCGTACGAGCTCCAGGACTTCAACCTGTTCTACACGCTGCGGTTCGGCATGCGGCCCTCCAAGATCGCCTTCATGGCGCTCCAGGCGTGGAAGGATGTTGCCAAGGGCGAATGGCCGCCGGCATTCCCGAACGACCGACGCAAGGCCTATGATCTCCCCGAGATCCGTCGCTGGCTGGAGGTGTTCCTGCGCCGCTTCTTCGCCTTTAGCCAATTCAAGCGCTCGGCCATGCCGAACGGGCCGAAGGTTTCGGCCGGCGGCTCATTGTCGCCGCGCGGCGATTGGCGCGCGCCGTCCGATGCCAGCGCAGCGGCGTGGCTCGAGGATCTGGAACGGAACGTGCCGGTCTGAGCGGGAGATGAGCTATGTCGGACGGCGATGAGCCCGAGCAGAGCGGTGACCAGAACAAGGTCCTCAACGGCCTCTACATCTTCGAGATTGAAATGCGCGACGGCAAGCGCGGCCAGGCCAAAGGTGTCGCCGTGCTCTGCGACGGCCGCATCATGGGCGGCGACAGCTATTTCTACTACACCGGCAGCTACACCTTCCGGAACGGCAAGTGGCGCGGCGACATGATCGTCAATCAGCACACCGAGGCCGTCGGCAAGACACTCGCGTTCGGCGGCAGGGAGGTGACCTGCGGCTTCTCGGGCGACTACTCCGCCGACGGCGCCGAGGTTGAAGGCATGGCGCTGGTCGGCAAGACCAGCGTGACATTCACGGCACGGCTCACGCTGAAGGATGCGATGTGAGCGCGACCTGATCCGGCACGCCGATCAGGCGCACGGCCGCCGTTCCCCCTCAGGAACCTTCACGCGAACACGACGTTCGCTTCTGTTGGAAAAATCATGAGGAGAGGGACATGCGCAAGCACTTGATGTTGTCCACTGCCGCCGTCGGGCTGATGCTCGCATCGGGCCTGGCCTACGCTCAGGCGCCCGGCGAGCGGAAAGACGAAACCAGACGAACCGAGGAACCGGCGAAAGGCGCCGCGCAGCAACGCGACCGAGGGCCGGCCCAAGAGCGGACCCAAGAGCGGACTAAAGAACGCGCTCCGGAACGCGCGCAAGGCGGCCAGGAGAGAATGCAGGGAGCCGGCCGCGAGGAGAAAGGCGGCGGCGCCAATCGCCAGGCCAATGAAGAGAAGAACCGGCCCGCGGCGGCTTCCGAACGCAATCAACCCAACGCGAAAGAGCAGGCGAAAGAATCCCGCGAGCCGGCGCGAGACCGCAACCGTGAGACCGAGAGCGCCAAGCAAGGTCGCGAGAGTGGCAAGAGCGAGAGCGGCAGGAGTAGCGCCGAGACCAAGCAGGACAAGTCCGCGCCGCAGAAGTCGACGGCCGAGTCCGAGAAATCAAAGGCGGGAACGGCCGGCCAGCAGAAGGATCGCGCCGGCACGGCGGCCAGCCAGAACGAGCGCAACCAGAGCCAGCCGCCGCGCAATGCAGCCGAGCAGCAGCCGCCTGCGCAGCAAGGCAACCGTCCGGCAACGGCAACCGACACGAACCGGACGCCTCCGAGCACCAATGCACAGACCGCGCCGGCTCAAACCGGCACGCAGACCAATCAAGCCAATCAAACGACCCAGAGCAACACGCAGGTCGATCAGCAGACCCGCGTCACTTCCGAGAGGCAGGTGCGGATCTCCGAAACGCTGAGCCGCGAACGTCTGGCGCAGCCGGAACGCAATCTGAACATCTCGATCCGGGCGGGCGAGACGATTCCTCCGCGCGTACGCCTTTATCGGCTGCCGCCCGAGATCGTTTCGATCGAGCCCGAATATCGGGACTACGAATATTTCGCGACGGACGACGATGTCGTCATTGTGGAGCCCCGGACCCACCGGATCGTCAGCCAGGTGCCGCGCGATCCTTCGCGAGCCCGTGCGCAAATGGGCGGCGGTGCGACCTCGAGCATGGCGGCGGCCGGCGGTAGCAATGTGAATTGCCGCGTCATGCGGCGCGACGCGTCCGGCAACGTCGCGGAAGCGGAGCCATCGACGGTCGGCTCAACGGCGCGTACGGATTCCCTGAGCGTGACTGTTCAATTGCCCGGCGGCGGCTCGTCCGCACCGATCGCGCTCGGGGCTGCAACGGGCGATATCGTGGTCGCCACGCAAGGGCAGGGCGACTGCACCGTCACGATCGAGCCGCAGACGCGCTGAGCGCCCGCGCCAACAGGACCGCACACGAAAACGCGCCGCCAGGCTGAAGAGCCGGGCGGCGCGATATCGCGTTCGATGTCAAAAGTTTGAGGTCCGGAGTGCCTAGGAGTCCGGACCTCTCACCTTGCCTCAGCCTTCAATCCCCCGCCCCATGTGGTCCCCCAAC
>NZ_JAACFT010000006.1 GCF_029051685.1 Bradyrhizobium sp. CSA207 | reverse complement strand
TGGCTCACGAAGTGACCAACATGGGCACCGATCGCCACGAACTCGCTAACATGTCCAGGCAGGCTCGCGACGAGATGGCGGTCGAGACGCTCGAAGTGGTGGCAGACCGCGGCTATTACGATGGAGAGGAGATCAAGGCCTGCGAGGAAGCCGACGTCACGGTGACGTTGCCGAAGCCGATGACTTCCAGCGCGAAAGCTGCCGGCCGCTTCGGCAAACAGGACTTCGTCTACGTAGCGGCCGACGATGTTTATCGCTGTCCCGCCGGCGAGCGGCTAAACTATCACTTCACGAACGTAGAGGACGGAAAGGCCCTGCGCCGCTATTGGACAAGCACCTGCAAAACTTGCGCGCTAAAAGCTCAGTGCACGACAGGCCCCGAGCGCCGCATCTCACGCTGGGAGCACGAGGCCATTCTGGAGAAAGTTCAGCATCGGCTCGACCACAATCCCAACGCAATGGGTGTCCGCCGTCAGACAGTGGAGCATCCGTTCGGCACGATGAAGGGTTGGATGGGAGCAACACACTTTCTCACGAGAAAGCTGCCAAAGGTGGCCACTGAGATGGCGCTCAATGTGCTGGCCTACAACATGAAGCGCGTGATGATGATCGTGGGCGTAGGCGGATTGCTGGAGGCGATGCAGGCGTAAGGCCGGCTCGCCGCGACCAAATCAGCGCCTAGATGAAGCTTCTGGTTGCCCCTAAGATGACAGGAGGTCGATCCCATCGCATCAAAGGCCCGGCGGCCGCGGAACGCGCCGGTGGGCTCAAGTTGCACTGTTTTCACACGGCCTGGGCCCTTAGCTGACCTGAGGCGATGTCCAGCTTGAGTCCGCAAAGCATCGGCTAACGGGCATCGCTCAAGCCGTGGCAACGAATCTCGGCTACGAGTACGCCGCCTAACCTTCCTTCGCGAACGTCGCCTCCATCGCCTTTCGCGTCTTGATCGTCTCGTTGTTGGCGTCGAACTCAACATCGCTCCAGTGCACGATCTCGCCATGGGCGACGTCGTGCTTCAGCTTGAGCCGGTGCGCGAGGCCGATCGGCAGCGCGCCAGCCTTGAGGCTCGCCGCCGCCGGCACCAGCTTGCCCCACACCGTGTAGCCGCCTTCGCCGTCCAGCATCTCGCCGGCGCGCAAAGGCCGCTTGGCCACGGCCGCGACGTCGCCGCGGAAGCCCGTCGCCTGGCCGGTCGGCTCGCCCCGCAGCGCCGCCGACAGGATCGAGATGTTCAGCTCGAGCCCGATCAGATGATAGGGCTTGTACATTGCGGCGAAGCGTCCGCTGGCGTCGGTCTTGAGGCCATATTGCCTGAAGCAATCGGCGGCATAGTCGTTCGGCGCCTCCAGCACGACATAGACGCCCCAGCGCAAATCGCGAAACACCGGCCGCCCGTCGCGCTCAAGCGAGGAGACGACCTCCACCACGCCCGACCGCTCCAGCACGCCGCCTTTGTCGTGCGGCCGCATCAGATGCGGCAGATCGTCGACGCCGCAGGGCGGAAACAGCAGGCCGCCGGTGGGCACGTCGAGCCCGCAGGCATTGGCGATCGCGGCCATCTCGATCGCCGACTTGGTGCCGTCGAGGAACGAGTTGAACATCTGCGGATTCATCCCGGCCGACTGCGCTTCGCCTGCCGTCAGGCCGTAATGCTGCCAGACGCCATCCGGCGTCACGTCATGATAGGCCGGCAGATATCTCGTGCCCTTGCCGGCGGCGACGACGTGAAAACCGGTGGCGCGGGCCCAGTCGACCATCTCCGCCGCCAGCGCCGGCTGGTCGCCATAGGCGAGCGAATAGACCACGCCGGCCTTGCGCGCTTCCTCGGCCAGCAGCGGACCCGCCAACACGTCGGCCTCGACATTGACCATCACGATATGTTTGCCCGCCGCGATCGCCGCGCGGGCGTGCTTGATGCCGACGGCAGGGTTGCCGGTCGCCTCCACCACGACGTCCATCGCGCCGCCGGCAATGGCGCGTGCGCCGTCGTCGGTGAAGGTGGTCGTGGCGATGCGTGCCGCATCCCAGCCAACTGTGCGGCAGGCCTCGCGCGCGCGGTCGCGGTCGATGTCGACGACGATGGGCACCTCCAGCCCCGGTGTGTGCGGCACCTGTGCCAGAAACATCGAGCCGAATTTGCCGGCGCCGATCAGCGCGACACGGACCGGCTTGCCGGCAGAGACGCGGGCTTGGAGGAGGCGGTGGAGGTTCATGGGGCTTCCATTATTTCAGCATTGCTGATGCGGTTTGTGCTCGGTCCACCTCTCCCCGGCGGGGAGAGGTCGGTTTGCGCAGCAAACCGGGTGAGGGGCCGCAACTCCGACGAGAGGGCATAACCCCTCACCCGGCGCTTCGCGCCGACCTCTCCCAACGGGAGAGGTGGACCGCGCCCGTGACGGCGGCTCTACTCCGCCGCCTGTCGCGGCGCACGTGCGAGCCGCAGCAGCGCGTCGTCGTCCACCGTCCTGATCGGCGCAAAATCCCGATGCGCGATGTAGTCCGGTCGCGTGGGCTTGCGGATGTAGTTCGAGACCGCGTTCAGCGTCAGATACACGATCTTGCGCGGGTAGGGCGTGATGTTGCCGGCCGAGCCATGCACGAGATTGCCGTGGAACATCAGCATGCCGCCCGGCTTGCCGGTCGGCGCGACGATGCCGCCCTGCTCGACCAGCCGCGTCACCGTCGCCTCATCCAGCGTCCACAGCGGATAGGAGGTCGTCGCAAGATCATGCGAGGCTTCGAGATCGCCGGCGTTCTGGCTGCGCGGCACCAGCATCAAGGGGCCGTTGATCGGCATCACCTCGTCGAGGAAGATCGCGATGTTCATGGCGCGCGGCTCCGGCATGCCATCGTCGCGCTTCCAGGTGCCGTAGTCCTGGTGCCATTGCCAGACGTCGCCGGTGAAGGCCGATTTCGCGTTGATCTTGAACTGGTGCATGTAGACCGGCTCGCCGAACAGCTGCTCGACCGGTTCGATCATGCGCGGATGCGCACCGAGAAGCCGGAACGCCTCGTTGTAGAGATGCGCTGCAAAAGCCGTGCGCGGCGCGCCGCTCTTCTCGCGCCAGACCTCGGGCCGGTTGGCGTCGTAAATGCCGACCGCCTCGCGCGCCAGCAAGTCAACCTCCTCCGGGCTGAACAGCTCGGGCAGAAACAGCCAGCCCTCGCGGTCGAAGAACTCCAATTGCTCCTGGGACAGTTTCATGGGTCGTCCTCCCTTGGTTGCTTGTTTTTGTCGTATTTTCTCTGCCGTCATGGCCGGGCTTGACCCGGCCATCCACGGCTTCGCTCCACGTCCGGAAGAGCGTGGATGCCCGGGACAAGCCCGGACAAGACGGCGACGGAGATCGTGATCTACGCCGCCACCTCTTCGCTCGCCCTCAATCTCTCCTCCGTCATTCGTCCCGCCGTCTGCGCATGTGCGAGCGCCGCGCGCTCGGCGGCCTCGGCATCGCCTGCGAGAATGTGTCCGGCGATATCAGCATGCTCGGACCAGGCGCTGCCGCGATAGTCGAGCTCGGAGAGCACGGTCGCCATCGAGCGGCGCATGTGCGGCCATTGCGGCGCGATCGTCTGCTCGATCACGGGATTGCCGGCGAGCTGATAGATTGCGCGGTGAAAATCGACGTCGAGCGCGATGAGCTCGGCGAGCGGCGTGTTGCCATCGGTCCTGCGTCCGGCGGCGAGCGCTGCACCCAGCCGCGCGCGCCCGGCTGCGTCGCTTGCCGCGCGCTCCGCAGCGAGCCGGGCCGCGAGCGCATCGATCGCGCCGCGCACCTCATAGAGCTGGCGGATGCGCGAGGGATCGAGCTGGGTGACTTCAAAGCCGCGCCGGCCGCTCTCGGCGACCAGCCCCTGCCGGTGCAGCAGATGCAGCGCATGCGACACCGGCTGGCGCGACACGCCGAGCTTGTCGGCGAGCTCGTTCTGCCGGATGCGCTGGCCGGGCCGCAGCGTGCGGTCGGAGATCGCCTCCAGGATCCGTGCATAGACCTGGTCGATCAGGTTCGGGAGCGGGTCGAGAGGGATCACGCCGGCAGCTCCAACAGATCACGTGAAGAGAATACGGAATTCCGTATGCGAATCTACGGCGGGAGGCCGAGAGCGTCAAGCGCTCCGGCCGCTGCACCGGCCGCCGTCTTCGCGTCCGCTAAGCTTTTGATATTACTCGGCCCGGCTACTGTGCATGGGGTTGTTTTCGAGAAAAGTGCTTCCCCTGTCTCAGGGCTCCAGCACCTCCACCTCGAGGGCCGCGATTTGCTCCGCATCGGCCATCGCCTCGATCCCGGCGATCTGGTCGCCGCTGAAGCTGACGCGCAGCGCAATCCGCAGATGGCCGCCCAAGATAACAGCGATACCCATCTCGCCGTCGACCAGCGCCGGCCGTGCGGCCTGCGCGCGGCCCTTGTAGATCTGCGCAACGGCATTGGCGCCGCGGACTTCCGGCAGAGAGCCTAACCGCACCGCGGCCTGATCGGCGCGGAACACGACGTCGGGGTCGAGCACCGCAAGCAGGCCCTCGAAATTGCCTTCCCGCGAGGCCGCGAGGAAGGCATCGACGATCCTCCGCTGCCGCGACAGGTCCGTCTCCGGCACCGGCGCACCCTGCACACGACGCCGAGCGCGGCTCGCAAGCTGGCGCGAAGCATCGACCGAGCGGCCGACGATCGGCGCGATCTCCTCGAACGGAACGGCGAACATGTCGTGCAGCACGAAGGCGAGCCGCTCCGCCGGCTGCAGCGTTTCGAGCACGACGAGCAGTGCTGCGCCGACGGAATCGGCCATCTCCGCCTCGCGCTCCCGCGCCTCGTCGATGGGCTCCGGCACGTGCGGGCCCATCGGGTCTTCTCGGCGCGATTTTCGTGCGCGCAGCATGTCGAGGCAGATGCGCGCGACCACCGTGGTCAGCCAGCCCTTGAGGTTGGCAACATCGGACCGGTCGCTGCGGCTGAGCCGCAGCCAGGCCTCCTGCACGGCGTCATCGACCTCGCCGCGCGATCCCAGCATCCGGTAGGCGACGCTGCGCAAATGCTGCCGATTGGCCTCGAACTGCTGGCTGAGAAAATTTTCTTCAGTCATCGGTCACATTCCCTGATCGCGATCCGTCACCCCTATGACGACGCCAATCCGGCCGATGTGACCGGAACCGTCGACATTCTTAAACGGAGACGAAGACAATGATGCACGCTCGTATGAACCATCCGGTCATGGTTCTGCCCGAAGCCATGAACGTCCTGCAATCCCTAGGCGCGCTGACCAAGCAGGGGCTGCCGGAAAAGCTGCTGGAACTGGTGCACCTGCGCGCCAGCCAGATCAATGGATGCAGCGTCTGCGTCGACATGCATCCCAAGATCGCCCGCAAGCTAGGTGAGACCGACGAGCGCCTCTTCGCTGTGTCCGCCTGGCGCGATGCGCCCTATTTCACCGATGCCGAGCGCGCCGCGCTGGCGCTGACCGAAGCCGTTACCCGTCTCGCCGATCGCGAAGATCCGGTGCCGGATGCGATCTGGAACGAGGCGGCCAAGCATTTCGACGAGCGCGAGCTTGCAACCCTGATTCTCTCGATCGCGACGATCAACGTCTGGAACCGGCTTAACGCGACGATCAAGATGCCGGTCGGTGTGTGGAAGGTGTGAGCACGGCACTTTCTTTCCCTCTCCAGTCATGGAGAGGGAAAGAGTGCTACTCCGCCAAAAACGCGTTCACCGCCTCGCCAAACTCCAATGGCGCCTGTTCGAACATCCAGTGGCCGGCATTGGGGATGACCGCCGTCTTGGCGCCGGCGATGTGCTCGGCCAGCACGCGCCAGATCAGTGACAGGCTGCCGGTGGTCGCACCGCCGCCGATCAGCAGCGTTGGCGTCCTGACCGCCTGCGCATCCGCGAGCGTATAGGGTCTGCGCTGCTCGCTGATCTGGCCGAGGAAGGTGATGGCGTTGTCACGCAATTGCTGCTTTGCCGCCGCCGGCACCCGGCGCCACGAGCCGTCGCCCTCGATGCCTTCGTAGAAATTCTGCAGCGCGCCTTCGATGTCGCCGGCGTTGATCATCTCGACCGAGCGCGCCGTGCGCGCGGCCAGCGGTGGATGCGCGGGCGTGCCGGCCGGCACCGGCAGGCTGGCATCGAGATCGCCGCCGGGCTCGGCCAGAACCAGCTTTTGCACCAGATCGGGCCGCGCCTGCGCCACCCGAAACGCGATGTGGCCGCCGCGCGAATGTCCCATAAGATCGACCGGCGCGGGCTCGATCCGCGCGATGAAGGCGATCACGTCCGCAACGTGCTGCGCCATCTTGTAGTCGTTGCCCGCGGCGTCCCAATGCTCGGGAAAGAAATGCCGCAGGCTCACCGACATCACGCGATGGGACTTCGAGAGCGGGCCGAGCACCGAATACCAGGTGCGGAAATCGCCGAGCGTGCCGTGCACGCAGACCAGCGGGGGACCTTCTCCGACTTCGAGATAGGCCATGTCGTAACCGTTGACGCGAAATGTCTGCATGCTCAGCCCGCCAAGAAGTCCATGACCACTTCGGAGTATTTTTGCGGCGCCTGCTCGAACATCGGATGCGTCGCGTTCGGGATGATCGCCGTCTTCGCATACGGGACGTGCGCGGCGAGCGCATGCAGCACTTTTGGCAGCAGGCCTTTGGTCCGCGCGCCCAGGACGAACAGCGTCGGCATTTTGATCGCCTCCGCGTCCACCTTCGAGAACGGCGGCCGGTTGTCGCGGACCTGGCCGATCAGCGTGAAGGCGTTGTCGCGCAAATTCTGCTTCACCATCGCCGGCAGCCGCGGCCAGGTGCCGGGTCCCTCCAGCGTGTCCACGAAGACGGCGAGGCCGCCGTCGACATCGCCCGCCGCGATCTTCTCGGCTGAGGCCGTGAAGCGGGCCAGCAGCGGCGAGGGCCCGCCGGCATGATCCGGATCGAGGCTCGCATCGAGCTCGCCGCCGGGCTCGGCGAGGACCAACCGGCGCAGCAGATCCGGGCGGCGCTGCGCCACGCGAAAGCAGATGTGTCCGCCGCGAGAATGACCCATCAGATGGACGGGGCCGAGGTCGAGCTGCTCGATGAAGGCAATGACATCGTCGACATGCTGGCTGATCGAATAGGTGTCGCCGACGCCGTCCCACCGCTCCGGGAAGAAGTGCCTTAGGCTGACGCAGATCATCCGGTGCTGCTGCGTCAGCGGCCCGAGCACGCAGCCCCAGACGCGGAAGTCGTTGAGCGAGCCATGCACGCAGACCAGCGGCGGGCGGCCTCTATCCTCCCCCACGTCGAGATAGGGCATGTCGT
The DNA here is from genome assembly GCF_029051685.1 of Bradyrhizobium sp. CSA207. Classification (GTDB taxonomy): domain Bacteria; phylum Pseudomonadota; class Alphaproteobacteria; order Rhizobiales; family Xanthobacteraceae; genus Bradyrhizobium. Next base: position 280,120 of record NZ_JAACFT010000006.1, on the reverse strand, counting down.
ATCCGTTGACGTGGAGGCTTTGCATTCTTGGCTCGCGAGAAGGGGGCGGAACTCCTGTGCAGGATTCCCGGAAACCGGGTGGATCGCAACTATTTCCAAGCCTAGATTTAGGCAGAGATCACAATGGGGGCATGCGACAAGGACGCGAGCCAGGAATCAAGCCATGACCGACCAGCATTTCACCCTGTTCGACACCAAAATCGGCCTGTGCGCCATCGCCTGGGGTCCGCGCGGCATCAACGGCGTGCAACTGCCGATGGGCGGCGAGCAGAAGGTCCGTACCCGCATCAGTCAGCGCCATGCCGATGCCAGCGAGGCCGAGCCGACGGCCGAGGTGCAGCAGGCGATCGACCGCATCGTCAAACTGCTCGCTGGCGAACCTGATGACCTCACCGATATTCCGCTCGATCTCAAGGGCGTTCCCGAGTTCAACCGCGGCGTCTACGAGATCGTCCGCACCATTCCGCCCGGCAAGACCGTCACCTATGGCGACATCGCCAAGCGCCTCGGCGGGGTCGAGCTGTCACGCGATGTCGGTCAGGCGCTCGGGCACAACCCGTGCCCGATCGTCGTGCCCTGCCATCGCGTACTGGCGGCCGGCAACAAGCCCGGCGGCTTCTCGGCGAATGGCGGCGTGGTGACGAAATTGAAGATGCTCGAGATCGAAGGCGCGCTGGTGAACCATACGCCGAGCTTATTTGATTGAGATTTGCTTCATCCTCCCCTGGAGGGGGAGGGTAAGAAAGTGCGCTAGATCTTCGCTGCTGTCTTCGGCCAGTAGCGGTCGCGCAAATGGCGCTTCACCAGCTTGCCGGTGGGCGTGCGCGGCAGCTCGGCCTCGAAATCCACCGAGCGCGGGCATTTGATCGCGGAGAGGCGCGTCTTGCAGAAGGCGATCAGCTCGGCCTCGAGCTCCTTGCCGGCGCGCTTGGGATCGTGCGGCTGCACCACGGCCTTGACCTCTTCGCCCATCTCCTCGTTCGGCACGCCGAACACGGCGACGTCCGCAACCTCGGGGTGGGTGATGAGCACGTCCTCTGTTTCCTGCGGGTAGATGTTCACGCCGCCCGAGATGATCATGTAGGACTTGCGATCGGTGAGATAGAGGAAGCCGTCCTTGTCGAGATAGCCGACGTCGCCCAGCGTCGACCAGCCCTTGGCGTTGTACGCCTTCTTCGTCTTCTCGGGATCGTTGTGATAGGTGAAAACAGGCGCATCGGCGAAATAGACCGTGCCGATTTCGCCGACCGGCTGCTCGTCGTCGTTCTCGCCGAGAATCTTGATCTTGCCGACCACGGCGCGCCCGACGCTGCCGCGATGCTCCAGCCATTCTTTCGAATTGCAGACGGTGACGCCGTTGCCTTCCGAGCCGGCGTAGTACTCGATCAGGATCGGTCCCCACCATTCGATCATCTTTGCCTTGACGTCGACCGGGCAGGGCGCGGCGGCATGGATCGCGCCTTTCAGCGTGGAGACGTTGTAGCGGTTGCGGACCTCGTCGGGCAGCTTCAGCATGCGCACGAACATGGTCGGCACCAGCTGCGACTGCGTCACCTTGTGCTTCTCGACCAGCTTCAAAAACTCTTCGGCGTCAAAATGCTCCATGATGATGGAGGTGCCGCCGAGCACGATCGCCATCATGTTGAAGCGCAACGGCGCCGCGTGATAGAGTGGCGCCGGCGAGAGGTAGATTGTGTCGGCGTTCATGCCGCACATGTTGGCGCAGAGCACGCGCAAGAAGGCGTTCGGCTCGTCGATCGGCTTGCCCTCGAACGCCTTCTTGATGCCTTTGGGGCGGCCGGTCGTGCCTGACGAATACAGCATGTCGTAGCCGGCGACTTCGTCCGCGATTGGCGTCGTCGGCTGCGCAGCCGCTTCCCTGTCGTAGGAGCGGAAGCCCGGCAGCGGCTCGTCCATCATGTAGAAGATCGGCTCGCCGGCGGCGCCCTTGATCAGGCCCTTGATCTGGTCGGCGCATTTCGGCGTGGTGATCACGACCTTGGCGCCGCAATCGGCGATGATGTAGTCGATCTCGTCCTGCTTCAGATAGCGGCTGATCGCGGTGTAATAGAGCCCGCTGCGCTGTGCCGCCCAGCAGATCTCCATGAAGGCGAGGCGGTTCTCCATCAATAGCGCGATGTGGTCGCCCGCCTTCAAGCCGAGCGAGCGGAACAGGTTTGCGCCCTGGTTCGAGAGTTCGTCGAGCTCGCGGTAGGTGATCGCCTTGCCGGTGCCGGCCATCTGGTAGGCGATCTTATCGGGATTTGCGCGGGCGTGGATGGAGGGATGAGTCATTGGGAAGGTCTCAAAACAAGTAAGGTGTCATCCCGGCGAAAGCCGGGATCCATAACCACAGGCCTCGGTTGTTGAGACAAGATGGAGCTCCAGCGCAGCACAACCACAGCCTCCTGTGATTATGGGTCCCGGATCGGCGCGCGCTTGAGGCGCGCTTGTCCGGGACGAAACCCCTGCGCGGAAGAGGCTTACAGCCGCTCCACGATCGTCACGTTGGCCATGCCGCCGCCTTCGCACATGGTCTGTAGGCCATAGCGCTTGCCGCGATGATGCAGGGCGTGAATCAGCGTCGTCATCAGCTTGGTGCCGGAGCAGCCGAGGGGGTGACCGAGCGCGATGGCGCCGCCATTGACGTTGAGACGTTCCGGATCGGCGCCGGTGCTCTTGAGCCACGCGGTCGGCACCGAGGCGAAGGCCTCGTTGACCTCGAACAGGTCGATGTCGTCGATCGTCATGCCGGCCTTCTCCAGCGCGCGCTTGGTGGCGTGCAGCGGTGCGTCCAGCATGATGACGGGATCGCCGCCCATCATGGTCATGTGATGGATGCGCGCCAGCGGCTTTGCGCCGAGCTGCTTCAGGCCGCGTTCGTTCACGACCAGGACGCCGGAGGCGCCGTCGCAGATCTGGCTGGCGCTGGCCGCGGAGAGCTTGCCGTTCTCGACGATCAGCTTGACGCCCTTGATACCGTCGAGTGTCGCGTCGAAGCGGATACCCTCGTCGATGTGGTGGGTATCCTTGGAGCCGTCGGCGCGCGTGATCTCCAGCGGCACGATCTCCTTCTTGAAGTGGCCGGCCTGGGTTGCCGCGATCGCGCGCTGATGGCTGTTGTAGGAGTATTCGTCGAGTTCATTCTTCGACAGGCCGTACTTCTCGGCCATCATCTCGGCGCCGGTAAACTGGCTGAACACGATGTTCGGATAGCGCTGCTCGATGCCCGGGCTTTTGTAATTGCCAAAGCCGTTCTTGGCCGGGAGCTGCGACGACAGGCCCATCGGCACGCGCGTCATCGATTCCACGCCGGCGGCGATCACCACGTCCATCGCGCCCGACATCACCGCCTGCGCTGCAAAGTGCAGCGCCTGCTGCGAGGAGCCGCACTGGCGGTCGATCGAGGTGCCCGGCACGCTCTCCGGCAGCTTCGAGGCCATGATCGCGTTGCGCGCGACATTGTTGGACTGCTCGCCAACCTGCATGACGCAGCCCATGATCACGTCCTCGACCAGGGCCGGATCGACCTTGGTGCGGTCGACCAGCTCGTTCAGCACCTTTGCGGCGAGATCGGCCGGATGCCAGCCGGCGAGGCGGCCCCCCTTGCGCCCGCCGGCGGTACGCGCAGCGGCGACGATGTAAGCCTCGGCCATGTCGGTTTCTCCCTGGATTGTTCTGAATGGTTGGTTGTCGGGGCGGATTTAAGGGTCGACCGGTCGTTTAGTCAATCGATCAATTAACTCTTGTGATGAGGCGCTGCTTGGGCTTATCTGCAGCCCGCGCGGCGAGAACAGGGATTTCCGTGACTACCAGCGTACCGAACAGGCTCCCCAGCGGGAAGAATTCCACGGCAGAGAAGTTGCTCGTGGCCGCCAGCGAGCTGATGATCGAGCGCTCGTCGATCGAGATTTCGCTGAGCGACATCGCCCAGAAGTCCGGCGCCAACGCCGCACTGGTCAAATATCACTTCGGCAACAAGGACGGCCTGTTGCTGGCGCTGCTCGCGCGCGATGCCGCGACCGAGCTGTCCAATCTCGAATATCTGCTGGCGCAGCCGATCACGTCGACCGCGAAGCTGAAGCTGCATATCGGCGGCATCATCCGCGCCTATCACCGGTTTCCCTACATGAACCGGCTGATCCATTATCTGCTGCACGAGAGCGTCGCGGGCTCCGCCGACGAAGTCTCGAAATTCTTCGTGGCGCCGCTGCTCGATTTTCATCGCCGGCTGCTCGCCGAAGGCGTCAGCCACGGCGAGTTTCGCCAAACCGATCCGGTGCTGTTCTACACCAGCCTGATCGGCGCCTGTGATCATCTGTTCTTCGGCCGGCATGCGATGTCTCGCGCGACCGGCGTCGGCCCGGTCACCGACGAAGTCTGCCGGCAATATATCAAGCACATGGAAACGCTGATCTGCGGCGGCATCCTCACGAGATCCGAGGAAGCTGCCGCGGCCGGATGATGCGGCCGAAACTCAAGTCCAGAGAAGAAACGCCCAAGGAGAAGGTAGAGGAAAGGTACAAGCGATGCAGTTGAAAGACGTTGCCGTTCTCATCACCGGCGGTGGGTCGGGCCTCGGCGCGGCGACCGCCCGCGCTATGGCCGCCAAGGGCGCCAGGATCGGCGTGATCGACCAGAGCAAGGAAAACGCCGAGAAGGTTGCGGCCGAAGTGAAGGGCGTCGCGCTGCATGCCGACGTCACCGACGAGGACGGCATCAAGGCGGCGATTGCCAAGGCGGAAGCCGTCCACGGCGTCGCGCGCGTGCTGATGAACTGCGCCGGCATCGGCGGCTCGCAGCGCATCGTCGGCAAGGACGGCGTTTATCCGCTGGCGAAGTTTGCCCGCATCATCAACGTCAATTTGATCGGCACCTTCAACTGCCTGCGGCTGTTCGCGGAGCGCCTCGTCACCGCAGAGCCGATCGGCGAGGAACGCGGCGTCATCATCAACACGGCCTCGGTCGCTGCTTACGAAGGCCAGATCGGCCAGATCGCCTATTCGGCGTCGAAGGGCGGCGTCGTCGGCTTGACCCTGCCGGCAGCCCGCGACCTCGCCAGCCAGAAGATCCGCGTCAACACCATCGCGCCCGGCCTGTTCCTGACGCCGCTGTTGATGGGTTTGAGCGAAGAGGCTCGCAAGAGCCTCGGCGCCCAGGTGCCGCATCCCACACGGCTCGGCGATGCCTCTGAATACGGCTCGCTTGCCGTGCACATCGTCGAGAACCCGATGCTCAACGGTGAAACCATCCGCCTCGACGGCGCTATTCGCATGGCGCCAAGGTAGGGCGACGCTCTTCTTCCTTCTCCCCTTGTGGGAGAAGGTGGCGCGAAGCGCCGGATGAGGGGTTCTCTCCGCGGAGACAGACCCCTCACCCAAGTGAATTCTTGGCTCACATCGATCATGCCCTCTCCCACAAGGGGAGAGGGCGCAGTCATCGGCACTTCATGCCATGGATGCAGGAAGTCCACTTCCACTTCCCCGACAAGCGAAAGCCTGTCTATATCAGGCGCTGAACGAGAATGATCCGCAAAGGACGAGTAATTCCGGGAGACGCAAAATGAGTGGGAGTGCGGCAGCGGTGATGATGAAGCCCGCCTTTCGCAAGGTGGAGTGGCTGGCGCGCGACATCGACGTCGAGCGCCGCGACGACGGCACGGTGGTGCTGAGGTCGCGCATTCCCTTGCAAGCTTACGAGAAGCACATCCCGGCCTCGTTGGCGAAATGGGCGAGAGAAGCGCCGGAGCGCATCTGGCTCGCACAGCGGGGCGGCGCTGATCGCGCGTGGCGAAAGGTCTCTTACGGTGAAGCCAAGCACACCGTGGATGCGCTGACGCAGGGCCTGCTTGATCTCGGCCTCGATAGTCGTCCGGTCGCGATCCTGTCCGGCAATTCGATCGAGCACGCGCTGATGACGCAGGCCGCGATGCAGGCGCGTTCTCCGGCCGCACCGGTGTCGCCGGCCTACTCCTTGATGAGCCACGATCACGTCAAGCTCAAGTACCTGTTCGACCTGATCAAGCCGGCCGTGGTGATGGTGCAGGACGGCCCGACCTTCGAGAAAGCGCTGAAGGCGCTCGATCTTACCGGCGTGACCGTCGTTCACGTCGTGCGCCCCTGCGACGGCATCAACAGCGTCAGCTTTGCCGAACTCGCCGCGACGCTTGTGACCGCCGACGTCGAAGCGTCGATCGCGAAGATCACGCCCAAGACCGTCGGCAAGCTGCTGTTCACCTCCGGCTCGACGGGCATGCCTAAGGCGGTCATCAATACGCAGGAGATGATGTGCGCCAATGCGGCGATGATGATGCAGGTGCGACCGCGCACGCCTGGCGGCCCGCTGTCGACCATGCTGGACTGGATGCCGTGGAACCACACCATGGGCGGCAACGCGGCCTTCCATCCGATCCTGGTCGATGGCGGCACCCTCTATATCGACGATGGCCGCCCGATGCCGGGCCAGTTCGAAGAGACGTTGCGCAATCTTCGCGAGGTCTCGCCGACCTATTACGCCAACGTGCCTGCGGGTTACGCCGCGCTGGCAGCGGCCATGGAGAAGGACGACGCGCTGTGCCGTTCCTTCTTCAAAAATCTCTCGATCATGGCCTATGGCGGCGCGCGGCTGCCGGACGATCTCTACGACCGCATGCAGGCCCTCGCCGTGAAGACCACCGGCGAGCGCATCGTGTTCTACACCGGCTGGGGCTCGACCGAGACCGCGCCGACCTCGACCGGCACCTATTGGAACACCGAGCGGGTCGGCCTGATCGGCCTGCCGTTCCCCGGCGTGGAATTGAAGATGGTGCCGTGCGATTCGAAATACGAGCTGCGGCTGCGCGGGGTCAACGTCACGCCGGGCTATTTCGGCCAGCCTGATCTCACCAGGAAGATGTTCGACGAGGAAGGCTTTTACTGTATCGGCGATGCCGGCATATTCGTTGACGATTCCGATCCGGTGAAGGGCATCATTTTCGCCGGCCGCGTGGTGGAAGATTTCAAACTCACGACCGGCACGTTCGTGCATGTCGGCTCGCTGCGCACCGATACGATCGCCGCCGCGACGCCCGTCGTGCACGACGCGCTGGTCGCGGGGCAGGATCGTCCCTTCATCGGCCTGCTCGCCTGGCCGAACCTGCACGCCTGCCGCCAGCTCGCCGGCAGTCCCGACCTGAGTTTCGAGGACGCCGTGAAGCACCCCGAGGTGATCGCCTGCTTCAGGCGCGGGCTGGAGGCTCACAACAAAGAGTGCAAAGGCGCCAGCAGCCGCATCATCGCTCGCGCCATGCTGATGGCCGAGCCGCCCTCGATCGACGGCAACGAGCTCACCGACAAGGGCTACATCAACCAGCGCGCCGGCCTCGAGCGCCGCGCCGCGCTGGTTGAGCGGCTTTATGCGGACAAGCCGGACCAGGATGTGATCGTGCTGCGATGAAAAACGCACTCTCTCCATTCGTCATTCCGGATGGCCCGCAGGGCCGGGCCCGGAATCCATCAGGCCGCATACGCGCGGCGAAATGGAACCTCAGATGCGCAATTGCGCATCATAGCTCGCGACTTTGTCGCGCCCCGGAATGACGTCATCAAATGACAACGAGTAAAAAGGCACGCCGCCATGAACTTCGATTTCTCCGACGATCAAAAGCAGCTCCGCGATCAGGCGCGCAAGTTCCTCACTGAGAAATGCTCGCCCAAGGCCGTGCGCGTCGTGCTCGACGGCAAGGCGCCCTATGACAAGGAGCTGTGGAAGGGCCTCGCCGAGATGGGTTTTCTCGGCGTCGCAATTCCCGAGGAGTTCGGCGGCGCGGGTGCCGGCCATCTCGAGCTCTGCGTCATCGCCGAGGAGATGGGCCGCGCCAATGCGCCGGTGCCGTTCTCATCGACCGTCTATCTCGCCGCCGAAGCGCTGCTGATCGCCGGCAGCGACGCGCAGAAGAAGAAGTGGCTGCCCGCGATCGTCTCGGGCGAGGCGATCGGGACGCTGGCGCTGTTCGAGGGCAAGGGCAATCCATCGCCGAAGAACATCAAGCTCGCTGCGGCTGGTGGCGTGCTCAACGGCGTCAAGCGGCCGGTCGCCGATGGTGCCATCGCGAACTTTGCGGTGGTTGCCGCGCGCACGGGGACGGGCGGGCGTGACGGCGATATCTCGCTGTTCCTGGTCGATCTCAAAGCCGGCGGCGTCGAGGTGAAAAGCCTGACCAATCTCGACCCCACCCGCGGCCAGGCCGAGCTGACTTTCAGGGATTGCAAGGCCGAGCCGCTTGGCGCGGCGGGCGAGGGCTGGAGCATCCTCACGGAGGTGCTCAACCGTGCCGCGGTGCTCTGCGCCTTCGAGCAGGTCGGCGGCGCCGACCGAGCACTGGAGATGGGCCGCGATTACGCGCTCGATCGCATCGCCTTCGGTCGCCAGATCGGCTCGTTCCAGGCGGTCAAGCATATGCTCGCGGACATGTACGTGTCGGCGACGCTGGCGCGCTCCAACAGCTATTACGGCGCCTGGGCGCTCTCGACCAACGCGACCGAATTGCCGGAAGCCGCAGCCGCCGCGCGCATCAGCGCGACGCAGGCGTTCCAGCACTGCGCCAAGAACAATATCCAGGTCCATGGCGGCATGGGCTTCACCTGGGAGTTCGACTGCCACATGTACTACCGCCGCGCCAACGCCATGGCGCTCGGGCTCGGCAGCCTGTCCTATTGGGAAGACCAGTTGATCGATCGGATGCGCAAGAAGAACGCGGCGTAGGGAGATACTCGTGTCCCGGACGCGGTGCAGCGCGGAGCGGTGCGCTGCAGAGCCGGGACCCAGAGAGCCGCAAGGGACCCCGGATCTGCAGCGCGTCACTTCGTGCCGCGCAGCGTCCGGGGAACGCAGGAGAGAATAGCGCCATGAACTTCGACGACACCCCGCAAGAAGCCGAATTCCGCGCCACAGCCCGCGCCTGGATCGCGGCGAACGCGCCCAAGCAATATGAGGAGGAATTGCGCAAATCCTCGCTCGGCCGCACCCAGCTCAAGAACGCCAATATTCTGGAGGTCGCAAAGGCCTGGCAGAAAAGGAAAGCCGATGCTGGCTGGGCCTGCCTGCACTGGCCCAAGGACTATGGCGGCCGCGGCGCCTCGCCGATCGAGCGTGTGATCTGGCAGCAGGAGGAGGGCCCGTTCGGCAAGCTCTCCGGCATGTTCATCATCGGCCACGGCATGTGCGGGCCGACCATGATGGCGTTTGCGCGCGAGGAGCATAAGCGCACTTATCTGCCGCCGCTCGCCTCCGGCGAAAAGGTCTGGTGCCAGCTGTTCTCCGAGCCCGCCGGCGGCTCCGACGTCGCGGGCCTGCGCACGCGCGCCGAGAAAGACGGTGACGACTGGGTCATCAACGGCCAGAAGATCTGGACATCGGGCGCGCATTATTCGGACTATGGTATTCTTTTGACCCGTACCGATCCCAACGTGCCCAAGCACAAGGGCCTCACCATGTTCTTCCTCGACATGAAGAGCCCGGCCGTCGAGGTGCGCCCGATCAAGCAGGCGAGCGGCGCCTCCGACTTCAACGAGGTCTATTTCACCAACGTTCGTATTCCCGATCACCAGCGCCTCGGCGAGGTCAATGACGGTTGGAACGTCTCGCTGACCACGCTGATGAACGAGCGCATGTCGATCGGCGCGGGCGTCTCGACCGGCTTTCCGGAACTGTTCGACTATTGCTCCAGCCTGATGCTGGACGACGGCCCCGCGATCGAGGATCGCGCGGTGCGCTCGAAGCTGGCGAACTGGGCGGTGAAGGCGAGTGGCTTGCGCTACACCAGCATGCGCGCGATCTCCGCGTTGTCGAAGGGCGAGCGGCCGGGACCGGAGAATTCCATCGGCAAGCTGGTGGCGGGCTCGATGATCCAGGATGTCGCCACTTACGCGCTGGATTTGCAGGGCGCCGCCGGCGTGGTCAGCGGTCCCCAAGATGCCGAAGTTGCGGGCCGCTTCCAGGCGATGCTGCTCCGCGCGCCTGGTACCCGCGTCGAAGGCGGCACCGACGAGATCATGCGCAACATCATCGCCGAGCGGGTCCTAGGCCTGCCCGGCGACATCCGTGTCGACAAGGACGTTCCGTTCAACAAGATCCCGACGAAGGGAAGAAGCTGATGACCCTCATCCTGAGGAGCCGCGAAGCGGCATCTCGAAGGATGAAGGCCCGACTGGGGCCTTATGGTTCGAGACGGCGCTACGCGCCTCCTCACCATGAGGGGCTGACACCGAGCAAACATTGAGAGGTCCGCCATGAATTTCGACGACACGCCGCAGGAAGCTGCATTCCGCGAGACCGCGCGTAAATGGGTCGATGCCAACGCGCCGAAGGAGTTCTTGGCGGAGCTATCAAAATCCTCGCTCGGCCGGATTCGGCTCGCCAATCACGACATCGTCGATGTCGGCAAGGCCTGGCAGAAGAAGAAGGCCGAAGGCGGCTGGGCCTGCCTGCACTGGCCGAAGGAATATGGCGGCCGCGGTGCCACCCCGATCGAGCGCGTGATCTGGCAGCAGGAGGAGGGTGTCTACGGCAAGCTGACGCAGCCGTTCCAGATCGGCGAGGGCATGTGCGGTCCGACCGTGATGGCCTGGGGCAGCGAGGACGCCAAGCGGCGCCATCTACCGAAGCTCGCCGCGGGCGAGGAGATCTGGTGCCAGCTGTTCTCCGAACCGTCCGCGGGCTCGGACGTCGCCGGGCTGCGCACGCGGGCGGAGAAGAAGGGCGAGAACTGGATCATCAACGGCCAGAAGATCTGGACCTCCGGCGCGCATTATTCCGACTTCGGCCTCCTGATCGCGCGCACCGATCCCAACGTGCCCAAACACAAGGGCCTCACCATGTTCTTCCTGGACATGAAGAGCGCCGGCGTCGAGGTTCGTCCGATCAAGCAGGCCAACGGCATGCAGGAGTTCAACGAGGTCTATTTTACCGACGTCGTGATCCCGGACAGCCAGCGTCTCGGCGCCGTCGGCGAGGGCTGGAGCGTCTCGCTGACCACGCTGATGAACGAGCGCATGTCGATCGGTTCGCGGCTCGCGACCGGCGTCCCCGAGATGTTCGAGTTCTGCTCCAATCTGATGCTGGAAGACGGGCTTGCCATCGACGATCCCGCCGTGCGCTCGAAGCTTGCGAGCTGGGCCGTGAAGTCGAGCGGATTGAAGTACACCAGCTACCGCGCGATTTCGTCGCTGTCCAAGGGCGAGCAGCCGGGCCCGGAAAACTCCATCGGCAAGCTGGTCTCGGGCATGATGCTCCAGGACATCGCCACCTACGCCATGGACCTCCAGGGCGCGGCCGGCGTTCTCACCGGCACTGACGAGGAGACCGTGCAGGGCCAATTCCAGCAGATGCTGCTGTCCTCGCCCTCGATGCGCATCGCCGGCGGCACCGATGAGATCTTGCGCAATATCATCGCCGAGCGCGTGCTCGGCCTGCCCGGCGACATTCGCGTCGACAAGGACGTGCCGTTCAACAAGATCCCGACCAAGGGGCGGTGAAGAAGGGCTGTAGGGTGGGTTAGCCCTGCGGATGCGCGAAGCGCAATCCGCCCGGCGTAACCCACCACTTCTGCCAATGCTGAAACAAAAGAGGTAGGTTACGCCTTCGGCTCACCCACGCAGACGAAAAGGCCGCGCCATGGATGCGAAATCGCCCACTCACACCACCGAAGGCCGCATCGGCGTGCTCGAAGAGCTCCTCAATGAGCGTTACTCGGTCCGCGCTTTCCTGCCGAAGCAGGTCGATCGCGCCACCATCGAGCACGTGCTGAAGACCGCGCAGCGCACCGCGTCCTGGTGCAACAGCCAGCCCTGGCAGGTCGTCATCGCCAGCGGCGAGGCCAAGGAGCGCTTCCGCAAGCTGATCTACAAGGAGGCCTCTAGCGGTCTTGGCGATGACTACGATTTCACGCCGCCGCGCGAATATGTCGGTACCTATCTGGAGCGCCGACGCGAAAGCGGCTTCCAGCTCTACAACACGCTGGGCATCGCCCGCGGCGACAAGGCGGCCTATGCGAAACAGGCGCTGGAGAATTACAATTTCTTCGGCGCGCCGCATGTGGCGATCATCCACACCAACGAGCCGCTCGGCATCTATGGCGCGATCGATTGCGGCGCCTATGTCAGCAATTTCATGCTGGCCGCCCAGGCGCGCGGGCTCGGCACCATTCCGCAGGCGGCATTAGCGCGCCATTCCGGCCTGATCCGACGTCACTTTAATCTTTCGGACGACCGCCGCGTCGTCTGCGGCATCTCGTTCGGCTATGCCGACCACGCCCACAAGGTCAACAGCTACCGCACCTCGCGGGCGAGCGTCGCTGATACCGTGACGTTTGTGGAGGACTGACGGCAGCGGTCGCATCGCTTGCGTGCTGCGCAGGAAGTACTCTCACGAAGACGGCCGTTGAACGGCCGTCTTTACATGTGTCGCTGGGTCCGATTGACGTCAGCCGCTATCCGCCGCTGCCGCCGATGACGGCGCGCACGGTCTCGTCAGGTCCAAAATCCTCGGCGCCGTCGACATAGAGCAGCGCTGCGAGCTTCGAGCGGGCGCGGTTGACGCGGCTCTTGATGGTGCCGACCGCGCAGCCGCAGATCGAGGCTGCGTCCTCATAGGAGAAGCCGGAGGCGCCAACCAGGATCAAGGCTTCGCGCTGGTCCTGCGGAAGCTTTTCGAGCGCCGTGCGAAACTCCTCGAACTCGAGATGCGCGTTCTGCGAGGGCTGCGTTTTCAGCGTCTTGGCATAGTTGCCTTCCGCATCCTCGACCTCCCGCCGCCGCTTGCGATAGTCGGAGCGGAACAGGTTGCGCAGGATCGTGAACAGCCACGCCGGCAGGTTGGAGCCGGGCTGGAACGAGTCGATGTTGGCGAGCGCGCGCAACAGCGTCTCCTGAACCAGATCGTCGGCACGGTCCGCATTGCCGCTGAGTGAGATGGCGAACGCGCGCAGACTCGGCACGGCCGCCAAGATGTCATTGCGCAGGGAGTCCGTGAGAGGCATTAATCCCTCCCATTGTTGTTGTCGTTAGAGCCCCCGTCATTTTCCACTTGGGGCGTCGCTCCCGGCGCATCAAGCTTCTTGATCAGCTCCGCGAACCGATCCGGAACCCCCTGCCGCACGACGTCGTCGTACATGGCGCGCAGTTGGTGCCCGATCCGGGATTGAATCTCCGGAGTGAGCCCTCCCTTGCCGGGGGTCGTGCTTCTGCTGGCTTGAGACTTGAGATCTTTCATGACCTGTTCCACGTTTCCCCGAGTTAAGTGACTGCAAAATAGAGAAATTTTCTCAACCGGGAGCCGTTCCCTAGTTAGGCACAATGCGAGGTTCGATAAAAAGTTCCCCCTCTTACGGAACTTTTCTTGGTCTGGAGCGTAATCAGCCGTGCGGGGGAACCAGGGCCTCCCCCTCGTTATGCACCAAGGCTGGGCCCGATGAATGGAGTGGGGATGTCCCGTTCACAGCTTGTTGCTGAGCACTTGCCGTTGTTGCGCCGGTATGCACGTGCCCTGACGGGCAGCCAGGCCTCCGGCGACGCCTATGTCGCAGCCATGTTGGAAGCCATGTTGGGAGACCCGTCGGTGCTCGACGAGAGCCGCGGACCGCGGGTCGGCCTATTCCGGCTGTTCACCCAGATCTGGAATTCGGTCTCCGTCAACGATGACGCCGAAGTGGCGACCCTGCCGATGCCGCCGGAGCGGCGGCTGTCGAACATCACGCCGCTGCCGCGGCAGGCGTTCCTGCTGCTGTCGCTCGAGGGATTTTCGGAAGAGGAAGTCGCCTACATCCTCAACACCGACGTCGCCGAGACGCGGCGGCTGGCGGACGCTGCAGGACGCGAGATGGCTGCCGAGATCGCCACCGACGTGCTGATCATAGAGGACGAGACCTTCATCGCCATGGACCTCGAGAGCCTGGTGAAGAACCTCGGGCACAACGTTGTCGGCGTCGCGCGTACCCATGCCGATGCGGTGGCGCTCGCCAAGAACAAGCGGCCCGGCCTGATCCTCGCCGACATCCAGCTTGCGGACGGCTCGTCGGGCCTGGACGCCGTCAACGAATTGCTGCGCACTTTCGAGGTGCCGGTGGTGTTCATCACCGCCTATCCGGAGCGCTTCCTCACCGGCGAGCGGCCGGAGCCTGCGTTCCTGATCTCGAAGCCGTTCCAGCCGGCGATGGTGTCGGCGGTGGCGAGCCAGGCGCTGTTCTTCCAGCGCAACTCGCGCAACCGCGCGCCCAGGGCGCCGGCGGCTTAAGAAGGCGCCGGCGGTGTAACCGCGGCCTGACATTGGCTGATGATAATCCGATCCGGCGTACCGCAAGGTTGCGCCGGATTTTTCCTGTCGTTTTGCCGCGCTTGACGGCCGTTGAATTCGCCGCTCATACCTCGTGCAGCGGCCACGTTGCAGCCGCAGTGCAACCGGAGACGTGTTCATGGACCAGCAACTTCTCGACCGCCTCGCCATCCGCGACCTCGTCGAGAACTGGGCGGTCTGGCGCGATGCCGGCGACTGGGAGCGCTTTGCCACCGTCTGGCACGACGAAGGCTGGATGTCCGCCACCTGGTTTCAGGGGCCGGCACGGGATTTCATCCGTGTCAGCCAGGAGGGGTTCGCCAAGGGCGTGCGCATCCTGCATTTCCTCGGCGGCACCAGCATCGAGATTTCCGGCGAGCGCGCCATCGCCCAGACCAAGATGACGATCTCGCAGCGCGCGCCAGTGCATGACGTGCCCTGCGACGTCGTCTGCACCGGGCGCTTTTATGATTTCCTGGAGAAGCGGCAAGGCCATTGGGGCATCGTTCGCCGCCAGCCGATCTACGAGAAGGACCGGATCGATCCGGTCGATCCCGCCGCAACCCTCCGCCTCGACAGCCAAGCTCTCGCTGCGCTGCCTGAAGGCTACCGCCATCTCGCCTACATGCAGGAGCTGATCGGCTACAAGATCAAGCGCGACATGCCGGGCCTGACCGGGCCTGAGGTCGAGAAGCTCTATGCCGAGGGACGGACGTGGCTGGCGGGGAAGGCGAAATGAACTCCCAAAAAAAGCAGGGCGCGACTGGCATCACCACAGTCGCGCCCTACGTCGCCGGCTTATGGGGCAGGGGGGAATAGCCGGCTGTTGTGACGACTCCCGGGTGCGGGAGTCGTTCCAGGCGGGTGCAAAATATTTTCCGAGGCTCGCGACTTTCTGGCACACGGTTAAGTGATCTTAGCCGTTGAGAACTCCTGGTCCTGTGCTTGCGTTGTTCCCGCGATCGCCATGGGGCGAGGGATCGATTGCCATGTCACAGATTTATAAGGGATTTTTGGGAGCCGTCGCGATTGTCGCGACGCTTGGCGCCGCGCAGCTGGCTTTCGGCCACGATCTCGCCGACCGCTGGCAGGCGGTCGCGGACAAATCCGGCGATGTCGTCAATCGCGCCGGCAAGGCCGACCGGCTCGCCGACCTCAAGCAGGCCCCGGCTCCCACCCGCACCGTCTCGATGCGCCTGAACGATCTCGCCGATACGTCCGTCTTGCTGCGGGTGCCCGCGTCGACCGAGACCGGCAATGCCAAGCCGCCGGTGCTGCTCCCCAACCAGAACCAGAAACAGGGCCGCAACAAGCCGACGATCGCCTGCGAGCCGATGGTCAGCTCCCTGACCGAAGTCGCCAAGCTGCTCCAGCCCGGCCGCTGCTTGACCTGATCCCCGCCGGCCGTGGACAAATCGCCCTTCCCCCCGCCGGGAGGCGATCTATCACGTCCACTTGATCCCCTCTCCCTTCGCGTTATATCCGGGGTTTCTTCCCCTTTCCTTTGACCGGATAGACGCATGACGACGTCAGATACGGCTGCGCATACGCAGCCCTTCCAGGCCGAGGTTTCCGAGCTTTTGCACCTCATGGTGCACTCGGTCTATTCGGAGACCGATATTTTCCTGCGCGAGCTCGTCTCCAACGCGTCGGACGCTTGCGACAAATTGCGCTACGAGGCGATCGCCAATCCGGCGCTGCTGGGTGAGGGCGACGCGCTCAAGATCCGCATCGCCCCGAACAAGGCGGCCTCCACGCTCACGATCGCCGACAACGGCATCGGTATGGAGCGGCAGGAGCTGATCGACCATCTCGGCACCATCGCCCGCTCCGGCACCAAGGCCTTCGTGTCGAAACTGAAGGAGGCCAAAGACGGTCTCGGTCTGATCGGCCAGTTCGGGGTCGGCTTCTATTCCGCCTTCATGGTCGCCGAGAAGATCGTCGTGGTCAGCCGCCGCGCCGGCGAGAGCGACGTTTGGAGCTGGACCTCCTCAGGCGGCTCGGGCTTCGAGATCGCCCGCGCCAGTGAGGAAGAGGCCGCGCACGTGCAGCGCGGTACCGAGATCGTCCTGCACTTGAAGGATGACGCCAAGAAATATCTCGAGACTTATGAGATCGAGCGGATCGTCGGCGCCTATTCCGACAACATCCTCTTCCCCATCGAGCTCGTGCCGGAAGAGGGCGAGCCGCGCCAGATCAATTCGGCGAGCGCGCTGTGGCAGCGTTCGAAATCGGAGCTGACGGCCGAGGACTACAAGAAGGCCTATCAGCAGATCGGCTCCGCCTTCGATGATCCGGCGATGACGCTGCATTATCGCGCCGAGGGCCGCTATTCCTACGCCGTGCTGCTGTTCGCGCCGTCGACAAAGCCGTTCGATTTGTTCGAACCCTCGCGCAAGGGCCGGGTGAAGCTCTACGTCCGGCGCGTCTTCATCACCGACGATGCCGATCTGTTGCCGGGTTACCTGCGCTTCATCCGCGGCGTCGTCGACAGCGAGGATCTCCCGCTCAACATCTCGCGCGAGATGCTTCAGAACAATCCGCAGCTCATGCAGATCCGGAAAGCTGTGGCGACTCGCGTCGTCAACGAGCTCGAAAGCCTCGCCGAGAAGGACCCGGAGAACTTTGCGAAAATCTGGGACGCCTTCGGCGCGGTGCTGAAAGAGGGCATCTACGAGGATTTCGAACGCCGCGAAAAGCTGCTCGCGCTGTCGCGCTTCACCACCACATCGGGCGAGAAGCGTTCACTCAAGGACGTCATCGCCGATTTCAAGCCGAACCAAACCGAAATCTATTATCTCGTCGGCGACAGCATCGAGCGGCTGAAGTCCAATCCCCGGCTCGAGGCGGCGACCGCGCGCGGCATCGAGGTGCTGCTGCTGTCCGATCCGGTCGACGCCTTCTGGACCTCGATGCCGTCGGAGTTCGAGGGCAAGCCGCTGAAGTCGCTGAGCCAGGGCGATCTCAACCTCGACCTGATTCCGCGCGTCGACGAGACCGACGAGGCCAAGAAGGACGAGCCCGTCGCCGACGAAGCCGCCACCATCGCCGTGATCAAGGCCGCGCTCGGTGAGCGCGTCAGCGACGTCAAGGCCTCGACGCGCCTCACTAACTCCGCCTCCTGCCTCGTCGCCGACAGCCAGGGGCCGAGCCGCGAGCTGGAGCGCATCCTGGCGCAGCAGAATCGCGGCAAGCCCACCAAGCCGATCCTGGAGATCAATTTGCGCCATCCGCTGGTGACTGCGATCACCAAGGCGCAAGCCGGCTCCAAGGTGGTCGACGACCTCAGCCTGCTCCTGCTCGAACAGGCGCAGATCCTCGATGGCGAGTTGCCGGAAGACCCCGCCGCTTTTGCTGCGCGGCTGAACCGGCTCGTATTGCAGGGGCTCGGCGGATAGCGGCCCCGTAGACGGCGAAATCATCTCACACTGCGCTCCTTCCCCTTTGCGGGGGAGGAGGTTGCCCAGGAACGGTATCTGTCGTGATGGTCGCGAACAACGCCGAGCGGCTATGTGCGTCACGCGAGCCACACCTCACCTTGCCGTCATCTGTCCTTAGGAACAGTCGCGTGCGCCGAGATGTTGTGCCATATGAACCCGCCGGCATCGACTTCGCCGACGTTACCGATTCGAGGATTTCTTCATGCGCCTGCCGTTCCTGACCCTCACTGCGATCTTCACGCTGCTGGGCGCAGCCGATGCCAGCGCGCAGAGGTACGATCCGGCCTATCCCGTATGCATGCACCGCTACACCGGCGGCGGCGGCGGCTTGGGCGGCGGGGGCGGTGACTACTTTGACTGCACCTTCACCTCGTTGCCGCAATGCCGTGCCACGGCGTCGGGCCTTGCCGCGACCTGCGACCTCAATCCCTATTACGCCTTCAACGAACCGCTGCCGCCCCGCCGGCGTCACAAGAAGGTGCAGCAGTAGCGGTAGGCGATGCGGCTTCCGGAAACAGGTTTGATGCATCGCTCAGTGGGCCTGATGTGACTGCCGGTGCGGTGCTCATGGCCGCGCCGTCTCACTCGCAGACCGTCGATCCCAGCTATCTCGTCTGCATGCACGTCTATTCAGGCTCGAGCGGTGGCGGCGGAGAGTGGTACGACTGCTCCTTCATTTCGCTGCCGCGGTGCCGCGCCGCGGCTTGGGGCCGCGCCGCGACCCGCGATCTCAATCCCTACTATCCCGTGAACGCCCCGCCGCGATCGTCCCCGGGGCGTCGGTCCGCCTTGCCAGCAGATGTCGCGACCTAGTCCTTCTTGATCCCGACAACTCCACCACCTTGCGCCAGCGCTCTGCCTCCGCGGTCAGCACGCCGCCGAACGCGTTGGCGTTGCCGTGCAGCGGGACCGCGCCGAGTTCGGCGATGCGGGGCCAGGCCGCACGCCGTTCCCGTCGGCTTGGTAAAGGATGACGAGAGTTAATCGGGAGCTAACCGAGTTTTACCTTGTCTCTTAACGCCTAGGCAGGACGCACGGAGCTAAACTGCCGGGACCAGCAGACACGTTCCGAAAGAATGAACGGCATGACCACCGGCGTCATCGAACAATCGAAAGCTGTGCGCGCGCCCTCGGCTTCAAAAATCTGGCTGAAGGCGATCGAGCTCACCGCGCGGATCGAGACATTGCCGGGCCGGCTGTTCGCCGACGTCGTCGACGACTGGGCGCGGCGTCAACCCGATCGCGCTGCGCTGGTCACCGACGACGCAAGCCTCGACTATCAAGGCCTGTCGAAGCGCATCAACCGCTATGTGCGCTGGGCGCGCTCGGTCGGCGTCGCCAAGGGCGACACCATCGGCCTGATCATGCCGAACGGCATCGATTACGTCGCGGCCTGGCTCGGCATCAGCCGCGTCGGCGGCGTGGTCGCGCTGATCAATACAAAACTCGTGGGGCAGTCGCTCGCCCATTGCATCGATGTCGCAAAGCCGTCGCACCTCATTGTCGCGCACGGGCTGGACGAGACGCTGGGCAGCGCGTCGCCGCATCTGAAGACGGACGCAAAAATCTGGATCCACGGCGATGCGCGAAGCGAGCGCGCGATCGATGTCGCGCTCGCCGCACTCGACGACGGCCCGCTCGCGCCGGATGAGCATGGCGGCGTCACCATCGACGACCGTGCGCTGCTGATCTACACGTCCGGCACCACGGGCCTGCCCAAGGCCGCCAGCATCAGTCACCGCCGCATCCTCAATTGGGGCTTTTGGTTCGCCGGCCTCACCGGCGCGGCCCCGCAGGACCGGCTCTACGACTGCCTGCCGCTGTTCCATTCGGTCGGCGGCATCGTCGCGCCGTGCAGCATGCTCGCAGCCGGCGGCTCGGTCGTGATCGCGGAAAAATTCTCGGCGTCGAATTTCTGGCATGACGTCGTTCGGCACGATTGCACGCTGTTCCAGTATATCGGCGAACTCTGCCGCTATCTGCTGAAAGCGCCGCCGTCGGAATACGAGAACCGCCACCGCCTGCGGCTCGCCTGCGGCAACGGCCTGCGCGGCGACATCTGGGAGGATTTTCAGGGACGCTTCGCCATTCCCCGCATTCTCGAATTTTACGCCGCGACCGAAGGCAATTTCTCGCTGTTCAACGTCGAGGGCCAGCCCGGCGCGATCGGCCGGGTTCCGCCGCTGCTCGCGCACCGCTTCCCCGCCAGCCTCGTCAGGCTCGATCCCGACACTGGCGCGCCGCTGCGCAATGAAGACGGACTTTGCATTGCCTGCGCGCGCGGCGAGGCCGGCGAGGCCATCGGCCGTATCGGCACGGCGGATCAGGGTGGCGGTCGCTTCGAGGGCTATACCGATGCGGGAGAGACCGAGAAGAAGGTTTTGCGCGACGTCTTCGCCAAGGGTGATTGCTGGTTTCGCACCGGCGACCTGATGCGGCTCGACGACAAGGGCTTCTTCCACTTCGTCGATCGCATCGGCGACACCTTCCGCTGGAAGGGCGAGAACGTCGCGACCTCGGAGGTCAACGACGCCGTGCGCGATTTCACCGGTGTCGTTGACGCCACCACCTATGGCGTCGGCATTCCCGGGACCGACGGCCGGGCCGGCATGAGCGCGATCGTGGTGAACGAGGGCTTTGACATAGCTGCACTGCCTGCGCATCTGGCGCAGCGATTGCCGCCGTATGCGCGGCCGGTCTTCATCCGCATCTCGCACGAGCTCGACGCGACCGAGACGTTCAAGCAGAAGAAGGGCGAGTTGGCACGCGAGGGGCTCGACCCGAACGCGATAACAGATCCGCTGTTCATGGCCGAGCCGAAATCCGGCGCCTATGTCGCGCTGGACGAAGAGACATATGCGCAGATCGTGGACGGCTCGATCAGGCTGTAGCCGCACGAAAATCCGGAGATAGGTCCAATTTTATCCGAATTGTCCAAGAGGCCATTTACTTCTGTCGGGTAAACAAGCGGCCATGGGAGGCGGTCATCAAGAACCGCCGCAACACGACGACAACAGAAGCGAGCCAGCCATGTCGGTAAGGTCTAAGGTTATTGAAGCGATCCAGCAGATCGCCAAAGAACAGCACGTCACGCTTCCTGAGCTTTCGGAAGACCTGTCGCTGCACGAGACGGGCTTCGATTCGCTCGCCTTTGCGATCCTGGTCGCGCGCCTGGAGGACGAGACCGGCGTCGACCCTTTCACCATTTCCGAGGACGCGGCGTTCCCCGCCACTGTGGGCGATTTCGTGCGGGCCTACGAAAATGTCCCCGCGTGAGATCTTTGCGCTCCGCGACCATCTCGGCGCGGAGCTGACGGGCCGCACCCTGTCGGATGCGCACACGAGCGTGTCGCTGACCGATGTCCTGTCGCAGACCGTCCTGGGCGGTCGTCTGCGCGAGCTGTCGGGCCGCGCGGTATTGTTGAAGCTGTCCGATCAGCTCCGGTCGGGCCTTGCCATGATCGAGCTCGACGGCATCGCCCGCCGCATGCTGCTGTGTCCGCCGGATCTCAATCCGGCGCATCTGGACGCGCTGATCGCGGATGCCGGAATCGACGCCGTCGTCACCGACGAGCCGGATCGCTGGACTGACACCGGCGTTCCGCTGGTCGTCACCGCACAATTGCCGCTCGTGCCAACCATTCCCGCTCAGACCGAGCGCGGCACTGAATGGCTGATGCTGACCTCGGGCACGTCGGGTGTGCCGAAGATCGCGGGGCATACGCTGGAAGCGCTCACCGGCGCCATCGTTGCCGAAGGCGCCGCGCGCGGTCCGGCGCCGGTGTGGGCCACGTTCTACGACATTCGTCGCTATGGCGGCCTGCAAATCTTCCTCCGCGCCATTCTCTCCGGCGGCTCGATGGTGCTGTCCGACCCGCATGAGGCGCTCGCCGATCACGTCGCGCGGCTCAATGCGCGCGGCGTTTCGCACATCTCCGGCACGCCCTCGCATTGGCGCAAGCTGTTGATGAGCGGTTCGGCCGCGCACTTCGCTCCGCGTTACGTCCGTCTCTCCGGCGAGATCGCGGACCAGGCGGTGCTCGACGGCTTGAAGGCGGCATTTCCGGGATCGTCGGTCGGCCACGCCTATGCCTCGACCGAGGCCGGCGTCGGCTTCGCCGTCAATGACGGGCTGGAGGGCTTTCCGGCGGACTATCTCGGCAATCGCAACGGCGTCGAGATGAAGGTCGTCGACGGATCGCTCCGCATCCGCTCGAGCCGCACCGCGCACGCCTATATCGGCCGCGACGCGTCCGCGCTCACCGACGATGACGGATTCGTCGACAGCGGTGACATGGTCGAGCTGCGCGGCAACCGCTATTACTTCGTCGGCCGCCGTGGCGGCATCATCAATATCGGCGGGTTGAAGGTTCATCCCGAGGAGATCGAGGCGGTGATCAATCGTCATCCCGACGTACGGATGTCGCGGGCGAAATCGCGGAAGAGCCCGATCACCGGTGGCATCGTGGTTGCCGACGTGATCCTCGCCGACGGCACCGATCCGGGGCGGGCGAAAGAGATCCGCGAGCAGATCGTCCAGCAGTGCCGCGCCCAACTCGCGTCGCACAAGGTGCCGGCGGTAGTCCGTTTCGTCGAAACCCTCGACGTCACCCCGGCCGGCAAATTGGCGCGCACCGATGCATAATGTCCTCGTCACCGGCGGCAGCCGCGGCATCGGTCTTGCGATCGGCAAGCGCCTGGCCGGCGCCGGCTACAACGTGATCGCGGCGGCGCGGCGCGAGAGCGAGGAGCTCAAGGCCGCGATCGCCGAGTCCGAAGGACACCTGCATTTCCGGGCCTGCGATCTCGCTGTGATCGATGCGATCCCGGCTTTTGCGAAGCTCATCCGCGAAGAATTCGGCGCGATCTATGGCCTCGTCAACAATGCCGGCCTTGGCACCGAAGGCCTGCTCGCCACCATGCACAATTCCGAGATCGAGGCGCTGGTCCAGCTCAACGTGCTGTCGCCGATCATTCTCACCAAATACGTCGCGCGGCAGATGATGGCGGACGGTGCGGGCCGCATCGTCAACATCTCGTCCATCATCGCGACGACGGGCTACAACGGCCTGTCCGTTTACGGCGCGACCAAGGCTGCCGCCACCGGCTTCACCCGCTCGCTCGCGCGCGAGGTCGGGAAGCTCGGCGTCACCGTGAACGCGATCGCACCCGGCTTCATCGACACCGAGCTCACGCACAATCTCTCCGACGAGGGACGCAAGCGCATCGCCGGTCGCAGCGCACTGCGCCGTTTGCCGGACATGGACGACGTGGCGCGGATGGTGGAATATCTTTTGGGCGAAGGCGGCCGCAACGTGACCGGCACCGTGTTCACGATCGACGCGGGGAACACGGCGTAATCGGGAACTCCCTCGCCACAATTGAGTTGATCCGCGATAATGTCATTTCCCCGGATTTGGTCGTAAGATGCGCCGCAATCGATTGGGTTACGTCAATCGATCTGCCCCAATCGCCAGGGAGCAGCCCATGAAGATGTCAAGCATGACCGCTTCGAACGTGATCGCCAATCGCGGCCGGATCGAGCAATCCGCCGCGAAACCGGCCGACGTACACTGCCCGCCGATGACGCATCAGAATTCCGGCGATCATGGCCATGAGATGTATCCGCAGCAATTCGTGCGGCTCGTGGGGTGCCACGCTGTATCGGCGCCTTCGCTGGGCAAGCGTCAGGACGAGAAGCTGCACTAACGCGTATCGGCGCTCACGGTTCGTGCTTCGGCAGATCAATCCGTTCGTGTGAAAACTCCGCCGGTCCCTCGGTGAGGCGGCGAATACGGCGCTCGCGTTCGCCCGGCGGCAATGCGGGATCGAGCAGCCGGTCGATCTCGTGCACAGCGATCTCTTCGAGCCTGGTGGCGTCCGATGCGGTCGCCGTGTGGGGTGCCGCGGATGCCGCGGGCGCCACTCTCAACCCCATTTCGACCAGCTTGCAGATAGCATCCGAACGGGTCAAATGATGCGCTTCGGCCCAGGCGTCGACGGCCGAGGTCAATTCTTCGGGCATCTTCACCGCGCTGACGGCATCGAGCCCCGTGCGCCGGCGCACCGGGGAGCCAGAATCCTTGTTGCCGAAGTCAGACACCTCGATCATCCCGCTAGAGGTCTAAGTGATCCAATCGTAGTAGCGATCGGCGGGCAACTGTTTGATGCCGATCAATGACGAAGTGCGGCAATGCGGCGCGGCGTGATCTTGTTGTCCGCCTCCATTTCAGCCAATGATCGGGACTACGAGGGCGCGCCGGCCGATGAACCCGGATCGACCCTGCCACGTATCTGTTTCGGACGCGCTTCCCAATGATCCGGCATCATCCGATGACCCCAGGCGAAACCTTCTACGGCGCTATTCCCGTCTTCCACGGCTTCACCAGCCTGATGGATCCCAAGCTCTATTCGCCGCTGCCTGACGACTGGACCATCGGTGTCGCCGACATCGTTGATTCCACCAAGGCGATCGCGGCGCACCGCTACAAGGCGGTCAACATGGCGGGCGCCGCAGTGATCGCGGCGGTGACGAATGCACTGGAAGGGCGGGAATTCCCGTTCGTGTTCGGCGGCGACGGCGCGAGCTTTGCGGTCGCGCCCGGCGATCTCGACCCTGCCCGCGAAGCGCTGGCCGCGACCGCAACGTGGGTGCGGGGGGATCTCGACCTGAAGATGCGCGTCGCGCTGGTGCCGGTCAGCGCCATTCGCGCGCAGGGCCTCGACGTGCGCGTCGCGCGCTTCGGTCCGTCGGCCAACCTGTCCTATGCGATGTTCTCCGGCGGCGGACTGGGCTGGGCCGATGCGGCGATGAAGCGCGGCGAGTTCGCGGTCACCGAGGCGCCCGCTGGCACGCAGCCTGATCTCTCCGGGCTATCCTGCCGCTTCGAGGAAATTCCCGCCTCGCGCGGATTGATCCTGTCGGTGCTGGTGGTGCCGGCGCGCGGCGCCGAGGCGCAAGCGTTCCGGAAGGTGATCGAAGATGTCATTGATCTCGTCGAGCGCAGTCCCGATGCCGGCCGGCCGGTGCCGTCGCAGGGGCCGCCGCTCAAATGGCCGCCGCAGGGGCTGGAATACGAGGCGCGGGCGAAGCGGGGCGGCTCGCTGTTGCAGCGACGAATCGGCGTGCTGTTCTACACGTTGTTCGTCTATCTCATCGTGCGCTTCGACATCAAGATCGGTGGCTTCGTACCGAAGCTCTATACGCGGCAGGTGGTCGAAAATTCCGACTTCCGCAAATATGACGACGGCCTGCGCATGATCCTGGACTGCACCCCCGAACTCGCGCGTGCGTTGAGCGATCGCCTCGCGGCAGCAGCGCGCGACGGCATCGTGCGCTACGGCCTCTACCAGCAGGACGCAGCGATGATGACCTGCTTCACGCCCTCGGCGTTGCGCAGCGATCACGTGCACTTCATCGACGGCGCGCGAGGCGGTTACGCGTCGGCGGCGACGGCGCTGAAGGCAATGATGGCGAGCTAACGTCCCGCGCGCGTCCAGG
Organism: Bradyrhizobium sp. CSA207; assembly: GCF_029051685.1. Classification (GTDB taxonomy): domain Bacteria; phylum Pseudomonadota; class Alphaproteobacteria; order Rhizobiales; family Xanthobacteraceae; genus Bradyrhizobium. The sequence goes on along the minus strand of NZ_JAACFT010000006.1, from coordinate 254,872 downwards.
TTTCGCCGCCGCAGAGCGCGCCGACGCAGCCTTCGACGCGCAGCGAATCCGCGCCCGCGACGGTGATGCTGCTCGCATAGGTGCTGCCGTCGTCGGCATTGTAGATCTGGCCGGACCATTTGTTCGGGCCCGTGGGCTGCATGCCGCTGAACAGCGGCAATCCGATCATCGGACGCCTGGCGAGCGCGGGATTGGGGTTTTTGCTGTCGGTCGCCGGCTGGCCGGTCGCAGTGTCGTGAGGCTCCCTCAGCCAGACGATGACGCCGCAGATGCCGCTGCCGCACTTGCCGATCTTCACGCGCGCATCGCCCGCCTGGGTCAGCCAGATGCCACTCGCGTCGGCGCTCTGGGCATAAGCGGGTGCGCCGGACAGCGCAGCCAGAAAAACGGTCAGGACGGCGAATCTGAATGTCATGGAGAGAGCCCCGGAATGGAGGCGCCTCCATAGCAGCCCATCAGGATAGTGCAACGCCCGATTGAATCACATTTCTGCGCTCATTTGCCCCAGCGCACGAAGGCGACCGAGGCTGCGGTCGAGAGCCCAAACGCGACCATGGCGCCGCCGACCAGCGCGAACAACGTCCATGCCGGCGCCTGCACCATGACGAGGCCGGCGCCGCCGATCGCCACGATCAGAAGTCGCGCGGTCGAGGCGAGCACGGGGCCGCCGACGCGCGCCGCGCCTTGCGACGAGAAATACAGCGAGACGCCGATGCCGAAGAACACGAAGGCCGGGCCGGCCCAATGGAAATAGCTGCGTGCGGCGGCGGTGACGCCGGGGTCCCGGGTAAAGAGCGATACCCACAGCGACGGATCGATTGCGACGAGAAGGCCGACCAGACCGACAGTGAGGCCGGAGGCGGCAGCCGCAGTCCAGGCGACTCGCCGTGCGCGCTGCAGGTGCCCAGCACCGATCGCCATGCCGACCATCGGCACCGAGGCGATGCCGAACGCGAAAGTGATCGGGATCAGCAGAAATTCCAGCCGCGAGCCGATGCCATAGCCGGCCAGCACCTCGGTGCCGAAGGTCGCCAGGATCTTGGTGAAGATCAGGATCGTGAGCACGGTCTGGAGCGGCGACAGGCAGGCGACCGCGCCGACCTTGAGAATGTCGAAAAACATTGCGCGCTCGAAATGGAAGGCGCGGACATTCAGCGGCAACCGGCTGCGGCCGGACAGCAGATACCAGAGCAAGAAGACTGCGGCGCCGCTGAACGCAACCAGCTGGCCGGCGGCGACCCCAGGCATGCCGAATTGCGGCACGCCGAACAGGCCGAGCCCCAGCGTGCCGCCGAGCGCGACTTGCACCAGGCTTGCCCCGATCAGCGTCATCGAGGGCAGGCGCATGTCGCCGGTGCCGCGGATCACCGAGGCGAGCGTGTTGACGAGCCAGATCGCGATCGCGCCGGAGAACAGCACCTGGGAATAGCCGCAGGCTTCCTCGAGCACGCGTTCGCGGCCGCCGAGCAGCGCGAAGAAGCTGCGGCCGAAGGGAAGCATCATCGCGGTGAAGAACAGCCCGCCGCAGAGGCCGATGATGGCGGCATGCAGCGCCAGCGTCGCGGCGCCGTCGCGATGTCCCGCGCCGAGTGCGCGGCTGATTGCAGACGAGACGCCGCCGCCCATCGCGCCGGCGCTCATCATTTGCGTCAGCATCGCGAACGGAAACACCAGCGCGATTGCGGCGAGCGGGACAGTGCCGAGCCGGCCGATATAGGAGGTCTCGGCGATCGCAACCAGCGTGCTGCCGACCATCGCGATCATGTTGGGGAGCGCCAGCCGCAGCAGCGTCGGCAGGATCGGCGCCGTCAGCAGGCTGGCGATGGGGGAGGCGACCGGTGCACGCGGCGGCGCGGCGTCAAGGGAGGCGTCGATCGTCATGTGTCACCGGGCGGAAAATTAAATGATGATCGACATATTATAGGGCGAGCCGCGCCGGCACAGCCCCGCCGTCACGCAGGGCTCACCACGGCAGGCCGCATAGGTCGATAGTGCCGAGGCGCGGTGCGCGGACGATGTCGAACACGAAGGGGGCCATTAGATCGAACCGGATCCGCCCCTCCGGCTGCTCGCAATAGACATCGCCGGTGAAGGCGCGCCAATTGCGAGCCTCGTAGAACGCCACATTGTGCGGCTCGCAGACTAGCAGGGCGAAGCGGACCGCCTCGTTGGCGCGCATGGTGTGCACCGCCGCGTCGATCGCCATGGTCGCATAGCCGCGTCCGCGCTGATCCTCGCGCGTGCACACGCCGCCGATACCACCGACATGTACCTTGCCGCCGTTCCAGGTGATGGTGCGGAAGTAGACGCCGACATGGCAAACGAGGCCGTCCTCGGGCGTCTCGATCAGCACGCGCAGATCGGCATTGGCCCATTTGACGTGACCCCAGGGCAGCTTTTCGACGATGTGGGGGCCGAACACCGCCTGATGCAGCGGTTCGGCGATCGGCCACGAGGCGTCGCCGTTCAAGATGTCGATCTCGATGCTCATTGCTTTCTCTTTTGCATCTCGGCTACCGGGGGGATTCGATCTGCCATAAGCGCTTCAAAGGCAATGATATTTTACGGCGAGCCGCCACTCCGGATTGGATGTTCAATTGATGCGACGATTTTGTGCAATCCGGCCACGTGAGCGCATCACCCGTTTGCGCAAATTGGCGGTATTTAATGGCCGCGGAACCTTCTATAAGGGGTGACCGTTAAGCTACGTTCCCCACCAGTTGCGGACAAGAACCCATGACATTCACGCTGCCCCCTCTTCCTTACGCCTATGACGCCCTCGGGCAATTCATGTCGAAGGAAACGCTGGAATTCCACCACGACAAGCACCATCAGGCCTACGTCACCAACGGCAACAACGCGCTCAAGGGGACCGAATGGGAAGGCAAGTCCCTTGAGGAGATCGTCAAGGGCTCGTTCGGCAAGAACCCCGCCGTGTTCAACAATGCCGGCCAGCACTACAACCACATCCACTTCTGGAGCTGGATGAAGCCCAATGGCGGCGGCACCAAGCTGCCGGGCAAGCTCGAGAAGAAGATCAACGAGGACCTCGGCGGCTTCGAGAAGTTCAAGACGGACTTCCAGGCGGCCGGCGTCGGCCAGTTCGGTTCCGGCTGGTGCTGGCTCCAGGTCAAGAACGGCAAGCTCGAGATCTCCAAGACCCCGAACGGCGAGAATCCGCTGGTGCACGGCGCCACCCCGATCCTCGGCTGCGACGTCTGGGAGCACTCCTACTACATCGACTATCGCAACCGCCGTCCGGACTATCTGAAGGCGTTCGTCGAGAACCTCGTGAACTGGGAATACGTCGAGTCCCTGTTCGACAAGGCCTGAGTGATCCACTCGATCATTCCGGGTTCGATGCATCGCACCGTCCGGAATGCCAGTGAAAGGCATCGAAAAGGCGGTCGCATGCGCGGCCGCCTTTTTGCTGCGCATTCTCCAGCCCCTGCACAGCCCTGCGCAAAGCGCGCATGGGCCCTGTCATGGTTTCGTTTGCATCGGGGGCAGGGTCTCCTTAATCAGGATTGGCATCCCTTCCCTCCGATCCAAGCCCCGTTGTCAGAACCTTCTTCGAAAGACCCGGCGCCTGCCGCGGACGCCGAGTCCGAGCCGCGGCCTGGGCGCGTCCGCAAACCGATCGGCTGGTCGACGCTGGTCATCGCCGCGTTGGTTGCGCTCAGTGCGGCGCTGGTCTGGCGGCGCGACGGCACCGACGGTGTGCTGGAGATCCTCACCCACGATCTGTCGCTGTTCGGCGGCATCCTGCCGCGCGTGCTGGCGGGCTGCCTGCTCGGCGCATTCATCTCGGAAATCCTGCCGCACGAGAAAGTCTCGCGCTCGCTCGGGCCGAAGTCCGGGCTGAAGGGGCTTTTGATCGGCACCGCCTTCGGCGCGATCCTGCCCGGTGGGCCCTTCACCGCCTATCCCGTGGCGAGTGCGCTGCTGGCGGTCGGCGCCGATTTCGGCGCCACCATTGCCATGGTCGTGAGCTGGACCCTGATCGGTTATGGCCGCGCGGTGGCGTGGGAAATCCCGATCATGGGCACCGATTTCACCCTGTGGCGCATCGTCATCTCGCTGCCGCTGCCGGTGCTCGCCGGCGCGCTCGGCCGTTTTGTGTATGTCCGGATGTATCCGAAGCCGGTCACGAAGGACGACGAGACGTGAGTGCGGCGCTTCTCATCGATATCCTGCTGTGGGGCTCGGTCTTCGGCGTCGGCCTGATCGCCTTTCGCCGCGGCCCTCCAGTGTTCAATGCCTCGCTGCGCGAAGGCTCGATGGACTTCATCAACATCGTGCCGCGGATTGCGTTGGGAGTGATCGGCTCCGGCTATATCGCCGCCATCATCCCGCAGGAGGTGATCACCGGCTGGCTGGGGCCGGATAGCGGCTGGCTCGGGGTCGCCACCGCCGTGGTCGCCGGCGCCGCCACGCCAGGCGGTCCCGTGATCGGCTTTTCCATCGGCACGGTGGCGCTGAAATCCGGCGGCGGGGTGCCGCAGGTGGTCGCCTATGTCGTTGCCTGGGCGCTGTTCGCCTTCCAGCGGGTGATCTTGTGGGAAATCCCGTTCATGCCGGCCCGTTTCGTCTGGTTCCGCTGTGCGGTTTCGGTGCCGTTCCCGTTCGTCGCCGCCGCCATCGCCATGGTGATCGGCAAGCCCTGAGCTGGGCGTGGACAGGCGTAATGTTATAATATAACATCTTCAAATGGTTCCCGCCGCGTCCCACGCCCACCATCACGACCATTCCGACGCCCACTCGCATGGGCACGACCACGTGCATGCTCATGTCCACAGTGCGACCTCTCCGCATCCGGCCCAGGCGGCGCCCTGGTCGATCCTGCGCATGACCATGGCCACGCGCCTTTCGGCCGCGATCGCGGTCTGCGCGGTGCTGTGGGGCATCGTCTGGCTGGCGATGAGGTGATCCATGGCGGCACTGCATTTCCACAACGTCACGCTCGGCTATGACCGGCATCCGGCCGTGCATCATCTCAATGGCGAGGTCGCGCCGGGCGCGCTGGTGGCCGTGATCGGCCCGAACGGCGCCGGCAAGTCGACGCTGCTGCGCGGCATCGTCGGCATCCTCAAGCCGCTCGACGGCAGCATCCATCTCGGCGAACTCGACTCCCGCGATATCGCCTATCTGCCGCAGAGCGCGGAGATCGACCGCAGCTTTCCAATCTCGGTGTTCGATTTCGTCGCCACCGGACTGTGGCGCGCGACCGGCCTGTTCGGCGGCATCGGCAAGGCCGCACGCGACAAGATCTTGCATGCGATTGCGGGCGTCGGGCTCAACGGTTTCGAGAATCGTCCGATCGGCACGCTCTCCGGCGGGCAGACGCAGCGCGTGCTGTTCGCGCGCGTTCTGCTCCAGGACGCGAGCCTGATCGTGCTCGACGAGCCCTTCAACGCCATCGACAGCAAGACCACGATCGATCTGCTCGCGCTGGTGAAGCACTGGCATGGCGAAGGCCGCACCGTGTTGGCCGCGCTGCACGATCTGGACATGGTGCGCACGCATTTCAGCGAGACGCTGGTGCTAGCGCGCGGGCCGGTGGCATGGGGCCCGACGGCGGAAGTTCTGACGCCGGAAAACCTGATGGTCGCGATGCGGATGTGCGAAGCGTTCGACGACAGCGCCGCGGCCTGCGCCGCCGATGATGCCCGCTCGCGAGCGGCGTGACATCTGATGTTCTATGACGCGTTGATCGGCCCGTTCACCGAATTCGAGTTCATGCGGCGTGCGCTCGCCGCCGTGATCGCGCTGTCGCTCGCGGGCGCGCCGATCGGCGTGTTCCTGATGCTCCGGCGGATGAGCCTTGTCGGCGACGCCATGGCGCACGCGATCCTCCCGGGCGCGGCCGTGGGTTTCCTGCTCTCCGGCCTCAATCTGTTCGCGATGACGGCCGGTGGCCTGATCGCCGGTTTTGCGGTCGCGATCCTCGCCGGCGTGGTTTCGCGCTCGACCGGGCTGAAGGAGGACGCCTCACTTGCAACCTTCTATCTGGCGTCACTCGCGCTGGGCGTCACCATCGTCTCGATCAAGGGTACAAACATCGACCTGCTGCACGTGCTATTCGGCAACATCCTGGCGATGGACGACCAGACGCTGCTGGTGGTCGCCTTCAACGCCACGGTCACGCTGCTGGTACTGGCCGTGATTTACCGCCCGCTGGTGATCGAGAGCGTCGATCCCCTGTTTCTGCGCACCGTCAGCCGGGCCGGAGGACCTGCGCATCTCGCCTTCCTCGCGCTCGTCGTCGTCAACCTCGTCAATGGCTTTCAGGCACTCGGCACCTTGCTAGCGGTCGGCCTGATGATCCTGCCGGCCGGCATTGCGCGTTTCTGGTCGCGTGATCTGACGGCGATGATCTGCATCGCCGTGATCGTCGCCGCTGTGTCCGGCTATGCAGGCCTCGTGCTGTCATTCCAGACACGCGTGCCGTCCGGGCCTGCGATCATTCTGGTGGCGAGCGGGCTCTACATCGTCTCCGTCCTGTTCGGCCGTGTCGGCGGCGTTATCAGGCAGCTGTTTCCCGGCCGGCATCTGGAAGCGTGACGGCAATGCGACGTGTCCTGCTTTGTGTGCTCTTGCTGATCGCCTCGCCGCTGCACGCCGCCGAGCGACTCAACGTGGTCGCCAGCTTCTCGATCCTTGCCGATTTGGTCCGCAATGTCGGCGGTGACCGCATCAGCCTCACGACGCTGGTTGGCGCCGACAGCGACGTCCACGTCTACACGCCTGCGCCTGGGGACGCGAAGCGGATCGCGGATGCAAAGCTCGTCATCGTCAACGGGCTTGGTCTCGAAGGCTGGCTGCCGCGGCTGGTGCAATCCTCGGGCAGCAAGGCAAGGGTCGTCACCGCAAGCGCCGGCATTACGCCCCTGAAACTCGGCACGGCCGCAGATCCCCATGCCTGGCAGTCGGTCCCCAACGCCAAGGCCTATGTCACCAACATCGCCACTGCGCTGGCCACCACCGATCCGAACGATGCGGACTTCTTCCGTGCCGAGGCAAAAGCCTATCTGGAAAAGCTCGAAACGCTCGACCGCGAGGTGCGTGAGGCGGTGGCAAAAATACCGCCGGAGCGGCGCAAGGTGATCTCCACCCACAACGCCTTCGGCTATTTCGCTGCCGAATATGGCATCCAGTTCATCGCGCCGTTGGGTGTCTCCACCGAAACCGAGCCCAGCGCCCGCGATATCGCGGCCATCATCGGCCAGATCAAGGCCCAAAAAATCCCGGCGGTATTCCTGGAGAACATCAGCGACGACCGGCTGATCCGCCGGATCGCCGCCGAGACCGGGGCAAAGGTCGGCGGGACCCTGATTTCGGACGGTTTGACCGGCGAAAAGGGGCCCGCACCCACTTACATTGACATGGTCAGGCACAATATAAAGGCGCTGACCAGCGCGCTTGACCAATAGGGCAGGGGCCACCCGCCTCGCGTCGCGCAAAAGCCCGAAGTCCGGAGTTGTTATGTCTGAAGCGACCTCTCAAAAAATTCCTGTGACCGTGCTGACCGGCTATCTCGGTGCCGGCAAGACGACGCTGCTCAACCGCATCCTGTCGGAAAACCACGGCAAGAAGTACGCCGTCATCGTCAACGAATTCGGCGAGATCGGCATCGACAACGACCTCATCATCGGCGCCGATGAGGAAGTGTTCGAGATGAACAATGGCTGCATCTGCTGCACCGTGCGCGGCGACCTCGTGCGCATCATGGACGGGCTGATGAAGCGCAAGGGCAAGTTCGACGCCATCATCGTCGAGACCACGGGCCTTGCCGATCCGGCGCCGGTGGCCCAGACCTTCTTCGTCGACGAAGACGTGCAGAAGAATGCCCGGCTCGATGCGGTCGTCACGGTCGCCGACGCCAAATGGCTGTCCGACCGGCTCAAGGACGCGCCCGAGGCCAAGAACCAGATCGCCTTCGCTGACGTCATCGTGCTGAACAAGACCGATCTCGTCACCAAGGGGGAGCTTGCCGAGGTCGAGGCCCGCATCCGCGCGATCAACCCCTATGCAAAGCTGCACCGCACCGAGCGCTGCTCGGTGGCTTTGGCCGACGTGCTCGATCGCGGCGCCTTCGACCTCGACCGCATTCTCGACATCGAGCCGGACTTCCTCAATGCCGACGATCATGACCACGACCATGATCATCACCATCACGGCCACGACCATCATCATCATCACGGCCACGGCCTGAAGCACTATCACGACGAGGACATGCAGTCGCTGTCGCTCAAGAGCGACAAGCCGCTCGATCCGAACGTGTTCATGCCCTGGCTCCAGAACCTGGTGCAGGTCGAGGGCGGCAAGATCCTGCGCTCCAAGGGCATCCTCGCCTTCCACGACGATGACGACCGCTACGTCTTCCAGGGCGTCCACATGATGCTGGAGGGCAATCACCAGCGGAAATGGCAGGACGGCGAGCCGCGCGAAAGCCGCCTCGTCTTCATCGGCCGCGAATTGCCGGAAGAGGCTATTCGCACGGGCTTCGAGAGCTGCATCGTCTCGTGATGAAAGAGTTTGCGCCGGCTCCCGATTCAGCCTCGATCGTTTCCGTCACCGACAGCGTCAAGCCGGTCGCGCTCGGGATGGGCGTGATTTCAGCCCATTTCCTTGGCCACCGCGCCGCCTTTGTCGGCGGCGAGGAGAACGTCGCGCTGGTCGATAGCCAGGGCGAGATCAGCAAGGTCGCCGTGCATAGCGGCGGCATTCTCTCGGCTGCGTGCGACGGCAAGCGCCTCGTCATGGGCGGCGACGACGGCAAGGTTGTTGCGCTCGATGCCAAGGGCGAAGTGACGCTGCTTGCCACCGACCCCAAGCGGCGCTGGATCGATGCGGTGGCGCTGCATGCCGACGGCGCCTTCGCCTGGTCGGCCGGGAAGTTCGCCTTCGTCAAGAGCGGCAAGCAGGAGGAGAAATCGATCGAGGTGCCCTCGACCGTCGGCGGGCTTGCGTTCGCGCCGAAGGGCCTGCGGCTCGCGATCGCGCATTACAACGGCGCGACGCTGTGGTTTCCGAACATGGCGGCCACCGCCGAATTCCTGCCCTGGGCCGGCTCGCATCTCGGCGTCACCTTCAGCCCGGACAACAAATTCCTGGTCACCACCATGCATGAGGCGGCGCTGCACGGCTGGCGGCTTGCCGACAACCGTCATATGCGCATGACCGGCTATCCCGGCCGCGTCCGCTCGATGTCCTGGAGCGCGGGCGGCAAGGCGCTGGCGACCTCGGGCGCCGACGCCGTCATCCTGTGGCCGTTCGCCAGCAAGGACGGTCCGATGGGCAAGGAGCCCGCGATGCTCGCGCCGCTCCAGGCGCGCGTCTCGGTGGTTGCCTGCCACCCCAGGAACGACATCTTCGCCGCCGGCTACAGCGACGGCACTGTGCTGATGGTGCGGCTGGAGGACGGCGCCGAGATCCTGGTCCGCCGCAACGGCACGCCGCCCGTGGCCGCGCTCGCCTGGAACGCCAAGGGCACGCTGCTGGCGTTCGCGGATGAAGATGGGGACGGCGGCCTACTTGAGCTTTAATCTGTCATCGTTCCGGCCGTATAGGGGGCCATGCGGTTTCTGACGACTTTCCAGATTGCTGATTTTCTCGACACGCTGGTCAGCCTGTTCACGGCCTTCGTGCTGGGCACGCTGATCGGCGCCGAGCGGCAATACCGGCAGCGCACCGCGGGCCTGCGCACCAACGTGCTCGTTGCGGTCGGAGCCGCCGCCTTCGTCGATCTCGCCATGCATCTGACCGGCGCGGACGGCGCGGTGCGGGTGATCTCCTACGTCGTCTCCGGCATCGGCTTCCTCGGCGCCGGCGTCATCATGAAGCAGGGCATGGACGTGCGCGGGCTCAACACCGCGGCGACGCTGTGGGCGTCGGCCGCGGTCGGCTCCTGCGCCGGCGCCGACATGATTGCGCAGGCCGCTGCGCTGACCGTGTTCGTCATCGCCGGCAACACCATGCTGCGTCCGCTGGTCAACGCCATCAACCGGATCCCGCTGAACGAGAAGGCGTCGGAGGCGACGTACTATTTCAAGCTCGCGGTTGCGGCAGATGCTCTGCCCGACATGCGCGACCGGCTCGTCGACAAGCTCGAGGGTGCTAAATATCCGGTGGCCGATATCGACGTGGTCGAGACCGGGGATGACCTGATCGAGATCGTCGCAAAGCTGGTCGCGACCGCGGTCGATCCGAACGAGCTGAATGCGGTGACGACCGATCTGCAACACCTGCCCGGCGTCCGCCACGCCACCTGGGAAGTCAGCACTTCCGACTGAGCGCGGCGTTTTGGCGCGCCGACGTGCGGTTCCGATTTGCCCAGCACGGAACCGCTGTCGCGCCAATTCGTTGATCCCGCGGACAAAAGCGGTGATCGATATGACCGGCAAAGACCACAAGGGCACACTGACACGAGACCTGCTGATCGCCTGCTCGCTGTTTGTGGCTGGCGTCGTGGTGTCGGGCCTGTCGTTGGTGCAGATCCGTGCCGAGAGCCGGATGCAGACGGCGCAGGCGACGGGGCCGCTCCAGGGCACGCCCTCCGACGATCAGAGCAAGCCGCCCGCGGAATCCAAGCCGGGCGGCGAACGGCCGACTACGCCGGCGCCCGAACCCGCGCGCCCCGAACCGCAGACCCAAGGCGCAGCGGGCGCGGCTAAACCAGCATTACCGCCGGCACCTGCCGAGAAGATCGCACCGCCAATCAAGGAGAAGTAACGACCTGGTCGTTGCAGCGTCATGGCCGGGCTTGTCCCGGCCATCCACGTTCTTGGAGCTGCACGAAGCAAGTTCGTGGATGCCCGGGACAAGCCCGGCCATGACGATCAGCCCCTCACCGCACCAGAATATTCCGGAACTGCCAGGGATCGCTGGTGTCGATATCCTCCGGAAACAGTCCCGGACGATCCGTCAGCGGCGTCCAGTCGGTGTAGTAGCCCTTTACCGGGCCGAGATACGGCAACTGGATTTCCAGCAGACGGTCGAAATCCATCTCGTCGGCTTCGACGATGCCTTCGTTGGGGTTTTCCAGCGCCCACACCATGCCGCCGAGCACAGCAGAGGTCACTTGCAGGCCGGTGGCGTTCTGATAGGGCGCGAGCATGCGGGTCTCTTCGATGGAGAGCTGCGAGCCGTACCAGTAGGCATTGTTGTCATGGCCGAACAGCAGCACGCCGAGTTCGTCGATGCCATCGACGATCTCGTTCTCGTCGAGAATGTGGTGTTTTTCCTGCATCTTCGCGGCGCGGCCGAACATTTCATGCAGCGACAGCACGGCATCGTCAGCCGGATGATAGGCATAGTGGCAGGTCGGCCGGTAGACCGCCGTGCCCGATGCGTCGCGCACCGTGAAATAATCGGCGATCGAGATCGACTCGTTGTGGGTGACGAGGAAGCCATATTGCGCGCCGCGAGTCGGGCACCAGGTGCGCACGCGCGTGTTGGCGCCGGGCTGCATCAGATAGATGGCGGCGCCGCAGCCAGCTTCGTGGGTCCGCGCGTTTTCAGGCATCCATTTTTCGTGGGTGCCCCAACCGAGTTCGGACGGCTGCACGCCTTCCGACAGGAAACCTTCCACCGACCAAGTGTTGACGAAGACGTCCGGCTCTTTCGGCGACTTGGAGCGCTGGGTGTCGCGTTCGGCGATGTGGATGCCCTTGATACCAGCCTGCCGCATCAAGTCCGCCCATTCGGCTCTGGTCTTCGGCTTAGGGGCATTGAGCTTAAGATCAGCGGCGACATTGAGTAGCGCCTGCTTGACGAAAAAGGAGACCATGCCGGGATTGGCGCCGCAGCAGGAGACGGCCGTGGTCGAACCCGCGGGGCGCGCCTTCTTGGCGGCCAGCGTCGCTTCGCGCAGGGCGTAGTTGGAGCGCGCTTCCGGGCCCTTCGAAGCATCGAAATAGAAACCGAGCCAGGGCTCGTTGACGGTGTCGATATAGAGAGCACCGAGTTCGTTGCAGAGCTCCATGAAATCGGTAGAGCCGGTATCGACCGAGAGATTGACGCAAAAGCCCTGGCCGCCGCCTTCGGTGAGCAGCGGGGTCAGCAAATCGCGATAATTGTCGTTGGTCAGGCCCTTCTGGATGAATCTTACATTGTGCTTCTCGCAATGTGCCTTGCGGCCCTCGTCCTTGGGGTCGATCACGGTGATGCGCGACTTGTCGTAATCGAGATGCCGCTCGATCAGCGGCAACGTGCCTTTGCCGATGGAGCCGAAGCCGACCATGACGATCGGGCCGGTAATCTTCGCGTAGATCTGCGAGGCGGGGCTCATAGGATGGTTTCTCCGGAAAGTGCGGGCAGACAAATGGTGAGGGGTGGATCAGGCGCTGCGGCGCTTGGCGGTCACTTCGATCTCGACTTTCATCTCGGGCTTGTAGAGCGCCGAAACGACGACGAGGGTTGCTGCCGGCCGGATGTCGCCCAGGACTTCGCCGCAGACCGCGAAATGGGCGTCCGCATCCTTGACGTCGGTGAGGTAGTAGTTCGCGCGAACGATGTCGGCCATCTCGAATCCGCCCTCCTTCAGGGCGGCTTCAATGGTCTTGAAGCAGTTGCGTGACTGGCTGGTGACATCAGCCGGCATCGTCATCGTGGTGTAGTCGTAGCCGGTGGTCCCCGCGACGAAGGCGAACTCGCCCTCGATCACGGCGCGGCTGTAACCGGCGGTCTTCTCGAACGGGGAGCCGGTGGAAATCAGGCGACGGGGCATGGGCTCGGACCTCGATTGAGGGGGATGTTTCGCGGGTTAAAGGGCGTTTCTCGGGCTCGCGCAACCCCAAAGGAACGGGCGTCGGAGTAGGCGCGTGCAGGCACCGCCGCGCGACGCGGCTTGGGTCGTCGCCATGATGGCAATCCCTTAGGCCGCGTGCGCGTGCAGGGCGCGCGACGCCCGCCGTTTGGGCAACGCCGCGCCGCTCGGGATAATCATCCCGGAGACGCCGTCGAGGGCGCCTTCGGTGAGTTCCAGCGCGAGCAGGCGGTCGCGCTGGAACGGGCCGGGCAGCGAGAGCTCGCCGGTCTTGGCGGCCGAGAAACCAAAGCGGGCGTAGTAGGGGGCATCGCCGAGCAGGATCACGGCGGCATGCCCGCGCGCCCGGGCGGCGGCCAGCGCTTGTTGCATCAGCGCGGCGCCGATCCCGAGCTCGCGGCAGGCAGGATCGACCGCCAGCGGTCCGAGGACCAAAGCGGGCCTGCCTCCGGCGCTGACGTGCCACAGACGCACGGTTCCCACGAGCTGTCCCTCGTGCACGGCGGCAAGCGCGAGGCCGGCGGCGGGTGCACGTCCGTCGCGCAGGCGCTGGCAGGTGCGGCCATGGCGGTTCTCGCCAAAGCAGGTATCCAGCAGCGCTTCACGCGTCGCGACGTCGGCAGCACGCTCGGCGCGGATCGCGAACGGAGCGGCTTTCGAGGTGAGGGCGATCTGTGGCTTCCGAAGAGCAGTCATGGCGCGTCAGTCCCCGCTTGAATCGACGTGCGCGCAGCACGCCGGTCCAAGGCGTCGTCAGAATCGAAATGTCAGGGAAGGAGCCGGCAAGCCGGCTCCGGGGTTCGTCAGGCCTCGAACGGGAGGCGGATCAGATGTGATACGTCTTCAGCGGCGGGATGCCGTTGAACGCCACCGCCGCGTAAGTCGACGTATAGGCTCCGGTACCTTCGATCAGCAGCTTGTCGCCGATCTCGAGCGTGACAGGGAGCGGATACGGGTTCTTCTCGTACAGCACGTCGGCGCTATCGCAGGTCGGGCCAGCGAGGACGCAGGGCGTCATGTCCGCCCCGTCATGCGGGGTGCGGATGGCGTAACGGATCGACTCGTCCATGGTCTCGGCGAGACCGCCGAACTTGCCGATGTCCAGATAGACCCAGCGCACCTCGTCCTCGTCGCTCTTCTTCGAGATCAGCACGACTTCGGATTCGATGATGCCGGCGTTGCCCACCATGCCGCGGCCGGGCTCGATGATGGTCTCCGGAATCTGGTTGCCGAAGTGCTTGCGCAGGGCGCGGAAGATCGACCGGCCGTAGGTGACCACCGGCGGCACGTCCTTCAGGTACTTGGTCGGGAAGCCGCCGCCCATGTTGACCATGGTCAGGTTGATGCCGCGCTCGGCGCAGTCGCGGAACACCTGCGAGGCCATCGCCAGCGCACGGTCCCACGCCTTCACCTTGCGCTGCTGCGAGCCGACATGGAAGGAGATGCCGCACGGCTCCAGGCCCAGGCGCTTGGCAACGTCGAGCACCTCGACCGCCATTTCCGGGTCGCAGCCGAACTTGCGCGACAGCGGCCACTCGGCGCCGGCGCAGTCATAGAGAATGCGGCAGAACACCTTCGCGCCGGGCGCGGCACGGGCGACCTTCTCGACCTCGGCGGCGCAATCGACCGCGAACAGGCGAATGCCGAGCGCGAAGGCGCGCGCGATGTCGCGCTCCTTCTTGATCGTGTTCCCAAAGGAGATGCGGTCGGGCGTAGCTCCAGCGGCCAGCGCCATCTCGATCTCGGCGACCGTGGCGGTGTCGAAGCAGGAGCCCATGGAGGCGAGCAGAGCCAGCACTTCCGGCGCCGGGTTCGCCTTGACGGCATAGAACACGCGGCTGTCGGGCAGCGCCTTGGCAAAGGTCTGGTAATTGTCGCGCACGACTTCGAGGTCGACGACGAGACAGGGCTCGGTGTCCCGGCCCTCGCTGCGGCGGTTGCGCAGGAATTCCTGAATACGTTCGGTCATAGCACTCTCCCAAACGGCCCAGCGACGGGGATCCGTTCAAAAAATGACGTCGGATAAGAGCGCTCCGGCCAGATCGCGCGATGGAGGCGCGACGAAGCCAAAGACTCAAACCAGACTGTGCTGCCGTGGATTGGTTGGGAATGCTCCCGCCCGCTCACCTGGCAATGAAGGACAAGCCTTTTCAGTAGCCCGCGCCGGCGTTGGAATGCCGGTAGAGACCAAAAAAGCCCGATCCGTCGTTGCTTTAAGTCGCGTCCCCCGTTGAGAGCGGGGTGCGCCGGTTCGCCTCCGGCTGCCAGTCACGGTTGCAAAGAGTAAAGTCACCTTCGACAAGGCATCTCTTGAGAGAGATGCTGGACGCTTCGGGTTCGCTTCATCTTCCGACTTTTCAGTCTTCCGATTTCGGCGCTTCCGAAGAGCCCCTCGGCTTCTTCACCCCTTGGCGGCTGTCCGGCCTCTTGTCCGGATACCTACCGACTGACACACGACCACAGGCACGTGCGAAATTGGGCAAGTCCGCACATAAGCGTTTTGACTCTGCTTCGCAAGAATTTTTTTAGGCTGCGAACCGAATTGCCTAACATCTGCTTGCGCTGTGTCGCGCAGGCGACGCCGAACATGAACAGGCGTTAAGTTTTTCCGTGCAGCGCGCGTCTCGCGCGCGTGCGCGCTTCAGCCGCGCTTCGTGAACGGCTCGACGCGCTGAGCTCCACGGACGAACGCGGTCATGACGAGGACGCCGAGTGCGAACAGCGCGGCCTGGAGGATATGCGCGCCTTGATCGCCGAGCCCGAACAGGATCGCGAGCGCCCAGCCGCCGGCAAAGGCCGCGCCGAACACTTCGGCGCCGATCAGGATGGCGGCGCTGATGACGGTGATGACGCTCGGCCAGACGATCTGACGGGAGGACGAGGAAGGCGCGTTCATGGGTTCAAGGTCCGTGGCTTCGAGGGCCGCAATCTCCCCGAAAAGCCCGCCGGGAGCAAGGCCAAATGGCCCAAAAAAGCCCCATCGCGTGCTATAGCTGGCCCCGACAAATCGGCTCAGAAATCGGGACTTGTGATGTCAGAACTCCGCCAGACTACGGACTCCGAGACCAACCCGCTGCTGAAGGCCTGGGTGACGCCGTTTGCGACCCCGCCGTTCGACGAGATCAAGCCGGAGCACTTCCTGCCGGCCTTCGAGCAGGCCTTCGCCGACCATTCCGCCGAGATCGCGGCGATCACCAACGATCCGGCGGTGCCGGACTTCGCCAACACCATCACGGCACTGGAGCGCTCCGGCAAGCTGTTGAACAAGGTCACCGCGGTCTTCTACGACCTCGTCTCGGCGCATTCCAATCCGGCCATCCTGGAGATCGACAAGGAGGTCTCGTTGCGGATGGCGCGGCACTGGAATCCGATCACGATGAATGCCGTGCTGTTTGGCCGCATCGCCCAGCTGCACGAGAACCGCGCCAATCTCGCTCTCACGCCGGAGGAAATCCGGCTGCTGGAACGGACCTACACCCGCTTCCACCGCTCCGGCGCCGGCCTTTCCGATGAGGCCAAGACGCGCATGGCCGAGATCAACGAACAGCTCGCCCAGCTCGGCACCGGCTTCAGCCATCATCTGCTCGGCGACGAGCAGGAATGGTTCATGGAGCTCGGCGAGGGCGACCGGCAGGGCCTTTCCGAGAGCTTCGTCGCCGCCGCCAAGGCCGCGGCAGAAGAGCGCGGCATGGCCGGCAAGGCCATCGTTACGCTGTCGCGTTCCTCGGTCGAGCCGTTCCTGAAGAGCGCAGGCCGGCGCGACCTGCGCGAGAAGATCTACAAGGCCTTCGTCGCGCGCGGCGACAATGGCAATGCCAACGACAACAACACGATCATCGTCGAGATCCTGAAGCTGCGCGAGGAGAGCGCCAGGCTGTTGGGCTATCCGACCTTCGCCGCCTACCGGCTCGAGGATTCCATGGCCAAGACGCCGGAGGCGGTGCGCGGCCTGCTGGAACGGGTCTGGAAACCCGCCCGCGCCCGGGCGCTGGCCGACCGCGACGAGATGCAGACGCTGATCACGCAAGAGGGCGGCAATTTCAAGCTCGCGCCTTGGGATTGGCGCTTCTACGCCGAAAAGCTCCGCCTCCAGCGCGCCAATTTCGACGACGCCGCGATCAAGCCCTATCTCGCGCTCGATCATATGATCGCGGCTGCCTTCGACTGCGCCACGCGCCTGTTCGGCATCACCTTCGAAGAGCGCAAGGATGTCCCGGTCTGGCATCCGGACGTCCGGGTCTGGGAGGTGAAGGGCCGGGACGGCAAGCACAAGGCGCTGTTCTACGGCGACTACTTCGCCCGGTCGTCAAAGCGCTCCGGCGCCTGGATGACCTCGCTGCGCGACCAGCAGAAGCTCGACGGCGAGATCGCACCGCTGATCCTCAACATCTGCAATTTCGCCAAGGGCGCCGACGGCCAGCCTTCGCTGTTGTCGCCCGACGACGCCCGGACCCTGTTCCACGAGTTCGGCCACGGCTTGCATGGCATGCTCTCCAACGTGACTTACCCGTCACTGTCGGGCACCTCCGTCTTCACCGACTTCGTCGAGCTGCCGTCCCAGCTCTACGAGCATTGGCAGGAGCGGCCCGAGGTGCTCCAGCAGTTTGCCCGCCACTATCAGACCGGCGAGCCGCTGCCCGACGACCTGCTGCAACGGTTCCTTGCCGCGCGAAAGTTCAACCAGGGCTTTGCCACCGTCGAGTTCGTCTCCTCGGCCCTGATCGACCTCGAATTCCACACCCAGCCGGCTTCGGCCGCGCAGGACGTGCGTGCCTTCGAGAAGAAGGAGCTGGAGAAGATCGGCATGCCCGAGGAGATTTCGCTGCGCCACCGGCCCACGCAATTCGGCCACATCTTCACCGGCGATCATTATGCCGCGGGCTATTACAGCTACATGTGGTCGGAAGTGATGGACGCCGACGCCTTCGGCGCGTTCGAGGAGGCCGGCGACATCTTCGATCCCACCGTGGCCAAGCGTCTGCACGACGACATCTATTCCTCGGGCGGATCGGTCGATCCGGAGGCCGCCTATGAGGCGTTCCGCGGCCGCCCGCCGGAGCCCGACGCGCTGCTCCGCCGTCGCGGCCTGCTCGACGACGCAAAGGCGGCCTGATGGGCATGCGCGCCCCGTTCGGATTGCTGCTCGCCGCCGGCCTCACGCTCGCAGGCAGCGCGGCGCGGGCGCATCCGCATGTCTGGATCACCGCGAGCAGCGAATTGCTCTACGCAGCCGACGGCACGATCACCGGCGTTCGCCACGCCTGGACCTTCGATGACATGTTCTCGGCCTATGCGGTGCAGGGGCTCGAGGGCAAGACCAAGGGGGCCTACACGCGCGAAGAGCTCGGGCCACTGGCGCAGACCAATGTCGAGTCGCTGAAGGAATATGCCTACTTCACCTTCGCGCGAGCCGACGGCAAGAAGGAGCGATTCCAGGAGCCGGTCGACTATTTCCTCGACTACAAGGATACGGTGCTGACCCTGCACTTCACGCTGCCGTTGAAGAATCCGGTCAAGCCCAGGCAATTGATGCTCGAAGTGTTCGACCGCTCCTTCTTCATCGACTTCCAGATGGCCAAGGACAATCCGGTCAAGCTGGTCGGTGCGCCCGCCGGTTGCCAGATGAAGCTGGAGCGCCCGAGCGACGGCACGGCGAGCGCGCAGAAGCTCAACGAGCAGACCTTCATGAGCGGCGAGAACGCCAATTTCGGCATGATGTTCGCCAACAAGATCACGGTGGATTGCCCTTGAAGCGGCATCTCTCTCCTCTCGGGCGCGGGCTGATCGCCTGCGCTGCGGTTCTCCTCGTCGCTGGCGTGGCCGATGCGGCGCTCCACAATGTCCTCGCGCAAAATCCGTTCGGCGCGCCCCGGTCGGCGGCTGAGCCCGAAGTCGGTGGCGTCATCGGCTGGCTATTGGCAAAACAGTCGGAATTCTATCGGCAGATGTCCGCGACCATCCGCGCTGCCAAGACCGACGGCTCGGCGGTGTGGACGCTGCTCTTTATCTCGTTCGCCTACGGCATCTTCCACGCTGCAGGCCCCGGTCACGGCAAGGCAGTGATCGCTTCCTATCTCGTCGCCAACCGCGAGACCGCGCGGCGCGGCATCGTACTGTCGTTCGCGTCCGCATTGATGCAGTCGCTGGTCGCGATCCTCATCGTCGGTATCTCGGCCTGGGTGCTGAATGCGACCGCCAAGACGATGTGCAAGGCGGAAGGCGCCATCGAGATCGCGAGCTACGCCCTGATCGCGCTGTTCGGCCTGCGTCTGGTCTGGGTCAAGGGCGGCACCTTGATCCGTGCGCTCCAGGCCGCCCAGCCCGTGCCGGCGATCGCGGGCGTGCCGCATCATCACGATGACGGCCATCACCACCATGATGCGCATGATCATCATGACCACGATCACGGTCACGTCCATGCCCAGCATGGGCATGACCACGTCCACGACGAGCATTGCGGCCATTCCCATGGTCCCGCGCCGAGTGAGCTCGCCGGGCCCGGCGGCTGGCGGCGCGGATTCGCCGCGATCCTGACCGTCGGCATCCGCCCATGTTCGGGCGCGATCCTGGTGCTGGTGTTCGCGCTGGCGCAGGGGCTGTTCTGGGCCGGCATCGCCGCGACCCTGTTGATGGGGCTCGGTACCGCAATCACGGTTGCAGCCATCGCGGTCGTTGCCGTTTTCGCCAAGGACGTCGCCGGCCGCCTGAGCGCCGGGCGCGACGGCGGCGGCGCGCTGTTCATGCGCGGCATCGAATTCGGCGCCGCCGGCCTCGTGCTGCTGTTCGGCGCGGGCCTGCTGTTCGGCTATATCGCGGCCGAACGAACGACGTGTTTTTGAGCTCTTCCCTCTCCCCTTGCGGGAGAGGGTCGCTTCGCAAAGCGAAGCGGGGTGAGGGGTTCTCTCCGCGAATTCCTCTTTATCAATGAGCTCGCGGATCTAACCCCTCATCCGGCGCTTCGCGCCACCTTCTCCCACAAGGGGAGAAGGTAAGAAGGTCACACCGGCAAAAACCGCTTCAACATCGGCATGAAGAAGATCCCAAGATTGATGGCAAAGCCGATGCTCCAGAGGATGGAGCGCAGTGTCGGGCGGTTGCCGAGATAGGTCAGCACATAGGCGATCCGCACGATCAAGAACAGCACCGCGAGCTCGTCGATCAGGCGCTGCGGCGAGTCTCGGAATTCGGCGAGCAGCACGGCGAAGGCGAAGAATGGGAAGGTCTCGATGCCGTTCTGGTGCGCGCCGAGCGCGCGCTGCGCGATGGCGTCCTCATAGAAGGCGGGATCGCGCGGCCGCGAATTGTCGAAGGCGCGAAACCTGATCCATTTGATCGAGGCGATCGTTAAGAGATAGAGCAGCAGCGCTCCGAAAACGCACCATTCCGCAAGCGTCATGGTTCCTCCCCCTGTGCACCGACCCTAGCGAAACCGGCCCAAACTTGACAAGTTCGGAGCAACGCGCGACGCAACTTACCATGACGACCATTGTCCCCATCGCGACCGCGAAGCCAGCGGTGCAACCCGGGCTGCCGCGGGTCGGCGTGCTCCTGGTCAATCTCGGTACGCCCGATACGGCCGATGCCCCCGGGGTGCGCGTCTATTTGAAGGAATTCCTCTCCGATCCCCGCGTCATCGAGGACCAGGGCCTGATCTGGAAGCTCGTGCTGAACGGGATCATCCTGCGCAGCCGCCCCCGGACCAAGGCGCTCGACTACCTGAAGATCTGGAACACCGAGAGAAACGAGTCGCCGCTGAAGACCATCACGCGGTCGCAGGGCGACAAGCTTGCAGCCGCGCTATCGGACCGCAGCCACGTCGTCGTGGACTGGGCGATGCGCTATGGCAATCCCTCGATCCAGTCGGGCATCGAAGCACTGATCGCCAAGGGTTGCGAACGCATCCTCGCCGTGCCGCTCTATCCGCAATATTCGGCCCCGACCTCGGCCACCGTCTGCGACGAAGTGTTCCGTGTGCTCTCCCGCCTGCGCGCGCAGCCGACGTTGCGGGTGACGCCGCCGTATTACGAGGACGAGGCTTATATCGAGGCGCTTGCGACCTCGATCGAGGCGCATCTCGCCACGCTGCCGTTCAAGCCGGAGCTGATCGTCGCCTCGTTCCACGGCATGCCGAAATCCTATGTCGACAAGGGCGATCCCTACCAGGGCCAATGCGTCGCCACCACCGAGGCGCTGCGCCGCCGGCTCGGCATGGACGCGACAAAGCTGCTGCTGACGTTCCAGTCACGCTTCGGCAATGACGAGTGGCTCCAGCCCTACACCGACAAGACGATGGAGCGGCTCGCCAGGGAAGGCGTGCGCCGCATTGCCGTGGTGACGCCGGGCTTCTCCGCCGACTGCCTGGAGACGCTGGAGGAGATCGCGCAGGAGAATGCCGAGATCTTCAAGCATAATGGTGGCGAGCAGTTTTCCGCGATCCCCTGCCTCAATGATAGCGAACCCGGCATGGATGTGATCCGCGCCCTGGTGCTGCGTGAGCTTCAGGGCTGGATCTGATGGGCGCCGGATGAATCGCCGCGACGTCTTGGGGCTTCTTGGGACGCTTGCCACGCTGCCGTCGTCGGCACTGGCGCAGTCGGCCGCGACGCGCCGGCTCGGCGTGCTCTCAGTCACGGCGGACGATGATGCGGTCGGGCAGACCCGCAGCGCCATCCTGGTCGAGGCGCTCGCCGCGCACGGCTGGAAGGAGCACGGCAACCTCGAGATCGACTGGCGCAGCGGTGGCGGCGACCGGGCGCGCATCGCGCGGCTCGCCGATGAATTGGTCGCGCTCAAGCCCGACATCCTGCTCGCAGTCGGCACGCCGTCTGTGGAAGAGCTGCGCCAGCGCACCGCGACGACGCCGATCGTGTTCGCCGTCGTCACCGATCCCGTCAGCCAGGGGTTTGTCCAGAACCTTGCCCATCCCGGCGGCAATATCACCGGCTTCACCGATTATGACGGCCCGCTGGCCGGCAAATGGCTGGAAATGCTGGCGCAGGTTACGCCGCCTGCCGCCCGTGTCTTCGTCGTCTACAATCCCGCCACCGCCCCGTTCGCCGGCCTGATGCTGCGCACGGTCGAGGACGCCGCTCAGAAGCTCGATGTGACCGTCGAGCCCGCGCCGGTGCATGACGCCGCATCGATCGCCGCGCTGGCATCGCGGAAGGACGGCGGCTTCTTGATCCTGCCGGACTTCTTCACCATGGCCAATCGCGCGCCCCTGCTGGCCGCGATCGCGCAAGCGCGCGTGCCCGCGGTGTACTGGAGCCGCACCTTCGTCGACGAGGGCGGGCTGATGTCCTACAGCACCGACAGCGTCGAGCAGCTCCGCCGCGCCGCCTCCTATATCGATCGCATCCTGAAGGGCGCGCAAGCGGCCGATCTTCCGGTCCAGAACCCCACCAAATTCGAGCTCGCGATCAACCTGAGGGCGGCCAAGGCGCTTGGCCTCACCATTGCCCCCGGCCTGCTCGCACTCGCGAACGACGTCATCGAATAGGCTTGTCGGCGACGCGGTAGGCTAGAAACGCTAATGCTGGCCGCCTAGGTCCGCGCCTGCACGCTTTCAAGAGCGCCTTGCAAATACTTAATCGTGGCCGTTCCCTCACGGTACGTGTTGTGCAGAATTGCGCCGGTGCCGACGTGAGTCGCGACCGCTAACCCCTCGCTGAACCGTTGGGGTCGTGATCCCGACCAATGACAGCGCGGGAAAGGTTCTTTTCCTGCCTTGGAGGACATATGAGCGGTTTCGACATTTTCGCGATTGTGCTGGTATTGCTTGTCATCGTCACGCTCATTGCCGGCGTGAAGACGGTGCCGCAGGGCTATGACTGGACCATCGAGCGGTTCGGCAAATACACCCAGACGCTGACGCCGGGGCTCAACCTGATCGTGCCTTATTTCGATCGCGTCGGCCGCAAGATCAACATGATGGAGCAGGTGATCAACATTCCCGAGCAGGAGGTGATCACCAAGGACAACGCCACCGTGACGGTGGACGGAGTCGCCTTCTTCCAGGTGTTCGACGCGGCGAAAGCGAGCTACGAGGTCTCCAACCTCGAGCAGGCGATTATCGTGCTGACCATGACCAACATCCGCTCGGTGATGGGCTCGATGGATCTCGACCAGGTGCTGTCGCATCGCGACGAGATCAACGAGCGCCTGTTGCGGGTGGTCGATGCCGCGGTCTCGCCCTGGGGGTTGAAGGTCAACCGGATCGAGATCAAGGACATCGTGCCGCCGGCCGATCTCGTCGAGGCGATGGGCCGACAGATGAAGGCTGAGCGCGTCAAGCGTGCCGACATCCTGCAGGCCGAAGGCGCCCGCCAGTCCGAGATCCTGCGCGCCGAGGGCGCCAAGCAGGGCCAGATCCTCCAGGCCGAAGGCCGCCGCGAGGCCGCCTTCCGGGATGCCGAGGCGCGCGAGCGCCTGGCCGAGGCCGAGGCCAAGGCGACCCAGATGGTCAGCGAAGCCATCAGCAAAGGCGACGTCGCAGCGCTGAACTATTTCATCGCGGACAAGTACATCAAGGCATTCGGGCAGCTGGCCGACTCGCCGAACCAGAAGATCATCATGCTGCCGGTTGAAGCGATGAGCATGCTGGGCTCGCTCGCCGGCATCGGCGAGATCGCAAAGGCAACGTTCGGCGAAAGCGCGGCATCCGTCGCGGCCGCCGCTCGCCGCGGCTCGGTGCCACCCACGGCTCCCACGCCAGCGGTTCCGCCGAGGTGACGGCATTATTCATAGAGGTCGTGTCATGACCGACATGTTCGTTTCGCTCGGCACCTGGAACTGGCTGATCTTCGGTTTCATCCTGATGGCGCTGGAGGTGCTGGCGCCGGGCGTGTTTCTGTTCTGGCTCGGGCTGGCCGCGCTGCTGGTCGGGCTGATCTCGTTCGCTGTCGTCGTGTCCTGGCAGATCCAGCTCTTAATGTTCGCAGTGTTCGCAGCCGCCGCCGTCCCGGTGTGGCGCCGGCTCGCCCGGCCGAAGTCCGCTACCGGCGCAAGCCCCTTCCTCAACAAGCGCGCGGACGCGCTGCTCGGCCGCGAGTTCACGCTGGAGAAGCCGATCGTCGACGGCAGCGGCACGATGCGCATCGGCGACACCGTCTGGCGCGTCTCCGGCCCGGATACGCCGGCCGGGACGAGAGTGAAGGTGGTGCAGGTCGACGGTGCCAACCTGACGGTCGCCGCGGCGTAGCTTTCTTCCCCTCCCCCCTTGTGGGGGAGGGTGGCTCGCCGCGCAGCGGCGAGACGGGTGAGGGGTTCTCTCCGCGATGAATCTGCTGCAAGCGAGTGCGCGGAGAGAGACCCCTCATCCGGCGCTTCGCGCCACCTTCTCCCACAGGGGGAGAAGGGAAGTCTGCGTGCTTGGCTACATCTTCGATTCCTACTTCCTCCACCTCTCCGCAAACCGGTGCAGCGGCATGAACGTCTCGCACAAGTCGCGCCCCAGCGGCGTCAGGCCGTAACCGCCGGCCTCGCCGAGCTCCACAAACCCAGCTTCGCGCAATTCGCTCAGCCGCGTTTGCAGCACCGTCGGTGAGGCCTCGTCGCAGGCGGTCCGCAGTGCACGGGAGGTGAGGGGGGCGTCGCGCAATTCCCACAGGATCCGCAGGCTCCAGCGCCGTCCCAGGAGGTCGAGCAACGCCATGATCGGCCGTCCCGTGCGCGAGCCGCGGACGCCGCTTGATCTGGAAGACGCCTGTTTCGCCATCGTGACCCTCTTGCGCTCTGCTACAGATAATGTAGCGTATGCGCTACGATAATTGTAGCACCGGAGACGGACCATGTCTCAAGCCATGTCTCAAGCCATGTCTCAAGCCACGCCCCGCGTCGCGCCGCTCGCGCCGCCTTATCCCCCGGAGATCCAGATGCAGTTCGACCGCATCATGCGCGGCGCGCCGCCGCTGATGCTGTTCCGGGTGATGGCGGGCCACGCCCGCGCCTGGGACAAGTTTCGCGCTGGCGGCCTGCTCGATCCCGGGCCGCTGTCCTTGCGCGAGCGCGAGATCGTCATCGACCGCACCTGCGCGCTGACCGGATGCGAATATGAATGGGGCGTGCACGTTGCGGTCTTCGCCGGGCCGGCGAAACTCACCGACGACGAGGTCCGCGCCACGGTGCAGGGCGGTGCGACGTCAGCGTGCTGGTCGCCGGCCGAGCAGCCGCTGATCGCCGCGGTCGACGCGTTGCATCACCGCGCGACGCTTGACGATGCGGAGTTCGCCGCGCTTGCGGCGCATTACGACGAGGCGCAGATTCTGGAGATCATGCTGCTGTGCGGCTTCTATCGCACGGTGTCGTATCTGGCGAACGGACTGCGATTGCCGCTGGAGCAGAAGGCGGCGCGGTTTCCAACCGTCTAACCGCCCGTCATTGCGAGCGTAGCGAAGCAATCCAGAGTCTTTCCGCGGCGGCAGTCTGGATTGCTTCGCTGCGCTCGCAATCACGGAGGAGAGAGAGAGGGCGCCCTAAGCCACCCCCGCCCGCAACAGATCGTGCAGATGCACGATGCCGACCACCTTGTTCGCCTCGGTCACGACCAGCGTCGTGATCTTGCGCGTGTTCAGCACCTCGATCATCTCGGTCGCGAGCATGGAGGGCGGCACAGTTTTCGGCTGCCTGGTCATGATGTCGTCGACCGAGGCCGTCAAGAGATCGGGCCGCATGTTGCGGCGCAGGTCGCCATCGGTGATGATGCCAGCGACCTCGCCTCCCTCGTTGACGATGCAGACGCACCCCAGGCCCTTGGCCGACATTTCCATCACGGCATCCGACATCTTGGTGCCGGCCGGCTTCACCGGGATTTCCGCGCCGGTGCGCATGTAGTCGCGAACGAATTTCAGCATGGCGCCAAGCTTGCCGCCGGGGTGGAAATGCGCGAACTCCAGCGCGGTGAAGCCGCGGCCTTCGAGCAAGGCGATCGCAATCGCATCGCCGATCGCGGCCTGCATCAGCGTCGAGGTGGTCGGCGCCAGATTGTGCGGGCAGGCTTCGCGCGCCTTCGGCAGCTCGATGACGATGTCGGCGGCCTGCCCGAGCGAGGAGGCCGCGTTCGAGGTCACCGCGATCATCGGGATCGCAAACCGCGCCGAATAATTCACGAGGTTCTTCATCTCCGGCTGCTCGCCGGACCAGGACAGCGCCATGATGACGTCGTCGGTGGTGATCATGCCGAGGTCGCCATGGCCGGCTTCGGCGGCGTGCACGAAGAAGGCGGGCGTGCCGGTCGAGGCCAGCGTCGCCGCGATCTTGCGCGCCATGTGGCCGGACTTGCCGAGCCCGGTGACGATGACGCGGCCCTTGGCCTGCCGGATCAGGTCGACAGCTGCTGCAAACGTTGCGCCGAGCGGGCCGCGCAGCGCGGCGGCGAGCGCGTTGATGCCGCCGCTCTCGGTCTCCAGCGTGCGGAGCGCGGATTCGACACTGGGGGCTGGGCCGGATGATGGGGTCATCAGCGGTTTCGAACTCGGCATGCTTTGATCCAGGAAGGTGGGCGATCGCCCGGTCGGCGCCTCCTTAGCACGCCGGGGCCTTCGAGGCGACGCGGGTCTCCAGACCCTCAACGGGTCATTAACCATAATTGTTTTAACTCCATTAACGATGGTTCCCGCTGTTCGCGCCGGACCATCGTGGAAGTGCCTGATTTCGTTGGAGTTATATTATCGTGGGGTCGTCTCCAGGCAGGGGCCGGAGCAAACGCGCGCAACTCGTCCGCGCCGCTTTGCCATGCCTGCTGCTGACCGCGCTGGAGAGTGCTCCGGCCACGGCCCAGAGCCTCACGCCCGATCTGTTCAATCCGAGCCGCGGCGGCTTCGCTTCGCCCGACACGCTGCCGACGCGTCGCACCGCCGGCGTGCCGCAGGCGCCGACGGATGCGCTGCCGGTGCTACCCGATCCCAATGCCGATCCACGCAAGCGCCAGCAGGCACCGGCGAGTTCGCGCATCGGTCAGGTCCCGACCTACGGCCTGCCTGCCGCCAACGGCGCCAGCGGTTCAGGTTACGACTCGCTCAACCGCAAGCGGCAGCAGCCAAAACTCTATCCGGGGCAGCCGAAGCCGAAGCGCGCCGGCCCAGGCTCGCCGGTGCATCCTACGACACCGGTCGCGAGCCTCGGTCCGCCGCGCATCGCGCCGCCGCCGTCGGACACCGCCAACAAGACGCCGATACCGCGAGCGATGGCCGGCACTGTGCCCGGCCAGCCGCTGCGCCGCCGCCTCAAGCTCGACGAAGATCCGTTCGGCGCGGTTGGCGACTACGTCGGCAGCTTCCTGATCAAGGGCGGGCTCGAACTCTCGGCCGGCTACGACACCAATCCGGCGCGCCTCAACAAGCCGGTCGGCTCGCCGGCCTATGTGGTCGCGCCCGACCTGCTCGTGGTGTCCGACTGGGAACGCCACGCGCTGGTCGCGGATTTGCGCGGCTCGTTCTCGGGCTACACCAACAACATGCCGGCGACGATCGACGGCTTTGCCTCGCCCTCGCCGGTCGAGGTCGATCGCCCCGATTTCACCGGCCATGTCGATGGCCGCTTCGATGTCGATCGCGACCTCAAGCTGACCTCGCAATTCCGCCTCAGGCTCGCCACCGACAATCCCGGCAGCCCGAACGTGCAGGCCGGCTTGCAGAAATTTCCGGTCTACGCCACCTATGGCGGCACCTTCGGCTTCGACCAGACCTTCAACCGCTTCCAGGTCGCGGCCGGCGCCACCGTCGATCGCACCGCTTACACCAACTCCAAGCTCACCGACGGCACGACCTCGAGCAACGACGACCGCGACTTCAACCAGTATGGCGGCGTCGGCCGTTTCTCCTATGAGCTGAAGCCGGGCCTGAAGCCGTTCGTCGAAATCCAGGGCGACAGCCGCGTGCATGACCAGGCGGCCGACCGTAACGGTTACTTCCGCGATTCATCCGGCGGCTATGGCAAGGTCGGCTCGTCCTTCGAGTTCTCGCGCATCCTCACTGGCGAAGTCTCGGTCGGCTATTCCGCGCGCAACTATGTCGATCCGCGCCTGAGCCAGCTCGCGGGCTTCCTCACCTCGGGCTCGCTGATCTGGAATGCGAGCGGCCTGACCACGGTGAAGTTCTTCACCGACACGCAGATCGCGGAGACCACCATCCCCGGCTCCTCCGGCGTGCTGGTGCGCACCTATGCGGCCGAAGTCGACCACGACTTTCGCCGCTGGCTCACGGCCGTCGGCAAGTTCACCTACGGCACGCTCGACTACCAGGGCCAGAACCGCAACGACAAGACCTACTCGCTCGAAGGCAATCTGATCTACAAGCTCAACCGCAACCTCTGGGTCAAGGGCACTCTGCGCCACGACATCCTGGACTCGAACCAGCCGGGCTCGAGCTCGCAGGGCACGGTGGTGATGGTTGGGGTGAGGCTGCAGAATTGAGGATGTTCGAGCGCGCCAGTTGAATCGCCGCTCTCACCATTCACTCCCCCGTCATACCCCGCGAAAGCGGGGTATCCAGTACACCGCGGCTTATCCGTATTCGTTTAACGTCTCTGGAACACTGGATCGCCGGCTCCAGTGCGCAATTGCGCACAAGGCGGGCGATGACAGCTCAGATTGTGACGATTAGCTCGCGCCCCACTCACCTTGGCAGATCCGTCTTCCCCATCAGGAACGTATCGATCGAGCGGGCACACAGCCGTCCCTCGCGGATCGCCCACACCACCAGCGATTGGCCGCGGCGCATGTCTCCGGCCGAGAACACGTTCGGGCGCGAGGTCTGGTAATCCAGCGTGTTGGCCTTGACGTTGCCGCGTGGGTCGAGCTCGACCGAGAGCAGCTTCAACAGGCCCTCGTGCACGGGATGCACAAAGCCCATCGCGAGCAGGACGAGGTCGGCGTCGAGGTCGAACTCGGTGCCGGCAATCGGCTTGAACTTGTCGTCGACGCGCACGCAGTGCAGCTTCCTGACCTTGCCGTTCTCGCCGGAAAACTTCTGTGTCAGCACGGCGTACTCGCGGATCGCGCCTTCGGCCTGGCTAGAGGACGTCCGCATCTTCAGCGGCCAGTTCGGCCAGGTCAGGCCCTTGTTCTCGCGCTCGGGCGGGGCGGGCATGATCTCGATCTGGGTGACCGAGAGCGCGCCCTGGCGCAGCGAGGTGCCGATGCAGTCAGAGCCGGTGTCGCCGCCGCCGATGACGACGACATGCTTGCCACCGGCCAAGATCTCGGTGACGCCGCCCAGCGGCTCCTCGGAGACGCGGCGGTTCTGCTGCGGCAGGAAGTCCATCGCATAGTGGACGCCGTCGAGGTCGCGGCCGGGGATCGGCAGGTCGCGCGGAGCTTCCGCGCCGCCGGTCAGCGCGACCGCATCGTACTCGTTGAGCAGCTCGCGCGGATCGACATTGCCTTCCGCGCCGACATGGCTGTTGTAGTGGAAGGTGACGCCTTCGGCTTCCATCTGCGCCACACGGCGGTCGATGATGTTCTTCTCCATCTTGAAGTCGGGAATGCCGTAGCGGAGCAGGCCGCCGGCCTTGGCGTACTTCTCGAACAGATGCACGTCGTGGCCGGCGCGCGCGAGTTGCTGCGCGCAGGCCATGCCGGCCGGACCAGAGCCGATCACCGCGACCTTCTTGCCGGTCTTGACCGCTGCGACTTCCGGCTTGACCCAGCCATTGTCCCAGGCGCGATCGACGATCGCGCACTCGATGGTCTTGATGGTGACGGGATTGTCGTCGATGTTGAGCGTGCAGGATGCCTCGCACGGCGCCGGACAAATGCGGCCGGTGAACTCCGGAAAATTGTTAGTCGAGTGCAGGTTGCGCGAGGCTTCTTCCCAGTTGTCCTGATAGACGAGGTCGTTGAAGTCGGGGATCTGGTTGTTGACCGGGCAGCCGGGCGTGCCGGGCGCGACCGACCCGGTGCCGTGGCAAAAGGGAATGCCGCAGTTCATGCAGCGCGCGGCCTGGTCGCGCGTTTCCTTCTCGCTCAAGGGAACGACGAATTCGTGAAAATGCTTCACGCGCTCGGCGACCGGTGCGTACTTGCGATCATGCCGTTCGATTTCGAGAAAACCCGTGATCTTGCCCATCAAACCCGAAGTCCCTGCCGCTTAATCGTTTGTCGTTTCGCCCCTCATCCTGAGGAGCAGCGCCGTTAGCGCCGCGTCTCGAAGGATGAAGGCCCCGCTGATGGTCTCATGGTTCGAGACGGCGCTTCGCGCCTCCTCACCATGAGGCTTTCTTACCTACGCCCCGATTGCGATTTTCGGCTCGGCGTCCGCGTTGGCGGCCAGTTCGCGCAGCGCGCGCCGGTACTCGACCGGCATCACCTTGCGGAATTTGAGCAGCCACTCCTTCCAATTGGCAAGGATATCGGCGGCGCGCTTGGAGCCGGTCGCCTTGGCGTGGCGCGTGATCAGGACGTGCAGCCGCTCGACGTCGGACTCGAGCAGGTTGTTGAACACGTCGACCCGGCCATGCGCTTCGAGGTCACCAAACTGGTTGTAGGCGCTCTGGGCAATCATCTCCTCCGAGAGGACCGGCTGGAGCTCGACCATCGAGAGGTTGCAGAGCTTGTCGAAGTCACCGGTCTCGTCGAGCACATAGGCGATGCCGCCGGACATGCCAGCTGCGAAGTTGCGCCCGGTCTTGCCGAGCACGACGACGATGCCGCCGGTCATGTATTCGCAGCAATGATCGCCGGCGCCCTCGACCACCGCGACCGCGCCCGAGTTGCGCACGGCAAAGCGCTCGCCGGCGACGCCGCGGAAGTAGCACTCGCCCTGAATGGCGCCGTACATCACGGTGTTGCCGACGATGATGCTCTCTTCCGGCACGATGCCGCTCTCCTTCGGCGGCTTGACGATGATCTTGCCGCCCGAGAGGCCCTTGCCGACATAGTCGTTGGCTTCGCCTTCGAGCTCGAAGGTGACGCCGTGCGCGAGCCAGGCACCGAAGGCCTGGCCGGCGGTGCCCTTGAGGCTGACATGAATGGTGTCATGAGGCAGCCCGGCATGGCCGTAGATCTTGGCGACCGCACCCGACAGCATCGCGCCCGCGGAACGGTTGGTGCTGTTGATCGCGGCTTCGATCTTGACCGGTGCGCCGCGGTCGAGCGCGGGCTGTGCCTTCTCGATCAGCGAGCGGTCGAGCACCGCTTCCAGATGATGGTTCTGGCGCTCCGAATGGTAGATCTTCTGGCCCTTTTCCTCCTTCTGGCGGACGAAGAGCTTGGAGAAGTCGAGGCCCTTGGCCTTCCAGTGCGCGACCAGCTTGGTCTGATCAAGCAGCTGGGTCTGGCCCACCATCTCGTTGAAGGTGCGGAAGCCGAGGCTCGCCATGATCTCGCGGACTTCCTCCGCGACGAAGAAGAAGTAATTGATCACGTGCTCGGGCTGGCCGGTGAAGCGCTTGCGCAGAACCGGATCCTGCGTCGCGACCCCGACTGGGCAGGTGTTGAGGTGGCACTTGCGCATCATGATGCAGCCGGCCGCGATCAGCGGCGCGGTGGCGAAGCCGAACTCGTCTGCGCCCAGTAGCGCGCCGATCACGACGTCGCGCCCGGTGCGGAAGCCGCCGTCGACCTGGACCACGATGCGGCTGCGCAGCCGCTCGCGCACCAGCGTC
Source organism: Bradyrhizobium sp. CSA207 (assembly GCF_029051685.1). Taxonomy (GTDB): domain Bacteria; phylum Pseudomonadota; class Alphaproteobacteria; order Rhizobiales; family Xanthobacteraceae; genus Bradyrhizobium. Next base: position 223,503 of record NZ_JAACFT010000006.1, on the reverse strand, counting down.
TGGTGGGTTTCGGCAAGACCGATCTCCCACGGCGAGCCGGCGTGCTTGATCGAGGTCAGGGGCGATGCACCCGTGCCGCCCTCGAAGCCCGCGATGGTGACGTGGTCGGCGCGCGCCTTGGCGACGCCCGCGGCCACCGTGCCGACGCCGATCTCGGAGACGAGCTTGACCGAGACCGCGCCGTCCGGGTTGACGTTCTTGAGGTCGTAGATGAGCTGCGCCAGATCCTCGATCGAGTAGATGTCGTGGTGCGGCGGCGGCGAGATCAGGCCGACGCCCGGCGTTGAATGCCGGACCTTTGCAATCGTGGCGTCGACCTTGTGACCGGGCAGCTGGCCGCCTTCGCCGGGCTTGGCGCCCTGGGCCATCTTGATCTGCATCATGTCGGAGTTGACGAGATACTCAGTGGTGACGCCGAAACGGCCCGAGGCGACCTGCTTGATCGCTGAGCGCATGGAATCGCCGTTCGGCAGCGGCTTGAAGCGGTCGGCTTCCTCGCCGCCTTCGCCGGTATTCGACTTGCCTCCGATCCGGTTCATAGCGATCGCGAGCGTGGTGTGCGCCTCGCGCGAGATCGAGCCGAAGCTCATCGCGCCAGTGGCAAAACGTCGGACGATGTCCTTGGCCGGCTCGACTTGCTCGATCGGCACCGGCTTTCGCTTCTCTTCCTCGGCGCCCTTGATCCGGAACAGGCCGCGCAGCGTCAACAGGCGCTCCGACTGCTCATTGAGGATCTTTGCAAAGGCGCGGTAGCGCTCCAGCGAATTGCCGCGCGCGGCGTGCTGAAGCAGCCCCACCGACTCGGCGGTCCAGGCATGGTCCTCGCCCCGGGTGCGGTAGGCATATTCGCCGCCGACGTCGAGCGAGGTCTTGTAGACCAGCGCGTCGCCGAACGCGTCGGCATGACGGCGCACCGCCTCTTCGGCGATCTCGGACAGGCCGACGCCCTCGACGCGAGTATGGGTGCCGGCGAAGAATTTTCCGACGAAGTCGGCCTTGAGGCCGACCGCGTCGAAGATCTGCGCGCCGCAATAGGACTGGTAGGTCGAGATGCCCATCTTGGACATCACCTTGAGCAGGCCCTTGCCGATCGACTTGATGTAGCGCTTGACGATCTCGTAGTCGTCGAGCGAGCCGGGCAGGCGGTCCTTCATCGCGATGATGGTTTCGAACGCGAGATAGGGATTGATCGCTTCGGCGCCGTAGCCGGCGAGGCAGGCGAAATGATGCACTTCGCGCGGCTCGCCGGATTCGACGACGAGGCCGACCGAGGTGCGCAGGCCGGTGCGGATCAAATGGTGATGCACGGCGGCGCAGGCGAGCAGCGACGGGATCGGCACCCGGTCGGTGCCGACCATGCGGTCGGACAGGATGATGATGTTGACGCCTTCGCGCACCGCGCTTTCAGCGCGCGCACAGAGCTCATCCAGCACCTGGTCCATACCGGCCGCACCGAGGCCGGCGTGGAAAGTCGTATCCAGCGTGCGCGACTTGAAGTGGGATTCGGCCACGTCGGAGATGGAGCGGATCTTTTCGAGATCCGCGTCGGTCAGGATCGGCTGACGCACTTCAAGACGCTTGGTAGTGGCCATCCCCTGGAGGTCGAACAGGTTCGGCCGCGGTCCGATGATCGAGACCAGGCTCATCACCAGCTCCTCGCGGATCGGGTCGATCGGCGGATTGGTGACCTGCGCAAAATTCTGCTTGAAGTAGGTGAACAGCGGCTTGGCCTTGTCCGACAGCGCCGAGATCGGCGTGTCGTTGCCCATCGAGCCGGCTGCCTCCTCGCCGGTGGCCGCCATCGGTGTCATCAGGATGGCGATGTCTTCCTGGCTGTAGCCGAACGCCTGCTGGCGATCGAGCAGCGACAGGTTGGAGCGTACGCCGGTGGTCGGCACCTTCGGCAGCTCTTCCAGCACGATCTGGGTCCGCTCCAGCCACTCCTCGTAGGGATGACTCCGGGCGAGCTCGGCCTTGATCTCGTCGTCGGGAATCAGGCGGCCCTGCTCGAGGTCGACCAGCAGCATCTTGCCGGGCTGGAGCCGCCACTTGGTGATGATCTGGTCCTCGGGGATGGTCAGCACGCCCATCTCGGACGCCATCACGATGCGGTCGTCCTTGGTGACGAGATAGCGCGCCGGTCGCAGGCCGTTGCGGTCGAGTGTGGCGCCGATCTGACGGCCGTCGGTGAAAGCGATCGCAGCGGGGCCGTCCCACGGCTCCATCAGCGCGGCATGATATTCGTAGAAGGCACGGCGCTTCTCATCCATCAAGGGATTGCCGGCCCACGCCTCCGGAATCATCATCATGACGGCGTGCGGCAGCGAGTAGCCGCCCTGCACCAGGAATTCGAGCGCGTTGTCGAAGCAGGCGGTGTCCGACTGGCCTTCATAGGAGATCGGCCACAGCCGGCTGATGTCCTTGCCGTAGAGCTGCGAGCTCACTGAGGCCTGGCGTGCCGCCATCCAGTTGACGTTACCGCGCAGCGTGTTGATCTCGCCGTTATGCGCGATCATGCGGTAGGGATGCGCCAGCGACCAAGCCGGGAAGGTGTTGGTCGAGAAGCGCTGATGCACCAGCGCCAGCGCGCTCTCGAAGTCCGGCTCGTGCAGATCGGGATAGTACTTGCCGAGCTGGTCGGCGAGGAACATGCCCTTGTAGATCACGGTGCGGCAGGACATCGAGCACGGATAATAGCCCGCGAGCCCGCGGTCGCGGCGCTGGTAGATCGCCTGGGAGATCGACTTGCGCAGGATGTAGAGCCGGCGCTCGAAATCGTCCTCGGTCTCGGCGGTGCCATTGCGGCCGATGAACACCTGCATGCAGGCGGGTTCGGTCGGCTTCACGGTGACGCCGAGCGAGGAATTGTCGGTCGGCACATCGCGCCAGCCGAGCAGCGTCAGGCCTTCCGCCTTGATCTGGTCGGCGATGATGCTCTTGATGACATTGCGCCAGGCGGTATCGCGCGGCAGGAACAGCGCGCCGATGGCGTATTCGCCGGGATTTGGCAGCGTGAAGCCAAGCTCCTTGGCCTTGCGGACGAAGAAGGCGTGCGGGATCTGCACCAGGATGCCGGCGCCGTCGCCGGCGCGCGGGTCCGCGCCGACCGCGCCGCGATGCTCGAGGTTGCAGAGGATGCTCAGCGCGTCCGCGACGATCTCGCGGGACTTCTTGCCCTTGATGTTGGCGATGAAGCCGACGCCGCAGGAATCCTTTTCCAGGCTCGGATCGTAAAGGCCTTCAGCCGGCGGACGCGAATTGTGCTCCTGAATCGGATCGGTCGTTTTCGAGGCGACCGTCGCCGACAGTTGTTCTGCCACGATGTTTGCGCGCTCGAATTGCGACCCGTTCATGATTCCTGTCCTCTCCATGCGGCGAGCTGCCTCACCGCCATCTTCGGCGCACCTTGGGCGTTCCGCGGCACCCGCTCCTGGGCTACCGCTCGTCCGCTGCGAGCCGCATTTTCTTAAATTCAGGCCAAGGCGTTCTAGGTCCCCGAGAACGGCTTTGCCTGTTGCCTTCTGGCGCTCGAAAGCACCAATTTTCGTTGCAATCCCTATGCCGGAACCGCAAGCAAAATTGAGACAGTCTTCCTGTCCTAACCATCACCTTGCCAAATTTTTGTCTATCACACAAGCGCGCGCAAGTCCTGATTCCCAACCTGTCAATCAACGCTTTCCGCTTGGTGCGCCCCGGATTTGAAGCAAACGCGCCCCGATCCGGCCCAAGCGCCGCCAGAATCCCGAATGAAGCTTCGCCTTGGCCCTTCGAAAGGCGCGCCACCACGCAAGAAGCGAAAGAGCGCAAGCCCCGTCAGGGCCTGACAGGAGCGTATCGATCATGAAGTTTTTCACAGCATGTGTGGCCGCAGCCTTGCTGGCGCTAGCCGCGACTGCGGCCCAAGCGCAAATTCTGGCGAACGGAGCCGCGCGCGGAGCCTATGTCGCGGTGTCGGATTTCGATGGGCCGTATGGACCGTCGGAAGCCGCCCCGCCTCCGCCGCCGCGTTACGGCTATGGCTATGATGACGGGCGCGCGCCGGCGCCGGTGGCGGTCTTGCCGGCAACCGAGGTCTATGCGGTGCTGCGTGAAAATGGCTTCTCGCCGCTCGGAATTCCGCGCCTGCGCGGCGCCGTCTACACGATTGCGGTGATCGACCGCCGCGGTGACGACGGGCGTCTTGTGATCGACGCCCGCGATGGCCGGATCCTCCGTTTCATGCCGGCCGCCGACGCCTTCGGCATGGCCCCGGCCTATGAGGAGCGCGCGGTATCACCTTACGGGCCGCAAAGCGCGCTGCCGCCGCCGACCGCGATCCGGGGTGGACCGCCGCGGCCCCCAGCCCCGATCCCGAACGTCGCGAGCCGCACCGTGCCGCTGCCCAAGGCCGCCCCGCCGCGCGGCGAGATGCCGGTAGCGGCCGCCAAGCCGGCGTCGCCCGAGCCGGCGCCGCAGCAGGTCCAGGCACCGCAGGCTCAGCCTGTGCAGCAGACGGCTGCCGCGCAACCGAAGACCGCCGAGTCGGCGCCGCAAGCCGCGCCAACGGTCGGCCAGGCCAAGCCCGCCGCGACGATCCTTCCGACCCAGGACATGCCGGCGGCACAGGGGCTGGATTAAGCGCGACGCCAAGTAATCGGCTCGCTGTGAGATGCGAGTCGGTCCCACACTTTCAGTGTCGTCCTGGCGAAGGCCTCCCTCAGCTGCGCCCATACCCCGCCGCTTCCAGGATCAGATTCGCCACGTCCTCCGGATGCGACACCAGCGAGAGGTGGCCGGCATCGAGCTCGATCGTGGTGGCGTTCATGCGCTTGGCGAGGAAGCGTTCGAAATCGGGATTGATGGTGTAGTCGTTCTTCGACACCGCGTACCAGCTCGGCTTGGCGTGCCAGGCGGCTTCGGTGGTGCGGCCGGCGAAGATCGAGGCCGCCGTCGGCCATTGCACGGCATAGAGCTCCTTCGCCTGCTCCGGCTTCACGCCGTTGGCGAAATACTTCAGGAACGCGTCCTCGGAGAGCTTGGTGAAACCGTCGCGCTCGACGATGCCGGCGCGCGCGGGGCCTGCCGGAAACTGCTTCGACAGAGCAACAAAATCCTCGTTGGCGTCAGGCGCACGTGCGGCGACGTAGACGAGGGCGGTGACCTTCGGGTCGGTGCCGACCTGGCTGATCACGGTGCCGCCCCAGGAATGTGCGACCAGCACGGTCGGCCCGTCCTGCTCGGCCAGTACGCGCTTGGTCGCCTCGACGGAGTCCGCCAGCGACGACAGCGGATTCTGCACGGCGGTGACGTGCAATCCGGCGGCCTGAAGGATCGGGATCACCTCCGACCAGCTCGAGCCGTCGGCCCAGGCGCCGTGCACCAGCACGACATTCTTCGCCTTGACGGTTTGCGGTGTCTGCGCGTGGGCAAAGCTGATGGGAGCCGCCAGCAGGCTCGCGGCGACGAAAAGGCTGCGCCAAAGTGTCATGATCGTTCTCCGTCTTGTTTTTGGGGTCGATGCCCAAAGGACGGAGGAAGGAGCGGCGCTGTTACGCGTCTTCACCGCTCTGTGATGCAGTGCGAAAGGCGGCCAAGCGGACAGCCAGCCAGGACGACGGGGAGGCAGTTGAGCAGAACAAAAAAACGCCCCGGGGGCACCGGGGCGTTTTCCAAATCTGGAAGTGGCGTGCGCTTTACGCGGCCTGCGCGGCCGAATTCTCGATCACCTGCGCGCCTTGCGCACCGGTGTTGATCGCGATCTGGCGCGGCTTTTTGGCTTCGGGAATCTCGCGCACGAGGTCGACGTGGAGCAGGCCGTTCTCGAGCGAGGCGTTCTTCACCTGCACGAAATCGGCGAGCTGGAAGGCGCGCTCGAACGCACGCGCGGCGATGCCGCGGTAGAGCACTTCGCTCTTGCTGTTCTCGTTCGCGACTTTCTCGCCCCTGATCGTCAGCGTGTTTTCCTTCGCGACGATGGAGAGCTCATCCTTGGCGAAGCCGGAGACCGCAACCGTGACGCGGTAGGCGTTCTCGCCGGTCCGCTCGATGTTGTAGGGCGGATAGCCGGGGCTGCCGTCCGAACCCGCCTGGTCGAGCAGGTTGAAGAGACGGTCGAAGCCGACGGTGGAACGGTAGAAGGGGGTCAGATCGTAGGTACGCATGGTCAAGTCCTCCATTGAGCGACTGTTGGTAACCCGCCCGCCTATCGGGCCGGGCCTAGTCTGTGTGCAGCCTGATGTTCCGGTTCCGAAACACTGGTAGCGGCCTGCACCATGGTGATATGGGTTTGGGGAAACTGCGTTCAAGAGGGCGGCAATCAGCGCCTTTTCGGCGCCCCCGCCTCCTGATTTTCAGCATCTTCCCTGCCCATGACGCTGGTCTCGATTCCGTCCAATCCCGTGCCTGAAGACGTCGTCAGCGGCACCATCAAGACGCCCGATGGCGCCGAGCTGCGCTTTGCGCGCTGGACGCCCCCGGCGAACCGCAAGGGCACCGTCTGCGTCTTCACCGGGCGTAGCGAGCAGATCGAGAAATATTTCGAGACGGTGCGCGACCTGCGCGACCGCGGCTTTGCGGTGGCGATGATCGACTGGCGCGGGCAGGGCCATTCCTCGCGCCGGCTGCGCGATCCGCGCAAGGGTTATGTGCGCGACTTCGCCGACTTCGAAATCGACGTCGAGACCTTCGTGCAGCAGGTGGTGCTGCCCGATTGCCCGCCGCCCTTCTTCGCGCTGGCCCATTCCATGGGCGGCGCGGTGATGCTTCGCCTGGCGCATGCGGGAAAGCGCTGGTTCGATCGCATGGTGCTGTCGGCGCCGATGATCGACCTGCCCGGCCGCGCCACCTCGTTTCCAGTGCGGACGCTGCTCAAGACCATGCGCCTGTTGGGCCAGGGCGGCCGCTACGTTCCCGGCGGCAGCGATCGCCTCACCGGGCTCGATCCCTTCATCAACAACTCCCTGACCAGCGATCCCGTGCGCTACGCCCGCAATGCCGCGATTCTGGAGGAGGATCCGACGCTCGGGCTGGCCTCACCGACGGTCGCCTGGGCCGATACGGCGTTCCGCGCGATGAACACTTTCAAGCGCATGAGCTATCCGTCCGAAATCCGCCAGCCGATCCTGATGCTGGCGGCCTCCAACGACACCGTGGTCTCGACCGCGGCGATCGAGGAGTTCGCCTATCATCTGCGTGCCGGCTCCCACCTCGTCATCGCCGGCTCGAAGCACGAGATCCTCCAGGAGCAGGATCGCTACCGCTCCCAGTTCTGGGCCGCCTTCGACGCCTTCGTGCCGGGTACGCCGCTGTTCAAGTGAGATTGTGTTTGCGATGTCGTCCCACGAGCGCGTCATGCCCGGGCTTGTCCCGGGCATCCACGTTCTTGGTGCCGCACTGAAGATCGTGGATGGCCGGGACAAGCCCGGCCATGATGGCGAGGAGTAGTTCTCGCCCAACTACAACGTCTTCAGATACTCGATCAAATCGTAGCGCTCCGAATCGTCCTTGAACGTGCGGCCGATGACGCCGGGGCGTTTCGGTTCGCCGTCCTTGCGCTCGAAGGAATGGCCGAGCACGCTGTTGCCCTGGATCGGCTTGTCGTCAGGTCCCGTCATGGAGAACTGCGTTTCGCCCGTCTTGCAGCGCTCGTCCACGCTGACCGGAAAGCCGACGGTCACGGGATCATAGTCGCGGTGGCCCATGCAGAACTTCGTTGGGCGCTCGTTTTGTGGCTTCAGCAGCCAGTACAGCGAAGGCACCGAGCCGTTGTGCAGGTAGGGCGCGGTGGCCCAGATGCCGTTCAGCGGCCGCGCCCGGTAGCGTGGTCCGGGCGCCGGATTAAGACAGTTCTGGCGCGACAGATTCCACAATTTCGCCCGCTCGGCGTCCGGGGTCTTCTCGTCGTCCATCCACTTGCGGGCGACGAGGTCGACGACCGTCATCAAGCCCAGTGCGTACACCATCTCGGTCGGCGAGCTCGCGGTCGAGCCGTTGCATTGCCACCAGGTCTTGAGATCGGCCGTATTCACCTTCAGGAAGCCGGGCACGTCGACCGTCCTGTTGCTCAGCACAAGGGACTGCTCGGGATCGGTCTTGATCTCGTCGAGCGGGATCGTCACCGCGTTCAGGACCTTGCTGTCGCCGCTTGTCTCCCAATGTTTCGAGGACCAGAAGGCCGGGGTGTCGACGGCCGGCAGGTGACATCCGGAGCACATCTCGGCGTAGATCGCACGCCCCCGTTCGACGCGATCAGCCTTCAGCTTCCAGGCATCGTCGAGGATCTGCGACGGCCATTTCGGCGACAGCAGGCCGCCGAACTTCGGCTCGGCCGCCTTGAACGGATCGGGACCCCTGAGCATGTCCTCGATCCAGCCGAGCGTGTTGATATGAACGGAGGACCGCCAAAGCCTGTCCTCCGGATAGGCGTCGGAGAGATTGAGCAGCGCGGTCACGCCGAGGGCTTCGCCGGCATTGCGGATCAGCGGTTGTTCGATCGAGGCGTCGTATTGGGCAAATTTGAACCACGGCACTGTCCAGATCGCGGGGTAGCTGACCGGCGCGTCCTGGGCATGCAGGTTCTTTTCGAAGCCGCTGAGCCCGCTCAGCGCGAGATCCTGCGAAAACACCTGGTTGCCGATGCGATTGAGGGCATCGAGGCGGCCGAAGCCTTCCTCGGTGTCCTTCTGCACCTTCTTGTCCCAGGTCTCCTTGTGCGTGATCGTATCGTTGTACTTGTTCTGCCAGTCGATCAGAAACTTGCCGATCGCGCCGAGCTTCTGCTTGAGCGCGTCGCGGTCCGTCTTGCTGGCTTCGGGGCCGAGCACGCGATCGGCAAAGCGCTGGAAGCGGAACGGAACGTACAGCGTGTAGGCGATCGACAGGCCGGTCGCGATCTCGAGCTTCTTCAGGTCGGTCGTGGCGGGGCCGCCGTCGAAGCGCACGTCCACGCCCTTGTAGTGGATCTGGCCAGTATGGCAGGCCGCGCAGGTCAGTCCGATCTTGTCCTGTTCGCGACGGCCCGTCGCCGGATCGACGACACCGGTCATCCGCGCGAAGCCGACAGGCAGGCCGTCGACGTTCTCCGCCGCCGTCCATCGGGTCGACAAGTCCGGCACCTGCGTCGTCGTCTCATAGACGTTGGCGTAGCCGAAGCGGCGCAGCGTCGTCACGTCGGTCTGGATCGACTGCGGGCTCGGGATGAAGCCGAAGCGCTCGAGATAGGCGCTGTCCTTCAGCATGCCGGGCCGCGAGACCAGATGAAGGCGTGGCTGCTCCAGCGCCAGGAACCAGCTGTAGGGCACCGGAAAAGTCGCGGTGCCCTGGCTGGCATGGTGGAACCAGTGCCGGTCCTTCAGCGACCAGTTTTGCTCGAGCCAGTAGGCTGCCGTCGTCTCCGGCACCCTGGGTAAAGGCGGCGGCAGCAGCTGCGCGAGGATTCCCTTCTGCGGCAGCATGGCGCGGACCTGGTCGGGGAATTCGGCGACCGCAACGAGCGCGACGAGGCCGATGGCGAGCAGCAAGGCGGCAAGCTTGAGAACGCCCCGCACTGTGCGCTGGCAGGCCGACAGCACCGGCTGCGACAGCAGCCGCTGGTTGATGCGAGCGGGAAATTTGCGCTCGTTGAACAGCGTGCGCACGTCGGCCACGCCGAGATAGCGGTCCTCGCCTTCGCCCTTGCCCATGATCTTGAGTAGGATGGGCCATTCGAATTTCATCAGCAACGGGTAGTACCAGCGCGCGGCGCTGCCGGCGCGCTTGAGATTGTCGCTCATGAAGGTCTTGATGTCCGAAGCATTGAGACCTTGCTCGGTGTTGCCGCTGTCCGGATCGCTGTAGGCACGGCCAAATCTCGCGAGCCGCGCGATCTCGTCCTCGTTGACCTTGCCGTCGACGCCGAGGATGCGCGAGCCGGCTCCGAGCTTGTCGAGGGGGCCGCCGCGCAACGCATCGAGCTGCGCGCCCGAAAAGATGCTCTTCAGGATGTGACCGAGACCGTTGGCGATGAGCGCCACGCCGCGCACCTGGAGACCGGCGAATGCCTTCTTCGGCCCCGTTTCGCCGCTCGCATCCGCGATGGTCTGCGACAGCGTGCCGAGTGGAACCGTTCCGCCGGCAACAAAACCCTCGCCGACGAGGCCGCGCAGGAACGGACAGGGATTGTCCGGCGATACTTCTATCGAGGGAACGAAGGGCTTCGAGGTGGGGTCATGCATGGCCCAAAATCCTGAAAACAGCGAATCGTGAAAATCAGACGCGCCGATAGAGCGCGGAAAGTCCTAACAAACGGACAGCAGACTATACTACTTCAGCGTGTGACAAAGTGTGGCTGAATTCACTGTGGTGTCAACAAAAGCGGACGTGAGATCACCGCGCGGCCACAGCTTGCCCTCAGGATTCGGCGGCGCGTTTGACGTCGCTCTGGACCAGGGTCAATTTGCCGAGCGGGACGCCCGCTTTCAGCAGGCCCTCGCGGTAGTGGGCGATGTCCTCGGGCCGTTTCCAGTGAAAATTGCGCAAATGGCGGTCGACATTCAGGGTCGGGTAGTTGCCCATCAGCACCAAGGTGGCCTCGCTCGCTTCGGCGGTCCGCCCCAACTGCGCCAGTGCCGCGGCGCGGATCGCCAGCGCCTGCATGTGGTTGGGGTTGACGTAGAGCTGCTCGCGGGCCCACGACAGGGTCGCATCATACTGCCCCAGAAGGTAATGGCTGAACGCGTTCAGCGCCGCCCATTGGTAGCGCGGGTCGCTGTTGTCGCGCTGCGCCGCCATTGAAAACAGCTCGATCGCCTCGCGGTGCTCGCCGATGACGAAATGGCAGATGCCGAGCACGCCGCGTGCGCCCACGTCGTAGGGATTGAGGGCGACGGCGCGCTTGGCGGCGTCCATCGCGGCCTCGTCATGCCCCTCCATGGCGTGGACCCAGGACAGGATCGAGAACGCGAAGGAGGAGCGTGGGTCGAGCCGGACGCTGGTTTCGGCGAGGTTCATCGCCTCTGCCCACATCTGGCGCGTGCCTTTGACCCAGCCGAACTGGATGCTCTGGATCTGGATCGTGGCGAGATAGGCGTGTGCGATCGACAGTTTGGGCTCGAGCCTGATGGCCTCCCGGAACAGCTCGACGGCGGCGTTGAGGTCCTCTTTGGTCTGCCGGTAGTAGTGGGACAGCCCCTTGAGGAAGCGGTCCCAGGCGGTCACGTCGGTCGAGAGCCGCGCCGGCGCCGAGGCCTCCGCCCGGACGATCTCGGTGGCGATGGCGGCGGACAGGTTCGTGGTGATCTCGTCCTGCATCGCGAAGAGGTCGCCGATGTCGCGGTCGTAGCGGCCGGTCCAGAGCTGCTCGCCGGTCTCCGGCGCAATCAGTTCGGCGGTGACGCGGATCTTGGCTCCGGCACGCCGCACCGAGCCCTGGATCAAATAGGTCGCGTCGATCTCCCGCGCGATCAGGCGGGTGCTGGTGTTCCTGCCCTTGAAAGTGAAGGTCGAGTTGCGGCTCAGCACGCGATAGAAGGATTGCAGCGACAGCGCGTGGATCAAATCCTCGGTCAGGCCGTCGGAGAAATATTCGTCCTGGGCGTCGCTGAGATTGGCGAAGGGCAGCACGCCGACGATCGCGGTGCGGTACTGCTGTGCGAGATTGGATGCCTCTTTCAACTCGGGCGCAAGCGCCGGTGCGCCCTCGTGCGTCCAGGTCCAGACGCCGATCGGATCCTTGATGTTCTTGAAGCGGTGATTGCCGGCATCGACCAGCGGCACGGTCAGATGCTTGCTCGCCTCCTCGTAGGCCTTGGCCGAGATGGCGAACCCGCCGGGGCTCGCCACGGATTCGAGGCGTACGGCAATATTGACATCGTCACCGAAGACCTCGTCCTCGTCGGCGATGACGTCACCCATATGGATGCCGAGGCGAAACTGCATGGCACGATCGGCGGGCAGATGCTGGTTGCGCTCCGCCATCAGCGTCTGCATCGCGATCGCGGCCTCGGTGGCGCCGACGATGCTCGGGAATTCCAGCAAGAATCCGTCGCCGGTGTTCTTCACGACGCGGCCGCCATGATTGAGGATAATCGGGTGGATCGCGCTGCGATGGGCCTTGAAGGCGGCATGGGTGCCGGCCTCGTCGCTGCCCATCATGCGCGAATAGCCGGCGACATCGGCGCAGACGATGGCAGCCAGGCGTCTTTCCATATCCACGGAGCTCCAAGGGCTGGCGGACCGGCCACGGCGATGGCAGTCGCCTCGAATCCTGCATTTCAAGAACCCTGCCTTTATAGAGCAGATGAGGCCGAGCGAAAGTATGATCCGCATTGCAAATTCGAGGTAAATTCTGCGCAATCGCGGCGGTGGACGGTGCGGGCCGAACCGATTAAGCCGAATCCCTTGAGACCGCCCGATCGGGGCGACGGGAGAACGGCATGCTGGGCATTCACGAGATCTGGCTCTTCGTCCTGTCGGGATTGCTGCTCAATATCACGCCAGGGCCTGATACGGTCTACGTCATCGGCCGCAGCATGCAGATGGGATGGCGGGGCGGGGCGGCCGCCGCCCTGGGCATCAGTTGCGGCTGCTTTTTTCATGTCGCGGGCGCAGCAATCGGCCTTTCGGCCCTGCTGATGGCCTCATCCACCGCCTTCTCGATCCTGAAGCTGGTTGGCGCGGCCTATCTCGTCGTGACTGGCTTGCAGATGCTGTGGTCGCGCCCGGCGCTGGCGTCGGCGATTGACGAGCCCGCGCGGACCTCGCTGCGGCGCGTCTTCCTCCAGGGCGTCTTCACCAACGCGCTCAATCCCAAGGTGGCGCTGTTTTTCCTGGCTTTCCTGCCGCAATTCGTCGCAGCCGACGCGCCGCACAAGCCGCTCGCCTTTCTGACGCTGGGCCTGATCTTCATCTGCACGGGAACATTGTGGTGCTTGGTGCTGGCCGCGTTCGCCGCGAAGGCCGTGCACCGGCTCGGGCAGTCCGAAGGCGTGATCGCCTGGATCAACCGGGCGCTTGGCGGCCTCTTCATCTATCTCGGCATTCGCGTCGCCATGCTGGAGACGCGGTAACCCGCCTTACGCGAATTCCTTCGCCAGCGCGCTGCCGGCGAGATAAAGGCCAAGCAGGATCATTGCGATCAGGAACCAGCGGCGAAACGCCTCCGCCGGCATCCGCGCTCGCACCGACTGGCCGATGAACATGCCGGCAAAGGCGCAGGCCATGCCCACGGCGCCGGGCACGGCATTGGCCGGCGTCAGCAATCCGCCGGCCGTCAGGTTAAAGGCGAGCGCCAGTGTCGCAGTGGTGAAGAACACCCCGAGCGCCTGCACCAGCTCGTCCTTCTCCATGCCGATCGCCTGCATGAACGGCATCGAGGGGATCACCTGCACGCCGGTCGAGGCCGAGATCACGCCGGTGACGACACCGACCACGCCGCCAACCCATTTCTCGTTCTGCGGCGCGACGCGGAAGTGAAACTTGTTCAGCCCGATGACGGCGTAGATCACCAGCAGCACGCCGAGCACGATCGTGCCGTAGCGCGCATGCGGGCCGGTCAGCGCGCCGGCATTGAGCCAGCATCCGATCACCGTGCCGATCATCAATGGCCACAGCCGCCTCAGGATGTCGCGCAAGTGAGGGCCGACGAAGGTCTGCCAGATGTTGGTGACGATGGCCGGCACGATCACGATGGCGATCGCCCGGCTGGGGGCCATGCTCACTGCAAGCAGGCCCATCGACACGGTTGGTAGGCCGAGCCCGACCACGCCCTTGACGAATCCGGCAACCAGGAACACGGCGGCGATGACGATGAGAAGCGGGTCGATCATGCCCTGCACATTGACCGAAGCCGCGCCCCGGCACAATCTGGAGGTTACGGAGACAACCTTCGTATCAAGCGAAGGCTGAGGAGAACTCGCCATGCGCTTCGACCTCATCGACCTCCAGCTCTTTATCGCGGTCGCCGACCAGCGCAGCATCACCCGCGGGGCGGAGCGCTCGCACCTGGCCCTAGCCTCGGCCAGCGCGCGCATCAAGGGGCTCGAGGAGGCGCTCGGCGTGGCGCTGCTCAAGCGCGGGCGCCGCGGCGTGGAATTGACCCCGGCGGGCGAAAGCCTGCTCGATCACGCGCGCCTCGTCATCCACCAGATCGACGCCATGCGCGGCGATCTCGCCGGCTTTGCCAGCGGTGTGCGGGCGAGCGTGCATTTCCTTGCCAACACCTCGGGACTGTCGGAGCATTTGCCGAAGGCGCTCGCCGGCTTCCTGCGCGAGCATCGCGACGTCGCCATCGACATCGAGGAGCGCGAGAGTACCGACATTGCGGCTGCGATCACCGCCGGCGCCGCCGACCTCGGATTTGCCGCCGAGCACGCGCTGCCCGACCATATCGAGCGGTTCTCCTTCAGCGAGGATCGCCTGATCCTGATGACGTCGCGGCGCGGCCCGTTCGCCGGGCGCCGCCAGATCGATTTCCAGGAGGCGGGGGCCTGCGATTTCGTCGGGCTGACCAGCGCCACCGCGCTCCAGATGCACATCTCGAAACATGCGGCGCGGCTTGGCATGCGGCCGCATTTCCGCGCCCGCCTGCGCGACTTCGACGCGATCTGCCAGCTGGTCGCCGCCGGTGTCGGCGTAGCTCTGGTGCCCGAAGCCGCCGCCCGCCGCTGCGCCAAACTGATGCCGCTGGCCATAGTCCGCCTGCGCGACGCCTTCGCCAATCGCCGCCTCGTGATCTGCGCGCGGAGTTTCAAGACCCTGCCGCGGCCGGCCAAGATGCTGGTGGAGCATTTAAGGGCCGCGGCGATGTAGAGGCGTGCTGCTGCCGCGATCTCAACTGTGCTCCCTCCCCCCTTGTGGACCCCTTGTGGGGTAGCCCAGGAAAAGGTTTCTCTGTCGCGAAGGAAGCGCTCTTGCGCCGATTGATGGAGTCCCCGTGTGGCACCCCCCTCCCTAGCCCTCCCCCACAAAGGGGGGGAGGGAACGCAGCAGTGCTTGCGGCGACACCAGCATCAAGTCATGAGCTACTTCGCCGTTTCCACGCCGGCGTCCTTGATCACCTTCGCCCATTTCGCGGTCTCGTCCGCGATGAAGCTGCGAAAATGCTCCGGGGTGTCGCTGATCAGCGTGGCGCCTTGCGCGGCGAGCTTTTCCTTCACCGCCTGATCCGCCATCGCCTGCGTTGCGAGACGATGCAGCGCGGTGATGATTTCCTTCGGCGTGCCCTTCGGCGCCACCATGCCGTACCAGTTTTCGATGCGCAGGTCAGCAAAGCCCGCTTCCGCCGTGGTTGGCACGTCGGGCACAGTCGGTGCGCGTTCGCGTGAGCCGACCGCGATGGCGCGCAAGGAGCCGGCCTTGATCTGCGGCAGCAGCACCGGCAGGTCGAGGAAGGTCATCTGCACCTGCTGTCCCAGAAGATCGTTCACCGCGGGTGCGGCGCCGCGATAGGGCACGTGCACGATGTCGATCTTGGCCGTCAGCTTGAACAATTCGCCGGCAAGATGCGGCAGGCTGCCGGGGCCGGAGGAGGCGAAGTTGAGCTTTCCGGGCTGCGCCTTGGCCAGCGCAATCAGCTCGGCCATGTCTTTCGCGGGCACGTTGGTTGCCACCACCAGCATTTCCGGCACGGTCGCAACCAGCGTAACCGGTGTCAGGTCCGAGAGCGCGTCGTAGGCGACCTTCTCCATGCTCGGGCTGATGGCGAGCGCCCCGGCGCTGGAGATCGCGATGGTGTAGCCGTCGGGCGCGGCCTTCGCGACTGCGTCGGTGCCGAGCACGCCGCCTTGTCCGCCGCGATTGTCGATCAGCACCGGCTGGCCGGACAGTTCCGACATGCGCTGGCCGATCACACGCGCGATGATGTCGTTGGGTCCGCCGGCCGGGAATGGCACCACCAGCTTCATCGGCTTGGCGGGGAAATTCTGGGCGGATGCGAGCACCGGAAACAGAAACAGGATCGCGAGAACGAGCTTGCGCCAGTTTTTCATCAGGCCCCTCGCATCGCTTATCCGTTGAGCAGTCTCATTGCTTCTTCGTGGACCCGCGCGTCACCGGCGGCGATGATGCGGCCGCCGCCCTGGGCCGGCTTGCCTTCCCAGGTGGTGACGACGCCGCCGGCGCCGGTCACGATCGGGATCAGCGCTGCGATGTCATAGGGTTTCAGCTCGGTCTCAACCACGAGATCGACATGGCCGGCCGCCAGCATGCAATAGGAGTAGCAGTCGCCGCCATAGCGCGACAGCCGCGCGCCCTGCTCGATGCGGCCGAAGGTGGCGCGATCGCGCTCGTTCATCAGCAGCGGGCTGGTGGTGTAGGTCGTCGCCTCGCTGAGCGAGGCACAGCGGCGGACCTGGAGCCGGCGCTCGCCGGAGGGGCCTTTATAATGGGCCGAGCCGTTGTCGCCGGAAAAGCGCTCGCCGATGAACGGCTGGTGCATCATGCCGTACACCGGCGCCCCCTTGTGCAAGAGCGCGATCAGAGTGCCCCAGATCGGAAAGCCGCCAATGAAGGACTTGGTGCCGTCGATGGGATCGAGCACCCAGACATAGTCCGACTCCTCGCGCTCGCTGCCGAATTCCTCGCCGACGATGCCGTGCTGGGGGAAGTTGGCCTTGATCAGCCGCCGCATCACCGCTTCCGCGGCACGGTCGGCCTCCGTCACGGGGTCGAAATCCTTGGTCTTGCTCTTGTCGTCGATCGACAGCGAGGTGCGGAAGAACGGCAGGATGGTTTCGCCGGACGCAGTGGCGAGCCGTCCGATGAAGGCGGAGAAGTCGATCACCGTCACGGCGTCTCCTCAAAGCGAAAGTCGGGTGAAGCTTCGCATCTGCCTATCTCAATTCGCCTGTGACGGGCAGCGCTGTCTTGATTTGCTCCCTGGTATTTTGGATGCCGCGCCACGTTGCCTCAGACGAGCCATAGGCTGGCCAAATATCGATCATTGAGTTGAATGCTTAGTTCCGGGCTTGCCTCGTTCGTATGCAAATGACAATCAACCCATTGAATTCTCTTATCAAAGGGGCTGAATCTGGGTTTCTCTGGAAGCAACCGAGCCATGTGTGTTTTGCATGGGAAACGGCTCAAAAGCCCTTGCACTTTGTGCGGCGCGGCCGCATATTGTTGCGGTGCGGTAGCGCTCTGCGTTACCGCTGCCCTCCTTGGGCGTTTCCTCCCTAGACTTGGGCCGCTTGTTCATAACAAGCGGCCCTTTTTTCTTGCGGCCTTCGTCTTCACTTCAAGCGCGCGAAAACGCGAAGCGAAGATTCCGCGCTCGATCCGCTCACGCCTGCTGCCGTGTCCGGTCGCGATACGCGATGTGATCGCGCGGCGAAGCTTGCGCCTATTCGGCCGCGGCCTGGAACGGGCCGAGATCGCCGAACGGGATCGTCGTCGCCAGCACGTCGGCAAGCACCGCGAAATCGGACGCGACCTGAGCGAAGCGCGGGCTGCGCTCGCGCCGTCGCTCGTCCATGTAGATCGCACGGTTCAGCTCGAGTTGCACGGCGTGCAGGCCGCTGGCCGGATTGCCGTAGTGCTCGGTGATGAAGCCGCCGGCATAGGGCTTGTTGCGTCCGATCGAATAGCCTAGCCCGCTCATGGTTTCCTCGACCCGGTCCGGCAACAGCGGCGTGCAGCTCGTGCCGTAACGGTCACCGATCACGATGTCGGGCCGGCGCGGCTCGTCACGGGAGACGCCGACCGACGGCATTGAGTGGCAGTCGACCAGCACCACCGTACCGAACATCTGGTGCACCTTGTTGATCAGACGGCGCAGCGCGCGGTGGTAAGGCTTGTAGAGCGTTTCGATCCGCGCCAGCGCATCGTCGACCATGATGCGCTCGCGATAGATCTCCTGGCCGTCGCCGACCACGCGCGGGATGGTGCCGAGCCCGCCCGCCACCCGCATCGAGCGGGTATTAGCGAAGCTCGGCAGGCGGCCCGAGAACATCCGCGGGTCCAGCTCATAGGGCTCGCGATTGACGTCGACATAGGAGCGGGGAAAGTTGACCCGTACGGTCGGAAAGCCGCGGTCGCTGAGATGGCCGATCAGTTCGTCCATGAAGGAATCTTCCGACCGCCGCAGCGTCGGCAGGTCGATCCGCGAGGTCGTGAGGAATTCGTCCGGGTAGGCCGAGCCGGAATGGGGCGAGTTGAAGATGACCGGCGCGCGCCATTGCGCGGGCTCCACGATCTCGAAGGCTGGCGACGCTTCGCCGTCAAACCGGGTCATCTTCTCAGGCTTCGTCCCTTCGCGCCGCAAGATCCGGAAAGATCCGGCAAGGTCCGGATCGAATCGACTCGGCCGGTCGAGCGGCTCTTATGTGTCGCCATTGTCCGGAATCGCAACCGCTCTGCCAAGCGAAAAGATGTGATCGGCACTGGAACGTATCTTAACCCTGCGGGGATGGAGGAGGGGTCTCTCCGAGCCGCTCGATTGCTTCCAGCCGCATTCGGGTTCACAAGGGGCGCTCGCACAGCTCGCCAAGGGTTTCGCTGAGGGTTAAAGATTTTCACCCGAAATTTACCCTCTGTCGGGCTTAGTGACCTCTGCTGATGCCTTGGGGATTCAACGTTCCTGCCATGCCAAAAATCCTGCTCGCCGAAGACGACAACGACATGCGCCGTTTCCTGGTCAAGGCGCTGGAAAACGCCGGTTTTCAGGTCTCGTCCCATGACAATGGCATGGCCGCCTATCAGCGGTTGCGGGAAGAGCCGTTCGAGATGCTCTTGACCGACATCGTGATGCCGGAGATGGACGGCATCGAGCTCGCCCGCCGGGCCTCGGAACTCGATCCCGACATCAAGATCATGTTCATCACCGGCTTTGCCGCGGTCGCGCTGAACTCGGATTCGGACGCCCCCAAGAACGCCAAGGTGCTGTCCAAACCGGTGCACCTGCGCGAATTGGTGAGCGAAGTGAACAAGATGCTGGCGGCCTAAATCCGCCTGTTCCGTCCTTGCGCCGGCTCTCCCGAGCCGTTATAGGGACCCCACCCGATCTAGACGATCTCTAGGGCACGTAGCTCAGCGGGAGAGCACTACCTTGACATGGTAGGGGTCACAGGTTCGATCCCTGTCGTGCCCACCATCCTTCGCTCGCGATAGCAGAGAGAAGGATGCCGCACCGAAGCCCGAAGGGGCAGGCGGCTTTGCGCCACGAATCATTCCTCGGCGAGCCAAACTCATCAATGCGAAGGAACAGCCGGATGCCGTCCGGCATTGGTTCGCCATGCCGAAAACTTTCAAGAGCGGCGATCACGTCAGCTGGAATTCCGAGGCTGGCCGGGTGCGCGGCCATATCCTGCGCGTGCACACCAAGGACGTCGAGTACAAGGGCTACGTCCACCATGCCAGCCCGGACGATCCGCAATACGAGATCAAAAGCGACAAGACCGATCACGTCGCCTTGCATAAGGGCCGGACGCTGCGCTTGCTGCGGAACTGACGGACCGCGGGCAATCTGACAGCTGGGGCGTCTCATGGCTCACCCATTCTTCACGATCGGCCACGGCACACGTCCGATCGGTGAATTCGTCGCACTGTTGCAGGGCGCCTCCGTCACGTTTGTCGCCGACGTTCGCACGGTGCCCCGCTCGCGCACCAATCCACAATACAACCGCGAGACCCTGCCACGAGCACTTGCGGCCGTTTCGATCGGCTATGAGCATATCGCCTCGCTCGGCGGCCTGCGCAGCCGCAAGCGCGAGGTGCCGCGCCAGACCAACGCCTTCTGGCAGAACGATAGCTTTCACAATTATGCCGACTACGCCATGAGCGACGCCTTTCAGGCGGGCCTCACGCATCTGCGCCAGCTGGGCGATGGGCAGCGTTGCGCCATCATGTGCGCAGAGACGGTATGGTGGCGATGCCACCGGCGGATCATCACCGATTGTCTGATTGCCCGGAGGGAGACGGTGTTTCACATTCTCGGACCAGATAAGGTCGAGCAGGCCGAGATGAATGCGGCGGCGCAGCTCCAGGCTGACGGCCGTTTGAGCTATCCGGCGGAAGGTTAGCCACGCGCACTCGGCGGGCTTATGCTTGTCGTAGGTCCGTAGCCCGGTTGGAGCGCAGCGAAATCCGGGATCTGTCCCGCGGGTCTTTCCGGATTGCGCTGTGCTCCGTCCGGGCTACGATCTCATCTCTGACGCGAGGCCTCCCATGGGTGTTTCCGTCCTCGAACAGGCCAGGATCCAGGCGCAAGTTCTGGTGCCCTTGGTCAAGGCGCTCCAGGCCGAACTTGGCGAGGCGCGCGCGAACGCGCTGGTGCGAAAGGCGCTCGGCGATCTCTATCGCGGTTTCGGCGAGGAATTCTGGAAGACGAAGAACGAGGCCAATCTCGGCAAAGCCGTCTCGTCCGCCTTCAAGACCTATGCCCGCGACGGAGCGCTCGCCTACGACGTCATCGAGCAGTCGCAAGATGCATTCGCCTTCGATGTCACGCGATGCGCCTATGCCGAATTCTACCAGGCGCTGGGCGAGCCGGAGCTCGGCTTTCTCCTGGTCTGCACCGCGGACTTCGCGACCGCAGAAGGGTTCGGTCCCGACATCGAGCTCACGCGAACGCAGACCATCATGCAAGGCGCCGATCATTGCGATTTCCGCTACCGGCGCAATCCGGGCGCGGCGCAATGAAGGGGAGCGGGCGATGCGGGCAATCTGTCTTGCGTCGGCGATGTCGGCGCTGATCGCCTTGCCAGCTCACGCAACGATGATTGACTGGCCAACCGAACTCGCGCACTGCCGCGCGCTCCGCGAAAACATCGCGCCCCTGCTCCAGGCCGGCCAAGGAATATCCGCGGTCGGGCGCTCCAGCGTCGCAGCCCGCCGCTGCGTCTGGATCGAGCGCAGGGCATCGCGCAAGAAAATTCCAGGCGCGGAGCCGCGATAGGCCGGCGGACTGCCGCGCAATCAACCACACGCTCGGTCATTGCGAGCGCAGCGAAGCAATCCAGACTGTTGTCGCGGAAAGATTCTGGATTGCTTCGCTGTGCTCGCAATAACGATGTGGCGGAAGTTGCGCACACGATCTCTCCGCCGTCGCCAGGACGACGTCGGTGTTCGAGGCGTCAGGCGTGGTTAGCTCACCAGATACTTCTTCACCGCCGCCTCGTCCCACGCGATCCCATTGCCGGGCTCCTCGCTCGGCAGCGCAAAGCCGTCTTTGATCGCGAGGCGCGTTGCCAGCACCGCGTCGGCCCAGTCGACATATTCGAGCCAATGCGCGGTCGGTGTCACGCACAGCAGATGCGCGCTGATTTCCGAGAACAGATGCGTCGACATCTCGACGCCGGCGGCATGTGCCAGCGAGGCCGCGCGCAGCCAGCCGGTGACGCCGCCGATGCGTTGCACGTCGGGCATCACGAAGTCGCAGGCTTCCGCTGAGAGCGCGGATTGCATCGAAAAGGCGCTGTCGAAGTTCTCGCCGATCTGGACCGGCGTGCGCAGTGCGTCCGCGATGCGGGCGCAGCCGGCGTAGTTGTCGTGGCGGATCGGCTCCTCGATCCAGGTCAGCCCTTCGTCGTCGAGCATCTCGCCGCGGCGGATCGCCTCGGTCACCGTCAGCGCCTGGTTGTAGTCGCACATCAGCGTCACCTGGTCGCCGACCGCTTTTCGCACCGCGCGCACGACCGCGAGATCCTCTCGCGCATCGGGCCGGCCGACGCGGATCTTTGCGGCCTGGAAACCCTCGGCCAGCAGCTTGTGCGCTTCGTCGACGGCAGCGCCTGCCGGCATGATGCCGAGCCCCTTCGAATTGTAGGCCTTGACCGGCTTCGGCGCGCCGCCGAGCAGGCGCGCCAGCGGCAGGCCTCTGCTGCGCGCCAGCGCATCCCACGCCGCCATGTCGATGCCGGATTGCGCCAGCCGCTGCAGGCCGGCCAGTCCGAGCAGCGTGAAGCGCTGGGTCAGTTTGCGTTCGATCTCGAACGGCAGCAGCTCGTCGCCTGTGAGCAGCTCCGACATTTCCGTGACCATCGCCGTCAGCGGCTTCAAGGCCGAGGGCGTGATCGAGAATAGATAGGCATGCCCCCGCACGCCCTGGTCGGTCTCGCAGTCGATCAGCACCAGCGGCGCCTTGGCGACTGCGCCGGTCGAGGTCTTGAGCGGCAGGTTCATCGGCACGATCACGGGGCGCGCATGGAAGCGCTTGATGCGGATGGTCTCGGTCATGTGGAGGATCTCCCGGCGGAGCGAATGCAGGTCGCTGCCGATCTTAAACGATCGTGATGAAACGAAAAGGCGCCTGTGCCGGCATCGTGCCGCCGTTCTGCTCGCGCATGGCGATCAACCCCGGCTACTGCAATGTCGGCAATTTCGGCAGCAGCGACTGCATGGACTACTACGCCCATCATTCGGTTGACGCGCTGAACGATGCCTCGGTTGAAAAGAGCTGCGTCATCACCGAGCGCGCGCCCGGCCTCGAGCTTTAGCTAGACCCGGCGGTCGTGAAGTCCGGCGATGCGGCGCGGGTACGCTCGCTGCTGGAAAGCGCGCTGGCTTCGCTGAAGCCGGCCTGATGCGTCTCATCGTGCCGCGCCTTCGGTGAAAGCGGTCTCGATCACCTCGCCGAACGGCTGCCAGGACCGGCCGTCGAACTGGACGAGCCGCATCTGCCTGATCGGGAGATAGCTGTTCGGCGTGGTGTTCATCCTGATGCTCGGCAACGCAACGGAGGGCTGATAACCCTTAAGCGAAGCCGCCTGACGCATGATGTTCTCGCGCGATAGATCGTCGCCGCATTGCTTCAGCACGTGCGTCAGCGACTCGGCGGCGGCGTAGCCATAGAGCGCGGCGCTGTTGTTCGTACTCTCGACGTGATGATACTTGTCCATGAAGGCGAACCAGTCCTTCATGGCAGGATCGTCTTTCCATGCGGGATCGCTCGGATCCTTCAAAAAGGCCGCCGAGATCACACCGGCCGAATTCTCCAGGCCTGCGGGCGCCATCGCATTGGCGATCGAGGCGGAGGCGTCGCTCACGATGAAGACCGGGCGCCATTTGAGTGACGCCGCCAGCCTGATCACCTTGGACGCCGTCGAGGGCACGCCGAGAAAGACGAAAATATCGGCGCCTGAACGCTTGAGGATCGAGACGTGCCCTTCGAGATGCTCATCGGCAATGTCGAAGGCGATGTCGACGAGGACGAGACGGTTCAGGTCGCCAAGGCCTTCCTGGATGCCCCTGTAGAGCATGCGGCCGAACTGGTCGTTCTGCCAGAGCACCACGATCTTCTTCCGCGGATAATAAGCCTGGATGTAGTTGGCGTAGATGCGCCCCTCCGACCGGAACGACGGCTGCCAGCCCATGGTCCAGGGAAACGCCTTGGCCTGGCTCAACTCCTCGTCGCCGGAGGCGACGAAAAGCTGCGGGATTTTCTTTTCGTTCAGATACCAGCGCGTGGCGAGATTGCCTGGCGTGCCGAACGATCCGAACATCAAATGCACGTCGTCCTGCTCGACCAGATTGCGGGTCAGCTCCAGCGCCGTCGTCGGGTCGGAATTGTCGTCGCGCGTGATGAAACGGACCTTGCGGCCGTTGATGCCGCCCCGATCGTTGATCATGTCGAAATAGGCGGCCTCCGCCTGGCCGATCGCGCCGAATTCCGAAAGCGGTCCCGAATACGGCACGACATTGCCGATGCGGATTTCGCTGTCGGTCGCGGATTGTTCTGCGTGTTGCTGGGACATCGCCCCCAGCGCCGCGAACGCGAAGATCAGAACGAACAGCAGTCTACCGGTGACGCGCATGCTCGACACCTTGACGTTGGCCCCCGGAGAGCTCGGCTCGATCTGCCCCAGGGTGGGTTAATCTACGTCAAGCGTTTGTCAAAGCTGTGGCTGGGCGGCCGGATTCAACCTTGCGTCCTCTTGAGGCGAAACGGCAGTCGTGCTGACTCGCTCACTCAAGCCGGCGCGAGGCAGATAAAGCTTGAGCTGATTGAGCCCCGTTGTTGCCACGAGGAAGGTCTGCCCCCTCTCCCGCAAGTGGGAGAGGTTGAGGCCTGGGCTCTATCTCTGTTTAACCCCACTAACGTCACGTCGCCGCTACGGCAGCCCCCGCGCCTCTAACTGATGCACCAGCAGCAGCGTCGGCTCGGCCAGGCTGTCGCCGGAGCCGTCGAGCCCGAAGGCGCTAGCGATGCCGTCGCGGCTGCGCAGGATCGTGCTGCGTGGGCAGTGGCCGGCGCCGCACAGCGTCTTCTTCAGGGTCTCGCCCTGCGCCACGAGGTTTGCGGGATCGCCCGCGGCCCAGGCCAGCACGATCGGCGCGTCGACGTTGAGGATGCCGGGAAAGACCGACCGCTTGTCATACTGGCTGGCATCTGTGCCGAAATAGGCCTTCTCGCTGTCGCTTGCGTTCTTGCCGACGCGGTAGATTCCGGACACCAGCACGACCGCGGCGACATCGGCGTGGTCGGCCTGAAGCTCGGGATGCGCCAGCAGGCTCGCGACATGGAAGGCCCCGGCGCCATAGCCGACCGCGACAATCTCGCGGGCGTCGCCATTGAACAGGTCGATATTCCCGTGGACCCAGGACAGCGCCGCCGCAACGTCGGTCGCACCCCTCGGCCAGGTCGCCGCGGGGGCCTGTCGATAGTTCACGCGCACCCCGATCATGTCGTTGCGCGCGGCAAAGCACATCGCGGCGTCCTGGATGTCGCGGGACAGCTCCGGCGCGGTCCGGTCCCCGGTGAAGGTGTCCCCCGCCACGAACAGCAGCACCGGCCGCGGCGTCTGCGCCTTGGTCGTGCTGGCGGCGACATCGAGCACATTGGCCTCGCTTTCGCCGTAGCGCAGGCCGCGCGAGAAGGTGACCTGGTCGCACAGCCGCGCGGTGCCGCCGGCGATCGTATCGGAGTCGGTGAGGCCCACCCGGACGAGATCGGAGGGCGCCGTCAGCGGCGCCGGCAGTGGGCCATGCGCGGACGCCGCCGTGACAGTTAGAATAAGGAAAAATGCGAGATAATTCTTCATGTTGGTGCCGGCCTTGCGAGCCTGATATGGGCTCGCTCGTTTGGCCTGTCTTTTCAATTCGCCTTATTAGTTAGTTCGTCTTGCGGCGATTTCGCGGCACCTTTGGCTCGCCCGCCAAGCCCGGCTCAATTCCCCGGCTGGAACGTGCAATCCGCTCCACTGCCGTCCTTCCGGCGGATAGCGTTGGGGTCGATCGTGCAGCTCAGCCGGGTCAGGCTCTCGAAATCCGATCCCGCCGCGCCGTCGGGCGGAATGCCGGCGAGCGCCTCGGTCGCGAAGATCTCGCTGGCCGTGGAGCCGTTCACGGTTTTGACCTTCTTGCCGAAGGTGATCTCGCAGTTGCGCAAGGTGATGTCGACATTGCCGGTGCGGCAGACGATCCTGTCCGCGGTGACCACGATCATCTTCTTGTGGGGAACGTCGCTGTTGGCGGCGAACAGCATCGCCACCGCCCTCTTCTCGGCGCGCGACAGGTCAGGCGACAGCGGCGCGATCACGCCCGCGAGCGCCAGCGCCGTCGAACCCGAGACTTTTCCGGGTGTGGCGCCGGAGGCGTCGGCGATGTGGGAGGCGATGGCAAGAACGATGGCGCAGGTGAGGATCACTCCAGCGGATTTCATTCCTGCCTCCATGGCCCCGAAATCTTTAGGCCGCCATTTTCCGCTGGACCGTCTTCTTCGCCGTCTTCTTCGCCGACTTTTTGGCCTTCTTCGCTGCCTTCTGGGCAGCGAGATAAGCGCCGACCTTCTTGGAGGAATGGCCTGCCGCGGCCACGGCAGCCTTCAGCTTCGCCGGCGTGATCTTGAATTTCTTCGACCAATAGCGGACCTCATAGGCCTCGCTCAGCGCGATCCGGCTCTTGTCGGAGGCGCGGTGCTTCTGGAGCTTGATGTATTCCTCGACCTTCCGGGCGGAGTGGCCGACCTTCTTGACGGCGTATTTCAGCTTGGCCGGCGTCACCTTGAACTTCTTCGACCAGTACGCGACTTCATACTTCTCGCCGAGCGCGATCAGGGCGCGATCCGCTCCGCCCCGCTTTGCCTTGTTGTCGGCCATGCTTTTCTCCCGCCCCGGAATCCGTGCGTCCACTCTAGCATGCAATCGGATTCGGAAGGCAAGCCGGCAGACCGCGCGCCTGTTGCGCGGCGCGCGGCGTTTTGCGCCGTCGGGTCAAGCCTTTGCGAAGCACGGCCGAGCCTCGCGCCGGCAAGGCCGTTCTACTGTGCATGGGGTTGTTTTCACGTTTTTTGTGCCCTCGCATCTCCGTGATGGAACCTAAAGGCGGCTGGTGCGACTTACATATGACGCGGGGAAACGTGCGAGGCTGTCATGGCAGAGCATTGGAAGCATACCGCCGATCCAGCCGAGATCATGCGGGCAAATGGTCACCCTGAACTGGAGTATGCCGCGGGCTGGACCATTGCTGGCCTGGTGACCATCGGCACCATCCTCGCCGCCTGGGTGTTCGCAATCTAGCGCGTTTTAGGCGGACGGAAACCGGAGCTCGAAGGCCGCGCCCTCGTCGGTCCGGCTTGAGCCTGATAGAGCCGCCATGTCGCTGGCCCCGGTCGATCCGGATCGTGCGCCTTGCACTCGAAGCCAATCGTCGATCAGCACTAGCCCTTCGCAAACTGGCGATAGTCCGGTTCGCGGTGAAACCAGAATTCGTAGCCGGACACGCCCTTCTGCATGGCAACGTCGTGGATCGGCTGGTTGAGTGGAACGATCGGAACGTCCCGCATGCAAAGCGCGATGAAATCCTTCACGGCCTTGTCGTACTCTGTCGCGTCCGTGGTGAAGCGCGCCTTGTCGATCAGCGCGTCCATGTCCTTGTTCTGGTAGGAGGAGATGTTGAAGATCGAGTTGTTGCCGTGAAAATTCCAGTAGAAATAATATTCGGGATAGTCGAGCCAGCCGCTGAAGCGGTTGAGCGCGAGCGGCAGCTCCTTCTTGTTGAGCGTCGTGCGCCAGTTTGCACCGGGAATTTTCTCGATCGACGCCTTGATCCCGATCTTTGCGAGACTCTCCTGGATCAGGATCGCGGTCGGCTCGCCGACGGTCGCTGTACCCGTGTCGAGCGACAAGGTCGTCTCCAGGCCGGACTCGAATCCAGCCTCCTTGATCAACGCCTTGGCCTTATCGAGATCTGTGACATAAGGAAACGGTTGCGGCCACACCGGCTTTGAGACATCCGCAGATCCGCCGTACATCGGAACAGCGCGCGCGAAAAACGCGCTGGCCTGGATCTGCTCGTAAGGCATCGCCCAGGCGACGGCCTGACGCAGCTTGGCGTTGTCGAACGGCGGTTTTGCAGTGTTGAGGGCGACGTACCAGAGCGCATTGGGAATCGGCACGCCCGATACCTTGACCTTTCCCTCACTGATGATCTGCTCGAAGTCGCGCGGCGCAAAGCCACTGGAGAGGTCGGCGTCACCGCGCTCGAGCATCGCGCGGCGGGTGCCCGCAGACGGGACATCGCGCGCGATCACCCGCTTGATCTTCGGTAGTGGTCCGCTTTTCCAGTCGTCGAACCGCGTCAGCACGGTCTCGCTGCCCGGCTTCCAGCTTTCGATCCTGTAAGCTCCGCCGCCGGCTTCGTTGTTCTTGAGCCAGGCCAGCGCCCAAGGGTCTTCCGGCGTCGCGTTCTTCCTGGCGAGTTCTGAGTTGATGACGAACGGCACGACGACCGCCACGTTGAACAGCAGCATCTTGTCCCTGCGGACATAGTCGATGCGGAAGGTGTGGTCGTCGACGACCACGAACTGCTCGGGCTTTTCGAGTGATCCCGCCGACATCTGGAAGGTCGGAAAGCCGCCGACCTTCACGGCGCGGTCGAACGACCATTTGACGTCCTTCGCAGTGACTGGCGTGCCGTCGTGGAATTTCGCGTCCTTGCGCAGCTTGAAAGTGCAGGACATGCCGTCAGCGGCGACTTCCCAGCTCTCAGCCAGTTCAGGCGCGAGTGTCGCGCGATCGTATGAGGGCGTGCCGTCGGGTAGTGTTTTGGAAGCGTAGGTCAGCAGGCGATCATAGCAGTTCCAGGACAGGCCGTTCACGGTCTGGTTGGAGCCGACGCCTTGCATGTCGAGCGAGTTCGGTCCGAGCTCCTGCACCACCAGCAGCGTCTCGCTGCGCCCCTGCGTCCAGGCTGAGGGTGCAACGACCGCAGTCATTCCGGCCACACCCAGACCGCCGAACACGACGCCGCGGCGGCTGATATCGAAAGGTGATGTGCTCATGGGTGCCTCCTGCCGATAGTTGTTCGACATCGAGAGGCAAGGCGTGTGCCAGCGGCCCAGACTTTGGAGCCGCCCCCTTAGGAGAACACGGAGCGGATTGCGGGCCGCCCGTCGTTCAGGGCGTGACCGCGCCGCGCACCACGGCGCGCGGTGCAGTCAGCTCTTTCCAGGTGGAGTTGGCGACATGCACCGGCGAGAACGCGGGACGCTCGATGTAGCGGCCGTCGCCGGCCTCGGCGCGCAGATCGCCATCCTTCCACACGATGCGGCCGCGCCCGAGTGTCGCGGCCGGCCCGCCCGTGCAGGAAAAACCCTCGAACACGTTGTAATCGATCCGGCTCACCTGCCGCTTCGCGCTGATGGTCTTTGTCGCCTTGGGATCCCACACCACGATGTCGGCATCCGAGCCCACCGCGATGGCACCCTTGCGCGGATAGATGTTGAGGATGCGGGCGATGTTCGCCGAGGTCACCGCGACGAACTCTTCCTTCGTCAGCCGCCCGGTGGCGACGCCTGCAGTCCACAGTAGCGCCAGGCGGTCTTCCAGGCCGCCGGTGCCGTTCGGGATCTTTCTGAAATCGCCAAGCCCGAACCGCTTCTGCTCGGTCGTGAACGCGCAATGGTCGGTTGCGACCACCTGGAGCGAGCCGGATTGCAGGCCGGCCCACAGGCTGTCCTGATGCGACTTGTCGCGGAACGGCGGCGACATTACCCGCTGAGCGGAATGATCCCAATCCCTGTTCTCGTATTCACCGGCATCGAGCAGCAGATGCTGGATCAGCGGCTCGCCATAGACGCGCTTGCCGGCGGCGCGCGCCCGCGCGATCGCCTCATGGGCCTCGCGGCAGCTGGTGTGCACGATGTAGACCGGCGTGCCCGTCATGTCCGCGATCATGATGGCGCGGTTGGTGGCTTCGCCCTCGACTTCCGGCGGCCGCGAATAAGCGTGCCCCTCCGGGCCGGTGACGCCGCGCGCGATCAGCGCCTCCTGCATCAGGGCGACAACGTCGCCGTTTTCGGCATGCACCACCGGCATGGCGCCGAGATGGGCGCAGCGCGCGAACGAGTTGTAGAGCTCGTCATCGTTCACCATCAACGCGCCCTTGTAGGCCATGAAATGCTTGAAGGTGTTGATGCCGTAGGTTTTGACCACGGTTTCCATCTCGTCGTAGATCTGCTTCGACCACGACGTCACCGCCATGTGGAAGCCGTAGTCGGAGGCCGCCTTCTCGGATTTGTGCCGCCATTCCTGATAGGCCGCGAGCATCGACTGGCCGGGATCGGGCAGGCAGAAATCCACCACCATGGTGGTGCCGCCGGTCAGCGCCGCCTTTGTCCCCGACTCGAAATCGTCAGCGGTGACGGTCCCCATGAACGGCATTTCGAGATGCGTATGCGGATCGATGCCGCCCGGAATCACGTAGGCCCCGCCAGCATCGACGATCTCCGTGCCCGTGGGCGCCTCGATCGATGCGCCGACCGCGACGATGCTGTCGCCGTCTATCAGCACGTCGGCGCGGCGCGAATGATCATGATTGACGACAGTGCCGCCGCGAAGGAGGAGAGGCATGGAGGGACTCCGGGGGAGAGTAGGATGTGCGAAGCTAGGCGCAGGGCGCACGTTGCAACAGACGAAAATTTAATCAGCGTCTGAGGCGTTCCTGAGCGCGCAGAGGTGGCGGCGGAACACGTGTTGCAGATGCGAAGGCGCATCCGAGGCCAGATCCGAGGCCAGATCCGAGGCCAGATCAATGTCTCGCCGCGCGCCGACGAGCCACTCGGCCGCCGCCGCTACTGGCCGATCTACGAACGCGCCGAGGCACTCGTCCCGCCACCCGGCATTCATTTGAGCGGCTATGACATGCGCAACGGCCAGTCCTGGTTCGATCCGAAACGGGTCAAGGTCCGATCTTACCTGGTCGCGGTCGCGCGAGGCGAGGAACTACGGCAAGGCCTATATGTCGCCGCGACTTTGCCGGTGCATGTCGTGGATGGTTACGTGATTGCCGAGGTCTGAACACGCGTTTCGGATTGTGATTTCGACGCAGGTGCGATAAGGCTCGCCCCATTCACGGCGGAGATGAGCTTTGTCCAAACAATCCCTGCGAGAGGAGGCCGAGCGCCTGATCCGCGAATCGATGGAAAAGAAGACCGTCGTCGTCAAGCAGGGCGATACCCGCATTGAGGCGGTCTGCGGCAAGTGCGGCGCGCCGAACCGGGTGCAGGCCCCCAAGGGCCAGACTCGCGTCAAGTTCGCCTGCAAGCAATGCGCGCACCAGCAGGAAACGCTATAGGGCACGGCGCCTAGTCGCCCCTTACGAACTTCGCGAACGCCTCCGCATAATCCGGGTGCCAGCGCGACAGCGGCGGACGGTTCTCGATGATGTCACCGGCGGCCCACAGCATGCGCTTTTCGTCGAGCGCGCGCGGCACGTCGTTGTCCGGGCACAGGATGTAGAAGTCGCCGGCTTGAAGCCGCGCGATCATGAAGTCGACGGTCTGCTCCGGCGTCCAGGCGCCGGCCGGCTTTTCAGTGCGCCCCTTCGCCGTCAAACCGGTGAACACGAAGCCGGGAATGAGCAGGTGCGCGCTGATGCGGCAGTCCTTCGTGTTGCGCAGCTCATGCTGGAGCGCCTCGGTGAACGCCTTCACGCCGGCTTTGGAGACGTTGTAGGCGGGATCGCCAGGCGGCGTGGTGATGCCCTGTTTCGAACCGGTGTTGATGACGAGGCCGGCCTTGCCGCGCGCAATCATGTTCGGTGCGAAAATGCGCGAGCCGTTGATGATGCCCCACATGTTGACGCCGATGATGCGCTGCCAGTTGTCAGGCTTGCCGAACAGCGTGCTGCCAGGCTGGATGCCAGCATTGTTCATGAGAACGTCAGTGCCGCCGAAACGCTCGCGCACGGCGCGCTCCAGTTCAGCGACGCTTCCGGCTTGACTGACATCGACTGCGAACGTCATCACATTTGTGGCCGCCGTGATGGATGACAGTTTTGTTGCAGCCTCTGCCAGCCGGCCCTGGTCGACATCGGCGATGCACACCTTCATGCTGGCACGCGCGAAGGCTATGGCAGCGGCAAGGCCAATGCCGGACGCACCACCCGTGATCACGGCGACATTGTCCTTGATGATGGCGGGGTGTGGCATGGATCTTCTCCGGGGCAGAGTGTTGCACTCGGTCGAGCTATAACATGGCGGGCGCGCGACCTTGCACAAGTTGGCATGGGAGGTCTTCGGTCCGCGCCGACTTTACGCCTATCCGGCACAGCTGTATCCTATGTGATCTAACGATCCCGCCCAGATCGAACCAAACAATGACCTCATCAGGGAGTGCAGCCATGGCTGTGTCGCAGGCTATTCCGATCACGCGCCATCCATTCGCCAACGGGTCCTACAAGCAGATGCTGATCGACGGGAAATGGGTCGACGCCGCTTCCGGCAAGCGCTTCGCGACCCACAATCCCGCCACCGGCGAGCTGCTCGCAACCGTTGCCGAGGGCGACAAGGAAGACATTGATCGCGCGGTCGCTGCCGCCCGCCGCGCCTTCGAAGGTCCCTGGAGCAAGGTCAAGCCGTTCGAGCGGCAGAACCTGCTGCTCAAGCTCGCCGATCTCGTCGAGAAGAATTTTGACGAATTGTCGCAGCTCGACACCCTCGACATGGGCGCGCCGGTCAGCCGGACTCGCGCCTATCGCCTGCGCGCCATCGGCATGCTGCGCTACTATGCGGGGCAGACCACCGCCATTCACGGCGAGACGGTCGAGAACTCGCTGCCCGGCGAGATCTTCTCCTACACGCTGAAGGAGCCGATCGGCGTCGTCGGCGCCATCATTCCCTGGAACGGTCCGCTCACGGCGACGATCTGGAAGATCGGTCCGGCGATCGCGACCGGCTGCACCGTGGTGCTCAAGCCTGCGGAAGAAGCGCCGCTGACCGCGCTGCGCATCGCCGAGCTCGCGATGGAAGCCGGCGTGCCGCCCGGTGTCATCAACGTGGTTCCCGGCTATGGCGAGACCGCGGGCGCGGCGCTTGCCTCGCATCACGACGTCGACAAGGTCGCCTTCACCGGCTCGCATGTCACGGGCCAGTCGATCATCCGCGCCTCGGCCGGCAATCTCAAGCGCGTCTCGCTCGAGCTCGGCGGCAAGTCGCCTGACATCGTGTTTGCCGACGCCGATCTCGATGCCGCGGTGCCGGGCGCCGCGATGGCGGTGTTCGCCAATTCCGGCCAGATCTGCAGCGCCGGAACGCGGCTGTTTATCGAGGAGTCGATCTACGAGGAGTTCGTCGGCCGCGTCGCCGAGTTCGGCAAGAAGCTGCAAGTCGGCAACGGCCTTGATCCCAACACTCAGATCGGACCGCTCGTGTCCGAGCAGCAGCTCGAGCGTGTCACCGGCTATCTCGACATCGGCCAGAAGGAAGGCGCAACGGCGCTCGCCGGCGGCGGCCGCGTCACGGAAGGCGCCTTGTCAAAGGGCTTCTTCGTCTCGCCGACGGTGTTTGCCAATGTCCAGGACAACATGCGCATCGCGCAGGAGGAAATATTCGGGCCGGTCATCTCCGCCATCGCCTTCAAGGACATGGACGAGATGGTCAAGCGCGCTAACGCCACGACGTTTGGCCTCGGCTCCGGCCTGTGGACGCGCGACGTCAGCAAAGCGCATGCCGTCGCGA
The DNA here is from genome assembly GCF_029051685.1 of Bradyrhizobium sp. CSA207. Classification (GTDB taxonomy): domain Bacteria; phylum Pseudomonadota; class Alphaproteobacteria; order Rhizobiales; family Xanthobacteraceae; genus Bradyrhizobium. The sequence goes on along the minus strand of NZ_JAACFT010000006.1, from coordinate 190,658 downwards.
AACGCCTGCGAGCCGGCTCGGTGTGGGTGAATTGCTACCAGGCGATGGACCCGGCCATGCCGTTCGGCGGCTACAAGATGAGCGGCTACGGTCGCGAGTCCGGCAAGCAGCACGTCGAGGAGTATCTCAACGTCAAGGCTGTCTGGATCAAGACGGCGTAATCCTATTCTCTCCCGCGTTCCGCGATAGAGAATAGTGCTTTTGCGGGGCGGCGCCTTTTCCGGTGACCGCCCTTCGCTATACGATCCGCATCCTTCCATAGTCATTCGGGGCCATCATGAAATTTCCAGCGTTGTTCAAAACGTTGCAGGTCGGTCCGTACAAGCTCGCGCATCGCGTCGCGATGGCGCCGCTCACCCGGATGCGGGCCGAACGCGAGAGCTTTTCGCCGCGACCGCTGAATGCCGAATATTATGGCCAGCGCGCGACGCAAGGCGGCCTGCTCATCGCGGAAGCGTCTCCCGTGCTCTCGCATGGCCGCGGCAACCCGGCGACGCCCGGCATCTATTCCGAGATGCAGATTGCTGGCTGGCGCAAGGTGGTCGAAGCCGTGCATGCCAAGGGCGGCATCATCTTCCTCCAGCTCTGGCATGTCGGCCGCGTCTCGCATTCCTCGTTCCATGATGGGGCGCTGCCGGTCTCGGCCTCGGCCATCCCGATCAGGGCCGAAGGCATGAAGGCGATGACCGCCGACGGCAAGATCTCCGATTACGAGACGCCGCGCGCGCTGGAGACCGAAGAGGTCAAGGACATCGTCGAGGCGTTCCGGCAGGGCGCGAAGAACGCGCTTGCCGCCGGCTTCGACGGCGTCGAGATTCACGGCGCCAACGGCTACCTGCTCGAGCAGTTCCTGCAGTCGCGCAGCAACCAGCGCACCGATCAATATGGCGGTTCGATCGAGAACCGCGCGCAGCTTTTGCTGGAGGTGACGCAGGCCGCGATCGAGGTCTGGGGCGCGGGCCGCGTCGGCGTACGACTGTCGCCATACGGCGTTGCCAACGATTCCGGCGAGGCCGATCCGATGCCGCTCTACACCCACGTGGTGAAGGCGCTCGACAAGCTCGGTCTTGCCTATCTGCATTTCATCGAGCCGCGATCCAGTGGGTCCGGCCGCGCCGAAGTCAACTGGCAGAACGTACCGTCGGCGATGGTGCTATTCCGCCCGCTCTATAGCGGCGTGCTGATGACCGCCGGCGGTTTTACCGGCGAGACCGCAAATGCGGCGATCGCCGACGGCCATGCCGATATCATCGCCTTCGGCCGCATCTTCATCTCCAACCCGGATTTGCCGCGCCGGCTTCGGCACGGCTATCCGATCACGCCGTACAACCGCGCGACGTTCTATGGCGGCGAGGAGAAGGGCTATACGGATTACCCGATGTATGACGAGCTGACACCAGCGTAAGCGTTTTTCTTCCGTCGTTCCGGGGCGGCGCGAAGCGTCGAACCCGGAATCCATCTCGCCTCTAACTATGCGGTTAAATGGATTCCGGGCCCGCGCCTTTCGGCGCGTCCCGGAATGACGAGCTTGATTTGTCGCGCGACTGCCAACACAATTTCAGTCATTGCGAGCGCAGCGAAGCAATCCAGAGTCTTTCCGTAGAGGCAGTCTGGATTGCTTCGCTGGGCTCGCAATGACGACGGAGAGAGACAATGGCCAAAGCCGCAGCCGCTGCAGGAACCGCTACCGGCCAATGCCTCTGCGGCAAGGTCACTTTCGAGATCGACGTTCCCGCGCGCTGGGCCTGGCATGATCATTCGGCCGCCAGCCGGCGCGTCCATGGCGCGGCCTACGCGACGTACGTCGGAAGCTGGAAGAAGCGTTTTCGTATCATTTCGGGAAAAACTGCGCTGACCCGCTACGAGGATAAGGCAACCAAGACAGCGCGCAGCTTCTGTTCCCATTGCGGTACGCCGATCGCCTATGAACGGCCGCGCGGGCCACATATGGTCAACATCCCCCGCGCGCTGTTCAACGAGCGCACCGGCCGCCAGCCGCTCTATCACATCGCCATCGAAGAGCTCCAGGAATGGGCCTATACCGGCGAGCCGCTGGTGCCGCTGAAGGGCTTTCCCGGCGTGGTCTGGCAGCGCTCGAAAAAGAAGAAGCGTGCTGGCGGCGAGGATCCGTTCGAGCTGGGCCGCGAGGAGATGTAGCCCACTCCAGTCTCGTGCCCCGGACGCAGCGCAGCGCCTCTTCGGCGGTGCGCTGCTGAGCCGGGGCCCATGCGTCCGCGAACCCGGTGATAATCGGGGTCCCGGCTCTGCGTCGCATCACTACGTGCTGCGCCGCGTCCGGGACACGAGATTGTCCCGCGCAACGCAGCCATGACCGCGCTTCCTTGCGCGCATCCTCCGACTTCGGCCATCATGCCGCCTGCCGCGGCAGCGCCCGCAAGGCTTGGAGGAAACATGAAGAACAAGATCACCGGCCGCTCCGCCTTTCTCGCGCTGCTCAAGGACGAGGGCATCACGCACCTGTTCGGCAATCCCGGCACCACCGAGCTGCCGATCATGCATGCGCTGAAGGATCATCCCGACCTTACCTATGTTATGGCGATGCAGGAGAGCCTGGTGGTGGCGATCGCGGATGGCTACAGCCGTGCCTCAGGAAAACTCGTCGCCTGCAACGTCCATGTCGCGCCCGGTCTTGGGAATGCGATGGGCTCGCTCTACAATGCGCAGTTCACGGGCACGCCGATGATCTTGACGGCGGGCCAGCAGGAACAGGGCCACGGCTTGATGGAGCCTGTGCTGTATGGCCCGCTGGTGCGGATGGCCGAGCCGCTGGTGAAATGGGCGGTCGAAGTAACGCGTCTGGAAGACCTGCCGCGCATCGTGCGCCGCGCCGCAAAAGTCGCGACCACGCCGCCGACCGGGCCGGTGTTCATCTCGCTGCCCGGTGACATCCTCAACAGCGAAGCCGGCATCGATCTCGGCCGCTCCACCCGCATCGACACGCGCACAAAGCCGTCGGACGAGGCGCTGAAGGCCTTTGCCGCGGGCCTGCTCAAGGCTGAACGTCCGGTAATCGTCACCATGGACGAAGTCGTCAAGAGCGATGCGCTGAAGGAGGCCGCCGAACTCGCGGAGCTATTGGGAGCGGCCGCCTATCAGTCCGCGACGCCCTATGGCTCGCACTTCCTCTCGGAGAGCCCGAGCTTCGTCGGCACGCTGGCGCGGGTGCAGAAAGTCGCGCGCGATACGCTCGCCCCCTATGATCTGCTGATCGCGCTCGGCGGCGACCCCTTGCGGATGTCGGTCTATAGCGAGGTCGACGCGCTGCCGGAGGGCCTTGGCATCGTGCAGGTCGGGCTGGTCGATTGGGAAATCGCCAAGAACTACGGTGCCGAGATCGCGCTGAAGGCGGACCTGAAGGAAACGCTGCGTGCGCTGATCCCGCTTTTGAAGGAGATGGGCGGCGCGGCGCTGGCGCAGCGCGCGAAGCAACGTCTCGCCGAGCTTGCTCCGAAGAACTGGACCGCGCGGCGCGCTGCCCTGGTCGAGCAGATCGGCAAGGTCGCGGGTCGTACCCCGATCGATCCTGATTGGCTGGTGCTGCAAATGGTTGAGGCGATGCCCGACAACGCCATCCTCGTCGACGAAGGCCTCACTTCCAGCCGCCAGATCACGGCACTTCGTGCGCACCGCGACCGCTTCGGCTATCACGGGCTGGCGTCGGGCGGCATCGGCTGGGGCCTGCCGGCCTCGGTCGGCGCCAGCATTGCCAACCCGGAACGCTCCGTGGTGTGCTTCTCCGGCGACGGCAGTGCGATGTATTCGATCCAGTCGCTATGGACGGCAGCACATCACAAGCTGCCGCTCAACGTCGTCATCGCCAACAATGGCGGCTACCGCATCATCAAGCAGCGCCTGCTCGCCTTCCACGGCGACGACAATTACGTCGGCATGGACTTTGTCGATCCGCCGGTTGATTTCGCCGGAATTGCCACGGCGCTTGGCTGCGAGGCGATCAAGGTCAGCGATCCCCGGGAGTTGAACGCGACGCTGTCGTCCGCGTTCAACCGTCCCGGGACGAAGCTGATCGAGGTGATGGTGGACGGGAAGGTGTAGGACACAGCCGCCGTCATTGCGAGCGAAAGCGAAGCAATCCAGACTGCCACCGCGGAAAGACTCTGGATTGCTTCGCTTCGCTCGCAATGACGAGGAGGCGGCAGTTCTATCCCGTCTTCACCACCCGATACCCTGCAGCAGGATGTGGCGCGCCCAGCCTGGCGCGTCCAGCGCCGAACAGCTTCTCCCGCAGCGTGCCTTGCGCATATTCCGGTTTGTAGCGCCCACGCCGCGTCAGCTCCGGCACCAGCATGTCGGCGATATCCTCGAAGTCGCCCGGCGAGATCGCGAAGGCGACGTTGAGACCGTCGACGTCGGTCGCCTCGAACCATGCCTCGATCTTGTCCGCGACCATCTCCGGCGTGCCGACCACGACGGGGCCCGCGCCGCCGACCCCGACATGCTCGATGACATCACGCACGGTCCAGATGCGGTCGGGATCGGCCCGGGTGACGTTGTCCATCGCGCTGCGGCCGGCGTCGTTCTGGACGTGGCGCACCTGCTGGTCGAGGTCGTAGCCGGAGAAATCGACGCCGGTCCATCCCGACATCAGCGCCAGCGCGCCTTCGGAGCTGATGTGGCGGCGATAGTCGGCATACTTTTCCTTCGCCTCCGCCTCAGTGCGCCCGAGGATAATCGTCATCATCGAGAACATCAGGATCTCGGCAGGGTTACGGCCGAGCGCGGCGGCCTCCTGGCGGATAGCGGAGACGCGCGGCGCGATCACCTTGGCTGATGGCCCTGACATGAACACGCATTCGGCATGGCGCGCCGCGAATTGCCGCCCGCGTGGCGATGTGCCGGCCTGGTACAGCACCGGCGTGCGCTGCGGCGACGGCTCGCTGAGGTGAATGGTGTTGTTGATGCGGTAATTCGCGCCCTCATGGTTGACGCGATGAACCTTTGTGGGATCGGTGAAGATGCCACGCTTGCGGTCCCGCAGCACCGCATCGTCCTCCCAGCTCCCTTCCCAGAGCTTATAGACGACCTCCATATACTCGTCCGCAATGTCGTAACGGTCGTCATGCCCGGTCTGCTTGTCCTTGCCGGCGCCGCGCGCGGCGCTGTCGAGATAGCCGGTGACGACGTTCCACCCGATCCGCCCCTCGGTAAGATGATCGAGCGTCGACATCCGCCGCGCGAACGGATAGGGCGGCTCGAAGGACAGATTGCTGGTGACACCGAAGCCGAGATTCTGCGTCACCGCCGCCATTGCCGAGAGCAGCAGCAGCGGCTCGTTCGACGGCGTTTGCGCTGCGTTGCGCAAGGCTGCGTCAGGGCTGTTGCCATAGACGTCGTAAACGCCGAGCACGTCGGCCAGGAACAGCCCGTCGAAACGGCCGCGCTCCAGCGTTTTGGCGAGATCGATCCAGTAGGGCAGGCGGTTATAGTCGGCAGTGCGGTCGCGCGGATGGGTCCACAGGCCCGGTGATTGGTGTGCGACGCAATTCATCGCAAATGCGTTGAGCCTGATCTGTTTGGCCATGCTGGTCCCTCGGCGCCCTGTCCCGGGCACTCTTCGAATGATAGACGGGCGCCCGAATTTGGCGAAGTTCTTGCATATAACTCGACCTTGGCAAGGCCAAAAGCAGCAGCGCTGCTGCCCTTGGCAAGCCAATCTCAAGAGAGCAAGAACGAAATCCCAAGAACTATCCGGTCCCCGCCACTTTCGAAGGCCCACCCGTCTCGGGTATGGTCCTTCGCCTCGCAACCCTGAAAAAGCAAGTAATGACCAGAGCCGACGCCATCGCCCGCGCCCGTGACGATTTCAAATCCGGCGCGTTCCTCGCCGAACTCGACCGCCGCGTTGCCTTCCGGACCGAAAGCCAGAACCCCTCGCGCGGTGCTGAACTGCGCGCCTATTTGGAACAGGAGATGCAGCCCGCTTTCGCGGCGCTGGATTTCGAAAGCCGCATGGTCGAATCCCCGAGCGGCAAGGCGCCGTTCCTGTTCGCCGAACATCGCGAGAGCGAGACGGCACCGACGGTTCTGATCTACGGCCATGGCGATGTCGTCGACGGCATGGAAGGCGAGTGGCGCGAGGGCCGCGATCCCTGGCGCACCACGGTGTCCGGCATTCGCCTTTACGGCCGCGGCACCGCGGACAACAAGGGCCAGCACAGCATCAACATGGCGGCGCTCCGCGCGGTGCGCGACGCCCGCGGCGGCAAGCTCGGCTTCAACGCCAAATTCATCGTCGAGATGGGCGAGGAGATCGGTTCGCCCGATCTCGGCAAGGTCTGCGATCTCAACCGCGACGCATTGAAGGCCGACCTGTTCATGGCCTCCGACGGGCCGCGCCTGTCCGCGGACCGGCCGACCCTGTTTCTCGGCTGCCGCGGCGGCATCCGAATCCATCTCGACGTCAACCTGCGCGATGGTGGGCATCACTCCGGCAATTGGGGTGGCGTGCTTGCCAACCCCGCGACCATTCTGGTCAACGCGATCGCCACGCTGGTCGACGGCCACGGCCGCCTTCAGCTCGATGCGCTGAAGCCGCCGCGTCTCACCAACCAGATCCGCAGCTATCTCGCGGACGTGCAGGTCGTGCCGACCGAGGACGAGCCGGCTCTGGCGGAGAACTGGGGCGAGGAAGGATTGTCGGCGGCTGAGCGGCTCTACGCCTGGAACACGCTCGAAGTGCTGGCGATGTCGTCCGGCAATATCGATAAGCCGGCCAACGCCATTCCCGGCCGTGCCAATGCCGTGCTGCAACTGCGTTTTGTGGTCGGCACCAGGATCGACGGCCTGATCGAGGCCATTCGCGCGCATCTGGCCGCGAAGGGCTTTCCGATGATCGAGGTGCGGGCGGCGCAGAGCTTTGCCGCCTCGCGCACCGATTTCGACAGCCCGTGGATCAAATGGGCGGCGGATTCGGTCCAGGAGACCACCGGCAAGACGCCGGCGGTGCTGCCGAATTTCGGCGGCTCGCTGCCCAACGACGTATTTTCCGAGATTCTTGGCCTGCCGACGATCTGGGTGCCGCACTCTTATCCCGGCTGCTCCCAGCATGCGCCCAATGAGCACATCCTGCTGCCTTTGACCGAAGAGGCCTTGACGATAATGGCTGGCCTGTACTGGGATCTCGGCGAATTGCCCAGGCCGCTAACCTGAGCCGTTAACCTGAGCCGCATTCCAGCCGAAAGTCACATTCTAATCCGGGCCGATTTGTGCTTGCATTCGGCCGCATCATCCTGAAAGGGGAAGAAAAAAGTGAAACATTTCCGTACCATCGGCATCGCGCTGGCCGCGACCTTTGCCGTCAGCCAGGCCGGGGCCCAGGAGCTGACTGGCACGCTGAAGAACATCAAGGACACCGGCGCGATCACGCTTGGCTTCCGCGACTCCTCGATCCCGTTCTCCTATCTCGATGACAACCAGAAGCCCATCGGGTTCGCGATGGACATCTGCTACAAGATCGTCGACGCCGTGAAGAAGGAGCTCAAGCTCGACAAGCTCGAAGTCAAGCTCAATCCCGTCACCTCGGCGACCCGCATCCCGCTGATGGCCAACGGCACCATCGACCTCGAATGCGGCTCGACCACCAACAACGCCGAGCGCCAGAAGCAGGTCGCCTTCACCAACACCCATTATCTGACTGCCAGCCGCTATGTCTTCAAGAAGTCGAGCGGCCTCAAGTCAATCGATGACCTCAAGGGCAAGTCGGTGGTCTCGACTGCCGGCACCACCAACATCAAGCAGCTCACCGAGGCCAACGTCGCGCGCGGCCTCGGCGCCAACATCATCCCGGCCAAGGATCACGCCGAATCCTTCCTGATGGTCGAAACCGACCGCGCGGTGGCCTTCGTCATGGACGACATCCTGCTTGCGAGCCTCGTTGCCGGCTCGAAGTCGCCGGACGATTACGTCATCTCGAAGGATGCGTTCTCCAAGCCCGAGCCCTACGGCATCATGCTGCGCAAGGACGACGCGCCGTTCAAGAAGGTAGTCGATGCGGCGACCGCCGCGCTCTACACCTCCGGCGAGGGCGAGAAGATCTACAACAAGTGGTTCACGCAGAAGATCCCGCCGAAGGGTCTGAACCTCAACACCCCGATCTCGGCCGAGCTGAAGAACGAGTTCGCCAAGCCCACGGACTCGCCGAACCCGGACGACTATAAGTAACGACTATAAGTAAACCGAGCTGTGCGCCTCTCCCTGCAAGCGCGGAGAGGCGCACATTCCGGCCAATCTGGAGGGAGTGGCCGGACATTTGCATAGGCGCCTGCGATAACCATGATTGGCGCGTTCGCGCGGGGGACACGTGAACTACCACTGGAACTGGGGAATTTTCTTCCAGCCGAACCCGATGGGGACAGGCACCTATCTCGACATGCTGCTGGCGGGATTGGTGCTGACCCTCAAGACGGGTGCGCTCGCCTGGATCATCGCGCTGATCACCGGCTCGATTGTCGGCGTGATGCGCACGCTGCCGTCGAAGGGAGCGTACTGGTTCGGCTTTGCTTATGTCGAATTCTTCCGCAACATGCCGCTGCTGGTGCAACTCTTCCTGTGGTTCTTCGTGCTGCCGGAAGTGCTGCCAAGGTCTGCCGGACTGTGGCTGAAGCAACTGCCGAACGCGCCGTTCTGGACGGCTGCGATCGGCGTCGGGTTCTTCATGTCGGCACGTGTCGCCGTGCAGTTGCAGGCCGGCATAGGCTCGCTGCCGCGCGGGCAGAAGATGGCAGCGACCGCGCTGGGCCTGACAACATTGCAAGGCTACCGCTACATTCTGCTGCCGATGGCGTTCCGCATCATCCTGCCGCCGCTGACGTCCGAGTTCCTCAACACCATCAAGAACACGGCCGTAGCCATCACCATCGGCCTGCTCGAACTCACCGGACAGGCGCGCTCGATGCAGGAATTCTCGTTCCAGGTGTTCGAGGCCTTCACCGCAGCGACCATCCTCTATCTCCTCGTCAACGCCGTCGTCGTGACCGCGATGCGCTTCCTCGAGCGCTACGTCGCGATCCCCGGCTACATCACGGGGAAATAGCACCATGTTCAGCAATTTCGATTTCGATGTCGTCCGCCGCGCGCTGCCCTATCTATTCTACGAGGGCATGACGTTCACGGTGACGCTGACGGCGCTCGCCGCACTCGGCGGCCTGATCTTCGGCACGGCGATCGCGCTGATGCGGCTCTCCGGCTTCAAGGTCCTGGGCCATATCGCCGGCGTTTATGTCGACTTTATGCGCTCGCTGCCGCTGGTGCTGGTGATCTTCTGGTTCTACTTCCTGGTGCCCTATATCGGGCAATGGGTGACCGGAGCGTCGCGGCCGATCAGCGTCGGCGCGTTCGCGTCCTCGCTCATCACCTTCATCATGTTCGAGGCGGCGTATTTCTCCGAGATCATGCGCGCCGGCATCCAGTCGATTTCGCGCGGGCAGCCGGCCGCGGCGAACGCACTCGGGCTGACCTATGCCCAAACCATGCGCTACGTCGTGCTGCCGCAGGCGTTCCGCAACATGCTACCGGTCCTGATCACGCAGACCATCGTGCTGTTCCAGGACACTTCGCTGGTCTACGTGTTGTCGATCACGGACTTTTTGGGCGCGGCGAGCAAGGTCGCGCAGCGCGACGGGCGTCTGGTCGAGATGTATCTGTTCGCTGCCGTCGTCTATTTCACCATTTCCTGTGTTGCGTCCTTTGGCGTCCGCCGCCTCCAGGCGCGCATCGCCATCATTCGATAGGTGGAATTTGGATTTGAGATCTGGAAGCGGGCTCCTCTTCACCTCTCCCATAGGGAGAGGTCGGATCGCTCTAGCCATCCGGGTGAGGGGTCCCGCTCCAACGACAGACCTGAACCCCTCACCCGGCGCGATGCGCCGACCTCTCCCCTTGGGAGAGGTGAACCGAGTTTGCCGAGGCGCTTGAGAAGCACATGATCGAAATCAGCCACGTCAACAAATGGTACAGCCCGACTTTCCAGGTGCTGACCGACTGCACCACCAGCGTCACCAAGGGCGAGGTGGTCGTAGTCTGTGGGCCCTCGGGCTCGGGCAAGTCGACGCTGATCAAATGCGTCAATGCATTGGAGCCGTTCCAGAGCGGTGACATCAGTGTCGACGGCACCAAGGTCAACGATCCCAAGACCAATTTGCCGAAACTGCGCTCGCGGGTCGGCATGGTGTTCCAGCACTTCGAGCTGTTTCCGCATCTGAAGATCATCGACAATCTCTGCCTCGCGCAACAAAAGGTGCTCGACCGGCCGCGCGACAAGGCAGTCACGAAGGGCATGATGCTGCTGGAGCGCGTCGGGCTGAAGGAACAGGCGCAGAAGTTTCCTGCGCAGCTTTCCGGCGGCCAGCAGCAGCGCGTGGCGATTGCGCGCGCGCTCGCCATGGACCCCATCGTCATGCTGTTCGACGAGCCGACCTCGGCGCTCGACCCCGAAATGGTGAGTGAGGTGCTCGACGTCATGGTCGACCTCGCCCATGAGGGCATGACCATGATGGTCGTCACCCACGAGATGGGCTTTGCCCGCAAGGTTGCCAATCGCGTGATCTTCATGGACCGCGGCGAGATCGTCGAGGACGCGCCGAAGGACGATTTCTTCGGCAAGCCGCGCAGCGACCGCGCACAGAAGTTCTTGTCGAAGATTCTCTCCCACTAACTCAGTCGTCATTCCGGGACACGCCGCTTGGCGCGGGCCCGGAATCCATCGGGCGGCAGTACACGAGGTGAAATGGATTCTTTGATGCGCAATTGCGCATCAAAGCTCGCCGCTTCGCGCCGCCTCGGAATGACGAATCGAGGGGGTGCTCGGTGCCTCCAATTGACGTATAAGCGCGCTGATTTCCCCTTTCCCCACCAGGAGACCTGCCTTGGACTCGATTGCCTACGTCAACGGCTCATTCGTCCCGCTCTCGGAGGCCAAAGTCTCGGTCCTCGATCGCGGCTTCCTGTTCGCCGACGGCATCTACGAGGTTTCGGCCGTGCTCGACGGCAAGCTGGTCGACAACGCCTCGCATCTGGCGCGGCTGGAGCGCTCGGTCGGCGAGATAAAGCTGAAGCTGCCGGAAACCATCGAGCGCATCACCGCGATCCAGAAGGAGCTGATTGCGCGCAATAACGTCGCAAGCGGCCTCGTCTATCTCCAGGTGACGCGCGGTGCCGACAAGGGCCGCGACTTCGCCTTCCCCAAGGGCGACGTCAAGTCGAGCCTGGTGATGTTCACCTCTGAAAAGGACATCATCAACGCGTCCTCGGCCAAGACCGGTATCAACGTGATCACGGTGCCCGACATCCGCTGGGAGCGGCGCGACATCAAGAGCGTGGCGCTGCTGGCGCAGGTGCTGGCGAAGCAGGCCGCGGCCGAAGCCGGCGCTGGTGAAGCCTGGATGCTGGAGGACGGGTATGTCACCGAGGGCGGATCGTCCTCGGCGTTCATCCTGACCAAGGACGACGTCATCGTGACCCGCAAGAACTCCAATGCGATCCTGCCGGGCTGCACCCGCAAGGCCGTGGTGGCATTGGCCGAAGAGCGCCAGCTCCGCGTCGAGGAACGTTCCTTCACGGTCGCCGAAGCGCGCGCCGCCAAAGAAGCGTTCGCCACCTCGGCCTCGCTGTTCGTGCAGCCGGTGGTCGCGATCGACGGCCAGAAGGTCGGCGATGGCAAGCCGGGTCCCATGGCGACGCGGCTGCGCGAGATTTATGTGGAGTTCGCGAAGGCGACGGCGGTTTAGGCCAACGCAATCGACGGAGACGATGGGTGCGACTTGCTCGCTACATGCTCCGCCGTCATCGTCCGGCTTGACCGGGCGATCCAGTACGCTGTGGCGGTTGTTTTGTATCTCGCTGTCTCTGGGATACTGGATGCCCCGCCTTCGCGGGGCATGACAATTGAAAGCGCGGAGGCAACGCCCCTCACGCCACCGACGCCTTTACCTTCACCGGGTGGATCGCCCAGAACGAGATCGCTTGCTTCGCAAGCTCCTCAGGGTGAGGAGATAGACATGTGTTCGCTTCAGTGCGACGGCGGTGGCAGGCGACCGAACACCTGCTCCAGCGCCATTCCAATCGCGAGCAGGCGACGATCGCTGCCCGCCGGTCCGTCCAGCTCGAGGCCGATCGGCAACTGGCTGCTGGCGCCCAGCGCGATCGGAATTTGGACGCCGGGAATGCCGGCATTGCTGCCGGGATCGGTGTTCTGGATGAAGAGGCCGAAATTCTCGAGGCTGCTGGAGTCCGGGTTGGAGGCAATCGCGACGCGCGGCGTGGTCGGGAAGGCGATGGCGTCCAGCCGGTTGTCGGCAAAAGTCTTGCCGTAGAGCGCCTGCAGCGCCGGACGCGCAGTCTTGACGGCTGCGTCATAGATCGGCTTGGCGTCGACAAGTGTATTATCGGGACCGGGCAGTTTGCGTAGGATCACCAGGCCGTCATAGGTGCCCTTGACGTCGGGGCTGGCGATCTCCTGCGCCAGTGCTTCGATGGTGATGCCGGTGCCGGTGTGCGCGAGATAGGCGACCATGTCGTCATAGGCCTCGTACAGCGCGACCGGGAAGCCGACCTGGCCGTTGAGCCCGGCGAGCTCCGGCATCTCGATCTCCACCACCGCGATGCCTTGCGCTTTCATCTGCGTGACGGTCGCGTGGAAGGCGGCCTCGGTGTCGGCATCGAGATTGACGAGCATCGTCCTCACGATGCCAATCCGCACCCCCGCGAGATCAGCTGGCACCACCGCATCGCCACCCGCGATGACGCGGTCGAGCAGCGCGACGTCGGCCATGGTCGCAGCCATCGGGCCGGCGGTATCGCGCGTGTGCGAGATCGGCGCGATGCCCGCTTGCGGATAGCGGTCGACGGTCGGGCGTAACGACGCGCATCCGTTCAGCGCAGCCGGCACCCGGACCGAACCGCCGGTGTCGGTGCCGAGCCCGCCCGCGACGATTCGCGCTCCGATCGCGGCGCCCGTTCCGGACGAGGAGCCGCCGGCAATCATGGCGCGATCATAGGCGTTGCGCACACCGAACTCTGGGCCGGTCTTGAACGCCGTGTTGTAGCCGGAGATGCCGAAGGCGAGCTCGTGCATGCTGGTCTTGCCGATGATGACCGCGCCTGCGGCCCGCAGTTTTGTGACCACCGGCGCATCGGCGCGCGGCACATAATCTTTCAGCGCCGGTGTGCCCGCGCTACAGGGCAGTCCCGCGACCTCGATATTGTCCTTGATCACAATGGGAACACCGCCGAGCGGCTTGTCCCTGTCGCCGTTCGCGTCGAATGCCGCAGCAGCCTTCAAGGCGCCGGCCTCGTCCAGGGTGACGAAGGCGTTCAGGTCGGCATTGGCTTTGGCGCGGGCCAGCGCTTCTGTAGTAAGCGCTGTGCTCGTCACTGTTCCAGCGCGGAGGTCGGCTGCGGCCTGGGTCAGGGTCAACTGGTCGAAATCCATGATGCGTCACCCGAATGCAAGGGCATCGTGACGGTGCCCCTTCAAGACGTGAGGCTGAGGCTTCGTCGGCGTCGCGTCAACCGGTGGCCCGCATCTTTGGCGGCCGCGATGCGGTCAAATCCGCAAGCAGGCGTTCCACCTCGGCCCTCACCTTCGCAATAGCCACATCCTTCACCGGCCCGTAGCCGCGGATATCCATCGGGGCTTTGGCGACCGCGACAACATCAGAGAGGCGCTCGGCGTCGAGACCGTCGAGCATCCGATCGATCAACCCCTGGTACCAGCCGATCAGCTCCCGCTCCGTCCGCCGTTCGGCCGTGTAGCCGAATGGATCGAAGGGCGTGCCGCGCAATCCTTTGAATCGCGCGAGCGCGGACAGCGGCATCTGGATCCACTGGCCGAAGGCGCGTTTGCGCGGACGACCGCGGGCATCGCGCTTCGACGGAAGCAAGGGCGGCGCGAGATGATACTTGATGCTGAAGTCGCCGTCGAATTCGCGCTTCAATTCGTCGAGGAAGCCGCTCTGCATGTGCAGGCGCGCCACCTCGTATTCGTCCTTGTAGGCCATCAGCTTGAACAGGGCGCGCGCGACCGCCTCGGTCAGCGCCTCGCTGCCCAACGCCGCCTCCGCATTGCGGACTTTCGCCACGAGCGTCCGGTAGCGCGTTGCATAAGCGGCATCCTGATAGGCGATGAGGAACTCAGCGCGCCGGTCGATGAGTTGGTCAAGCGTCTCGGATATTGGAGCGCCATCCGGCTTCGGCATCGAATCCGGATCGGCGGCAGCGATCCGGCCCCAGGCAAACGCCTGCTTGTTGCTTTCGATCGCGACACCGTTGAGCTCGATCGCGCGCAATAGCGCTTGCAACGAGATCGGGACCAATCCATGCTGCCAGGCGAAGCCGAGCATGATGATATTGGCATAGACGGCGTCGCCGAGCAGTCGTTCAGCGAGCTCGTTCGCGTTGATGGCATCGAGATTATTCTCGCCGATGACCTGGCGGATCTCGCGCAGGCGGGCGGGCGAGGCGAGATCGGCGTCGCGGAAGCGGACGACGTCACCGGTCGGCATCTCCGCCGTGTTGATCGCGGCGCGCGTGCCGCGGCGGTAGGTGCCGGACGCTTTTGGCGAGGAGCTCACCACGAGATCGCAGCCGATCAGCGCATCGGTCGCGCCCTGGTCGACGCGAACCTGATGCAGCATCTCAGGGCTTGCAGCAAGGCGGATGTAGCTCAGCACAGGGCCGAATTTTTGTGCAAAGCCAGTGAAATCCAGGACTGAGACGCCGCGGCGTTCGAGATGCGCAGCCATGCCGATCAGGGCGCCGACGGTGATCACGCCGGTGCCGCCGACACCGGTCACGAGCAGGTCGTAGGGACGATCGAGCGAGACGGGCGCAGGCAAGAGAAGCGTCGCCGCACGGCCGACCGCGTCGATCTGGCTAGCGGCCTTCTTCCGGCGCGTCGCACCCTCGACGGTGACGAAGCTCGGGCAGAAACCGTTGAGGCAGGAGAAATCCTTATTGCAAGCCGACAGATTGATCCGCCGCTTGCGGCCGAACGGCGTCTCCTTCGGTTCGACACTGAGGCAGTTGGATTCAACCGAGCAGTCGCCGCAACCTTCACAGACGAGATCGTTGATATAGGCAAAGCGCTTGGGGTCGGCGATCTGTCCGCGCTTGCGCCGCCGCCGTTTTTCCGTGGCGCAGGTCTGCTGATAGACCAGCACGGAGACGCCGGGGATGTCGCGCAGTTCGCGCTGTACAGCGTCCATTTCCTCGCGCGGGTGAATGGTCACGCCGATGGGCAGGTCCGCTGGCGAAAACTGCGATGGCTCATCCGATACCAGCGCAATCCGTGCCACGCCTTCCGCGCGGACGCTGTGCGCAATCGCATGCACACTGACGGGGCCGTCGACCGGCTGGCCGCCGGTCATTGCCACCGCATCGTTGAACAGGATCTTGTAGGTGATGTTGGCCTTCGCCGCGATCGCCTGCCGGATCGCCATCGAGCCGGAATGATAATAGGTGCCTTCGCCAAGATTCTGGAAGATGTGCTTGTGGCCGGTGAATCGTGACGAGGCCGCCCAGTTCACGCCTTCGCCGCCCATCTGGATCAGCGACGAAGTCTCGCGGTCCATCCAGCTCGCCATGAAATGGCAACCGATGCCGGCCAGCGCCTTCGAACCGTCCGGGACTTTCGTGGACGTATTGTGTGGGCAGCCCGAGCAGAAATAGGGCGTGCGTGTCGCACCGGCGACGTTGATCGTGCGCGCCGCCTCAGGCAACAGCGCGGCGGCGCGCACGGCGAGATTGAGGCCCGGAAACATTGGATCGAGCCGGCGTGCAAGCACGCCAGCCAGCGCGCGCGGCGACAATTCGCCGATCCAGGAGATCAGCCGTGCGCCGGTCTCGTCGTGCTTGCCGACCATGCGCTCGGGCTTTGTGCCCGGATAGTCGTAGAAATACTCCTTGAACTGGCTCTCGATGATGCCGCGCTTTTCCTCGACCACGAGAATCTCGCGCTTGCCCTTCACGAATGTCATCGCGTCATGCAGCGCCAGCGGCCAGACCATGCCGACCTTGTAGATGTCGACGCCGATGCTGCGGCACGCGGCTTCGTCCAGCCCGATCAGCCGCAGCGCTTCCATCAGGTCGAGATGCGCCTTGCCTGTCGTGACGATGCCGTAGGTGGCGTTGGCAATGTCGTAGATGTGGCGGTCGATCGGATTGGCTTTGGCAAAGGCGTAGACCGCATGCTTCTTCGCCTCCAGCCGCTCCTCGATCTGCGGCCCCGGCAGATCGGGCCAGCGATAGTGCAACCCGCCCGGCGGCAGTGTGAAGTCTGGCGTGCGAAACAGGCGCGGCGGGCGCAGCGCGACGGATGCGCCTGACTCCACGATCTCCGAGATCGCCTTGAAGCCGACCCACATGCCGGAGAAGCGGCTCAGCGCGTAGCCATATTCGCCGAACGCGAGATATTCGCCGACGCTGGCCGGATGCAGCGTCGGCATGAACCAACTCATGAAGGCGACATCGGACTGGTGCGGCATCGAGGAGGAGACGCAGCCATGGTCGTCGCCGGCGACGACAAGCACGCCGCCATGCGGCGAGGAGCCGTAGGCATTGCCGTGCTTGAGCGCATCGCCGGAGCGGTCGACGCCGGGTCCCTTACCGTACCAAAGTCCGAACACGCCATCGACCTCGCGGTCGGATTGCGTCTCGACCTGCTGCGAGCCGAGCACCGCGGTCGCGGCGAGGTCCTCGTTGACGGCAGGGAGGAATTCGATGCGGTCCCGCTTCAGGCGCTCGTTGATGCGCCAGAGCTCGAGATCGATGCCGCCGAGCGGCGAGCCACGATAGCCGGAGATGAAGCCGGCGGTGTTCAGTCCTTCGGCGCGATCGCGTCGCGCCTGGTCGAGCGCAATGCGGACGATCGCCTGCGTGCCCGTGAGGAAGACTCGGCCCTCCTCGCGGTCGTAGCGGTCGGAGAGCTCGTAGGTATCGAGTGACGGAATGGCGTCCATGGCGGACCTCGCGCGGCGTCCCTGTCGGATCGGCAAATGTTAAGCTTGGGGCGCTGGTAGGTCTTACCTATTCATTCCGATCAGACTGTCATTTCGGTAAAACATTGCAAATTGTGTCGCATTATGGCATAATCTACCAAGCGAAGGTGCCTGCATGATTGAAGACCAGGACGCACGGATTCTCGGCCATCTCCAGAAGGACGGCCGCGCCACCAATCAGCAGCTTGCCGATGAGGTTGGCATGTCGACCTCGGCCTGCTGGCGGCGGGTGCGCGCGCTCGAGGAGACCGGCGTCATCCGGGGCTATGCGGCGCTGGTCGCGCGCGAGCAGGCCGGCTTTGCGATGTCCGCCATCCTCCATGTCTCGCTTGAACGGCACGACGCCAAATTCGTCGATGAATTTGTGGCCCGGGTGACGACGCGCCGCGAGGTGCTGGAGTGTTTTGCGACGACGGGCGACGCCGACTATCATTTGCGTGTCGTCGTGCAGGACATGGCGGCCTACAACAGGTTCCTCGACGAATTCATGTTTCGCATCCCCGGCATCCGCTACGTCCGCAGCAACGTGGTGCTGAAGGAAATCAAGACGAGCGTGGCGCTGCCGTTTTGAAAAGATACCTGCGCAAATCTATCTCCTCATCCTGAGGGCTTGCGGAGCAAGCGTCTCGAAGGGCGAGGCCAAGAGCGGGGCCTTCACCCTTCGAGACGCGCGAAAACGCGCTCCTCAGAATGAGGTCGGATAGTCGGCCTCGCAGCCAAGTGTACAGGCTACCGCTGCTCACGCACGAATCGATTTCGCAGCGTGCCAATGCCGGTGATATCAATCTCCACGACATCGCCGTGCTTGATGTCGGGCGAGGCGCCGTCGGTGCCCATCCAGATCACGTCGCCGGGCCACAACGTGAAGTACTTGGACAGCTCGATCAGGAACGGTACCACGCCGAAGATCATGTCGTTGGTATGGAAGCGGTTGGTCTCCTTGCCGTTGACGCGGACGACGGTCTGCATCTTGGCGAGATCGGCCTCGGTCTCGATCCATGGGCCCATTGGCTTGAAGGTGTCGGCGTTCTTCGACCGCCACAGGCTGCAATCGGCCTTCTGCCAGCTGCGCTCGCTGACATCGTTGCCGATGGTGTAGCCGAACACGCAATCCATCGCGTTCTCCTCCGTGAGATGCTTCACCTTCTTGCCGATGACGACGACGAGTTCGCCCTCGTAGTGAATCTTCTCGGTCGCGAAAGACGGGATCACAACCTCCTCGTCATGCGCGATCAGCGCGTTCTGCGCGCGATAGCCGATCTCGGGTCTGTCAGGGACGGCCGGCACCTCGCCGCGCTTGTCGGCGGCCTCCTTCAGATGCTTCAGATAGTTCAAGCCGACGCAATAGAAGGTGCGCGGGATCAGCGGCAGCTCGATCTTCACTTGCGATAAGGCAAGCGTCTTCGAGGTGCGTTGCCATTCCCCGAAGGGATCGCCGTCGACCGCGATTAGCTGGTCGCCTTCAACGATCCCCCAGGAGGTCTTGCCCGAGGCGGTGAATTTCAGCCAGCGCATGTCGGATCCTCCCACTATTCCGCAGCGTCGCGCGGCTGCACTTTCCAGGCGCCGGCAGCCGGCCGCTTCAGCCCGAGATTCTCGCGCAGCGTCTTGCCGCGATAGTCCTTCTGGAACAAGCCGCGGCGCTGCAATTCCGGCACGACATGGCGCACGAAGTCGGCGTAGGAGCCGGGCACATAGGTCGCCGCGATAACGAAACCGTCGCAGCCGCGCTCGACGAACATCTCTTCGAGTCTGTCTGCGACCTCTTTGGGCCCACCGACCATCGCGTCCTGAAGCTGGCCGCGGCCGGAGAAGGTGACGAAGTCCCGGGCGCTCGGATTGCTCTTGCCCGAATTCTTCAAAACGCCGTCGCGGATGCCCAAGATGCCTTGCATGCTCTTGAGTTCTTCCGTCGTCAGCGGCTCGTCGAGATCCTTTGAGGCGAAATCGTAGTTGAGGGCCTCGGCGAGCAGCGACAGCGCGTCGATCTGGAGCGGCAGCTCGTTGATCAGCGCCATCTTGTCCTCGGCTTCGGATTTGGTCGCGCCGCAAACCGGCGTCGTCAGGTTGCAGAGGAACATCTGGTCGGGATCGCGGCCGGCCTTGGCAGCCTCGTTGCGCACGGCCGCGTAGCCGTCCTTTGCTGCGGCGAGATTGCGCGCGGCGGTGAAAATCACCTCACCCCAGCGCCCGGCAAAGCGCTGGCCGCGGCCGGACGCGCCGGCCTGGATGATCACGGGATGGCCCTGGTCAGAGCGCGGCACCGTGAACGGTCCGCGCGACTTGAAGGCCGGTCCGTTGTGATCGAGTCGCTTCACCTTGGCCGGATCGGCGAAACGGCCGCTCTTCTTGTCCATGATGAGCGCGCCATCCTCCCAAGTGTCCCAATGGCCGAGCACGACCTCCATGAATTCGTCGGCGCGGTCGTAGCGGGAGTCGTGCTCGGGATGGGAGTCCTTGCCCATGTTGAGCGCCTCGCCGTCATTGAGCGAGGTCACGACATTCCAGCCGGCGCGCCCGCCGGACATCAGATCCAGTGTTGCGAAGCGGCGTGCAACGTCGAAGGGTTCGTAATAGGTGGTCGAGCAGGTCGCTCCCAGCCCGAGCTTGTCGGTGACCAAGCCCATCGTGGTCAGCACGATCAGCGGGTCCATCTTCACGCAGCGGATGCCGTATTCGACGGTGTGGGCGTGATCGTTGCCGTAGCGGTCCGGCATCGCCAGGCGGTCGTCGAAAAAAGCCATGTGGAATTTGCCGGCTTCCAGGATGCGCGCGATCTGCTGATAGTAGTCCGCCGACATCGAATCGTGGCGCGAGTCCGGATGCCGCCAGGAGCTCGGCAAGTTGGTGCAGTTCTGTGCCTGGAGGAAGCCGACCAGTACCATCTGCCGCGTCATGCTGCTGTTCTCCAATTCGTCAGGCCAGATCGAGCACTGAGCCGAGCCTGTACTCGCGCGCCAGTGCCCGCAGGTTCTCCCAGGTCGCATCCTCGATCTCGATGCCGTCGCGCAGGCGTTGCTGCTCGCGCAAGCCCTCGATCTCGCCGGGATAGAACACACGCCCTGCTGCCTTCGGACGGAGGAGCAGCGCCGCGCTGATGCGCGCGAGGCGGTCGGCCTTGATAATCGGCATGGCGCTTCCTCAGGTCTCGCCCTTGGCGGGCGCTGGTTGTTGGGCGCCATCGTCTCAAAGCACAGGTGCGATATCAATCTCTCGTAAACCAATACAGGGCTGCAAATTCGTGAAGCGAACGCGCCTTTGGTCGAAGGCGCCATCCCGTACAGCGGGAATCCGGACAGTTTGGCGCCGGTCGTTCGCAGCTCGTTCACTTTGATTGACGGTTTGCGGGGACCAATAACGACCATTTAGGCCATCGCCTTCATAAAGCTACCCGGGAGAAAATGGCAGAAATGTCGGGGAGTTGAGATCGTGCAAACGCCCCTCGCGCGCACATTTGCAGCGTTGAGCGCCATCAATGAAGCGATCCTTTATGCGAAATCGCCGGACGAGCTGTACCAGAAGGTCTGCGACGCCGGGTTTTCGAGTGGGGACTTCATGGCGGTGGCCGTGTTCCTGGTGGAGCCGGACGGCCAGCGGCTGCGGTTTGCGGCCGGCTGCGGCGACGACGTTGCGCGGCTGCGTGCGATCAAGATCACCACGGAGGCCGGTACGCCGGAAGGGTCGGGCGTCGGCGGCGAAGCCTTTCGCAGCCGGAGGCTCTGCATCAGCAACGATTTCCTGAACGATCCGCGCTCGCTCGCCTGGCGCGAGGGCGCGGCGAAGGCTCACATCGGCGCCGCCGCGGCGGTGCCACTCTTGTGCAATGGGCAGAGCGTCGGCGTGCTGTACGTGACGCGCAGCGACGCCGGATCGCTGAATGAGCAGATGGTGTCGCTGTTCGAGCGTATGTCGGCCAACATTACCTATGCGCTGGACAATTTCGCCCGCGAAACCGCGCGGCAGATCAGCGAGCGAGCGACACGGCGGCTCAACCGCATGTTCGGCGCCATCAGTGCCACCAACGAAGCCATTCTCCGCGCCAAGACCGAGCAGGAGCTTTACCAGCTCGTGTGTGACGCCTCCGTGCATGGTGGCAAGTCGCTGGCGACGATCGTCCTGCTTCGCGAGGCGGATTCGCATTGGATGAGTCCGGTCGCTTCCACGGGACAGAACCTGGAGCTGGTCACCCAGTCACGCTATTCGATCGACCCTGAAAACCCCTACGGCAAGGGCATCTCCGGCGAGGTGTTCCGGACGCAGAAGGCCATCGTCGAGGAAGATCTCGCCAGCCGCACCCGGGGAACGCCTTGGGAGCAGGCCAATGTCAACACCGGCGTCGCCGCTTGTGTGGTAGCGCCTCTGATTAAGCACGGCGAGAGCGTCGGGGTGCTCTTGTTTTTCGTCAGCAGGTCGTGGGCCAAGGACGAGGAGGTCGTCGCGCTGCTGGTGCGCATGGCGGAGAACGTCTCGTTCGCAATCGAGAATTTCGACCGCGAGACCGAGAAGGCCAGGATCGCTGCGGAAGAAGAACGGTTGGCGCGGATGTATGCCGCGCTCAGCGCCACCAACGAGGCGATCCTGCGCGCGCGCTCGCGCGCCGAGCTGTTCGATCTCGTCTGCGAGGCGACGGCGCAGGGCGCCAAGTTCACCTCGGCTACCATTGCGCTTGTCGATCATAGCGCCGGGCTGCTGCGCGTCGCCGCCTGCTACGGACCGAATGCGGATCAGGTCCGCAATTTCAAGTTTTCCACCTCCGATCAAATTCCCGAAGGGCAGGGATTGACCGGCACCGCGTACCGCACGCGCCAGCCTGCCGTCAGCAACGACGTGCTGGCAGACGACCGCATCAAGCCCTGGCAGGCCAGCGCCCGCCGCAACGGCATCGCATCATCCGCGGCGCTGCCGCTGTTCAACGGCGACAGGATCGAAGGCGTATTCCTGTTCAACTCGCCGGAGCGCGGCACCTTCACGGATGAATTCGTCGAGCTGCTGCGCAAGCTTCAGGCCAACGCCGCCTTCGCGCTGGAGAATTTCGATCGCGCCGAAGAAAAAGCGCGGGCCGACAAGCAGCGTGATCGCCTGAGTGGCATGTTCGAGGCGCTCAGCGCGACCAACGAAGCCATCATGCGGGCCAAGACGCGCGAGGAGCTGTTCGACGTGGCGTGCCAGGCGGCCGTGCTCGGCGGCGTGTTTGCCTCGGCCACGATCGGCATCATGGACGACAAACGGGAGTTCGTCCGCGTCGTCGCAGTGAAGGGGCGCCTCCAGGAGCGAATGGTCGGACGTACCTGCTTTGTTTCCGCTGATCATCCCGAGGGTCAGGGGATTATAGGGATCTCGCTGCGGACCCGCCGACCCAGTGTCATCAACGACTATCTGCACGATCCGCGATCGCTACATTGGCATTCCAAGGCGGCCGAGGATGGCACGCGCGCCGCTGCAAGCTTCCCGCTTCTGCGGGCCGGCCGGGAGCCGATCGGCATTCTGCTTTTCCTCGCACCCGAAGCGAATACATTCACGCCCGATCTGGTCGAACTGCTCGGACGCCTGGCCGAGAACGTCTCCTTCGCGCTCGACAATTTCGATCGTGCCGAGGAGAAGGCTCGCACCGAGGCCCAGAAGGAGCGTCTGACGCGGATGTTCGCGGCGCTGAGCGCGACCAACGAGGCGATCATGCGGGCGAAGTCGCGCGCCGAGCTGTACGATCTCGTCTGCCTCGCCGCATCGAATGGCGCAAAATTCACCTCCACCACCATTGCGCTGGCCAAGCCGGACAGCGACCAACTGGAAATCGTGGCCAGCGCCGGACCGTCGTCCGACACCACGCGCAACATCCGCCTCTCCACGGACCCCGAGCGCCCCGAAGGTCGTGGGATGAGCGGCACGGCGTTCCGCACGCGCCAGCCTTGCATCAGCAACGATTATCTCAACGACGATCGCGTCCGCGTCTTCCACGCGGTCGTCCGCGGCGACGGCGCGCGGTCGGGCGCGGCGTTCCCGCTGGTCGCGCACGACCGGGCGGTTGGCGTCATGATCTACATGTCGACCGAACCGGACACTTTTACGGGCGAGTTCGTCGAGCTGTTGCAGCGTCTCGCCGAAAACGTTTCCTTCGCGATGGAGAACTTCGATCGCGTCGACGAGAAGAACAAGGCTGACGAGCGGATCGAATACCTCGCCTCCTACGACAGCCTGACCAATCTGCCCAACCGAGAGACGTTCAACGCGTTGCTGCGGGGAGCGATCGAGACCGCGCAGCGCCAAGAGCACCGCTTTGCGCTGCTGTTCATCGATCTCGACCGCTTCAAAGTCATCAACGACTCGCTCGGCCACGAGGCTGGCGATCTGCTTCTGCTCGAAGTCGCCGACCGCCTGCGCAACGCGTTACGCGCAAGCGATGTGGTGGCGCGGCTCGGCGGCGACGAGTTCGTGGTGATCCTCGACCAGTGTGGCGAGGTCGACGACGTCCAGCGCATCGCGACCGAACTGCTGACGGCGCTGGGCAAGCCCATGGAGCTTGCCGGCCACGAGTGCCACACCACCGCTTCGATCGGCATCGCGATGTATCCAGCCAACGGCGCCGACGCGCAGACGCTGACCAAGAACGCCGACATGGCGATGTATCTCGCCAAGGAAGACGGCAAGAACGGCTATCGCTTCTTCTCCAAGGAGGTGAAGACGCAGTCGATCGAGCGGCTGTCGCTTGAAAGCGCGCTGCGCCGGGCGCTGGAGCGCGAGCAGTTCTCGCTGAATTACCAGCCCAAGGTGGACATGGCGACGAGCCAGATCACCGGCGTCGAAGCGCTGTTGCGCTGGACGCATCCCGATCTCGGCAACATTTCCCCGGCGCAGTTCATCCCGCTTGCCGAGGAAACCGGCCTGATCGTGCCGATCGGCCGCTGGGTGGTGAAGGAAGCCTGCGCGCAGGCCATGGCCTGGCAGCGTCGCGGCCTGCTGCCTGTGTCGATGGCGGTCAACCTGTCGCCGCGGCAGTTTGCCGACGCGCATTTGTTGCAGGACGTCGACGAGGCGCTGGCTGCAAGCGGCATGTCGCCGGTGTTGCTCCAGTTAGAGGTCACCGAGAGCATGATGATGCGCAATGTCGGGCGCGCGCTGAAAGTCCTGGATGCGATCCAGAGCCGCGGCATTCGCCTCGCCATTGACGATTTCGGCACCGGCTATTCCTCGATGTCGCTGATGAAGCATTTCCCGATCGACACCATCAAGATCGACCGCTCCTTCGTGCGCGACCTGCCGCAGGATACCGAGGACCAGGCGATCGCGCAGGCGATCATCAGCATGGGCAAGGCGCTCGGCATGACCGTGGTCGCCGAAGGCGTCGAGAACGCCGAGCAGGAGGCGTTTCTGCGCGCCCATGGCTGCGACGAGATGCAGGGCTTCCTGATCTCAAAGCCGCTGCCGGCGCGGCAGATGGCCGAGCTGCTGCGACCGATGGTCCTTCCCATCGCACCGCCGCTCCAGCCGGAGCCGGATCCGGACGAGGCCGTGGCGTTACGGTTGGAACGCGCTGTCGTCTGACGGTTGCGGGTGCAGTTCGCGGACGTCCTCTTCCTTGATTTCCGCCTTGCGCGGAAAATCATCCGGCCAGGTCAGCGAGGTTTGTTCGGCGAACAGCGCGAGAAGGGCATGCGCGCCATCGGCAAAGCTCGAGCCGTCGCCGAGGCCGAGCTCGCTACACCACGCGTGTCGCATCGGCTCGTGCACGTCGAACATCGCCATCGCCGGTCCCCACCACCAGGCCGGTGCCGGCGAGCGTTCGTCCTCCGGCACGGCGTGCCAGAGCACGAGCTCGTCCATCACGCGCTCGAATTGCAGGCTTGCGGCCTGATGCATTCGCTCCGTGCTCCCTGGGGCCACGCCTGAAATCAGGCGACGCGCCGACTCGATCTGTTTCGCTGTGAAAAATCGGCTCGCGCTATTGGTCGAACCAAGTGTGCCGCCTGCGTCGGCGGCTATACAAAACGTGCGGCGGCCTGGAAAGTTGCCAACGCTGACTGTCACAGTCTCTTTAGCCGCTCAGGGTGCCGACCGGCAAGGCACAATAAGGGCGCCTGGTGCGGCGAGGGGGCATCTCGGCGTCCCTCAGCGGTTGAAGGGCCGGTTGCGGCTGAACAGCAGATAGAGCGCACGTGGATTGGTGGTCAGATAGCGCCAGAACAGGCGGCGCGGCTCGAGCCACGTGCGCCAGGCCCACTCCAGTCCGATCTTCTGCATCCATTGTGGCGCGCGGGACCGGCTGCCCGAGAGGAAGTTGAACAGGCCGCCGGACGTCTTGATGACGCCGACATTGGTGAGAAGTGGCGTGAATTCCTCGACGAAGGCCTGCTCGCTGGGCACGCCAAGCGCGACCCAAAGATAGTCCGGTGCGAGTGCATTGATCTCCTCGACCCTGGCCCGCATGGCATCGCCGCGGAGATAGCCGTGGCTGTGCCCAACAATCTTGAGGTTCGGATACAGCTTCTGGACGTTCGCGACCGCTGCTGCGTTCTCGTCCTCGCTGGCGCCAAGCATGTAGAAGGTACGGCCGGCAGCTTCCGCCTTGCGCGCGACGACGTGGAACAGGTCAGTGGTTGCGACGCGCTCGGGCAGCGGAAACCAGGATTGCAGCTTGGATGCCGCCACCAGCGGCTGGCCGTCGGCATTGATCAGGTCGGCGGCGCGGAACAGGCGCTCGGTCTGCGGCTCGGTCGAGCAGCGTGCCAGCACCTCGCCATTGGCCGAGGTCAGGAACAGCGGTCGGCCGATGCGATGACGCGGGTCGGTCGCCTCGATCATGAAATCGGCGGTCGCTTCGAGGTCGAGCGTGGCCATGCGAAGGCCGCCGACGGTGACCCGCGGCACTTCGGCGGTCGCGGCCCGCCCCTCGAAATTGACGCGGCGCTCAAGCATATTGTCTGCCTCGCTGGCGCGTTTGGATTGCGGGGGTGAGCTCGTCGAGCACGACGCCGACGAGCTTGCGCTCGGCGCCGCCGAGTGCGGCCAGGATCTCTTCCATGCTGTCGTTAATGTCGAGGCTGGTTGGCAGCACCGCGACCAGCGCGTCGACGCCATCGAGCAGCTTGCGGCCGGCGGCCGAGAGTGGCATCGCGGGACCGTCGAGGAGGATTAGGTCGTAGCCGCCGGCGGAACGCGCCAGCGTAATCGCCTTGCGGATGGCCTCCGTCGCCTTGCCGGCATCGCTCTCGGCAGCCGGGAGCACCGAGATGCCGTTGACGGTCTTGATCTCGCGCACGGCCTTGCTGCCGATCGAGAGCCAGCCGTGCTTTTCCGGCTCGCCCTTGGCCGGACGGTTGACCTTGCTGGAGAGCGTGTGCGCCTGGTGGTCGGCATCGATCATCAGCACGCGGGTGCCGTCGCGCGCCGCCGCAAGCGCGAAGTTCAGCGCACTCACGCTGCGTCCGGTGGTTTCGTTGGCGCCGACGAGAGCGATGACCGGCATCGCCTTGCCGCCGGCGCGGCGGGCCACTGCGGCGCGCATGTCGCGCAAGGCGTTGAGCAGTGTGGTCAGCGGAAATCCGGGGCGTAGCGTCGGCCAGCCCAGTCGAGTGAGATCGACGCCGCCGCCGGTGGCGAGAATGGCGCCGAGCGTGTGAATGACGTCGGCCTCCTGGAGGCGTGCGATCAGGGGCTTTTCCACCAGCGAAAGTGGCGGCGCGGCGGGCTCCGGAGCAGCGGCCTGCGGTGGAGCGGCCTCCGGAGAAGTCTTGGCAACTTCCGGAGTGCGCGCGTTCAGCGGCGGCCGCGAAACCTCTGGAGTTCGCGAAACCTCCAAAGGACGCCTGGTCTCCGGGGCTGGCGTGCGCTCGCGACGTGCTGGCGTGGGCACCGGCGAGGTCGCGCCGAGCAACAGGATCTCGGCCGCGACCAACCAGCCTGAAGCAGCGAGCGCGCCGAAGATGAAGCCGATCATGGCGAACAGGCTCATCGCCGGCGGGAACGAACGCCGCTGCGGCACCGTGGCTTCGCCGATGACGCGCGCTGCCGAGGTGTTCAGGCTCTCCTGCTCCTCGGTCTCGCGCGAGCGCTTGAGGAAGGATTGATAGACGTCGCGGCTGGCATCGGCCTCGCGCTCGAGCTCGCGCAGCCGCACGGCGGCCTGGCTAAGCTGGACGCTCTGCCGCTTCTGGGCCTCCAGCGCCCGGTTGAGCGAGGCCTCATAGTCGCGGGCGCGCGTCAGGTCGTTCTTGGCCGATTGGGCGAAGCGGTCAATCTCCTCGCCGATGGTGCGCTTGAGATCCTCGACCTGCTTCTCGGTCTGCCGCAGCGCCGGGTGACGCGGCCCGAGCTCGCCGGCCTGCTCCGCATATTTCTTGCGGGCGTCGGCATATTGGGCGCGCAGGTTGGCGATCGTCGGCGATTGCAAGGCTTCGGGAATAGCGCCGGCATCTGCAGCCGTGCGCCGGCTCGCCTCGATCTGGTCGAGCCGCGCCTGCGCATCCATCGTCGCCGCGCGGGCCGCGGAAAGCCGCTGGTTGCTGGAGGAGAGCTGTTGATCGCTGATCAGCGCGTCCTGGGTGCCGACGAAATTGTTCTGGGCCTTGTAGGTGGCGAGCACGGTCTCGGCGTTGCGCAGCCGCTCGCGCAATTCCTTCAAGCGCCCGGACAGGTCGCTGGTCGCACGCCGCGCCGCCAGAGCCTGCGAATTGCGGGAGTCCGAAAGATAGGTGCTGGTCAGGGTGTTGGCGAGCATCGCCGCTTTCGCCGGATCGGTCGACCAGACCTCGATGTCGACGATGAAGCTCTTATCACCCTTGCGAATCGTGATGTGCTTGTTCAGGGCGTCGAGCGCCGCAAGCTGCACGTCTTTTATTTCTGCAGCAGAGGGCGTGCGTGGTTGCAGGCCGATCAGGCCCAGCAGCGACGACATCAGGCTCCCGGCATCGCCACCGCCGCCAAATTCCGGATCCTTCTCGAGATTGGCCTGCTGGATCACCTGCAACAGCACGCTGTTGGATGTGATCAGGCGCGCCTGGCTCTCCACCACCATGGACATGCCGGAGACGTCCTGTGCGCGGGGGGTGAGCTCGCGATCGACGAGCTGGAGCTCGCGCGGGTCGACATAGAGCTGAGAGGTCGCGGTGTAGCGGGGTGTGAGACTCTTGCCGATGGCGACCGCAAGCGTCGCGCCGAGCAGGGCGGCAGCGGCAATCGCGATCTTGCGCCGCCAAAGCAGGTTGACGAGCTCCAGCACGTTGAAGCCGGTCGGCAACCTCCGCTGCGGGGCCTCCGGTCTGGCCCGATCTATCGGCTGGTTATAGTCAAGCATCATCCCCAGCTTCCATTCCAAGTGCCGCAGGCTGAGGGGTTACTCTTCGCTCTACGCCACGCACCCGGGATATAGGTGCCCAATCAACGCAACAGGGAAAATTAACCATACTCATTGAGGGACTATTCACCGAAATGGCAAACAAAGCGTTTAAGCGCCCGCCGCTTCCCGACGTGGCGTCGTGACGCCCTCGATGCGCCGGCGCCGCAGAGATTAACGGTTCGTTACTGCGCGGGTGCGCCATGGTCATCAACGCTTCCGCAGGATGACGTGATAGTCGCCGCGGCGGACGTCGGTCCCGCGCGGGAGGAGGGCATTCATAAGCGCCGCGCCGGCATCGACGAGGGCGGCGAACAGCGGCTTGCGCTGGCGCATCTCGGGATAGCGCGGGCTCTCGACCTCGCGGCGGTAGATCATGTCGAGGCCATGGGCGGTCGCGAACGTTTCGAGCTTCGACAGCGTCACCAGCGGATGGAAGAAGGTCGGGAACGGCGGCTCGCCGGGCAGGCCGGCATTCTTGATGCCACGGATGTTCCGGTAGAACCAGACATGGAACCAGTGCGGCGAGAATTTGGTGACCACGCCCGAGAGCGAGCGCGGATTGGGCGCACCGATCAGGATCATCCCGCCGGGCTTGAGCGCGTCGCGGAAGTTCAACAACGCGGCTTCGACGTCAGGCAGATGTTCGATCACGTTGTAGCAAATCACGACATCGAAGGTTTCAGCGCCGAAGCGGAAGGTTTGCACATCGCCGAGGATAGCGTCATCCGCGTAAGTGTTGTTGCGGACCTGGTCCTCATCGATATCGACGACCGTGACGTGGCTGCGGCCGAGCACGTCAACGGGCAGGAAGCTGCAGGAGCCGCCTCCGGCCTCGTAGATGGCGAGCCGGCCTTGCGGAAGTTCGCGGCGCAGCACGTCGTGAATGGCGAGCAGGCTATCGCGCGCTTCGCCAGGCACCATCTCGAGCAACGCCTGGTTATGGGCGGGCCTGGCGGGAGTGGGGATCGCTGTCGCGAAATCGATCGTGGCTGGCTTGTTCATGTTTCCTTACCGCGCTTGTTCGACTCAAATTTACAGGAAAAATCCCTCGTGCCCGAAGAGCAAATCTAATGCCGGGCCTCTTCACCGGTCGCGGTGCTTACGGTCGGGTTAATGCGCATATGCGTTAACTACGGCATCTTCCGCATTGCGCGATTGCCGGACGACGGACCGCGAATTGCAATATCGCACGCGCTAGAGCTCATAGGAAAACGAGCGAAGGCGGTTAAGCGCTTGGTGATAGGCTTGCATGCTCGAGAAAGTCGGCAAGATGGCTCGTTTTGTCGCCGAAACGGGCCGTTCATTTTGGCACGCATCTGTTCAACGTTGCTGTGCCGTCGCGGGACTGCGTCGATGCACGCGATCGACGCAGGGTTTCTTCAACACATCTCGGGCATCTAGAACGCTATGACGTTGATTCCGACAGACCTGTCCGCCAACCGGATCTCGGACGCCGTGCGCGATCCCAACCGGGAGATCGCTGCGAGCTCGCGCGTCATCGACTTGTCGGTTGGTATCGTCGTCTGTATTCCCTGCTTTCGCCGCCCGCAGCATCTGCGGCTGACGCTGGAGTCGCTTGCCAGCCAGCGTACCCCGCGCTCCTTCGCGGTCGTCATGGTCGAGAACGACGCGGCAGGGCGCGAGAGCGCGCCGGTCGCTGCGGAATTCCTCGCTGCCGGCAAGCTCCAGGGCATCTGCCTGGTCGAGCAGCGTCAGGGCAATTGCCACGCGATCAACGCCGCGTTCGAGACGGCGCAGGCGCTGTTTCCCGCCGCAACCCGCTTCCTGATGATCGACGACGACGAGATCGCCTCGCCCGACTGGCTCGAGCTGATGGTTCGCACCTGTGAGGCAACCGGCGCGGACGTGGTCGGCGGACCGGTGCTGCCGGTGTTCGACGACGACAGCCGGCCCTGGCTCGCGCGTCATCCCGCCTTCTGTCCCGCGTATGAATACAGCGGCGCGGTACCTCTGATTTATGGCTGCGGCAATTGCCTGATCACGCGCGCGGCGTTCGAGCGGTTCGATCGTCCCGCCTTCGATTTGCGCTTCAATTTCCTTGGCGGCGGCGACTGCGATTTCTTCGTGCGGTGCCGCGATGCCGGCATGACATTCCACTGGACGGCGGAAGCCGTCATCACCGAGACCGTGCCGCAAAGCCGCACCAGCCCCGGCTGGATCGCGAGGCGTGGTCTGCGCATCGGCGCGATCAATTATCGTGTGCAGTACAAGGCCGCGCCAAGCACGGCGGCGCGGGCGTGGGTGTTTGCGCAGATGCTCGGACGGCTGCCGCTGTCGCTGGTTCGCGCGGCGCGCCTGCTGACATCGTCGAAAGCCGTCGTCGCGACGCACCCCGTGATGGTCGCACTCGGCGCTGCGCTCGCGGCGTTCGGTGTCGAACCGAAGCCTTACGAAGCCTCGAAGATCGTGTCCTGACGCCGCGGACTAGATGCCAAAGCAGGCGAGGACGACCCTGATCGCGGCGCGCGGCAGCGATATGGGCGACCGCCGGCCGACCATTCCGAGATAGGCGAAGGCGTCACGATATCTGCCGAAGCGGACCGCCTGCAGCGCCGAATAGGTGACGAGATGAATCTCGGCGGCCCGGCGCAGCCCGGCTGCCGCGGCCTCTGGAAGTCTCGCAAGGATCAGCCCATCGTCGAAGACCCGCGCGATCGCCGGGAAGAAATCCTGCGGCGTCCGCACGGCTGCGTTCATGGTGTTGGTCGTGTGCAGGCGATAGTCGAGCAGCAGCTTTGGTGCGAACTCGAACTCGCCGATCGCGGCAAGACGGCACCAGCAATGCCAATCCTCGCAATATCTGAGGGAGACGTCGAAGCCGCCGATGGCACGAAAGGTCTCCGCACGTGCGAGCGCAATGCCGCCATTGACAATGAAGTTGCCGCTGGCGAGCCGTGCCAGCACGTCGCCGGACGGCTTGCGACGTCCCTTGAGGAGATCCCGCCGGCCGATCTGCCGCCCCTCGCTGTCGATCGTGTTGTAGTCGCCGTAGACGAGGATCGCGCGCGGAGCACCGCGCGCCGCCGCGAGCAACGCTGCCACCGCGCCGGGACGCAAGCGGTCGTCGGCATCGAGAAAGAGCAGCCATTCGCCGCTCGCGTGTCGGGCGCCGAGATTGCGTGCCGCCGATACACCGGCAGAGTCGCTGGTGATCAGGCGCAGCCGCGGGTCACGAAAGGCGCGGACGATCGGCGCGGTGTTGTCGGTCGAGCCGTCGTCCACGACGATCACCTCGGTGACGTCGCGTTGCGCCAGCGCGCTCGCGATAGTCTCGCCGACGTAGGTCGCGGCGTTCCTGGCGGGAATGACCACTGAGACCGACGCGACCGGGTGCACCGGCAGCGGGATTCGCCCGACTGTCGCTACGCGCCGGGCGGCCGATCCATTGAGCATATCGTCGGCGCTGATCAAGCTGCAGCTCGTTCTTAATGGTCTGTTAACCAGGGTGCATCTGCCGCGCTGGCAATTGCAGGCGAACGCGGCTTCGGTCGTTGAAGATGATACCCGCATGACGACCAAATCGGTGCTGCGAAAGCCCGCGTCGTGCCGGTATCGTAGAATAGCGTTAAGCCGGTGACATTAAGCCTGTAAGCCTGTGCGCGGCTACGTCTGGACAATCTCACGCTGGAACAGCGGGCGCTGCAATATTTCGAGATCTCGCGGAGCATCGTGCGGGAGCGGGCTGTACCGCGCAGCCCCGGCATCCTGGTTGACGGATGGTTAACGGGGATCGGCTATGACCTGAAGCTTCCCCGGCTTATCGAACCGGCCTTGAGCCATGGATCGCAGCGCCACTGACATGACCGACGTTGAGGCCCGATCGTTCGGCCACGTGCTGCGCGATGGGCTTGCGAAGCTGAATGTCGTGCAGGCGGCGCGCTGCCTCGTCGCGGTCGCCGCCCTGCTGCTTATCCTGATTACGCTCGATCCCTTTCCAGACCTGCGCAGCGAGGCCGTCGCCAACGTCGTCGGCGGCCGGATGGCGCTGAACTACGTTTCCTTTGGATTGCTGGCTGCGGTCGCGGTGCTGTTCGCAATCGCCAGCGATGCGCCCTCGCTGAAGACCCTGGTCACCCCGCTGCACCTTTGCTTCATCGGCTGGATGCTGATCAACCTCGTCTTCTCCGAGAGCCGCGAGGTGTCGATCCAGCGGTTCGTGTTGGCGGTCAGCGTGACCTCGCTCGCCGTCCTGCTGCCACTGCTGCCGCCAACGCAGCGAAGCTTCAATCTGTGTCTTGGCGGCACGGCGCTCGCGCTGCTGGTGCTGTGCTATCTTGGCATCTTTCTCGCGCCGCAATACTCGATCCACACCGCGCTCGACATCACCGAGCCGCAGCTCGCGGGCGACTGGCGCGGCAGTTTCGTCCACAAGAACGTTGCTTCGCCCGTGATGACCATCCTGGTCTATGTCGGCATCTATCTCTGTGCCGTCGGATCGTTCGTGATGGGGCCCGTGATCGCTGCGCTTGCCGGCATCTTCCTGATCTTCACCGGCGGCAAGACGTCGTCGGTGCTGTGCCTGACCATCTACGCCGTGGCGTCGCTCGTCTATGTCACGCGAGGCCTGTGGCTGAAGCGGATCGTCTGCTTCGCGCCGCTGATCGCCATGAACCTGCTGACGGTCGGCAGCGTCCTCAGTCCCGGCCTTGGCGCCGTCACGCGGCTGCTTCCAGTCGATCCGACCTTCACCGGCCGTTCCGACATCTGGGAGTTCGCGCTCGCCGCCGTTGCCGAAAAGCCGGTCATCGGTCACGGCTATGCGGCGTTCTGGGACGATGTG
This sequence comes from Bradyrhizobium sp. CSA207, assembly GCF_029051685.1. Lineage (GTDB taxonomy): Bacteria > Pseudomonadota > Alphaproteobacteria > Rhizobiales > Xanthobacteraceae > Bradyrhizobium. Next base: position 157,498 of record NZ_JAACFT010000006.1, on the reverse strand, counting down.
ACCGAGCGGCAGACGGCCCAGGGCTCCGAATGGGCGGTGACCGCCGCGCATAGTCACAACAGTTACCTCGATCTTGCCGTCACCATCGGCCTGCCGGGGCTGGTCCTCGTCATCCTCATCTTCGTGCTCGCTCCGCTCAAGAATTTCCAGACGGCCCAGGCTCACAACCGCAGCGGCGCGCTGGGAAAGCTGTTCCTGACCGTGTGGCTGTTCGGCCTGTATTACGGGACGACCGAAACCTTCCTGCTCGAACGGCAGAATCCGATCTGGTTCATGTTCGCTCTCGCGGTAGCGGGGCTGCACTTCCTGGCCAGGTTCCAATGCGTCGCTCCAACGGAACCGGATCGCTGACAGGTTGCCGCAGCCGCACGTTTCATAGCGGCACATGAAGGGGCACATGGAGGACAGCGCGACTTAACGATCAGCAGCGACGCAACTTGTGGTCTGCGGCAAAACATAATCTACCTGGAAAAGTTCAGTAACTGTACGCGGATGACCTTTCTCAGCCTCGAGCAGCCAGATGATCGGGTGTCCAGCACGCGGAGAATCTCGGTCGATTTCACCCGTGACTGGCGACAGGCTGCATCGCGCCTGAACGATGGCCATCGCACTGCGTTTCAGCATGGTTACTGGCTCGGCGCCTGGTACGAGGCGTTTGACGGTGTCGCGCCGCTGATCGCCGTGATCTCCAATGCCGCGACCGGCAAGGACATCGCGATGGTGCCGATGATCAGCCACACGCGGCGCGGCATCCGCGTCGTCGAGTTCGCCGATCTCGACGTTGCCGACAACAACGCGCCGATCCTTGCGTGCGACGCCACGTTCGATACCGCCGATATGCCTGCAATCGGCCTGGCGCTGGTCGAAGGGCTGCGTGCCTTGCCCGACCGCTTCGATCTGCTGCGCCTGAAGAAGATGCCGGCCCATGTCGGCGGCAAGCCGAACCTGCTGGTGTCGCTCGGCCGTATCGGATCCTGCTCGCTCAACGGCAATGTCGTGCTGACGGGCGACGACTATGCGGATTATGAGGCGTCGCTCAGGCGTCTGCAGCTGCCGCGGTGCTGGCGCGTCTTCAGCCGTCTTGGCAGCGCGCGGTTCGAGATCGCCACCGATGTCGAGCGCGCGCGCGAATTTCTCGATGTGATGGACGTCCAGCAAGAAGAGCGGATGAGACAGCTCGGCTTTCGGTTCGTTCTGAACGACCATGCTCACGCCCGATTCTATCGCGAGGTGGCGCGCCAGGGTGTCGCTGAAGGCTATGCCGTCGTCTCGGCGCTGGTCTGCGACAAGGGGATCGTTGCCACCACGTTCGGCGTCAGATACGGCGCGGCCTATGTCCTGCTGCGCATCAGTCATTCCGGCACGACCGGGGCGAACTTCTCTCCCGGGCTGCTCGCGACCGAACGCACCATGGCGGCGCTGCATGCGCAGGGCGTGCGCCGGTTCGATCTCAGCATCGGTAATCAGGACTACAAGCGCCGCCTCGGCGCCGAGCGGGTGCCACTGACCGACGTCAGCGTCGCGCTGTCCTGGCGCGGCGTGCCTTATGCCTGGCGCGACCATGCTGCGCAGGGACTGCGTCGCCATCCAAGGCTCGCTGCGTTGGCGGCGCGCGCGATGGGCAGGGCCGCACCCTAAAGCGCGCAAAGCCTCGGATTGCAGTAGCCATTCGACTATCGCAATCGTTGTGCTATCCTAGCCTCGCTGCCCGGAGGCGACATGGAAGATCGTTCGGCGAAATATCGCGCATTCTATGCGCAGTTGATCTGCGCCGCGGCCAGGACCACGGATCCCCGTATTGAGCAGGCCTTTCGCATGGTCGAACGGGAGCCCTTCGTCGGCCCGGGGCCGTGGTCGATCTCGGTTGGCGGTCACCCCTATGTCGTGACGCCGGACGATGATCCCGCCTTTATCTATCAAAACACGTTGCTGGCGCTCGATCACGCGCGCGGGCTCAATATCGGGATGCCCGGTGCGCACGCTTATTGGCTCAGCGGGTGTGCTGTGCGGGAAGGCGAGACGGTGCTCCAGATCGGTGCGGGCAGCGGCTATTATACCGCAATTCTCGCTCATCTCGTGGGAGCCGGTGGCCGTGTCCATGCCTATGAAATCGACCAACGTCTGGCGGCACTCGCGCGCGACAATCTAAAGGATATCGCGCAGGTCGAGCTGCACGAGCGCTCGGGCATCGCGTCCGATCTGCCGAACGTGGACGTGATCTATGTCTGCGCGGGTGCGGCGCGGCCAGCTCCGGAATGGCTCGGGGCGTTGCGGCCCGGGGGCCGTCTGGTGTTTCCATTGGCGCCCGAGGGTGTGCACGGCGGCATGTTGATGCTCACGCGTCCGCAACAGGGTGCGGTCTGGCCTGCCAAGTTTCTCGGCCGGGCCCAGTTCATCGGCTGCGCGGGACTGCAGGATGCGGACGCCGCCCGGCGATTGACCGAGGCGTTCGCGAAAGGATGGGACAGCGTGCAGTCCTTGCGGACAGGGGACGCGCCCGACGAGACGTGCTGGTTTGCCGGTGAGAATTGGTGGCTTTCGACCGCGCCTGCGCCGTCACCAACGGATCCCGTCCGGCCCCACGCCGACATCACGCAGGCCTAGCGGGACGACCCCGTGCACCCGGCGCAGTGGAAGCGGCCGCGCGAGGCCCGGAACAGGCTGCGGCAGTACCAGCGCCGCGCCAGCGCCTGAGCTGGCCTGCGGATCATCTGCGCGATCAAGAGGATTTCGAAGGCCATACGCGTTGCTCCTGCAACGTTAGATGGGGCGGCATTCCCACGAGAGAATGCCGCCCAAATCGCATCAGCCATGCAGTCGATCGTGAAGTTTAACCGCGAAGCTTAGCCATGAAGTCTAGCCATGTAGTCTCTTGGCGGTCTCGGCGATCGCGCGCCCCTGATAGCGCGCACCCGCAAGCTCGTTGGCGCTGGGCTGGCGGCTGCCGTCGCCGCCGGTGATCGTGGTGGCGCCGTAGGGCGCACCGCCGGTCACTTCGTCGAGCTTCATCTGGCCGGCAAAACCATAGTTCATGCCGACTACGACCATGCCGAAATGTAAGAGGTTGGTGATGATCGAGAACAGCGTCGTCTCCTGGCCGCCATGCTGGGTCGCGCTCGAGGTGAAGGCGCCGCCGACCTTGCCGTGCAGCGCGCCCTTGGCCCAAAGGCCGCCGGCCTGGTCGAGGAAGTTCGCCATCTGCGAGGCCATCCGGCCGAAACGGGTGCCGGTACCGATGATGATCGCGTCGTAGTTGGTGAGGTCCTCGATCTTGGCGACCGGCGCAGCCTGGTCGACCTTGTAGTACGAGGCCTTGGCGACCTCAGGCGGAACGAGCTCGGGCACGCGCTTGATGTCGACCGTGGCGCCGGCTTCGCGCGCCCCTTCGGCAACCGCATTCGCCATCGCTTCGATGTGGCCATAGGCGGAATAATAGAGGACGAGAACTTTGGTCATGGATGGTCTCCGTTGTGTGGTCGAGGTGCTTGGCGATTGGATCGTCATGCCCGGGCTTGTCCCGGGCATCCACGTTCTTGTTTGCTTGTGGAGAGGCGTGGATGGCCGGGACAAGCCCGGGCATGACGGAAGCGCTTTACGCCGCGTCGACGAGCACGAGCTCGGAATCTTCCAGAGCCGTGATCTTCAGCCGGTCCTCGTCGCGGATTGCGGCGCCGTCGCGGGCATTGACGCGCACGCCATTGATCTCGACCGCACCTGCCGCGGGCACCAAATAGAGGTAACGCGACTTTTGCGGCTCGTACTCGGCGCTCTCGCCCGCTTTCAGCGTGGTTGCCAGCACGCGCGCGTCGGCGCGGATCGGCAGCGCGTCCCCGTCGTTCTCGTCACCGCTTGCGATGGTGACGAGCTTGCCGGAGCGGTCCGCCTTCGGGAACGGCTTCGAGCCCCAGGTGGGCTGGCCGCCGCGCGCCGTAGGCTCGATCCAGATCTGGAAGATCCGGGTCTTGGTCGGCTCCAGATTGTACTCGGAGTGGCGGATGCCGCTGCCGGCGCTCATCACCTGCACGTCGCCGGCTTCGGTCCGGCCCTCGTTGCCGAGGCTGTCCTGGTGGGTGATCGCGCCCTCGCGCACGTAAGTGATGATCTCCATGTTGGCGTGGGGATGGGCGGGAAAGCCGGTGTTCGGCGCGATCTCGTCGTCGTTCCACACCCGCAAGGCGCCGTGACCCATATTGTTCGGGTCATAATGGCTTGCGAAGGAGAAATGATGCTTGGCCTTGAGCCATCCGTGATCGGCGCCGCCGAGCTTTGCGAAAGGTCTGAGTTCGATCATCTGCGTGGTCCTTGTTTTGAACGGGTGAGGCCCGGATCAGGCGCCAAAACCGCCGTCGACATTGAGTACGGTGCCGGTGACGAAGGAGGCTTCCGGGCTCGCCAGGAAGACCACGCCGGCTGCAACTTCCTCGGGGCGGCCGAAGCGCTGCAGGGCATGCTGCTTGCGCTGGGTCTCGGCGAACTCGCCGCCGTCCTTCGGATTCATGTCGGTGTCGATCGAGCCGGGCTGCACCACGTTGACGGTAATGCCGCGTGGGCCGAGGTCGCGTGCCGCGCCCTTGGTGTAGCCGACGACGGCTGCCTTGGTGGCGACGTAGTCGGCGAGCCCCGGGAACGAGGCGCGGTCGGCGAGCATCGAGCCGACGGTGACGATGCGGCCGCCTTCACCCATCAACTGCGAGGCGGTGCGGATCGCCGCGATCACGCCATGCACGTTGATTGCATCCTGCCGGGCGAGGCCTTCCGTGTCGGCAGCGGCATCGTCGATCGCGCCGCCTGCGGCGACGCCGGCATTGTTGACGAGGATGTCGAGATGGCCGAATTCCTTCGCGACGTCCTTGACGAGTTGCGTCACGTCCTTCGCCGAGGCCTGGTCGGCCTTGAAGGCGCGGGCCTTCACGCCCTTGGTCTTCAGTTCTGCAACGACGGCTTCGGCCTTTTCTGGGGATGCGACATAGCTGATGGCGACATCGGCGCCTTCATCGGCGAGAGCGCGGGCGGACGCCGCACCGATGCCGCGCGAGCCGCCGGTGACGAGGGCAACCTTGCCTGAGAGCTTCTTGGTCATTGGATTTCTCCATTCCCTGGAACTGCGATTGACCCTTGGATAAGCCCCCGTCCGTGGTATAGAAATAGAAACTGTCGAAACGCATTGTTTCCTTAAATAGACCTATCGGACCCGCCCCATGGCAAAACTCCCTGATTTCGAGGCGCTCGCGGTTTTCGCAAAAGTCGTGGAATTACGGTCGTTTGCGGCAGCCGCCAGCGAGCTCGTGATGTCGAAAGCCACGGTGTCCAAGGCGGTGACCCGGCTGGAGGAGCGGCTCGGCGCCCGGCTGTTCAACCGCACCTCCCGCCGGCTCGCGCTGACCGATGCCGGGCACAAGCTCGCCGACCGCGCGGCGCGTCTGCTCGCCGATGGCGAGGCGGCGGAGAACGAGGCGCTGGCGCAATCGGTGGCGCCGCGGGGGCTGGTGCGGCTCGCGGTGCCCATGACCTTCGGGGTGAAGGCGGTGGCGCCGCTTTTGCCGGAGTTTTTCGAGGCCTATCCGGACGTCTCGGTCGATCTGCACTTGAGCGATGCGACCGTCGACCTGATCGGCGAGGGCTTTGACATGGCGGTGCGGATCGCGCGATTGCCGGATTCGTCGCTGATCGCGCGCCGGCTCTTCACCATGCCGCGCTACACGGTGGCCGCGCCGTCCTATCTCAAGCGCCACGGTCGGCCGACCCATCCGATGCATCTGGCCGAGCACAAATGCTTCGCCTACGCCTATCTCTCCACACCAAATGTCTGGCACTACACCAATGCAGCCGGCGAGCAGGCCAGCGTGCGCCCGGGTGGACAGCTTCGCGTCAACAATGGTGAAGCGGTGATGCCGGCCCTGGTCGCCGGCCTCGGCATCGCCGAACTCCCTGAATTCATCGTCGGCGAAGCGATCGCCTCCGGCCAAGTCGAAGTGATCCTGAAGGAGTGGAAGCAGGCCGAAGGCGCCGTGCACCTGGTGACGCCACCCGGCGGCCCGCGGCCTGCACGCGTCGAGGCGCTCGGCGATTTTCTCGCCGCGAAATTGCCGGGGACCTGCAAGCGGCGGATGCGCGGAAAATCCGGGGCGGTCTGACTACGACACTTTGACGCCGTCGCTGGCGACAATTCGCAAGGCCGGCTTCAGCGTCTCCTCCAGCTGCGTCTTCAATTCATGAACACGCGGGTCGGTCGAGCGCCTCGCGCAAACTGCATATTGATGCACGGATTGCGCCAATGCATGCCGCGCCTCCGCCGTTCGCGTCACCTCCGGCTTTGAAAGCCGCAGCACGATCGCAGCGAGATTCACCAGCATCTCGTCCAATGCGACGTCGATGGTCCCAAGTTCTCTCATCACTCACTCCCTACGGGGAAAAAACGGTGGGGTCAGGGATGCGTTCCGGGCCGGGGGCCGAACACGGCTAACACTTCGTAAAGGCGGCCCGCGGGGGCGAGACATCATCGCGACCGACAGCGCGCGGTTGATTGCGGCGGTGAAGAAGATCGGCAAGGTGGAATAGGTTCCTGCCGCGCTTTCACATTTTTTTGTTGGTCCACAACCCGCTCGCGTCTCATTAATTGACGAGAATTCGAGAGAATCGAGAAGGATCTGGACATGCGAACAGAGCGGATCGCGCTGGGTGTGGCGCTTGCGATCGGCGGCATCGTGGCGCAGAGCGCGGCGTCCGCCCAAGAATATCGCGGCACGATGGAACAGCAGATGGCCTGCACACCGGATGTGTGGCGTCTGTGCAGCGACCAGATTCCCGATGTGAATCGCATCGTGGCCTGCTTGCAACAGAATACGCCGCAGCTTTCCAGTGGTTGCCGCGCGGTGTTCCAATCCAACAACCAGGCGCAGCAGCCGGCCCCGCGCAATCGCGCCGCGCCGCCCCCGCGCTACAACGCTGCGCCTCCGCCGCCCGCACCGCGGCCCTATGATGACGACGACTAGCTCGACTTACGGCCTGATCTCGCAGACGTCGACCCATTCAGCCGCGGTCAGGTCGACCATCCGCTCGGGCGTGATGCGCACGGCGCTGTGGGTCGAGCCTGCGGCCGGCACCACGACGTCGAACGCCTTCAGCGACACGTCGCAATAGATCGGCAGCGGCGTCTTCAGCCCGAACGGGCAGACGCCGCCGACCTCGTGGCCGGTGATTTCCGCGACCTCTTCCAGCCCGAGCATCTTCGGCTTGCCGCCGAACGCCGCCTTGACCTTCTTGTTGTCCATCCGCGAGGTGCCGGCGGCGACGATGAGGATGACGCGCTCGCCGATCCGCAACGACAGCGTCTTGGCGATCCGGCCGGGCTCGACGCCATAGGCTTCGGCGGCCAGCGCCACGGTCGCGGAGCTGATCGCGGATTCGATGACGGATATGTCGGGAGCTTTCTCGGCGAAGAAATCGCGAACGGATTGCAGGCTCATTCCAAACGGCTCATTACGGGCTTATGGGCGGGCGGCGATCTTGGGCAACTCGGAGAGCGTGCGGACGCGATGATCCGGCGCAAACCCGAGCTGATCCATCTGAGTGCGGATCGCCTTGAACAGGGTCAGCGGTGCCACGAGTTCGTTTTCGACGCAAGCCAGCGCCATCGCCTCCGGCGTGACCCGCTCGATCCAGGCGACATTCAATCCGAACGATTTCGCGCCGGCCACGTCCCAGGGATTGGAGGAGACGAACAGAACCTCGTTCGCTGCGGTGCCGAGCACCTCGCCGATCAGCGCATAGGCCTCGGGAGAAGGCTTGAAGATCCTTTTCGCATCGACGCTGATGGTCGCGTCGAGCAGGACGTCGAGGCCGGAATTGCGCACGAGCGCATTGAGCATGTCCGGGCTGCCATTGGACAGAATGGCGAGCTTGCGCGGCTTCAGCTCCGCAAGCGCGCTTGCAGCGTCCGGATAGAGATCGAGATGCAGATATTTCTCGATCACGCGCTCGAACGCCTCGCTCTCGTAGGCGAGACCGAGCACGCGCAGCGTATAGGCGAGCGAGTCCCGCGTCACCGCAGCAAAGTCCTGGTAGCGCTGCATCAGCGAGCGCAACCAGGTGTATTCGAGCTGCTTGATGCGCCAGATCTGCGTGATGATCTCGCCATAGCCTGGAAACGCATCCTCGGTGATGTCAGCCACCGACTGGATGTCGTAGAGCGTGCCGTAGGCGTCGAAAACGACGGCTTTGATCATCACGTTGGTCCCTCGATCAAATCCCCAAAAGCTTGCGCGCGTTGGCCTTGAGCACCTTCGGCCGGATCTCGTCGCGGATGTCGATCTTGGCAAAATCCGCGAGCCAGCGGTCCGGCGTGATCACCGGCCAGTCCGATCCGAACAGCATCTTGTCCTGCAGGATCGAGTTGATATAGCGCACCAGGATCGGCGGGAAATATTTCGGCGACCAGCCGGACAGGTCGATATAGACGTTCGGTTTGTGGGTCGCGACCGACAGCGCCTCCTCCTGCCAGGGGAAGGAGGGGTGGGCGAGGATGATCTTGAGATCGGGGAAATCCGCAGCCACGTCATCCATGTACATCGGGTTGGAATATTTCAGCCGCATCCCCATGCCGCCGGGCATGCCGCTTCCGACGCCGGTCTGGCCGGTGTGGAACAGCGCGATCGCGCCGCCATTGTTGATCTCTTCATAGAGCGGATAGGCCATGCGGTCGTTGGCGTAGAAGCCCTGCATGGTCGGATGGAATTTGAAGCCGCGGACGCCGTATTCCTCGATCAGCTTGCGCGCCTCGCGCGCCCCTAACTTGCCCTTGTGCGGATCGATCGAGACGAAGGGGATGAGGACGTCGAGATGGTCGGAGGCGACCTCCAGCATCTCGTAATTGTTGTAGCGGCGGAAGCCGGTCTCGCGCTCGGCATCGACCGGGAAGATCACCGCGGCGATGTTCTTGGAACGGTAATAGGCCGCGGTCTCCGGCACGGTTGGCGGGTGCTTGTTCGGCGATTTGAAATACTCCGCCATCTGCGCCTGGAAGTCGTCATAGCCGTCGTCAGCATGGCAGCCGCAGGGCTCCTCGGCATGGGTATGGATGTCGATCGCCACGACGTCGTCGATGTTCGGCAGCTTCAGCTTCGGCATTGGTTTCCTCCCGAGGGGTTGCCAAATTGATTATATGATATAACGAAATTGGCAAGGCTGGACTGCCAAGGCTGGACTGCCAAGGCTGGACTGTCGCGAGCAGGGCGGTGGCGATGGGGCCGTTTCAGCCCTATCCCGGGTTAATCGGCTCGGAGTGAGCCGTTTGCATTGACAGGCTGTCCCGCCATGCCTTAGAAACCGCCCCGTCCCGGGCGGTCGTCCGCCGGCGGGGAGAATCTCATTTTGCCATATTCGCGCGTGCCGAAACGGTAGTGCCGAACACGGCCTTTCGAACGTTCAGGATTCTGTCATGAAGGTCCGTAACTCGCTGAAATCACTGCGTGGCCGCCACCGCGCCAACCGCCTGGTCCGCCGCAAGGGCCGGGTCTATGTGATCAACAAGGTGCAGCGCCGCTTCAAGGCTCGCCAGGGCTGATTTCGGCCAAGGCTGATCTCGGCCTGATCCCTGCCGGACGCCGAAGCGCGCCCCGCAAGACCACGGTCTCACACGAGTTTGACGCCGCCCTGCTTTGCAAGGGCGGCTTTACGCGTTTAGACTTTCACCATGGCAGTGAGATTCCTTTTCGCGCGCACCCTGTGCCTGGCCCTCGTCCTGGGAGCCGCCGGCATCGCTCCGGCCATGGCGCAGGTTGATCCGCCGGCCCCGCCTGGCACGCAGAAAAAGATCCCCGAGGCACCGGCCAAGCTTCCCAAGGTCGACCGCACCAAGAATTTGGATTTCCTGTTCGGCGCGCTGAAGGCCGCCCCTGATGAAGCCAGCGCCAAGCATGTCGAGGCGCGGATCTGGGCGATCTGGATCCACACTCCGAGCGACACCGCGGCGCTGCTGATGTCGAGGGCCAAGACGGCGGTCGACGCGCAGAAGATCGACGTCGCCATCAAGCTTCTGGATTCCGTCATCAAGCTGCGGCCCGATTATATCGAGGCCTGGAACCGGCGCGCGACGCTCTACTACATGCAGAACGACTATGGCCGCTCGCTGGCCGATATCCAGCAGGTGCTGGCCCGGGAACCGCGCCATTTCGGCGCGCTCGCAGGCCTCGGCATGATCATGCAGGAGGTCGGGGACGAGAAACGCGCACTCGAGGCCTACCGCAAGGCGCTCGCCGTCAATCCGCATCTCGACAAGATTCCCGACCAGGTCAAATCCCTGACCGAGAAGGTCGAAGGCCGCGACATCTAGCGCATAACTCGATCATTTTTCGATCGATTGCGACGCGCGGCGATTAACCACGATCGCATGCCTCGCGCTGCAGGGGCTATTGCGCGGGCAAGGCGAGGCCTAACTGCATGGCAGGAGCGAAGCCATGAAGCGTTTGATCTTTGCAGGTAGCTTGCTGTTGGCGTCGGGGACAGTGAGCCTCGCCGACGGGCTATTCTGGGTGGTCGGCAACCGCGCCACCGGCAAATGCAACATCGTGACCAGCAATCCCGTGATCGCGGGCGACGTCTGGTTCGGCGACGGTCCCTACAAATCAAGAGCCGATGCCAAGCTTGCCCGCTCGACCATCCGCGCATGTCCCGCGGTCGGTCCCGACGACGAAAAGGACGAGGACAGCACGAACTAATCGTCTGCGTCCTAATGCAGGACGCCGTTGCCACGCTCGGTGGAGCCCTGATCGGCAGCTGCGGCGTAAGCCTTTACGAGCTCCGCCTCGAGATGCTCGTTGATCAGCAGCAGCGCCCGCACGGCTCCGCGCAGATCGCCGCTGCAGCTCGCGACGATCTCGTCGATGGCAGTGTCTTTCGATCTCAAGCTCATCGAAAATCCTCCGGTTCAAACCAGGACAAATCCTGCCGGTCTTTCCTGCATCCCCTGAAAGTTGCGAGGAGGATCGGCGCCCACCCGCGCCTAGATGGCGGAACCGACCGTGGCGATTATATGGAGGCCCCGATGACGACTGCATGAAGCTGGTCCGGGGCTTGCGCATCGCCAAAAGTATCGTTGATTTCATTGCGTTTTCGCGGATTGAGATTATGCACATATCCACAGCCCCGGCCCTTTCCGTGGAAACGCTGGAGCGAAACTGCCGTGTGGCAAGGTCCGTAGCTGCCATGTGCCTTGGATTGTCCGGACTCTCTCCATGATCGTGATGTCAGTCGTGACCGCGCTGGTTTTGCTGGCGCTGGCCACGCAGGCCGGTGTCGTTGCCGTGCAACGCGCCTTTCCACCGCAGGGCCAGATGATCGAGGTTGACGGCGCGACGCTGCATGTCGTCGATCTCGGCCCGCGCGACGCAGGCCCGCCCATCGTGATGTTGCATGGCGCGAGCTCCAATCTCGAAGCGATGCGCCGCCCGCTCGGCGATCTCCTGGCCAAGAATCATCGTGTTATCCTGTTCGACCGTCCCGGCCATGGCTGGAGCACGCGGGCGCGACGGCAGGATTCGACGCCGCAGATCCAGGCACGGATGATCGACGAGGCGCTTGGCAAGCTCGGGATCGCGCGCGCGATCGTGGTCGTGCATTCCTGGAGCGGGGCACTCGGGGCGCGGCTGGCGCTCGATCATCCGCACCGGGTCGCGGGCCTCGTGATGCTGGCGCCGGTCACGCATCCCTGGCGCGGCGGCGTCGGCCGCTACAACGAGATCATCGCAACGCCTGTGATCGGTCCGCTGCTCGCCTACACCGTCACCTTGCCGCTTGGATATTTCCTCGCCGAGCCCGGCGCGCGCGACGTGTTCCTGCCGCAGGTCATGCCGGACGGCTTCGTGAAGGACTCCGCGACGCCGCTGCTGCTGCGCCCGCGCGAGTTCATCGCCAATGCCTATGACCTGGTGACGCTGAAGGAATCAGTCGCCGCGCAAGTTGCGCGGTACGGCGAGATCACAGTGCCGGTCACGATCATCGCCGGCGAGCCGGACAAGACCGTATCGACCAACATTCACGCCCGTCCGTTTGCCGCATTGGTGCGGAATGCAAAGCTGATCGTGCTGCCCGATCTCGGCCATATGGTGCAGATCGCGGAGCCGGATCTCGTGAAGACCGAGATCGAGACGGTGATCGGCAAGATCGTGCCAGTGCAGGCGGCCGCTGATTAGCGGCCGCCTCTCTCGCGCTTACTGCTTGATCTTGCCGTCCTTGTCGAACTGCGAGACGTAGGCCCAGAGATTGTTGATCTCGGTCTCGTTCTTGATGCCGGCGAACGCCATCTTGGTGCCGGGGATCTTGGCCTTGGGGTCCTTGATGTATTCCTTGAACACCGCCTCGTTCCAGGTGATGCCGGAATTCTTGTTCGCGTCGGAATAGTTGTAGTCGGGCGCGGTGCCGGACTTGCGGCCATCGAGGCCGTTGAGCTCGGGGCCGACCTTGTTCTTGGCGCCTTCGCCGATTGCGTGGCAAGCCAGGCATTTGTTGAACGACGATTTGCCGGCCGCGACATCCTGCGCCATCGCAGTGGAGGCCGTGACAGTCACGGTGAGGATCATCAGTGCGCCAAAAGTCAGTTTTTTCATCGGGTGCTCTTCGTCTCTTCCCTGGTGGGTCTAGCCTGGTCAGTCCCTTGCCGGACGGCAACCGTCGGACCTGCCGCTTTTGGCATGGCCCGCTCGGCTTGGACAAGCCACGAAACCATGACAGGTTTCACGATTTCCTACTTGTCCCAGAGCGAACTCGCCTGCGATCGTCGATCCGACTTTCGGATGGCCTACCCAAACCACCGCGGACGTGGTTGATTTGCCGCGATCGTGCGGCGCGAGTCGGAAGGATATGTCAGGATGGATGTGCTATGGCCATCATGATGCCTGCCAGCGACCAGGCAGTGCTCGCGCGCCGTGCGGAGATCGTCGCCGCACTGCGCGCGATCGTGCCCGGCGAAGGCGTGATCGACAGCGCCGCGGAGATGCGGGCCTATGAATCCGACGGGCTGACCGCCTATCGGCAGCCGCCGATGGTCGTGGTGCTGCCGGATACGACCGAGCAGGTCTCGCTCGTCCTGAAATATTGTGCCGGGCAGGGCATCAAGGTGGTGCCGCGCGGCTCCGGGACGTCGCTGTCCGGCGGCGCGCTGCCGCTGGAAGACGGCGTGCTGCTGGGTCTCGGTAAGTTCAAGCGCATCCGCGAGATCGATTTTGACAATCGTGTCGTCGTCACCGAACCTGGCGTCACCAATCTGGCGATCAGCCAGGCGGTCGCGCATGCCGGGTTCTACTACGCGCCCGATCCGTCGTCGCAGATCGCCTGCTCGATTGGCGGCAATGTCGCGGAAAATTCCGGCGGCGTGCACTGCCTGAAATACGGCATGACCACCAACAACGTGCTCGGCTGCGAGATCGTGCTGATGAGCGGCGAGATCCTGCGCATTGGCGGCAAGGGGTGCGAAAATCCCGGCTACGATCTGATGGGCGTCATCACCGGCTCCGAAGGCCTGCTCGGCGTCATCACCGAGATCACGGTGCGCATCTTGCAAAAGCCGGAAACGGCGCGCGCACTGATGGTCGGTTTCGCGCAGGTGGAAGCGGCCGGCGAATGCGTCGCGCGCATCATCGGCGCGGGCATCATTCCCGGCGGCATGGAGATGATGGACAAGCCCGCCATCCACGCCGCGGAGGCCTTCGTCCATGCCGGATATCCGCTCGATGTCGAGGCGCTGCTGATCATCGAGCTCGACGGCCCCAAGATCGAGGTCGACGAGCTCATCACGCGCGTCGAGGCCATCGCCAACGGCTGCGGCTCGACCACCTGCCAGATCTCGACGTCGGAGGCGGAGCGCAATCTGTTCTGGGCGGGCCGCAAGGCGGCGTTCCCCGCCGTCGGCCGCATCTCGCCCGACTATCTCTGCATGGACGGCACCATTCCCCGCGGCGCGCTGCCAAAGGCGCTGGCGCGCATCCGCGATCTGTCGGAAAAATATCAGCTCGGCTGCGCCAACGTGTTTCACGCCGGTGACGGCAATCTGCATCCGCTCATCCTCTACGATGCCAACAAGCCCGGCGAGATCGAGCGTGCCGAGGCCTTCGGCGCCGACATCCTGCGCGCCTGCGTCGAGTTTGGCGGCGTGCTCACCGGCGAGCACGGCGTCGGCATCGAGAAGCGCGACCTGATGCCGGAGATGTTCAGCGAAATAGACTTGAACCAGCAGCAGCGCATCAAATGCGCCTTCGACGCACAGGGGCTCCTCAACCCCGGAAAAGTGTTTCCGACACTGCACCGCTGCGCCGAGCTCGGCCGCATGCATGTCCATGCGGGCAAGCTGGCGTTTCCGGACATCCCGCGGTTTTAGCGACAACCGCTGCACCTTCGCTGCAATGCGCCAAATTTGATTTCCGTTGTAAACTTCGCTACCGGCACAGTCGTGGATACGCTTAGGGTACGAGACGCCAAAGACCTCGAAGAGGTGGTGCGCGCGGCGATTGCCAATGAGCAGCCGCTCGAGATCATCGGCCATGGCACCAAGCGCGGCATCGGCCATGCAATGGCCACCAACGCGGTGCTCGATGTCTCCGCGCTGAGCGCGGTGACCTCCTATGAACCCAACGAGCTTATCGTCACGCTTCAGGCCGGCGCGCCCTTGGCCGACGTGCTGTCGATGATCGATTCCAAGAACCAGCAATTCGCCTTCGAGCCGATGAACACGGCGCCGCTGCTCGGCACGCCCGCGCTCGGAACCATCGGCGGCATGATTGCAGCCGGGCTGGCCGGGCCGCGGCGCATCAAGGCTGGCGGGGCGCGCGACCATCTGCTCGGGGCGCACGCCGTCTCGGGCTTCGGCGACAGCTTCAAAACCGGCGGCAAGGTGGTGAAGAACGTCACCGGCTACGACCTCTGCAAGCTGCTGGCGGGCTCCTGGGGGACGCTGGCGGTCATGACCGAGGTCACGCTGAAAGTGATGCCGAAGCCTGAGGCCGAACGGACGCTGCTGCTGCGCGGGCTCGACGATGCCGCGGCCAACAAGGCCATGACCGCAGCGCTCGGCTCGCCCTTCGACGTCTCCGCCGCTGCGCATCTGCCGAAATCGGCGTTCCGGGCCACGACGGAAGGGCTCGGCGACACCGCAGGCAAGGGTGAGGCGCTGACTGTGCTGCGCCTCGAGGGGATCACGGCCTCCGCCGCCCATCGCGCGGGCTCCCTGCGCGAATTGCTGGCGCCGTTCGGAACCGCGACGCTGGTCGAGGATGCCGCGTCTTCGGCGCTGTGGGCCACGATCCGCGATGTCCTGCCGTTCGCGGCCAGCGGCGCGCTAGGCGCCTGGCCGGTCTGGCGGATCGTCTGCCCGCCCGCGTCAGGCGCGGCGCTCGGCACGCAATTGGCGCGCGAGACCGGCGGCGAGTTGATCTATGATTGGGGCGGCGGCTTGATCTGGGCGGCGCTGCCGCCGAAAGACGATGCGCATGCTCCCGCCATGCGTTTGCGCGCGGGCGCCGTCGGTGGGCACGCCATGCTGATCCGGGCGGCCGAGGACGTCAGGCAGAGTGTCGATGTGTTCCATCCGCAAGCTCCGGGCATTGCCGCTCTGAGCGAGCGGGTCCGTGCCGGGTTCGATCCGAAGACCATCCTCAACCGGGGACGGCTGATGCGGAGCCCTGCGGCATGAAGACTGAATTTTCACTCGCGCAGCTCGCCGATCCCGACATCGCGGAAGCCGACAAGATCCTGCGCGCCTGTGTCCATTGCGGCTTCTGCACCGCAACCTGTCCAACCTATGTGCTGCTCGGCGACGAGCTCGATAGCCCGCGCGGCCGCATCTACCTGATGAAGGAGATGCTGGAGAAGGACCAGGCGCCAACGGCGGAGGTGGTCAAGCACATCGATCGCTGCCTGTCGTGCCTTGCCTGCATGACGACCTGCCCCTCAGGGGTGAACTACATGCACCTCGTCGACCAGGCCCGGGTCAGGATCGAGCAGCGCTATCAGAGGCCGCTTGCCGAGCGGCTGCTGCGCCGGGGGCTGGCCTTCGTCCTGCCGGACCCGCAGCGCTTTCGCGCGAGCATGCGGCTGGCGCGGCTGGCCCGTCCGCTTGCCGTATTCCTGCCGACGCCGCGGCCGTCGGCCACGCCCGGCCTGATCCAGCGCATCAAGGCGATGCTGGCGTTGGCCCCTAGCCGTCTGCCGTCGCCGGGCCCTGCCGCGGGCAGCGTGTTCGCGGCGCTCGGCAAGAAGCGCGGCCGGGTCGCGCTGTTGCAGGGCTGCGCTCAGCAGGTCCTGGCGCCGCGGATCAACCAGGCCGCCATCAACCTGCTCACCCGCCACGGCATCGAGGTCGTGCTGGTCAAGGACGAGCAATGCTGCGGCGCGCTGACCCACCACCTCGGCAACGACCACGATGCGCTCGCCCGTGCCCGTGCCAACGTCGCGGCGTGGCGGGCGGAAGCGGCAGGCGAGGGGCTCGACGCCATCCTGGTAACGGCCTCCGGCTGCGGCACGGTGATCAAGGATTACGGCTATCTGCTGCGCGAGGATCGCACGTTCGCAGCCGATGCAGCGCAGGTCTCCGCACTCGCCAAGGACATCACCGAATACGTCGCCGGACTTGGCCTCGCGCCGACGACGCGACAGGACAACATCGTCGTCGCCTATCACTCCGCTTGTTCGTTGCAGCACGGGCAGAAAATCACGACGCTTCCGAAAGAATTGCTTTCCAAGAATGGATTCGTGGTGAAAGATGTCCCGGAGAGCCATTTGTGTTGCGGTTCGGCGGGGACTTACAACATTCTCCAGCCCGACCTTGCGGGCAGGTTGCGCGATCGCAAGGTCGCCAACATCGCGAGCGTCAAGCCGGACATGATTGCCGCGGGCAATATCGGCTGCATGGTGCAGATTGCCAGCGGTACGTCAGTTCCGGTCGTGCACACGATTGAGCTTCTCGATTGGGCTACGGGCGGCTCACGGCCGGCATCGAATTGGTCGAGCGGCGCTGCGTCCGGCGGTGACGGCTGAAGGCGCCCGATCGACCATTGATTGGCGGCAACAGGAGGACCACGATGGCGAAAGCGAAGAAGAAGAAAAGCAAGAAGGCCAAAAAGGCCAAGAAAGTCGTAGCGGCCAAGAAGAAGACCGCGAAGAAGGCGACGAAGAAAGCCGCCAAGAAGTCCGCGAAAAAATCCGCGAAGAAGTCTGCAAAGAAATCGGCCAAGAAGGCTGCGCCGAAGAAGGCCGCCAAGAAGACTGCAAAGAAGGCGGCCAAGAAAGCGGCGCCCAAGAAGAGCGCGGCCAAAAAGAGCGCGGTCAGGGCGAAGCCTGCGCCGGCTCCAACGGAAGCTCCGGCTCCAGCTGCCTCGCCGGCACCGGAAACGAGCTGGGCGACGCCTTCGCCTGCTGGGGACCAAGCACCGGTCGAAGGGTCGGGCTAAGGCCCTCCCGCATCCTCCAACGACTGCGAACAGAAGGGCCGTAGCGACGACGCTGCGGCCTTTTTGCATCGCCGCCGGCGCCCCGAGTAGCCGCCATGTCCTGCCTCGTCTGATTCGTAGCGTGGGTGCTACAATCTTTCGTTTCCGTACTATCGCGGTCCCTCCTGCGCACTTTGCAATGCAAATGATGTGGTCGGGAAGCAACACACGCTGACAACCTTTCGTGGAATCGTCAGAATGCCCAAAAAGTCGGCAGATGCCCGCGCTTTTTGCTTCACGGGGCGCCTCCTCCCATCCAGATTGCCGCAGTTACGCAATTTTGCAGTCAGGTCGTATGCCCCGGGGGGCTTCCGGGATCGACTGGGGTTTAAGAACCGGTGATGGGGATCGAAATGAAAAAAGTGGCTTTGTTGGCAACGGCGCTGGCAATGGTGACGGGTTCGGCTTTCGCGGCAGACATGCATGTGAAGGCATTGAAGGCTCCGCCGCCGCCCGCCTTCGACCCCTGGGATATCGCCTTCGGCGGCGCGATCATGAGCGACTACATCTTCCGCGGTATCACCCAGTCGAATCACAAGCCGTCGGTCGCTGCCTATTTCGAGCCGCGCTACAACGTCACGAAGGACCTCCAGCTCTACGTTGGCGTAGCCGGTGAGAGCATCTCCTTCCCGAACCGCGCTGCGGCTGAGATCGATATCTACGGTGGTATCCGCCCGACCTTCGGAGCGTTTGCCTTCGACATCGGCGTCTGGGGTTACCTGTATCCGGGCGGCACCTGCTATTTCGGCGCTCCCGGCATCGACAACGCGGGCGTGTTCCAGGGGGCTGACTGCGCCGAGAAGGCCCTCCTGAACACCAATGTGATCAAGAAGGACCTGAGCTTCTTCGAAGTCTACGGCAAGGGCACCTACACGGTGAACGACAACTGGTCGTTCGGCTTCACCGAATACTATACCCCGAGCTACCTGAACTCGGGCGCCTGGGGCAACTACGCTTCGATCACCGGCAAGTACATTGCGCCCAGCACGATCTTCGGTTCGAGCGGCGTCGGCATGTACGTCTCGGGTGAGTTCGGCCGTCAGTGGCTCGGCACCTCTGACAGTTTCTATGGCGTCCCGGCCTTCCCGAACGGCATCAAGTATGCTGACTACAACACTTGGAACATTGGCGTCGGTTTCACCTACAAGGTCATGACGCTGGACCTGCGCTACTCCGACACCGATCTGTCGAAGGGCGACTGCAACGCCTTCACCAGCGACTTCTCAGCCCGTGGCAACATCGCGGCCAACTCGGGCACGAATATTACTCCGATCAATCCGACCGGCGTCGGCTCCAACTGGTGCGGCGCGGCCGGTATCGCCAAGCTGTCCTTCGACCTGACGGCGATGACCAACCTGAAGTAAGTTTCTTCCCGAGACGACTTCGCAAGGGCGGCAGAGCGATCTGCCGCCCTTTTGCTTCTTGGGGTCTGGAGCGCTGCGAAGGTGCCCGGCCTTCTTGGTTCGAGACGCGCCGTAAGGCGGCGCTTCTCACCATGAGGGTCTGGGATTTTGCCGCGAAATCCGACCTCATCCTGAGGGCCCGCCAAAGGCGGGCGTCTCGAAGGATGGGCCGCAAGGAAAGGCCTATAGGGGATACGATAGCCTTGGCTTTGCCACGCCCTGCTCAGCGCACTCCGTTCGGCTCGGCGTGGGCCGGCTTGCCGGCGTCGCCGAGGACGTGAATCTCGCCGCGCTCAACCATCGTCATCTTGCGGGTGTGGAAGGCGTCGAGCGTCGAGCGGTGGCCGATCGAGACGATGGTGGCCCCCGGCAGCTTCTCCGCCAGGAGCCGGTAGAGCCGGGCCTCGGACGGCTCGTCCAGCGAGGCGGTGGCCTCGTCCAGGAATAGAAAGTCCGGCCCATGCAGCAGCGCGCGGGCAAGCCCCAGGCGCTGCTGCTCACCGAGCGACAGCATCCGATTCCAATGGCCGTCCTCCTCGAGCCGTTCGGCGAGGTCGGGTAGCCCGACCGCGACGAGGGCGTCCCGGACCTGCGTCGTTTCGAACGCGCCGGGTGCAGCGGGATAGACCACGGCGTCCCGCAGCACACCGACCGGGAAATATGGCCGCTGCGGCAGCATCATCAGCTTCGCCTTCTCGGGAATGACGATAGTGCCGGTGCCGAACGGCCAGATGCCGGCGATGGCGCGGAACAGCGTCGACTTGCCCGAGCCCGACGGCCCCGTGACGAGCACCCGCTCCGGGGCCTGGATGGCGAATGCGTCCGCGGCGACCAATGGCGCCCCATTCGGCAGGTTCACGCGGAGCTGCTCGAAGCCGATCGCGCGGCTGCCGCCCGCTGCCTTGATGCCGATCGTCGGCTCGTATTCAGCGAGCCTGCTGGTCGAGCGCACGGACATTTCGAACCCGTCGAGACGGGCAACCACGGCGCGCCATTCGGCAATCGAGCGATAGGCCGTCACGAAGAACGACAGCGCGCGCTGCACGCTGCCGAAAGCCGAGCCGGTCTGCATCATATCGCCGAGCTGAATCCGCTTGGCGAAATAGGCCGGCGCCACCAGCGCATAGGGAACGATGACGGCAGCCTGGCTGTAACTCGCCGTGAATGCAGTGAGGCGCTTGGTCCGGCCCATGATCGCGTACCAGTTGCCGACGACGCGGCCGAACCGGTCCAGCAGGCGCCCACGTTCGGCGCCTTCGCCGTTCAAGAGCGCAATCTGCTCGGAATTCTCCCGCACGCGGACGAGGTTGAAGCGGAAGTCCGCTTCATAGCGCTGCTGCTCGAAATTGAGATTGACCAGCGGCGCGCCGATCAAGTGCGTCAGCGCGGTGCCGAAGATCGCATAGATCAGCGCACCCCAGCACAGATAGCCGGGAATCACGACATCGGCCCCGAAAATGTGCAGGGGCGCGGCATTGGAGAGGCCCCAGAGGATGATGACAAAGGAGAACAGTGTCACGATCGACGAGAGCAGGCCTAGGCCGATCGTCAGGGTCTGTTCGACGAAATTCTTGACGTCCTCGGTGATGCGCTGGTCCGGGTTGTCCGCCGCATCGCCCTTGAGCTGCATCCGGTAATGCGTGGCGTCTTCGAGCCATTCGCCGAGATAGTGGCGCGTCAACCATTGCCGCCACCGGATCTGGAGCCACTGGTTCAGGTAGAGCTGATAGACCGCCAGCGCGACGAAGCTGGCCGCGAGGATGACGAAGAACCAGACTTCGCTGACGAACTTGTCCCAGTCGTAGGCCTGGAGCGCGGTGTAAAACCGGTTCTGCCACTGGTTAAAGAGGACGTCGATCGCGACCAGCGACAGCTCGATCGCAATCACCGCGGCGAGCAGGCCGCCGCCGGCCCATTTGTCCTCCGATCGGAAATAGGGGATGGCGATTCGCCAAACGGTCGCGAGCGTCGCGCGGATGTTCTTCACAGAGGGGGATCTCCTGCGGGGTATGCGCAAATGCCCGGAGCCAGACGGCTAAGGCAACGGCGGCTATGAGCGCGCTTAGACTAAAGTCGCAAGTTCTGCAATTTGCGTTGGCTTGTCGCAGCCTGCAACCCTAGCATGGGGTTCAACGGCGCGGGGTGGGGCCTTCGGGATTTCGCGAGCTTGTGAGCGGACGGGAACCGCCGCATTCGCGAGGAATTCGCGGCCGACTCGGGGGTTATCGCTTCAGCCTCAAGCAGGATCGGCTGTCCACGCGGGCCGCCTGCCGCACACATGCGTGGGGGAGGAAGACCATGTGGAATCAAGTCTATGACCCTGTGCACAGTCCCGTGCTGTCGACGATTGCAGCGGCAATACCCGTCGTCACGCTGCTGGTCCTGATTGCAAGCGGTCGCGTCAAGGCGCACATCGCGGCGGTCATTGCCGTGATCGTGACCAACCTGATCGCGATCTACATCTTCACCATGCCGGCGAACATGTCGATCCGGGCCTCGCTGCTCGGCATCGTCACCGGGTTCTTCCCGATCGGCTGGATCGTCCTCAACGTTATCTTCCTCTATCAGGTGACGGTGACAACCGGACGCTTCGAGCTCCTGAAGCGCGCGGTCGGCGGCGTCACCGAGGACCGGCGGCTGCAATTGTTGCTGATTGCCTTCTCGTTCGGTGCCTTTTTTGAGGGGGCTTCCGGCTTCGGCACGCCCGTCGCCATTACCGGGGCAGTGCTGATCGGGCTCGGCTTCTCGCCGCTCGCGGCCTCCGGCCTCTCGCTGATCGCCAACACCGCGCCGGTCGCCTATGGCGCGCTGGGCACGCCGATCCAGGGCCTTGCCTCGGTCACTGGACTCGATCCCTATATCCTCGGCGCGATGGTCGGACGGCAATTGCCGTTCTTCTCGCTGATCGTGCCGTTCTGGGTGGTGTGGGCGTTCGCCGGCTGGAAGGGCATGAAGGACGTCTGGCCGGCGATTCTCGTCACCGGCGTGTCGTTCGCAATCCCGCAATTCGTGATCTCCAACTATATCAACCCCTGGATCGTCGACATCGGGGCGTCGCTGATCTCGATGGGCGCGCTCATCCTGTTCCTGAAAGTGTGGCGGCCCAGGCAGCTCTGGTTGTCGCCGGCGCTGCGCGGCCGCGACGAATCGGTCTCGCATATGGGTACGACAGCGCCGCTCGACAAAACTCCGCTGACGCAGGCCGAGCTGTGGAGTGCGCTGCTGCCGTGGATCATCGTCTGCATCGTGATGCTGATCTGGGGCAACGGTGCCTTCAAGACGTGGGCGAATTCGATCTTTACCTGGAACTACGCCGTTCCCGAGCTGCATCAGATGATCAACAAGATGCCCCCGGTCGCGCCCAAGCCGACGCCGGAAGGTGCGGTGTTCGCATTCACCTATCTTTCCTTCACCGGCACCGGAATGCTGCTCGCGGCGATCCTCTCCGGATTCCTGATGGGCGTCGGGCCCGGCCGCCTGCTCGTCGAATATGGCCGCACTATCCGGCTGTGCGCGATCTCGCTGATCACGATCTCCGCGATGCTCGCGATCGGCACGCTTACCCGCCTCTCCGGCGTCGACGCGACGCTGGGTCTCGCCTTCGCCGCAACCGGCGTGCTCTATCCCTTCTTCGGCACGTTGCTCGGCTGGTTGGGCGTTGCGTTGACCGGATCGGACACCGCATCGAACATCCTGTTCGGCAACCTCCAGAAGATCACCTCGCAGCAGATCGGCCTGTCACCGATTCTGATGGCTGCGGCGAACTCCTCCGGTGGCGTGATGGGCAAGATGATCGACGCGCAATCGATCGTTGTCGCCTCCACCGCCACCAGATGGTACGGGCACGAGGGCTCGATCCTGCGCTATGTTTTCTGGCATTCAATCGTGTTGGCCTGCCTCGTCGGCGTGCTGGTGACGTTGCAGGCCTATGTCTGGCCGTTCACGGCGATGGTGCTGAAGTAGCAGCCCACGCCCGGCTTTGCCGCAAATCCCCGCGGAGGTTTCCGCGGGGATTTTTGCACGCGGGCGAACCTTCTCATGGCCGCCGCCGTCTTGTAAAAGGTGCGGCAACTCCGGTCGAGAGGTCTTATGGTTTCGCTCAAGCAGATGGCGTGTGCGGCGGTCGCAGTGCTCGCGATGTCCGCCGTCGCGCGTGCGGAAGATGGCTTCCCCTTCGGCACCGAGATGACGCTGGAGGCGCTGCCGCAGCCCGGCTCGAAGCGGATACCGAACATCGAGATCGGCGACAATGGCGAGGTGGTGCTGGAGCTCTGGTGCAAGGGCGGCAAGGGCCAGTTCTCCGTTGCCGGCAACACCGTGATATTCGTCCCCGGCCAGATCCAGGACCGGTCCTGCCCGCCTGCGCGGGCGCAGGCCGATGACGATCTCGTCACGGCGCTGGGCAGCGTCGAGACCTGGAAGCGCCAGGGCGACGTGCTGACGCTTCTCGGCCCCAAGCCGCTGCGCTTCCGCGTGACGGGGAATTAGCTCCGCGAGCAGCACTCTCGTGTCCCGGACAAGGCGCAGCGCGTAAAGCGATGCGCCGCTGAGCCGGGACCCGGATTCTATCCGCAATCGAGCTCGTAACTTCTGGGCCCCGGCTCGGCAGCGCATCACTGACGTGCTGCGCTGCGTCCGGGGCACGATGCTCGGCCTATTTCCACACCGACTTGTCGGCGTCCCAGCGCTGGCCCTTGAGCTCTTTGACGAGCGCCTCGACCGAGCCGTTGTCGTCGGGCTGATCGCCTTCCTCGTCGGCAGTGGCTTCGTCCGACAGGTTGAGCTTGGCGCCGCTGCTCTCGTCGGCCGTCGTGGTCGAGGGGCTGCCGATCCAGAGCATCAGCCGGTCGGTCGTGCCCGGTTTGTCGGGCGAGACGAGGCCGGCGACCTCGATTGTGTCGGTGAGCTCGAGCGCCGGGAAATCCTGGTTCGGCCGCTTGAAGACCAGCTTGAGCTTGCCGGTGGCCGGGTTGAAGCTTTGCGAGACCGGCTTGGCCGCGAGCGTCCTGCTGAGCACGTTTGCGACGGCGGCCGCGAGCTTGTCGCGGTTGATCTTGTCGCCGTCGCGCCAGTCCGCGGCGGGGATGCGGATGGTACGGTCCATCTCGGTCATGCCAGCGGTCCAGCCCGCGGCGGTGACGCCCGGCATCGCCTTGAATTTTGCGAGCAGCGCGCCGGCGCGTTCCGGATCGACCGACATGTTGATGGTCTGCTCGCCAGCGCGCAGCGCCTCGCAGCCGACGTTGAGGCTCGCCAGCGTCACCTCGACATCCTGGCCCTTCAGGCTCTTCAGGAAGTCGGTGACAGCATCCAGCTTGACCTTGACCGCGATCGCTTCCGGCGAGACGTCGGTAAAGTCCTTCGGCTGCGGCGTGATGCCGTCGTCGGAGGTCTGATTGTCCAGAAATTCCCTCTCGCTGAGATCGGAATTGTCGGGCGAGGTGACCTCGGTCACGGCCTGGCCGATGCCGATCTGACCGCGGAATTCGAAGGTGTCTCCGGTCGGCTTGCGCAAGAGCTTGACGGTGACCGGCGCCTTCTCACTGATGCTCTGCGTCGTGCCCGTCAGCGTTTGGCCCGCGACCTGGAGATTGACGACGAAGCGGTCCTTGCGGTCGGAATTTTTTGCGACGGGATAGCAGACGTCGAGCACCGCCGAGGTGACCGTCTTGCCCTGCCGCGTTTCCTTCAGGATCACGTCGGCATTGCCGTCCATCAGCCCGTCGATCGAGGTGAAATAGCGCGTCTCGACGCCGCCCGGGGCAGTGGCCTTCGGCGACAGCTTCATCTGGGCGGAGGCGGGACCCAGTGGCGCCGCAAGCAGAGCCGCCACAAGAGCCGTCGAACAAACCAGCAGCGCGCGCATCGATAAGTCCTCAAAGTCAGAATCGGCGCCACCGTAGTGGGTTTTGGCCGCCGGTTGAATCGGAAAGCGCGGGCCATGGTCGGCAAAAAAGAAGGCCGCCCGGAGGCGGCCTTCGCATGATTGTAATGGAGGGGATGGGCCTTAGAAGCCGCCCATGCCGCCGCCGGCGGGCATCGCGGCCGCAGCTTCCTTCTTCGGCGTTTCGGCGACCATCGCCTCGGTGGTCACCAGCAGGCCGGCGATCGAGGCGGCGTCCTGGAGCGCGGTGCGCACCACCTTGGCGGGGTCGATGATGCCCTTCGCGACCATGTCGACATAGTCTTCGGTCTGGGCGTCGAAGCCGAAGGTCTCGGACTTGTTCTCCAGGATCTTGCCGACGACGATGGAGCCTTCGAGGCCCGCGTTTTCGGAGATCTGGCGGACCGGGGCTTCCAGCGCCTTCAGCACGATGTTGATGCCGGCCTGGACGTCGGCATTGGCGTTGGTGAGACGGCCCACCGCCTTCTTGGCACGCAGCAGGGCGACGCCGCCGCCGGGGACGATGCCTTCCTGCACCGCGGCGCGGGTGGCGTTGAGCGCGTCCTCGACGCGGTCCTTCTTCTCCTTGACCTCGATCTCGGTCGCGCCGCCGACGCGGATCACCGCGACGCCGCCGGCGAGCTTGGCGAGACGCTCCTGGAGCTTCTCACGGTCGTAGTCCGAGGTGGTTTCCTCGATCTGCGCCTTGATCTGGCCGACGCGGGCCTCGATCTCGGGCTTCTTGCCGGCACCCTTGACGATCGTGGTGTTCTCCTTGTCGATCACGACTTTGCCCGCGCGTCCCAGCATCTTCACGGTGACGTTCTCAAGCTTGATGCCGAGCTCTTCCGAGATCAGCTGGCCGCCGGTCAGGATCGCGAGGTCCTCCAGCATGGCCTTGCGGCGGTCGCCGAAGCCCGGTGCCTTGACGGCGGCAACCTTGAGGCCGCCGCGCAGGCGGTTGACGACCAGGGTGGCCAGCGCCTCGCCCTCGACGTCCTCGGCGATGATGACGAGCGGCTTGCCCGACTGCACCACGGCTTCCAGCACCGGCAGCATGGCCTGAAGGCCGGACAGCTTCTTCTCGTGCAGGAGGATGTAGGCGTCCTCGAGCTCGGCGGTCATCTTCTCGGCATTGGTCACGAAGTAGGGCGACAGATAGCCGCGGTCGAACTTCATGCCTTCGACGATGTCGACCTCGGTATCGAGCGACTTGTTCTCCTCGACGGTGATGACGCCCTCGTTGCCGACCTTCTGCATCGCCTGGGCGATCATCTTGCCAATGGCGGCATCGCCGTTGGCGGAGATGGTGCCGACCTGGGCGACCTCGGAGGAGGAGGCGACCGGCTTGGCGCGCTTCTCGATGTCCTTGACGACAGCCGCCACCGCGGCGTCGATGCCGCGCTTGAGGTCCATCGGGTTCATGCCGGCGGCAACCGACTTGGCGCCTTCGCGCACGATCGCCTGGGCCAGCACGGTCGCAGTGGTGGTGCCGTCGCCGGCGAGGTCGTTGGTCTTGGAGGCGACCTCACGGACCATCTGGGCGCCCATGTTCTCGAACTTGTCCTCGAGCTCGATCTCCTTGGCGACGGTGACGCCGTCCTTGGTGATGCGGGGCGCGCCGAACGACTTCTCGATCAGGACGTTGCGGCCCTTGGGGCCCAGCGTCACCTTGACCGCGTTGGCGAGAATGTCGACGCCGCGCAGCATGCGTTCGCGCGCGTCTCCGGAAAATTTGACGTCTTTGGCAGCCATGTTCTTGCTCCTGAAAAACTTGAATCGATGAGGCGCCGCAGTTTTTCCTCGTCATTGCCGGGCTTGACCCGGCAATCCATCATCTTGCGAAAAACGATGGATGCCCGGGTCGTCTGGCGCGAAGACGCGCTTCTACCCGGGCATGGCAATGGAGCATTCAGCGGCTGTTCAGGCGTCCGGCCTTAGGCCATTACGCCCATGATGTCCGACTCCTTCATGATCAGGAGCTCTTCGTTGTCGATCTTGACCTCGGTGCCCGACCACTTGCCGAACAGCACGCGGTCGCCGACCTTGAGGTCGATCGGGATCAGCTTGCCGGCCTCGTCGCGGCCACCGGGGCCGACGGCGACGACTTCGCCCTGGGACGGCTTTTCCTTGGCAGTGTCCGGAATGATAATGCCGCCCCTGCTCTTTTCCTCGGCGTCGATACGTTTGACCACGACACGGTCATGCAGCGGACGAAATTTGGATTTAGCCATGACGTTTCCCTTTGGAGGCTCGCTTCGGATGCAACAGAAGTGGGTTGGGGGCGGCGCTGCCGTCCGCCCTCTCCGAGATCGAACGACGCGCTTAGCAATCGACGTTTTCGAGTGCTAATAGTGTGTCCGGGAATATGGCTTGGCCGCGATCCTGTCAAGCAAGGTGGTTAAGCGATTGGTGAGGCGGATATAGGATTGTGGCTCCAGAAACTTATTTGCGGTGCTGGCGTATTCAAGGACGTCATTGCTCCAACAGTGGTTTTGCGCTTGGCTGCAGCAGGGGTGCGGTCGCGGTCTTGGTCGGGGGCACTTTGCTCGGGGGAATAGCATGATCGGTTCAGCTCACGTGCGCACGGTTGCCAATCTGGCCGCCGCTTCCATGTTGGCGCTGCTGCTGGGCGCCTGCGGCGGTGGCATGAGCCTGCCGTCCTTCTCGTCGTCGCCGCCGCCGGAGGCCGAGCCCGGCACCGGCCCGGAAATGCCGGCGAGCATCCGCGCCGACGAGGTCGTCGGCCGCTGGGGCCTCGCCTCGTTCCAGAACCCGGCCGACCGCGCCCGGACCGAGGCCGCCGCCCGGGCCCAGTGCAAGAATCCCTATGTGATCACCGCCGGCTCCTCCGGCGGCGTGATCATGCATCTCGCCGACCAGGCGACGCCGCAGGAACTGCGGCTGAAGGGTTCGCCCAGCGGCAAGAATTATATCGGGCCGCCCGGTCCGACGCCAGGCGAGCAGGACCGCGAGATCGTCTCCTTCGACGGCCGCGTCCTGATCACCCGCTTCATCGACAAGGACGCCGCCACCCGCTACGGCAACATGGTCTACGTCCGCTGCGCGCCAAGGGCGTGATCGAGGTGCCGGCCTGATCACGCGTCAGTGCGAGGAGCGAAGCGGCGAAGCAATCCAGGCCGTTTCCACAGAGGCAGCCTGGATTGCTTCGCTTCGCTCGCAATGACGAGGCAACAAAAAACGCCGGCTTACGCCGGCGTTTTGTTTTCTCTCTGTCGCGTCCGATCAGTCGAACAGCGCGTCGATGTCGTCCTGAGAGGCGTGGCCGACGTCGCCGGCGAGCTTCGGGCCGTTGAGAAGCTTTTCGTCCTCGCTGCGGGTGTCGGCCTGCGGCACGACGTGGGACTTGATCGCGTCGACGCCGCCCCAGATCTCCATCATCGCGTTGATGTGCTGCTCGATGAATTTCATCGTGCCCATGACCTTGCTGATGCGCTGGCCGGTCAGGTCCTGGAAGTTGCAGGCCTCGAAGATCGAGATGACGCGTTCCTGGATGTCGTCGGCCAGACGCTTCTGCTGGTCGGCCGACTGGACCTTGGACATCGCGCTGGCGGCCTGGTCGATCGACTCCGCGGCTTCGAGGATCTGCTGGGTCGCCTGCTCGGTGCCGCCGACCACGGCGCCGAGCTCGCCATTGACCTTGGCCATTTCGCCGCCGTCAAAGCTCTTGCCGTGCAGGGTCGCGATTTCGCGCTTGGTGCGGTCGATGGCGTCATGGATGAGGTCGAGCTCGACCTTCAGCTTCTCGCACTGCTCGATCTGAGCCCGGTACGTCTCCAGCATCGTGCGCGCATCGGAGAGCTCCCGCTCCGTCGAGGCGTCGATCGCCGCCATGGCTGCGCTGCCGGACAGCGGGGCAGTGCCCTTCGCCATCTGTGCACGGATCGCGCGCAGCTCGGCCATGATCTCGCTATGCATCGGGATTGCCTCCTCGGTTACGTCGAGGATTGGCAATTCGCCACCGACGATATCTTCGACACGAAAACGCTTGCGGTGAACAGCCATCAGGATACTCCCCCCACCTCACTCACGCGCCTTTGTAGGCAGAAGCGATTTAACACGAAGTTCACAGCAGGAACTGACATGCGCGCCGCACGCGACTGCCGGCAAACGAGCGATTAACCATGCGTGCGCAGCGTTCACCGAAAATAAACGCTGATCGCCAAATTGCCCCTCGCTTGGCGACGTGGTGAATCCAAACGCCGTTTCCGTTTACCAAACAAAGTGGCTTTTGCTCTTTATTGACCACGTCGCGAGCGCGGATCAGTCAGCGCGTTCGACGGCGAGTGCAACTAGACGAAACAGTACAGAGTACGTCGATGTTCAAGAAAATGTCTGTCGCGTTGCTCGGCAGCGCTTGCACCTTCATTGCCGGCGCCGATCGCGCGAGCGCCTTCGACAACACCGTGCCGAACGATCCGCCCGCCGTGCTCTATCAGCCGCAGGTGCCGCCGGCGCCGGTGCGCGTCGCATCCAATTCGAACATGGGCGGCGGCTTCATCGAATTCCTGTTCGGGGACGGGCCCGGCCGCGGCCAGGCCTACGCTCCGCAGCAGCCGATGTATCAGCAGCAGCCGGCCTATAACGACCCGCGCCGCCTGCCGCCGATGGGCGAGCCGCAGATGCAGGGCGCAAGCCTGCAGCAGGAGACGATCGACCCGCGGCAGCGTCAGCTCGATCCGAAATTCGAGAAGCAGCTTGTTGACTATAGCGGCAAGGAAAGCGCCGGAACCCTGGTGGTCGATACGCCGAACAAGTTCCTCTATCTCGTCGAAGGCAACGGCAAGGCGATGCGGTACGGCATCGGCGTCGGTCGTCCCGGCTTCACCTGGTCGGGCGTTAAATCGATCACGGCCAAACGCGAATGGCCGGATTGGACGCCGCCCGCGGAAATGATCGCGCGGCGTCCCGATCTGCCGCGGCACATGGAGGGCGGCCCGGAAAATCCGCTCGGTGCGCGCGCGATGTATCTGGGCTCGACGCTCTATCGCATCCACGGCTCCAACGAACCCTGGACCATCGGCACCAACGTCTCCTCGGGCTGCATCCGCATGCGCAACGAGGACGTCATCGACCTCTACGGCCGCGTCAATGTCGGCACCAAGGTCGTGGTGATGTGAAGCGTCACGCGCTCGATGTGAGCCATTAACTCCGCGTGCCGCGCCGGCTCGCGATGCGCGGCATCGAAGGCGTTGCGTGCCGCCGGCGTTCGTCTTCCAGCTATGGACTATGCTTGCTGGCGGCGCCGCGCCGACCCGAGACGACGGACAACGGAGCAGCGACGAGTTGATGAATGGGAATGCGGTGCGCGAGCGGAGCGGGTGAACCGCCGCGCCGACAGCTCCGCCTCCCTGACGCGCTCGTGCAGTCCCTCCAACTCGTACAATTCGGTGATGAGGTCTGTTGTCATGTCCGTCAAGGTTGCAATGCGCTGCTGAAGTGGACTCATTTTTTAAAACCCGACTATGGCCAAGAGAGGCAGCCACATTGGTGTGTGGCATGAGCAACGTGTTCTTCAAGTTGAACACCCATGTCCGAATTTGGAAATCCGGGAGTCTACGGCCCCGCGCGTCAGAGGGCGATTCCGTCTTTCACGGTGAACTCAGGCGCATCCGGCAACGTTCAGCCCAGTGCAATCGATAACCGTGCGCATTAGTTATACTATATCGAACGGCTTCTCTGCGTGCAGTGGCACCGAAGGCGCTTGAGCTATGTCGTAAGAGAAAACGGCCGCCTAGAGGCGGCCGTTCCGCACCTGCCGGGCGAATTGCTCACGCGTAATCGCTGCCGCCGTCGTCGCCTCCGCCGAAATCGCTGTCGTCGGCCACGTCCACGTTGTCGTCGTCGTTCGGATCATTGTAATTGCTATCGTCGTTCGACGCCTGATCAGTGAAGCCCTGACGGGAATCGTTGCTGCGATCACCGCCGGAACCGATATCGTTGAGGCCGGCATCGCGGGCGAGCGAGCCGCCGGACTGGTCGCTGCCGCCCCACGGGCTGCCGCCGTGATCGCCCAAGGCGTTGGTGTCGCCAAAAGCCTGGTGCGATCCGCCGCCCATCATGCCGCGGATGCTCGAGAGTAGCAGCGATCCGCCGACGACGCCGGCCGCGGCTGCCGCCGCCGTGCCGAGGAAGGAGCCGCCGCCTCCGCCCATCGGCGGAGCGCCGTAACCTTGGCCCTGGCCGGGAGCCTGCCCATAAGGCGGCTGGCCGTAACCCGGCTGGGTCTGCTGCATCGCACCGCCGCTGTTCCAGACCGGCCGCGCGTCGCGCGGTGGCACATTTGGAACCGAGCCGCGCGAGGGACCCGAGCCGAACAGGCTTTCGCGCATGGTATCCAGGAAGCCGCCGGACTGAGCCTGCTCGGGCGCCTGCGCGGCCTCCAGCTCCTGGATGCGGGCATGCGCACGCTTCAGCGCCTCGTCCTGCAACAGCACGGTCTGCACCAGCGCATAGATCGCGCCGGGCGCCTTGCGCAGCCCGTCGGAGATCGCGGCGATCGCGTCGGGATCGCGCGGTGCATTTTCCAGTTTCGAAAGCCGATCGAAAAGGTCGTCAACGAGCTGGCGTTCCTGCGGCGTCATGATTTGTCTCCTTCGCGCGAAACCAAGCGCGACGAAGATGTAGGGTTCCATTGTGGCCCCAACAGTGGCGCGCGGATTAAATTTCGGTATGCGACAAGCTGCCTCGCGGGGCCAGCTTTCGCCGGTTTCACCCCAGTGTCACGTTTTGCGCCGCGAGCAGCTGCGCGAAGGCGTCGCCGGTGAGATAGGCATGCTCGCGCTCGCGGACATCCGTCATCGGATCGAGGCCGGTGAGGACGTCATCGACGAAGCCGGGATGGCACATGATGAGGCCGCCATCCGGCAGGCCTTCCAAAAATTGCCGCATCAGCTCGCCGAAATCGGCGGCCCGCGTGAAATCATAGGCGCCCGCAAAACCGGGATTGAAGCTGAGGCCAGCGTCGCCGGCGCGGCGGCGGAACTGCGCGCTCAGGATGTCGAGCACCAGCGCCTTCGGCGAGGCCAGCCGCTGTGCCAGCGGCAGGTTGCGGCCGCCCTGGCGCACCCAGGCTTTTGGCGCGACTTCGCTGACGGCATCGACGAAGCCGTCGCGCACCTGCGGAAAGAGCTGGACATGCTGATGGCCGTCGACGAAGTCGGGGGCGCGCCCGAAAGCTTCCGCGAAGGCCGCCAGTTGCGCCTTCACCTCATTGCGGAAGAACTCGCGATCGAGCCGCCGGGCAATGCCGGCGCGCAAGAGTTTCGGGAACGGCAGGAACATGTCGCCGTCGAGCGGGCGGAAATGCATGGTCAGCGGCCGGAACGGCGCCGACAGCGTCACGTGCAATCCGATCGCGCAACGCGGGTTGGTCTTCGCCGCCGCCTGCAGTGCGTCGATCTCGCCGCGATCGATCGCGGGGCCAACCATCATCACCGAGGTGGCGTTGAGGCGGCTGCGTTCGATCAGGTCGCGGATGGCGCGGTTGACGCCCGGGCTGATGCCGTAATCGTCGGCGCAGAGCCAGATCCGCCGCGGCGTCGCGGCGGCGCTCATTCCGCCGCAGTCCTGTTCGAAGTTTTTTCGGCCTCGTGAGCCTCAAAGCGCTTCTCGCTGTGCTCGGCGACGAAGTAGATCGGGCGCGCCTTCAGCTCGGAGAGGATCTTGCCGATATATTCGCCGACGATGCCGATCATGATCAGTTGCACGCCGCCGATCGTCATCAGGCCGATCACGAGCGAGGGATAGCCGGGCACCTGCTTGCCAGTGGTCCAGACCTCCCAGAGGATCGACAGGCCAAACAGGAACGCGCCGCCTGCCAGGATCACGCCGAGCAGGCTGGCAAAGCGCAGCGGCGCCACCGAAAACGACGTCAACCCTTCGATCGAAAGACCGAGCAGGCGCGTGGCGCTGAAGGTGGTCACGCCATGGACGCGCGGTGCCGGCTCGTAGTCGACGCGGATCTGGCGGAAGCCGATCCAGCTTGCCAGTCCCTTGAAGAAGCGGTTGCGTTCGGGCAATTGCCTGAGAGCTGCGACCGCACGCGGCGAGAGCAGGCGGAAGTCGCCGGCGTCCTCGGGGATCTTCTGGCGGGCGCCCCAATTGATCAGCGAATAGAAACCGTGCACGGCGAGCCGGCGCAGGAACGTCTCGTTGTCGCGATGCGCCTTGGCGGTATAGACGACGTCGTAGCCATCCTCGATCCAGTGCCGCACCAGCTGCTCGACCAGCGCCGGCGGATGCTGGCCGTCGCCGTCCATGAACATCACGGCGCCGCACCGGGCATGATCGAGGCCCGCCATCAGCGCGGCTTCCTTGCCGAAATTGCGCGACAACGAGACCACCTGGACGTCGATCGCGTCGGCCGGCAGGCTGCGTGCGATCGACAGCGTCGCATCCGCACTGCCGTCGTCGACATAGACGACCTCGCAGGCCAGTCGGTAGCGCTGCAGCAGGGTCTTGGCGAGATCGCAGATGCGCTGGTGCAGCGACGCCAGTCCCGCCGCCTCGTTGTAGACGGGGACGACGATCGACAGTCCCTTCGCCGCGGCGCCGGTGGCAGTGGTCGTCAGGCCGGAAACGTCAGAGCCCAGCGTCATCGATCAAGGTTCCAGATGCGTTCAAATTCTCTCAACAGCATATGGTAGCTGCCGTTTTCTGTCGCTACGCTGAACGGACCTGAGGCTCACCGCCGCAGGAACGCGTCCAGCCTGGCGAACAGCGGGTTCTCCCGGTCGAACACGTAGTCGAGCGAGACCACCGAGACCGTCTCGGCGCCATGCTCGCGCAGAAAGCTCGCGAGCGCATAGAGCTGCCCCGGTGGGCAGTGCAGCGTGAGCATGCCTGACGAGGTCGGTCCGCCGAACGGAGTCTCGACCCCAAAGTTCTTGTGGGCCTGGTCCAGCAGGGCGGCGTCGCACTGCCGGAACCGGGTGCGGACTTCGCGGTATTTGTTGGCCCGCGCCCGCGCCGCGATGTGATCGAGGATCACGCGCGCGGTCTCCCGCGCCTGCGGTGACCAGTCGGCCTCCTTCGAGGCCACCAGATTGGCCTGGCTACGCAGGATCACGCCGTCATCGAGCACCCTGAGGCCGTTGGCGGCGAGCGTCGCGCCCGTCGTCGTGATGTCGACGATCAACTCGGCTGCGCTGGCCGCCGGCGCGCCTTCGGTGGCGCCGGTGCTTTCGACGATGCGGTAATCGGTGATGCCATGGCGCGAGAAGAAGGCGCGGGTCAGGTTGATGAACTTGGTCGCAACCCGCATCCGCATGTGATGCTGCTCGCGAAAGCCAGTGGTGACGTCGTCGAGGTCGGCCATGGTGCGGACGTCGATCCACGCCTGCGGTACGGCGACGACGACGTCGGCATAGCCGAAGCCCAGCCCCTCGATCAACGCGACGCGCTGATCGGCATCTGCGATGGTCTCGCGCACCAGATCTTCCCCGGTGACGCCGAGGTGCGCCATGCCGCGCGACAATTGCGCGGCGATCTCGCTGGCCGAGAGGTAGGCGACCTCGACATTGTCGAGGCCCGCGATCGTGCCGCGATAGTCGCGTGCGCCGCCGGCCTTCGACAGCTTGAGCCCTGCGCGGGCGAAAAACGCCTCGGTGTTTTCCTGAAGGCGCCCCTTGGAGGGAACGGCCAGGACGAATGGCGCGCTCATGAATTGAGCTCCTTGCGGCCGATCCGGGTCAGCGCGTCGACCCAGACCGAGAAGCCGACGGCGGGAATCGGGTCCGGCGACCCGAGCTGGGTCATCAGCCCGTCATAGCGGCCGCCGGCGACCAGCGGCTCGGCGCCGTTGCCGCTGTGATGCAGCTCGAATTCGAAGCCGGTGTAGTAGTCGAGCCCGCGCCCGAATGCGGTCGAGAAGCGCGTCTGCTTCACGTCGATGCCGCGTGCAGCCATGAAGCCGACCCGGCTCTCGAACTGGTCGATCGCGGCGGCAAGGTTCAGCTTTGCGTCGGCGGTCAGCGCGCGCAGCCCGGCGATCGCATCGTCCGGATTGCCCGATATCGCCAGGAAGCGCTTGAGCACTGCGATCGCCTCGCGCGGCAGCGCGCCGCCCTTCAGCGTCGATTGCTCGAGGAAGCGGTCGGCGATCTCGGCCGTGGTGCGGCCGCCGACATTGGTGGTCCCGGCGATCGACATCAGGTCGGTGACAAAGGCGAGTGCCGCTTTGCGGTCGGAGCCGGCGAGTGCCGCCAGCACGCCCTCATATTCGCTGCGGGTGGCGGTGGCCGCCTGCGCGAGCCGCTCCAGGTCCTGCTCCAGGCTGATCTTGCGGTTGAAATCCTTGACCAGGCGGCGGCGCCAGACCGGATAGAGGTCGAGCGCGTCGAGCAGTGCGTTGAACAGCGCCACGTCGCCGGTGCGGATATCGACATCGCGCACGCCGAAGGCGGCGGTCGCCTCCAGCGCCAGCGCCAGCATCTCGGCATCCGCCGCGGCGCGGTCCTGGCGGCCGAACGATTCGATCCCCGCCTGCAAGAATTCGCTGGGTCGGCCGCTGCGGTAACGAAACACCGGTCCGAGATAGCTGAACCCGGCCGGCTGGCCGGCGCGTCCCGAGGCAAGATAGTCGCGCGCCACGGGAATGGTCAGGTCCGGCCGCAGGCAGAGCTCCTCGCCGGAGAGATCCGTGGTCAGGTACAGGCTCTTGCGGATGTCCTCGCCGGAGAGGTCCAGGAACGGCTCGGCCGGCTGTAGGATAGCGGGCTCGGCTCTGACATAGCCGGCCTGCGCGAACGACAGCAGCAGCGTATCCGCCCAGGCAGCGGAGCCGGCAGCATTTGAGGTGGCAGTCGCGGTCATGACAGGGTCCATCGTCCGGCTGGAACCGGGCAGGGCAAGGAAGGGAAGCGAGTTGGCGCAGGCCTTAGCATGGTCGCAAAGCGGTTTCGACCTCCAAAGGATCAATCGCTTAACGGTCGGCCAACGCGCAGAAATCAGGTGGTCGAGCCGCCCCAATCGCCGAGCACCGCCTGCACCAGCGCCAGCGCCGCCACCGCGGCCGTATCGGCGCGCAGGATCCGCGGGCCCAGCGCCAGCCGCAGGATTTTTGGCTGCCGCAACAGCAGCGCCCGCTCTTCCTGTGCAAAACCACCTTCGGGGCCGATCAGGACGTCGATGCCAACTCTGCCTTGGTCATGTCCGGCCTCACGCGCCTGTTGCAGGCTCTGAATGGGGCTTTCGACCTCGGCCGCCTCGTCGCAGAAGACCAGCAGGCGGTCGGCGGTGCGCTGACCGAGGAACCGCTCGAGCGGCACAGGTTCGGCCACGGCGGCGAGGCTCAGGATGCCGCATTGCTCGGCCGCCTCGGTGACATTGGCGCGCATGCGCTCGGTGTTGACGCGGGAGGTCTGGGTGAAGCGGGTCTGGACCGGTTGTAGGGTGGCGGCGCCCATCTCGACGGCCTTCTGCACCACGTAGTCCAGCCGGGCGTGCTTGAGCGGGGCAAAGACGTAGGTGAGGTCGGGCAGCCGGTCCTGGGGCCGGGTCTGCTGGAGGATGACGAGGCCGTCCGGCCGCTTGCGGCCTTCGATCGCGGCCTGCCATTCGCCGTCGCGGCCGTTGAAGGCCAGGATCGGGGCCCCGGCGCCGAGTCGCAGCACGTTGCCCAGATAATTGCTCTGGTCGCGGTCGAGCGCGACCCTGGCGTCCTGGGCAAGGGGGACATCGACGAACAGGCGGGGGGCGCGGAAATCGTGGGAGGGCATCGTCCAAAAGTCCAATTTGGCGCCGTTCTTAGCCGAAAGCAGTCGTTTCGGGGGTAAATATTGCCGAATTGATGCGTCCGTGCGCCGCGCTCTCGCCCTATTCAACGGGTTGTTAAGCGCCGGCGGGAATCGTAAAAGCACAAACACGCTGGTTGCGCTTCAATTGGGAAGACGCCGAACCCGTAAGCTCCTGCCGGAGAGACTGCCTTGATGATCCGTCATCTGATGGTTCCGATCGCTGCCGCCATGCTCACCGTGGGGGCCACGGGCGCCTATGCGCAGGGGTTCCCGGCGCCGCTGCCCAACCAGACTGCACCCAGTTCAGCGTTTCCGCCCGTGAACGGATCGGCGCCGGTCGCCTCCGTCGGCGGCGCGCCGCAATCGTCCTTTCCCGTCAACGGCGCCGCGCCCGTCGGAGGCGCCGGCGCTTTCAGCGCGGCCCCGCCGACGCAAGGCGGGCCCGGCGAAGACTGCATGAAGGCCTTCATGCCGCTGCGCGAGGAAGCCGAGAAGCGCGGCAAGATGATCAAGGCCGCAAGCGACCGCCACGCCCCGCCGGACGAGGCCTGCAAGCTGATCCGCAGCTTCAGCCAGGCTGAAGGCAAATTGATCAAGTACATCGATTCAAACGCCGCCAAATGCGGAATCCCGCCGCAGGTTGGCGCGCAGATGAAGGACGGCCACAAGAACACCGAGGCCATGCAGACGAAGGTCTGCAACGTTGCGCAGCAGATGCAGCAGCAGCCGCGCGGTCCGGCCGGCCCGTCGCTGAGCGAGGTGCTGGGCTCCGGCTCGGCACCCGAGGCCAATGCCGGCAAGAAGGGCGGCAGCACCTTCGACACGCTCAACGGCAACGTCCTGACCCGATGAGTGATGCATCCGCCCGCGTTGCCGATTCCACCGGCAACTGGGTCGATACGCTTGCGCCGCAATGGGCGCGACCATACTTGCGGCTCTCCCGCTTCGATCGCCCGATCGGCTCCTGGCTCCTGCTGATGCCGTGCTGGTGGTCGGCGGCGCTGGCCTCCGGCATGGCGCATGATTCGAGCCGACTGCCGTTCACCATCATCCTGTTCTTCATCGGCGCCTTCGTGATGCGCGGCGCCGGCTGCACCTGGAACGACATCACCGACCGCGACCTCGACGCCAGGGTTGAGCGCACGCGCTCGCGCCCGCTGCCATCGGGCCAGGTGAGCGTGAAACAGGCGCTGGCGTTCCTGGTCGCGCAGGCGCTGATCGGTCTCGTCGTGCTGTTGCAATTCAACCGCTTCGCGATCCTGACCGGGATTGCCTCGCTGGTGATAGTCGCGATCTATCCCTTCATGAAGCGCGTCACTTGGTGGCCGCAGATCGTGCTCGGTCTCGCCTTCTCCTGGGGCGCCCTGATGGGATTTGCCGTCATCTTCGCGCGCATCGATGTGACCGCGCTCGTGCTCTATGCCGGCGCGATTTCCTGGGTGATCGGCTACGACACCATCTACGCGCATCAGGACACCGAGGACGACGCGCTGATCGGCGTCAAGTCGACCGCGCGCCTGTTCGGCGCCCACACGCATCAGGCGCTGATCATGTTCTACGGGCTCGCGGTGATGCTGATCGGCGTCGCGCTGGCGTCAGGCGATGCGCGCTGGCCGGCATGGCTCGGGCTCGCGGCGTTCGCCGCGCATCTGGCGTGGCAGATCAGGCGGCTCGGGATCGACGATCCTGCGCTGTGCCTGCGCGTGTTCAAGTCGAACCGCGATGCGGGGCTGTTGTTGTTTGCGGGGTTGCTCGCCGACGCGGTGATGCGGGCTGCGTAGGCTTCGCAGGGTGGGTTAGCGAAGCGTAACCCACCTCTTTGTTTCCGCGGGGATGGACTCACCCCTAAAGTTCTTCGCTCAGTTCCGTGCGATGATCTCGCGTTCGTCGCGATGAACCGAAAGCTCGCGTGCGACACCGGTGCGCCGGCGCATCAGGAACTTGGGACGGCGGGCGCGGATCGCGTTGGCGCGGCGGCGGCGCGGCGCAGGCTTGCGGGCACCTTCGTCCAGTTGGGGCAGCGCAAGGGTCTCGCTCCAGATCGCCCAGGCTTCAGTGAGTTCGTCGCCGTCTGCGCTGACGAGCAGCGGAACGGAGAGCGAGGGATCGCGGTGGACCAGAACGAGGGTCTGCGCCTCGTCATTGCCGCGCAGCGCGACGCCCGTGAAGTCGCTGACGCGCACATTGATCGCCATCTGCATGCCGCGGACGGCACGGCGCAGCACGACGCGTTCGCGATGAAGCTCGATCTGCCTGACATATCCGTCGGCGCGCGGATCATGCGCATCGAAGCGGACCGGAAGGGAAAGAGGGTCGAGCCGCAGGCTGCGGCTCGACCCGGCGGGAGTGATCCCGCTTGTTGCTGTTTGACGCCTCACGGCTTTAGTCTCCCCGCCAGGATTATGTTCCCGGTCGATGCGAGGACCTTAGCGCGGCGCTTTCGGAAACCGCTTAAAAAGGCTGGTTAATCCAGCGTCACCGCCGCTCATGATTGACAAGACCTTGGCGCGCATGATTGACGAGACGTTGCGCTAAGAGTGCGAATCTGAGCTTTTGGCGGGCTGAAAATGCTTGAAGTCCGCGCCAATCGGGCACATCTGTGGGTTTCGGTCCCGAACCTCGCCCCAACAGGATTTCGTTTGTGAACCCTTCACCATCCGCAAGCTCGACGCTTTCGTCCAAGGATTCGTCCAAGGATGTGTCCAAGGCCAACCGAGACCTGTTCGACCAGTCCGTACTCTCCGATCTCGCACAGCGGCTGGTTGAGGCGGCCAGGCGTGCCGGTGCCGACGCGGCCGATGCGGTCGCGGTGCGCGGCATCTCGCAAGGCGTCGAGGTGCGTGACGGCCGCGTCGAGGAATCCGAGCGTTCCGAGGGCGACGATGTCGGTCTGCGCGTTTTCGTCGGCCAGCGCCAGGCGGTGGTCTCGACCAACGACGCCAGCGGCGATGCCGTGACCAAGCTTGCCGAGCGCGCCGTTGCGATGGCACGCGTTGCGCCCGACGACAAATATGTCGGGCTCGCCGATCCCGCGCTGCTCGCGCGCGACTTCCCGGATCTCGATCTGCTCGACGCCAATGTACCGGCCACTACCGAGCTTGAGCGCCGCGCACTCGAAGCCGAGGCCGCTGCGCTCAGCGTCAAGGGCGTGAGCAAATCCGGCGGTGCGTCGGCCTCCGCCGGCATCGGCGGCATGGTGCTGGTGACCAGCACCGGCTTCCACGGTTCCTACCTGCGTTCGAGCCAGGGTATCTCGGCGACCGCGATATCGGGCGAAGGCACCGGCATGGAGCGCGACTACGACTTCACTTCGGCGCCGCATGGCGCGGATCTGCTGTCGCCGGAGATGGTCGGCCGTTCGGCAGGCGAGCGCACGGTGGCGCGCTCCAATCCGCGCAAGGTCGAGACCTGCAAGGTGCCGGTGGTGTTCGATCCCCGTGTCGCGGGCTCGCTGGTCGGCCACCTCGTCGGCGCCATCAACGGCGCCTCGATCGCGCGCAAGACCAGTTTCCTCAAGGACAAGCTCGGCCAGCAACTGTTCGCCAAGAACGTCCGCATCATCGACGATCCCCTGCGCAAGCGCGGCCTGCGCTCGCAGACCTTCGATGCCGAAGGCGTCGCGGTGAAGAAGATCGCGCTGATCGACGAAGGCGTGCTGACCACCTGGCTGCTGGACTGCGCCACCGCGCGCGAACTCGGTCTTGCCACCACCGGGCACGCCCATCGCGGCGTCTCGTCCTCGCCGTCGCCCGGTCCGTACAATCTGCATCTCGAAGCGGGCACGCCGACGCCGGCCGAGCTGATCTCCGACATCAAGCAGGGCTTTTACGTCACCGACCTGATCGGCTCCGGAGTCAATGGCGTCACCGGCGACTACAGCCGCGGCGCCTCCGGCTTCTGGATCGAGAACGGCGAGATCACCTATCCCGTGAGCGAGGTGACGATCGCGGGTCATCTGTTCGAGATCTTCAAGTCGATGCAGCCGGCGAACAATCTCGAATTTCGCTACGGCGTCAATGCGCCGACGGTGCGCATCGAGGGACTGACGCTTGGCGGACGCTGAGGCGAACGACGCCATCCTGGCGCGCGACGCGGGGCTGCTGAAGGACTCGGTACGGGAAGCGGGCGCGCTCGCGCAGTCGATGTTCGGCACCGAGCTGAAGAAGTGGACCAAGGGCGCTTCGTCGCCGGTCTCGGAAGCCGACATCGCTGTCAACGACCTCCTCGAAGCGCGGTTGCGCTCCGCCACGCCGGATTATGGCTGGCTTTCGGAGGAGAGCGCCGACGACGCGGCGCGGCTTTCGCGGCGGCTGACATGGGTGGTCGATCCCATCGATGGCACCCGCAATTATCTGGGCGGCCATCACGACTGGTGCGTCAGTGTGGCGCTGGTCGAGGATGCCTTGCCCGTCCTTGCCGCGGTGTTCGCGCCGACCAGCGGCGAATTCTTTTTCGCGGCCCGTGGCGAGGGCACGACGCTCAACGATGCGCCGGTGCGGGCGACGCCGGGATCCGAGCTCGACTTCTCCCGCGTTGCCGGCCCGAAGCCGCTGGTCGAACGGCTCAAGCCGTCGCTGGGCGAGATCAAGCTGCATCCGCGAATCGGTTCGCTCGCGCTGCGGCTCTGCCGGGTCGCCCACGGCGGACTGGATGCGGCTTTTGCGGGGGGCAACAGCCACGATTGGGACCTTGCGGCGGCCGATTTGATCGTGCAGGAAGCGGATGGTAGGATGAGCGACCTCTCCGGAGGACCCATCCTTTATAACCGCCGGGAAGTCACGCACGGGGTGCTGGTGGCAGCGGGCCGCGATCGTCATGCGAGCATTGTCGCGCATTTTCGAAATCGCCCCTTGCCCTGAGCGCGTCCGTCGTGCTTGTCGACAACTGCTTTGCCGGGCAGCCCGTTAGGAAGAGAACCCATGCCAGATAGTGCCCCGCAACAACTGCTCCATCTCGTCATCGGTGGCGAGCTGCTCGATCTCGAGCACAACACCTTCAAGAACCTGGACGACGTCGAGGTCGTCGGCCTCTATCCGAACTACGCGACGGCCCATGCCGCCTGGCGGGCCAAGGCGCAGAGCACGGTCGACAACGCGCAGATGCGCTATTTCATCGTCCATCTGCACCGGCTGCTCGATCCGAATCAAGAATCGAAGGCGCGTTGAAAAAGCTGCTTCGCAATACGCTGCGAAGCAGCTGGTTTCAGCGTGCCGTCGGGGTTCTGGCGGCCGAATATCTGCGTCTGGTCTGGCGGACCAACAAGTTCACGTTCGATCCGCCGGACGTCTATGAACGCGTCGAGCCGCAGATCCCGGCGATCTTCGCCTTCTGGCACGGCCAGCATTTCCTGACGCCCTTCATCAAGAACAAGGACTGGTACAAGGCCAGGGTCCTGATCTCCCGCCATCGCGACGGCGAGTTCAATGCGATTGCCGCCGAGCGGCTCGGCATCGGCACCATCCGCGGTTCCGGGGACCACGGCAGCGCCTTTCACCGCAAAGGTGGCGTCGGCGCCTTCAAGGAGATGGTGCGGACGCTGCAGGACGGATGTAATGTCGCGCTGACCGCCGATGTCCCGAAGCGCTCGCGCGCGGCCGGGCTCGGCATCATCATGCTGGCACGGGAATCGGGGCGGCCGATCATGCCTTTCGCGATGGCGACCAGCCGCTTCATCCGGCTCAAGAACTGGGACCGCACCACCATCAATTTGCCATTCGGGCGGGGCGCATTGGTCGGCATCAAGGAAATCCACGTTCCGCCGGATGCCGACGCTGCGACCATGGAATCGCTGCGGCTGGAGCTGGAAGAGACGTTGAACGAAGCGACGCGCCGCGCCTATGCGCAACTCGGCCGGCCGGGACCCCAAGATGTCTAACTCGCTGCCCAATTCGCTGCCAATGACGCTGCGGGTGTATCGGCGCCTGGCCTCCGGGCTGGTGCCGCTCGCGCCTGCGCTGATCAAGCGGCGGCTGAAGCAGGGCAAGGAGGATCCCGCACGCGTCGGCGAGCGCCGCGGCCTCAGCCGGGATGTGCGGCCGCACGGCCCGCTGGTCTGGATCCACGGCGCCAGCGTCGGCGAGGTCCTGGCCGCCGCCGCGTTGATCGAGCGGCTGCGCGAGTTGAACCTGCGCATCCTGCTGACCTCGGGCACCGTCACCTCGGCGGCCGTCGTGGCGAAACGCTTTCCGCCCGACGTCATCCATCAATACGTTCCTTACGATTCTCCGCGCTACGTCGCGCGCTTCCTCGATCATTGGAAGCCGTCGCTGGCGCTGTTCATCGAATCCGACCTGTGGCCGAACCTGATCCTGGCGGGCGCGACGCGGCGAGTGCCGATGGTGCTGATCAACGGGCGGATGTCGCCGCGCTCCTTCCCGCGCTGGCGGCGGATGCACGGCACCATTTCGGCGCTGCTGTCGCGGTTCGACATCTGCCTCGCGCAATCCAACACCGATGCCGAGCGTTTTGCAGCGCTCGGCGGCCGCGACGTCCTCACCACGGGCAATCTCAAGCTCGACGTGCCGGCGCCGCCCGCCGATCCCGCCAAGCTCGAGCGGCTGATGGCGATGACGCGCGGCCGTCCGATCATCGTCGCGGCCTCGACCCATCCGGGCGAGGAGGAGATTCTCGTCGCGGCGCATCGCAGCCTCGCCGGATTTTTTCCGCAGCTTCTCACCGTGATCGTGCCGCGTCATCCGGATCGCGGCTCCGCGCTTGGCGGTTTGATCACGGCCTCGGGCCTGAAGGCGGCGCTGCGCTCGCGCGAGGAACTCCCGACGGCCACGACCGACATATACGTCGCCGACACTATGGGCGAGCTCGGCCTGTTCTACCGCCTCTCGCCGATCGTATTCATGGGCGGATCGCTGATCCGCCATGGCGGACAGAATCCGATTGAGGCAATCAAGCTGGGTGCCGCGATCATCCATGGTCCGCACGTCTTCAACTTCGCCGACGTCTATGAGGCGCTCGATGGCAACGGCGGCGCGCGGCAGGCCGAGACCCAGGAGCTGCTGGTCAAGCAGCTCGGCCAGCTGCTGGCCGATCCCGCCGTGCGCGACAAGATGCAACGTGCAGGCGCAGGCGTGGTCGAGCAGCTCGGCGGCGCGCTGGACCGCACCATGTCCGCGCTCGAGCCGTATCTGATGCAATTGCGGATCGAGATGGGAGCCGCCAATGCGTGAGCCGGCCTTCTGGTACCGGCCACGTTCTTTCAAATCGCATGTGTTACGGCCGTTGGGCGCGCTCTATGGCGCGATCACCGAACGGCGCATGCTGCGCGAAGGCGTCGATGCCGGCATCCCTGTGATCTGCGTCGGCAACTACCACGTCGGCGGCGCCGGCAAGACGCCGACCGTTCTCGCACTGACGAAGCTACTGCGCGAGCTCGGCGAGACGCCGGTCGTACTCAGCCGCGGCTATGGCGGGCGCTTGACGGGCCCAGTGATGGTCGATCAGATGCGTCATACCGCAGCCGATGTCGGCGATGAGCCCCTGATGATGGCGCGCGACGTGCCGGTCGCGGTCGCGCGCGACCGCCTCGAGGGCGTGGTGCTGGCAAAGTCACGGGGTGCGACCGTGGTTCTGATGGATGACGGTTTTCAGAATCCCCGCATCATGAAGGACGCGTCTCTGATCGTAATCGACAGCGAGCGCGGCCTCGGAAACGGCAAGGTGTTTCCGGCCGGTCCCCTGCGCGCGCCACTGAAGGCGCAGC
Source organism: Bradyrhizobium sp. CSA207 (assembly GCF_029051685.1). Lineage (GTDB taxonomy): Bacteria > Pseudomonadota > Alphaproteobacteria > Rhizobiales > Xanthobacteraceae > Bradyrhizobium. Next base: position 113,261 of record NZ_JAACFT010000006.1, on the reverse strand, counting down.
TCGCGCGCACCGATGCGCTGGTGCTGATCGGCGACGGCCATTCCGCGGACGATGTCGCATCGGAGATCGCGGCGCGCGGCATGCCGGTGCTGCGCACGCGCTTGCGACCGGATGCGGCGTCGGTCGAAAGATTGTCCGGCAGGCGCGTGTTGGCCTTTGCCGGCATCGGCGACCCCGAGCGGTTCTTTCGCACGCTGCGCGCCAACAACGTCGACGTCGTGCGCACGCGCGCCTTTGCCGATCATCACATGTTCTCACAAGGCGAAATCGCGGATCTGTTGGCGGAGGCGAGGGACGAGCAGCTCATGCCCGTCACCACGGAAAAGGATCGTGCGCGCATGCGCGGCCAGGACATGCCTCGGGAGATTCTGCATTTCGCCGTGCAGATCGAATTTGACGACGCGCCGGCGCTTCGTCACCTGATCAGCGATCATCTCTACAAGGCGCGCGAGCGGAGATTCGGCAGGCGATGATCTCGTAGTGTGGGCAAGCGACTTCGCCGTAGCTCAAAGAGCGAAGGCGGAGTTGCCCCGCATCCATGCTGCGGTTCGACAGTCAGTCATGCTCACCACGCCCCAACGGCCATTAACCCGATAATGGTCAGGCACGAGGCGCAGGCCACCATGACAGTATAGCATTCAGGTGTATTCATCGCTGCCTCCCAGACTGTTGCCAATTGCTTGGTCACTGCTACGCGGGAGAGGTCGCCGGTCTTGGGCCGCTTCAGTTCGGCGCGCCGCGGCGAGTCTTGCGGTGTGCGTCCGTCGTCTCATCTTCACCCTGATCTACAGGATGATGATTCGCTTCGAGAGCTTCAGAGCGTTCAGCTGCGATCAGAAGCTGTTTCCGCATTTCAGCGAGGCGGGCGCGGCAATATTCACGATAGAGCAGGTCTAATATGGCGGGCATGATCACCCCCATCGTTTGACTCTCGATTTAAAGATATTTCATTGCAAATTTTCGAGGTGATGGTAGCCCGCCAGATGGCTCTTCGATATGAGCCCGTTCACAGACTGCGCCAATTCCAAAGTTCAATGGCCGTCTTTGTCTGTGCGATAAAAAGAACAGGGCTAATTACCTAACATCCAATATAGCAGCCTTCTGTTTCACCAAGACTTCGTCAAACAACTTAAGGGCGCTGAGCCGCAACAAAGAATCCAACCACAGCGCGAAATAACTTACCAGGGAGTGCAAGCACTATTCGATGCAACGCGGATCGGCACGACGGAGATCATTGCGGCTGTGAGACTTGTAGTTCGGGCGCGGGCAAACGTCGTCGGGACGCCGACACATCCATCCCCATGCCCCGCTGCACGCTCATGTTACACCGGCAGGGCAGCTGCGCTTTGCCCATCCTGCAGCAGCTTGCCATTCACCGGTCATTCATCGCAAAACTTCTATCGGTCTGGGATCGATCAGGAGAATTCGATGAAACTGCCGTTCGCAGCCGTCGCCGCCTGTCTTGTGTGTCTGATCATTGGGCCTGTGTCCGCGCAGACGTCGCCGCCAGCTGCGCCCGCTGCTCCCACCGGCGCGGTGCCGGTTCCTGCGACCAAGCGCGTGACGTGTCTCGGCACGACGCAAAACCTGAAGGGGCAGGACAAGCGCGATCAGCTGCAGCTCTGCCTGGCGCAGGCGCGGCTCGATTGTCTGAAGCAGGCGATCGACCAGAAGATCGTTGGTGAGGCCCGGAAGAATTTCATCAAGAGCTGCTTGGGCGGTGATGGCGCGGAGCAAGAATAGGCGCGCCCGTGGTCCTACGGCTGCGGCTTCGGCGCGCCCGGGAAGTGCCGCTCGAGCACAGCCGCGGGCGTGGCGTAGGCCTCTTGCAGGTCGACGCTCCAATATTTCAATTCGTCGAGCGGAATCCGTGTGTCTGATATCGCGCAGCGTACATAGGTTCCCGGCGAGATTACGCGGAAATCGCCGTCGAGATATTGTACCTGGGCTTCGCCATTGCCCGAAGGGCCGAACTTGTTCAGCACGGTCGAAAGTCTCCGTGGAAGGCCTCTCCATGGAAAACCTTGGAGGGCATGATGTGTTGAACCGGATGTATCATAGATGGGGCGGCTTGTCCGCCCGTTAAACCCACCGACTTGTGATGTTTTGCCGCCGTTTTCGCATGATAGTGCTGCGGCGAAGGATCGCTGGTTCCGGCCCGCTTGCAGCCGGCACCTCATACGGCAGAGTCCGATGCGCCTTCGACTGACCGCCCTGATCCTGATGCTGCTGATGCCGGCTGCGCGTGCCGCGCCCGCGCCGCAGCAGGTCGACATTCCGCTGTCGACCGGCGTCTTGCATGCGCAGCTCTACAAGCCCGAGGGCGAGGGGCCATTTCCGACGATGATCGCGCTGCACGGCTGCGGCGGCCTTGGCGGCCATTCCGATCCGGTGCTGCCGCGCTACCGCGACTGGGCACTGCAATTGCTCAAGGCGGGCAATGCCGTGCTGCTGCCCGACAGCTACGGTTCGCGAGAGCTCGGGCCGCAATGCCGGGTCAAGGAGCTGCACGTCAAGGCGCGGCGCGAGCGTGTCGCCGACGTCGCGGCGGCGCGCGGCTGGTTGATGAAGCAGGCCTGGGTCGCGCGCGACCGCGTCAGCCTGATCGGCTGGGCCAACGGCGCGAGCACGCTGCTGTGGGCGGTCCGCCCGCAGAATGCGGCGCGCGACGCCGTTCCGGATTTCCGCGCCGCGATCGCCTTCTATCCGGACTGCCGGATTTCGGCCGGCCTCGGCTGGAGCACGCGGGTGCCGACGCTGGTTCTGATCGGCGCCAACGATGACGTGTCGTCACCGCCGGCCTGCCGCCAGATGGTCGAGGGGGCGCATGGCCGCAGCGCGCTCGCGCGCATCGTGGTCTATCCCGGTGCCTATCACGATTTCGACCGCGCCAACACGCCGCTGCACGCAGCTGCCGGCAGCACCGATGCCGCAACCCCCGAACGCGGTCATCTCGGCACCGATACGCAAGCGCGCGCGGATTCGCAAAAGCGGGTGGCGGAGTGGCTGGCCCGGTAGCGACCGTGTTGTAGCCCGGATGGAGCGAAGCGAAATCCGGGACGCAATAACGCGCGGCACGACCCGGATTACGCTTTTTGCTCCATCCGGGCTACGCATGCCATTGCGCAAGCGGGGCTGCCCGAGGAACAACGATTGAGGCGGACAGCCCCGCATCGACCATCGCCCTGCACGGATGATGGCCGACCGTGAATCTACGGATCGCGCCTCGCGCCGGTTTCAGCTGGTGTCGGTGCCATAGTTCGACCACGATGTCGATTAAACGCATCCCCATGCGCAACCGCATCGCCCTTTTCTCCTCCGCACTGATCGTCTTCACCGTCGCGATCTTCCTGTATGAGGCCCACGCTGGCGCAACAATGCGCGCGCCGGAACATTGCGGCTTCTGGACCACGATCGACGCGGGATTGTCCTGCAGGTAGGCCGCGGTTCATCGCCTCCACACCGTCATTGCGAGCGCAGCGAAGCAATCCAGAATCCCTCCGCGGAAGGATTCCGGATTACTTCGCTGCGCTCGCAATGACGAGTTCGTGGAAGCGCCACCGCCTCTAAAACAAACTGCCCTGATCCACCGGCTTGCCCACGCGCTTCGGCGCGGGCTTGGCCTCGTGCGAGGCGCTCTTCTGTTGCGATGCCGCGCGCTTTGCGGCCGGGCCGGGCCGATCTAAGTCCGCGGTCGCGCCGACACGGCCATCCGCAAACTCGATCTCGACGCGCGCACCCGGCCCGACGCTGTCCGCGGAATGCAAGGGATGGCCGGCCTCGTCGCGCACCAGCGCAAAGCCGCGGGCGAGCACGCTGCGATAGGACAGCGCGGAGAGCAGCTTGCCGCTATTGGCAACGCGGGTGTCGAGCCTGTGCAGCAGCGTGACAAGTGCGCGGCTGGCGCGCTCGGCCAGACGCTGCGTGCGCTCGCGCTGTCGGGCGATCGTGTTGCGCTGGGCCTGCGCGTTCGAAAGTTTTGAGGCGCGCAAGCGAACTTCAAGCCCGGCAAAACGGTCGCGGCGCTGCCGCAAGAGCGAGCGCGCGGACAGGCCGAGCCGCTCGCCGCACACGGTGAGCCGGTGATCTGCCTGCGATATCTGCCCGTGCAGCACCCGCAGCGTCAGCTTTGCGCCGGCGGCAGTAAACCTTCGGAAATGGGCGTGCGTGTTGGCCTTGAGGCCGCGGGGCAGGGACGCGCCGGCCGAATCCAGCCGCTGCCGTGGGATCGCCAGGAGATCGCCTGCCGCCGGCAGCGCGCGCGCGGCTGCGCGCAGCTCGTTGCGTCGGCTTTCATGGCCGCGCTGCCAGCAGGCCCGCGTGCGGCGCGCGAGATCGGCGACCTCGACGAAGAGATCGCTGCGCACCGGTACGGCCATCTCCGCGGCCGCCGTCGGCGTCGGCGCGCGCTTGTCGGCGACGAAGTCGATCAGCGTGATGTCAGTCTCGTGGCCCACCGCCGAGATCAGCGGGATCATGCTCTCGGCCGCCGCGCGCACCACGATTTCTTCGTTGAACGACCAGAGGTCCTCCAGCGAACCGCCGCCGCGCGCCACAATCAGCACGTCGGGGCGCGGAATCTTGCCGCCCTCCGGCAGCGCGTTGAAGCCGCGGATCGCGGCTGCGACCTGCTCGGCCGAGCCTTCGCCCTGCACCTTGACCGGCCACACCAGCACGTGGCGGGGGAAGCGGTCTTCCAGCCGGTGCAGGATGTCGCGGATGACGGCGCCGGTCGGCGAGGTCACGACGCCGATCACCTCCGGCAGCCAGGGCAGCAGCTGCTTGCGCGCCTGGTCGAACAGGCCCTCGGCGGCGAGCTTCTTCTTGCGCTCTTCCATCAGCGCCATCAGCGCGCCGATGCCGGCCGGCTCCAGCGCCTCGATCACGATCTGGTATTTCGAGGAGCCCGGATAGGTCGTGAGCTTGCCTGTGGCGATGACCTCGAGCCCTTCCTGGGGCTTGAAGCGCATCCGCACGTGCACGCCCTTCCAGATCACCGCCTCGATCTTGGCGCTCTCGTCCTTGAGCGCAAAATAGCAGTGACCGGAGGAATGGGCGCCGCGGAAGCCGGAGATCTCGCCGCGGACCCGGACATGGCCAAAGGCATCCTCCACCGTCCGTTTCAGGGACTGCGAGAGCTCGGAGACGGTGAATTCGGGGGCGTTGAGCAGCGGTTCCGCAGGCGGCATCGGCAAACGATTCGGCATGTTGGGGTCAGACCCGACGTTAAGGATTTTTACCGGCTGGCGCCAATCCTGGGATTGATCGCAAGAGTACTCTGCATTATAGAGTTCTCTATAGGTGGCTAATTCATGGGGGTAGGTCATGGCGGTTCGGCTGCTGCGCGGCGTGTTGAACGGACTGAAATGGGTCCTGTGTGGGGTCGGCGGCGTGGCGCTGATCCTAGCCGCGATGATCGCAACGCCGCTGCAGCGGCCGCCTGAGCTGCGATCGGTCTCGGAGTCGGTGAAGCTTGTCGACTTTTCGACCATGCCGCCGCTCGAGCGCTTCCAGGCCCGCGACGGCACTTGGATCGGCTTCCGCCACTACGCGCCGAACGGACCGGCGGGCGGCCGCGGCGCGATCTTCATCCATGGCTCCTCCGGCTCCAGCGGCACCGTCAACCACGCGCTGACCTATGCGATCGCCGGGCGCGGCGTCGAGACCTGGGCGCTGGACATGCGCGGCCACGGCGGCTCCGGTACGCGCGGCGACATCGGCTATGTCGGCCAGCTCGAGGACGATCTGGTCGACTTCGTCGCGTATGTCCGCAAGAGTGCGCCGGACCTGCCGCTCACTCTGGTCGGCCATTCCGCCGGCGCCGGCTTCTCGCTCCGCGTCGCCGCGACACCGATCATGCAGGACATGTTCGTGCGCACCGTGCTGCTCGCGCCCTATCTCGGCTACGACGCGCCGACCAACAAGCCGCATTCCGGCGGCTGGGCCAATGCCGATCTGCCGCGCCTGTTTGCGCTCGCCGCTCTGCGCAAGCTCGGCATCGACTGCTGCGCGCAGCTTCCGGTGCTCGCTTTGGCCGTGCCGGCGAACTCGGCGAAGTACCTCGTCTCCACCTATTCCGACCGCCTGATGCGCAATTTCGCGACGCGCGGCTATCGTCTCGATCTTGCGGCGACGACCCGCCCGATCACGATCTTCGGCGGCGCCGAGGACGAGATGATGATCTCGGACAAATATGCCGGGGCCGTTCAGCCCATCAAACCGTCGGTCGACGTCAAGATCATCGACGGCATCAACCACATGGGCATCGTCACCAGCCCGAAGGCGATCTTCGTCATCGCCGAGGACGTGGCAACGCGCGGGGCGGGGCAGTCATGATCGACAGCAGGGAGGCATCCGCAGCGCTGGCCGATATCGACGACATCGTCCAGCGCGTGAAGCAATCGCAGCTCTATGAGCTGGCGAGCCTTGCGGCCGTGTGGTGGGGCATGTTGGTGTTCGCAGGCAATCTCGTGACCTGGCTCTGGCCGATCCACGCGGCCTACACGTGGGTTGCCGTGGACGTTGTTGGCGTCGGCGGTCTGGTTGCGCTGCGCGTGTTCAACCCGCCGCACCACCCTCACGGTGCCGCCCATAGCATCAGGATCCTCCTGGTGTTCGTGTTGTTCTTCGCCTTCGGCTATCTCTGCACCAACGTCGTCGGTCATTTCGGTCCGCGCCAGCTGGGAGCGTTCTGGCCGCTCTACTTCATGCTGTTCTACACGCTGGCGGGTCTCTGGTTCGGCCATGCCTTCGTGGCGATCGGTCTTGGCATCTCTGCGCTGACGCTGATCGGATTTTTCTACATCGGCGAGGCGTTCCCGCTCTGGATGGCCTTCGTCAACGGCGGCGGCCTGATTCTCGGCGGCCTCTGGATGCGGCGGATCTAGCCAATGGCCGAGCTCGACGACATCATCCACCAGCCGTTGCGATTGAAGATCATGGCGGCGCTGAACGCGCTGCCGGCCGCGACTGGTCTGGAATTCTCCAGGCTCAAGAAGCTGACCGGCGCCACCGACGGCAATCTCGGCGCCCATATCGAGACGCTGGCCAAGGCCGGCTACGTCCAGGTCGACAAGGCCTTCGTCGGCAAGAAGCCGCAGACCATGGTCACGGCCACCGCCGCGGGTCGCGGCGCGTTCGCAAGGCATGTTGCGACGTTGCAGGAGATCATTGCAGGGAAGCAGAGCTGATCTCCTGCGGTGCGGATTTCTGTGCCCTCTCCCCTTGTGGGAGAGGGCATGATCACTGGCAGCCTCGGGCTCGCTCGGGTGAGGGGTCTGTCTCCGCGGATGGAGACCCCTCATCCGGCACTTCGCGCCACCTTCTCCCACAAGGGGAGAAAGGACAGCGGAGCGCGCCTGCCTCGGAATGACGGAGAATCGGATGACGGGGAAGTTGGGGCACACACCCCTTGAGACCCGAGCCGATTCGTGCGACCGACGCGTTCAGCAAACCCCCATTCTGAGCCTTCCATGCACATTCTCCTGCTCGGTTCCGGCGGCCGCGAACATGCCCTGGCATGGAAAATCGCGGCTTCCCCCCTGGTGACGAAACTCTGGTGCGCGCCCGGCAATGCCGGCATCGCGCGGGAGGCGGAATGCGTGGCGCTCGACGTCGCCGACCATGCCGCCGTGATCGAGTTCTGCAGGAAAAATGCGGTCGAACTCGTGGTGGTCGGCCCGGAGACGCCGCTCGCCGCCGGCATCGTCGATGATCTCACCAAAGCCGGCATCAAGGCGTTCGGGCCGAGCGGGGCGGCAGCACAGCTCGAGAGCTCCAAGGGTTTCACCAAGGCGCTGTGCACCGAATTCGGCATCCCGACCGGCGCCTACAAGCGCTTCACCAACGCCAATGACGCGCGCGCTTACGTGCAGAGCCAGGGCGCCCCGATAGTGGTCAAGGCCGACGGCCTTGCCGCCGGCAAAGGCGTCGTCGTCGCCAAGACCGTGCGTGAGGCCGAGGACGCCATCGCCATGATGTTCGAGGGCGCCTTTGGCGAAGCCGGCGCCGAGGTCGTCATCGAGGAATTTTTGCCGGGCCGCGAGATCAGCTTCTTCGCGCTGTGCGACGGCGAGACCGCGATACCGCTGGCCTCCGCGCAGGACCACAAGCGCGTGTTCGACCACGACGTCGGCCCGAACACCGGCGGCATGGGCGCCTATTCGCCGACGCCGCTGGTGACGCCGGCGATCCACGACGCCATCATGGCCAAGATCATTTTGCCGACGGTCGCCGGCATGAAGCAGCGCGGCACGCCGTTCCGCGGCATCCTTTACGCTGGGATTATGCTGACGACGCAGGGCCCAAAGCTGTTCGAGTTCAACGTCCGCTTCGGCGATCCCGAGTGCCAGGTCTTGATGCTGCGCATGATGTCGGACATCGTGCCGGCGTTCCTCGCCGCCTGCGACGGGCAGCTGAAGCATTTCGATCTGCGCTGGCATCCGGACTCCGCGCTCGCCGTGGTGATGGCGGCAAAGGGCTATCCCGGCGATTACCAGAAGGGCACGCGCATCGAGGGCCTCGATGACGCCGCGAGGATCGACACCGCCGAGATCTTCCACGCCGGCACGGTGGCGAAGGACGGCGCCATCCTCGCCAATGGCGGCCGCGTGCTCAACGTCTGCGCGCTCGGAAAGACCGTGACGGAGGCGCAGGCGCGCGCCTATCAAGCCGTCGACCGCATCAACTGGCCGGAAGGTTTCTGCCGCCGCGACATCGGCTGGCAGGCGGTAGAGGCGGAGAAGACCGGCCGCTGATATCAGCCAAAGCGAGGATAAGAATAATGTCGGATCTCGCCGACCTCTACCCCGGCTTCGCCTCCGAATGGATCAACACGTCCTTTGGCCGCATCTTCGCCCGCGTCGGCGGCAAGGGGCCGCCGCTGCTGCTGCTGCACGGCTTCTCCGAGACGCATGTGATGTGGCACCGCGTCGCGCCGCAACTCGCCGACAGGTTCACGCTGATCATCGCCGATTTGCCGGGCTATGGCTGGTCGGACATGCCCGAGAGCGACGCGCTGCATATGCCCTACAGCAAGCGCGCGATGGCGAAGGCCATGGTGGAGGTGATGGAGCAGCTCGGCCATGTGCATTTTGCGCTCGCCGGCCATGATCGCGGCGGCCGCGTGTCCTACCGCCTCGCGCTCGATCATCCCGGCCGGCTGTCGCGCCTCGCCGTGCTGGATATCCTGCCGACTTATAATTACTGGGAGCGCATGAACCGCGCTTACGCGCTGAAGATGTATCACTGGACCTTTCTCGCGCAGCCCTATCCGCTGCCGGAGACGCTGATCGCGAGCAATGGCGAGTTCTTCCTGCGCTTCAAGATGGCGAGCCAGACCAGGTCGAAGACGCTGGATGCCATCGATAGCCGGGCGCTCGAACATTACATCGCGCCGTTCCGAGATCCCGCGCGCGTCCACGCCATGTGCGAGGACTACCGCGCCGGCGCCTATTTCGACTACGATCTCGATAAGGCCGATTTCGAGGCCGGCAAGAAGATCACGATCCCGATGCTGGCGCTGTGGGGCAGTGCCGGCATTGCCCAGGCCGCCGCCACACCGCTCGATATCTGGAAGCAGTGGGCGACCAACGTCGAGGGCATGCCGGTGGATTCCGGGCACTTCCTCACGGAGGAGAACCCTGACGTCACCGCGAAGGCGCTGCGCGATTTCTTCACAGCTTGATCCACATCGTTGTGGCGGGGCATCGCGCCCACAAACTCAGATGTCATCGCCCGGCTTGACCGGGCGATCCAGTACGCCGAGAAGGCAGTGATTGAGTCGACAGGCTGCGGCGTACTGGATGCCCCGCCTTCGCGGGGCATGACAGCGGAATGTGAGGTTGTCAGCGCCGCTCCCGAAAAAACTCCCGCAGCAGCCGGGCCGCCTCGCTCTCGCCGACCGACGCGTACACCTCCGGGACGTGATGGCAGGTCGGCGAGGTGAAGAACCGGACGCCGGATTCCACTGCGCCGCCCTTGGGGTCGGCTGCGCCATAATAGAGCCGCCTGATCCTTGCAAAGGAGATCGCGCCTGCGCACATGGTGCAGGGCTCCAGCGTGACGTAGAGGTCGCAGTCGACCAGCCGCTCGCTGCCGATCTTCTTGGCGGCTTCGCGCAGCGCGATGATCTCGGCATGGGCCGTGGGGTCGTAGTCGGTCAGCGTCCTGTTGGCCGCCGTCGCGATGACCTCGTAATTGCGGACCACGACGCATCCAATCGGAACTTCGCCCGACTTTCCGGCGTTTTCGGCCGTTTTGAGCGCCAAATCCATGAAAGAAGGGACTTTCATGCCTCGTATCATCGCCAGAAACCTGCTAGTAGCTGCGCCTTCAGCAAGAGTGAAGACCGGTTTTGCCTGAGCATGCGGCTCGAAAAGAGCGCGCACAATGCCCATTTGACCATCCCCAAATCGACCATTCCGAAGTGAGACGATTCATGCCCCGCGACAGCGACAAAGACAACGATTCCCCGCGCGGCCGGCGTGATCGCGGTCCGCCCAAGGGCCGCTCCGGCAAGTCACGCGGCCCGGAGAAGAAGTTCGCCAAGCGCGGTTTCGAGAGCAAGGGCGCAGGCGAGAAGCGGCCGTTCGCCGGCAAGCGCGAGGACCGCCCCTTCCGCAGCCGCGACGAGGCCGGGCCGCGGCCCGACCGTGGCGACCGGCCGAAGTTCAATCGCGAAGACCGGCCGCGCGGCGAACGCTCCTTTTCCGATCGTCCCTCGCGCGACGGCGAGAAGCGCTCGTTCAAGCCGCGCGGTGACCGCCCGTCCTACGGGCGCGACGACCGTCCGCCGCGCAGCCGCGATCGCGACGATTCCCGCCCCGCCGGCCGGACCAGTGACAAGAAGTTCGGCGACAAGCGGCCCTACACGCCGCGCGGCGAACGCCCGGAACGCACGTTCGATGGCGAACGGAAGTTTTCTCGGGGCGCACCGGACCGCAGCGACCGCCCGCGCGACTTTGCAGACCGCCCACGCTCCTTCGGTGATCGCAATGACCGTCCGCGCGATCGTGGCGAGCGCAGTGATTCAAAGCCCTGGCAAAAGCGCGATGCAGCCCCGCGCGGCGACCGGCCGCCGCGCAAGGATTTCGGCAAGGGCCCGCGCAGGGACTTCGCCGGCCGTGATCGCGGCCAGGATAAGCCCTGGCAGAAGCGCGAAGACCGGCCCGAAGGCGGCCGCGGCGATGACCGTCCGCGCTTCTCGCGCACGCGCGACGATCGTGCATCCGGCGATCGTCCGTTCCGCGAGCGGCCCAAATTCGATCGCCCGCGCGAGGACCGTCCGAAATTCGATCGGCCCCGTCGTGACAATGATGGCGAGCGTGGCGCTCGCGGCGGCGACCGTCCCAAATTCGATCGTCCACGGCAGCGTCCCGAAGGCCGCTCCGACTGGCACGAGCATCCGCGCAGCGAAGCTCGTTCCGGCGACCGTCCGCGGCGTGAAAACGAGGATGACAGCAGGATCTTCGAGAAGCGTCCGGCCTTTGGCGGCCGCGGCGCCTATCGCGAGCGCGATCGTGATGTCGACCGCCGGCCGCGGCGCGACGAGGAGCCGAAGCCGAAGAAGGCCGGCGAGCGCATCGCAAAAGCGCTGGCCCGCGCGGGCCTCGCCTCGCGCCGCGATGCGGAGGAGATGGTCACCCAGGGCCGCGTCGCCGTCAACGGCCGCGTGATCAATTCGCCGGCGCTCGACATCACCCAGAACGATGTCGTCACCGTCGACGGCAAGCCGTTGCCGCCGCGCGAGCGCACCCGGCTGTTCCTCTACCACAAGCCACGCGGCCTGATGACGACGCACGACGACCCTGAGGGCCGTCCGACCGTGTTCGACAATCTGCCGGAAGGCCTGCCGCGGCTGATCTCGATCGGCCGGCTCGACTTCAACACCGAAGGCCTGCTGCTGCTCACCAATGATGGCGGGCTCGCGCGCACGCTGGAGCTGCCGGATACCGGCTGGCTGCGCCGCTACCGCGTCCGCGCCCATGGCGACGTCACGCAGGCCCAGCTCGACGAGCTCAAGAACGGCATCGAGATTGAAGGCGTCAAATACGGTCCGATCGAGGCGACGCTGGAGCGCGACCAGGGCGCCAATGTCTGGCTGGTGTTCGCGATCCGCGAAGGCAAGAACCGCGAGGTGCGCAATGTCTGCGCCCATCTCGGGCTCGAGGTGAACCGCCTGATCCGGGTGTCCTACGGCCCGTTCCAACTCGGCGAGGTGCCGGAAGGCGAGGTCGAGGAGATCAAGTCCCGCGTGTTGCGCGACCAACTCGGCGACAAGGTGATCGAGAAGTCGGGCGCACAATTCGACATGCCGCAGAAATCCGTCTCGCGCGAGGACACTGCGCCGCCCGAGAAGAAGCCGGTCAAGCGCGACGTGATCAACGACCGCAAGGGCCGCCGCGTGCTGGTCCAGCGCACCGGCAGCGACGAGGCGCGCGAGCGCAACGAGGCCGAAGCCAGCGGCTACGGCCCGCCGCGCCGTCCCAAGCGCGGCTATCACGGCAAGCGCGATCTGACGCCGAAGGACGACGAGTAACGTCGAATGGTTCAAACGACCCTGACGCTCAGCAACAGATCGTCATGGCCGGGCTTGACCCGGCCATCCACGTCTTGCTCGCGTCCACGGTTGAAGAACGTGGATGCCCGGGGCATCTGCGCGAAGACGCGCTTCGCGCTTTTGCCCGGGCATGACGGGGACACTTAGATGCGCGTCGTCGGCGGCCGATTGAAGGGGCGCAATCTTGCCTCGCCGTCCTCGCGCGACATCCGCCCCACGGCGGACCGACTGCGCGAGTCCGTCTTCAACATCCTCATCCACGCCTACGACGATCCGATTCTGGACGCGCGCGTGCTCGACCTCTTCGCCGGCACCGGCGCGCTCGGAATTGAAGCGGCCTCGCGCGGCGCAAAATTCACGCTGTTCGTCGACAACGGCGCCGAGGCGCGCGCGCTGCTGCGCAACAACGTCGAGGCGCTCGGCCTGGGCGGCGTCACCAAAGTCTATCGCCGCGATGCGACCGATCTTGGACCTGCGCATCCGGTCGAGCCGTTCTCGCTGGTCTTCCTCGATCCGCCCTATGGCAGGGGTTTTGCCGAAAAGGCGCTCGCGAGCTTGCGCGACGGCGGCTGGCTCACGCCGGGCGCGCTGCTGGTGGTCGAAGAGGCGAAGGCCGCACAGTTCGCGACGCCGGAAGGTTTCGAGGAATTGGAGCGGCGCGCGTACGACGATACCGAGTTCGTGTTTTTGAAGAGCTCGTCTGCGTGAGGCGGGTTAGATCGCCGGACGGGTATTTGGGCGGCCTTCATCCGACATCCGCAATCCGTGCGTCGAGAGCGAACATGCCCTGGTAGACCTCCGGATCGCCGGCTCCGCCGATAATGTCAGGCGCCAACTCGGCAGCCCTGCGCCAGGCATGTTGGACTGCCGCTGCGTCGAGGGCCTCGATCAGCAGCAGTCCCGCAAAGCAGCCTTCAGCTGTCCGCATGCCTTTTTCAACTGTAGGTACGGACGTCCTGGCCTGATCCGTCGCGCCGATTTGCACGGCGGCCACGCCGTCGCAGCCGACGATGGCGTTCGCCAGCCCTTCCGGATTGCCCGGCAGCTGTTCGATGCGCAGGGCCAGCACGGTGGCGCCCTCGCCACGGCCAGCCCGGGCTATCATGCTGCCGCCTCCGCGAATGAAGTTACCGAGGCGCGGCATGATGTGCTGCGACCAGGGCGTCGGCGAGTTGAGACGGGCGAGGTAAGCCGGCCCGTCGAGAACCTCGGGGGCTTCGAGCTCGTACAATATGAAGAAGCGGTTGATGTCAGCGCGCATCGCGCGGAAGACGCGGCACCCGAGGAAGCCCTTGGTCGTCACGCGTTCGCTCGTATGCTCGCGTGTCAGCCAGTGACGGTAGTCCGTCAGGTCGTCGGGATTGATGTCGCTCCAGATCGCCAGAAATCCTGCGCCGCGCATCCTGCCCCTCCCTCGATTTACGCCGCGCTGCCCGCAGCCAAGCCGTGCAAGGCCGCAGGAACGGCCACGGGCAGGCGCCCCAGCCTCTGAACGGCAGCGATGATGGCGGCGATATAGCCGTAAGGTCCAAGCCCGCAAATCACTGCGGTCGACGCGCTGGACGTGATGGAGTGCCGGTGAAGCTCGTCCCTGGCGTGGATATTCGAGATGTGGACCTCGATCTTCGGGCCGCCGAAGATCTTCAGGGCATCGATCAGGGCAATCGAGGTGAACGAGAACGCCGCCGGATTGATGATGATCGCATCCGCGCTGCCATGGGCCGATTGGATCAAGCTGACGAGCTCGCCCTCGATGTTGGATTGATAGAAGGAGAGCGAGATGCCTAGCAGCTTGGCGACCTCCTCGCAGCTTGCCTCGATCTCGCCGAGTGTCGTCGAGCCGTAGATGTGCGGCTCCCTGATGCCCAAGAAATTGAGATTAGGACCGTTCAGGACCATGATCCTCGTCACCATCGGACCGCTCCTTCTTTGAATTGACTAGCCACCGAACCATTTGGCGGGTCCGGTGACCAATTGCGGGAAGAGCACCATCAGAAGCAGCACGACGAGCTGCGCGATCATGAACGGCCACACGCCCTTGATGATCTCTTCCATGTTGATCCGGGAAACGCCGCACACGACGTTCAAGACGACGCCTACCGGCGGCGTGATCAATCCGATCGCATTGTTGATGATGAACAGGACGCCGAAATAGACCGGATCGATGCCGGCCTGTTTGACGATCGGCATCAGGATCGGCGTCAGGATCAGGATCGTAGGCGCCATGTCGAGCGCTGTCCCGACGACGACAACCAGCACCATGATCGCAAGCATCAGCAGTGTCTGATTGCCCATGAACGGGCGCACCAGATCCACCACCTGGGTGGCGATCTCGGCGACGGTGATGAGCCATGAGGAGACCAGAGCTGCGGCGACCAGAAACATCACAATGCTGGTGCTGAGCGCCGCCGAGACCATGACCTCGTAAAGCTGCGACAGCTTCAGCTCGCGATAGATGCAGGTCGCGACGAACAGCGCGTAGACCGCAACGACGACCGCAGCCTCCGTCGGCGTAAAGATTCCGAAGCGCAGGCCGACGACGATGATCACCGGGAGCATCAGCGCCCAGAAGCCGTCGGCCACCTCCCGGCCGACTTCCCGCAACGACTTCCGTGGCGGACTTTCGATGTTCTCGCCGCGGGCGACCCACCACCAGGCAAAGCAGAGTCCTACCCCCAGAAGCAGCCCAGGGACGATCCCAGCCAGAAACAGCTTGGAGATCGAGACCCCGCCGGCGACCCCGAACAGCACGAAACCGATGCTCGGCGGAATGATCGGCGCAATGATCCCTCCCGCCGCGACCAGGCCCGCCGCATACATCCTCTTGTGACCCGCCGCGACCATCATCGGGACCAGCAGGGCCGCCAGTGCAGCCGCGTCCGCCGCGGCCGATCCGGACAGCGAGGCCAGTGCGCAAGATGCAAGGATGGCAACGTAGCCCAATCCACCGCGCACGTGACCGACCAGCGCCAGCGCGATATTCACGATCCGCTTTGCCAGCCCGCCCTTGTTCATGACCTCGCCGGCGAGCATGAAGAACGGCACGGCCATCAGCGGAAAGCTGTCGGCGCCGTTGATGATGTTCTGTGCGACGATCTGCGAATCGAAGATATCGAGGAAGTGCATCAGGGCGACGCCGCACACGATCAGCGCGAACGCAATCGGCATGCCGAGCGCCATGGCCCCGAGCAGCGAGAATGTGAAAACCGCGATCGTCATGCTGCTGTCGGACGGGCAACCAGAGCCATGGCGCTCAGCTGTGCTCGTCGCTTTCCTTCACCGCAATGAGGTCTTCTTCGCTTGCCGCGCCGGTCACGACGCGGAACAGGTCGTAGGCGAGGATGATTGCTGCCGAGACGCCGAAGACCAGCCCGGACGAATAGAAGAACAGGCCGACCGAAATCCCCGACGCCGGCGCCGCGTCGCCAAATGTCAGGACGGCCTGCTTCGCGCTGCCGAGCGTGAGCAGCCAATCGGCATACAGCATCAGCAGGTAGCTGGCGACAAAGCAGACGCGCCTGCCCCGGGGCGACAGTGCGCGCACGAACGTATCGACGCCGAGGTGGGCATGCTGGCGCAAAGCAACGATCGCTCCGAGAAAGGTCAGCCAGACCAGCAGCCAGCGCGACAGCTCCTCCGAGATGGCGATGCCGGAGTTGAAGGCGTAGCGGAGCACGACGTTGCTGAACACCAGGACCACCATCGCCGCGAGACAAAGCGCGATCGTTGCCTTCAAGACCTCGCAGTAAAGATCAAGGATCTTTGCCATCGAGTATCCGCCCTTGTCACTTGACCGTGCTGCGAATGCGCGCGAGTTCGGTGTTGAAGAGCTTGACCTTCTCGGGATCGTATTCCCCGGAGAATTTCTCGATGACCGGCTTCACCGCATCCTGCATCCGCGCGTATTCCGCCGGCGCAATTTCGTTGAATTGCATGCCCTTGGCCTTGAGCTCGCCGAGCGCCTGGTCGGCGGCGCGCTTGGTCTGCTCGCGCTGATACTGGACGGTTTCCGCGTAGGTATCGCGCAACATCTTCTGCTCCTCGGGCGAGAGTTTGTCCCAAAACTTCTTGCTGACGATGATGATGTTCTGGGTGAACGTGTGATTGGTCGCAGAGACGTATTTCTGCACCTCATAGAACTTGTTCGACAGGATGACGCTGTAGGGATTTTCCTGGCCGTCCACCGTCTTGTTCTCGAGCGCCGTATAGAGTTCGCCGAAGGCCATCGGCACCGGGTTGGCCTTGAACGCCTTGAAGGTCTCCAGATAGACCGGATTCGGAATCACGCGCAGCTTCAGGCCGGCAAGATGCTCGAGCTTCGCCACCGGCCCCCTGCTGTTGGTGACGTTGCGGAAGCCAAGCCCCCAATAGCCGAGCGGGATGAGGTCCTTTTCGGGCAGTAGATCCATCATCGCCTTGCCGAATGCGCCCTCGGCGAGCGCCGTCGCCTGGTCGAAGGTAGCGACGCTGAACGGGAAATCGAACAAGCCGAGGTCCTTGACGACGCCGGCCAGCGACGTCGTCGAAGCCGAGAAGATTTCCTGGGTGCCGCCGCGAACGGCCGATTGCTGTTGCAGCTCGTTGCCGAGTTGAGAGGCGGGAAATTCCCGTATCTTGAGCTTGCCGCCGCTCTTGGCGGCGAGGACCTCGGCGAACTTTTGCACGCCGAGGCTGACCGGGTGATCGGTATTGTTGAGGTGCCCCCAGCGGATCGTCCGCTCCTGCACCTGCGCAATCGCCGGCAATGCCGCGAGAACAGCGCTCGCCGCGACCGCCAAACCCAGCATCTTCCATCGCATGCCGACCTCCCTGTGATCACGTCCGCGGTCTGACGCCGCGGCTTCTGACGCAGAGAAGCATATGAGACTTGGATAGTCAAAATAGGAAATGGCTTTTATCATATGATTTCTGTATCGTCATAGGAGAGGGGACGAGAGTCCGCCGGGCTCTGCCGCCAACCAAGGCCAACGCAATGTCTTTGATCGACAAGGAAGAAACTGCGGTCAGCGAGGACTGCTACCGCAGGATCCGAACTGACGTCATATTCGGCCGGCTTGGCCCGGGCCAAAGGCTCAAGCTCGAGGCGCTGCGGGAGAGCTACGGCGCGAGCGTCAGCACGCTGCGCGAGATCCTGACCCGGCTGGCCGCCGAGGGTTTCGTGACAGCGGAGGGCAGGCGCGGCTTCGAAGTGGCCGTGGTCTCCGCCGATAATTTGCGCGAGCTTGCCGGCCTGCGGCTGCTGCTCGAGTCCCACGCGATGGCGATCTCGTTCGCCAACGCCGACGTCGAATGGGAGGGCCGCATCGTCTCCGCCCATCACAAGCTCGCCTCGACGGAGCGGCTCATGGACACCGGCATCGGCGAGCCCGAACAGTGGAAGCGCTATGACGGCGAATTCCATCAGGCGCTGATCTCGAACTGCGGATCCCGCGTGCTGATGGAGACGCATAGCCTCGTCTTCGACAAATACTTCCGCTACCAGATGGTGGCATTCCACTATCGCGGCGCCGAGCCGGCCGAGCAGCACCGAACGTTGCTCGCATGCGCGTTGAAGCGCGATGCCGAGACGGCGCAGAAGGTGCTTTCCGCGCACGTCAACAATTGCGTCGCGCACGCGCTCGCGAACGGCTCGCTGCGCTGAAGGGGCGCACGGTGACGGCACGTATTATCCCGGCCCATCGCGTGGAAATTGCCGTTCCTGCCGCGGACGTGCTTGGCGAGACGCCGCTGTGGTGCGACCGCTCGAACAGGCTCTGGTGGATCGATATCGACCGGCAGCTCCATCAATCATTCGATCCGTCCACGGGAGCCCACAGCTCGTCTCGCCACGACTGCCGGTTTCTCGGCAGCCAGGCGCTCGCATCCGACGGCTCGCATATCCTCGCGCAGGATCTGAACCTGCGGCGGCGGGATCCCGCAAGCGGTCTATTGAACCACTTTTGCGAGGTCGAACACGACCTGGACAACCGGCTCAATGACGGGCGTGTCGACGCACGCGGCCGTCTCTGGATCGGGACCATGGACAATGAGCTTCATCGTCCAAACGGTGCGCTGTATCGGATCGGTGGCGACGGCACTGTAGCGCGCCTATTCGGGGGCGTCATCGTGACCAACGGAATCGCGTTTTCGCCGGACAATCGCACTCTGTATTTCACCGATACCCGGCGATACTGCACATGGTGTTTCGACTTCGACCTTGATGAAGGCATGATCGGCAACAGAAGGCTGTTCGCCGATTACGGCGCCACGAAAGAGCGGCCGGACGGCGCCTGCGTCGACGTTGACGGCGGGCTTTGGACCGCATTCTTCTCGGGTGGCCGTCTGGTGCGCTATCGGCCGGACGGCCGCATCGATACGGTCATTGCCATGCCGGTCACCAATCCGACATGCGTATGCTTCGGTGGAAGAGACTTGAAGACCATGTTCATCACCAGCGCGCGAAAGTTTCTGGGTCCCGAGCAACTGAACCTCGAGCCCTACGCGGGAGATCTGTTTGCCATCGATGGCATTGCGCAGGGTTTTCCGGAGCACCGCTTCGCGGTCAATTCGCAGCCGTAAGGCTGTCCGGTGGCTCATCAGCCGCCGGATTCACCTGCGCCCGAACAGCTTCTCGACGTCCGCGAGCTTCAGCTCGACATAGGTCGGCCGGCCGTGATTGCACTGGCCGGAGTTCGGCGTTTCCTCCATCTCGCGCAGCAGTGCATTCATTTCCTCGGGCCTGAGCCTGCGGCCGGCGCGTACCGAGCCGTGGCAGGCCATGGTGGCGGCGACGTGCATCAGGCGACGTTCAAGAGGAAGCGCCTCGTCCCATTCGGCCATGTGCTCGGCGAGATCGCGCAAGAGCCCGCCGGCATTGGTCTTGCCGAGCAGCGACGGCGTCTCGCGCACCGCGACCGCGCCGGGGCCGAAGGATTCGATCGTAAGGCCGAACGACGCCAGCTCGTCGCTGCGCGCGAGCAGGCGCTCCACCGTGGCTTCGTCCATCTCGACGATCTCCGGGATCAACAGGATCTGCCGCTGCACGCCGTTCGCGGTGAGCGAGGCCTTCAGCCGCTCATAGACGATGCGCTCATGGGCAGCATGCTGGTCGACGATGATCAACCCATCGCGAGTTTGCGAGACGATGTAGGTCTCGTGGAGCTGGGTGCGCGCCGCGCCGAGCGGGCGATCGACGAGATCGCTGACGGGCTGCGTGTCGATCCGCACGTCGGCGCTGGGCGCGCCGACGTCGAATGCGGCCTGGCTGCGTTCGGCGAAAGCAGGTGCTGCGGCGCCGCCGAAAGACGGCAGCGGCCCGCTCGGCGCGGACGGGGACGCCCGCCAGTCCCAGCTCGCCGGGCGCGGCGCAAAAGCAGGCCGGAACGAGGACAGCGCACTGTCGCCGCTGTTGGCCGCCGTGCGCCGGCCCTCGCGCGCGAGGCCTTCCTTCAATCCGTGCACGATCAGCGCGCGCACCAGACCCGCATTGCGGAAGCGCACCTCGGTCTTGGCGGGATGGACGTTGGCGTCGACCTCGCGCGGGTCGAGCGTGACGAACAGCGCCACCACGGGATGGCGGTCGCGCGGCAAATAGTCAGAATAAGCCGCGCGCACCGCCCCTAAGATCAGCTTGTCGCGCACCGGGCGGCCGTTGACGAAGAGATATTGCCCGAGCGCATTGGCCTTCGTCAGCGCAGGGGCCGCGGCGTAGCCGGCAACGACGACGCCCTCGCGCTCGGCGTGCACCTCGATGGCGTGGCTGCGAAACTCCGGCCCCAGGATGTCCCCGAGCCGCGTCAGCCGTCCGGCGGCGCCGGGCAGCGCGGCGGCCCAGGTCACCGGCGCGCGCTCCTCGCCCGCCAGCGTGAAGGCGACGTCGGGCCGCGCCATCGCCAGCCGCCGCACCACCTCGCGGATCGCTTCGGCCTCGGTGCGGTCGGTCTTGAGAAATTTGAGCCGCGCCGGTGTCGCGTAAAAGAGGTCATTGACCTCGACGCGCGTGCCGTGCGCCAACGCCGCCGGCATGATCTCGGACTTCTCGCCGCCCTCGACGGTCAGCGCCCAGGCATGCGGCTCGCTGGCGTGCCGCGTCGTGATCGACAGACGCGCGACGGAGCCGATCGAGGGCAGCGCCTCGCCGCGGAACCCGAGCGTGCGGATCTGGAGCAGGTCCTCGTCGTCGAGCTTGGAAGTGGCGTGGCGCTCCACAGCCAGCGCCAGGTCGCTGGCGGTCATGCCGCCGCCGTCGTCGGTGATGCCGATCCGGCGCCGGCCGCCGCCATCGGTGAGGACATCGATCCGGCTTGCGCCGGCATCGATCGCGTTCTCGACCAGTTCCTTGACCACGCTCGCGGGACGTTCGACCACTTCGCCGGCGGCGATGCGGTTGACGACCTGCTCTGGCAGCTGGCGGACGGGCATGAGTTCGATTTCAGATTCGGGACGCTATTCTATGCCGTGTTGCGTCAAAAGCATGGGTTGAGCAACAGGCGCGTGGCGCGCTGGGGAAAAGGGGTGCCTATCACCTTGAAGACATTGGACGATCGCGCGGGCCGCTTGTGCGGGAATTGTCCGTTCGGCGCGCTTCGGCCGGATTGTGAGCAGCCAGTGCCCCTACCGCGGAATCTATCGATGATGGGCAGTGCTAGGGCGTTTATTCATAAACGTGAGCTTCCCAGAGCAAACTGAAAGTTGCCCGTTTGGTTGGCATCGGCTGCTTGTGACCCGAAGCAGCCGTTCAGCTCAGCGTCCGCGGTTCGTGGGGGCGGGTCAAAAATGAGATATCCGCAGACTCCGTGATGTAACCAACGTAGCGAAAATCGCGGATACGGCCGACCTGCTCAAACCGCCAGTCCAGAAGAATGAAATAGCTGGGCGGCCCGTCAGGCTTTGCAGGATCGGTCACGATTACCGCAAGGCGGCCTTCAACGACTCCCAAGCGGAGATGCCAATCGGATATCCCCTCGTAATTTCCAAAGTACCGACCGGCTTCCGCGCCGCGCAGCCGCGTTCTTCCAACGAGCTCCACGCGAACGTCCTCTGCCAGCATATCCCGAACGGAATCGAAATCACGGGCATTGAACCGGTCAACATAGGCTGAAAGGCGTGTCCTTTCTGCGGCAGACAGCGTCGGCGGCGGCCGGTCATCCGGCTCCAGCTTGATGGTTCGCAACCGCTGGCGACCGCGATGAAGGGCGGCCTTGACGGCAGGGATGCTGCTCTCGGTTATGCCGCCGATCTCTTCGAGCGAATAGCCGAGAACGTCCATTAGAACAACCGCGCTCCGCTCGGCCGCCGACAGACGCATGAAGGTCCGCAGCCCAGCCGCCGCCAATTGACGCTGTTGTACCCTGTCAATGTCATCAGCAACCACCGAGAGGTGCTCATCTGCAAATGTTTTCTGCTGCCGGGTACGCTGACGCAAGAAATCCAGCGCAGCATTGTGGGCGATACGAAAGATCCAGCCTTCGGTATTGCGTACCATGACTGGCTCGCGCAACGACATGACGGCCTTGGCCATCGCGTCCTGCACGATATCCTCGGCATCGATAACCGAACCGGTCATCCGTGCGCAGTACCGGTGCAGCTTTGGCCTAAGCGTCGCAAACACCCCGTGGAGGTCGTCAGCACCGTTCTGTCCGCGCAAGTTGGTTTTGCCAGGACTTGCCACCAAGGGTCACTTTCTTTCGACAGGAAAGCGATAGTTGCCGATGATGCCTGCTCTGTTCTGGACGGGAACTGTCAGGCGCCTCGCGTCGCCATTATGCTGAAAGGCTGCAAAAGCACTCAGCTTTTGCAGCACTTCCAACGGGTCAGAGACCAGATGGCAAAACGTGCAAAACGTGCCATCGTCCAGCTGAAAGACAAGATACTCTACATCTTTTGGTGCGCGCGCGGCCAGTTCGCGAAAGACGCCCACGATCAGGCGTTGATTCTCTTCAACTTTTTCAGGCTTCACGCGATATTGCACAAGCTTAAACATCGTAGGTTCGTTTCCTGATTTGGAAGGTCCCACGGCGAAGACGTATGACGAGCTGCGAAAGATTCCCTCGCGATGCAAATATATTTTTGGCCGGGAATCTTTTGGGGTCCCTCTACCGTCAAATCCAAACCATTACTTCCTCATGGAGCGGACATGATCTTGATTACCGGGGCAGCCGGCCTGAGTGGATCGGCCATCGTAAGCGAGTTCTCTCTTAACAAGGTGCCGGTACGTGCGCTCGTTCGTGATCGCATAAAGGCGGACGTGATCGCGAAATTGCCGGGAGTCGAAGTCGTAGAGGGCGACATGGCCCGTCCCGAGACCCTCGGACCTGCGCTGGAGGGGATCGACCAAGCCATGATGATCTCCAGTTCCACTGCGACAATGGTCGCCACTCAAACCAGCTTCATCGACGCTTGTCGGGCGGCGGGCGTGCGTCGTATCGTCAAGTTCTCCGGAAAGGAGTCCGGGATCGGCTTCGACGCGGCAAAATTTCCCTTCACCCGCATGCACGAAGAAATCGAGGACTATCTCGAGAACTCCGGTGCATCCTGGACACATCTGCGTCCGGCCCAATTCATGCAGGTTTATCTCCGGGCGTCCGCGACGATTGCACAAAAAGGCATGCTCTTCCTCCCGCACGAGGAAGTGGCACTCTCTCCCGTTGACATTATCGATGTCGCAAAGATCGCGTTCGCTGTGCTGACGCGCGATAGTCGGGAGAACCTATCACTGGACATTACCGGACCGCAGGCGCTGAGCATGGCGGCGATCGCCAAAATAATCGGCGATGCCATTGGCAAACCCGTTCGTTATCAACCGATCGATGCCGAAGAGCACCGCCGCGCGATGGCAGCTGCCGGTCTGCCTCCATTCATGATCGACGCGCTCAGTGAACAAGCGGCCGAACGACGGAGGCATCCGGAATCTGATATCAACCTCGGAGCGCATGAGGCCTTCGGGGTTGAGCCAACGCGGTTCGAGCAGTTTGCAAAGCGCCACGCGGCAATATTCCGCGGCGACAACCATTCCTCCTCCTGACGTGCTTTGGGCTTGGGCAAGATGCCGAACTTGCAGCAAGTCATCGTGTACGATTGGATTTCCGCTCCTGCGAAGGGTTTTGGATGCCGGCCCAATGGTTGGCGGTGCCACAAGCCGTGAGGGCCGGCGTCCGAAACCCTTCACAAACTGCTCCCTGGTCAGGCATCGCATATGACTTCTGGGAAGCTGCCGAACGTGTCCGGCCTGCATGGTTCGAGACGCCCGCTTTGGCGGGCTCCTCACCATAAGGGTCTGATATCTCGCCGCAAAATCCGACCTCATCCTGAGGGCCCGCCGTAGGCGGGCGTCTCGAAGGATGGCCGCACGCGAACCTTCCCGCCACATTCGTCCATGCGGATGCGGTGGCGGTGACGATCAGATTTCCTTCTATTAGCGGGTTGTTTCGTTGCAGCCGTTGCGAGGGCACGCCGGGTTCACGGCACGCGTAGATGTTCCGCGCCGCCGCATATGAGGAGCACAATTCCGCGAAACCGCCGCGAAATCCCTCAACGATGACCACACGATCCGGGTTGCATAGCGACTGCGCCGTTCGTCTCTCTGCGCGATGGGACGGTCCAGTCCAGGCGAACGGCGAAAAACACCAGCCGCTCATCGCGAACAAAATCCAGGAGAAATGGATGAAGTTAGTGAAGACCTCAGTGATCGCATGCGCGCTTTCGGCCTTGCTCGCGGGCCCCGTCCTGGCGCAAGGCGTCTCCTCCGACACCAAGGCGCGTGGCGGCGTGCAGAGCAAGGGCGTTCAGGGCGGCGCAGCGGCTGGCGACGATGAGGAATTGAACGCGCAGCCGGGCGCAGCGGGCGAGAAGATGGGCATGAAGTCGACCAAGGGCACCAAGGGCTCGGCCGGCACCACGGGCAGCGCTACGCACAAAGGGACCGCGGACGATTCCACGTCGGGCGGTGCCGCCCCAGGCAAGCGTTACTAGTCTTCCGCGAAACGACAGACCTCCGGTCGCCCCCGCGGCCGGAGGTTAGTCTGGTTGTCCGGATTGCAATTCCGCGTCGAAACGGCACGCCCCGTCCCGGCGCGCCGAGGATGCTGCCGTGCCGCCGATCTGCCCGACATGTCAGACAGTTACGCAAAACCACAGGGCATAGCGCCGACCATCGCCGGCTACTGTGCATGGGGTTGTTTTCGACTTTTTTGTTTGGATGGTCACCAAACGCGTCAGGCCGGGCCCGATCGCTCAGTCGTCAAAACCGCGGCCGCGCTTTGCCTTGACGTCGCTGCGGTGCTTCTTGCCCTCGAGCCGGCGCTGCTTGGACGCAAAGGTCGGCCGCGTCGCGCGCCGCGGCGTCGGCCGGACCATGGCCTCGCGCAGGATCTCGAGGAGCCGGTCGATGGCATCCTGGCGATTGCGCTCCTGGGTGCGGAAGCGCTGCGCCTGGATCACGATCACGCCGTCCTTGGTCATACGCTGGCCCGCGAGGCGGGCGAGGCGCAAGCGCGCATCCTCCGGCAAGGTCAGCTTGGTCGTGTCGAAGCGCAGTTGCGCCGAGGTCGCGACCTTGTTGACGTTCTGCCCGCCGGGCCCGGAGGCGCGGACGAAGCCGATCTCGATATCGTCCTCGTCGATGACGAGATCGCGGGATATCCGCAGCATGGTGGCACCATTCGTGATGCCCGGACATATCCCGGACATCCAGGTTCGGCAATGGCGCCAGAAACGCAAATGGCCGGCGAGCCCGGCCATTTCAGGACGCGTAGGGAAGACCTCAGTTCGACATTCAGTTCGACTTGGGCACCGCTGCCGCTGGTTGCGCCGCTGCCTGCGGCGCACGGCCGACGACGACGGTCAGGAGCCCCTGGCCCCACAGGCACTTGGCGGCCGTCTTGGCGTCGTCAAACGTCACCGCATCGACGATGGCGTTGCGCTTTTCGATGTAGTCGATCGGCAGCTTGTCCTGCTGGTACTGCAGCAGCGCCTGCGCGAGCTTGGAGGAGGTGTCCAGCGCCAACATCTGCGAGCCCTTGAGATAGGACTTGGCCTCGTCGAGCTCCTTCTGCGTCGGGCCCTCCTCGGCGATGCGGCGCACCTCCTTCTCGATGGCATCGATGGTGTCGCCGGCGCGGTCGGCGCGCGTGCCGGTGTTGCCGATGAAGACCGCCGAATGCTCCATCCACAGCAGGGACTCGAACACAGAATAGGCCAGCCCGCGCTTCTCCCGCACCTCGCGATAGAGCCGGGAGGACAATCCGCCGCCGCCGAGGATGTGGTTGACGACATAGGCCGCCATGAAGTTCGGATCGTTGCGCTTCACGCCGGGTCCGCCGAAGGTGATCACCGTCTGTGGTACGTCGAGCGGCACAAAGGCGCGCTGCGGCGGCTTGCCTGCCTCGATGTCGGGCACCGGCACGAGACTGGCCTTGGCGGGCAGGGCGCCGAAGGTCTGATCGAGCAGCTTGCCGAGCGTGGCCGGATCGACGTCACCGACCACGGCGATCTTCAGTCCGTCCTTGGCTAGCACGCGGCCGACATAGTCCTTCATGTCGGCGACCGTGATGGTCGGCACGCTGTCGAGCGAACCGTTGGTCTGCCGGCCATAGGGATGATCGCCGAAGGCGACCTCCAGGAATTTGCGGCTCGCCAGCGATGACGGATTGGTGGTCTCGCGGCGCAGCCCCGAGATGACCTGGGAGCGGATGCGCTCGACATCGGCTGCCTCGAAATGCGGCGAGGTCAGAGCCATCCGCAACAGGTCGAAGGCCTCGTCCTTGTTGTCGCGCAGCATGCGCAGGCTGCCGCGGAAGCTGTCGCGGGTGGCGCTGAAGGACAGCTCGATGGCGCGACGGTCCAGACGCTCGTGGAACGTCTTGGAGTCGAGATCGCCGGAGCCTTCGTCGAGGAGGTCGCCGACCAGATTGGCGACGCCCGACTTGTCTTTGGGATCCTGGGCCGAGCCGCCGGCAAAGGAATATTCCATGGCGATCAGCGGCACGGTCGCATCCTGCACGAACCAGGCCTCGATGCCGCCCGGCGAGATCAGGTGCTGGATCTTTGCGGCCGCCTGTGACGGCGAGATCGTGGCCAGCGTGAGCACCGCGCCGGTGGCAACGGACAATGCGATGCGCCGCGCGCGCGAGAAAGCAAAAGGATAGGTCACGAACGCTTCTCCTCGCGCTTGGTGCTAGCAGTGTCTTTGATCAGATAGCCCGTTACCGAGCGCTTCTTCTCGAGCCATTTCTGTGCGACGGCGCGAACCTGTTCGGCGGTGACCGCGCGGATGCGGTCCGGCCAGCTTCTGATGTCCTCGATCGACAGGCCCGTGGTCAGCGCGCCGCCATACCAGCGCGCCAGCACCGCCTGGTTGTCCTGGGCGTAGATCGCTTCCGCGATGAGCTGGGTCTTGACCCGCTCCAGGTCCTCGGCGCGGACCGGGTTCTGCGCGAGGTCGGCAATGACGCCGTCGACCACCTGCTCGACCTCGGCGAAGCTGACGCCGGATTTCGGCGCGGCCGAGATCGCGAACTGGGTCGGATCGAGCGAGATGCTTGAATAGCTGGCGTTGGCGGAGACGGCGAGCGGCTTGTCGACGACGAGGGCGCGGTAGAGATAGGAATTGCTACCGCTGCCCATCAACTGCGCCAGCACGTCGAGGGCGGCACTCTCGCCGGCTGCGGCGGTCGCGGCCGAGGGCACCAGATAGTAGCGCCGCACGCTGGGTTGCTCGACGCGCGGATCCGACAGTGTGACGGTGCGCGGCGCGGCCGGATCTGGCTCCTGCGGGCGGATGCGCCGCGCCGGGATCGCCGGCTGGGCTGCAATCGGCCCGAAATTGCGCTCGACCAGCGGACGGATTTCGGCGGCCTCGACGTCGCCGGCGATGACCAGGATGGCGTTGTTGGGCGCGTAGAAGCGGCGGTAGAAGGCGAGCGCATCCTCGCGATCGAGCTTCTCGATCTCCTGGTGCCAGCCGATCACGGGCCGGCCGTAGGGATGGTTGAGGTAGAGCGCCGCCATGATCTGCTCGTTCAGCCGCGCGTCGGGATTGTTGGCGACGCGCATGTTGTACTCTTCGAGCACGACGTCGCGTTCCGGCAGCACGTTCTCGTCCTTGAGGATCAGGCCGGTCATGCGGTCGGCCTCGAACTCCATCATGGTCGGCAACTGCTCGCGCGGCACGCGCTGGTAATAGTTGGTGTAGTCGACTGAGGTGGAGGCGTTCTCGTTGCCGCCGACGCGAAGCACGGTCTGGGAGAATTCGCCGACCGGGTGCTTGTCCGTGCCCTTGAACATCAGGTGCTCGAGGAAATGGGCGAGCCCCGACTTGCCCGGCGTCTCGTCCGCCGAGCCGACCTTGTACCAGATCATCTCCGTGACCACGGGGGTGCGGTGGTCCGGAATCACCACGATTTGGAGGCCGTTGCTGAGCGTGAAGCTGGCGGGCGGGGCCGATGTCACCGTGGTCTGGGCGAGGGCAGCGCCGGCCGAAAGGACACTCGTCGAAAGCAGCGCGGCAAGGAGGCGGGCAGCCGATCGGTAAGGGGACATCATGATCCTTATGAAAAGCCGAGCACGGATGTCCGGCTCGGAGGCACGGCATCGTACACCGTGCGGCTGACGCTTCGCGTCACGAAGCAGGGAACGCCAATTAACTCGAAGCAAGCATGGGCCAAGCAATTATGGGCCAAGCAATCATGGGCCACGTCCGGCCCGCGCGGACCGGCATCGTCCGGTTCGCCCCTCGAACCTTGCTGCGGGACAGGAGCGTTATTGCTCCTTCTCCTTGCCGGACATGACGTCGAAGTAAGTTCGCTTCGAATTATCCGGCCCGGAGCCATAGGCATAGTTCGGCGATGGCGTCTGATATCCCGGCGGAGGTTCCACCAGCGATTGGCGCGGCGGCTCCGACGTGAACTGCTTGGACTCGGGGTCGCTCCCTTTGAAGAGCTTCCACAGGCCGCCAGTATATCCGAGTTGGGCGGGGCTGAGCGTCGGGTTATTGGTGCTGTTGCCGGGCTGGACCGGGTCGTTGCTCTGGCGGGACGGTGCGGCCGTCCTGGCCGCGTTCATCTCGCTCGGCGAGAGCGGCCGGCCGGCCTGCCAGCTCTCCGTCGCTTTGGTCGCTTTCTTCCGCGCGGCGATGGCTTCCTTGCGGCGCTTCTCGTCGGGATCCTTCGGCCAGTTCGGCGCAGCGTTGGCCTCGGTCGCAGCCGGCGGCGGCAGGTCGAGCTTGGGCGGCACGACGAGCGGCGAGCGCTCGCGGTATTCGATGCCAGGCTTCTCCATGCTCTTGGCACCGATGCCGGACATCAGATTGTCGATGAGCTTCTCTTCGAAGGTCATGTCGTCATCGTCCTCGTCGTCGCCGGCGCGGGCCGCGCCCGCCGACATGACGAGACCGATGCCGAGCGCGACAGCGGACAATTTCAGTGCTCGCCAGAACCCCTGCCGGGGATCTCGAACCATCGAAACGCTGGTCTCGGAGCTACGCATCACTGTACCTGTTCCAAATTGTGGCAGATGACCGCGTCGCGCGCGGCCGACCCCGCAGGGCAAGGTTCCGCCTGCCGGCCCGTATCAGCCGGGATCAGGGCGCTTTTGCGGCGGGTACCCCCAGGAAGGAATCATACAATAGCGCCGCCACGCCAGCAACGATCGCCACGTCGGCGAGGTTAAAGACGTACCAGTTGAAGGTATTTCCGCCGATCTCGACGTGAAACAGGGCGAAATCGACCACCGCACCATAGGCGAGGCGATCGATGCTGTTGCCGATGGCCCCCCCGATGATCAGCCCCAGCGCGACGGTCGCAAGGAAGGTGCGCGACCAGGCCATCCAGATCGCCAGCGCCACCACCGCGATGGCCTTGACGGCCATCAGCGCGAACTGGGCCGCCTGGCTGTCGTTCTGGAGCCAGCCGAAGCTGATCCCGATGTTCCAGGCCAGCACCAGGTCGAAAAACGGCGTCACCTTCACCGCGCCGCGACGAGCCAGATCGAATACGTTCAGCAGCCAGAGCTTTGAGGCCTGGTCGGCCACGAGCGTGATCACAGCCGAGAGGATGCCAGCGTGGAGCGGGGTCATGTTCGGGATCAGACCCCCACCCCCAGCGCCTTCCATTCGCGCAGCGCCTTGGCGTCGCGCGGAGTGACGTCGGGATATTCTGGGTCTTCGCCGACCGTCGGCGAAATCTTCCAGGAGCGGGCGCATTTGGTGCCTTGCGCCTTCTCCACCACGACGGCGACGCCGGGTACGGCATCGAGACGGAACGCGCCCGCCGGCGCCTCGCTCTCGCGCACCTCGTAGTTCGAAGTGATGCAGATCTCGGCGAGATCTGTGTCGAACAGCGTCGCCAGCATGTCGCGATCGGCGACATAGATGACCGGTGACGCCTCCAGCGACGAGCCGATATTCTTGGCGGCACGCTCGAGCTCGAGCGCACCGGTGACGACGCGGCGCACGTTGCGGATCGCCTCCCATTTCGCGGCGAGTTTGTCGTCGCGGAGCTTTTCGAGGCCTTCCGGGAACTGGGTCAGATGCACCGAAGGCTCGGCATCAGGCCTGTACATCCGCCAGGCTTCCTCCGCGGTGAAGCTCAGGACCGGCGCCAGCCATTTCAGGATCGCGTTGCAGAGCTGATCGATCGTGGTCAGCGCCGCCTTGCGCGTCAGCGACGACGGCGGATCGCAATAGAGCGTGTCCTTGCGGATGTCGAAATAGAATGCGGAGAGCTCGCTGTTCAAGAAGGCGGACAGCGTCGCCACCACCGTCTTGTAGTCGAATTCCTGATAGGCCTTGCGGATGGTGGCGGCTCGCACCGCGAGCTCGTGCAGCATCAGCCGTTCGAGCTCCGGCATCTCGGCGAGCGCGACCGCGTCGGCGGGCTTGTAATGATGCAGCGTGCCGAGCATCCAGCGCACGGTGTTGCGCAGTTTGCGATAGGTCTCGACCGTGTTCTTCAGGATCTCCGGACCGATGCGCTGGTCGTCGGTGTAGTCGCAGGCGGCGACCCAGAGCCGCAAAATGTCGGCGCCGGATTCCTTGATGACGACCTGCGGCTCGATGGTGTTGCCGAGCGACTTCGACATCTTGCGGCCGTGCTCGTCCTGGGTGAACCCGTGCGTCAGCACGATGTCGTAGGGCGCCCGCCCGCGCGTGCCGCAGCTTTCCAGCAGCGAGGAGTGGAACCAGCCGCGATGCTGGTCCGAGCCTTCGAGGTACATCACGGTGTCCTTGCCACCGTCGACCTTGCGCTTGATGCCGGCAAGGCCGGGGAAGTGCACGGGATCTTCGAGCACGAAGGCATGCGTGGAGCCGGAATCGAACCAGACGTCGAGAATGTCGTCGATCTTCTGCCAGTCTTCGTTCGCACGCGCGCCCAGGAACCGCTCGCGCGCGCCTTGCGCGTACCAGGCGTCGGCGCCTTCCTTTTCGAAGGCTTCGCCGATGCGGGCGTTGACGACCTCATCCTGAAGGATCTCAGCGGTGCCGTCGCCCTTCTCACGCACGAACACGGCGATCGGCACGCCCCAGGCGCGCTGGCGCGAGATCACCCAGTCGGGGCGCGCCTCGATCATGCCGTTGATGCGGTTCTCGCCCGACGGCGGCACCCATTGCGTGACCGAGATCGCGTGCAGCGCGCGGGCGCGCAACGTGTCGCCGCTCTTCGACTTGCCGCCTTGGGCGATGTCCTTGTCCATCGCGATGAACCATTGCGGCGTGTTGCGGAAGATCACCGGCTTCTTGGAGCGCCAGGAATGCGGATATTGGTGCTTCAGCCGGCCGCGCGCGAGCAGCATGCCGCGTTCGACCAGCGCCTTGATCACCGCCTCGTTGGCGTCGCCCTTCTCGCCCTTGTCGTTGATGACGCGCTTGCCGACGAAGCCAGGGGCATGATCTGTGTAGGCGCCATTCTCGTCGACCGTGTAAGGGATTGCCGTGTTGATGCCGCGGGCATCGAGATCGCGCGCCTGCGCCGTCCAGGCATCGAAGTCCTCGCGGCCATGGCCGGGCGCCGTATGCACGAATCCGGTGCCGGTATCGTCGGTGACATGGTCGCCCGGAAGTAGCGGCACGATGAACTCGTAGCCGCCGGCAAGGCCCTTGAGGGGATGGGCGCATTCGATCGCGTCCATGGTGTCGCTAGGGATGTTGCGAACTTTCTCAAAGGCCGTCACGCGCGCCTGCTTGAACACCTCTTCGGCGAGCGCATCGGCGAGGATCAGGAGATCGCCGGTTTTGGCCCAATTGTCGGCCGGCGCGTCTGTCACCTTATAGAGGCCATAGGCGATCTTCGGCGAGAACGAGATGGCGCGGTTGCCCGGCAACGTCCAGGGCGTGGTGGTCCAGATCACGACGCTTGCGGAGGCGAGCGCGCCATGTGCAGGCGAGGTGACCGGAAATTTCACCCACACCGTATCGGAGGTGTAGTCCTCGTATTCGACCTCGGCTTCCGCGAGTGCGGTCTTCTCGACCACGCTCCACATCACCGGTTTGGAGCCGCGATAGAGCGTGCCGTTGGCGGCGAACTTCATCAGCTCGCGCGCGATCTGGGCTTCTGCGGGATACGTCATCGTGGCGTAGGGATGATCCCAGTCGCCGATCACGCCGAGGCGTTTGAATTCCTCGCGCTGCACGCCAAGCCAATGCGTCGCATAGGCGCGGCATTCCTTGCGGAAGTCGATCATCGCGGCACTGTCGCGGAAGTCGGGCTTCTGCTTGCCCTTCTTGCGATAGTGCTCCTCCTCGACCTTCCACTCGATCGGCAGGCCGTGGCAGTCCCAGCCCGGAACGTAGTTGGAATCGAAGCCGAGCATCTGCTGGCTCTTGGTGACGAGATCCTTCAGGATCTTGTTCAGCGACGTGCCGATATGGATGTTGCCGTTGGCATAGGGCGGGCCGTCATGCAGCACGAACTTGTTGCGGCCCTTTGCGCTCTCGCGCAGCTTCTCGTAGAGGCCGATCTCGTACCAGCGCTTGAGGATCTCCGGCTCGCGCTGGGGCAGGCCGGCGCGCATCGGGAATTCCGTCTGCGGCAGGAACAGGGTTTTCGAATAGTCTTTGAGTTCGGACTTTTGGGACTTTTGCGGCTTTTCGGACATGAGGCTGACTGGCTCGGAAGGGCGCGGGAACAGATGCTCGACTGGAATCGCGGGGTGAAACGACAACATCCCGGTCTTGCGCCGAGCCAAAAGGCTCAGGCGGAAGCCGGGCCGCTAATCCCTATGATGCACCGCGCAAACATGGGCTCTCCATAGCAGCCGGATCGGGGAAGCGCAAAGGCCCGGCAGGCCGGTTTTGAGCCTCAATCGATGACGCCCAGCGCCGGAAACGCATCTGGCGCGGCGGCCAGCATGGCGCGGGCGCGGGCGGAGTCGTTATCCATCTGGCGGATCAGGGCTTCGAGATTGTCGAATTTCAGCTCCTCGCGGATGAAGCCGATAAAGGCGCAGTCCAGCGCCTGCCCGTAAAGGTCGCCCTTGAAGTCGAACAGGAAGATTTCGAGAAGGGGCGCGCCATTGTCGAAGGTCGGACGGCGGCCGAAACTTGCGACCCCGTCCAGGCGCTCGGTGCCGCGGCCGACCCGCACCGCATAGATGCCGTGCTTCAGGCCGCAATTGGCGTCCAACCGGATGTTGGCGGTGGGATAACCGAGGTCGCGGCCACGCTTTTCGCCGTGGATGACCTCGCCGGTGATGAACCAGGGCGCGCCCAGCATGGCGGTAGCTTCGTCCAATTGGCCCTCGGCGAGTGCGATCCGGATGGCGCTGGAGGAGACTGGCCGTTCGTCGATATCGACGTGCGGCTGGACGTCGACCTCGATGCCGAGTCGAGGCGCCTCGTTGACCAGGAGGCTCGGCGAGCCGACCCGGCCCTTGCCGAAATGGAAGTCGTAGCCGACCGCGATGCCGCTCACCCCGAGGCGCTCGATCAGGTCATGGTGAATGAAATCTTGCGCGGTGGTCCCGGCGCGAGCCTTGTCGAAGGTCATGACCACGGCGCCGGCAAGCCCGGTGCCGGCCAGCAGCCGCAGCTTCGCCGGCTCGTCCGTCAGGCGGAATTGCGGGGTGTTGGGGCTGAAAAACCGGCGCGGATGCGGCTCGAAGGTCAATGCCAGCGCAGGGCGGCCATGCGTCCGGCCCATTTCCAGGGCGGCCGCGATCACCGCGCGGTGGCCGAGATGAACGCCGTCGAAATTGCCCATGGCGACCACGGCGCCCCGCGGAATCGCGGAATCCGGCGTGGTGTCGCGGATAACGGTAAAATGCGGGGCCATCAGGGGAATTTCTCGAACCGGCAGGACGGATCGGGACCGTGGCGTGACCGGCCGGATGAAGTCAAGCGGGCGGATGTGTCGGCATCGAACACGATTTCAATCTTTACTGGGCCC
Organism: Bradyrhizobium sp. CSA207; assembly: GCF_029051685.1. Taxonomy (GTDB): domain Bacteria; phylum Pseudomonadota; class Alphaproteobacteria; order Rhizobiales; family Xanthobacteraceae; genus Bradyrhizobium. Next base: position 79,346 of record NZ_JAACFT010000006.1, on the reverse strand, counting down.
CCCCAATTAACGCGCTGTTTAACGCCTTGGTGCTAGTCCTTGACCGTGGAACCGCTGGGCTCCGTCCTGGCAGGTCCGATCGTAATATTCCTTGGTTTGCGTTTGGGGGAGTCGAGATGGCGGTTGATTTGTCGATGCCGGTTCTGGTGGTGGACGACTACAGCACCATGATCCGTATCATCAGGAATCTGCTGAAGCAGCTTGGCTTTGATAACATCGACGATGCCAGCGATGGCTCAGCGGCGCTCAACAAGATGCGTGGCAAGAAATACGGGCTTGTGATCTCCGATTGGAACATGGAGCCGATGACGGGTTATGACCTCCTGCGCGAAGTGCGGGCCGATCCCAACCTCGCCACCACGCCCTTCATCATGATCACGGCGGAATCCAAGACCGAGAACGTGATCGCGGCCAAGAAGGCCGGAGTGAATAACTATATCGTCAAGCCGTTCAACGCGGCGACGCTGAAGACCAAGATCGAGGCGGTCTTCCCGGACATGGCGAGCGCGTAAAGCGCCGCCCAACCGGACTTACAGCTTTCACCAGTGTCGTTATGCCCGGGCTTGTCCCGGGCATCCACGTTCTTGGAGCTGGAAAGGAGGTCGTGGATGGCCGGGTCAAGCCCGGGCATAGCGGCTCTTAGCTCAGAGCTAAGCCGTCACCACTTCAATTCACGCATCAGCGCCTTCGGCGGGTGGCCGAACAATTCCGCCACGGAAGCCGGATCGAGCTGGTCGAGGCCTTCGAATTCCTCGGAATGGATGCCGCGGGTGACGAACAGGCAGTCGATGCCGAATTCGCGCGCGCCGGTGAGGTCGGTGCGGACGGAATCGCCGATCGCCAGTACCTTCTTGCGATCGATCTGGTGGCCCTGGCGTTCGCCGGCAAGCACCATCGCACGCTCGTAGATCGGCCGGTGCGGCTTGCCGTAGAAAATCACCTCGCCGCCAAGCTCGCGATAGAGCTCGGCGATCGCGCCGGCGCAATAGATCAGTCGGTCGCCGCGCTCCACCACGATGTCGGGATTGGCGCAGATCAGCGTCAGCTTGCGCTCGCGCGCCTTCAGCATCATGCCGCGATAGTCTTCCGCCGTCTCGGTCTCGTCGTCATAGAGGCCGGTACAGACGATGTAGTCGGCCTCTTCCATCGGTGCGAGCGTGGCATCGAGGCCGCGATAGATCGAGTTGTCGCGCTCCGGCCCGAGCCAGAACATCTTGCGCCCGGGATGGTCGGCGACATAGAGCCGCGTCAGGTCGCCCGAAGAGACGATCGCGTCATAGGTCTCGTCAGCGACGCCAAGCTTGCGCAATTGCCGCTGCACGGAGTCGGCGGGTCGCGGCGCATTGGTGATCAGGATCACCGTACCGCCGCGGCTGCGATAGGTGTGCAACGCCTCGCAGGCCTCGGGAAAGGATTCCAGGCCGTTGTGGACCACGCCCCAGATGTCGCTGAGCACGACGTCCACACCGCCCACGAGCTCACGCAGGCTTTCGGCGAAATGCAGCGTGGTCATGATGCGCGCGGCCCGTCAGACGCGGCGCGCGAGCGCCGCGTTGCCGGTGATACGCTGCGGCGGAGACGCAGCCGACGTCGCGCCTGAGCTTTGTGTCCCGGAGCCATTGGATCCCTGAGTGTCCTGCGCCTGGGTCGGCGAGGCTCCGCCGGTAGCAGATGCCCCCTCCGGCCGCAATGGGCGGGGTGGCGCGAACAGAAAACCCTGGCCGAACCGCACATCAAAGTCGAGCAGGTCGACCACCGCACGCTCGCCCTCGATCCGCTCGGCGATCAGATCGATGCCGAAGCGGCCGAGCAGGTCCGACAGATCGGACGGGTGGATGTCGGAGGTCGAGGCCTGCCTGGGGTCGAGCAGCAGCGTGGCCGGTACCTTGATGAAGCGCACGCCGCGGTCGGCGAGCTCGCGCGGCTCGATCCGCAAATCCGTGACGTGGTCGATCGAGAAACGGAAACCGCGCTGGGCGAGCGCGGCGAGATTCTCGGTCTCGGCGGGGCCGAGATTGCGGAAGGTCGATTGCTTGAACTCCAGCACCAGCGAGGGCGCCAGCGCCCGGTTGGCTTCGAGGAAGTCGAGGCATTGCGCGAACGTGGTGGAATTGCCGAGCGTGGAGGCGGCGACGTTGCAGAACACGCCGACCTCCTTGTTGCGCACCATCAGCCGGCGCAGCACCTGCACACAGCGCAGCATCACCATGGTGTCGATGCGCCCGATCAGGCCGGAGGCTTCGGCGATGCTGATGAATTCCTCGGCGGCGATCAGCTGGTCGCGCTCGTCGCGCACCCGCGTCACTGCTTCATAGAATCGCACCTTGCGCTGCGGCAGCGTCACCATCGGCTGGAGGAAGATGTCGATGCGGTTCTCGTCGATCGCGTTACGCAGAGTGGCCAGCATCTGGGTCTGGTTGCGTCCGCCAGCAGGGGCATGGACCGTCGGCGCAGCCGCAGGCCTCGGCGCCGCCGTGAGCGAAGACGGTGTGACCGGCCTTTCCTCGGCCATCACCGGCCGTTCCTCGCCCATTGTCATCAAGTCGATCGGCGCTTCCGGTTCCGGCTTCGCCACCGGGATAGGAGCCGGCGTCCCGTCGGCCAGCAGGTCTTCATGGGCCGATACAGTGGCGGCGAGCTGCCTGACCAGCCCGCCGAGCTCGTTGATTTCGCCGACCACCGACTGGATGCGGTCGGAATTGGTCGAATTGGACGAGGCGATGCGCCCCTCGATCGCCGCGAGCCGTCGGCCGAACTCGGCCACCTGGCGGGCGAGGTCGGCGGTGCCGCGCGACAGGTCGGCGATCTGGCCGCCGACGTCGCTGCGGTCACGCAGCCGCATCGACACCGCGTTGTAGAGGATCAGGAAGGTCAGCGCGGTCAGCGCCACGATGGCGGATTCGGTTCCGCTGATGCCGGCGACCGAGTAGAGGACCAGCCCGAGCGAGGCCGCGACCAGAACCATGCAGATGGCGATGAAGATCGTCGAAATGCGAATCATGCCGCGCGTTACGCCTCAAGTGCTGACTGCCTCATCCCCGGGAAAGCACGGGCCTTGGTCCGGCGCCGTGACGTCTCATGCTCCCCAAGCCAGCGGACCTTAACATCATTGTTGATTCGAGGGGATAGCAGCCGCTTACGCGTGGCAGCTCGGCCGCAGCAGGTTGAGCCTGACCACCCGCAATCAAAATGGCGCGGTGGCGCCGACCGTGTCGGCGGAGACGGCCTCGCGGCTGCCGAGCGGCTTGGGCCGCCCGGTGGTCGTGTCCCGCAGGGTCTGCCGTTCGATCTCCGAGTTCAGCTCGGCCCCGAACATGATGACGATCGCCGACATCCACATCCACATCATCAGGCCGATCGCCGCGCCGAGCGAGCCGTAGGTGGCGTTGTAATTGGCGAATTCCGAGAGATACCAGGACAACAGCGCCGAACCGGCGATCCAGAGGATGGCGGCCGTCACCGCGCCGAGGCTCAGCCATTGCCAGCGCGGAGCGTCGCGGCTGGGCGCGAAGCGATAGAGAACGGCAAGCGCCACAAGGAGAATGACGAACAGCACCGGCCATCGCGCAAGAGCGATGATCAGCTTGCTTTCGGGCGCGAGGCCGAGATGGTTGAGCGCGAGCGGGAAGGCGACCACAGTGCCCACCATCAGCAGCAGCGCCGCGATGCCGCCGACCGTGAAGGCCAGCGACACCATGTTCAGCCGGATGAAGCTGCGCTTCTCGCGCTCCTCATAGGCGACGTTGAGGGCATCGAAGATGGCTTTGACGCCGGCATTGGCGCTCCAGATCGCGAGCACAAGTCCAAACAGGAAGGTGACGCCGAGCGCCGTATTGCCGTTCGACACCACGCGCCCGACCTGCTCCTCGACGATCTGGAACGCGCCCTCGGGCAGCATCATCGCCAGCGTCTGCAAATTGGCGCTGATCGTCAAGGGATCGGCGAACAGACCGTAGGATGAGACCAGCGCGGTTATGGCGGGGAACACCGCAAGCAGCCCGAAGAAGACGACGCCGCCCGCGGTGGCGAGCAGGCGATCCTCGTCGATGCGCTGATAGGTGCGCCAGAAAACATCCTTCCAGCCCGACCAGGGGATCGCGAACGGGCTTTTGGCGCGGCGGCCGCGGCCGGGCTGCGTCGCTGCGCCCGCCGGACTCGTTTCGGGCGAATTTGCCTCACTGTTACGGTGGTCTCGCGGCGGCCCCGGCCGGATCAGGCCGGACTCCTGGAAATACCGTTCCGCGGTCAGCACGAACACGGTCGTGGCTGCCACCAGCAGCCAGCTGTCGAGCTGCTCGGAGCGCCGCGCACGCATTTTAAGTATCCATTCCGTGCCGGTGACGCCGCCGGCGCGCCGCCGTGAGACCAACCAGCCCAACGGCTGCGAGCATCAGGCCGAGCTGCACGGACCGGTTGGAACGACCCGGCCAGGCTTTGCCCGACCAAGACTTGCCGCCATGGCCGCGTTCGCCCGGTGCGAGCGGCACCAGAGGAATCGTCGTCGCGACCTCTTTCACCGCCTGCTTCATTGTTCCGCGCGGGATCCGCGGGGTAGCGATCGCCACGCGCAGGCGGCTGGCGAGCGGCACGACCGGCTTGGCCTTACGCTTGATCTGAGCCATGGCCACGCCAGCGCATGCGGCGGCCAGCACCAGCAGCACCGCGCCGACTGCGCCCAAGCCCCAGAATTGTCCGTACGTGATTGCTACCCAGCGGTATAAGGCGATCAGGCCGACAAACAAGGCTGCGACGACGAACAAGCCCGCCACTGCGAACAGTCCCGCCGCAACCGCGTAGGACGTCGCACGTCCCGTGGCCTCATTGGTGCGGTCGCGCAGATAGGATCGCGTGGCGCGCTTGAGGTGGTTGAGCTTGAGCGCCACGCCGGCGCGCAGCAATTCGCCCGATGGCGCAAGCATGCGGACATCCTCCGAGTGCGAGACATTCGTCGGTGGATGAACACGGCCGAATTTGACTTGTTCCGACGGCACGCGGCCGTCGTGACGGATCAGCCGAGATCGGCTGCCGCGATCCAGAACACTTCGCCCTCGGAGTCCTCGGTGTCGAGCCAAAGCAGCGGCAGCTCCGGAAATGCCTCGTCGACCAATTCGCGGCCGCGGCCGATCTCGCAGAGCAGGCCGCCATCCGGCGTGAGATGGTCGGGGGCGTCGCGCAGGATGCGGCGGACCACGTCGAGACCGTCGGCGCCCCCGTCGAAAGCGAGTCTTGGTTCCGCGCGGCACTCCGGCGGCAGCGCCGCCATGCCTTCCGCGTCGACGTAAGGCGGGTTGGTGATGATCAGATCGTAGCGCGCATCGCCGAGCGGCGCGAACAGGTCACCGCGATGGAGCGTGATCCGCTCGTCGAGCCCGTGCTCGCTGACATTGCGCGTTGCAACTTCGAGCGCGCCCTTGGAGATATCGACGGCATCGACCGCGGCATTCGGGAAATGATGCGCGGCGAGGATCGCCAGGCAGCCCGATCCCGTGCAGAGATCGAGCACCCGTTCGACGGCCGTGGGGTCGTCGATCAGCGAACCGGCCTCGCCATCGCCGCCGAAATGCGACTCCATGAGCTCGCCGATGAAGGAGCGCGGAACGATGACGCGCTCGTCGACATAGAAGGGCAGGCCGCGCATGTAGATCTTGTTGACGAGATAGGCGGCCGGTTTGCGCGTGGTGACGCGCTTGTGGATGAGATCGAGGATGGTCTTGCCTTCCGCTGATGTGACGCGGGCGTGGGCGAAGGCCTCGAACTGGTCGGGATGCAGATGCAGGGCCTCGCAGACCAGGAACGCCGCCTCGGCGACCGGATCGGTCGTGCCATGCGCGAAGGCGAGCCTGGCTTCGACAAAGCGGCTTACCGCGTAGCGGACGAAATCGATGAGGGTAAGGAGTTCGCCCCGGCCAACCTTCGCGAGTTTCGGCGCGGCGCGGCCGCGCACGGTCTTTTTCGAAGCTGTTGCCATCAGGATCGGGTCCAGCGTGCGGCGGCCTCGTCGTCGCGGGCCTGGGCCTCGACCCAGCCGGCGCCGGTGGCGCTCTCTTCCTTCTTCCAGAACGGCGCGTTGGTCTTGAGGTAATCCATCAGGAACTCAGCCGCCTCGAACGCCGCCTGGCGATGTTGCGAGGCGGTCAGCACCAGCACGATGTTCTGGCCGGGCATGAAGCGGCCGACGCGGTGGATGATGGTGACGCCGCTGAGCGGCCAGCGCGACGTGGCCTCGTCGACATGGCGCTTGATCTCTTCCTCGGCCATATCAGGATAATGTTCGAGCGTGAGCGCCGAAATCCTGGCGCTGTCCTCGTCGCCGCGGCAGATGCCGGAGAAGGTCACGACCGCGCCGATATCGGTGCGGCCCTTGGTCAGGCCCGCGATTTCGCGCGCGACGTCGAAATCGTCCTCCTGGATGCGGATGGTGACGGGGCCACTCATGCTGTCCCCGCTGCGACGGTGTCCCACCTCTCCCCGTTAGGGAGAGGTGAGGCGGCGCCATACGCTGGTCGGTCCAATAACATGAGGCACTAACCGCCGGTCATCGGCGGGAAGAACGCGATCTCGCGCGCGCCCGCGATCGCGGCGTCCGGCCTGACATGGGCGTGGTCGATCGCGGCGCGGATCACCTTCGGCTTTTCGAACGCATAGGCATAGGCTTCGCTCCGGCCGGACAGCCAGGCGATCAATTCCTCCACGGTCCGTACGGTCGCCGGCGGCTCGATGGTCTCCTCGGCCTTACCGATCCGCTCGCGCACCCAGGCGAAATATTTCAGCTTCATCCTTCATCCTCCTTGATGAGGTGATGGATGCCGGCGCGGAAATAGTCGTAGCCGGTGTACATGGTGAGGAGTGCCGAGGCCCACAGCAGCAACAGGCCGATCTGCGTGACCACCGGCACGACCTGGTCGCCGGCTTCGCCCGCAAGCAGGAAGCCGATCGCGACGAGCTGAACCGTCGTCTTCCACTTGGCGAGCTTTGTGACGGGCACGCTGACGCGCAGCGCCGCCAGATATTCCCGAAGGCCCGAAACCAGGATCTCGCGGCACAGGATCACGATGGCAGCCCACAGCGACCAGCCATGGATGATGCCGTCGGCGGCCAGCATCAACAGGCAGGAAGCGACCAGCAGCTTGTCGGCGATCGGATCGAGCATCCGGCCGAACGCAGATTGCTGATTCCAGATCCGCGCATAATAGCCGTCGAGGTAATCAGTCACCGCGGCGCCGATAAAGATAGCCACCGCCACCCAGCGCAGCCAGAGCGGGCCGTCCATGATCGACTGCGCGTAGATGCACCCAACCACGACCGGGATCGCGGCGATCCGGCCGTACGTCAGGATGTTCGGGAGGGACATCGCGCGGCTGGTCGTCCCTCGTGTGGTGGCGATGTTCATCCGTCCTACCAATACCGCTGCAGCCTGAAGGTCAACCGTCCCGCTCCCCAAATGAGACGCGGGATACGACGCCCATATGACCGCGGCCCCCCATTAATTCATCCCGGTTGGGGATGGAAATACTCGAAAATCCTGCGTGCGCTTTCGGCACTCACGCCCGGAACCTTGCCGAGATCGACGATCGAGGCCCGTTCGATCTCCTTCAGGGTTCCGAAATGGTGCAGCAAGGCACGCTTGCGTGACGGACCGATACCCGGAATCTCCTGCAACCCGGCCTCGCGGATGTCCTTCTTGCGCAGCTTGCGGTGCGAGCCGATGACGAAGCGGTGGGCCTCGTCCCGCAGCCGCTGGATGAAATAGAGGACCGGGTCGCGCGGCTCCAGCTTGATCGCCTCGCGCTCCGGCATGAACAAGGTCTCGCGACCGGCATCGCGGTCCGGCCCCTTGGCCACCGACATCAGCGAGACCTGGGTCAGCCCGAGGCCCGCGAAGATTTCGCGCACCGCATTGAGCTGGCCGCGGCCGCCGTCGATGATCACGAGATCGGGCCATTGCGGAAAATCGTCGTCCTTGGTTTTGGCCGCACCCTCTTCAGGCGGGTTGATGAGGCGCCTGAAGCGGCGCTCCAGCACCTCGCGCATCATGCCGTAGTCGTCGCCCGGCGTGAGCCCTTCGGACTTGATGTTGAACTTGCGATACTGGTTCTTCACGAAGCCGTCCGGGCCGGCGACGATCATAGCGCCGACCGCATTGGTGCCCTGGATGTGGCTGTTGTCGTAGACCTCGATCCGCTTCGGCGGATGCGGCAGGCTCAGTGTCGCGGCCATGGCCTCCAGCAGTCGGCCCTGGGTCGCGGTGTCCGCGAGCTTGCGGCCGAGCGCCTCGCGCGCGTTGGTGAGGGCGTGGGTAACGAGTTCTTTCTTCTCGCCGCGCTTCGGGGCCGTGACCTCGATCTTGTGGCCGGCCTTGATCGATAGCGCGTTGGCAAGCAGCTCGCTCTCCTCGATCTCGTGCGAGAGCAGGATGACTTTCGGCGGCGGCTTGTCGTCATAGAACTGGGCGAGGAAGGAGCCCAGCACCTCCTCTGGCGTGAAGGTCTTCTCCGCGCGCGGAAAATAAGCGCGGTTGCCCCAGTTCTGTCCGGTGCGGAAGAAGAATACCTCGACGCAGGAGAAGCCGCCCTCCTGGTGGATGGCGAACACGTCGGCTTCCTCCACCGTGCGCGGATTGATGCCCTGCTGCGACTGGATCGCCGACAGTGCTGCGAGGCGGTCGCGGTAGAGCGCAGCGCTCTCGAATTCGAGCGCGCTTGATGCCTTCTCCATCTCGCCTGCGAGTTCCTGCTTCACCGCCTGGCTCTTGCCTGACAGGAAGTCGGTCGCCTCGCGCACCAGCGTCGTATAGCCGGGAAAATCGATCTCGCGGGTGCAGGGACCGGCGCAGCGGCGGATCTGGTAGAGCAGGCAGGGCCGGCTGCGGCTCTCGAAGAAAGAATCGGTGCAGGAGCGGATCAGGAAGGCACGCTGCAACGCCGTGATGGTGCGGTTGACGGCGCCGGCCGAGGCAAACGGGCCGAAATAGCGCCCGGGTCGGCTCTGCGCGCCCCGATGCTTCAGGATCTGCGGCGCCCAATGATCGCCGGTGATCAGAATATAGGGAAACGACTTGTCGTCGCGGAGCTGCACGTTGAAGCGCGGCCGGAGCTGCTTGATGAGGTTGGCCTCGAGCAGCAGCGCTTCGGTCTCGGTCGTGGTCGAGACGATCTCCACGGAAACCGTGGCGGCGATCATGCGCAGGATACGCGCCGGCTGGGGCGCACTGAGGCGCGCGTAGTTGGACAGCCGCTTTTTGACGTTCTTGGCCTTGCCGACATAGAGCACATCGCTGTTCGCATTGAGCATGCGATAGACGCCGGGCGAGGTAGGGGCGAACCGGACCGCTCGCTCGATCGCCTCATGGCCCGTCGCCAACGGCTCTTCGCCGACCGCGCCGCTCTCTTCCAAGATGTCCGGCAACCGTGAATCGTCCTCGTCGTCACCGCTTGTGGTCGCGGGATCGAGGTCCGGCGGCGCCAGCCCCTCAGGCGGGATGTCCGGCGCGCTGCCGCGTTCGGGTTTGCGCGCGCGTGTATCGTCCGGATTGTCGGTGGAATCGTGAACCATGGGACGAATTTAGGCGCTGGGAGTGCCGATTTGAAGTTCCGGCCGTGCCGCACGCACAGGATGGCGCGCGCAGTTCCCGGTAACGCTTCCTTAAGTCTGTTAACAGCGTGGTAACGGGTCTTAGCAGCCCTTTAACCCGAAACTCTCGATAAATCTTACGCGAATAGTTCTTGGTTCCATAACCATGCAGTTTGCCTTGCGCGGCGGCGCAGGCATCGCATGGGTTGCGGCAGTTGCGTTGGAGAGAGTGATGAAGGCGTTCGTTGTGGGCGCAGCCGCGTTGGTTGCTGCCGGCTGGACAGCTTCGGCAGATGCCGCCGATCTCTACGGGCAGCGCGCGCCCTATACCGTCAACCAGCCGCTCAACGCCTATAGCTGGGCTGGCCCCTATCTCGGCGGCAACGTCGGCTATGAATGGGGCTCGGTGCACAACAATCCCGCAAAGCCCTCTGGCTTCGTCGGCGGCGTGCAGGCCGGCTACAATTTCCAGAACGGGCCGTGGGTGTTCGGCGTCGAGGGCGACATCCAGGCAGCCGGCGCCGACGACACTTTCGCGCCGTGGAAGTTTTCCAACCCCTGGTTCGGGACCCTGCGCGGCCGCGCCGGCTATGCCTTCAGCAACGTGCTGTTCTACGGCACGGCCGGTCTCGCCTTCGGGGAGCTGCGCGCGCAGACCTTCGGCTGGACCGAATCGCACACCACCGCCGGCTGGACCATTGGCGGCGGCGCAGAAGTCGGGCTTGCGCCGAACTGGAGCGCCAAGCTCGAATATCTCTACATCGATCTGTCGACGAGTCAGTTTGCAATTACAGGCGTGTCAAACGGTTATAGCGCCAGCGTCGTGCGCGCAGGCGTGAACTATCACTTCTGATAGCTAAAGAAGAAAATACCGGACCTTCAGCTTCCCGGCCGCATGCGGCCGGGATTTTTTTGCGTCAGGCTCGCTAGGCGAGGATGACCAGGTTGACCGCTTTCGGGCCCTTACCCTTCTTGTCCGGTTCGACTTCGAATGTGATACGCTGTCCTTCGGCAAGGTCCTTCAGTCCCGCTCGCTCCACAGCAGTGATGTGAACGAAGACATCGCGACCGCCGTCGTCCGGCTTGATGAAGCCGTAGCCGCGCTCGCCGTTAAAGAACTTGACCGTTCCCGTCATGGCCATCGGGAAACTCCCCCTCATTGCTCCTCCGCCGCGACGCAGACGCACGCCACGGCATGACCGGGCCTTACGAAGCCCGGGAGCTGGCCATCCTTGGGCAGACCATTCGGTCCGACTGGATCTTTCTTAGGCCTTCACTCCGCCGCAACCATTCGCGGAAGCGGAACGTAAAGCCAGTCACGGAAACAGCATAATACGGTTCTTTGCAGATTGACTACCGCTACTGCATATTTTTCCCAAGAATGCCGGAGCCTTACGGCTTTGGGACGTCCAACCGGAAGCGCGCCGCGCCGCCCTGGCCGAGCGGTACTTCCAGTTCGGGAAGGATCGTCTTGAGCTCGCCATGCAGCGTATAGGGCGGATTGACGATCAGCAGTCCGGTGGAGGTGAGGGCCGCGCCGTCAACCTGCGGCGCCGCGCTGAATTCGAGCCGCAGGCATTTGCCCGGGGGTTTTGCTGCCGCTGCGGCCCGCGCCACCAGTTGCGCCAGCGCATCGGTGGCGCGGCGGCTCTTGGCCGGATACCAGATTACATAGATACCTGTCGGCCATTTCGCGAAGGCTGTGGAGAAGGCCTCGCCAAGCCGTTCGAACTCGTCCTTTGCCTCGAAGGACGGATCGATCAGCACGAGCCCGCGCCGCTCCTTCGGCGGCACGAATGCCGGCAGCGCGACCCAGCCGTCGAGATCGACCACGCGGGCCTGTTCGTCGCGCCGCAGCACGTCGATCAGCGCCTTGCGCGCCTTTGGCTCGAGTTCGCAGGCGACGAGGCGGTCCTGCGGCCGCATCAGGCCGCGCGCGATCAGCGGCGAGCCCGGATAGGCCTTGAGCTCGCCCTTCGGATTGAAGGCGCGGACGATGTCTAGATAGGGCTTGGTCAGCGCGAGGCTTTCGTTCGACAAGCGCGCCTGCATCAACCGTGCGATACCCGTCAGCCATTCGCCGCCGCGCCGCGCCTCGTCGCTTTCGAGATCATAGAGGCCGGCGCCGGCATGGGTGTCGATGACGCGGAACGCGCCCGGCTTGTCCTGCAGATAGGTCAGGATGCGCGCCAGCACGATGTGCTTGATGACATCGGCGAAGCTGCCGGCATGGTAGGCGTGGCGGTAATTCATGACCGAGAGTTACGACATCCAGGCGATGAAAGTAACTCCCGTCATTCCGGGGCGGTGCGCAGCACCGAGCCCGGAATCCATTTTGCCACCGGCAATGCGGACAGATGGATTCTCAGATGCGCAATTGCGCATCATAGCTCGCGCTTCCGCGCGCCCCGGAATGACGAGCTGAGAGCCTGCTCTACCCACCCCTGATCGGCGGCATCGTCACCTGGTCGCGGCGGCAGGCGCGGCGATCGTTTTCTTCGCAGGCGCGGAATTGCAAGTCCTTGCTGAGGCAGACACGGACCTCGGAGAGCCGCGTCCGGTTGCAGGTGACCGAGACGGCGGCATTGCTCAAGCCCGGATTGGCCTTGATGAAGGCCTCCTCGACCTCGGCCGGGGCCACGGTCTTGGCCTGCGACAGGTCGAGATACTCGGCCGGAATCTTGATCGCGGCACGGGCCTTTCGGATTGTCTCGAAATAGTTGCGGTCGGTGAGCCCGGCGCAGGTGCCGTGCTTGTCCCATTCGTTGAATATCAGGCCCGGCGCAGGCATCAGATCGAGCATCGAGGAGACGATGCTGCGGTTCAGCCGCGGCGCCGGCCGCTGGCAGTATTCGGGGAAGCCGTTTTCATATTGCGGCCACAAGCCGTGCACCACGAAGGCATATGGCCGTCCGCCGCACTGGATCTGCGAACGTCCGCCGCGTTCGGCGGCTTCGTCGCAGAAGGAGGGCGACCAGGATAGCGACAGCACGTAGAAATCGAACTCGCCCGGCGCATTCTGCCGTTTGTCCTGCGCCCGCGCGCTTGCGGCGACAAAGACCAGCCCGGCGGCCAGGGTGAGCGAGATCATCAGGCGGGAAAACGAACGCAATCTGGAATGAAACATAGCGGCGCCCCTCAACTAGACTGTGCAAACCAGCCTAGCAGGCGACAGGAACATTTCAAGAACAAATTTCGAGCGGCGCGCCGTCCGTGGCGGGCCGTGCACGAATCAGGGCTTGGCAGCGCGGCAGGCCGGATTGTAGGCCCAGTTGCGGTCCAGGCCGACCACGCACCATTCGACGCCATTGCCGTAGCCGGCGAAGCCGCCGTCCTCGATGATCGAGAAGTGCACTTTGCGCATCTTGCCGTCATTGAGCATGGCTTCGCCCGTGCAGTAGCGGCGCGGAATATTGTCGGATTGCCAGGGCCGGAACGCGGTCTCGTGAACGGCAGCGAAGCCGGTGATCTTCAACGAGGAATTCCAGAACGAGCTTTCCTTCTCCCAGAACTGGTTGGCGATGGTCGGCAGCGCCTTGTCGCAATCGGCGACGTTGCCGTCATAGCGCGGTCCGCTCAGCCAGAAATTCAGCTCCAGTGGATTGGCGGCCCTGGCCTCACTGAGCGACAGCGCCCCGAGCATGAGGCCGAGCAAAGCGGCAAAGCGGAGCGATGTCAGGGACGAAAGGGCGCGCATGGACAATCCAGACAGCATGATCTGCGAGGGACGGACGGTGCCGCGAAGGCCGGGAGAGGTCAAGTGCAGCGCGGCAACACTTGCCGACGAGTTGACCGCGATGGCACGGCAGAGGGGCCTTCCGTTCTTTTCAGCGCCGCGCCGGCACCGTAAGCTGTCCCCAACCAATTGGAGTGACGGGAATGCGAATCATTGCGGCCGCGGGCCTTCTTGCCAGCCTGGTTGTCTCGGGTGCGTTGGCGAGCCAGTCGGCACGTGCCGATATCCTTCCGGTGCCGCCGTTCAAGGGCAACGACACCGGCGGCATCATCGCTTATTCGATGGCGACGCAGGTCGACGCCCGGCAGGTCGCGGTCGACCACTGCGCGCGGTACGGCAAGGTGGCCAAATTCCTCGCGGTGCAGGGCTATGAGGGCGGCTACATCTCGTTTTCCTGCCGCTGGGTGCCCTATGGTGCCGCCGACCAGCCGATCCGCACGCTCTACTGAGGCGGTTCTCGTAACGCCAAGATAGCGTCACCTCATCTCAGCTGGGAGCCTCTCGCATGACGCGCAAGCTCGCTTTGCTCGGTTCGGCCGTTTGCCTGATTGTGTCCGCTGGCGCGGCGGTCGCCGATGATTTGCCGGTGCGCAAGGCCGGCCTGTGGGAGTTGAAGATGGTCCGAACCGGCTCGGCGATGCCGGACATGACCATGCAGCACTGCACCGACGAGAGTGTCGACAAGGAGATGAACAACAACGTCTCCCCGATGGCCAAGCAGATCTGCGCCAAGCAGGACATTAAGAAGACCGCGACCGGCTATGTCAGTGATTCCGAGTGCAACGTCGCCGGCATCAGCACCACCTCGCATGCCGAGATCACAGGCGATTTCAACTCGGCCTACACGGTCAAGACCTCCTCGCACGCACAAGGCGGCGCTGTCGGCGCGGCGGGCCGCGATACGACCATGACGCTCGAGGCCAAGTGGCTAGGCGCCTGCAAGGCGGACCAGAAGCCCGGCGACATCGTGATGCCCGGCGGATTCAAGATGAATGTGCGCGACGTCGACAAACTGAAGGCGCTGCTGCCGAAGTAGGTGGCAGTGGCCGTTGGTCGCGCTGTCTCCCTCTCCCCTTGTGGGAGAGGGTGGCTCGCCGCGTAGCGGCGAGACGGGTGAGGGGTCTCTCTCGGCGCGTTAATCTCTTGCCTCTGAGCGCGTAGAAGCAACCCCTCATCCGGCGCTCCGCGCCACCTTCTCCCACAAGGGGAGAAGGAAGAAGCGGGCTACACCGGTATCCTCACACTCGCGCGCAGGCCGCCCATCGGGCTGTCGCCGAGCGTGATGTCGCCGCCGTGGGAGCGGGCGATGTCGCGGGCGATGGCAAGGCCGAGGCCGGTGCCACCTTCATCCTGGTTGCGGGCGTTGTCGAGCCGCAGGAACGGCTTGAACACCTCTTCGCGCAAATGCATGGGGATGCCCGGCCCGTCGTCGTCGATGGTGACGGTCAAATAACGGTGATCGCGCTGGCCGGCGATGGCGATGCTTTTGCCGTAGCGCGCGGCGTTGGTGACGAGATTGGCGAGGCAGCGCTTGAACGAGGCCGGCTTCACCGTGACCACCGGCAGGCCGTGGAACGTCACGGTGGCGATGTGGCCGTGACGTTCGGCGTCGCTGCGCAGCTCTTCCAGCGCCTGGGCCATGTCGGTCGGCTGCGACTGCTCGCCGGAATCGCCGCGGGCAAAGGCGAGGTAGTCCTCCAGCATCATCGACATCTCGTCGACGTCCTTGCGCATGCCCTCCAGTTCGGGGCTGTCGCCGATCAGCGCCAGCTCGAGCTTGAACCGGGTCAGGATGGTGCGCAGATCGTGGCTGACGCCGGCCAGCATCGCGGTGCGCTGCTCCATCGTGCGCTCGATGCGCGATTTCATCTCCAGGAAGGCCACGGACGCGCGCCGCACCTCGCGCGCGCCTCTGGGGCGGAAGTTCGGTGCCTCGCGACCCTTGCCGAAACTTTCGGCGGCATCCGCAAGCCGCAGGATCGGCTTGATCTGGTTGCGCAGGAACAGCACCGCGACGATCAAAAGGATCGAGGACGTGCCGACCATCCAGAACAGAAAAATCTCCGAGTTCGAGGCATAGGCGGCGCTGCGCTGCGCGAACACGCGCATCACCGCGTCGTCGAGCTGGATGCGGATCTCGACGAGATTGGAGCGGCCGACGGTGTCGATCCAGAACGACCGCCCGATCTGGCGGCCGAGCTGCACCGACAGCGTCTGGTCGAGCAGCGAGAAGAACGGCTTCGGCCCCGGCGGCGGCATGTCGCCGGCGGGAAGGAAATCCACCACGAGGCCGAGGCGCTGCTGGGCGATGCGGCGGATCTGGTCGCGGTCCTTGTCCTGCGGATAGCCCTTGTAAACGTCGATCAGGGCGGCGATGTCCTGCACCACCGCGGCCGACAAGCGGCGCGTCACCGTGTTCCAGTGCCGCTCCATGAACACGAAGGCGACCACGGATTGCAGCACCACCATCGGCACGATCATGATCAGCAGCGCACGCGCATAGAGGCCGGTCGGCATCCAGCCCTTGAACGCGTTGCCCATCCAGCCATTGGCGGCGGAGACGCGCCCGGCGGCGCTTCGCAGCAGCGTCAGGCCGGTATCGATCGTGCTCATCGCTCGCGCTTCACTGCTATGAACTCTAGGGCGAGGCCACAAGCCGGTAGCCGATGCCGCGCACCGCCTGAAGAAACAGCGGATTGGCGGGGTCGTTCTCGATCTTGCGCCGCAGGCGGTTGATCTGCACGTCGACGGCGCGCTCGTTGACACTGCCATTGCCAGTCAGCGCGCTGCGCGGCACGGTCTCGCCCGGCGTCTCCGAGAGAATCCGCAGCATCTCGCGCTCGCGGTCGGTGAGGTGAATGACCTCCTCGCCCTGGCGCAGTTCGCCGCGATCGAGATGATAGACGTAGGGGCCGAACGCGATCTTCTCCACCGTCGCGGCCTGCGGCGGCGGCGCGGCGCGCTTGAGGATGTTGTTGATGCGCAGCGCAAGCTCGCGCGGCTCGAACGGCTTTGCCACGTAATCGTCGGCGCCGATTTGCAGGCCTTCGATGCGGCTTTCCGCTTCGTGCCGCGCCGTCAGCATCACGATCGGGACCGAGGAGGACGTCCGGATGAAACGCGCAAGATCGAAGCCGGTCTCGCCGGGCATCATGACGTCGAGGATCAGCAGATCGAAATGCAGGCCGAGCAGCTTCGAGCGCGCATCGCCGGCGCTCGCGGCGGTGGTGACGCGATAGCCCTCGCTAGCGAGGAAGCGCGACAACAGATCGCGGATGCGGCGGTCGTCGTCGACCAGCAGCAGATGCGGGGCATCGTCGGCGGGTTGCACCGGCGGGCGGGCGAGCGTGGCAGCGAGCGGCACGGTCACTCCTTTGCGTCTTGGTTGACTGTGGCGAAGATCGTCTCGAGCACCTTGTCCGGATCGTCGCGGTCGATCATCGCGCGCAGGAAGCGCTTGACGGTCTCGGCATCCTGCGGCGTCATTTCCGAGAGCGCCTTGGTGATCCGCGTGGTCTGCAGGCCGGCCAGCTTCTGCACCAGCGCCTCGCCCTTGGGTGTCGCATAGAGCAGGCGCTGGCGGCGGTCGTTGTCGCCGGTCTTCTGCACGATGTAGCCTTCGTCCAGCAGCTGCTTGAGCACTCGGCCGAGCGATTGCTTGGTGATGCGCAAGACGTCGAGCAGATCGGCGACCTTGAGCCCCGGATAGCGGTAGACGAAATGCATGACCCGGTGATGGGCCCGGCCGAAGCCGAAAGCCTCCAGCTCGTGGTCGGGGTCGCCGACGAAATCGCGATAGGCGAAGAACAGCAGCTCGATGATATCCCAGCGCAAATTGGCTCCATCGCCTGCTGCCGGCCGCGGCTCGGCGGCGTCATGAGGGGGAGTTGCGAAATTTATGTCAGGCATATTGACGTATCTTGGGTTCAATGTTACAAAACGATCAGCCCGTACGAAATTTTAGATCGTTCCGCGTCGGGCGGTATCTTCAAGAGCGGCCGGAGAGAGCCGGACAGCGGCGACGGCCGGATCAGATCTACCGTGCGATTGTCGAGCGGCATGTCGACAAAACATACTGGACTTCCGCCTTCCGCAAAAGCATGTCCTCGGCGACATGCTGGCCACGGAAACCGGCCGTAACAAGGCTGGCGGTGGTCCGGCCACAAACCTAATCAAGCCAGCCGGGCCCAAACAGGGCAGGCGGGCGCCAGAACAGGTCGCCACCGGCAGCGGGAGCCAAGGACATGAGCATGAAATTCGACATCCATCCCGCATCCAATCCGACCCCCGAAAAGGATCGTGTCGCCAAGCTGGCGGACCCGGGCTTCGGGCGGGTCTTCACCGATCACATGGCCATCGTCCGCTATAACCAGGCCAAGGGCGGCTGGTACGACGCGCGCATCGAGGCACGCGCGAACTTCCAGCTCGATCCGGCCGGCGCCGTCCTGCACTACGCGCAGGAAATCTTCGAGGGCCTCAAGGCCTACAAGCGCGACGATGGCGGCGTGAACCTGTTCCGCCCCGACGCCAACGCGCGGCGGTTCAGGGACGCGGCCGACCGCATGGCGATGGCGCAGCTGCCCGAGGAAGTCTTCATCGAAGCGGTCGAGCAGGTCGTGCGCATCGACCGCGCTTGGATTCCGAGCGGCGAGGGCAGCCTTTACCTGCGCCCCTTCATGATTGCGAGCGAGATATTCCTCGGCGTCAAGCCGTCGTCCGAATACATCTTCGCGGTGATCGCCTCGCCGGTCGGCTCCTATTTTAAGGGCGGTCCCGCGCCGGTCTCGATCTGGGTGTCGGAGAACTACACGCGCGCCGCGGTCGGCGGCACCGGAGCCGTCAAATGCGGCGGCAACTACGCCGCGAGCTTGCGCGCGCAGGCCGAGGCCATCCAGCGCGGCTGCGATCAGGTGGTTTTCCTCGATGCGGTCGAGCGCCGTTACATCGAGGAGCTTGGCGGCATGAACGTCTTCTTCGTGTTCGAGGACGGCTCGCTGTCGACGCCGCCGCTCGGCACGATCCTGCCCGGCATCACCCGCGACTCCATCATCGCGCTCGCCAAGGATGCCGGCAAGACGGTGCGCGAGGAGCCCTATTCGCTGGACCAGTGGCGCAAGGATGCAGCTTCCGGCAAGCTGAAGGAAGCATTCGCCTGCGGCACAGCCGCCGTGATCTCGCCGATCGGCAAGGTGCGCTCGGTCGGCGGCGACTTCGACATCAGTGGCGGCGCCGCCGGCCCCGTCGCCATGGGCCTGCGCAAGCAGCTCGTCGATATCCAGTACGGCCGCACCAACGATCCGCACAACTGGATCAAAAAGGTGATTTGATTGGCGAAACGGGTGCTTCCCTTCTCCCCCTGTGGGAGAAGGTGGCGCGAAGCGCCGGATGAGGGGTTGTTTCCTCGTATTCAAATGCGAGTTGCACTCGCGGACAGAGACCCCTCACCCGTCTCGCCGCTACGCGGCGAGCCACCCTCTCCCACAAGGGGAGAGGGGAAGAAGCTCACGCCAGCAGTTGCCGCTTCGCGCGTCGGCTGGTAAACGCCGCGCATGGCCGAGAAACCCAAAAAACCGCAGAAACTGAAGGCGCGCCTGCCGCGCGGGCTGGAGGATCGCGATCCCGCCGCGATCCGGGCCACGCGCGAGATGGTCGAGAAGATCCGCGCCGTGTACGAGCTCTACGGCTTCGAGCCGGTGGAGACGCCGGCGATGGAATACACCGACGCGCTCGGAAAATTCCTGCCCGATCAGGACCGCCCGAACGAGGGCGTGTTCTCGTTCCAGGACGACGACGAGCAGTGGATTTCGCTGCGCTACGATTTGACCGCGCCGCTGGCGCGCTACGTCGGCGAGCGATACGGGACCGACGCTCTGGTGTTGCCCTATCGCAGCTACCGCGTCGGCTACGTCTTCCGCAACGAAAAGCCCGGCCCCGGCCGCTTCCGCCAGTTCATGCAGTTCGACGCGGACACGGTGGGTTCGGCAACGCCGGCGGCGGACGCCGAGATCTGCATGATGGCGGCGGATACGATGGAGGCGCTGGGCATCGCGCGCGGCTCGTATGTCGTGAAGGTGAACAACCGCAAGGTGCTCGACGGCGTGCGCGATGCGCTCGGCATCGCCGATGACGGCCAGTGGCTCACCGTCATGCGCGCGATCGACAAGCTCGATCGGCTCGGCCTGGACGGAGTCAGGCAATTGCTTGGTCCTGGTCGCAAAGATGAGTCCGGCGACTTCACCAAGGGGGCAGGGCTGAAGGACGAGGACATTGCGCTGGTCGTCTCCGCTATCGAGCACAATAAAGACGCGCCGATTGATCCGCGCCTCAGTGCGAGCGTCGTTGGACAGCAGGGTCGCGATGAGCTCGACCAGATCAGCATGCTCGTGATTGCCGCCGGCTATGGCGAAGATCGCATCAAGATCGACCCCTCCGTCGTCCGCGGCCTCGAATACTACACCGGTCCAGTCTTCGAGGTCGAACTCCTGCTCGACACCAAGGACGAGAAGGGCCGTCCCGTGCGCTTTGGCTCCGTTGGCGGTGGTGGCCGCTATGACGGCCTCGTCTCGCGCTTCCGCGGCGAGCCGGTGCCGGCGACCGGTTTCTCGATCGGCGTCTCGCGACTGCAGGCCGCGCTGACGCTGCTCGGCAAGCTCGACACGCGGCCCGAGTTCGGCCCCGTCGTCGTCACCGTGTTCGACCGCGACCGCGTTGCCGACTACCAGAAGATGGTCGCAAGCCTGCGCACCGCCGGCATCCGCGCCGAGCTCTATCTCGGCAACCCGAAGAACATGGGCAACCAGCTCAAATATGCCGACCGCCGCAACGCGCCCTGCGTCATCATCCAGGGTTCTGACGAGAAGGCGCGCGGCGAGGTGCAGATCAAGGACCTGATCGAGGGTGCGAAAGCGGCCGCCGCGATCGCCTCCAACCAGGAATGGCGCGAGAGCCGTCCGGCGCAATTCTCGTGCAGCGAAGCCGACCTCGTCGCCAAAGTGCGCGAGGTGTTGGCGCGCCATGACGTAAGCTGGGGATAGCCATTCGCAGGCGACGTCGTGCCCGGGCTTGTCCCGGGCATCCACGTCTTGTTTGATGGGAAAGAACGTGGATGGCGGGGACAAGCCCGGCCATGACGAAAGCAGGGAGCAAACAAAATGCCTGAGATCACCGTCAGCATGGCCGTGGGCCGCACCGACGAACAGAAGGCCGGCATGATGCGCGACATCACCCAGGCACTGGTGAAGAATCTCGGCGTCGACGCCGACGCCGTCGTCATCCAGATCAACGAAGCCCCGCTCGCCCACAAGATGAAGGGCGGCAAGACCTTCGTGGAACGTGCGGCGGCGGCGAAGAAGTAGTTTCGGGTCGCGCGGCAATCACATTTGTCGTCCTGGCGAAGCCAGGACCCATTACCCCAGCTTTATGTTGTTGCGGTAGGTTGTGGTTTACACCGCGCCGACGATACGCAGTCGGGGTAATGGGTCCTGGATCGGCGCTTCGCTTGTCCAGGACGACCAGGTAGAGAACCATGGACGCACGCGACTTCATCACGATCGGCATGAGCGCCGAGCGCACGCTGGTGGTGCCGGTGGAGCGCACGGTCGGGCATTTCGTGCCGGGCATGCCTTTTGTCTATGCGACGCCGATGATGATTTTGGAGATGGAGATGACGTCGGGCGATGCGATCCGCGCGGCGCTAAGGCCTGGCTGGGTCACGGTCGGCACCGAGGTCGACATCCGCCATCTTGCGGCAGCCCGCGTCGGCGCGACAGTGCGAACCACCGCGAAGGTGGTCGCGGTCGAGCGCCGCGTCATCCGCTTCGAGGTCGAGGCGTTCGAGGGCCCACGCAAGCTCGGCGAAGGCCGCCACGCCCGCGGTCTCGTCAATGTCGAGATGTTCAACAAGCGGTTAGGGGCGTAGCCGCTACCTGCTCAGACCTCATCCTGAGGAGCTTGCGGAGCAAGCGTCTCGAAGGATCGCCGCAGCGAGATGAGGGGCCTTCATGGTTCGAGACGGCGCTTCGCGCCTCCTCACCATGAGGGGATCCACCTACTTCGCCAGCTCCTTCGAACGCTTCGTGGCCGCCGCGATCGCACGGATCATCAGGTCGCGCAGGCCGGGCTCGCCCATCAGCACGCCGAGTGCTGCGGCCGTGGTGCCGCCGGGCGAGGTGACGTTCTGGCGCAGTGTGCCGGAGGCAAGCTCCGATTGATGGAGAAGCTCGCCGGAGCCGGCGACGGTTTCGCGGGCGAGCCTGGTCGCCAACGCCTCGGGCAATCCCGCCTCCACGCCGGCGCGCGCGAGCTCTTCGGCGAGCAGGAACACATAGGCAGGGCCCGAGCCGGAGACGGCGGTCACCGCATCCATCAGGCCTTCATCCTCGACCCATTCGACGGAGCCGGTGGTGCGCAGCAGGGCATCGGCCACGCTACGTTGCTGCGCGCTGACATTCGTCGCGGCGACGGCAACGGTAATGCCGCGGCCGATTGCGGCCGGCGTGTTCGGCATCGCCCGCACCACGGCGCGGCCGCAGACCTCCGTAAGCGAGGCGATCGTGATTCCCGCCATGATCGACACCACGGAGGTCTTGTCGGAGACGAACGGCTTCAGCTTGGCACCCGCCTCGCGAAACAATTGCGGCTTGACCGCGACGACGAGTGTCTCGACCGCGCCGGCGGTCGTTGCATCGGGGTTGAGCGCAACGCCCTTGGCGGCAAGCGCGCTGATCTCGGGCGAAAGATAGGGATCGATCACCGCGACGCGGCGCGGGTCGAGCCCGCCCGCCAGCCACCCGGTCAGCATCGCGCCGCCCATCTTGCCGGCGCCGGCAAGCAGGATGGTGCCGGTGATATTTTGGAGGGTGTTGTTGCTCGTCATAGCCGCTGCCAAACTCGGTGTCGTCCTGGCGAAAGCCAGGACCCATTACCCCGAATGTTTCTAGTGGATGGAAGGCGGAGCAACAAGCATCGCGCGGTACGGAGAGACCTCGCGGTATGGGTCCTGGATCTGCGCTCGCCAGGGGCGGCGCTGTGCGCCGCCGCTCGCTTGTCCAGGACGACGTTGAAAGCTGTGCGGCTCACTCACATCTTGAGGAGACGCGCCCTACGCCTCGCCCGCCGTATCGAACATCGCGGCGTCCATCGCTTCCGTGGTGGACTTGCCCGCCCACACCACGAACTGGAACGCCGGGAAATAGCGTTCGCTGGCGTGGATGGCGCCGGCGAGCATGGCTTCGCATTGCGCGGTCGACGCGGTCAGGCCGCCCGGCAGAACCAGGGCCTGGCGGTGCATGATCATGCCGGTGTGGGTCCACAGATCGAAATGCCCGACCCACAATTGCTCGTTGATCGCCGCGACCAGCCGCTGCACCTCCGACCTTCGCGCAACGGGAATCTTCATGTCGAATGCGCAGGCCAGATGCAGCGCCTCGATCTCGCCCATCCAGGTGAACGAGAGCTGATAGTCGGTCCATTGTCCCTTGGAGACAATCGTAAGTTCGTCTTCGCCGGAGCGTTCAAACGGCCAGTTGTTGCTGGCGGCAATATCCTCGACCACCGCGAGCGGATGGTTTCGGGAATCGATTGTGCTTTCGAGCAGGGACATGCCGTCTCGACCTCTTGCCTTTTTGTTGTCTTTGATACGCACGCGGTTGGCCCGGCGCGCGCTCCCTCAACGTCGCTACGGCGTCCCCTCGGAGTCGCTGTTGCGATCCCTCGGATCGGCACGGGCCTGTCGCGGATCAAGTGATGTGATTTGCGGAATCTGCGCAACCGGGTCCGGAGTCCGTCCACAAGTCAGGACTCGTTCGTCCACAGCTCATCTCGGCCACAATTATTAACGAGCAGAACAAATCGGAATCGGATTTGCCGGATCCGGCGATCGTTAATTCCGTCCCGCGAGGGCCAGCCCGCCGGGACGGCATGGGACCATGCGATTTTCCAATGCGGAACGCGCTTGCCGCGGCCGCCGGCCGGCGTCATATTTCCCCTCAGGCCGTTCATCCTGAGCGGCCGATGTTCTCAGGGCGGGGTGAAAGTCCCCACCGGCGGTAAGGGCCGAAAGGCCTAAGCCCGCGAGCGCCTTCCCCAAGGATTCTCCTGAAAAGGGTTCTCCTGAAGGGAAGGGTCAGCAGATTCGGTGCAACTCCGAAGCCGACGGTTAAAGTCCGGATGAAAGAGAACGGTCGGTGGCGGACGCATCGCAGGATGCGGCTGTTTGTCGTTCCGTGTGCCCTGATTCTGGTCCTTAAGAAGGAAAGCCATGAATCAGATGTTGCAAGATCCCCAAACCGAAGCTGCCCAAGTCGAAACTTCCCAAGTCGCCCCATCGCCGGTTCCACAGGATCCGGCGACCGGGCACCCGCGCTTCGCCAAGCCGCAGCGGGTGGCGTTCGTGCAGGCCTGCTGGCACCGCGACGTGGTCGAGGAGGCCCGCATCGCCTTCATCAAGGAGGCGGAAGCGCGCCACCTCACCCATGTCGACGTGTTCGAGGTGCCGGGCTCGTTCGAGATCCCGCTGCACGCCCAGATCCTGGCCAAGACCCGGCGCTACACCGCGATCGTCGCGGCCGGCCTCGTGGTCGATGGCGGCATCTATCGCCACGAGTTCGTCGCCGACACCGTGATCAAGGCGCTGATGGACGTGCAACTGCGCACCGAGGTGCCGGTGTTCTCTGCGGTGCTGACGCCGCAGCAATTCCACGAGACCGAGGTGCACTACGACTTCTTCCGCCGCCACTTCGCCATCAAGGGCGTCGAGGTCGCGGAAGCCTGCGCCAACACGCTGCTCGGGCTCGAGCGCCTGCGCGGCCAGGTCGCCGCGGGGATCGTGGGGTAGGCCAAGTGGTCATTCCGGGGCGCGTCACCGGGTCCG
Source organism: Bradyrhizobium sp. CSA207 (assembly GCF_029051685.1). Classification (GTDB taxonomy): domain Bacteria; phylum Pseudomonadota; class Alphaproteobacteria; order Rhizobiales; family Xanthobacteraceae; genus Bradyrhizobium. The sequence continues at coordinate 55,170 of NZ_JAACFT010000006.1, read as the reverse complement.
CGCAAAGCGCGGCCCGATGACAGGCTCCGCGCGAGCCCGGAATCCATTTATCTACGTGAACTGCTGCAAGATGAATTCCGGGTTCGGCGCTGACTGACGCGCCGCCCCGGAATGACGACAGCGAATGTTCAGTCGAACAGGCTCGACACCGACTCTTCCGCGGCGGTGCGCGCGATCGCGTCCGAGATCAGGCTGGCGATCGGCAGCGTGCGAATGTTCGGTGCCTTGCTCACAGCATCCGTGGGCTGGATCGAGTCGGTGATCACGAGCTCTTTCAGCTTGGAGTTGGTGATGCGGGCGGCCGCGCCGCCCGAGAGCACGCCGTGAGTGATGTAGGCGTAGACGTCCTTGGCGCCCTTGGCGATCAGCGCATCGGCCGCATTCACGAGCGTGCCGCCTGAGTCCACGATATCGTCGACCAGGATGCAGGTGTAGCCGGAGACGTCGCCGATTACATTCATGACCTCGGATTCGCCGGCCCGCTCACGGCGCTTGTCGACGATCGCGAGCGGGGTGTTGATGCGCTTGGCGAGCCCGCGCGCGCGGGCCACGCCGCCGACGTCGGGCGAGATCACCATCACCTTGGAGAGGTCGAACTTATCCTTGATGTCGCGCACCATCAGCGGCGCTGCGTAGAGATTGTCGGTCGGGATATCGAAGAAGCCCTGGATCTGGCCGGCATGCAGGTCGAGCGTCATGACGCGGTCGACGCCGGCCTGGGTGATCAAATTGGCGACCAGCTTGGCCGAGATCGGCGTGCGCGAACCCGATTTGCGGTCCTGCCGCGCATAGCCGAAATAAGGCAGCACCGCGGTGATGCGGCGCGCCGACGACCGGCGCAGCGCGTCGGTGATGATCAGCAATTCCATCAGATGGTCGTTGGCCGGGAACGAGGTCGACTGGATGACGAAGGCATCCGAGCCGCGGACGTTCTCCTGGATCTCGACGAAGATCTCCATGTCGGCGAAGCGCCGCACCACCGCTTTGGTCAGCGGCAGGTCCAGGCCCTGGGCGATGGCTTGTGCGAGCGCCGGATTGGAGTTGCCGGCGACGAGCTTGATAGAGCCGTTTTTGGCCGACATCGACGCTTCCTCCCGCGCTTTGCTGGATACGACGTTCAACATCACAGATACCCACTGGAAGCACGGTTACGACGGGCGAGCAAATATCAGGCCGAGGGCCGCGCTGGCAACCCGGGATGCTACGTTTCCCCTGCGAAAATCCCGAGTCTGACCAACGGTTTGGCAGGAGTCCTGAAAATACCTGAGGCCGTGGTTTAGCGGTGGTTATCGCTCGGCATAGCCGAGCGCCGTGGCCGGCATGTCCGGTGCGGGTGCCGAGGGCATCACGCTCGCCACCGCTGGTCCCCGCAGGCCCGGAACGGGGCCCGGCGCATCCGGCGCTCCATTGATCATGTTGGAAAGTCCGCTGAATCCGGCCTGGGCGATCTTCCGCAGCACCAGATCGTCGGCGGCCGACCAAGGATCTCGAGCAGCGTCGCGGCCGCCCTTGCCGGAGGTCGGTTCCTCGCCGGAGAGCCGCAGCGCCCGCTGCTGGTTGGCGTCGTAGACGTCCCAGACCCAGGCGATCACGGTCTTGCCGCGCACGATTTGGGCGGAGAGGTAGCTGCGCACACGGTAGGCAGCCGCACCTTCGCGGGAGACGACGGACAGGCTGCGCAGCTTGGATTCGCTGTCGAGCACGCCGACCATGCGGTCGAATACCTGCGGCGGCGGCCCGTCGATCGACTCGAAGGCAACCGTCGCCCCGCTGCCGGCGCTCGGCGCCATCGCATAGGAGTTGGTCGCAGTGCCCCCGCCGGCGCAGCCGCCGAGCGCGGTCGCCGCCGCCAGCAGCATGACCGCCAGCCCACGCGAGCCCGCGCGGCGCAAGAATGATGACGCATCCCTCATTATGGAGGGCAGCGATATCGTTAAAACCGATTAACGTCTAGGGCAGGGGCGACACAAACCCCCGTGTCATTCCGGGGCGCGCCGCCCTTTGGCGCGAGCCCGGAATCCATTTCACCGCGGGACCGCTGCACGATGGATTCCGGGCTCGATGCTTCGCATCGCCCCGGAATGACGACGTGTTGCTCTTGTGTTCACCCCTCCAGCGCGATCGTGTGGATGTGGCGGCCGTAATCCGGCTCCTTGCGATGCACCGAGCGGCGGTAGCTGAAGAAGCGCTCGTCGGCGTAGGTGTCGAGGCCGAGATCGTCGATCATCAAAATGCCGGCGGTCTCCAGCCGCATGCGGATGAAGCCTGCGAGATCGAACATTGCGTGGCCTTCGCGCACCGAAGGGATGAAGAACACGGCATTCTCTGCGTCCGCCTCGATGAAGCGCGCCACGAACTCGTTGCCGACCTCGTAGCTGTCCTGGCGGATCAAGGGACCGATCGCCGCGATGATGCCACTGCGCGAGGCGCCGAGCTTCTCCATCGCCGCGATTGTCGCCTCCAGCACGCCGGTGAGCGCGCCCTTCCAGCCGGCATGGGCGCCGCCGATGACCCGCGCCTCGGGGTCGACGAACAGCACCGGACCGCAATCGGCGGTGGAGACGCCGAGCGCGATACCGGGGCTCCTGGTGACCAGCGCATCGCCCTTCGGCCGCGGTCCGCCAGGCCAAGGCGCTTCGGCGATGAGGACGTCGGGCGAATGAATCTGGTGCAGGCTGAGGAAGCGCTCCGGTGCGACGCCGACATGCTCCGCCATGCGGCGGCGGTTCTCCGCGACATGGGCCGGATCGTCGTTGGAGCCGAGCCCGCCGTTCAGCGCTGAATAGACGCCATTGGAGACGCCGCCCTCGCGGGTGAAAAAGGCATGGCGCAAACCGGGCACCGCCGACAGCAGTGACGACGCAAGGGTCATGAGCTCTCTCCAGCCTGTTCGAGATCGCTGAGGCCCGCAATTGCGGTCAGCCGCGGCTCGGAGATGCCGAGCACCTTGAACATCGAGCCCATGCCGCTGCGCCCCGTATCGGTCAGGCGCTTCAGTGCCACAGAGATGTCGGTGGCGATATCCGGCGTCGCCTTCTGCATCAGGGCGGCGGCGCGGGTGTCGATGCCGATGCGCTTGAGGAAATCGCCCTGCGTCACCGGACCGTGCACGCGGGCGCCGACATCCTCGGCCGCGCGCGACAGCGCCTGGAAGTCGACATGGGCGGTGACGTCGGCCTGGCCCGGCGCCTTCAGGGGATCGGTGAAGCTGTGCCGCGCGATCGCTTGGAACGTATCGCCGGCATCGCTGCGCAGATGGCCGTAATCGATGACCAGCGCCGCGCCGTCCTGGTCGCGGACCCTTGTGGCAAGCTTCATGATCTCGGCGTCGGGCCGCCATTCGAACACGGCGCCGATGGGCGCCGCGCGCACCAAAGGCGGCAGTAATATTTCGAAGCGCGGCGTCGGCTCGGCCGCCGCGCCGAACTCAAGCTTGCCGTTGCCGTCGACCTCGATCACGCGCTCGTGCCAGCCGTTCTCGTGCCTGACCATCTGGTGGACCGGGAGAACGTCGAAATATTCGTTGGCGAGGATGATGCTCGGGCCGTCGGGCACGTCGTCGATGCTGCCGTGCCAGGTGATGTTGCGCACGCCCGACAGCGTCGCCATCTGCCGCTCGCGCAGCACCGGGTTGACCTCGATCATGTGGATGTGAAGCGACTGGTACAGCGGCGGCAGCACGCGGAGTGCGCGCAGCGCATCCGCCATCATGGTGCCGCGGCCGGGGCCGAGCTCGATCAGCCGCAGGAACTGCGGCGAGCCCATCTGCTTCCATACCGACGCACTCCACAGGCCGAGGAGTTCGCCGAACATCTGGCTGACTTCGGGCGCGGTGGTGAAGTCGCCTTCGCGCCCGAGCGGATCGCGCGAGACGTAATAGCCATAGCGCGGATGCATCAGGCACAGTTCCATGTACCGCCAGACCGGCATGGGGCCCGAGGATTTGATCAGCGCCTTGATCTCGTTGAGTAGCGGCGAGTCGGTCACGGCCTGCTTTCCCAGAAGGAATTAACGAATAGCCTCGACAGGCTTCGGCGCACCGCGCCGCACTGCCAATACAATAAGTATGCCGCCGACAATAAGCATCGGAATCGACAACAGCATGCCCATGGTTAATCCGCCCCAGAGGTAGCCGAGCTGGACGTCCGGCTCGCGGAAATGTTCGCCGGCAATCCGGGTCAGGCCATAGATCAGGATGAAGGCCCCGAGGATCATGCCCGGCCGCTTCAGGGCGCCGAAGCGGATCATCACTGCGAGGACCGTAAACAGCAGGATGCCTTCCATGCCGGCCTCGTAGAGCTGGCTGGGATGGCGCGGCAGCTGCGTTGGATCGTTGGGGAAGATCATTGCCCAGGGCAGGTCCGGGTCGGTGGCGCGGCCCCACAATTCGCCATTGATGAAATTGGCGATCCGCCCGAGCAGCAGCCCGACCGGGGCGACTGCCGTGGTGATGTCGCCGAGCGACAGGATCGGGATGCTGTTGCGGTAGGCAAACCACATCACCGCGACGACGCATCCGAGGAAGCCGCCATGGAACGACATGCCGCCCTCCCACAATTTGAAGATCGCGGCGGGATGCTCGATGAAGAAGGGTAAATTGTAGAACAGCACGTAGCCGGTGCGGCCGCCCAGAATGATGCCGAGCGTGACCCAGAGGATGAAGTCGTCGATCTGGAGCAGCGAGATCGGTGCAGGTCCGCCCCACAGGCGCTGGTTCTTCAACAGCGAGCGAGCATAGAGCCAGCCGAAGACGATGCCGCTGATATAGGCCAGCGCATACCAGCGGATCGCGAACGGGCCGATCTCGATTGCGATCGGCTTGAAGGCGGGAAAGTCGATGAGCAGAAAGGGCATCGCGCCTTCTATGTCTGGACGAGATTGCGGCGATAGAGCGCGAGCAGGCGCCTTGTGATTCTTGTTATGCAGGGACGTTGAATACGATTGCAAGGAAACCGGGACATGACAAGGATACCGCCGATCGGCCCTTGAACCGCGCTGTTCGGATTGCCATTGTGTTTTGGAGAGTTCGCGCAAAAGTGTTTCGGAGGCCGCCATGACCCAGACCAGCAACCGGTTTTTCGACGAGATCGGCCGCCTGATGAACGACGCCGCCGGCGCTGCCCAGGGCGTCAAGCGCGAGTTCGACACCGTGTTGCGCACCCAGGCCGAGAAATTCCTGCGCGACATGGACCTGGTCAAGCGCGAGGAGTTCGAGGCGGTCAAGGATATGGCGCGCCTCGCCCGTGAGGAGAACGAGGCACTGAAGGCGCGCATCGCGGCGCTGGAGGCCAAGCTCGGCGGGACGCCAACCACCTGACACGGCCGTAGCCCGGATGGAGCGCACAGCGCAATCCGGGACCAGTCTCGCCCGTTGCACGAGTTCCCCGGATTACGCTTTCGCTCCATCCGGGCTACTCTTGGGGCCGCCCTGCGGCCAATCTTCTTGTCATTTCCGCCTCTTCCGGTTAAAAGCCCGCCACGTCCGCGGCCCCCGCACCCCTGGAGGCTTGCTGTGGACGGCACCATGGGCCGCCTTGCGGCCCATTAACTTTTGCAAAAACAAGGACTTAACGTTATGGCGACCGTCAAGGAATTGAAGGCGACCGCACGTCCGAAGAGCGGCAAGGGGGCCGCCCGGGCTGAGCGTCGCGCCGGCAGAGTGCCCGGAGTGATCTATGGCAACAACCAGCCCCCGCTCACGATCTCGATTGCAGATCGTGAACTGCGCCAGCGCATCCTCGCCGGCCGGTTCCTGACCACGCTGGTCGACATCGACCTCGAGGGCAAGAAGCATCGCGTGATTCCGCGCGACTTCCACCTCGATCCCGTCAAGGATTTTCCGATCCATGTCGACTTCATGCGGCTCGGCGAAGGCGCCACCATCCGCATCAGCGTGCCCTTGCACGTGGTGAAGGCGGAAGGCTCGCCCGGCGTGAAGCGCGGCGGCACTGTCAACATCGTCGCCCACGCGATCGAGCTCGAATGCGGCGTGGAGAACATTCCGCAGTTCATCGAAGTCGACGTCGGCTCGCTCGAAATCGGTCACTCGCTGCATCTGTCGGACGTCAAGCTGCCGACCGGCGTGAAGACGCTGGCGCGCGAGGACGCCACGCTCGTTACCATCGTGCCGCCGTCCGGCTATGCCGAAGAGCAGAAGGCGGCGGCTGCGGCTGCGGCCGGTGGTGCGGCTCCGGGTGCTGCGGCTGCTCCGGCGGCTGGCGCGGCTGCGCCGGCTGCGGGTGCTGCGGCTCCGGCCGCGGCTGCCAAGGCTCCCGCCGGCGGCGACAAGAAGAAGTAATCTCTCAAAGCTGGCGCGCGGTCTCTGATCGCGCGCCGAGCGAGGGGCGCGCCGCGTCATGCGACTGTTTGTTGGGCTCGGCAATCCCGGCGCGAAATACGCACGAAACCGGCACAATATCGGCTTCATGGCCGTCGACGAGATTGCGCGGCGTCATGGTTTCTCGCCATGGCGCCGCCGCTTTCAGGGCGAGACCTCGGAAGGCACGCTCGGACCTGAGCGCGTGATCCTGCTCAAGCCCACGACCTACATGAACGAGTCGGGCCGCAGCGTTCAGGAGGCGGCCAGCTTCTTCAAGATCGCACCGGGCGACGTCACCGTGTTCCATGACGAGATCGAGCTGCCGCCAGGCAAGGTGCGGGTGAAAATCGGCGGAGGCATCGCCGGCCACAACGGCCTGCGCTCGATCTCTGCGCATATCGGCAACGAGTACCGCCGGGTGCGGCTCGGCATCGGTCATCCCGGCGTCAAGGAATTGGTGCACGGCCACGTGCTGTCGGACTTCGCCAAGGCCGACAACGAATGGGTGGCGACGCTCTGCGACGCGGTTGCCGAGCACGCCGCGCTGGTCGCCAAGGGCACCGACGCGACCTTCGCCAACAGGGTGCATCTTGCCATGCAGGCGAAGGGCTTTTTGACCAAGGACGACAACGGCAAGGAATAACGCTCGTCATCGCGGCCTGCGCGAGATGAGCGGTGATGTGTAGGGTGGGTTAGCCCCGCGGCTGCGCGAAGCGCAGTCCGCTTGGCGTAACCCACCGTGTCGCGGCAAAGGGATTGGTGGGTTACGCTTCGCTAACCCACCCTACGGACCGTCTTAGAGGATACGATGGGATTCAAATGCGGGATTGTCGGGTTGCCCAATGTCGGCAAGTCGACCTTGTTCAATGCGCTGACCGAGACGGCGGCGGCGCAGGCCGCGAACTATCCGTTCTGCACCATCGAGCCGAATGTCGGTGAGGTCGCCGTGCCCGATCCGCGGCTCGACAAGCTCGCGGCCGCCGCCAAATCGGCGCAGATCATCCCGACCCGGCTGACCTTCGTCGACATCGCCGGCCTCGTCCGCGGCGCCTCCAAGGGCGAAGGCCTCGGCAACCAGTTCCTCGCCAACATCCGCGAGGTCGACGCCATCGCGCATGTCGTGCGCTGCTTTGAAGACTCCGACATCACCCATGTCGAGGGCAAGATCGCGCCGCTCGCCGACATCGAGACCATCGAGACCGAGCTGATGCTTGCCGATCTCGACAGCCTCGAGAAGCGCGTCGACAACCTCTCCAAGAAGGCCAAGGGCAACGACAAGGAGGCCAAAGAGCAGCTCGACCTCGTCAACCGCACCCTGGTGCTGCTCCGCGAAGGCAAGCCCGCGCGCCTGGTCGAGCGCAAGGCCGAGGAGGAGCGCGCCTTCTCGATGCTCGGCCTGCTGTCGTCAAAGCCCGTGCTCTATGTCTGCAACGTCGAGGAAGGATCGGCTGCGACCGGCAATGCTTTCTCCAAGGCGGTCGAGGAGCAGGCGGCAAAGGAAGGCGCAATTGCCGTCGTCATCTCCGCCAAGATCGAATCCGAGATCGCGACGATCTCGCGCGAAGAGCGCGCCGATTTCCTGGAGACGCTGGGCCTGGAGGAGGCCGGCCTCGATCGCCTGATCCGCGCAGGCTACCAGCTGCTCGAGCTCATCACCTATTTCACGGTGGGACCGAAGGAGACGCGCGCCTGGACCATCCATCGCGGCACCAAGGCGCCGGGGGCGGCTGGCGTGATCCACACCGATTTCGAAAAAGGCTTCATCCGCGCCGAGACCATCGCCTACGACGATTACGTCGCGCTGGGCGGCGAAGCCGGCGCCCGCGATGCCGGCAAGCTGCGGCTCGAAGGCAAGGAATATGTCGTCGCCGATGGCGACGTGATGCATTTCCGATTCAATACGTAAGCTGAGACTGTCGTTCCGGAGCGCCTAAGAGGCGAGCCCGGAATCCATCGGGCCCCGGAACGAATGGATGAATGGATTCCGGGCTCGCGCGGAGCCTGTCATCGCTTTGCGCGGACCCGGTGGCGCGCCCCGGAATGACGAGCTACCGCACTCCGCTGCCCTGGTCCCTGATGGCGCCGAGGTGCTCGTTGATGCGGAAGATGATCAGGATCAGTTCCGCCGCAATACGCGAGAATATGATGCCGACGACCACGCCCGCGATCGATTCCAGCACCATCAGGAAGCCGGCGAACGGGCTGATCGCCATCGCCGTCAACCCTGCAAAGATGCCGGACAGTCCGAACAGGCAGATCACCGCGATCACCAGCCAGTAGAAGGTCTTGATGATCGTCGGCGTGATGAAGCGGTCCCATTGAAACAGATCGCTGAATGAAAACATCTCTTTCCCCCGGGCAAATCGCGCCTCCGGCTGCGTCAACCGATTCGAGGCAGGTCTGGCCCGACTCGTCGAATGTAGCACGAGCCATGCGGGCCAGCGGGTTGAGATTGCCGGAAAGTGCGGCCACAATCTGACCCTCCCGCAAAGCTTTCCCAAGATGACCCTGACCTTCGAAGATTTCCCACCCGGCCGGTTTGGAACGTTCGGCCCGCGGCATGTCAGCCGCGACGAGATCCTGGCCTTTGCCGCCGAGTTCGATCCGCAGCCGATGCACCTGGACGAGGAGGCGGCGGCCAAGAGCATGCTGCGCGGCCTGTCGGGCTCGGGCTGGCACCTCTGCGCGCTGATGATGCGGATGATGGCCGACGGCTTCATCACCCGCGCCGCTTCGCTCGGCTCGCCCGGCGTTGACGAGGTGCGCTGGCTTGCTCCCTTGCGGCCCGGCGACGACCTCACGCTCGACGTCGACATCGTGGAGGCGCGCTCCTCGAAGAGCCGGCCCGAGCTCGGCATCGTCAAGTTCAAATGCACCGCGCGCAACGCCCAAGGCGAGGCGCTGTGCGAGATGACCTCGCCGATCCTGATCGCGCGGCGCGAGGGAGCGGTCTGATGGGGTTCTTCGAGGATATCGAGATCGGCCATCGCCGCGAGATCGGGGCCTACACGTTCACCGCGAATTCCATCAAGACATTCGCCGCAAAATTCGATCCGCAGCGCTTCCACCTCGACGAGGCGGAAGGCAAGGACTCGCTGTTCGGCGGGCTCGCCGCGTCGGGCTGGCATGTCGGCTCGGCCTGCATGAGCCTTCTGGTCGCGGACGGCCAGCGCCAGGCGAAGGAGGCTGCCGCGCGCGGTGAGGAGGTGGCGGTGTGGGGCCCGTCGCCGGGCTTTCGCGATTTGCGCTGGCTGAGGCCGGTGCTTGCCGGCGACACCGTCAGCTTCGTCAACGAGGTCGTCGACAAGCGCGGCTCCGGTTCGCGTCCCGGCTGGGGCATTTTGACGGCCCGCACCTCCGGCACCAACCAGCGCGGCGAACAAGTCTATTCCATCACCGCCACCGCCTTCGTGCCGATGCGTGGCAAGGGCAGTTAGACCCGTTCCAAGATGAACAGCCGAAATGAGCGCGCGAGTGTTGCCCGCGCGCTATGGACGCGATTCCGGGTGGCTGCCATAAGCCAGCGCGAGATGGTTACCTGCGTAGCAGTTCGCGGAACCATCGAGTTGCTAACCAATTATGAACCTGTCGCTGTCTATTTGAATGAACTGGGCAGAGGACAGGGGGACGAGGACCATGGCAGACCGCGGCGCACTCAAGCTGGTCGGATTTATCTTCGCGACCGCCACGCTCGCCGTGATGCTGGTCGCCGGCATGGTGGTGAAGGGCTATGCCGATGGCGGCTACACCCTGGAAGCCTCGACGGTCGACGCGAGCCGTTAAGAGTTCGTTAACTCCTTGAGGCCGGCGTCCGGTCTCCACTCAGCGGCTGTAGACGAACGCCAGCACTGCGATCGCAATCGCCAACAATCCGACAAAGCGCAGCATGATCGTGCCGAACTGGTTCGGCGCTGGCTGCAACGGAATGGGGTCCGTGTTGTCGGGCCGAATGCTTTGCATCTGAAATGTCCCCTCGGGCCGGTCGCAACATAGACCGGCGCTGGGCATTGGTCGGCGCGGGGGCGCGGAAAGTTCAAAGCGGGCCACATCCTCCGCCGTCGTGCCCCGGCTTTGACCGGGGCATCCAGTACGCCGCGGCATCTCGGCTCAAGCCTCACCGTCTCTGGAATACTGGATCACCCGCTCCAGTGCGCAATTGCGCACAAGGCGGGTGATGACGCCTGTCTTGGGAAGACGGCGTGCGACACCACGTGCGCACTTGCACTACAATCAAAACCGCCGCGCCCCTTTTGGGAACGCGGCGGCCGGTGATGCCTGTATTTGCGATCAGCTGTTGCGCAGGCCGTCGGCGGCGCGCTTCCACTGGGCGACGTTGTCGGAGATCATGCGGGTCGACTTCATCGCGGCCTGGCTGAGCTGGGCGTAGCCGGAGATCTCACGCTGGACGCGCTGGCCTTCGGCATGGAGCAGGTCGCGCAGGCTCTCGAGCTCGGAGATCAGGTTCTCGATCTCGGCAAGCGAGGTGCCGGCGACGCGCTGGATCAGCGAGTTGACGTTGGTGACGGTGGCTTCCGCGCTCGGGTCGAGCGCCGGCTCGGCGCTGCCCGCCGCCGGGCGGCGCAGATAGGCGATGTCGTTGCGGACGAAATCGCGGATGCCGGCTTCGACCTCGGTCACCGCGGCAAGATTGTTGTCGACGGTTTCGGTCTCAGTTGATTCGATCTTTTCCGGACGAATGGCGTTCATCGTTGTTCCCCTGATCGCGTTGAGCGCAGCGCGAGTGTCCCCCGCACGACGACGTCTGTAAGGCTTCTGCATCAGGACGTCCGATTTTGACGGCAAATAGGCCGAGATGCGGCAAGGGCGGACCATTCGGGGGCTTTGCCGTGGCGTTTGGTTACAAATGTCTGAATGCCGCCGCGCGACGAATCCATCCCCTCACGGTGAGGAGCGCGCCCTTCGCGCGCGTCTCGAACCATGCAGGGCCGGCTCTCGCGGTCAGGCCCCTTGATCCTTCGAGACGCGCGTTCCGCGCTCCTCACAGGATGAGGGGAGAGCGGAGGCGAAGAGGCAAAGAACTCACCAGCTCTTCTTGAAGCCGGCCGTGAGGCTCTTGTTGATCGCGCCCTGTGAGGTCTCGCCGACGGAGCCGGAGACGGTGACGTTGTCGAACAGTTTTTGCTCGGCGCCGAACTTGCGCAGCCATTTGTCGTCGGTGGTCGACAGCGTCTGGCCGGCGATGATGCTGGTGCCGGTGTCGGTGAGGGTGACCTTGGCAGACTGGTCCGTCGCGTAGTTGCGGATGATGTGCCCGCCGACGCCGGGGAGAGCGGTGGTGCCCTGCTGGTTGACGCTGTAGCCGTTCTGGAGCGTCAGCGAGGTGTCGCTCGACAGCGGCACCGATTTAGTCAGCGAGGCGCCGATCTTGCTCTGCTCGGCGCCGGGATCGACGCGGGCTTCCACCGCGGTCTTGTCCCAGATCGAGGCCGCGCCCGGCGCGGTCGCGGCTGCCCAGGCGCTGCCGGAGGATTGCGGCAGGTTGCCGCCATTGGTGGCCTTCTGCGCCAAAAGCTCGGACATCGTCCGCGGCTCGCTGGTCACCGTCATGTCGGCACCGATCCGGGCGTCCCAGAACGACGATACCGACTGTTTCACCGTCACCGCCGAGGAGCCGTTCGCGTTGGCGTTCGACGACCAGTTGAGGCCGTCCTTGGCGGCGGCCTGCGCGCGCTTCTTGGCGGCGGTGATGTCGTTGAGCGTGCCGGCGTCGATCGCGAGCTGGCTCCAATCGAGCTTGTCGACGTCGATGCCTTTGAGCACGTCGGGGTCGTTGACGTCGGGGGCCTCCGCGGCCTCGGCCTCCTCGTCAGGCGCTGCCGCGGCTGGCGGGATGATCTGCGCCCATGCCGTCGGCACGGAGGCGAATATGAACGCGGCCACCAGCATTGGCAGCCTGGTCCAGCCCAAACCTGTCGAGAATTCCATCGTCCTGCCCGCGAGCCCAGTTCGCGCGGAGGATGCGGAACTATCGTTGCGAAATTGTGGCGCTGGCCTCATTTCAAAAAACGACCACTCAAAAAACGAACCAACGGGCCGCGCGAAAGGCGCGCGCCCGATGACGAGCTTCTCCACGACGGCATCCGGCGGGGCTGGAGGCCAGGACGCGTCGCAGGGAGCATCAGCCATCGGTCCCGAAACCGGGGCCCGTTGGTGTCTCCCTCAGCCGACGCTGGTCACCTTCGGCAGATGAATGGCGCGGCCAAGTGCCTGCTCGACCAGATCAAAGGTGTCGATCAGCACCCGCATGTTGATGAGCCTGCCCGCCCTAAACTGGGCGAACTGCGCCACCCGCAGCGAGATCGGCTTGTCGGAATCCAGTGCGGTCAGCGAATAGCGCAGCATCGAGGCGGCCGAATCCATCCCGAGCATGATGCTTTCGCGGTCGAAACGGCGGACCTGGAAATTGTCGGCGAGCTGGCGGATCACGTCGAGCACTGCCGCCTTGCCCTGGCGCGCGCCGAGGAACGGGAACATGTCGATCGGGCCGTAAAGCGCCCAGTCGACGTCCTCGTCGATCAGGGTCTCGATATCCTCGAAATGCCGGTCGTTGATCGCGCGGTGCAACGCGCGCGAGAAACGCCAGAGGCTGTGCTCTGTCATTTTGGGGCGTCCTGAAACTGGCTTTGCAAAAAACGAAAAACAACCCCATGCACCGTAAGGCGCCGCGGGTCGCTCAATTCATTAGTGTACGAACAAAATACCGGATTCTGGTCAAAACGCAATTCACGTTTTCGCAATGCACAATTGAGCGCGCTTTGTGAACTTTACCAATAGATGCCCGTCCGGTTTCTCCTGAAACCGGGGGGCACCCGCCGCAGTGCGCGCCTTGTGCACAAGGCGTGGCGATTGCTGAGAAGACGGCATAACCCCTCAGCCCGGCCTTTGTGATGCCTCTGGTCTGGTTGGTGCCGGGCCTGACCGGCCTGTTGCCGAGACCGCACAGGTCCCGGGTTTCGCTTCCCCGCTCGGTTGCCAACCAACCACCGTTCACCCACACTTCCGCCCTGACTCGACATTTGGGGGGATCGATGCCGGCGTTCCGCTTTGAGAAGTTCTTGGCTGCTGCGATCTTCGGGATTGCGTTTGCCGTCCTACTCCAGCCTCGCGCTGGCTTTGCCTACACGCAGGAGGAGCAGCAGGCCTGCACGCCCGACGCGATGCGGCTGTGCGGCGAGTTCGTTCCGAACGTCGATGCCATTACCGCCTGCATGATCCAGAAGAAGGCGCAGCTCTCGCCGCAGTGCCGGCCGTTCTTTCGGCAGGGACCGGAGCCAGGCGAGGTCCGCGCCGGCAAGCCAACCAACATTGCGCCTAAAACCGCCAGGAAGAGCACCAAACCGCCGAAGGCGACCAAGAAGAAAAAGCCCATCGAGGGCTGAGCGCTTCCTGGCACGTTCCTGTCGCGAAACTGCGTCATGCCCGGGCAAAGCGCGACCTCCCGGGCATTCACGTTTGCGGTGCGTGGTTTCGCAGCCGGTTGAGTCAAAACCACCGAGGCATCAGCCCCGCGACAGCTACCGGGCTCCTTTTGTTCGCCGGCTCGCGCGCATGCTTGTGCCAATTGCGATCGCCGTCGATTGAAAGAAGAGCCGCGATACGACTTGCTCGGCACGGTTGCATTCCGTTTTTCCCGCAGCGCTGCTCAAGAAACGCACGATTGCCGGGTGCGAAAGGCGCTGCGTGACAATTTGTGTCTATCGTCGCGCCAAGCAGTGTGACTCAAAAGCCAACACGTCTTGTTATTTCGTGGCTTGGGCGCAACTCCCGGTAAATTTTTCTTTCGCGAATCAGCGTGGTGATTCATTTTCGCAATCTAGGGTCAATCTGGAGGCCAAGGTATGAACGTTATTGTTTTTGCATCGCGTAAAGGCGGCTCGGGCAAGAGTACCCTGGCCGCACATCTCGCCGCGCAGATCAAGGCGACTAAGCCTATCCTGCTCGTCGATGCAGATCCGCAAGGATCGCTCACGCTGTGGCACAAGCTGCGTGGCACCAACGAGCCGCCGATCAAGTCGGCGGTGAACTCGGTCAGCGGCATCGTCTCCGCCGCCAAGCGCGACGGATATGAATGGGTGTTGATCGACACGCCGCCGAACCTGTCGGCCGTCGTCGACGATGCGATCAGGAACGCCACGATGGTGGTGATCCCGGCGCGTCCCGGCGTGTTCGACGTCAACGCGGTGCAGGAAACCATTCAGATGTGCCGCGCGGCGCGCAAGCCCTATGCGGTCGTGCTCAACGGCGCGCCGGCCCGCCGCGACGAGTCCGAAAGCCCGATCGTCACGATCGCCCGCGAAGCGCTGGCAAAGTTCCGCGCTCCCGTGTGGGGCGGCCAGATCACCAACCGTTCCGATCTTCTGATGGCGCTGAGCCATGGCGAAGGCGCGCGGGAATATCAGGCCGAGAGCCGTGCGGCTCATGAAATCGCGAGGCTGTGGGCGGCGATCGAGCGTTCAGTTAAGGCTATTCGCGGCACGGCGTCGGCATCCGGCGCAATGCACAAGCAGGCGGCATAATTTCATCATTCATTTCCCTGGGACGAAAAACGCGCGGATGTCCGCGCGTTTTGCGTTTTCTGGAACTGAATGTGGAGCACGATCCGGAAAAGTGTGCAGCGGTTTTCCGAAGAGATCGTGCTCAAACCTTAAGCCACCATCAGCATGTAGAAGACGATGACCGGCGACAGCGTCAGGATCACCGACCAGATGCCGACGGCCCAGAGAACGTCTTCGGTGCTGAAGTTCTGCTGTCCGGCGTCGTAATGCGACGCCATATCATTCTGACTATTCATAAACGCCCCCGCGATTTCTTCGCTTATGGGCGTCAACGATAGGCGCGATGTTTTAAAATTCCGGATCGCAGTATCGCGCGTATTCGAACACAGGTGCTACCACGGATTAACCATCCGTGGGCGAGCCGTGTCAGGCCAGCCAGACGCGAAACACCAGTACCGGCATCAGGCCGAGCATCACGGCCCAGAACCCAAACGACGACACCACCAGGATTCCCTGCAAGAGATCGGCAGGCGCGAAATTTTCCGCGGCCGTCGGCCGGATACGATGTCCCATGATTTTCCCCTCTAAAGGACATTGGAGGAAACGATAGGCACCCTCGCGTAAACGAGACGTGGATGCACCATGCGGCGCCTGCGAAGGCCGTTCGCGCACGGTTAACCACGCCGGCTTTCCCTCCCCCCTTGTAGGGGAGGGTGGCTCGCCGCGTAGCGGCGAGACGGGTGAGGGGTCTGCCGCGGGGTGACTCTCTCACTATCGAGTTCGCGGACAGATACCCCTCATCCGGCGCTTCGCGCCACCTTCTCCCACAAGGGGAGAAGGGGACGGCAGCGTGCACGCGGCGAGATTGCGCCTCAGCTAAAACCACCCGCTGTGCCTGCGTTTGATCTCGTCGATCCGGTCCAGCTCCCACCCCATCACGTCTTCGGTCAACCCGATATCGCGGCGCAGCCAGTCGAAGGCCGGATATGTCTCGACCCGTTTGTACCGGTACGTGCGTGACAGGCGCTGCCATGCGGCCCCGAGCGCGCGGGTCCACCAGCGGAGCCCAAGACTGCTGGCCTGAAGGCTGCTGGCCTGAAGACTGCGGGCGCGAACGCCGGCTGCCTCGTTCGAGGAGTCGCAAGCTGGGCGAGATGACGAGGACATTGTCTAGGCCGCAACTCTCATCCGCCGTTCGATCTCGCGATCGAGCGTGGCGGCGAGCTCGCTGCTGATCTCCACCATCGGCAGGCGCACCTCGGGGCTGTCGATGAGGCCGCTTCGCCACAGCCAGTACTTTGCAGGTGCGGGGCTGGGTTCGGCGAACAGCAGGCGCGTCAGCTCCGCGACCTCCTGCCAGCGCGCCAGCGCCGCGTCGTGATTGCCGCGCTTGAGCTCGGCATAGACGGCGGCGAAGGTCGCGGTCTCGACATGTGCTGACAGCACGATGCCGCCGTCGGCGCCATCGCAGAGCGCTTCGTGATAATTTGCGTCCTCGCCGGTGAGCACGCGAAAGCCCTGCGGCCGGTCGCGCAGCAGCGCGATGGATTGCTCGCGGCTCGCGCCGCAATCCTTCAGCCCGACGATGTTTGGATGCTCGGCGAGCCGCAGCAGAGTCTGGTTGGTGATGTTGACTGAGGTGCGATACGGAATGTTGTAGAGCGCAAGCGGCCAGGCGGCGTGATCGGCGAGCGCCTCGAAATGCGCCAGCAGTCCGCGTTGCGACGGTCGCACATAATGGGGACTGGCGATCAAATAGCCGTCGATCGGCCAGTCCGCGGTCTCATCGAGGCGGTCCTTCAGTCGCGACGTGTCGGCGCCGGAGAGTCCGAGGCAGATCGGCACCGAGCGGCGACCGGCCGCCATCTCGTCGCGCACGACGGCGACGAGGCGATCGAGCTCGGCGTCCCGCAGCGTCATGCCTTCACCGGAGGTCGCCCCCAGGATGAAGCCGTCAACGGCTTGTCCGCTGTAATGCCGCGTCAGCCGCCGCAGCGACGTCTCATCGAGACGACCGTCACGAAACGGCGTCACCAGCGGCAGCCAGAGCCCGTGCAAATGACTTGGTAGGTCGGTCATGTTCCATCTCCTTCTCGGACAGGACCTGAGACGGAGGCACATGAAAAAACCCCGTCCAGGCGGCGGGGTTTTCGAAGATTGCGACGATGACGAAGTCAGCCTAGCGCGCGCAAATATCCGAGGTCCCCGAATGGGGGCCTTTTTTCGAGACGACTGCCTCGAACGAGATTGCGCACGACTTCGTGATCATTCGCAAATGATGCGGGGTATACGTGGAACTGTCAATACACGTGGAAAGCGAGAGTAAAAATATTCCAAAAAAAGGCCGGGCTCGAACGAGCCCGGCTTAAGGTATTGGCCACGTGAGGCCGACACAATCACCTTCCAAGAGGGATTACTGAACTCCCGCGCCACTGGAGGAGGGGGACAAATGCGCAACGCGAAGGCTCAGCGTGCACACAGTATGATCTTGCCTAATGCCATGCAGCAACCGTCGAGGTCGCATGTCTGACATGCGGAAATCAGGACGGCCAGCGCTGCGCCTTGCTCACCACGAAGTCGCGGAACACCTGCACGCGCGCGACCGTCTTCAACTCCTCGGGATAGACGAAATACGTGTCGAGCTGGATCGAGTCGGACTCGCCGAACAACTGCACCAGGCGGCTCTGCTCTTCGATCAGGTAGTCCGGCAGCGCGGCAATGCCGAGGCCCTGCTGACAGGCGCGCACGAGGCCGAGGATGTTGTTCACCCTGAAATAGGCCTCGCGCGGACCGCTGCCGTTGCGGCCGGCTTCGACCAGCCAGTTGCGGTTCTGCAGATGCGGCGCGAAATTGCCGTCGGAGAGCGTGATGATGCGGTGGGAGTCGAGCTCCTCCAGCGTCCGCGGCGTGCCGAAGCGCTTGATGTAGTCCGGCGAGCAATAGGCGTGGAAGCCCATCGCGAACAGCTTGCGCTGGATCAGATCCGGCTGCGTCGGCTTGCGGGTTCGGATCGCGACGTCGGCCTCGCGCATCGACAGGTCGAGCTCTTCGTCGGTGACGATCAGCGAGATCCGGATCTCCGGATAGAGCGCGGTGAATTCGCCGAGCCGCGGGATCAGCCAGTTGATGCCGACGCCGGGCGTGGTCGTGATCTTGAGATCGCCGCTCGGCCGCTCGCGGCTGTCGGTCAGTTTCGCGCGCGCCGCCTGAAGCTGCATGAACACGTCATGCGCGGTGCGGAACAGGAGGTCGCCCTGCTCGGTGAGGATCAGGCCGCGGGCGTGGCGGTGGAACAGCGAGACCGAGAGCTCTTGCTCCAGCGCCGAGACCTGGCGTGACACCGCCGATTGCGACAGGCCGAGCTGTTCGCCCGCATGCGTGAAGCTGCCCGCTTCCGCCGCCGCGTGAAACACCTTCAGCTTGTCCCAGTCCATATCCGTAAATCCGTCGCGTGTTCTAGCCATGATCGTTATTCCGCTGCCGCGCGCTCGCTGGCGCGCAGGGCCAAGAATCGTTCGGCTTCGAGCGCTGCCATGCAGCCGAGGCCTGCGGCCGTGACGGCCTGGCGATAAGTCTCGTCGGCGACGTCGCCGGCGGCGAACAGGCCGGGCACCGAGGTGGCGGTCGAGTTCGGGGCGACTTCGACATAGCCCGACGGTTTGAGCTTGACCTGGTCCTTCACGAGTTCGGTCGCCGGCGCATGCCCGATGGCGATGAAGACACCGTCGGCCTTCAGCTCGGTGAGCGCGCCGCTCTTGACGTTCTTGAGGCGGACGTGGGTGACCTTGCCAGGATTGGTCTCGCCGCAGATCTCGTCGATGGCGCTGTCCCAGACCACCTTGATCTTGGGGTGCTTGAACAGGCGGTCCTGAAGGATGCGCTCGGCGCGAAAATGGTCGCGGCGGTGGACCACCGTCACCTGCGAGGCGAAATTGGTCAGGAATAGCGCCTCCTCGACTGCGGTGTTGCCGCCGCCGACCACGATCACGTCCTTGCCGCGATAGAAGAAGCCGTCGCAGGTGGCGCAGGCCGAGACGCCAAAACCCTTGAAGGTCTCCTCGGAAGAGATCCCCAGCCAGCGCGCCTGAGCGCCGGTGGCGAGGACGACGGTCTCGGCGAGATAGACGTCGCCGGAATCGCAGATGAGGCGAAACGGCCGCCGGGAAGTGTCCAGCCTGGTCACCAGGTCGGTCTTGATCTGGGTTCCCACATGCAGCGCCTGCTTCTCCATCTGCTCCATCAGCCAGGGGCCCTGGATCACGTCGGCGAAACCCGGATAATTCTCGACGTCGGTGGTGATGGTGAGCTGGCCGCCCGGCTGGATGCCCTGGATCAAGATCGGCTCGAGCATCGCACGCGCGGCATAGATCGCCGCTGTGTACCCGGCAGGACCAGAGCCGATGATGACGACCTTTGCATGGACAGGGGCGGACATGGTGACGGACGCCTTTCACGGGGGATTGCAGCGCGGAGCGGAACGTGCCGGGAGGCCTCGCGGAGACGCTGAAATATCAGAGCTAATCTAAGCCTTCTGGTGAGCCATGCAAGAATTGCATTCCCAATCGGCGGATTTTTCCAACAGGGAACAAAAGTCGATTGCGCTGCACGCGCAATAAAATTGCTCATTCCGCCGAGACTGGGCTATGAGGTTGCGACAAACCCACCCGATACCGCCATAAAGGCCAGGAGTTCCATTCACGTGTCGCGGAACCTAGACGAGATCGACCTCAAAATTCTCGCCGAGATCCAGGCCGACGGACGAATCACCAATGTCGAGCTGGCCAAGCGCGTCGGAATTTCGCCGCCGCCCTGCCTGCGCCGCGTCCGCGCGCTGGAGGAAGAAGGCTACATCCATGGCTACCGTGGCCTGCTGGATGCGCGGAAACTCGGATTCGACGTCACGGTGTTCGCCGCCGTGCATCTCTCCAGCCAGGCCGAGGCGGATTTGCGCGCCTTCGAGGACTTCGTCCGCGCCGAGCCCTTGGTGCGGGAGTGCTGGATGCTGTCCGGCGAGGTCGACTTCATCCTGAAATGCGTCGCGCCCGACATGGCCACTTTCCAGGATTTCGTCACGCACCTGACCGCGGCCCCCCATGTCCGCAACGTGCGGACCTCGCTGGTCCTGCACAATTCGAAATACGAGGCCGCCGTGCCGCTCGACGTGAAGGGACGGAGATAGCGTCTCCTCCGTCATTGCGAGCCAGAGTCTTTCCGCGGGGGGAGTCTGGATTTCGTGGAGAGAGCGCGAATTCATCTCTGGCGTCAAGCAACGCGGAGAAACAAAAAAAGCCGCGCTTAGCGCGGCTTTTTCAAACGTCGGCGCGTGCAACGGCAAATCCTTACCGCCACTCCACCTTGGTGATTTCATACGCCTTGGCGCCGCCGGGTGCGTTGACCTCGACGGTTGAACCTTTCTTCTTGCCGATCAGCGCGCGCGCGAGCGGCGAGGTGATGGAGATGCGGCCCTTCTTGGCGTCGGCCTCGACCTCGCCGACAATCTGCCACACCGCCTTCTTTTCGGTGTCCTCGTCGACCAGCGTCACGGTGGCGCCGAACTTGATGGTGTCGCCGGACAACTTCGAGATGTCGATGATGTCGGCGCGCGCGAGCTTGTCCTCGAGCTCGGCGATGCGGCCTTCATTGTGGGACTGCTCTTCCTTCGCGGCGTGATATTCCGCGTTTTCAGACAGGTCGCCGTGCGAGCGCGCCTCCGCGATATGCTCGATGATGCGCGGACGGTCCTCCGACTGCCGCTTCTTCAATTCTTCCCCGAGCGCGGCAAACCCGCCCGCTGTCATCGGAACCTTTTCCATCTTCTCTCTCGTCCTTCGATCGTGCGCCGCAAAACCCGGATGGGCGCCCGCAACCTTGATTCGTCGGTATTCCGGGGCCCAAGACAGGGCCGTCGGACGTTGACAGATAGGGGCTTGGCGACGGAACAGAACTGCCACATGACCGGACGGTTCCTCCGGCCATTGTGGCTTCAGTGCCAATCATTTAGCGGAGGCTTTGCCCCGCCAGTGATCAGGTTTCCGAAAAATAGCTCTGCAGGGTACGAACCTCAAGGTCCCCACCCAGATAGGCCCGGATGCCCTGCGCGGCCGCCACGGCCCCGGAAAGAGTGGTGTAATACGGCACTTTATGCAAGAGGGCCGCGCGCCGCAGCGAGCGGCTGTCGGCGAGCGCCTGCGGGCCTTCGGTGGTGTTGAAGACGAGCTGGATATCGCCGTTGGTGATGGCGTCGACGATGTGCGGTCGCCCCTCCAGCACCTTGTTCACCTTCTCGGTCGGAATGCCCTGATCGGTGAGGAAGCGCTGCGTGCCCGATGTCGCCAGCACCTTGAAGCCGAGCGAATGCAGTTCGCGAACGGCCTCGGCGATGCGTGTCTTGTCGCTCTCACGCACCGAGACAAACACCGTCCCCTTGCGCGGCACTCGCGTACCGCCGCCGAGCTGGCTCTTGGCAAACGCTACCGCGAAAGAGCTATCGATGCCCATGACCTCGCCGGTCGAGCGCATCTCCGGGCCGAGCACCGTGTCGACGCCCGGGAATCGCGCGAACGGAAACACCGATTCCTTCACGCCGACATGCTTGAAGTCCGCCTTCTTCAGCTTGAAGTCGGCGAGCTTTTCGCCGGCCATGATTCGGGCGGCGATTTTTGCGACCGGCGTGCCGACCACCTTGGCGACGAACGGTACGGTGCGCGAGGCGCGCGGGTTGACTTCGAGCACGTAGATATCGTCGTCCTTGATCGCGTACTGCACGTTCATCAGGCCGACGACGTCAAGACCGAGCGCCAGCTCACGCGTTTGCCGCTCCAACTCCCCGATCATCCTGGCATTGAGGGAGTGCGGCGGCAGCGAGCAGGCGGAATCGCCGGAATGGATGCCCGCTTCCTCGATGTGCTCCATGATGCCGACAATGAAGGTGTCCTTGCCATCGCACAGACAATCGACGTCGATCTCGGTGGCGTCGGACAGATAGCGGTCGAACAGCAGCGGATTCTTGCCAAGCACGGTGTTGATCTGTCCGGTCTTGTCGTTCGGGTAGCGCGCCTTGACGTCGGCGGGCACCAGCTCCGGCAGCGTGCCGAGCAGGTAGTCGCTGAGCTGGTTCTCCTCGCGGATGATCTGCATCGCGCGGCCGCCGAGCACGTAGGAGGGCCGCACCACCAGCGGCAGGCCGAGATCGGCCGCGACTAGGCGGGCCTGCTCGACCGAATAGGCGATGCCGTTCTTCGGCTGCTTGAGACGCAGCTTGTCGAGCACGCGCTTGAAGCGGTCGCGATCTTCGGCAAGGTCGATGGCGTCCGGCGAGGTGCCGAGAATCGGCACTTCGGCGGCTTCCAGCGCGTGCGCGAGCTTCAGCGGAGTCTGGCCGCCGAACTGCACGATGACGCCGTGCAGCGTGCCGTTGCTGCGTTCCTTTGCGATGATCTCCAGCACGTCTTCGGCGGTGAGCGGCTCGAAATAGAGCCGGTCGGCGGTGTCGTAGTCGGTCGACACCGTTTCCGGGTTGCAGTTGACCATGATGGATTCGTAGCCGGCGTCGTGCAGCGCGAAGCAGGCATGGCAGCAGCAATAGTCGAACTCGATGCCCTGGCCGATGCGGTTCGGCCCGCCGCCGAGGATGATGACCTTCTTCTTGTCCGACGGCATGCTCTCGTCCGCCGGCGCGCCCGCGAACGGTGCCTCATAGGTCGAATACATGTAGGCGGTGGGCGAGGCGAACTCGGCTGCGCAGGTGTCGATGCGCTTGTACACGGGACGGACGCCGAGCGCGTGGCGCTTCGCGGTTACCTTGGCCTCGGTGGTCTGCGCGAGCACGGCCAGCCGCGCGTCCGAGAAGCCCATCGTCTTGAGCGAGCGCATGGCGAAGGCATTGCCCGGCAGGCCGTTCTTGCGGACCTTCTCTTCCATCTCGACGATGCCGCGCATCTCGCTGAGGAACCACGGATCGATCTTGCAGGAGTTGAAGATTTCCTCGTTCGACCAGCCGAGTCGCATGGCCTGGGCGACCTGGAGCAGCCGGTTCGGTGTCGGCGTGCCGAGCGCGGCGCGGATCGCGTTCTTGTCGTCGTCGCGGCCAAGACCCTCGATCTCGATCTCGTCGAGGCCGGTGAGGCCGGTCTCGAGCCCGCGCAACGCCTTCTGAAGGCTCTCCTGGAAGGTGCGGCCGATCGCCATCACTTCGCCGACCGACTTCATCGACGTCGTCAGCGTGGTCGACGCGCCGGGGAATTTCTCGAACGCGAAGCGCGGCACCTTGGTGACGACGTAGTCGATGGTCGGCTCGAACGAGGCCGGGGTGGCGCCGCCGGTGATGTCGTTGGCGATTTCGTCCAGGGTGTAACCGACCGCGAGCTTGGCCGCGACCTTTGCGATCGGAAAGCCGGTGGCCTTGGAGGCCAAGGCGGACGAGCGCGACACGCGGGGGTTCATCTCGATGACGACCATGCGGCCGTCGTCCGGATTGAGGCCGAACTGCACGTTGGAGCCGCCGGTCTCCACGCCGATCTCGCGCAGCACCGCCAGCGAGGCGTCGCGCATGATCTGGTATTCCTTGTCGGTCAGCGTCAGCGCCGGCGCCACCGTGATGGAATCGCCGGTGTGAACGCCCATCGGATCGAGGTTCTCGATCGAGCAGACGATAATGCAATTGTCCTTCTTGTCGCGCACCACCTCCATCTCGAACTCTTTCCAGCCGAGCACGGATTCTTCGATCAGCACTTCGTTGGTGGGAGATGCATCCAGGCCGCGCTCGATGATGTCGAGGAATTCTTCCTTGTTATAGGCAATGCCCCCGCCGGTGCCGCCCATCGTGAAGGAGGGGCGGATGATCGCCGGCAGGCCGATCTCGGACAGCGCCATCAGCGCCTGGCCGAGCGCATATTCCTGGTAGCGCTTGCGGCGGTCGCTTTCGCCGAGGATCCATTGTCGCTCGAGTTCTTCGAGAGCTGCGCCGGACAGCTTCTCGCGCTCGGCGTGGTATTTGTCGCGATAGGATTTCTTCAGGGCGGAGGCGTTGGCGAGCCGCGACTTCGGCGTCTCAAGGCCGATCTTGGTCATGGCCTCGCGGAACAGCTGGCGGTCCTCGGCCTTGTCGATCGCATCCGCCGTGGCGCCGATCATCTCGACGTCGAATTTTTCGAGCGTGCCTTGCCGGCGCAGCGACAGCGCGCAGTTCAGCGCGGTCTGTCCGCCCATGGTCGGCAGCAGCGCGAAGCCGCCGGGAATGACGTGACGTTCCTTCTCGATGATCTTGGCGACGATCTCGGGTGTGATCGGCTCGATATAGGTCGCATCGGCCAATTCCGGGTCGGTCATGATGGTGGCCGGGTTGGAATTGACGAGGACGATGCGATAGCCCTCTTCCTTCAGCGTCTTCACCGCCTGCGTGCCCGAATAGTCGAACTCGCAGGCCTGGCCGATCACGATGGGACCGGCGCCGATGATCAGGATGGTGGTGATGTCTGTACGTTTGGGCATCAACTCTCGCCGAAGTCGGATTTGGGCACAAAAAAAGGGCGCGCTTGCTGCGCGTCCCCTGTGGCCGAGAGCGCGTTGGTCTTCCTCGCGCGCGGGTGGGTCTTAGACCAGATTCCGGGGCGGCGAAACCCCGAAAAATGCCCATCAACCGGCAATTTTGACGGGTTTCGGCCGCCCCTGCCAGCCGCGGGCGAGATGCACAATAAGGGCTGCCGAAACGCTCGATCCGCCGACCCAGCCGAGGTCGGCCGGGCTCCACCCCGCGAGCACCGCGCCGCCCAGGGCCCCGCCGATGGCGAAGCCGAGATACATGGCGGAGGCGTTGAGCGAGAGCGCGATCATCGAGGCCTGCGGCTCGATCCGGATGATGCTGGCAATCTGGGCTGGATAGAACGCCCAGCCGGAAATGCCCCAGAGGAAGATCACACCCAGCACGGCATAATGCGCCTGCCCCGGCATCAGCTTCAGGACCAGCGAATGCAGGATCAGCGCGCTCGCCATGCCGGTGAGCCCGAGCGCCGCGGTCATGAGCGTGCCGAGCCGGTCAGCCAAAATGCCGCCGAGCATGTTGCCGATTGCGGCCGCGCCGCCGAACACGAGCAGCGCAAGGCTGATCTGCGATGCATCGAATCCCAGGCCGCGCAGTGGGACCGCGAAATAGGTGAACACGGTGAAGCCGCCGAGCGCCCACAGAATCGTAATGACGAGAGCGGCCAGCACGTTACTGTGACGCGCCACGGCCAGCCGTTCAGCCAGAGTGGCCGTGTTTCGCGGCAGGCCGCGGGGCAGGCCGAGCAAGAGGCCGGCCAGCGCGACAGCACCGAGGACCGCAACCATGGCAAAGGTTGCGCGCCAGCCGAGCAGGCTGCCAACCAGATTGCCGAGGGGGACGCCGACGACGGTCGCGACCGTAAGGCCCGACGTGACCAGTGCGACGGCGCGGCCGCGCCGCTCGGGCGAGGCGACGGCCACCGACACGGCGAGCGCCGTCGGCATGCACAGCCCCGCCCCCAGCGCCATCAGCATCCGCGAGGCGAGCAACAGCGCGTAGCCGGAGGCTACGACTGCGAACAGGTTTCCGGCAATGAAGGTCGATAGCGCCAGCGCCAGCACGGTGCGGCGGTCGATGTTGTTCATGGTCACCGCGAGGATGGGCGAGCCGACGGCATAGGTGAGGGCGTAAGCGGTGACCAATTGGCCGGCGGCCGGGACCGAAATTCCCAAGTCAGTGGCGATCGTCGGCAAAAGTCCTGCAATGACAAAGCTTTCCGTGCCGATCGCGAACGCCGCCAAGGCCAGCCAGAATACGCTCATTTGAAAAGCCCTTATGTTCAACGTTTATTGAACTATTGATCGTCAGCGTTTCGGTGTCAATTGGTTCAAGAACTATTGAACAATGCGGTCACTTCGCTATGATTCCGGCCATGAGCCGCACGCCCCTTCATCCCGCCCGCGAGCAGATCGAGTTGCCGATGGTTCTGGATTGCCTGAGCGATCCGATCCGATTGGCGATCGTCTACCAGCTCGCCCGGCAGGAACATGTCAGCAGCGAACTCTGCTGCGGCGACTTCTACGCGCTCAGCGGCAAGTCGAACCTCGCTTACCACTTCGCCAAGCTGCGCGAATGCGGACTGATGCAGACGCGTGTGGCGGGGACCAACCGGTTCATGCGGCTGCGCCGCGAGGATCTGGAAGCGCGCTTCCCGGGCCTGCTCGATGCCGTGATTAACTCCGCCGCCAAGGACGCCGACCGGCTTCAGTTGTTGTCCGGGTGCGATGCGGTCGACGCGGACTGAAGCATGAGGCGCGTGCGTGGGCTGGCTTGCCGAACCCGGCTTCGCCCTCCGGGCTTGGCCGCGGCAGGCCTTCGCTGCGACAGCCTTCGCTACGACAGGGCTTGCCGAGCCGAAGCTGGCGAAGCCAGCGAAGGCTGGAGGCCCGGCCTGGATTTGAACCAGGATAAAGAGCAATGCACTGCTCTCGCGTCGACGCTTCCGCCACCGGGCCGCGCGGATCATTGCCGATCGGGAGGCGACAAGCCACCTCAGCCAATTGTTATGCTTAACGAACCATGGGCGGCCGCGCGATGAAGGTCATGCGCCAGCGGTTATGGCCGATATTGGTATGGGCACGCTGGACCGCGAACCCGGCCGCAGACAGCTTAGCGGTGATCACGTCCTCGCTGTAGCGCTGCAGTCCGATGCGCGTTCGCAGGTGACGGTAGTCCGACAGCGCCGTGCTGATCAGCCCGACCAGCGCATCCTTCAAGAAGCCGTGGCGCAAGGCGAAGCTGAGCAGCGCCATCACGTCCTGGGCCATGCCGACATTGGGCTGCAGGATGTCGCCGAGCACCAGCTTGCCGGACGGTGTCAACAACCGCCGGATGTTGCGCAGCGCCGCATCGAGTTCCTCCGGCGTCATGTATTGCGCGACCGAGTTCATCACGACGAGATCGATCGACTGGTCCTGCATCTTGCGGACGTCATCGAGCGAGCGGACGCGGATTTTTGTGTTCGGGGCAAACCGGGCGATCAGGCGGCCGCGCACGCCAGGGGCGGGCTCGGCCAGGATCAGCTTGCCGCAGGCGGATGCCACCTGGCCCGCGGAGAGCGCCTCGCCGCAGGCATAGTCGAGCACGGTCGCCTCGGGCGAGGAGATGTAGCCGATGATGTCCCGCGCGATGATCTGGAAGTGCAAATCGCGATGCAACTTGCTGACATAGATCGTATGCGTGGAGTCGTAATAATCGATCCAATCTTCCATGGTATTTCAGGGCCCCGGCAAACGGTTCCGTCTCCGGAACTGGCGCTGCCCGCCTGCGTTAGGGGTGCGACGGCGCGCCGTCAATGTCCGCGTCCTAACAGGAAGGTTTCCCGTGAGCAAAGCCCCCAACAAGGTCTCGCCTGACCTCGATACTCCCACGGATCTGTCGCCCCAGGCAGTCGGCAAGATTTCAGAGGCGCTCAACGTGCTTCTGGCCGACGCGTTCGCGCTTTATCTCAAGACCAAGAATTTCCACTGGCACATCAGCGGCCGGCATTTCCGCGATTATCATTTGCTGCTCGACGAGCAGTCCGATCAGATCTTCGCCACCACTGACCAGCTCGCCGAGCGCGTCCGCAAGATCGGCGGCACGACGCTGAAATCGATCGGCCAAGTCGCCAAGCTGCAGACCATCAAGGACAACAACGAGGAGTACGTCCCGCCGCGTGAGATGCTGCGCGAACTGATGCAGGACAACAAGCATGTCGCGAGCGCAATGCGCAAGGTGCACGAGGTTTGCGACGAGGCCGGCGACGTCGCCAGCGCCAGCATCCTCGAAATCTTCATCGACGAGACCGAGCGCCGCACTTGGTTCCTGTTCGAAGCCACCCGCCAGGAAGGCAGCAACGCGGCGTAGTTTTTTCGGCTGTTTCCCCTATGCCGTCCCGACGAAGGCCGGGCCTTCGCCGGAACGACCACGTCGTGTTTGGACAGACTTAGCAACTCAGTCCCGCCACAGCCGCGTCAACGGCCCGTCCTTGCCGCGTATCGGATCGGATGGCGGCAGCGCGACCTTCGGAATCGTCTTCAGCGCCTTGGCGTGGTTCTCCGGCGTTGGCCGCGTGATCTCCATCTTCGATCCCGGCGGATAGGCGCCGATCACGCAGAAATCGTCGCTCGCCTTGATGCATTGATGTCCGGTGCCGGCGGGAAGGATCGCGACATCGCCGGGTTTGATCTCCAGCTCCTGGCCATGATCGCCGCCGAAGCGCACCCGGGCGCTGCCGCGCGCGACGCCGAGCACTTCGTGCACCGTCGTGTGATAGTGCAGATAGTCGAAGACGCCGTTGCGCCACGTCCCGCCCCAGCCATTGGCGCCGAACAGGTTTTCGATGGTCTCCTCCGGGTGTTTCGGATCGAGCTTCACTGCGCCCTGGTAGACCAGGAAGGGGAGGATGTTGTTGGGCACCAGCCCGTCATCCTCGAACACGATGGCGAGCGGCTCGGCATTGTCGCGGACGTCGGACATGGCGGGCTCCTGCATCAGAAATAGCAGGAATTAACGAGGGCAGTCGGCCAACGTTCCCCGTCATTCCGGGGCGACGCGCAGCGTCGAGCTATGATGCGCAATTGCGCATCATAGTTCGTGCTTCGCACGCCCCGGAATGACGAAAAAGCCCGGGACCATGCCCAGGCTTGATGGCGTGAGTACAGTTGAGTGGGGAGAGCGCGCCTTACGCGCTCTTCTTCTGCCGCATCAGGTCGGCGAACCGCTGGAACAGATAGTGCGAGTCGCGCGGGCCGGGTGAAGCTTCTGGGTGGTACTGCACCGAGAACACCGGCTTGCCGTCGAGCTGGATGCCGCAATTGGAGCCGTCAAACAGCGAGATGTGGGTCTGCGTCGCGCCCTTTGGCAGCGTGCTCTCGTCCACGGCAAAGCCGTGGTTCATCGAGGTGATCTCGACCTTGCCGGTGGTCTCGTCCTTCACCGGGTGATTGGCGCCGTGATGGCCCTGATGCATCTTCCTGGTCTTGGCGCCGACGGCGAGGCCGAGCATCTGGTGGCCGAGGCAAATGCCGAAGGTCGGCGTGCCCGATTTGATCACGTCCTGGATCACCGGCACGGCGTATTTGCCGGTCGCGGCCGGATCGCCCGGACCGTTGGACAAGAACACGCCGTCGGGCCTCATCGCCAGAATGTCTTCGGACGAGGTCGTCGCCGGCACCACCGTCACCTTGCAGCCGACGCCGGCGAGCAGGCGCAGAATGTTGCGCTTGATGCCGTAGTCGATGGCGACGACGTTGAACTCCGGGTTTTCCTGGCGGCCAAAGCCCTTGTCCCACAGCCAGGGCGTCTCGTCCCAGGTGAAGCGCTGGCCGGAGGTGACCATCGGCACGAGGTCCATGCCCTCGAGTCCCGGCCATTCGCGCGCCTCTTCCTTGAGGCCGTGCAGGTCGAACTCGCCGTCCCTGGCGTGCGCGATCACGGCGTTCGGCATGCCCTTGCTGCGGATCAGCGCGGTCAGCGCGCGGGTGTCGATGCCGGACAGGCCGATGATGCCGCGGGCCTTCAGCCATTGGTCGAGGTGCTTGGTGGCGCGGTAGTTCGAGGGATCGGTGATGGCGGTGCGCAGGATCACGCCGCGCGCGCCCGGCGTCGCGGCCATGTTCACCGTCTCGATGTCGTCCTCGTTGGTGCCGACATTGCCGATATGCGGGAAGGTGAAGGTGATGAGCTGGCCGGCATAGGAGGGATCGGTCAAGATCTCCTCATAGCCCGTCATCGCGGTGTTGAAGCAGACTTCACCGACGGCCTGGCCTTCGGCGCCGAGACCAAAGCCTTCGAGCACCGTGCCATCGGCGAGCACGAGGAGCGCGGTCGGTTTGTGGTTCGGCCAGGCGGGGTCGTTGTCATGTTGTGTCATGAGCCCGGTTCATAGTCTCCGCGGACGCCGCCGTCAAAGCGCAGATGCGCCGATTCACATGCGTTTTTGCATATTTGACAGGTCTCCTCGGGCACTTAAGCTGGAACTGGCAATTTTTTCGTAGTTTTAGGCGGCCGGTGGGAAACAATGAACCGGACCACGGCGGGTCCGGTATGGCCTCTTGCCTGCGAACGTCTTAGATCAGGCGCCATGGATTGAGAGGATCACGATCATGTTGCGCGATGACATCAACAATGCGGTCAAGGAGGCCATGAAGGCCAAGGAGGAGCGCAAGCTCTCCACGCTGCGCATGGTCAACTCGACCATCAAGAATGCCGACATCGAGGCGCGCGGCAGCGGCAAGCCGCCGCTGTCCGATGCCGACCTGCTCGGCGTGCTCCAGAAGATGATCAAGCAGCGTCAGGAGTCGGTCGAGCTCTACGACAAGGGCGGCCGCGCCGAGCTCGCCGCGCAGGAGCGCGAAGAGATCGCGGTGATCTCGGCTTACCTGCCGAAGCAGATGTCGGATGACGACGTCAAGAAGGCGATCTCGGGCGCCATCGCCGAGACCGGCGCAGCCGGCATGAAGGACATGGGCAAGGTGATCGCGATCCTGCGGGCGAAGTACGCCGGGCAGATGGATTTCGGCAAGGCCAGTGGCTTGGTGAAGGCTGCATTGACGGGCTAGGTCGTCATCCCGGGGCGATGCGAAGCGTCGAGCTATGATGCGCAATTGCGCATCTGAGAATCCATCGTGCCGCCGAATCCGTTGATCAATGGATTCCGGGTCCGCACTTCGCGCGCCCCGGAATGACGAAGAAACTGGGGAGGCAACCGATGGCCGGCGCCATAAAGCCCTTTCGCATCGACGTCAGCGACGACATTCTTGCCGATCTCAAGTCGCGCCTTGTCCGCACGCGCTGGCCCGAGGCGGAGCTGGTCGATGACTGGAGCCAGGGCGCGCCGCTGAAATGGATCCAGGAGATCTGCGGCCATTGGGCTGACGGCTACGACTGGCGGACGCGCGAGGCCAAGCTCAATCGCTTCGAGCAGTTCACCACCGAGATCGACGGGCTCGACATCCATTTCCTGCATGTCCGGTCGAAAGAACCGTCCGCGCTGCCGCTGATCATCACCCATGGCTGGCCCGGCTCGATCGTCGAATTCCAGAAAGTGATTGCACCGCTGGTCGATCCCGCCGCGCATGGTGGTCACCCGGCTGATGCCTTCCACGTCATCTGTCCTTCATTGCCGGGCTTTGGCTTCTCCGGAAAACCCAGGACGACTGGCTGGGGTGTCGACCGCATCGCCGCGACCTGGGCGAAGCTGATGGACCGGCTCGGCTATATCAGTTACGGCGCGCAGGGCGGGGACTGGGGCTCGGCGGTGACGACCTCGCTCGGCATGCAGGACGGCGAGCATTGCGCCGGTATTCACATCACGCTCGCCTTCAACGCCGCGCCGAAGGTCGAGGGCGAGCCGACGGCGGCTGAGAAACGTGCGCTCGCCGGACTCAAGCATTACGTCGATCTCGACTCCGGCTATTCCAAGCAGCAATCGACCCGTCCACAGACGCTCGGCTACGGCCTGACGGACTCGCCGAGCGGACAAGCGGCCTGGATTCTGGAAAAATTCTGGGCCTGGACCGATTGCGACGGCCATCCCGAGAATATCTTCACCAAGGACGAACTGCTCGACAACGTCATGCTGTATTGGGTGACGGAAACGGCGACCTCCTCCGCGCGGCTCTATTGGGAGAGCTTTGGCAAGCGCCGGACCACGCCGGTCGTGAAGGTGCCGACCGGGGTCGCCGTATTCCCCAAGGAGATCATCACGCCGGTGCGGCGCTGGATGGAGCCGAACTTCCACAACATCACCCACTGGAGCGAGATGGAGAAGGGCGGGCATTTTGCCGCCTTCGAGCAGCCGGAATTGTTCGTGCGGGATGTGAGGAAGTTCTTCGCGTCGGTGCGGTGAGCCTTCACCGTCATTCCGGGGCGCCCACAGGGCGAACCCGGAATCCATCGGTCCGCGGAAACCGTTGCACCATGGATTCTCAGATGCGCAATTGCGCATCCTAGCTCGATGCTCACGCGTCGCCCCGGAATGACTCCGCGGGGATAACTTCTGCGGTCCAGGACTTGTCCCAGGCATCCATGTCCTTAAACTGGCTGCCAAGCAAGAAGAACGTGGATGGCCGGAACAAGTCCCGCCATGACGCCGAGAACACGGAAACGGCCAAGCGATGCTCACCGAAGCCAAGACGTACGACGAACTTTATCGCAACTTTCGCTGGGATATCCCGGTGCGCTTCAACATGACCGAGGCCTGCTGCGATCGCCATGCCGACGGCACGGGACGTCTCGCGCTGGTCTACGTCGACGAGAACGGCGCGACCACGCGGACGTCCTTCGACGAGGTCGCCGAGATGTCGCGGCGCTTTGCCAACGTGCTGCGGGCGGACGGGCTGTCGCGCGGCGACCGCGTCGCGGTGTTCCTGTCGCAGTCGTTGGAATTGCCGATCGTGCACATGGCGGCGTTCCGCTCCGGGTTGATCTCGATCCCGCTATTTGCGCTGTTCGGTGAGGACGCGCTGGAATTCCGCCTGTCGAACTCGCAGGCCAAGGCAATCGTCACCGACGAAGCCGGCTGGGAGAAGCTTACAAAGATCCGCGATCGGCTGCCCTATCTGCAAGACATCTACGTCACGAGCGGCGCCGTTCACGCGGGCGCAAAACCGTTCTGGTCGGCGATCGAAACCGCCTCAGAGGACTTTGAGACGGTCGATACGTCGGCGGACGATCCCGCGCTGATCATCTACACCTCAGGCACGACCGGCAATCCAAAAGGCGCGCTGCACGCGCACCGCGTCGTGCTTGGCCATCTGCCCAACGTCGAGATGTGCCACAACTTCCTGCCGCGGCCCGGCGATCTCATGTGGACGCCGGCGGACTGGGCGTGGATCGGCGGCCTCGTCAACGGCCTGCTCGCATTCTGGTATCACGGCATCCCCTTGGTCGGCCACCGCGCGCGAAAATTCGAGCCGCAGGCGGCGATGCAGATGATGGCTGATCTCGGCGTCCGCAACGTCTTCCTGCCGCCGACTGCGCTGAAGCTAATGCGCCAGGCCGGCGTGAAGCATTCCGGCGTCAAGCTGCGCAGCATTTTTACCGGCGGTGAATCGCTCGGCGGCGAGCTTCTGGGCTGGGTGCGCGAGACCTTCGGCATCGATGCGCACGAGGTGTTCGGCCAGACCGAGTGCAACCTCGTGATCGGCAGCAACTCCAACCTGTTTCCGATCCGCCCCGGTTCGATGGGGAAGGCAACGCCGGGTTTCGACGTTCGCATCGTCAATGACAAGGGCGAGGAACTGCCGCGCGGGCAGCGCGGCATCATAGGCGTGCGTCAGCCCTGTCCGGTCACGATGATCGAATACTGGCGCAATCCGGAGGCGACGGCGAAAAAGTATGCCGGCGAGTTCCTGCTCACTGGCGATCTCGGCGTGCAGGATGAGGACGGCTATTTCTGGTACGTCAGCCGCGAGGACGACGTCATCACCACCGCCGGCTACCGCATCGGCCCGTCCGAGATCGAGCACACGCTGATGAAGCATCCCGCGGTGGCGATGGCCGCAGTGGTCGGCATTCCCGATCCGATCCGCACCGAATCGATCAAGGCGTGGATCGTGCTGCGTCCCGGCTTTGCCGGCAGCGACGCACTCGCGCGCGAGATCCAGGACTTCGTCAGGGTGCAACTCGCCGCCCACGAATATCCGCGCTTCGTCGAGTTCGCGGAGACACTGCCGATGACCGCAACCGGCAAGGTGCTGCGGAGGGAGTTACGCGCGAAGGGGTAGGGTGCTTCAACAAACGCCGTCATTGCGAGGAGCTCTTGCGACGAAGCAATCCAGAGTCTTTCCGCGGATAGATTACTGGATTGCCTCGCTTCGCTCGCAATGACGGGGCAGCTACGGCGTCTTGATCCCCATCGCTTTCAATGCCGCCAGCATCTGCGCCGGCGGCGCCATCTTGATCTGTGGCGCCTTGCCCGTCTCCAGCAAACTCTTCAGCCCCGACAGGATCGCGGGCCAGCCTTGCCGTCCGCCGGCGAGGATGTCGTCGCTGAGCGGCCGGTCGTGGCTCTCACTCATGGTGAGCCGGACCGCGTCGCCGACCGCCTCGATCTCATAGGTCACCAGCGTCGGACCGAGCTTTTCGATCAGCTCGGGCCAGTTGACGTTGAAAGTGACGGAAAGCCTCAGTGGCGGATCATATTCGAGGACTTCGCCGCTGATGTGCATGGCACCGTCGGGCGTACGCACGATAAACGCGCCGCCGAGCCGTGGCTTGACCTCCACGGCATTGCCGAAGAAATATTGTCGGCTGAACTCCGCCGAGGTCAGCGCCTCCCACACCTTCTCGGGCGTGGATGCGATGTAGATGGTGTAGACGGTGAGCGGCTTGAATTGGTCGAGGTTCATTTTGCGTCGAATCCCTTGTTGAGCGCCGAGCGCGGGATGGCGAGCACTTTGCCTCTTTCCAGGAGGCTCTTGAGCCCGGACAGGATCGCCGGCCAGCCGTTGGAAACGGCTCCGAGATACTTCCCACCTTCGACGAAGCCGTCATGCAGCACGGTCAAACGCACGAGCGAGCCGAACGGTTCGATGGTGAAGACCACACGCGAGATCGGTTCGCCGCGCAGTTCCTCGTACTTTTGGTGCTTGAAGCTGTAGGACAACCGTCGTGGCGGATCGGCTTCGAGGATTTCGCCGGAATCGGTGGTCTCGCCGTCCAGCAGCAGTGCGAAGGGGGAGCCGACCTTCCAGTCGGACCTGACCTCGGCGCCGAACCAGTATTGCTTGGTGAATTCGCTCGATGTCAGCGCCTCCCACAGCTTCTCCGGCGTGGTCTCGATATAGCTGACGTAGACAAATTCCGGTTTACTCATCGCGCTTCTCCAACTGGCGTTTCAACTCGCTGAGCGCGGCGAGCTTGCCGCGCTCGAATTTCCTGATCCAGCGTTCGCCGATCTGATGGATCGGCACCGGATTGAGATAGTGCAGCTTCTCGCGACCATGCTTGATGGCCGTGACCAGATTGGCTTCTTCCAGGATCGCAAGATGTTTTGTGACGGCCTGGCGCGTCATCGCGAGGCCTTCGCAGAGTTCGTTCAACGACTGTCCGTTGCGGGCGTGAAGCCTGTCCAGCAGCGACCGTCGGGATGCGTCGGCCAGCGCTTTGAAGACCTCGTCCATGGCCGGTATAATATGCAACCAAATGGTTGCCTGTCAAGCTGCAGCCTGAGAGATCGCGATGCCGCGCTAGTCGCAGCTTCCGTTCCCGGCCTTGCCATGCATTAATAGCCCGCAAACCGCCTTCAGCGAGTCTCCGCCATGATGTCCCTGCAAGCCTATCTTGCCTTTCTCGCCGCCTGCATTGCGCTGGCGCTGCTGCCTGGTCCGATCGTGACTCTCGTCATCGCCAACGGCCTGCGCCATGGCACCCGCGCGGCGCTGACCAATGTCGCGGGCGCGCAGGCGGGCCTTGCCATCGTCATCGGCATCGTCGCGGTCGGCCTGACCTCGTTGATGGCGACCATGGGCTACTGGTTCGACTGGGTGCGCTTTGCCGGCGCCGCCTATCTGGTCTGGCTCGGCATCAAGCTGATCTGGGCGCCGGTCGAAGGCGTCAATGTCGACCAGCCACCTCCGCCGCCGCGCGGCGGCTTCTTCCTGCAAGGTTTTCTGGTGCTGCTGTCGAACCCGAAGGTGCTGGTGTTCTTCGGCGCCTTCATTCCCCAGTTCATGGACATGAACCGCGACCACCTCCCGCAGGTCGCGCTGCTTGGGGCCACCTTCATGGTGACGGCGGCGATGACGGACGCGCTCTACGCCACCGCTGCCGGCCGCGCCCGAAAATTCTTCTCGGCCCGCCGCACACGCATGATGTCGCGCGTCTCCGGCGGCTTCATGATCGGCGGCGGCATCTGGCTGGCGCTGACCCGGGCGAAGTGAGGCCTACACCAGTCTCTCCGCCCGCAACTCCACCTCGATCTCCGCGAAAGTCCGCGCCAGCCGTTCGGCCCATTGCTGCTGGCCGGACTGGTCCGCGATCAAATCCTGGCGAATCTCGATGCCGGTGTTGACCAGGCCGCGGGCCTCGCCATGCACGGGGATTGTGTAGTCGGTGAGGTCGTTCACCGCATAGGGCTCGTTGTCGCCGACGACGAGATCGCCTTGGCTGCGCAGGTGCTTCAGCAGCAGGTGCGGCAGCACCGTGTCACGGTTGTAGAGAGCGCCGACGTGCCAGGGCCGCGCCACGCCGGCATAAACCTCTGTGAAACTGTGCAGCGACACCAGCACGGTCGGCCGCCTGTCGTGCAAACGTCCGTTGATCACGGCGTCGATGCGGTGGTGATAGGGCTCGAAGATCTCGCGCCGCCGCGCGTCGCGCTCGTGCTCCGAAATCCCCTCGTTGCGGGGGATCGCCGTGGCCTCGGAAATCACGGGGATTGAGCTCACGGTGCCCGGCGGGCGGTTGCAGTCGATCACCAGCCGCGAATAGCGCTGCGCGACCAGATGCGCACCCAGCATTTTTGCCAGCCGCTCGGCGACGCCGGCAATGCCGATGTCCCAGGCGATGTGCCGTTGCAGGTCGCCTTCGGCAACGCCGAGGTCGCCGAGCGCGCGCGGTAGCACCCGTCCGTGGTGATCCGAGGTGAGCAGGAAGGGCGACGCCCCTTCCGCATTCACCTCATGCACCGGCGGAATGTCGCCCTTGCCGAGGAGTTGATCCGTCGCGCCGGCTGTGTCTAAAGCCATCCTGATTGCCTATGGAAAAAGCAGCCGCCCCCAAAATTGGGCAGAATCGCTATAGATTGATCTGCCCAAAATCTCCATGATTGGCTGACGATGCCGCTGCTCACGATTCATCACAAGACCGAATATCGCTATAACCGCCCCGTGGCGTTCGGCGAACACAGGATCATGCTGCGTCCGCGCGACGGGCATGATCTGCGCGTGCTCGACTCTCAGCTCGATATCTCGCCCACACCGATGTCGCTGCACTGGATCCACGATGTGTTCGGAAATTCGGTCGCGATCGCCAATTTCGACGAGCGCGCGGACCGGCTGATCTTCGACTGGCACGTCACCGTCGAGCACAATCCGGTGGAGGAGTTCGCGCTGACGCCGGATGATCCGGCCTATTTCTACCCGTTCGCCTACGACGACGATGAATTTCCGGATCTCGTGCAATACACCACGCCGCAATATGCCGATCCGGACGGCGAGATCGCGGAGTGGGCGCGCGGCTTTCTGGACGAGGACGCGCCGACGCCGACCTACAAGATCCTCAGCGGCATGACCCACGGCATCCGCGAGCAGTTCAAGTACCGCAAGCGTCACGAGCTGGGCACCCAGCATCCGCTCGACACCTTGCAGTCGGGCACGGGGACCTGCCGGGACTACGCGCTGTTCATGATCGAGGCGCTGCGCCAGCTCGGCATCGCGGCGCGATTCGTCTCCGGCTACATCTTCGTGCCCGAGGATATCGAGCAGCGTCATGTCGGCGGCGGCTCGACGCATGCCTGGGTGCAGGTCTACCTGCCGAGTGCGGGCTGGATCGAGTTCGATCCGACCAACGGCATCGTCGGCACCCGCGACCTCATCCGCGTTGCGGTCGCCCGCGACCCGCGCCAGGCGATCCCGCTGCACGGCGTCTACATCGGCTCCGCCGGCGCGTTCGACGCCATGGACGTGAACATCAAGGTGGTCTCGGACGACCAGGACAGCGACCTGGATATGGAGGCAGAGGTTTCATAGAGATGCCTGGCCATCTTCCGGCGGGACGACGCCAAATGCGCGGCGCTGTCGTTCTACACAATTGACAGCAATAGATACCCAAATGACCTCCGATCGTCTCTTCGTCTACGGCACTCTGATGCGCGGCTTCGATCATCCGATCGCGCGGCTGCTCGCAGCCCATGCGGATTTCCTCGGGGACGCGACCTGCCGCGGCCGGCTCGTGCTGGTGAAGCACTATCCGGGACTGCTGCTGTCCGACGTGTCGTCCGAGCTCGTCCACGGCGAACTCTTCCGCCTGCGCGCCCCCGATGAGCTGCTGCGCGAGCTCGACATGTACGAGGCCTGCGGCGAGGGCTTTCCCGAGCCGACCGAATATCTGCGCGAACTGGTCGATGTGACGCGGCCGGACGGCGCCACTGAGAAGGCCTGGACCTACATCTACAACTGGCCCGTCGCCGATCTGCCGCTCATCGCGTCCGGCCGCTTTCTCGATCACTAGGCCGACAGCACTTCCTTCACCACCCGGACGTCGACCTCGCGCTCGACATAGGTCCATTCCTCGGTCTGCCGCAACATGGCCACCAATTCCTCGAACAGCGAGGCATGCGCGGGTGCGAATTCGAACCAGGTCAGGAAGTCGAAGGGCTCGCCGAGATCGCGGCAGTGATAGAGCTGGCGCGCGATGGCGGGCAGGAAGCGCAGGCTGCTGGCGATGTGGTGCGACTTGTCCTCGAAAATCCTGCGCCGCTCCTCCTGGGTCAGCTCCCACCAGGCTTGCGACTTGCGGATCGGGATCAGCGCCGCGCAGGTTGCCTCCAACCGGCCGAGCCCGGCCTGCACGGCGACGAGCTGCTGCTTCTCAGGCCGTTCGGTGTAGCGCAGCGTGCTCGGCACGCCCACCAGCCGCCAGGCATTGCGCGAGGGCACCAGCGGCAACGCGATCGCGTCGCTGTCGGTGACCGACAGCGCCGGCATGAAGGGCAGGGGCTCGCCCGTCACGGGCGAAATCGAGGTCACCCGCCAGCCCCCGCTCTGGCCGCCTCGAAACGTCCTGAACATGGCGACATGGAAGCGTGGAACCGGGCCGGGTTCAAGTGCTCTCTCCGCCCCGTCATTCCCGGGCGCCTCGGAGAGGCGAGCTATGATGCGCAATTGCGCATCTGAGAATCCATTTCTCCCGGCATTCCCGCGGCACGATGGATTCCGAGCTCGCGGCTTCGCCGCGCCTCGGAATGACGCGGCTGTGCACAGGTCGAATAACTCGGACAAGGCTGACATTCCTGACTTTTCAGGGCGCGCTTCCTATATGCCTAGCCGTTCGCCCCGACTCAGCCGGTCCGCTAGACTCACCCTATGCGCTTCACGCCCCAATTCCTCGACGAGCTGCGTGCCCGGCTTTCGGTCTCCGAAGTCGTGGGCAAGCGCGTCAAGCTGAAGAAGGCGGGGCGCGAGTGGAAGGGGCTGTCGCCGTTCCAGCAGGAGAAGACGCCGTCCTTCTACGTCAACGACCAGAAGGGATTTTATCACGACTTCTCCTCCGGCAAGCACGGCGACATCATCACCTTCGTGATGGAGACCGATGGCCTGCCGTTCGCCGAGGCCGTGGAGCGGCTCGCGAGCATGGCGGGACTGCCGCTGCCTGCGGTGACGCCGGATGCGGCGCGGCATGAGCAGCGGCGCAAGTCGCTGCACGACGTCATGGATCTCGCCGCGAAGTTCTTCGCCGAGACGCTGGCCTCGCGTCTCGGCGCCAAGGCGCGCGGCTATCTTGCTGACCGCGCGATCTCGCCGGCGACGCAATTGCAGTTCCGCATCGGTTACGCGCCGCCGCCACCCGAGCGCTTCGCGCTGAAGGAGCATCTCGGCAAGCTCGGTGTCTCCGTCGACGACATGGTCGAGACCGGGCTGCTGGTGGCCGGCGACGGCATTCCCGTGCCCTACGACCGCTTCCGCGACCGCGTGATGTTTCCGATCACGGATCTGCGCGGCCGCGTCATCGCCTTCGGCGGCCGCGCGCTGGAAAAGGAAGTTGCGGCAAAATATCTGAACTCGCCCGAGACGCCGCTCTTCCATAAGGGCGACAATCTCTACAATCACCAGACCGCACGCGCCGCCGCCCACAATGGCGCGCCGCTCGTTGTCGTCGAAGGCTATGTCGACGTCATCGCCATGGTGACGGCCGGCTTCTCCGGCACGGTCGCGCCGCTCGGCACGGCGCTGACCGAAAGTCAGCTCGCGTTGCTCTGGAAGATGGCGGATGAGCCGATCCTCTGCTTCGATGGCGACAAGGCCGGGCAGAAGGCGGCGTATCGCGCTGCGGACTTAGCCTTGCCGTTCCTGAGCCCGGGCAAGAGCCTGCGCTTTGCGCTGTTGCCGGAAGGGCAGGACCCCGACGATCTCGTCCGCTCCGGCGGCCGTGGCGCGATCGAGGAGGTGATCGCGGCTGCGCGGCCGCTCGCCGACATGATCTGGTCGCGCGAGCTCGAAGGCGGCAACTTCGCCACCCCCGAGCGCCGCGCCGCGCTGGAGGCGCGCATCAAGGAGCTCTCCAACGGCATCCGCGACGAGGTGGTGCGGCGGTATTACCGTCAGGATCTCGCCGAGCGGCTGCAGCGCACCTTTGCGCCGGAGGGCGGGCGCGGCGGCTTTGCCGGCCGGGGCAATTTCCGCTCAGGCAGCCAGGGCCGGCCGTTCCAGCCACGCGGCGGCGGGCAGACGAATCGATTCGGCGGCCAGGGGCGCCGCGGCGGGCCGGTCCCGCTCTCGATTCCATCGGGGCCTTATCAGGCGGCGAGCCCACAACTGGCCGCGAGCCCGATCATGAAGGGCCAACGCAGCGCCATTTCCCGCCGCGAAGCGCTGATCCTGCAAATCCTGATCAATCACCCATGGCTCCTGCACGAGCATCTGGAGGAGGTGGCCGCCCTCGAGCTGGCCCACCCCGAGGCCCACAAGCTGCGAGCCGCTATCATCGCCGCTTTCGCCAACGACCATCACCACAGCCCCGATCCGTCCGAGCAGGCCGAGAAGATGCGCTCCGACATCGAAAAGGGCGGGTTTTCTCAGCTTCTTCAAAGGGTTGAGAATGGCATCACGACCCAGGCGGTGTGGGGCGCCCGCGAAGGCGCGGCGCGGGACGACGTTCTCTCCACCTGGCACCAGCTCGTTGCCTTGCATCGGCAGTGGCATTCACTACTTAGAGAGCTGAAAGACGCCGAGCTGGCCTTGGGGGAGGATCCCAGCGAGGCCAACATGGCGTGGTTGCGTGACGTCAAGGCTCGGATAGGCGAAGTCGACGGCACCGAGGCCCTGATTGAGGGTTTTGGCGAGCTGTCGGGCCGGCTCCAGAAGAGCGTGTGATGAAAGAATCATGCGGACGGCTTCGGCCGGAACCGCTAAAAGACTCGCCAAATCCAAGGTTTGGCGGCAAAAACAGGGTTAATCGAGGCTTAACGGTCTTGTAGCACTTTGGGCCCCAGGCGGCCGCAGGCAGAACAGACGCGTCAGGAATAATCCGCGCAATCGCTGTTGGCACTTCACCTGCATCCGCTGCGACAAAGAGGCTCACGAAGCGTTAGGCAAATCCGGCGAGAGAACGGTCGGGGTGGCGGGAGTTATGCGCGCCGCCTTTTCCGTGTCGCGATCTGACGAAGCGAGAGCGTCGAGCAACAGGTTCAAGTGATTTCGGGCGGACGCGGCGAACGTCTGTTTGAAACGCGTTTAGGAGCAATGGATGGCCACCAAGGCAAAGACGCTGCAGGCGAAGGACAAGGAAAAAGACGACAAGGCAGCGGATGCTCCGGAGAAGGATTCCCAGGACGCGCCGTCGCCGTTGCTCGATCTGTCCGACGCGGCAGTGAAGAAGATGATCAAGCAGGCTAAGAAGCGCGGCTTCGTGACCTTCGATCAGCTCAACGAAGTTTTGCCGTCCGACCAGACCTCGCCCGAGCAGATCGAGGACATCATGTCCATGCTCTCGGACATGGGCATCAACGTCACCGAAGCCGACGATAGCGAAGGCGAGGAGGACAAGGACGAGGGCGGCGAGGACGAGACCGACAACGAGCTCGTCGAGGTCACCCAGAAGGCCGTCACCGAGGTCAAGAAGAGCGAGCCGGGCGAGCGCACCGACGATCCCGTGCGCATGTATCTGCGCGAGATGGGCACGGTCGAGCTGCTGTCGCGCGAAGGCGAAATCGCGATTGCCAAGCGCATCGAGGCCGGCCGCGAGGCGATGATCGCGGGGCTGTGCGAAAGTCCGCTGACCTTCCAGGCCATCATCATCTGGCGCGACGAGCTCAACGAAGGCAAGATCTTCCTCCGCGACATCATCGATCTCGAAGCGACCTATGCCGGGCCCGACGCCAAGGCCGGCATGAACACCGCGATGATCGGCGCTCCTACCGGCGAGAACGGCGAAGCGCCGGCCGAAGGCGGCCAGCCCGCCGCGGCCGCAGTCGGCGCGCCGGCGCATGTAGCGCCGCCTGCCGCGCCCCCGGCGCCGACCCCGTTCCGCCCCGCGCAGCCTGCCGCAGGCGGCGTCCCGGGCGGCGAGGAAAAGGATCCGGCCGAGTCTGCCGCCGAGTCCGACATGGACGACGACGAGTTCGAGAACCAGATGTCGCTGGCGGCCATCGAGGCCGAGCTCAAGCCGAAGGTGGTCGAGATCTTCGACAAGATTGCCGACAGCTACAAGAAGCTGCGCAAGCTTCAGGAGCAGGACATCCAGAACCAGCTCCAGAACGAGTCGCTCTCGCCGCACCAGGAGCGCAAGTACAAGAAGCTGAAGGACGAGATCATCGTCGAGGTGAAGTCGCTGCGCCTGAACCAGGCTCGTATCGACAGCCTGGTCGAGCAGCTCTACGACATCAACAAGCGCCTCGTCTCGCACGAGGGCCGCCTGATGCGCCTTGCCGACAGCCATGGCGTCGCGCGCGAGGACTTCCTGCGCAACTACACCGGCTCGGAGCTCGATCCGCGCTGGCTCAACCGTGTCTCGAAGCTTTCGGCCAAGGGCTGGAAGAATTTCGTCCACCACGAGAAGGACCGCATCAAGGACCTTCGCCACGAGGTGCATCAGTTGGCTGCGCTCACCGGCCTCGAGATCGTCGAGTTCCGCAAGATCGTGCACTCCGTGCAGAAGGGCGAGCGCGAAGCCCGCCAGGCCAAGAAGGAGATGGTGGAAGCCAACCTCCGCCTCGTGATCTCGATTGCCAAGAAGTACACCAACCGCGGCCTGCAGTTCCTCGACCTGATCCAGGAAGGCAACATCGGCCTGATGAAGGCGGTCGACAAGTTCGAGTACCGCCGCGGCTACAAGTTCTCGACCTACGCCACGTGGTGGATCCGGCAGGCGATCACCCGCTCGATCGCCGACCAGGCGCGCACCATCCGCATCCCCGTGCACATGATCGAGACGATCAACAAGATCGTGCGCACCTCGCGCCAGATGCTCAACGAGATCGGCCGCGAGCCGACCCCGGAAGAGCTCGCCGAGAAGCTCGGCATGCCGCTCGAGAAGGTCCGCAAGGTCCTCAAGATCGCCAAGGAGCCGTTGTCGCTGGAGACGCCCGTCGGTGACGAAGAGGATTCGCATCTCGGCGATTTCATCGAGGACAAGAACGCGATCCTCCCGATCGACGCCGCGATCCAGTCCAACCTGCGCGAGACCACCACGCGCGTGCTCGCCTCGCTCACCCCGCGCGAAGAGCGCGTGCTGCGCATGCGCTTCGGCATCGGCATGAACACCGACCACACGCTGGAAGAAGTCGGCCAGCAGTTCTCGGTCACCCGCGAGCGCATCCGTCAGATCGAAGCGAAGGCGCTGCGCAAGCTGAAGCATCCGTCGAGGTCAAGGAAGCTGCGAAGCTTCCTGGACAACTGATTCGGATCGTCATGCCCGGGCCCGACCCGGGCATCCATCTAAACGAAAGCGGCGGGCCAAAGCCCGCCGTTTTTGTTGGTGCTGACGCTTCGCGTGTCTCGCGCGGAGCCTATTTCTTCTTCACTCCGACCCGCTCAATCTCCTTGATCGCGAGCGGCGGACGGCCGGATTTTTCCGCGATTTCGCGGTCCTGCTCCATGATGAAGCCGCGGGCGGGCTCATCACCCTCGAGGCCCCCCAGCAATTCCGCAGGCACGCGCCGGTTCGAGCGTTGGGAGCCGTCTTCATAGACGACGTTGAAAAAGGCGAATTCGCCCTTGGGATTGGTTCCAGGTTTCTTGGCCATGGCCGGCTTGTCGTCGATATGAGTGCCACAGTCAAATGGCTTCGGCGGTGGCAGGCGTCAACGCCGGGCCTGAGGCCACGAACCCCCGCACAATCCACCGCCGAAAGC
This sequence comes from Bradyrhizobium sp. CSA207, assembly GCF_029051685.1. Taxonomy (GTDB): domain Bacteria; phylum Pseudomonadota; class Alphaproteobacteria; order Rhizobiales; family Xanthobacteraceae; genus Bradyrhizobium. The sequence goes on along the minus strand of NZ_JAACFT010000006.1, from coordinate 11,296 downwards.
CGTTCGCCGGATGAAAGCGTCAGACGGCTCGCATCGGACGGCTCGTATGGCCCAATCCGCCCCTTCCGCAATAAACGGCGGGCCGAGAAAGCCCGCCGTTTATTTTGGTCTTCAGCACCGCCCGGGGCTGGCAGGGCGACAACCTAAAATAGAATGATATCGCTTGCGCTCTGCGGCGGCAAGGCAAATCTTCGCGGTGTCGCGGCGAGCGCATCAGATATACGTCGTGGGTTCCATACGGATTGTCATTCCGGAGCGCGACAACGTCGCGAGTTATGATGCGCGATTGCGCATCTGAGAATCCATTGCGCCACCAACGCTGCGGCTCGATGGATTCCGGGCTCGCGTTGCGCCCCGGAATGACCAGAGAGGAGTGCGCGGCTGCTTATCTCGTGTTGCACGCGCCGCGATGTCGACGGCAGCAAGCTCGCGCTGTCCTTGCCTTCACGCCGCCACCAGCTCCACGCGCCGGTTGAGCTCGCCGGCGGGCATCAGTCGTGTTGTGAGGTCTTGCCGCTTTGACGTGAATCCTGTTCCCGGGCATGATCCCGCGCTGCCTTTCGCGCATAGCTCCCAGAGGATTTCCCCGCATGTTGAGATTTGCCCTCGCCGCCGCCTTCGTCGTTTGTCTGGCCGGCGGCTCGGCCGAGGCCGCGCGTTGCGGCGGCGACTTCAACAGCTTTGTCGCCAGCATGACCGCGGAGGCGCAGGCTGCCGGCGTTTCGGCGAGCGTGACCAGCGCGGCGTTCAGCGGCATTGCTCAGGACGGCGCCGTGCTGGCCTTCGACCGGCGCCAACGCTACACCTTCAACAAGAGCTTTGAGCAGTATGTCTCCACCCGCGTCGGTGCGGGCCGCATCAACGGCGGCCGTGCGCTCTTGCACCGCCACGCCGCGCTGCTCTCGCGCATCGAGCAGCAGTTCGGCGTGCCGCGGCAGATCCTGGTCGCGATCTGGGGACTGGAGAGCGATTTCGGCAAGGGCGACATCGGCAAGCTGCCGGTGATCCGCACGCTGGCGACGCTCGCGCATGACTGCCGCCGCACCGAGCTGTTCCAGGGCGAGCTGCTGGCCGCGCTCAAGATCGCGCAGCGCGGCGACCTGCCGCTGCGCGACCTCATCGGCGCCTATGCCGGCGAGATCGGCCAGACCCAGTTCCTGCCGTCGTCCTACGTCAAGTACGGTGTTGATTTCGACGGCGACGGCCGCGTCGACCTCCGCCACAGCGTGCCGGACGTGCTGGCCTCGACCGCGAACTTGCTGCACACCAGCGGCTTCAAGATGGGCCAGCCCTACGGCGAAGGCACCGCCAATTTCGAGGCCATGCGCGAATGGAACAGAGCGCTGATCTACCGCAAGACCATCGGCTATTTTGCCGATCGGCTGATGGGGCAGTGACGGCAGATCCGTGAGACGCCGGGTTCGCGCCACACGCGCGGCGTCATCACCCGCGCAAGCGGGTGATCCAGTATTCCAGAGGCAGTGACGCGATACTGAGGAGCCGCGGCGTACTGGATGCCCCGGTCGTGCCGGGGCATGACAGCGGTGGGATTGGCGAACATTCTCCTTCGCCAGGACGACGGCTGAGGGCATCGACGTGACGCCGTGTGCTGAATCCATCAATCGGCAGACGGAACTTCCATCTCCATATTTTCAGATTGGAACCGAACCATATCGCGACTTGCGCCCTTAACTTGCGTGACGTGGGGCCAAGAAAGCATCAAGAAGGCATTTTGGGAGGGGCCAATGGGACAAGCACAACCATATCAGGCCACCGCGTTGATCGTTGAAGACGATGTCATGCAGCGCGAGATGCTGTGTCTCTTGCTTGAAGAGAGCGGCTACCAGGTCATCCAGTGCGACAGTGCCGAGGCGGCCGAACTCGTGCTTGAGAAGAGTGCCGGCGCGCTCTGCCTGATGCTGACCGACGTCCAGCTTGCCGGCCGCATGAACGGGGTCGAGCTCGCATACGTCGCCAAGGGCCGCAATCCGAGGCTCGACGTCGTCGTCACCTCCGGCCGCCCGCTGATGCAGCCCTTGCCGAACGGTGTCAAGTTCTGGGCCAAACCCTGGGCACCGCTCGACGTCCTGCGCGAGGCCGAGATCGCGCAGTTGGCGTGACGCCGCAGGGATGATAGGGACAGACATGTCCTGGTCGTTCCTGCTCACGTCGCTCATCGTGGTCGCCTCGCCCGGCACCGGCGTGCTCTACACGCTGGCCGCCGCACTGACGCGCGGCTCGCGGGCCAGCGTCGCTGCCGCCTTCGGCTGCACGCTCGGGATCGTGCCGCACATGATGGCGGCGATGCTCGGGCTTGCCGCCGTGCTCCATACCAGCGCGCTCGCGTTTGCCGCGCTGAAATGGTGCGGCGTCGCCTACCTGCTCTACATGTCCTGGCAGGCGCTGCGCGAGACCGGAGCGCTGGCGGTCGACGGCGAGATCAGGGAGCGCTCGAACGGCCGCGTCGTCGTGACCGGCTTCCTGATCAACATCCTCAATCCAAAACTTTCGATCTTCTTCTTGGCCTTCCTGCCGCAGTTCATCGCGGTAGACGAGGCGCACGCGCTGGCGCGGATGCTGGAGTTGAGCGGCGTCTTCATGGCGATGACGTTTGCGGTGTTCGTCGTCTACGGCCTCTGCGCGGCCTCGGTGCGCGAGCGCGTCATCTCCCGCCCCGGCGTGATGGCCTGGCTGCGCCGGAGCTTCGCTGCGGGCTTTGCGGCGCTCGGTGCCAAGCTGGCGTTTGCGGAAAGGTAGAAGAGCTAGGCGATCTCCTCTTCACCTCGCCCCGCTTGTGGCAGGACTATCGCATATGCCTTTGGGCGGCCTGAGCGCGCGCCTCGTCCTTCGAGACGACCGCTCCGCGGTCTCCTCAGGATGAGGCTGAGCGGCATCGGCACCCGTTGAAACGGCTACCGCGGACTCCATCCTCATCCTGAGGGCCCGCCCCAAGGCGGGCGTCTCGGAGGATCGGCCACAACAACATCAGCCCATATGCGATCCCCTGCCGCTTGCGGGGAGAGGTCGGATCGCTCTTGCGATCCGGGTGAGGGGTACAGGTCTATCGTTGATCTCATGTGCGGAGGGAAGCCCCTCACCCCAACCCTCTCAGCGCGAGCGAAGCTCGTCGCGGCCCTGTAAGAACGGGGAGAGGGAGAAGCAGCAGCCGAGCGCGCCCAACAAAAAAGCGGGCCTCGCGCCCGCCACCTTCAATCTCAAGCTTACCCGACGCCCGGGCGGAGCGAGGCTCCACCCGGGCAAAGAAAAAGAAGCTGCGTTACTTCTTCTTCGCCTTCTTGGCCTTTTTCGCCTTCGCCTTCTTCGCCTTCTTCGCTTTCTTAGCCATAGTATCCTCTCAAGGGTTAATGGTGGAACGCGACACGAGGGATGCTCGGCGGAGGGCCAGCCTCGCAACATCCTCAACGACAAACTCAGCAGATTCGCGCCCGCCTGCCCCGCGCTGTCACATCCCCGTCATTACGTTATCCACAGCTCAGATGTGCTTTCGGACGATTTTCACCTGCGAATCCGCCTCGCGTCGTGCGCGACGCTATCGCACTCGATGCCGACGGCATGCCTAACGATCCGACAATCGCCCCGCGTCGTTCACGAAATCAAAACCAAAGCCGAGCTTTCACGGGTCGCAGTGAGACTCCGTTAAGCGCAACCCGCGCATTGTTCCCCGCAAGAAAACGGGGATGGGTGATGGACGAACAGCTGCCAAACGACGGGGGCGGGACGCTGCGCGCGCTGTGGCCGCGATGCTGAACGTCCCGACACTCTGGACGGTGTTCGTCGTCAACTTCCTGGCGCTCGGCCTGATCTGGGCCTATGTGACGCGCTCCTATCCGAAATTCGCAGCTGCGCGGTTCTGGATGGCATCGGCCTTCGTTGGCGCGGCGGGGGCGCTGACGGCCCTGATCCGCCTGTTCGTCATATCTCCTCTGCCGCTTCTGATCGGAGCCGTGGGCGTCATCGCAGCAGTCTCCTTCGCCGCAATGGGGATCCAGCGCTTCTACGATCGGCCGGTGTCCTGGCGCATCATGATTGCGACGGCGGCCTTGAGCATCGGCGGCATCGTGTTCTTCAAGTTCGTGTTCGATCACATGCCGCTGCGCATGCTCTGCTACACGATCGGACAGGCCCTGCCGCTGTTGCTGGCGCTGCATCTGCTGCTGTCGCCGCCGGAAGGCCGTGTCAGTCCGGGCGCCCGGCTGTCCGGCATCGTCATCATCACCATGATCGCGATCTTCATGGCGCGTACGGTCGGCAATCTGCTGGGGGGCGACTTCTCATCCATCGCCGGCAGCCAGTCCCACGCCGTCATGGTGCTGGGGCTCATGTTCCTGTCGATGACGCTCAATTTCGGCTTCCTGCTGATGGCGATCGATCGGCTGCGCAACGAGGTCGCCGATCTCGCGCTGCTCGACGACCTCACCGGCGTCGCCAACCGGCGCCATCTGCTGCAGCGCCTCACCGAGGAATGCGCCCGCTCGGCGCGCAGCGGCGAGGCGTTCTCGCTGCTGGTGATCGATCTCGACGGCTTCAAGACCATCAACGACACCCATGGGCATGCCGCGGGCGACGCCTGCCTGCGGCACTTCACCCTGATGGCGCAGACGCGGCTGCGGCCCGGCGACATGCTCGCCCGCACCGGTGGCGACGAATTCTGCGTCGTGTTGCCGTCGTCTAGCCTGCGTGAGGCGGCGTCGATCGCCCGCCGTGTGCTCGAGGTCTGCCGCCAGGATGCCGTCGGCTGCACCGGCAACGACATCCCGATCGCGATCTCGATTGGCGTGGCCGAATGGGACCGCAGCATCGGCCAGGTGCCTGACCGCCTGATCGCTCACGCCGATCACGCGCTCTATGCCGCCAAGAAGAGCGGCAAGAACGACCTTGCCGTCTACGATCCGGCACCGCCGCTCTCGCCCGAGCTGGCCGAGACCGCGCGCAAATTCGCCTGAGCTTGTTGTTCGATAACCGCTGCGCGCTTGTCCGGATCATGCTGTAGGCTCGGATGCGCATTGGATCCGCATGATGATGTCTCGCCTGTTCGCGGCGGTTCTCGCCGCCCTCGGTTTGATAGCTCCTGCCGCCGCCGCAACGGATGCCGAGCTCGCGAAACTCGCGCAGGCCTCCGGCACGCCTGACATTCCCGGCCTGAAAATCGTCTGGCTGGCGCCATGGGGCGACGTCCGCAACGCAAAGCCCTGGCGCAACATCATCGTGCATCAGACCGAAGGGCCGAGGGGCTCGGCGCGCGGCGGCGCGCTGGAGCAATCGAAGAACCCGACACGGCGCGGCGTCACTGTGTGGGTCGAGACCGACGGCACGGTCTATTGGGCGGTTGCGGAAAACCTGGTGCCGACCCATGGCGACGGCGCCAACCGCAACGACAACAAGTACATCGACAACAAGGCGACCTATCGCCAGGTGGTGCGCGACAATTCGATCGGCGTCGAGTTCGCGGGCAACTATCCCGATGTCGCGACCGGTCCGACCGCGGCGCAGGTTGTGGCGTGGAAAATCCTCGTCCAGATCCTGCGCGCGCGCTACGGCATCCCGCTCGACCACGTCTATGCGCACAACTGGATCGACTACAAGGACGCGCGCTACTGCGAAGGCTGCTGGCTCGCGACACTGGCAAGGGTTTGGGGGGAGTGAGGCGGCTCTGTTCCTTCTCCCCTTGTGGGAGAAGGTGGCATAGGCGGCCTTCGGCCGCCGTTCTTAGAACGCCGAAGCGAAGCTTCGGCTATGGCGCCGGATGAGGGGTTCGCTCCGCAGATGACAATGTGAGAGACGTCTTCGCGGATACGACCCCTCACCCGTCTCGCCGCTACGCCATAGCCGATGCGAAGCATCGGCGTTCTAAGAACGGCGGCCGAAGGCCGCCTATGCCACCCTCTCCCACAAGGGGAGAGGGGGAAAAAGCAATCACACCGGCTGCGCCATCCAGCCGAACAGGCGCCGGATCAAGCCCGGCCGCCGCGGCAATTCCGGCGGCTCATCCACCGCGAGCACGCGTTTGAAGAAGTAATCCAAAAACACCATGTCGTTCGGCTCGGTGACGGTGAACTGATCGTCGCCGAAGAACACGCTGTAATCGTAGAAGAACGGCCCGACGAACGGCACAGTCGCGGTCGATGCGTTGTCCTTGGAGATGACGAACTGCGACGGCTCGAGCCCGTGGTCGCGCATCGCCTGCTCGACCAGCGGCAGCCTGCGCATGAACTGGGCGGAGAACCCGCCGACGGTGGATTGCAGGATGATCGACACGGCGCGTGCCCGTCCGCTTTCGTGATGTCGGTCCGATGTTATTTGGTCGGTTGACCGGTCGCCGTGGTTCAAGGATGCGCCAGGACGCGGCGCGTCGAAACGCCGGCGGCTGTCACAGCTGTCATCGCCAGGCTTGACCGGGCGATCCAGTATTCCAGAGGCTTGCGTTGGAGAGTTCGCTCTTGCGACGAGCGCCGCGGAGTACTGGATGCCCCGCTTTCGCGGGGCATGACACCGAGTGTGATGTGACCATAGTCACCCAACAAACATAGTCACCCAACAAACATAGTCACCCAACAAAAAAGCCGGCGTTGCCGCCGGCTTCTTGTCTCTTCGATCCGCCAACTTCTGGCGCTTGCGAAACCGCGCTTAGTGCGCAGCTTCCAGCGCGGCTTGTTCCGCTCTTGCGATCGTGCCCTTGACCGCGGACTGCACCTTCTCGAAGGCGCGGACCTCGATCTGGCGGACGCGCTCGCGCGACACGCCGAACTCGGCGGCAAGGTCTTCCAGCGTCATCGGCTCATCGGCGAGGCGGCGCGCCTCGAAGATGCGGCGTTCGCGCGGGTTGAGCACGCCCATGGCGCCATTGAGGGCGTCACGGCGGTGATCATACTCCTCGTGCTCGGCCAGCATGGCTTCCTGGTTGGGCGAATTGTCGACCAGCCAGTCCTGCCATTCGCCGGCTTCGCCGTCGTCCCGGATTGGCGCGTTGAGTGACGCGTCGCCGCCGAGGCGGCGGTTCATGTCGATCACGTCCTGATCGGTGACGCCGAGACGCTTGGCAATGATCTTCACCTGGTCGGGGCGAAGATCGCCTTCGTCCAGCGCGGAAATCTTGCTCTTCGCCTTGCGCAGGTTGAAGAACAGCTTCTTCTGGTTCGCGGTGGTGCCCATCTTCACGAGCGACCACGAACGCAGGATGTACTCTTGAATCGACGCCTTGATCCACCACATGGCGTAGGTGGCGAGGCGGAAGCCCTTTTCGGGCTCGAAGCGCTTCACCGCCTGCATCAGGCCGACATTGCCTTCCGAGACGACCTCGGAGATCGGCAAGCCGTAGCCGCGATAGCCCATGGCGATTTTGGCCACGAGCCGGAGATGGCTGGTGACGAGTTGGTGCGCGGCGTCGCGATCATCATGCTCGCGCCAACGCTTGGCGAGCATGTATTCCTGCTGGGGTTCCAGCATCGGGAATTTGCGGATTTCGCCGAGATAACGGGAAAGGCCGGATTCTCCATTGAGGACCGGCAGTGCAGCGGTACGGGCCATAGTGCGCCCTCCAAACAGGTTCAGGCCCCCGATAGCGGCGGGCCAGGCAGACGACCGCTTTGTTAAAGCCAGTCGTAGCTGCGATGTTCCGCGTTGGTCATTTCAACGCAGCCGCAATATACCCCATGGGGGGTCATTTAGGGAAGGATTACTGACGTCACGTCCCCGTGTGGCTGCCATAACTTTTTGTAATGTAAAGCTTTTCTGAATCGGCCTGCGTCATAGCGCCGCTTTCAGAGTACCCTGGAGGAGAAGCAAATCCTCCGGTAAGGGCGCCTCCCAGTGCAGAAGTTCTCCGGTCCTCGGGTGCTCCAATACCAGCAGATAAGCGTGGAGGGCTTGCCGCCCAAGCGCGGTCAGGGCCGCCTGCGACGCAGGCGCCAGCTGGTTCGCCTTGGTCTTGAAATGCGGGCCGTAGACGGCATCGCCCATCAGGGGGTGCCCGATATGGGCGAGGTGGACGCGGATCTGGTGGGTGCGGCCGGTCTCGAGCTCGCAGGCGAGCAGGGTGGCGATCGGCTTGCCGTCGCGCCCGGCGTAACTCTCCAGGATTTCCCAATGCGTCACCGCCTCGCGGCCGCTCTTGCGCACCGCCATTTTCTCCCGCGCGTGAGGGTGACGGTCGATGGGCGCGTCCACGGTGCCGCGATGGCGGCCAGGGGTGCCCCAGGCGAAAGCCATGTAGCCGCGTCGCATCGGCCCGGTGCGGCCGTGATCGGCAAATTGCGCGGTCAGCGACGCATGCGCGAGGTCGTTCTTGGCGACCACCATCAGCCCGGTGGTGTCCTTGTCGAGCCGGTGCACGATGCCGGGCCGGCGCACCCCGCCGATGCCGGAGAGCGACGACCCGCAATGGGCGATCAGCGCGTTCACCATCGTGCCGGTCTCGTGCCCGGCCGCGGGATGCACCACCAGCCCCTTGGGCTTGTTGAGGACGATGATGTCGTCGTCCTCGAACACGATATCGAGCGCGATATCCTCGCCCTTGGGCTCTGCAGGCACCGCCCCGGGCACGTCGATTGTGATCGTATCGCCCGAAGCGACATGATAAGCGGGGTCGCGGACCGCGGAGGCCTTAAGGCTCACCGCGCCCGCCAGAATCAGGGCCTTCAGCCTTGATCGCGACAGATCAGCGAGGTGCGCCGCCAGCACGCGGTCGAGCCGGACCGAGCCCTCGTCGTCGCCGACCACGACCTCCAACCTCTGCGCTGAACCCGAGCTTTCCATGACGACGACCGAAACCGCTGTTCCCGAACCGAGCCCCGAGCAGGCCGCGCTGTTTGCGCGGGTACGGCGGATGATGCTGATCGCGGGGTTGACTACGGCGCTGGCAATCTGCGCCGTGCTGATCGCGGTGGGCTACCGCCTTTTCAAGTCGGAGGGAAGGGCGCCGGAGGCCGTCTTCGACGCCATCGCGACCCTGCCGAAGGGTGCCAAAATCGTCTCGAGTGGCGTGGCCGGGGACCGCCTGGTGATCACGATCGAGATCGGCGGGGTGACCGAGATCCGCACTTTCAACCCCCAGACCCTGAAGCCCGCCGGAAAGCTGAAATTTGCCAATGAGCCGTAAAACGTCGGTTCGGGTCCTTGCGGCGGACAAATTTCGAGGTTATTGGCTAGCCCTCACGCTCCCTTCGTCTAGCGGTTAGGACGCGGCCCTCTCAAGGCTGAAACAGGGGTTCGATTCCCCTAGGGAGCGCCATTCTCACGCCAGCCGGAACAAAACTGCGAACCGTCACTTCTCCAGACGCCGCCGCAAGGCGGGCATCTCCACTTGGCTCGCGTTTGTTGCAGTTTGATCCATCGCGGTCGCCAGCGATTCCGCCTGATTTTTGCCATGGGCCTCTCGCTCGCCGCGACCTTCGAGGTGAGGTCTCCGATGTCATGCGCTCCTACGCCGGCAAAGGCGTGGCGCTTTACCAGTGGTGAGAGCGGCGCGGGCAAGGTTGCCGTGTGGCTTCGCCAGCGCTTAGCTGTCGCGGTCGATGTCAGTGTTTTGAAAGATTGTGCAGGATATCGTCTGGCGCTGGCGGAGCGCCGCCGTCGCGCTGCCAGGCTTGCGACTTCTCCCGGATCTCGCCCGGTGTCAGGCCGAACTTCCGGCGAAAGGCCCGGACGAAGGTCGAGTCGCTGCTGAATTGCAGATCGACGGCCAGATCAATCAGCCGGCCGGTTTGCTCCGCCGGCGAAACCAATCGTCGCATCGCGATATTCAGCCTTTGCTCCGTTACATAATGTGCAAGGCCGCCTTCGGGGACGAACATCCGGTACAGGCTGGCCCGCGACACGCCGAAGCGGCGGCACAACTGTTCGGCGCCGAGCATCTCTGTATCGAGCTGCGCATCGATGAAGCGCTTGATCATCGCCAGAAACAGCGGGCGATCGGCCCGATCGACCGTCTTCTCAATTTGCGCCGCGCTGCCGACTATAGTTGCGATGATGTCCATCATCGTGCTGAGCGCGGCCGCTGCATCGCTGTCGCCGTTCACACCCGCTTGCCACAACGCTGTGAACTGCTTTCTCAAAACCTGCGACGGCTGATCGGCACGGGACAGCAGCGTTGCCGTCGCGGCATCGGGAAAGGCCAGTTGCGGCCCGAGAAGCGCGCGCGGCAGGATCAGCGTCCGCACCTGGCACCGGCGGGCGGCGCCTTCGGTCAGCTTGGTCCGGTTCGGTTGTGCCATATCGATCAGGCAGAGGTCGCCTGGTCGAAGGGCGAGCTTGCGGCGGCCGGAGCTGAATTCCATCTCGCCCTCGGCGCAGAGCGTGACCTGGTAGTGATCGAGCCCGCCACGGGCAATATGCGAGGGCGTCCGATCGTATCGTAGTCCGGTCGCATCCGAATGGACAAGCAATGCGCTGCCCGCGCCAAGCGCGATCGGGAAGACCTGCGATGAGACTTCAAAGTCGTCGTCCGGAGTGAGCGGAGTGACATCGCAGATATCCGCAGTCGCCAAACGAAACTGCTTCAGCGCCTCAACTCCGCGCCGCGCCTCATTCGTCGACATTCGCTATCGCCCGGAAAATCTCTCCGGCATGCCACGCGAAGCGCACGATGTCGTCGAGGGATTGCATTCTTGCTCACCCTCATGCGGTGAAGCTCGAGTGCGAAGTGTAGCCATTCGGGGACGACCGGGCAAGCGACGGCCTGATGATGACAAATTGACGAAAATGCGCGGTCCATCGTTCGCCGCGCGGGCGCCCTGTGCTTTCTATGTACCAACTTGCTTCAGAACCGGCGCGTGAGACGCTGGGCACATTGGCGCACCAATCGACCTGCTAGGACTTGGCCCTCTTTTACAGGAGCACGCTGCGGTCGCCGGTTTGGCAATCGTGCGCGGCTCATAGCGGCCGGTCATCAACGGTCAGGCGCAGGGCGGCAGCGGCATCGAGGGCGGCGGCCCGGCGGTGCGGTGTTGGCGACCAACCGAGGATGTCCGGATGCGCGTTGGAGCTTCGTCGCGATCGAGTTTGCCCCGCTCTCCCGGTTGGAAGCGACGTCTTCTCCTGGTTTTCGCCGGGCTGGCCTATTCGTCGTCGGCTTTGGCGCAGACTGCCGGCGGGACCGGCGGAATCGACCCCTACGGTGATTCCGGCGGCTCCGGAGGCGTCGGTTACAGCGGGGCCGAACTCACGCAAGCGGTCAGCAACGAATGCTGCGGTGCGGTGGACGTCGTACAGGAGCTCAGGGTGCTGGTGGATGTCCCGCCGCCAGGCCTGGATATCGGGTTGAAGGTCGGCGACGCGGTTC